>CACNHX010000001.1 GCA_902620425.1 uncultured Alphaproteobacteria bacterium
AACTGACCTCAGAATTTGATAGTTTTTTTAACAAATTTTTAAATTTAATTGCAGAAATAGATGATTGGAATAGAGATAATATTCAAAATGTCATAAATGATTTTTTAAAAAATAATAAAATTAAATTCCCTGTTTTAGGTAAACCAATAAGATTTTTACTAATAAATTCCTATCAAGGGCCTTCAATTTCTGATATTTTTGTAATATTAGGTAAAAAAGATACTATTGATAGATTAAATCAATATAGAGATAATTAAATATGGCTGATTACGAAGATAAAAAAGTTAACGATAAACAGTTTACTCTATTCAACAATGAGAGTGGTAAATCGTATCAAATTCCACTTATTGAAAGTAAAGATGGTCCGAATGTTTTGGATATTCGTAAACTTTATCAAGAAACAGGTTTATTTACTTTTGATCCAGGTTTTACTTCAACTGCATCATGTGAATCTGGAATAACATATATAGATGGTGAAAAAGGAATTCTTCGTCATAGAGGCTATGATATACACGATTTGGCATCTAAAAGTGAATTTCTTGAAGTTTGTTATCTTTTACTGCACGGTGAATTACCGTCTCCAGAAGACAAGCAGAAATTTAAAGATGTAATAACCAATCATACAATGTTGCATGAGCAACTAGTAAATTTATATAGAGGTTTTCGTAGAGATGCGCACCCTATGGCAATTATGGTAGGTGTTGTTGGCGCCCTTTCTGCCTTTTATCATGACAGTACTGATTTTTCAGACATTAATCAAAGAATGATTGCCTGTCATAGATTAATAGCAAAAATTCCAACAATAGGTGCAATGGCTTATAAATATTCCATTGGTCAACCATTTGTTTATCCAAGAAATGATCTTTCATATGCAGAAAATTTTTTGTATATGACATTTTCTGTGCCATCAGAAGATTACAAGGTGAGTCCAAAAATTGTAAGAGCAATGGATAGATTTTTTACGTTACATGCTGATCATGAACAAAATGCATCTACTTCAACGGTAAGGTTGGCAGGTTCCTCTGGTGCTAATCCTTTTGCGTGTATTGCTGCAGGTATTGCATCTTTATGGGGACCAGCTCATGGTGGAGCAAATGAAGCAGTAATTAAAATGTTAGAAGAGATTGGTGATGTATCAAATATACAAAAATTTATAGATAAAGCTAAAGATAAAAATGACTCTTTTAGATTAATGGGTTTTGGGCATAGGGTTTATAAAAACTATGATCCAAGAGCCACTGTGATGAAAGAAAGTGCGCATGAGGTTTTAGAAGAGTTAAATATGCAAGACGACCCACTGCTTAAAATTGCAATAGAATTAGAAAAAATAGCACTGAAAGATGAATATTTTATTAGTAAAAAATTATTCCCAAATGTAGATTTCTATTCAGGCATAATTTTAAAAGCATTAGGTTTCCCTACAAGCATGTTTACGGTACTATTTGCAATAGGAAGGACTGTAGGATGGATATCACAATGGAAGGAAATGATAGAAGATCCTATTAATAAAATTGGCAGACCTCGTCAATTATACACTGGTTATAAAGCAAGGCCTTATCAAGTGGAATCTTCAAGAGAAAAAAAATCAATTTTTAATTGGCTTTGGAAGAAGGATTGATTAACTTATTTATACGATTAACACTAACATCATAAGGGCTAAAATCATTAACAATTTCTTTAAGATGCATATTAATTGAGTTAATTTGAGTTTCTTGTTTTTTTCTATCATTAAATAAATTTAGAAAAATATTTAATAACTTTTTTTCATTTAAATTTGAATTAACAACTTCTGGAATAATCATTTGATTACTTATAATATTAATAATATTTGCATATTTCACTTTCACAAAAGGCTTGATTAAAATTTCCGTAAAATAATTAAGTTTATAGATTACTATTTGAGGAATGTTCCTTTTGGCAATTTCTAAAGAGGCAGTACCAGAGCAAGTGATACTTAAGTAAACATCTTCATAATATTCATCAAATTTACTCATATCAGTTGAAATTATAGTCTCAGTTTTCCATTTCTTAGTATTTTCTTTAATTAAAGAGGCAAGATGAGGCAAAGTTGGAATAAATATTTTATAATTTAGATTATTCTTAGATATATATTTTTCAATATAACTGAAATATTTCATCAGTTTTAGTACTTCATTTTGTCTACTACCTGGTAAAAAAGAGAGGTACTTATATTTTTTTTTATTATCTCTTTTTTTAATATGAAAAATTGGATGCCCAATAAAAGTTGTATTTAGATTATGAAAATTAAAATATTTTTTTTCAAAATTAAACAATAGAAAAATTTCATCAAAAATATTTGCAAATTTTTTTGACCTATATGATCTCCAAGCCCAAACAGTTGGAGCAACTACATGTATTATTTTATTCTTAAAATTTGATTTTCTTAATTGGTTTACAAGGTTATAATTAAAATCTGGTGAGTCTATAGTTAAAACTAAATCATAATCATTTTTAATAATATAGTTTTTTAATCTAGTTATCATTTTTAAATATTTTGAGATTGAAAGTATTATTTCAAAAAGCCCTATAGATTTAAATTCTGATAAATCATAAATTTTATTAGAAATATATTTTTCAGATTGTTTGCCACAAACTCCATCAAATTGGTAATCATCTATATTCATTCTTGATAAAATATTTGAGCAAATATTTTCACCAGATTGTTCAGTACAACAAACAAAAATTTTTAATTTTTTCAATTTAGATCTACTGATGAGATAAATAAATTATTTTGACTAGCATAATCAATAATTATTTTCTTATCTAAAATTAAACACTTATTTTTTTGCAAAAATACACCTTCATAATTATATTTTTTTAAATTTTTTATTGTATCTAATCCAATTAATGGAATATCAATTAGATTACTCTGGTTTTGTTTTGAAAATTTAAACAGAACACCATTATCATTTTTTCTTTTATATTCTTTACATCTTTTTAACAATTCATCAGTACCTTCTATAGCTTCTAATCCTAAAACTAATTGATTTTGAATTATCATGGCCTGACCAACATCTAATTTCTTATAAATTTGATATATTGATTTTGCTTTTTTTAAATTTAGAATTGCGTTTTTAGAAGGCTTAATTTTTGTTAAATTTATTTCAGTTGAAAATAATTCCTTGCAATATCTGGTCCAATTAAAAAAAATATATCCTTTAGTTTCAAAGTATTTTTTTAAGCTCATTAACAGATTATTGTCACCTTTATTTTCTAATAAAAGATTTTTAGCAATTAATAAAGTTGGCAAATCAAAACCTAAATCTTTAATACCAGGTCGTTTTATACTTCCTGCAAATATTATATGTTTTATTTTATTTGAATCTAAAACTTTAAAGATTTTTTTTACTGATAAGATATCTAAATCTACAAAATCATAATTCTTATAAAATTTATTATTTTTATTATTTAAAGATAAAAATGTAACATCGTAATTTTTACTTAACAGTGATTTACCAATATATAAAGGCAAATTACCATCCCCGGCAATTATTCCTATTTTAATCATTTTCAAAAGTAGTAATACCTCTTTTTGAATTTGAGTTCAGAAATTCAATTACTTCCTTAATTTCTAAAATTTCAGAACTTTCAACAAAATTATTTTTAATATTTTTTTCAATTGTATCATTTTTATCAAAAATTATATTGATGAGATTTTTAATTTCATTGATCGTATTAGATGTTAAGCCTTTTCTTTTTAAACCAATGAGGTTTAAGCTTTTCAAATTTTCTCTTATTCCTGTGTACAAACCATATGGAATGATATCTTTTTCAACGCCGCTCATACCACCAATCATTGCATATTTTCCTATTCTAACAAATTGATGAATTGCTGAATTACCCCCTAAAATTGCATTGTTATCAATTTCTACATGTCCGGCAAGAGTTGCATTATTGGCTAAAATAACATTTGATTTAATTTTACAATCATGTGCTACATGTGAACCTACCATAAATAAACAATTATCAGATATAATTGTATTTAAGCCTCCACCAGATGTTCCTGGATTTACGGTAACATTTTCTCTAAATTTATTATTACTGCCAATTTTAAGATAAGATTTTTCTTTATTATATTTTAAGTCTTGAGGTTCTGAACCAATTGAACAGAATGGATAAAAGATATTATTATTTTCAATAATTGTATCACCAGTAATAGAAACATGAGAAATTAACTTGTTATTTTTTCCAATTTTTACCCCTTCTCCAATAATACAAAATGGGCCTATATTTGTTGTTTCGTCAATTTCTGCTTTATTTGAAACAACAGCAGAATGATGTATCATAATGTTATCTTTATTAAATTATAAAAATTAAACTATAAATAAATAATATATTTCTGATTATTACTTATAAGTTATCATTGCTGCGAACTCAGCCTCACAAACTTTTACTTCTTCCTTATAGCAAGTACCTTCAAATTTATAGACATCTCTAACACTATTAACAAAATTTACTTCAAATGATACTTTTTCATTTGGAAATATAGGTTTTCTGAATTTTGCTTTATTTACACTCATAAATAAAACTGATTTATCTTCAAATTCCTTGAGTTTGTAAGAGACTACAATACCAGCTGTTTGAGCCATTGCTTCAACAATAATTACTCCAGGAACAATTGGATTGTTAGGAAAGTGTCCCTTAAAAAAATATTCATTTGCAGAAAAAAATTTTTCGGATTTACCGCGTTCACCTGGTGTAATTATTTCGCAACTATCTACAAATAAAAAGGGATCTCTATGTGGTATTAGTTTTTTAATTTCTTCCGTATTTAATTTCATTTTCTCAAGCTATTTTTTATTATTTCTTTTTTCCACAACTTTATATCCTTAGCAGGAAAGCCCGCAATTATTGAATTGTTAGTTATGTTTTTTGTTACTCCACTTTTGGCAGCGATTGTAACATTATCACCTATTATTAAATGACCTGATATACCTGCTTGACCTCCAATTTTAACATTATTGCCAATTTTAGTACTTCCTGCAATACCTACTTGAGCAGCAATTACAGCATAATCTCCAATGATAACATTATGAGCTATTTGAACTAGATTATCTATATTAGAAAATTCCCCTACAGTTGTAGATTCAAAAACTGCTCTATCAATAGTTGTATTTGATCCAATAGATGTATTTTTTCCAACTATAACATTTCCATTATGATTGATTTTTTGTTTAGTTTTCATGTCAAAACCAAAACCAGTGCCGCCAATTCTCGCACCTGATTTAATCTCACAATTATCCATTATAATCGCATTTGATATAGACACATTATCATGGATAATTACATTATTATTAATAATCACATTTGGACCAATATTAGAATTTGATCCTATGTAAACGTTTTCTGCAATTTCAGTATTTTCTAAAAGAATTGAATAAGAATTTATTTGAACATTTTTATTAATTTTGCATTTAGGATCAATAGTGGTATTTGGTGAAATAATTCCATTAGATTTAAAGGTCTCTTCATTAAAAATTTCAATTATTAAAGCTAACGCTAGATATGGGTCTTTTACAATTATAGGAATACAGTTATTAGGTAATAAATTTTTGTATTTATCTTCAATTAAACATGCTTTAGCTTTTATATTCTTTAAATCATTTGCATATTTTTGATTTGAAAAGAATGATAAATCTTTATTAGATGAGTTCAAAATAGTTTTTATACTTGAAAATTCCTCTTCATTAGAGAACGTTGAATTTATCTCTATTGAATTTTTTTCTAATATATTCTTAATATCTATATATTTAATTTTTTTCAAAGTCTTTATATTCCAATTTTAAATCAATATTTTCTAATTCTAAATTAATATCATTAGTAATATCTATATTATTCGATGCTATCAAATAACTTGTTGAATCTAATATTAAGTCAATATTATTTTCAATTGCATAATTTTCAAGTATAAATAATATTTCTTCTAAAATACTGTCCCTTATACTTATAATTTGATTTTGATAATGAAAATTAAAATCTTCAACTAATTTCTTAAAATCTGATAAATCTACATTGTATTTATTAATTTTTTTATTTATTTCATTTTCATTAAGCAATAATTTAGATTCTTCAATTTCATTTAATATACTTTGTAAATCATTTTCAATATTTTTAAATTTTTGTAAATATGCTTGTTGGCTTTTTTCGATTTCTTTAATTGTATCCTGGTATAAAATATTATTATCAATTAAGAATTGAATATTAATAACAACAATTTTTTGAGCAATAGCAGAATTACAAAAAAAAATAGCAAGAAGAAATGTTAGTATCTTTATTGAACTCAATCTATATTGCCTACTGAAAATAAAAACATTCTTTTAATATCATATTCTTCGTCAATAAGTGGAAAACCCCATGAAAAGCCAATGGGGCCTATAGGGGAATAATATTTTACACCAAAACCAGCTGATGCTCTTAAATTATTATCACTTTGGGATGGAGTAGTTTTATTTTCCCATATTACACCATAATCATTAAATAAATTAATAAATATAGGAAAATTAGAGTTGTTTGAAATTTCGTATGAGTAATCTAATTTAGTAACTGCAATGTTATTACCACCAACATATGAAGTTCTTGAATTTCTTGGACCAGCACCAAAATTATCAAAACCTCTAAGCCATCTACCACCGAGTGAAAATTTATCATCAGTTAAAATATCATTATTATTTAGAGAAATAATATTTCCTAATTTTGTCTGTAAAGAAAATACACTTTTGTCTCTACTATAATATTGTTTTAAAGTGATAAGATTCCTAATATATCCGTTACTAGAACTAGTGGGAGTTTCAATAGTATTATTAAAATTTAAAAAATTTCCAGTTCTTGGAATAAAACCAGGATTTACTGTAGAATAACGAAAGTTATTTTTAAAAAGATAACTCATGTTATTTCCAGATGAATTTATGATTGAGTCTGAAGCAGTAGAAGAATTTGTAATTTTATATTCCTTCAAAACATATTCTAGATCAATATTATGATAAAGATTGTTATTAATCTTATATCCAATTCCTATACCACTAGAAAAAGTATCAAGCTTATATGAACTTGCCTTAGAAAAATCTTGTTGCTTATAATTTATTTTGTAACTTATATCAGCATCATTTTCATAAGATAATCTATCTGTAGTTTTAAATTTAAATTCATTTTTATCTTCAGATGTATTTACTAATATATCTAGTGATCTACCAGTACCATAAAAATTTCTTTCCTTTAAGCCTGTAACAATAGAAAACCCATCTAAGGTACCAACAGAAACACCTGCATTAAATGATCCAGTTTGTTTTTCTTCAACCTCAATTATCAAATTTACAGAATTTTCATCCACGTATTGTTCGCTAACTCTTACAGATTCAAATAATCTTAATGAATTTAATTTGTCTCTTATGGATTCTATCTGACTAGCATAAATAGCATCACCTTCAATGATTTCTAATTCTCTTCTAATCACATAATCAAATGTTCTTGAATTACCGAGTATATTAATTTGATTTGTATATTTTGGTACAATAGGTAGAGCTTCGAAGAAGATACTGACATTATTATTTTCGATTTTTTCAAATGATTCAATTTCAAAAAATTCAATACCACTTTCAACAATATTTGATGAAATTTCTTTTTTTAATACTTTTAAATTATCTAAAGAAAAGAATTTATTATCATCTAAGAAAATATTAATTTTTGAATTTATTAAATCAATTGTTAATTGATCTATAATATTTTTTTCATCACTAAAAGAAATTTTAGATAATAAATATTGAGAGCCCTCACTAATATTAAAATAAACATTTACCTTATTAGATTCTAAAAATTCAACTTGAGATTTTACTTGAACATCTAGAAAACCAATGTTTCTATAATAATTGGCAATTAAGTACTCATCTCTTTCAATATTAGGTGGCTTATAATTGTTATTAGCAAACATATTTCTAAAAGACTTGGTTTTAGAAGATATAATTTCTGATATATCTTGTTTTGAAATTAATTTGTTACCATTTATAAAAATTTTATTAATTTTTGTAATATCCCCCTCATTGATATCAAAATATAAATCTACAGTATTATTTTTTTGAAAATATTCTTCATAGAAATCTATACTAACATTGTTATAGCCAAAAGATTGATATAATTTTTGTATTTCATTTACAAAAGAATTAATTTTAGGTTCATTGTAATTTGAAAGTTCTATTTCTTGTGCAATTATTTTAAGATCTTCATCTTTTAGTCTTTCATTATTGTTAAAATAAAGGTTATTTATGTTCGGAAATTCTTCAACTAATATAGTAATTTCACTTCCACTAATATTTACGGTTACATCTGAAAAAAGATTTGATTTATTTAATGTTTTAATTATCTCATTGCTAAATTCCTCATTTATAGTTTGGGGAATATTTTTCAATAATGATAATATTACATCAGAATCAGTAAACTGATTACCTTGTATTTTAAAAATAATTTCATCAGTAGCAAAAGATTTTAAAGAATGAAAAATTAAAAAAATACTAATTATTACGTATTTTAAAATTTTGTAATTTAATCTCAATTTCTTCATGGTAATTTATAATATCTTTAATAGTGTTTACAGGAGAATACAAATTTAAAGATGTAACTTTTTGGATTATGTTGTAAATATCTGTGTATTTGATTAATTTATTTTTAAATAGATTTACTGCAAATTCATTTCCAACATTAAATTTTATTAAATTTTGTGGTTTTTCTTTATCCAAATTTTTAAATAACTTATAAATAGGGAATACTGTATTTTTAACATTACTGAAGTTCAAATTTTCATAATTTTTAATAAATAAATTATTATTCATATGTTTTTGTTTAAATTCAGACAATAAAAGAAAATTTATAATAGGTATTTTCATATCATTTTTAAATAAATTAAAATGGGTTACATAATTGTCAAATTCAATTGCAGAATGAACAATAGCTTCTGGATGAATCAAAACTTTCATTTTATTATAAGGTATTTCAAATAAATAATGTGCTTCTACTAATTCTAGGCATTTATTTACTAAAGTTGCAGAATCTATACTATTTTTATATCCCATTTTCCACTTTGGATGATTTATTGCCTCTTTAAACGTAATGTTACTTAATGTTTTAAAATTTTTTTTATAAAAGGGCCCGCCAGAAGCAGTAATGATTATTTTTTTTATAGAATTTTTATTATTAATTTTATTGAAATATTCAAATAATGAATAATGTTCAGAATCAATCGGAAATATGTTTGTTTTATTAAAATATTTTTTTTTTTTAAATATATGACCAGCTGAAACAATAGCTTCCTTACTAACTATTCCTAAATTGTCAGTATTCTTAATTATGTGATCAAGGTAATATAAAGATTTGTAACCTGAAATTGCTAATATACTGAAATTTGATTTACTTGATAATAAATAACTTAATAATTCTTTAAAATTTAAAATTCTTGTTTTATTGATTTTTTTTATTGATGAAAATGCTTTTTTCTCATCAAAAAGAAAGGCGTATTTGGGTTTGTATTTGTATATTTGTTTTTTTAATAATTTATAATTAGATTTTGCACAAATCAAATTTACTTTTAAATTAGGAAAATTAGTATCAATTAATTTTAAAGTTTTTTTACCTATAATACCTGTACTTCCAAAAATATTAATATTCATTTAATAAAATTTATAAATATAGAAAAAAATATAATTGCAAACAAGAAACTATCAAATCTATCGAATACGCCTCCATGTCCAGGTATAAATTCACTTGAGTTTTTTAAACTATTTATTCTTTTAAAATATGACTCTATTAAATCACCAATAAATGACGTTAAAATTATTAAAAGTATAAATGAAATTAGCTTAATATTTATATTAATATCTAAAAAATATGAGAGTAATAAACTAGATATAAATGATATTATAAATCCACCAAACAAACCTTCAATAGTTTTATTTGGACTAATATTTATTAGTTTATTGCTACCAATAGTTTTACCACTGGCATAAGAAAAAATATCAAAAGAAATCACTATAAATATAAATAAATTAAAATTTAAAAAAATAGACTGTTTAAATTCAATCAATATAAAAAAGATAAAAGAAATAAAAACATAAATAATTGGAATAAATTGGTTTTTTTTAAAGTAAAAATAAATTTCTAAAAGAATTAACAAATAAATGATGATTATTAAATAAAAAATAGCTTTTAGATCAATTAATAGGGAAATAAAATAAATTGATAAAAAAATAATTGAAAATAACGACCTAAGTAAAAAATTTTTATAACCCATACTTCCTTTTAATTTTAAAATATTGATTTATTATTAAATCAAATTCTTCTTCCTTAAAATCAGGCCATAGGGTGTCTGTAAAAAATAATTCTGTATAAGTTAGATTATACATAATGAAGTTACTTAACCTTTTAAACCCCCCTGTTCTTATTAAAATATCTGGATCGGGTTTAGATCCTAAATAAAATAAATCATTAATTTCTTTGCTATTATTAATATTAATTTTAAATTTATTATTCAAAATTTTATTTAATACATGCTTAACCTCATTTTTGAAGCCGTAGTTAAAAGCTATATTTAAATTTAAATTTTTATTACTTGCTGATCTTTCTTCAATATTGTTGAATATTTCTATTATTTTACTTGGTAAGTTCTCTCTAGACCCAAAAATATTTATTTTCACTCCTTTTTGTGAAACTAATTCATTAAATGTGTCTGAAAAATTATCATAAATTATATTATAAATAATATTTAATGATGATCTATTAAAATTCTCTGATGAAAGAGCAAACATTGTTAAGTTATTTATTTTTCTAGATATACATAAATTAACTAGATTTCTAATATTTTCAAAACCTTTTGAATATCCAATTGAATTTGTAAATTTATTTTTTTTTGCCCATCTTTTATTGCCATCAAGTATTAAGGCAATATGTTCTAAGTTATTTATCAAATTCAAACTTTCAAGATATCAGCTTTTTTTTGTTCCAATATTTGATCAATTTTTTCTATTTTATTATCTGTTGTTTTTTGAATTTGATTAATTTCTCTTTTAAGATCATCTTCTGAAAGATTAGAATTCTTTTTTTCATTTTTTGAATTTTCTATAAAATCTCTTCTAATATTTCTTATTGATACTTTAGAATTTTCTGCAAACTCTGAGGCAATTTTAATTATTTCCTTCCGTCTTTCTTCACTTAATTTAGGTATGGGTAGTCTTATAAGAGGACCATCTATTTGAGGATTAATTCCAAGGTTTGATTCAGTAATAGCATTTTCAACATTTTTTAATAATGATATATCATAAATTTGTATTGAAATTGTACTTGCATCCAAAATAGAAATATTGCCTAATTGATTAATAGGTGTTTTTGCACCATATGCATCAACCAAAATATTATCTAACATTGAAGGATTAGCTCTTGATGTTCTTAGAGAATTTAATTCTTTTTCAAAATGTAAAACAGCTGAATTCATTTTACTTTCTAGATCATTCATAAATTAACTTATCTTACTATAAGAACCTTTATGATTCAAAACATTAATTAGAGAATTTTTTTTGAAAATATTTGTTATAAAGATTGGTATGTTGGTATCTTTTGCTAAACTTATTGCTGTTAAATCCATTACCTTCAAATTTTTATTTATAACATCACTATAAGTTATATTTTTTATAAGTTTTGCATCTTTATTTGTTTGAGGATCTTTATTATATATTCCATTTACTTTTGTTGCTTTAATTATCAACTTGCAGTCTAATTCAGAAGCTCTCAATGTTGCTGCAGTATCAGTAGAAAAAAATGGATTACCTGTACCTGCTGCAAAAATTACAATTCTATTTCTTTCTAAATGTCTTATAGCTCTTCTTCTTATATAAGGTTCTGCAATTTGTGACATTGTTATTGCAGATTGCACTCTAGTTGGAACATTAATTTTTTCTAAACTACTTTGAAGCGATAAGGCATTCATTACGGTTGCTAACATACCCATATAATCAGATGTAGATCTATCTATTCCCTCAGAAGCACCCTTGATTCCTCTAAAAATATTTCCACCTCCAATAATTAAACAAATTTGATATTTTTTGTTATAAACATTTTTAATTTCATTAGATATTTTATTAATAGTAGAAACATCGATACCGTAATTTAGAGAACCCATTAAGGATTCTCCAGATATCTTAAGTAAAATTCTTTTGTTCATTTTATAAGCTTATAAGCTCAAAAGATATTAAATTAAAATCAACTTTTGAATTGTCATCAACAATATTTCTTACAGTTTTATCTTGATCTAATATATATGATTGATTAAGTAATGTGACTTCACTGTAAAATTTTTTCATTTTTCCTTGTAAAATTTTATCAACAATATTTGAAGGTTTGCCAGAATTTAAAATTAATTCTCTTTGAATTTTTTCCTCATTTATAACTAAACTTTTATCAAGATCTTCAATATCAAGAGATTCAGGTTTCATAGCAGCAATATGCATACATAAATTTTTAGATAAGACTTCAATATCATTATCAACATTTTTAGCTGAATATTCTAAAAAAGAGATAATTTTACCAATATTGCTTCGGTAACTATTATGAATATAAAATGCATAATTTGTTTTATTATTTTCTTTAACAATTAAGTCATTTAATATTAAGTTTTCACCAATTTTTGCAATCATTGAATTAAAATAATCTTGAACTGTACCTTTTTCATATTTGAAAGATAAAAATTCATTCTTATCAACGTAAGTATTATTTTTTAATATTAAGTTTCCTAAGGTATCTAGAAAATTTAAGAATGTATCACTTTTTGCAGCAAAATCAGTTTCGCTATTAACTTTAATAATGACAGTAATATCATTATTAGAATAAATTCCTACTGCACCCTCATTGGCTATTCGATCAGTTTTTTTTGAAGCTTTGGCTAATCCCTTCTTTCTGAGTGATTCTATTGATTTTTCAATGTCGTGTTTATTTTCTTCTAAAGTTTTTTTACAATCTAAAAAACCTGCACCTGTTTTTTCTCTTAATTCTTTAATAAGAACTGTAATGTTATTCATTTTTTTTATTCCTTGTTTAATTATTTTTCAATATTTTGATTATCTTTATCGGATAATTTACTTTGAAAATTTATTGCATCTTGAATTGTTTCCATAAAATAACTTTTGTATAGACTGATAGATCTAAGAGCATCATCATTTCCAGGTATAACATAATCAATATTTTCAGGGTCTGCATTAGTATCAACTATTGCAACAACTGGTATATTTAGTTTTGTGGCTTCTTTAACAGCTATTTTATCCTTAATAACATCAAATACTATCAACAAATCAGGTTTACCATTTAAATTCCTGATACCTCCAATATTTAAATCAAGTTTTTGTTTCTCTCTAGATATATCTAGAAGTTCTTTTTTAGATAAATTTTTTGATGATTCATTGTCTTTTAAAAAAACTTCTAATTCTTCTAATCTTTTAATAGAATGAGAAATTGTTTTCCAATTTGTTAATGTTCCGCCAAGCCATCTCTTGTTCACATAAAAATTATTGTTTATCAAAGCTAATTCTTTAACAACATCACTACATTGTTTTTTTGTACCAACAAAAAGAACTTTACCTGATTTAGATACAGTTTCATGTATTTTGACAAGGGCTGTATTAAGCAATTCTAAAGTAATTCTTAAATCAAAAATATGAATATTATTTCTTACTCCATAAATATATTCTTTCATTTTTGGATTCCATCTTCTAACATTGTGTCCAAAATGAACACCTGACTCTAAAAGATCTTCTATTTTTAATTCTGGTAGATTCATAATAACTCCCGGTTTAACCTCCACAGAAATAAAAACACCGGTTTTTTCTGTGTGCTAGATTTAATTTGGTTGTTCTAATATTATAATGAATTATTTTTTCAAGATATTTCTAAAGAATAATCTAAAATTTTAGATTTATTTAAATCATCAAGTTTTTTGTACGATTTAATTGAATATTTATTGAAATCAAAATTTACTAATTTCTGATCCACTGTAAAGAAGACATCAATAAAATTATCAAAATTTCCACTTTCTCTTTCTACAAAAATATTATTTTTTAATACATCTATATTTTTAATATTTGTATAAATATTAAATTTATAATTATTTTTAATAAAAGTTTTCTCCAGAGAATCTACTGATCTTATTATAAAACGTGTATCAGTATTACTTTTCACAATATCAATATTAAATATTAATAAATTTCCTTCTTTTAATAATGGTCGGTATTTATATAAATTTTCACTAAATATTGTTAATTCAAATTGAAAACTAGTTTCTGATACTGTTATAAATGCATATTTTTTTCCATCCTTATTTGATCTTTCTTTAATATCTAAAATTGCACCGCAAGTCTTAATAGTGTTTGAGTCATAGCTTTCTGAATAGTTTCTTAAAGACATAATATTCTCTAATTCAAAAAACTTTTTTGGATAATGATTTAATGGGTGATCAGAAAAATAAAATCCAATAACCTCTAACTCGTTAGATAGAGTTTCTGCATTCTTCCATTTTACATAATGTTGATTAAATAAGTTTTTATCTTCAAAAGAAATCTCATTTTCTTCAAAAAGCATGTCTTGATTGATATTTTTCTCTCCTCCAAATAATTCAACAAATTTTAGTACATTATTAAATAATTTTGATCTGTTAGCTTCAATACTATCAAAAGCTCCAGCCTGTATAAGTTTTTCAAGTTGTCTTTTATTAATGACCTCCTTTGAAACTCTATTCATAAAATCAATGATACTTTTAAATTTGCCATTTTTATTTCTTTCATCAATCATGCTAGAAATGGATTTTATACCAACACCTTTAATTGCTGCTAATCCAAACCTTATTGATTTTATGTTGTCATTGATTTCAATTGAAAATAAAGGATCAGAAAAATTTATATCTGGTTTTAAAAAATTGATATTTAATCTTTCTATTTCTTGTTTAAGTAAAATAATTTTTTCTGTTCTATCTATAGAATAGTTTAAAGTTGCTGTAAGAAATTCATGAGGAAAATTAGCTTTTAGATAAGCAGTTTGATAAGATATTAAAGCATATGCTGCTGCATGACTTTTATTAAAACCATAACCTGCAAATTTATCAACTAAATCAAATATTTTTGAAGCTTCTTTTTTATCAATATTATTTTGAACAGCGCCTTCTATAAATCTTGATTTTTGCATATCCATTTCTTTTTGAATTTTTTTTCCCATTGCTCTTCTCAGTAAGTCTGCTTCACCTAAAGAATAATTTGATAAAACTTGTGCAATCTGCATTACTTGTTCTTGATAAACAATAATTCCATAAGTTTCTTTTAAGACATCTTCTAACATAGAATGAAGATACTTGATTTCTTCACGTCCATGTTTTCTATTACAAAAAGAAGGAATATTATCCATTGGTCCAGGTCTAAATAAAGCAACTACGGCAATTATTTCTTCAAATCTATCTGGTTGTAATTGACGAAGAACACTTCCCATGCCATTGCTTTCCAATTGGAATATTCCAACTGTGTCACCTTTACTTAACTGATCATATGTTTTTTTGTCATCTAGAGGTATATTATTTATTAAAAAATTCTTATTCTCTTTAATTATCAATTTTATGCAGTCATCAATGATTGATAATGTGGTTAATCCAAGAAAATCAAATTTTATTAAACCTGCTTCTTCAACGTATTTCATAGAAAATTGTGTTGCATTTGTATTGGTATTTTGATCTTTGTATAAAGGAACTACTTTAGATAATTTTTCATGACCAATAACAACTCCTGCAGCATGTGTTGATGCATGTCTGTGAGTTCCTTCAATTTTAAGACTCACATCAATAATATTTGAAATTCTTTCATCACTGCTTATTCTTTCTTTTAAACTTCTCTCAGATTTAATTGACTCACTTAAAGTCAGTGGATTTGATGGATTAAAAGGTATTAGTTTAGCAAAAGAGTCTACCTCTCCATAAGGTACTTCCAAAACTCTACCAATATCTCTCACGGCAGCTCTAGATGCAAGCGTTCCAAATGTAATTATATGAGCAACACATTCACTTCCATATTTATTATTTACATATTCGATAACTTCATCTCTTCTAGTTTGACAAAAATCTATGTCAAAATCTGGCATTGACACTCTTTCTGGATTTAAGAATCTTTCAAATAATAATTCATATTCTAAAGGATCTAAATCTGTTATCCCTAAACACCAAGCTACTAAACTGCCGGCGCCTGATCCTCTTCCAGGGCCAACAGGAATGGATTGCTCTTTAGCCCAATTAACAAAATCTGCTACTATTAAAAAATATCCAGCAAATCCCATTCTAATGATGATTTCATTTTCATATTTCAGTCTATCTGTGTAAATTTCTATATTCTTAATATTTTTTTGTTTTATTTTTTTTTGAAGTCCTAGTTCTGAGGATTTTAATAAAAAATCTTCCGCTGATAAATCTAAATCATTTTTAAATTCCGGTAATTGTGGTTTTGTTGATTCAGGAAAATAATTACATGAAAGAGAAATATTTAAATTATTTTGTATTATCTCAGGAATATCTTCAAAATTTGAATACATTTCTTCATTTGATTTAAAATAAATATTTTCATTAGAAGTATTTCTTTGAGAATTGTTAATTGTAGATTTCTGAGCAATACAAAGTAATGCATCATGAGCTGAATAATCATCTTTATCAGCATACTTTATATTATTTGAACCAATGAGAGGTATGTCAAATTCTTTTGATAAATTAATAAATTCTTTTTCAAAAACATCGATATTTTGATCATTTATTCTTTGAATTTCAAAAAGAAAATTGTGCTTAAAAACTTTTTTAAAATTATCTATTAATTGAATGATATCTTTTTTTTTGTTTTCTTTATTTAATAAAAGTAAAGGATTAAATTCACCACCTATATAACAGAATAAACCATCAGAAAATTTTTCTAATTGCGAAAAATATATACCAACATTGTTACCTGCATTAAGATGAGAAAGTGAGCTTAATTCTAATAGATTTTTATACCCAATTTCATTTTTGACTAAAAATGTAACTTGGGAAATTTGATTATTTACAATAATATCTAATAAATTTATTGAAGTTCCAATTATAGGTTGAATATTATTTTTTACACATTCTTTGGCAAATTCAAAGACTCCAAACATATTGTTATTATCTGTAATAGCGATTGCAGGCATATCATTTTTTTTAGCTAGATCTACTAAATTACTAATTTTAAGTGTGCTTTCAGATAAAGAATATGAAGATAAAGATCGTAAATGAATAAAAGGATTATTCATTCTTTAATTGTATATTCTTGTTTTTAAAATAATAAATTTCATCAGCTAGTAAAGAATAAGTTTTGTTATGAGTAACATATACTAAAGTTTTTTTATTTTGTTCGATATAATTTATAAAAAATTTAAAAATGTTGTTAGCAGTATCTTCATCAAGATTTCCAGTCATCTCATCAGCTAAAATTAAATCTGGATTGTTAACTAATGATCTTGCAATAGCGACTCTTTGTTGTTCTCCTCCTGATAACTTTAAAGGTTTATAATTAATCCTTTCATCTAAGCCAAATTCAAGAAGTAGTTTTTTAGATATTTCATAACTTTTATTTTCATTTTTATTTATTAATAATGGAAGCATAACATTCTCGATAACAGTGAGTTCAGGAATCAGATGA
Organism: uncultured Alphaproteobacteria bacterium; assembly: GCA_902620425.1. GTDB lineage: Bacteria > Pseudomonadota > Alphaproteobacteria > HIMB59 > CACPNW01. The sequence continues at coordinate 17,718 of CACNHX010000001.1, forward strand.
AAAAATTGATGAATAAAACCAATTGATAATCCTCTAATTTTATTTGTTTCATCTTTAGAGCATAAAGAAATATCTTTATTCTTAAAATAAACTTTTCCATCATATTCTGAGTCAAGTAAACCAATAATATTAAGAAAAGTAGTTTTGCCTGAACCTGAAGGTCCAACAATAGAAACTTTAGTGTTTTGCATTAATTTAAAATTCAGATTTTTAATTATCTCAATTTTTAAATTATTTTCATTAGAATAATGTTTACCTAAACTAGATATCTCTAATAAATATTTGTTATTCACTTCTTAAACTCTTAATAGGATCTATTCTGGCTGAACTTAAAGCTGGGAAAATAGTTGAGATAATTGATATGATTATAGCCACACAAAGTACGTAAACAACCTCATTTATACTAATCTTTGAAGGTAAAGATGATAAATAATAGACTTCTTCAGAAAAGAGCTTTGTCCCAAGTAAATATTCTAAAAAACTTTGAATTGATTTAATATTTATTGTGAAAAGTATTCCAATTATTAATCCTATTAATGAGCCAATCAAGCCAATTGAGATTCCAATTGTAAAAAATATTTTTATAATACTTTTATTACTCATTCCAATAGTTTTTAAAATGCCAATATCCTTATTTTTTTCTTTTACAAAAATAATTAAACCTGAAATAATATTTAATGATGCAACTAAGATGATTAAAGAAAGGATAATAAACATAACATTCTTTTCCACTTTAAGTGCATTTATTAAAGTTTTGTTTTGATCCTTCCAAGATATTGAATAAAAATTTAATAAAAGATTAGATGTTTCTAATTCTACTTTATTTTTAAATAATTCAATTTCATTAGGAGATGATGTAAAGAATTCAATTTTGTTATATATATCTTCATCATATAAGAGTAATTTTCTAACAAGTTCTGAAGATAAAAAAATTAAATTTGAATCATATTCATATAAACCTAGATCAAATACACCTACTACCTCCAATGTTTTAAATCTTGGAATATTTCCTAATATTGTTTTATCAGTCTTTGGAATTGCAATTTTAACCTTATCTCCCACGCTTAAATTCATTTCGTTTGCTAAGGAGTCTCCAATTAATATTTCACTTTTTGGATTTTGAATTAATGCACCCCTATTAATTGAATTAAACAAATAATGATTTTTATCATATGCATCATAGCCTTTGATCATCACACCTTTTGAGTTATTTGATTTTATTATTAATCCATTTGTTTCAATAGATTTGTAGTGTTGGTAAAAAAAAGAATTATCAATATTCAATATAAGTTCATCAGCTTGCTTATTTTTTATCTCATTATCAAAACTATAAATATTAAGGTGCGAATTAAGTCCAATTATTCTGTTAGTTAGATCAATTCTAAAACCATTCATAACAGACATAACTATAATAATTGCTGCTACTCCTAAACTAATACCTATTATTGAAAACCAAGCAAAAATAGACACGTAGCCATCGGATTTTTTAGAAAACAAAAACCTAAAAATCAGTAATCGTTCTGATTTAGAAATCATCTATTTCTTTAACTTATTATTAATAAAATCAATTACACTACTGGATGAAATTTTTTCACTTTCATTATTTTGGCGATTTTTTATTTCTACTAAATTTTCTTTTAAATCTCTTTTGCCAATAATAATTTGATATGGTGTCCCAATTAACTCATTATCAGATAATTTTTTCCCTATACTGCAGATTCTATCATCTAAAATGACCTCAATATTATTTTTCATAAAATATTCATAATATTCTGATGATTTTGTGGCACAATCTTGATCTTCTGGCATTAAATTAACTATGGAAACCTTAAATGGAGCAACTTCTAAAGGCCACCTAATTCCTTTTTCATCATGATAAGCTTCTATAATTGCACCCACAAGTCTTGAAACACCAATGCCATATGATCCCATATGTACTGGAACATTTTTCCCACTTTTATCTTGAACAAATGCGTTTAATTTCTCAGAATATTTTGTTCCAAAATAAAATATATGACCCACTTCAATACCCTTAGAAATTTTTAAATCTTCATTTGAAATTGGGCAATTTTTTTCATCATGTTGATCATCAACTGCAGCATAAAATGACTGCAACTCATTTGGGTCTATAGTTTCAGGGTTTAGTGTTTCTAATTTTTTATCATAATAAAGTGTACTTTCACCAGTCTTAGCTAGTATTTGAAATTCATGACTTAAGTTACCGCCAATTGGTCCAGTGTCCGCTCTTAAGGAAATTGGTGTTAAACCCATTCTAATAAAAGTTTTTATGTATGCTTTAAACATATTGTCATAAGATTTTTTTGCTTCGTTCTCATCAAGATCAAATGAATAATTATCCTTCATTAAGAATTCTCTTCCTCGCATTACTCCAAACCTAGGCCTAACTTCATCTCGGAATTTCCATTGAATATGATAAAGATTTTTTGGAAGATCTTTGTAAGAATTTATATATGCTTGAAATATATCTGTAATTAATTCTTCATTTGTTGGGCCGTAAAGCATTTCCCTTCCACCTCTATCTGTAATCCTTAGCATTTCTTTTCCATAATCATCATATCTTCCTGATTTAATCCATAAATCAGAAGATTGAATCGTAGGCATAAGCAGTTCTACTGCTCCTGCATTATTTTGTTCCTCTCTAACAATCTGTTCAATTTTTTTTAATACAAGTAGACCTAGAGGTAACCACGAATAAATACCGGCACTAGATTGTTTAATCATGCCAGCTCTGATCATTAATTTATGTGAAATTATTTCAGCATCTGATGGTGCATCTTTAATAGTGGGAAGAAAAAAGTTAGAATATTTCATTTATTAAATATATTTGATAAATCAAATCCAAATAAAATCAAAAAAAATAAAATTAAAGCTGATATTAATGAAGTTGCTATAAATTTTATTAGAAGATATGGCTTACTTGGAGCACTTTTTGCATGTCCAGATTCTACTTTTTGGGGAACTTTTATCTTAATCGGTAGGAGTATGAAAAATAAAATCCACCAAACAAGGATAAAAATTAGAACATGAGTAAATAGTGCCATTAAGATCTTATTAAATGAACTTCAATTTCTGGTTTTTTTTGAATTGAATTTTTTATAATCTTTCTAAAACTACTTTTAACTAAGTCAGATACTATCAGATCTGATGATTTTTGATCTTTGTTAAGTTTTATATAATTTTCTATAAAAAGTATTTTAAAATCATTTTTAATATTTTCTTCATCTATTCCCGGCAATCCTTTTAAAGTAAGTAACATATTTTTATTAATTGAATAGTCATCATCATTTATAATTAAAGAAATTAAAACTAGCCCCTCAAATGAATATTTCCTTCTTTCTTTAATAAAAGCAGATTCAGAGTCGTAAAGATTTTTACCCTCAACAATTAACTTTCCAGTTTCAAATTTTTCTACAATTTTAGGTTCACCTGGTGCAATTTTGAGACATTTTCCATTTTCTAAAATTTTAGTAAATGGTACTTGAGATGAGTAAGATAATTGTTTATGTGCCTCTAGATGCATAGGTTCACCATGCACAGGAATAGATAAGTAAGGTTTTGTCCAATTATACATTTGTTTTATTTCATCTGCATAACCATGACCTGAAACATGTACTAAATCATCATCAGCAGTTACTATCTCAACTCTTTGTCTAATAAGTAAGTTCTTTAAATTATTTATTGATTTTTCATTACCAGGAATATCTCTAGAACTAAAAATTACTACATCTTCAGGCTCTAAATGTAAATGTTGATGAGAATTATAAGCTATTCTGAAAAGTGCAGATCTTTTTTCACCCTGACTTCCAGTACAAATTATGACTAAATTTTCTCTTGGTATATAAGAGGCTTCATCTTCACTAATAAAAATTTCATCATCTGCAACATAACCACATTTTCTTGCTACTTCGATATTTTTTTTCATACTCCTACCAACAAGAGCGACCTTTCTTTTATTTTTTTTTGCTGCTTGAATAATATTTTTCATTCGTGCAATATTTGAAGAAAAACAGGTAACAACAATTCTATTTGAAAATCTTGAAAATATACTTGTCAGTTCATCTCTAACATCACTTTCAGATTCTGATTTACCAGGCACATTTGCGTTAGTAGAGTCACCTATTAAGGCAAGTAATCCATCATTTCCTAATTTTTCAAATTTTTCTTTTGAAAATGAGTCTCCTAAAGTAGGTGAATGATCTATTTTCCAATCAGCAGTATGAAGTAATGATCCATATGTTGTTTTAATTACTATTGCATTTGGTTCAGGAATGGAGTGTGTAGTTGGAATAAAACTTATATCAAAATTATTTAGTATTAATTTCTTGTCTAGATTTATCTCTTTTAAAGTAAATCCATCTACTTTATTGAATTCTTTTAGCCTATTTTCGATAAGAAATTTTGCAAATTTACTAGCATATACAGGACATTTAATTTTATTTGCTAAGAACGCAACAGCTCCTGCATGATCTTCATGACCATGGCTGATAATAATAGCCTCGAGACTATCTTCTAAACTTTCAATATGATCTATTTTTGGTACCAATAAATCTACACCAGGAAACTTTTCATCTGCAAATGAAAGACCTAAATCTATCATTATCCATTTTCCATCACATCCGTAAAGATAACAATTTGCACCTATCTCTCCAATACCCCCAAGAGATAAAAAGTGTAGTCCTTCATTAAAATCATTTAGTTGTAAATTATTATTCATAAAAATGTTTGTTACCGATTTCTTTTATTCCTTCTAATGTCAAATGTTCCATATATATAGGTTTATAAATAATTTTATCCCTAAATATTTTACCTAGACCACCCGTAATATAGACTTTGGGCTTAAAGTTATTCTCCTTAATAATTTGCTTTAATATGCCATTAACTGCATGCAAATAACCAAAATAGAAACCTGATTGAATAGAAGCTGATGTATTATTATTAACAATTTTATTTGATTTTGAGATTTTTGAAGTTTTTATTAACTCAGCGTTCTTTAAAAGCGTCTCCATTGAAAGATTTATACCTGGAAAAATTAATCCACCTAAATATTGATTGTTTTTAATTACATCAAAAGTAGTAGCTGTACCAAAGTCGAGAATTATACAGTCTTTGATTTTCTTACTATATACATAGGCATAGTTTGCTATTCGATCACTCCCAATTTGATTTAAATTATAATTGATACTATTTCTAAATGATATTTTTTTGGGATTAATTACATAAAATTTGAATTTATTCTTTTTAAATATATTTTTAAAAATTAAATTTAAAGAAGGTACAACAGAGGACAAGATACAAAATCTATCTTTAAGATTATTAATCAATTTTTTGTTAGATTTAAAAAATTTATTTATTTCTTTTTTTGTAATATTGATTTTTTTTTCTGTTTTTAATCTAATAATTTTAATTAATTTATTTTTTGTATAAAAACCTATAACTATATTCGTATTACCTGCATCTATAACAATCATTAAATTATTCTAGCATTATATATATTTTCAAAATTAATATTATTTTTTAAAGTGATTGAACCATCTGGGTTAAGATTATGAAATATTCCTTGTTTTACATTTTGTTCATCAATTTTTAAATTAATATTGCATCCTAAATATAATAATCTACTTTTATATTCAGTCATAATTTTTTCGTGATTATTTAGCAGTTGTTTAAAATTTTTAAAATACTCTTCCATAATTTCATATACAAAATAAAAATTGTTAATTTCTTTATTGTATTTATTAATATTAGTTGTTGGATAGTTTTCAATTTTTGGAGAAGATACTATATTAACTCCAAAACCAGTATTTATATATTTATCACTTTTGATACTAAATATTTCAGAAATTATCCCAGAAATTTTTTCTTTATTAATTAAAATGTCATTTGGCCATTTAATTTGAGTTTTAACATTACAAATATTTTCAATCACAGAACAAATCATATTAGTAATAAAAGCATTATTTAAAAAATGATTTTCTATTGGCAATATATTTTTAGTTAAAATAGAAATATAGACATTATTTTTTGGACTTTCCCAAGTTGTTCCTCGTCTTCCAAATCCTTTTTTTTGTTCATTTGCCATTAAACATATATTTCTATTATAAATAAGTTTTTTAACTTCTGACATTGTAGAATCTACAGATTCAATAAAATGAAAATCAAAATTGTTTTTATCTAATAGATTTTTAATTTTATCTAATGACATTAATCAAATGGTCAAACTTGCAGATATATTAATCAATAAAGACGGGTAAAATATAAAACAAATAATTAAAAATAAACTTAAGGATAAAATAATTTTTGATTGAAAAGAAATTTGAAAATTAATTATTCCTTCACTTTTACTTTCATCAAAATACATTATCTTAATAATTCTTAAATAATAAAAAGCAGAAATTACACTAGCTAGGACACCAAGAACTGAAAGTGCATATAATTCTTGTTCAATTGCAGCAATGAAAACATAAAACTTTCCAAAAAATCCTATAAATGGGGGGATGCCAGCCATAGATAGCATTATTATTGAAATAGAAAGACTAACGATTGGATTACTTCTACTTAACCCTTTTAAATCGCTTATATTAATTAAATATTCATTTTTAACTTTTAACGAAAGTAAAATAGCAAAAATAGCAACATTCATTATCATGTATGAAAACATATAAATTGATGCTGCTTTAATTCCATCATCATTTGCGGCAACTAAAGCAATTAAGATATAGCCTATATGTCCGATGGAACTATAAGCTAATAATCTTTTAATATTTGACTGTGCTATAGCCGCTATAGCTCCAAGAAACATTGAAGCTATTGATAAAAATAAAATTATTTGACTCCATTCTAAGTAAAAATTTTCAAATGGAACTAAGCAAAAACGATAAATTAAAGCTACTGCAGCAATCTTAGGGACAATAGCAAAAAAACCTGTAATTGAATTTGGAGCTCCTTCATAAACATCGGGAGTCCACATATGGAAAGGTACGGCTGAAACCTTAAAAGCCAAGCCTACCATCACAAATACAAGCCCAAATATTAAGCCTAAATTTAAATTATCATATTTTGATAAATAGAAACTTATATCATCAAAATTCATTGAACCAGTAAATCCATAAATTAAGGAGAAACCATACAAAAGTATACCAGACGATAATGCTCCTAAAATAAAGTATTTTACTCCTGACTCAGCTGATGAGATTGAATCTCTTTTTATTGCTGCGGCAACATATAGAGATAAACTTTGTAGTTCTATTGCTAAATACATAGACATAAGATTATTTGAAGCGATCATTAACATCATCCCAAGTGTTGAAAATAAAAATAAAATAGGAATTTCAAAATTTTTTAGCTTAATGCCTAAAAAATAATCTTTAGAAATGATGATACTAGCTATAGATCCTAATAAAGCTAAAATTTTAAAAAAATCTATAAAAGAAGAGTGGCTAAATAAACTTTTATAATTTGCAAAATTTGGTTCACTATCATAGTAAACAAGCAAAATGGTCAATAATAAAACAAAAACTGCTAGATTGGAAGTTTGTCTAAATGCATTCTTCTTTAAAAAAAGGCCAAAAAGTAAGCAAGCAAAAGAAGAGCATGCTAAAAAAATTTCAGGTATAAAAAAAATATTGTAAATATTATTTAGCATTAGCTATTTCATAGTTTGTTATAATTAGCTCAAGTGATAATCTCATAGGATCTAAAAATAGATTTGGAAATATACCTAGTAATATTACTGAAATTGCTAAAGGAATTAATATGATCTTCTCTCTTGTGTTTATATCTAAAATATCTGCAAGTTTATTGTTAGTTATGGTGCCAAAAATAATTCTTTTATAAAGATATAGCATGTAAACAGCGGATAATATTATTCCAAAAGCCGCGCCAATAACAACATAACTTGAATATTTAAATGCACCAACAATAACTAAAAATTCTCCAATAAAACCACTAGTACCAGGTAATCCAACTGATCCAAGCATAAAAATCATGAATACTGTTGCATAAAGTGGCATTCTTTGAACTAATCCTCCATAAAATTCAATTTCTCTAGTATGCATTCGATCATAAATAACACCAACGCATAAAAATAAAGCTGCTGAAACTAGTCCATGACTAATCATTTGCATCATTGCTCCTTCTAAACCTTGTTGATTCACTAAGAAAATTCCAATTGTTACAATTCCCATATGAGCAACAGATGAATATGCAATTAGTTTTTTAATATCAGTTTGTGCTAGTGCTACTAAGGAAGTATATACTATGGCAACTATACTTAATGTCATAATTAAAGGAATAAAAAACTCTGTTGCTTCTGGAAGCATACCTAAAGAGAAACGGATAAAACCATACCCACCCATTTTTAAAAGTACTCCAGCTAAAATAACAGATCCAGCTGTTGGAGCTTCAACATGGGCATCGGGCAACCATGTATGAAACGGCCACATAGGAATTTTAACTGCAAAGGAAGCAAAGAAGGCGAGCCATAGAAACAATTGAGTATTATAGGAAAAATAATTACCTTGTAAGAATTCAATACTCATTGAACTTGTATTTCTATACATCACAATAATAGCAATCAACATGAGTACTGAACCCAAAAGAGTGTAAAGAAAGAATTTAAAAGAAGCATAGATTCTTCTATTACCTCCCCATATACCTATGATTAGATACATTGGTATTAATACTGCTTCAAAAAAAATATAAAATAAAAGTATGTCTATAGAGGCAAACATTCCAATCATTACAGTCTCTAAAAATAAAAAAGAAATCATGTATTCCTTGACTCTTTTTTTTATATTATTCCAACTAGCTAAAATACAAAGTGGAGTCAAAAATGTACTTAGTAAAATCATAAAAAGTGAGATACCGTCAACTCCAACATGGTAGAAGAAATTAAAATCATCAAACCATCTAAATTTTTCTTCATATTGATAAGACGGATTGGAATAATCAAATTGTAACCAGAGTATTAAACTTAAAATAAATGTTCCTAATGTTGCAAGTAAGGCAGCCCATTTAATATTAATTGATGTTAATTGATCTTCTTTAATAAAAAGAATAATAAAAGCACCAATTAAAGGTAAAAAAATTATTACTGATACCAATGGCCAGTCAATCATTTAGTAATATAAAAACCATGTTAAAATTATTACTAAGCCTCCAAGCATAGCAAAAGCATAATGAAACAAATACCCTGATTGAAACAAACTTACATAAGATGAAGATTTTGAAATAATCCAGGAGACCCCGTTTGGTCCTAAACCATCAATAGTTTTTTCATCTCCTTTTTTCCAGAAAAAGTTTGCCAATTTGAAAAAAGGTAAAACAAATACTTTATGATATAGCTCATCTACATACCACTTATTTTTAGAAAGAGAATATAAAGGATCTAAGTTATATGAAAGATTTTTTGCTCTGTTTAAATTATTTGAATATATCAACACACAGACAAGAATTCCAATTGCAACAGCCGATTTTGATATTAATGATTGCGTAAGTGGAAGATATTTATGAGAGCTTTCTGTTAATAATATTGCATTATCCCAAAATTCTTTTTTGTAATATCCAATAAAATAATCTGCAAAGAATATTCCAGAAAAAATTGAACCAATTGCAAGAATAAATAATGGAACTGTCATTACTAAAGGTGATTCATGAGCGTGATCATATGTTTTATTATTTGATCTATTTTCACCATGAAATGTTAGGAATAATAATCTCCATGAATAAAAAGCAGTAAGTAAAGCAGTTAAAATACCTACTAAATATGCAAAGTATGCTATTCCATTTGAAGTATAGAAAGCATTTTCTAAAATACTTTCTTTTGAATAGTAACCAGATAGATATGGGAAACCAATAATTGCAAGAGATCCAATCCACATCATAGTAGCAGTAAAAGGTATTTTTTTGAAAAGTCCCCCCATTTTTCTCATATCCTGTTCATGATGCATTGCGTGAATTACAGAACCTGCAGAAAGAAATAGAAGAGCTTTAAAAAATGCATGGGTTGTTAAGTGAAAAATTGATGCATTATAAGCTCCTACACCTGCTGCAAAAAACATATATCCTAATTGACTGCATGTTGAATATGCAATGACTCTTTTAATATCATTTTGCGTTAAGGCTATAGAGGCAGCAAAAATAGCTGTAGCCGCACCAATGAAAGTAATGAATAAATTAGTAAATGTAGCAAATTCATAAAGAGGGCTCATTCTTGCTACTAAGAATACACCAGCTGTTACCATTGTTGCAGCATGTATTAGTGCAGATACAGGAGTAGGCCCCTCCATAGCATCTGGCAACCAGGTGTGTAAACCTAATTGGGCAGATTTACCCATTGCACCTATGAATAAAAGAAAACATAAAAAATCTAAAGTTGGAAAACTGAATGAAAGAAATTGAATTTGATGATCACTAAATTGATCCACTTGTAAAAATATACTATCGAAACTTACCGTACCAAAAATATAAAAAATTCCAGCAATTCCAATTGCGTATCCAAAATCTCCAACTCTGTTTACAACAAATGCTTTTATAGAAGCTTTATTCGCTGAATCTTTATGATGCCAAAAACCAATTAATAAATATGAGGCTAGCCCAACACCTTCCCAACCAAAAAACATTTGCAGCAAGTTATTACTTGATACAAGAACAAGCATAAAAAAAGTAAATAAGCTTAGATAACCCATAAATCTTATTTTTGATGGATCTTCTTCCATATAGCCTATTGAATATAAATGCACACAAGCGGAAACAGTTGTAACCACAATGAACATTACAGCAGTTAAAGTGTCTAATCTAATTGACCAATCAACAATAAAGTTTCCAGAAGTTATCCAGTTAAGGATAAAGATTATTTCAGTTTCCTTATTATTAATAAACTGAATGAATATTATCCAAGAAAATAAAGTACAAAGAAAAAGGATTGAAGTTGTTGATATTTGATAAACCCTATAATTAAACTGTTTACCTAGTAAAAAACAAAAAAGAAAACCCAGTAGAGGTAATAATATAATTAAGGTTGCCATCTACTATCCCTTAAGCTGATTAATTTTATTTACTTCTATTGATCCTAAATTTCTAAAAAATACTACAAGTATGGCGAGTCCAATCGCTGCTTCAGCTGCTGCAACAGTAAGTGTAAGCATTGCGAAGATTTGCCCTGAAATATCATTAATATACGCTGAGAAAGCAATAAAATTAATATTTACTGACAACAAGATGAGTTCTATAGACATTAAAATTATAATTAAATTTTTCTTATTTAAAAATATTCCTAAAACACCTAAGGTAAAAATAATTGCTCCAAGAAAAAGATAGTGTTCAAGAGTAATCATTAATTAAATTCCTTCGCCTATTTTTACTTTTTTCTTTTCTATAGCTGTTGATGCATCAACTGTATTTTGCGAATCTATATTTTGCCTTTTAACTCCACCTTTGTCTCTTAATGTAAGTGTAATTGAGCCAATCATTGCGACTAATAAAATTATCCCACATATTTGAAATAAATAAAAATATTCAGTGTAGAGTATTTGCCCAATCATTTTTGTATTTTCCACTTCACTAACTATAGGTTGTAATGGTGTTTGATTGTTGTAAATATTAGACGATCTATCTGTTAAAAATAGTATTCCAAGTTCAATTACTAGAACTATCCCTAATAATGCTCCAAAAGGTAAATATTGCAAAAAACCTTCTCTCAACTTTACAAAATTTATATCAAGCATCATTACAACAAATAGAAAAAGGACGGCAACAGCTCCAACATATACAACAACAAGGATCATTGCCAAAAATTCAGCACCTAATAAAACAAAGAGTCCTGATGCGTTAACAAAGCTTAAAATTAAGAACAAAACTGAATGAACAGGATTTTTTGCGCTTATAACCATTAGAGCAGAAAGAACTGCAACAGATGAAAAAAGATAAAATGTTAATGAATAAAGAACCATTCTTATCTATATTTTCTATCGAGATAAATATTTTGAGCAATTTCTTGCTCCCATCTATCTCCATTTTCTAAAAGTTTATCTTTATTATAAATTAATTCCTCTCTCGTTTCAGTGGCAAATTCAAAATTTGGTCCTTCGACTATTGCATCAACTGGACAAGATTCTTGACATAAACCACAGTAAATACATTTAGTCATATCTATATCATATCTTGTTGTTCTTCTGCTTCCATCCTCTCTTGGCTCTGCTTCAATTGTAATTGCCTGAGCAGGACATACTGCTTCACAAAGCTTACATGCGATACATCTTTCTTCCCCACTTGGATATCTTCTCAATGCATGCTCACCTCTAAAACGCGGGCTTAATGGACCTTTTTCATGAGGATAATTTATTGTAACTTTAGATTTAAATATGTATTTGAAAGTTAAAAATAGTCCTTGAAATAATTCAAATAAAGTAAAAGATTTAATAAGTTTATACATATTAATTTGGCAGCATCTCAAAATATACTAAAAAACCAGAAGTTGCCACAACCCAAAACAAAGAAAATGGCAGAAAAACTTTCCATCCAAGTCTCATTAACTGATCATATCTATATCTTGGGAAAGTTCCTCTAACCCAAATAAATAAAAATAATATAAATATTACTTTCACAGTAAACCAGATTACTCCAGGAACAATATTTAATGGGAATACATCAAATGGAGGAAGCCATCCGCCTAAAAAAAGAATGACAGTCATAGAAGACATTAAAATCATACTTGCGTATTCACCTAAAAAAAATAATACAAATGAAGCAGATGAATATTCAGTAAAAAATCCTGCAACAAGTGTTGACTCATCTTCAGGAAGATCAAAAGGTAATCTATTTGTTTCAGCTAACGCAGAAATAAAAAAAATAACGAACATAGGTAATAATGGAATTGCAAACCATACAGTCTGCTGAGCTAAAACTATCTTTGACAAATTTAAAGAACCTACACATAATAATACTGTAATTATTACAAATCCAATTGATACTTCATATGAAACCATTTGAGCAGCTGATCTTAATGCTCCTAGAAAAGGATATTGAGAGTTACTAGCCCAACCAGCCATTATTATTCCGTATACTCCAAGAGATGATACTGCAAACAGATACATGATACCTACGTTAATATCAGAGACTACCCATCCTGGAGCAAAAGGTATTACTGCCCAACCTGCTAAGCTAAGTACCATTGTTATTATGGGTGCTAAAATAAAAACAATTTTATTTGATCCACTAGGTATAATATTTTCTTTAGTAATAAGTTTTAATGCATCAGCAAAGCTTTGTAATATACCAAAAGGACCTACTATATTTGGACCTCTTCTTAATTGAATTAGAGCTAAAACTTTTCTTTCAGCATAAACTAAAAAAGCTACAGATATTAAAACTGGTACTACAACAGCAAGTATTTGGGCAACGATTATTAGCCCTGTAATTAATATATCATAATTCATGTAATTATTATGCTGCCTTATTTAAAATATCTTTAGTACATTTTGCCATTGTTTCAGAAGATCTAGAAATAGAGTCGGTCATATAAAAATTTTCAATGTTATATTTAATTTTAATATTCTCAATTTTATTATTTTTAGCAAAAGTTATTTCGCCAATAGAATTAACTTCATTTAAAAGAGCAAATTGACCATAGGTACTGGTAAGCTCATTTCGAAGCTCCCCAATATTATTAAAATTTAAATTTTTTTCAAATAAGTCACTTAAAACTCTAAAAATTTTCCACTCCTCTTTTGCTTCACCTATTGGATTATGACACTTAGTTGTTTGAATAACTCTGCCTTCTATATTCATATAAGTAGAACTTTTCTCAGTATATGCAGGGGTTGGTAAAATTATATCAGCTATAGATGCTGAAACGTCTCCATGATGACCAAGATAAACAACAAAAGCATTTTCAAATGTTGAAAAATTTATCTCATCTAACCCCATTAAGAAAACTACAGGCTTTGTTTTATCAATATGTTTTTTTAATTGTTTATTATAATCATTATCAAATTTTTTATTATAAAATTTCAAATCTAATGCTCCTACTCTAGAAATATCTTGGTTAAGAATATTTAATGGATTTATATTTTTATTTTTTTGAATTTTTTTCGCAATTAATCCTGCAGTTTCTAATATTTTTTTTCCATGACCATTATTTATTGCTGAAGTACCTAATATTATAAGCGGGTTTTTTGCAGATTTTAAAACTTTATTGAATTCAGATTTATTGTTACACAAATTATTAAGGTAATCTAAAGAATCAGATAAATGATGATAATCGTAAGTAAGGTCTAATTTAGGACCTATAAGAGCAATTTTGCAGTTATTTTCAATATATGCCTTTCTAATTCTAGCGTTTAATACCGCCGCTTCCCATCTGGGGTTGGATCCGATTAAAAGAATAGCATCAGCCTTTTCAATTTCTTGAATTGTTGAATTAAATTTATAACTTGAAGATGAATTATCGATAATTTGCGTATTATCAAATCTGCAATCATAGTTTTTTGATTTTAGTGAATTGCTAAATTTTTGTGCGGAATATAAAGTTTCAATATCGGTAAACTTACCAGATAGGAATACAGTATTTTCTTTACCTCTTTTTGTAATTTCTTTTTTTATTAATTCAAATGCATTATCCCATGAAGATTTTTGGAGTTTTTTATTTGATTTAGAATATACATTATCCAATCTTTGACTTGAGAGTCCATCAACTGCAAATCTAGATTTATCACTTATCCATTCTTCATTGGTTTCTTCATTTATTCTAGGAAGAGCTCTTAATACTTTTTTTCCTCTTGTATCAATTCTTATACTTGAACCTATGCCATCAAACACATCGAATGTTTCTGTCTTAGTTAGTTCCCATGGTCTAGATTTAAATGCGTATGGCTTACTTGTTAAAGCGCCAACAGGACACAAATCAATTACATTTCCAGATAATTCTGACTCAATAGTTTTTTCTAAGTATGTAGTGATCTCAGCATTTTCACCTCTGCCAAGCAATCCTATATCATCAACTCCAGCAACTTCTGTAGAAAACCTTACGCATCTTGTGCAATGTATACATCTTGTCATAATTGTTTTGACGAGTGGTCCCATATTTTTATTTTGAACTGCTCTTTTATTTTCTTCATATCTAGTTTTGTCAAACCCATAATACATAGCTTGATCTTGAAGATCACACTCTCCTCCTTGATCACAAATAGGGCAATCCAATGGATGATTAATAAGAAGAAACTCCATTACGCCTTTACGAGCTTTTTTTACTGTTTCGGTATTAGTTTTTATAACCATTCCATCTGAAGCTGGCATAG
The DNA here is from genome assembly GCA_902620425.1 of uncultured Alphaproteobacteria bacterium. Taxonomy (GTDB): domain Bacteria; phylum Pseudomonadota; class Alphaproteobacteria; order HIMB59; genus CACPNW01. The sequence continues at coordinate 33,032 of CACNHX010000001.1, forward strand.
CGCATGATGCAATAGGTTTTGGAGCTTTTTCCATTTCTACTAAACACATTCTACAGTTTCCTGCTATTGAGAGTTTTTCATGATAACAAAATCTTGGAATTTCAGTTCCTACTTGTTCACAAGCTTGCATTACGGTCATGCCGTTTTCAAATTCGTATTCTTTGTTGTCAATTGTTATCTTTGGCACTAGGCTACTCTTCTGTTTCTTTCTTCAATTCTTTTTTCAATTTCAGGTCTAAAATGTCTAAACAAACCTTGAATAGGCCAAGCAGCAGCATCACCTAAGGCGCAAATAGTATGACCTTCAATTTGCTTTGTTACATCTAAAATTTTATCAATATCTTTGTGTTTAACATTTCCATGAATCATTTTTTCCATCATTCTGTACATCCATCCAGTACCTTCTCTGCAAGGTGTACATTGACCACAACTTTCATGCTTATAAAAATGTGATAATCTGGCTATTGCCTCAACAATATCTGTTGATTTATTCATTACAATAACAGCCGCAGTGCCTAATCCACTTTGCACCTCTTTTAGACTATCAAAATCCATTTTTACAGTATCACATATAGACTTAGGTAATAAAGGCACACTTGCACCTCCAGGAATCACAGCTAATAGATTTTCCCAACCACCAATTACCCCACCTGCATGTTTTTCAATGAGATCTTTCAGTGGTATGCCCATTTCTTCTTCTACATTACATGGATTATTTACGTGTCCAGAGATACTAAAAATTTTTGTACCCGTATTATTTGCACTACCTAAATTAGCAAACCATTTAGAACCACGTCTTAAAATAGTTGGTGAGACAGCGATTGTTTCAACATTTGTAACTGTTGTAGGACATCCATATAAGCCTGCACCAGCAGGAAATGGAGGCTTTAATCGAGGCTGACCTTTTTTACCCTCTAAACTTTCAAGTAAAGCAGTTTCTTCACCACAAATATATGCTCCTGCTCCTCTGTGAAGATAAATATCAAAATCCCACCCTGTACCACATGCATTTTTACCAATTAAATTATTTGCGTAGGCTTCATCTATTGCTTTTTGTAAATTAGAAGATTCAGAATAATATTCACCCCTTATATAAATATAACAAGTATGTGCATGCATTGCAAAGGAAGCAACTAAACAACCTTCTAAAAGAAGATGTGGGTCGTTTCTCATAATCTCTCGATCTTTACATGTTCCTGGCTCTGACTCATCTGCATTAACAACTAGGTAATGATCTTTTCCAGAGTCTTTTGGCATAAATGACCACTTAAGTCCCGCAGGAAAACCTGCTCCTCCCCTGCCTCTTAATTGACTATTTTTAATTTCCTCAACAATTTTATCACTACCCATGTTAATAAGTTCTTTAGTATTTGACCAAATACCTCTTTTTTTGGCACCTTCTAGTTTCCAGTCTTCAAAACCGTATAAATTTTTAAAAATTTTATCTTTTTCCTTAAGCATCAAATTTTCTTTCAGGTTGTGATGATTTTCTACCAATTTGTGAACCTACTTTTATTGATTTATTATCTTTTAAATCTTGAAGTATTTTTTTAAAACTCTCTTCATCTAAATCTTCATAATAATCATCATTGATCTGGACCATAGGAGCATTGCAACATGCACCTAAGCATTCAACTTCTACAACTGTAAATATTTCATCAGCACTTGTCTCGCCGATATTAGTTTCGCAAACTTCTTGTGCAACTTTAGACAGTTTATCACTCCCTCTTAACCAACAAGGTGTCGTTCTACAAATTTGAACAAAATTTTTACCAATAGGTTCTAAATTAAACATCGAATAAAAAGTGGCAACTTCCAATACTCTTATATAAGACATACTTAGAGTTTCAGCTACTTTTTCCATTGAGTTTTTACTTAGCCATCCATTATTTTGTCTTTGTGCTAAATCAAGCAAAGGAATAACTGCGCTTTGAATACGATTTGATGGATATTTTTTTATTATTTCAGAAATTTTTTTAAAATTTTCTGATGACCATTCAAAATTATTATTAATTTTTTTATATACTTTATTATTTGTACCAGGATGATGCATTATCTATCTATCTCTCCAAAAACAATATCTAAGCTACCTAGTATAGCGGCTATGTCAGCCATTAAGTGGCCTTTAGATAAATGATCCAATGTTTGAAGGTGTGCAAAACCTGGTGCTCTTATTTTACATCTATATGGTTTACTAGATCCATCTGAAACAAGGTAAACACCAAATTCACCCTTTGGAGCTTCTACTGCACTATAAACTTGACCAGCGGGAACACGGTAACCTTCAGTGAAAAGTTTAAAATGATGAATTAAAGCTTCCATTGATTTTTTCATTTGATTTCTTTTCGGAGGTGTAATTTTATTATCCTCAATTGATATTGGACCTGTTTTGATTTTATTTAAACATTGGTTAATAATACTAATGCTTTGTCTCATTTCCTCTATGCGAACCAAATATCGATCAAAACAATCACCATTTTTTCCAACAGGAACTTCAAAATCAACTTGATCATAGGCGTCATAAGGTTGAGATCTTCTTAAATCCCATGCCACACCTGCACTTCTTAATACAGGACCCGAACACCCCCATTCAATTGCTTCTGACTTTGAAATTATTCCTATATCAACTGATCGTTGTCTTAAAATTCTGTTATTAGTCAGCAAGCTTTCAAGATCATCAATAAATTTTGGAAGAGTTTTAAAATGGTCAAATAATTTTTCTTCCATTCCTTCTGGCATATCCTGATGAACTCCGCCAGGTCTAAAATAGGCTGCATGAAATCTTGCCCCAGATACTGCTTCATGAAACTCCAAAAGCTTTTCCCTTTCTTCAAAACACCATAAAAAAGGTGTCACTGCACCAATGTCAGCAGCATAGGCAGGTATATTTAATAAATGATTTAGTATTCTAGTAATTTCGGCAAAAATAACTCGAATATATTTAGCTCTTTCAGGAACATTGATACCTAGGAGATTTTCAGTTGCCAATGCAAAAGCATGTTCTTGACACATTGGTGAAACGTAATCAAGTCTATCAAAATAAGGGACAGCCTGAAGATAAGTTTTATATTCAATTAATTTTTCTGTCCCCCTATGTAACAATCCAATGTGTGGTTCTGCTCTTTGAACTACTTCACCTTCAAGCTCAACTACTAAACGTAAAACACCATGCGCAGCTGGATGTTGAGGACCAAAGTTAATTGTAGTTGTATTTAGTTCTACTTCTTTCATTTAATTTTCACCAGTAGATTTCTCATCACCAAAAAGTTTGTTTTCCATTCCTTCCCAAGGAGATTCACTATCGAAATTTCTAAATTCTTGAGTTAACTTTACAGGCTCATATATTACTTTTTTTTCAAGGTCATTATAGCGAACTTCTGTGTGTCCTGTTAAAGGAAAATCTTTGCGCAATGGATAACCTTCAAAATTATAATCCGTCATTATCCTTCTTAAATCAGGATGGTTAATAAATTTAATTCCAAATAAATCATAACATTCTCTTTCATACCAATCCGCAGATTTGTGAATATTTGTTATTGTTTCTATGTTTTCATTTTCTTTAATAAAAGTTTTAAGAATAATTTTTTTATTTTTTGTTAAACTTTGCAAAATATAAATCAAATCAAATCTAAATTCTCTTGAAGGATAGTCTACAGCTGTAATATCTAATAATTGATTGAAATTAAGCTCAGTGTTATCTCTTAATTCGTTAAAAATTTTTATAATATTATTTTTTTCAAATTCTATTTCTAACAAATTATTATTTTCTAAAACATTATTTATGCCATCTATTTTAGTAAGAAATTTAATCATATAAAATTATCTTTTAAACTTATTTTCTCTTCTAATTTTTTTCTGTAATTGCAATATGCCGTAAACTAATGCTTCTGCTGTTGGGGGGCATCCTGGTACGTAAACATCAACAGGGACTATCCTATCACATCCTCTAACTACTGAATACGAGTAGTGATAATATCCGCCACCATTTGCACATGAACCCATTGATATTACCCACCTAGGTTCTGGCATTTGATCATAAACTTTTCTTAAAGCCGGTGCCATTTTATTAGTTAGTGTTCCAGCAACAATCATTACATCAGATTGTCGAGGACTACCTCTAGGTATGACTCCATAACGATCTAGATCATATCTTGCCATATAAGAATGTATCATTTCTACTCCACAACATGCTAATCCAAAAGTCATTGGCCATAAGGAACCAGTTCTAGCCCAAGTAAGAATTTTATCGTAGCTAGCAACTAAGAAACCTTTAGACGATAATTCTGTGTTTAGAGTATCGTCAACAATTTTTTTTGCTTCATCTACTCCCATTCTAAAGCTCCTTTTTTCCATTCATAAATAAAACCAATAGTTAAAATGGTCAGGAAAATCATCATTGACCAAAAACCAAACAATCCAATTTTACCAAGTGTTATTGCCCATGGAAACAAAAAGGCAACTTCTAAATCAAAGATAATAAATAAGATTGCTACTAAATAAAATCTTACATCAAATCTTCCACGAGCATCGTCAAAAGCCTCAAATCCACACTCATAAGCAGATAATTTTTCTTGATCTGGTTGAGAATCTCCGACTACAAAAGATAATAAAGTCATTCCAACAGCCAATGCAAAAGCTATGAAAATAAAAATTAATATGGGTAAATATTCAAATAGAAACTCTGACACTATAATCTCACAATTAAATTAGTAATGTATTTAACGATTTATTCAACAATAACAACGTGTCTAGTTGCGACTTTAGTACACAAAATAAATTCAAAGAGAGTGGCGCGAGAGACGGGATTCGAACCCGCGGCCTCTGCCGTGACAGGGCAGCGTTCTAACCAGCTGAACTACTCCCGCGCATGGTGGGTGTTGAGAGACTTGAACTCCCGACCCTCTCGGTGTAAACGAGATGCTCTACCAACTGAGCTAAACACCCAAATAAAAGCGGCTGTTAAATTTATTTAACAGCCGGTGCAAGAAAAAAAGATAATTAATTGTTTACTGAGTCTTTTAGAGCTTTTCCTACAGTAAATTTAGGTCTTTTAGATGCAGGTATTTGAATTGATTCACCTGTTCTAGGATTTCTACCAGTAGTTGCTTTTCTATGACTAACGCTAAAATTACCAAAACCTACAATACTAACCTTTTCATCTCTTTTTAAAGAATTAGTTATTGCGTCTAGAAAGCTTTCAATTGCTCTAGTTGCGTCAGATTTAGATAATCCTGCGGAAGATGCTACAGATGCGATAAGATCATTTTTATTCACTTTTAATCTCCTTTATTAATTTTTATTAATAATTGTCTGTTTTCCAAACAAGTCAACATTATTATTAAGATTTTCCCAGAAATAAGCGAATTTATCAATTAATTGGCTTAATTTAATGTTTTTTTTAAAAAAAATATTAATGTGTGCTAGTTGTATTTTGGTTATTTTTTAGTTGAGATTCGGTTAAATTTAATGGAATTATTGATTTGACTAATGTGTGTTCAAGAATTGAAAAAGCATCAGATACTGGGATTATCTTAATTCCTTTAATAACTTCTTTATCAAACTCAGAAACTTCTCTGAAATTTTCTTGCGGTATAAGGACTTTTTTAATACCCGCTCTACTAGCAGCATAGATCTTCTCTTTTAAACCACCTATAGGTAAAACTCGACCCCTAAGTGTAATTTCTCCAGTCATTGCAACATCTCTTTTAATTTTATTATTTGTCAACGATGACACTAGAGAATTAAAAATAGCTATACCTGCACTTGGCCCATCTTTAGGTGTGGCTCCTTCAGGCACATGAATATGAATATCATAATTTTCAAAATCTTTAGGGTTTATTCCTAGGCTTACAGATTTTGATTTTACATATGAGGTAGCTGCTTGGATAGATTCTTTCATCACTTCACCTAATTTACCTGTTATAGTGAGCTTACCTTTGCCTATAGATAAAATAACCTCCACTGATAGAATTTCACCACCTACTTCGGTCCAGGCCAAACCATTCGTGACACCCACCAAATTCTTTTTTTCAATTTCACTTGATCTAAATTTTGCGATACCAAGAAGATCTTGTAAAGATTTATCATTTAAATTAATTTTTTTCATTCTAGTAGTTTCTAATTTTTTAACAGTCTTTCTACAAACTTTAGAGATTTCTTTTTCAAGATTTCTTACTCCTGCCTCTCTAGTGTAATTTCTTATAATAGAATTTAGAACTTTAGAATTAAATGAAATCTCAGACTTTTTTATTCCATGATTTTTGATTTGCTTAGGAACTAAATATCTTTTTGCAATTTGATTTTTTTCCTTTTCTGTGTACCCAGGAATTCTTATAACTTCCATTCTATCAAGAAGAGCTGGTGGTATATTAAGGGTGTTAGCTGTGCACACAAACATTACATCGGAAAGATCATAGTCAAGTTCTAAGTAATGATCATTAAATTTACTATTTTGTTCAGGATCAAGTACTTCTAGAAGTGCAGAGGATGGATCTCCTCTCCAATCAGAGCCAAGTTTATCAATTTCATCAAGTAATATAAGTGGATTAGAAGATTTTGATTTTTTCATTGCTTGTATGAACCTTCCAGGCATTGAGCCGATATATGTTTTTCTATGACCTCTTATCTCAGCCTCATCCCTTACACCTCCTAAGGACATTCTAACGAAACTTCTTCCTGTTGAATTCGCAATAGATTTGCCAAGAGACGTCTTTCCTACACCTGGTGGTCCAACTAAACACAAAATAGGACCTTTAAGTTTATTGGTTCTTTTTTGAACTGCTAAATATTCAAGAATTCTTTCTTTAACTTTGTCTAATCCATAGTGATCGTTCTCTAATATTGTAGAGGCTTTATTGATATTTTGAGAAATTTGGTCGGGATTGTTCCATGGTATTGACATTACCCAGTCTAGGTAGTTTCTGATTACAGTTGCCTCGGCTGACATTGGGCTCATATTCTTTAATTTTTTAATTTCTGATACACATTTTTCTTTAGCTTCTTTAGATAAGTTATATTCATTTAATTTTTTCTCTAGCTCAGCTATCTCATCCAAATCTTCATTGTCCCCTAATTCTTTTTGAATAGCTTTCATTTGTTCATTCAGATAATATTCTTTCTGTGTTTTCTCCATTTGTCTCTTAACTCTACCTTTAATCTTTTTTTCAACTTGAAAAGAGTCAATTTCAGAAACTAAATAACTATAGACTTTGTTAAGTCTCTCTTCTGTATTTATAATTTCTAAAATTTCTTGTTTTTTAGATAATGAAATCGAAATATTTGATACAATTATATCAACAATCTTATCAGGATCGTTTAGTATTTTGACATTATTAATAACGTCCAAAGATACCTTTTTATTAATTTTTTGAAATTCAACGAACTGCTCTATAACAAGTTTTTGCAATGCACGAATGTTTGTATTTTTTTTTGTTTTTTTATTAATTTCACTAATTGATGCTGTAATAAATTCTTTATTAAAATTAATTTTATTTACTTTGGCTCTATGCATGCCTTCAACTAAAACTTTAAGAGTGCCATCTGGAAGTTTTAGCAACTGGATAACTTTGGCAACTGTCCCAAAAGAATATAGATTTTCTTTATCAGGGTTGTCAACTTTTGAATTCTTTTGAGAAAGTAAAAAAATTTTTTTATCTCCTGTCATTACATGGTTAAGTGCATTTACTGATTGTTCTCTTCCAACAAATAATGGGGCTACCATGTTTGGAAATACAACTATATCTCGGAGTGGAAGTACAGGAAGTAAATTTTTTAACATATTATATAAATGATTATATATTGATCAAATTCAAGAGTTGTTAGACATTAATTTTTGATTATTTTCTTTATTTGAATAAATTAAAATTGGATCAGATTTTTTTGCAATGACATCTTTATTAATTACTACCTTATATAAATCTTTTTGATCTGGTACTTTATACATCAGATCCATCAATGAATCCTCTATTATAGATCTTAAGCCTCTGGCTCCAGTATTTTGTGAAACCGCTAATTTTGCAATTTCTTTTAGAGCATCTTCCTTTATTTCTAATTTAACTCCATCCATTTTCATAAGAGACTCAAATTGCTTTACGATCGCATTTTTTGGTTGGGTCATTATTCGAATTAGCATATCTTCATCAAGTTCACTTAAAGTAGTTATTACTGGAAGTCTTCCTATGAATTCTGGTATCATTCCAAATTTTAATAAATCTTGATTTTCTAGTTTTTTGAGTGAAGCACCAACAGTCTTTTTTGGTTCTAAGTCTAATTTAGAATTAAATCCGATAGCAGTCCCCTTTAAACGATAATTTATAATTTCTTCAAGACCAGAAAAAGCACCTCCACATATAAAAAGTATATTAGATGTATCCACTTGTAAAAATTCTTGCTGAGGATGTTTTCTTCCACCTTGTGGAGGAACACTAGCAACAGTGCCTTCCATAATTTTAAGCAAAGCTTGTTGAACACCTTCTCCAGACACATCTCTAGTTATAGAGGGATTGTCACTTTTTCTTCCAATTTTGTCAATTTCGTCAATATAAACTATTCCTTTTTGTGCGCGTTCAACATTGTAATCAGATGCTTGTAATAATTTAAGAATTATATTCTCTACATCCTCTCCAACATATCCTGCTTCAGTTAAACTTGTTGCATCAGCTACTGTAAACGGAACATCTAAAATTTTTGCTAAGGTTTGAGCTAATAATGTTTTGCCAGTCCCAGTTGGGCCAACTAAAAGAATATTTGATTTTGATATTTCAATATTATCATTTTCTAAATTAGACGATAATCTTTTATAGTGATTGTAAACAGCAACAGAAAGTATTTTTTTTGAATCTTTCTGACCAATTACGTAATCATTTAAGAATTTATTTATTTCTGAAGGTTTAGGTATATCTTTTTTAATTTTGAATTTATTATTCTTATTATCTTCTTTTATAATATCCATGCATAGCTCAACACATTCATCGCATACAAAAACAGTTGGGCCAGCTATTAATTTTTTTACTTCTTTCTGATTTTTGCCACAAAAAGAGCAAAATAGTGAATCTTTCTCATTCTTTTTGTTCATTATTTCCTATCCTTTACAACTTTGTCTATAAGACCAAATTTTATAGCTTCGTCAGCAGAAAAATACTTATCTCTTTCCATAATACTTGATATTTCTGATATTTTTTTTCCTGTATGTTTTGAATAAATTTCATTTAGTTTTAACTTTGTTTTTTTTATTTCATTTGTTTGAATTTCGATGTCTGTTACTTGACCTTGGTAGCCGCCACTTGGTTGATGAACCATAATTCTTGAATTAGGTAAAGAGAATCTCATTCCTTTTTCTCCAGCTGTTAGAAGAAGTGAACCCGCTGAAGCCGCTTGACCAATGCAAATGGTCATAATCTTTGAAGAAACATATTGCATAGTATCATAAATAGCTAATCCAGACCAAACGATACCACCTGGTGAATTAATGTAAAAAGAAATTTCTTTTTTTGGATTTTCAGACTCTAGAAATAATATTTGAGCACAGATTAAACTTGCAACATTATCATCAATTGGGCCAGTTAAAAAAATTATTCTTTCTTTTAATAATCTTGAATAAATGTCATAAGATCTTTCACCCCTTGATGATTGCTCAACGACCATTGGGATAAGATTATTTGTAATATTATCTATTGGATCTTTCATTTTTTCTTATCTTTAATATCAAATGTTTTAACTTCAAGTTTTTTATATTCATCTTCATTTAATTTTATAGCATTTGTATTAGATTTGGAAATAATTGAATCGATTACTTTTTCCTCGATAAGTGGTGCTCGAATTGTATCCAGAGATGATGGATTTTTTTCAAAATATTCCATAATCTGCTTTTCTTGACCAGGATATTGCCGAGTATATTCTAATATCCCTTTGTTAATTTCTTCTTCAGATACAACAACTTTTTCTTCTGAGGCGATATGTTGCATCAATAAACCAAGTTTAACTCTTCTCTCTGAAATTTTTTTATATCTTTTTTTAAGATCTTCATCTTTTAGTAGCTTATCATCCTCATCTAAACTACCTTCTTTTTTAGCCTGTTCTAAACGATTCCATATTTGATTAAAATCATCTTCTAGCACTCCATCAGGTAGGTCAAATTTATAATTATTATCTAAAAGGTCCATCAATTCTTTTTTTTCAATTTGTTTTATTCCTTGTTCATATTGAGATTTCATATTACTAACTAGAAAATCTTTAAGATCTTTTTCAGTTTTGAAACCATTCTTATCTAAAAACTCTTGTGTAAGTTGAAATTTAATTTTTTCTTCAATTGAAATTATTTCAAAATGAAAAGTTGTTTTTTTAAATTTATCATCTTTAAGAATTTTAGATAAGTTGATTTTTAATTCAATTTTATCTCCAGCTTTTACTTTTCTTTCAATCAATTCTTTATTTAAACCCGGAAGAATTCCATCATCAAAACCCAAGTCAATGGGAAAATTTTTTTGAGATTTTAAATATTCTGGAAGATCTTCTTGAGAGGATTCAAAATTAACAATGACCTTGTCAGAATTTTTAACCTGTCTCGAATTTTCAATTTTTTTAAAATTTTTTTGTGAGTCAATAAAATTCTTAAATTGATTTTCTTCTGCTTTTTTACCTAATTTAATTTCATACTTATTAATTTTGAGATCTTTAAAATCTTTGAGTTCGATTTCAGGTTTTAAATCAAATTTTAAGTTTAATGTTATTGGCTTATTTCTTTCATAGTTACTAAGCTCAACTTTAGGAGCTCTAAAAAGAGAAAATTTTTTTTCATCAATTAATTTTTTTGTATTTGTATCTATTACTTTTTGAATAACTTCATTTAAGACATTATCTTCATATTTTTTTTTAACAATATTTAGTGGAGCTTTACCTTTTCTAAACCCAGGAATATTTACATTAGGTAGTATTTGATTTATTTTATTATCTAATTCAATATTAATTTCTTCATAAGGAATTTCTAAAGAGTATTCCTTATAAAGTTTTGTAGATTTTATCTCTTTTGTTTTCATAATTCATCAAACCTAATGGTAGGCCGGAAAGGACTTGAACCTTCACACCTCGCGGCACTAGAACCTAAATCTAGCGTGTCTACCAATTCCACCACCGGCCCTATTATCTTATGCCTTTTATGTACAATAAATTAAAAAACAATAGAGAAAATTGACTAAATGCGAATTGGGGCGAACGATGGGATTCGAACCCACGGCATCAGGCACCACAAGCCTGCGCTCTAACCAACTGAGCTACGCTCGCCATATGACTTAATTTAAAGTTTAATTTTTATATTAAATCGCTATATCAAAAATATGAAAGTTTCAAAAAGAATATTTAATCTGGAAACAGAAACTGCATTCTCTATTCTTGCTAAAGCTAATAATCTTGCTGCTAAGGGTAAAGATATTATTAATTTAGGAATAGGACAACCCGATTTTCCTACACCAATAAATATTCAGGAAGCTGCCATTAAAGCAATTAAAGATGGGCATCATGGTTATACTCCATCAAATGGGATACCTGAATTACGAGAATCAATTTCAGAACTAGTATTCAAAAAATACAAGTCAAATATTAAACCAGATAATATTTTAATAACTCCAGGAGGTAAGCCAGTAATTTTCATTTCAGCATTATTATTAGGTAGTGAAGACAGAGAAATAATTTTTCCCGATCCTGGTTTTCCAATTTATAGATCAATGATTAAATACAGTGGTGCAAAAGCTATTCCATTGAAACTTTCAGAAAAAGATAATTTCGAAATTAATACTGAACAATTAAAAGAGTTAATTTCTGATAAAACAAGTTTGATTATAATAAATAATCCCAATAACCCAACAGGATCATATATGAATAAGAAAAAAATTACTGATCTTGTTAATTTACTAGAGCAGTACCCAAACGTTTCCATTTTAAGTGATGAGATTTATAGCAATATTATTTTTAATAATGAACAAATGCCATCATTATTAGAATACGAAAGTATAAGAGATAGATTAATAGTTCTTGAAGGATGGAGCAAAACATATTGTATGACTGGATGGAGACTAGGTTGGAGTATATGGCCAGAAAGTCTAATTGAACATGCTAACAAAATATGTGTCAATTACAATTCCTGCGCTACCTCAATTTCGCAATATGCAGGATTAGAAGCAATAAAAGGTTCTCAAAAAGAAATAACAAAAATTGTTAGTGAATTTCAAAAAAGAAAAGAGTACGTTTTTAATGAATTGAATAAATTAGAAAAAATTTCTTGTTTTGAACCAGGTGGTGCTTTTTATGCATTTCCTAATATTTCAAAAACTGGATTGAGCGGAAATCAGTTTTCAGAAATAGCACTTGAAGAAAAAGGTGTTGCATTAGTTCCAGGCTCGAGCTTTGGAAATAATGCTGGGGATTTTGTTAGAATAAGTTTTGCTAATTCTCTTGAAAACATAAAAGAAGCTATTAATAGATTATCAACAATATGAAAAAAATAGAAGCAATCATCAAGCCCTTTAAGCTTTCTCAAGTAAAAGAAGCTCTCCACGAAATTGGAATATCTGGAATGACATTAATTGATGTCAAGGGTTTTGGAAGACAACGTGGATCGACAGGAGGCATGGATGCTAATGATGCTTATGATGATGAATTTTTAGCCAAAATGAAATTAGAGGTAATTGTTGAAGATAATCAAGTCGATGAAGTTATAGGATCAATAAAATCTAGCGCATACTCTGGAAAAATTGGAGATGGTAAGATTTTTGTATCCAATATAGAGCAAGTAATAAGAATAAGAACTGGTGAAAAAGACAGTGATGCTGTCTAATTTTTCTTTACTTTTGTTTAAAAGCAAGTAATTATTCTATAATCGTTCAACTCTTTTAGAGTCGGAAGTAGGCATTGTGCCGAAGGAACGCATGCAAAAGTTATAAATCGTTCAACCTATATTTTTATAGGTCGGAAGTAAGCTCAAGGCTGAAGGAACGCGCATCAAAAGCAGATTTCATAACTAGAGCATGATTTAACCGGGTAACGCTGGATAGCATACCCTTTTGTTGAAGTAAGGAGATAGATATGAAATTAAAAAGCTCGACTCCAAAAGATTTAATGTCTGAAATTAAAGATATGGACATTAAGATGGTTGATATGCGCTTTACTGATATACCAGGAACAACTCAACATTTTACAATACCAATTAAATTTTTAGACGAAGATATATTTTCTGACGGACTTGGTTTTGATGGATCTTCAGTAAGAGGTTTCCAAGAAATTCAAGACAGTGATATGATTGTTTTGCCAGATGCAACAACAGCTTATATTGATCCATTTTTTTCAGAAAAAACTTTAGCATTACATTGTAATATTAAAGATCCTGTAACATTGGTTGATTATAGTCGTGACCCAAGAAATATTGCTAAAAAAGCTGAAGCCTATTTGAAATCATCTGGTATTGGCGATACAGCATTTTTTGGACCCGAAGCAGAATTTTTTGTGTTTAATAACGTTCAGTTTGACTCAGGATCAAACTTTGCATTTCATGAAGTTGATTCTGTTGAAGGTACTTGGAACAGTGGTGCTGATGAAAACCCAAACTTAGGTCATAAACCTAGACATAAAGAAGGATATTTTCCTTTACCGCCAGTTGATACACTTCAAGATGTAAGAACTGAAATGGTAATGACAATGCAAGACATTGGTCTTACAGTTGAAGCACATCACCATGAAGTTGCAACAGGTGGACAATGTGAAATTGATTTAGAATTTTCACCTTTACTAAAAATGGCTGATGATATGATGAAATATAAGTACGTTGTTAAAAATGTTGCTAGACAACATGGAATGACGGCTACATTTATGCCTAAACCTTTATTCGAAGATAATGGTTCAGGCATGCACGTTCATCAAAGTGTTTGGAAAGACGGTGACACATTAATGTATAAAGAGGGTAACTATGCTAACCTAAGTGATTTAGCTTTAAATTATATTGGCGGTATACTTAAACATGCACCTGCTCTTTTAGCTTTTTGTGCTCCTACTACTAATTCTTATAAAAGATTGGTCCCAGGCTTTGAGGCTCCGGTGAACATTGTTTACTCTCAAAGAAATAGAACCGCATCTGTTAGAATTCCTGCTTATTCTCAAAGCCCTAAAGCAAAAAGAATGGAATTTAGATGTCCAGATCCAAGTGCAAATCCATACTTAGCATTCTCAGCAATGTTAATGGCAGGATTAGATGGAATTAAAAATAAAATTAATCCTGGTGATCCAACAGATATAAATCTCTATGCTGCTAGCGATGAAGTTTTGTCTAAAATTCAATCTACGCCTGGATCTTTAGCTGAATCTCTTGAAGCTCTTGAGAAAGATCATGCATTTTTATTAGAGGGTGATGTATTCACCAAAGATGTAATTGAAACTTATATTAGCTATAAAAAAGAGAGTGAGGTTGACCCTATTAATATTAGACCTCATCCACACGAGTTTAAATTATACTACGACGTATAGAATTATACTTATCTCTATAAAGAAAACCGCCTTAGGGCGGTTTTTTTTATGTTTTTAGAACAACACTTTTGATAAGAAATATTTGTGGCTAAAAAATCTACTTATAATGCCAAAGATATTGAAGTACTTGAGGGTCTTGAGCCAGTTCGTAAAAGACCAGGTATGTATATTGGAAGCACAAATCAAGATGGGCTTCATCATTTAGTTAACGAAGTACTAGATAATAGTATAGATGAAGTTTTAGCTGGTCACGCAACCGATATAAGTTTTCAATATAAAAAAGATGGTTCGATAAAAATAAAAGATAATGGAAGAGGTATTCCTATTGATTTTCATCCAAAATATAAAAATAAAAGAGCACTTGAAGTAGTTTTAACTACACTTCACGCAGGTGGTAAATTTAACAGTAATGCTTACAAAACTTCTGGTGGATTACACGGGGTTGGGATTTCTGTTGTAAATGCATTAAGTTCTTTATTACAAGTTCAGGTATTCAAAGATGGAAAAGTGTATAGACAAGATTACTCAAAAGGAAAGGTTAAGACAAAAATAAAAATTGAAAAATGTAGCAAAAAATTAAAAGGTACAGAAATTTCTTTTATCCCAGATGAAAGCATATTTGAAGAAACACAATTTGTTCCAAAAAAATTATATAATTTTATAAATATGAAATCAGTATTAGTTGGAGGCACAACTATCAACTTTGAAATTGATAAGGAATTAATAAAAGATAAAACCCCTAACAAAAAAAGTTTTTTTTATAAAAAAGGAATTGAAGATTATTTTCAATTAGAATACGCAAACAATTCTAAATTATTTGAAAAAAATTTTTTATTAAAATCAAAAATTAAAGATAATGAAAATTTTGAAACTTTAATTTCATTTAATACAAATGAAAATTCAAGTTTAATGTCATATTGTAATACTATTGAAACACCAGATGGTGGCTCTCATGAAAATGGTATTCGTAATGGAATTCTAAAAGCTATAAAACTTTATGGCCAAAAAAATCAATTCTCAAAAATCAGCAATATCAATCACAGTGATATTTTTGATTACTCTAACGTTATTATTTCAATCTTTATAAATGATCCAAGTTTTGAAGGTCAAACTAAAAAGAGAATAATAATGCCAAATTTACAAAAAGAAATTGAAACAAAAACACAACAAGAATTTTTATTATGGTTAAATGCTAATAAAAAAAATTCAAAAATACTTTTAGATAATTTAATTGAAAGAGCTCTTCAAAGAACTGATTTATCAAAAATTAAAGAGTTAGATAGAAAAAGTATTAAAGAAAGAAATCGTCTACCAGGTAAATTAGTAGATTGTTCGAGTAAATCAATAAAAGACTCTGAAATATTTATTGTTGAAGGCGACAGTGCTGGCGGTTCTGCTAAGCAAGCAAGAAATAGAGAATTTCAAGCAATACTTCCTTTAAGGGGAAAAATATTAAATGTTTATAATGTTGGACTATCTAAAATTGCTGATAACAATGAAATACAAAATCTTATTCAATCTTTAGGTTGTGGTATTGGAAAAAACTTTGAAATTTCAAAACTTCGATATGAGAAAATAATTTTAATGACTGATGCGGATGTAGATGGTTCACATATTGCAACTCTACTTATTACTTTTTTTTATAAATATATGAAAAGTTTAATTGATGAAAATAAACTATATCTAGCAATGCCTCCTTTATTTAAAATTTATAATAAAAATAAATCTTTTTACGCATATGATGAAAAAGAGAAAGATAAATTAATTGAAAAAGAATTTAAGTATGACAATTATAACATTACAAGATTTAAAGGTTTGGGTGAAATGCCAGCTGATCAATTGAAAGAGACTACAATGGATCAAAACAAAAGAAATCTAATATTGATTAACTCTGAAAAAGCTAAGAAAGATATGAAGAATACCGAAAGTTTATTCGAAACCTTAATGGGAAAACAAGCAGAGTTACGTTTTAAATTTATTCAAAATAATGCTAACTTCATTAAAAATTTAGACGTCTAATTTATGAAAAAATATTTTTTGGTAATAGATCAAGGAACAACAAGTTCAAGAATTGTACTGTACAATAAAAAATTTGAAATATTCGATATTGTCCAAAAAGAATTTAAACAATATTTTCCCAATGAAGGATGGGTAGAACATAATGCAATTGAAATTTGGGATGATGTTAGAAATTTAATTTCAAAAATATTAAGAAAAAATAAGTTAAATTCAAAAAATATAATTTCAATTGGAATTACCAATCAAAGAGAAACAACAGTTTTGTGGAATAAGAAAACTGGGAAACCAGTTTATAGAGCAATAGTCTGGCAAGATAGAAGAACAGCTAATCTTTGTGAAAATTTAAAAAGAAAAGGGATTGATAAAAAAATTCAAAGAATAACTGGTCTAGAGCTTGATCCATATTTTTCAGCTACTAAAATTAAATGGATTATTGATAATGTTAAGGAAGTAAATAAGAATTTAAAAAATAATAATTTACTTTTTGGAACAATAGACACCTGGCTATTATGGAAATTAACCAAGGGAAAATCTCACCTAACAGATATATCAAATGCCTCAAGAACCATGATTTTTGATTCTCAAAAAGAGCAGTGGTCTGACAACATTTTAAAAATATTTAAAATTCCAAAAAATATCTTACCAACTGTAGTTGAAAATGCATATGATTTTGGCTCTACTAAATTATTTGGTGATTCAATACCAATTGGAGGCATGGCTGGAGACCAACAGTCAGCAACAATTGGTCAAGCTTGTTTTAAAAAAGGGCAATCAAAAAGTACGTATGGTACAGGCTGTTTTCTTCTTATGAATATTGGAGAAAAATTTAAATTATCTAAAAATAGATTACTAACAACTGTTGCTTTTAAAATAAATGGTAAAAAAATGTTTTGCTATGAAGGAAGTATTTTTGTAGCAGGCTCTGCCATACAATGGCTTCGGGATAATTTAAAATTTATAAAAGATTCTAGTGAAACTGATAAATTGTATAAAAAAGCTAATAAAGATGAAAGTTTAGTTTTTGTCCCAGCCTTAACTGGACTTGGCGCCCCATATTGGAACCCTAATGCAAGAGGAACATTTTTTGGCATCACTAGAAATACGTCTAAAGAAGATATTATCAAAGCAACTTTGGACAGCCTATCTTTTCAAACTTATGAATTAATTGAGTGTATGGAAAAAGATTCTAAGACAAAGATTAGTGAAATAAGAGTTGATGGAGGTATGGTTAAAAATAATAGCTTTCTACAAAGTTTAGCAAATATCTCTCAAATTAAAATTACTAGACCAAGTAATGTTGAGACTACTTCACTTGGCGTAGCATATCTTGCAGCAATTCAATCTGGATATTTAAAAAATACAAGCCAAATAAGTAAACTTTGGAAAAAAGATAAAACAGTAAAAGCAAATATTAACAAATCCATTTCAACTTCAAGTATTAATAAGTGGAAATCAATTATAAATGTAGTCAATAATTTTTATTAAGATTTAACCAATTTGAAAGTTCTAAAGAATGGATTTCTTCATCAACCACATCATCATATATATGTAATTCTTTTTTCTCAAGATTATCAGGATTTTGTAAAATCATTTTTTCGTTTTCAAATTCTGATAAATTTTCATATACTTTTTGTTCCAACAAAATATCTTTTCTCATTTCCATAAGTCCAGCCATCCATTTTGAATTAAATTCTGGATGGTATTGCACTGCCCAAACACTTGATTGATTTACTTCAAAGCTTATAGATTGGAATTGACTGATCTTATTTGAGGCTAGTACCTTAGTTTCTTTTGGAAGCTTTTCTGCTTCATCATAATGCCAACAAAGTGCATTAAATGATTTTTTTTTGTTTTTGTACATGGGATGAATTATACCATCTTGATTTAATTTAATATTTTTAGCTAAAACTGCTTCAAGGCCATTTGGATTTTTTCTTACTTTACCTCCTGCTGCAGTTACTAAAACCTGAAGCCCCCAACAACTTCCAAATATTTTATTCTTTTTTTTAAATAATTCTTTAGCTAATTCTATTTGATTAGTTATGGATTTTGTCATGTTATATATATTAAGTAAGCTTCCTGTCCAAGCAACCGCTTCGAAATCGTCAAGACTTATGCCTAAAGGAAGATAATTATTATGAACAGCAGGATGAATTGTTGTAATATTAATAGTTGAACTAGAATATTTATTTAAAATTTTTTCATATACTTGAAATTGAGTATCCATACCCAATTTTGTATATCGATCAGAAGCTTCTTTTTCATTTCCATCGACTAATAATATGTTCATATTTATCTTTATTTTTCATCTATCATGAAATATGTAAAACTTCATGAAAATTAAACTTGGTATCGCACCTATTGCCTGGAGCAATGATGATATGCCAGAACTAGGAGGTGACACTCCTATTGAAAAATGTTTAGAGGATGCAAGCACATCTGGATTTTCAGGTATTGAATTAGGTGGAAAATTTCCGAGAAATCCTGGAATAACAAAGTATCTTTTAGAAAAATTTAATTTAAAAATGCCAGGTGGTTGGTATGGCGCAATGCTTAGAGAAAGAAGTGTAAAAGAAGAATGGATAGCACTCCAAGATCATTTAAATTTATTAAAGTTAATTAATGCGGATGTTTTTGTTTTTGCTGATGTGTCTGGATCAATCCAAGGCGATCAATCAAAAGCTCTTAGTAAAAGACCAATACTTGAAAAAGATGAATGGGATAGCTATTGCAAAAAAATCAGTGAATTATCTAATATGCTGATGGATGAAGGAATGCCAATGTCGTATCATGAGCATATGGGAACTATTATACAGTCCGAGGAAGATGTAGATCGATTTATGAATATGACAAATCAAAATACATTTTTGCTTTACGATAGTGGACACTTAATGTTTGCCGAAGCAAATTACGAAAGAGTATTAAAAAATTATATTTCTCGAATTAACCATGTTCATTGTAAAGATATCAGAAAAGATGTTTTTTTAAAATCTATTAAAGATGACTTAAGTTTTAGAGAGTCTTTTTTAGATGGTGTTTTCACTGTTCCTGGAGATGGTTGCATCGATTACGATCCATTAATTAAGATACTATATGATGCAAAATATCAGAAATGGTTAATTATTGAAGCTGAGCAGGATCCTAAAAAAGCAAACCCTCTTGAATATGCAAAATTAGGACATAATTACTTGCATAATATAATAACAAAAAATGGGTATATTCTTTAAAATAACGATAAGTACTTTAATTTCATTCATTCCTTTATATGTTTTAGCTCACAAAGTAACTTTAGAGGACAAATCATTAGAAAAAATTGTTAACGAAAGAATGGCAATAATGCAAAAAATTAAAAGCACATCATCGAAACTTTACAGATTAATAAATTCAGATCAATATGAAGAAATGTTGGAGCTTAATGAAACTCTTCTTCATTCAGCATCTGAATTTAAAGATTTTTATCCTGAAAATAGTCAAGCAGAAGGAGCTAGTGATAATATTTGGAGTGATCGTGAGACATTTAATAAATATAACCAAAACTTTGTAGATGATATCGAAATGATATCTTTAAGTATAGAATTAGAAGATAAAGAGATGATAAGTGATGCTATTAAAGCAATGGCTGCAAATTGCAGCACTTGTCATAAAAAATTTAGAAATTAATTATTTAATCTTAAGTGTGGATTATATTTCCATTCTAAATATTTAACAAATTGAACCATTAGAAAATTTAAAAAAAGATAAAGAATTCCTGCAGCAATAAATGCTTCAACAGGTGCAAATGTTTTAGCCATTATCTTTCTAGCAATACCTGTCATTTCCATGTATGTTGTCAGACTAACTAAAGAGGTTGCTTTAACCATTAGTATTAATTCATTACCGTAAGACGGTAGAACTTTTCGTATAGCAATAGGTAGAATAATTTTTCTTAAAAGTAAAAATTTTCCAAACCCAAGAGATAGGCCTGATTCAACCTGACTTTTCTCAATTGATTGAATACCACCTCGAAAAATTTCTGCTCCATATGCAACAGTATTAATTGTAAGTGCAATTACCCCGCACCAAAAAGGTTCTTTTAATGCATACCATAAAAAGCTTTCTCGAATAAATTTTACAGAACCTAAACCGAAATAAATTAAATATATTTGAACAAGTAAAGGGGTTCCTCTAATGACAAAAATATAACTAGCAATTGTTCTTGATAATAATGTAATTTTAGAAACTCTTCCTAGAGCAAATAATAATGCTAAAACAAAACCAAGTGGTAGTGAAATTAATAATAATAAAATTGTATTATCTAAGCCAGATAGGACCAAAAAGAAATTTTTATAAATAAGAGAATTTTGAATACTATTTAAATATTCAATCATGTCGAAAATCCTTTTGAATAATTTACTTCTAGCGTTTTAAAAACCCTGCCAGAGATTGTTGTTAAACATAAATACAATATTGCGGCTGTTATTAAGAAAGTTAAAGGTGAATGCTCAACGTTAGAAGATATTCTAGATTGACGCATAATTTCAACAAGACCAGTTACGGAAATAAGTGAAGTATCTTTAAGAGTTATTTGCCATACATTCCCTATTCCCGGTAAAGCATGTCTTATAACTTGAGGCGAAATAACTTTAAAAAAAATACTAAATTTATTCATACCCAGTGCTCTAGCAGCTTCTATTTGACCCTTAGATATAGCCAAATAAGAAGCTCTTAAAACTTCACTGGAATATGTAGCTGATATTACTGCAATGGCAATTGTCGCAATTGTAAGTGCATTTAGTTCTATATATTTATTATATCCAAATACTTTAGCTATACTCATAACAACAGCATTGCCGCCAAAGAAAATTAGATAAATAACTAATAATTCAGGAACACCTCTTATTACTGTTGTATAAAAATTTGCAATAAATCTTGTTATTCTGTTTTGTATTATCTTTGCCCAAACTGTAATAATTGCTAAAAAAAGACCTAACCCCATTGATAAAATGCTTACTAGTAGAGTCATGAATGTTGCTATGAGAAATTCATCACCCCACCCTGCATCGCCAAATACAAGTTTATCAAATTTGAACATATAAAAGTAAACAAGTAATGATGAAAAATATACTTGTCTACCTTCTAATATATGAAATTTTAAATCAGAACTTTTTCTATTTCTTCAATAACTCTAGAGACAGGTATTTTATTGATATTTTTTGAGTTAAAATCACTTGAGGATATTGAAAATAGATTTCGATTTTCAGGAGTAAATTTTGTAGAATCTTTGGGGCCAAAAAGTTTAATTAATGGGCAATGTCCAGTTGATAACATATGACTAACTCCACTATCGTTGGATATGGCTAATTGTAAATATTTGGTTGTAGCCATAATAATTTCTATATTTTGAAATCCAGTAATATGATCCTCGATAAATATTGAGTGAGGATAAAGATTTTTTAATTTTTCTTTTAAATATAATTCGTCAGGCCCAATAAAAAAAACTATAGTCTTATTATTTACTTGAAGATAGTTACATAACTCAATGTATTTATCTAAAGGCCAAATCTTATTTTTTTCTCCAGCACCAGGTGCAATTCCTACATAACTTTTATGTTTTAATAAAATATTACTTATTACTTCTTCGAGATTTTCACTTATTGGAATTTTAAAATCACTTCTATTTTTTTTAATAACTATTAAATCTAATAAATCTAAAATGTAGTTTAAATAATATTTTCTTTTCTTATTACTTTTAATTTTTTTAGAAGAAAAAAATCCATTAGCTGATCCAGAAATAAAATTTTTATGTTTGATACGTTTTAATGCTATAGTTCTTATTACTGATTTTTGTGTATCTAAAATATAATCAAAAAACTCATTCTCTAAATTATATTTTTTTGATATTTTATTCCAAAAAAATGGACTAAGATCTGATTGATCAAGAATCTCGTCAATATAATTACTTGCAATGAATTTAAGAGTGCTTGAATAAACAGTCTTACCCTTATTAGTAAGCCAATATAATTTATAGTCTGGAAGTCTTGTTTTAATTTCATGAAGAAGTTGTAATTTTATTATTCCATCTCCAATTTTTTCACCATTTGAAAAAACTAAAATTTTTTTGCCCATATTAGAATACTTTAACACAAATTTTGTAAGAGTCTAATTTTGAAGAATTTTAGGATTAAATAGTGTAAATAAAACAAAACATTTCGAGGGTGATAAAAGGTAACATTTACTACCTAATTAACTAAACAAAAATTATCAAAAACTTAGACTTTTCTCTAATAAAAGCTGTGTAGTTTATCTTTACAAAAGTAAAAAAGTTATCTTCAAAAAAAAGTGGTGCCCAAGGGCGGAATCGAACCACCGACACGAGGATTTTCAGTCCTCTGCTCTACCAACTGAGCTACCTGGGCACAAGACATCAGATAAAGTATTTATAATTAAATTCAATTAAAAATAGAAAAATTAATCGGATTTTATTTGCAGCCCATGTTCATCAGTTAGCCATTTCATCAAATCAAGACTAGCACATTTTTTTGAACAAAAAGGTATAAATGGTTCCTTAGAAACCTTTTTACATGTTGGGCATTTAGATTTTTTTTTTAATGAAATAATATTATTTTTTTTGGATTTTTTTACTTCCATCTAAAAGTAATTCTACCTTTTGTTAAATCATAAGGTGTCATTTCTACTGTCACTTTATCACCAGCTAATACTCTTATTCTATTTTTTCTCATTTTTCCTGATGAGTGAGCTAGAATTTCATGATCATTTTCTAATTTCACTTTAAACATTGCATTTGGAAGAAGTTCTAATACAACTCCTTGAAATTCAATCGATCCTTCTTTTGGCATATTTTTATAAGCTTATAGTAAAAATTATTTCTTTTGTCTAATTTTAACTGACAATTTATGTCCATCTAGACCTTCAAGTCCTGACATTTTTTCAGTATCTTCCGAAAGAGCATTAAAAGATTTTTTCTTCATATCAACAACAGAGGTTCTTTTCATAAAATCTAAAACACCTAGACCTGATGAAAATTTTGCCGCTCCTGATGTCGGCAATACATGGTTAGTCCCTACAATATAATCACCAAAAGCTTCGACAGAGTATTCACCTAAAAATATACCGCCAGCATTATTTATATTCGATAATAATTTTTTATTATTAGAAATGTGAATATGTAAATGTTCTGGTGCAACAAAATTTATGATTTCTGAAGAAAGTTCTATATTATCAACCAAAGCAATTATTCCATTATTATTTAAACTTTTTTCAATTATTTTCTTTTTTGATAAATCTTTTTTAATTTTTTTAATTGAACTTAAGACTTTAGTTGCAAAAACTTTACTATCCGTAATTAAAATTGATTGTGCATTTTCATCATGTTCTGCTTGAGCTATTAGATCTGAAGCTACCCAATCTGGATTATTATTGTTATTTGCAACAACTATTATTTCAGATGGCCCTGCTAGTAAATCTATACCTACTTTTCCATACAATTGTTTTTTTGCCTCTGCTACATAAGCATTACCAGGTCCAAATATTTTATTGACTGGCTTAATAGTTTGAGTGCCAAACGTTAGTGCACTAATAGCTTGAGCTCCTCCTACAAAATATGTTTCTTTAATACCTAATTCCCTTATTAATTTTATAAAATATGGATTAATTGATTTAGTTGGTGGTGTGATACAAACAATTCTTTTTACTCCAGCTATGATTGCAGGTACTGCATTCATAATTAAAGATGAGGGATAAAAAGCCCTTCCTCCAGGTACGTACAAGCCAACTGAGTCAATAGGTTTCCATACAGATTTCAATGTTACACCGTTATTAGTATAGATGATATTTTTAGGTAATTGTTTTTTGTGAAATAATGAAATATTTTTAATAGCTTTTTTAAAACTATTAAATATTTGTGGCTCAACTTTAGATTGTATTTTTATTTTAGATAAATCTAAACTAAGATCTTGTTTGTTAATTTTAACTTTATCAAATTTTGCTGCATACTTAATTAGAGATTTATCGCCATTTTTTTTTACATCATAAATAATTTTTTTTACATCTTCTTGAATTGATTTACTTGATAATGAATTTCTTTTTTCAATCTTTGTCTTAAATTGATTATAAAAATTTTTATTAAATTTTATTATTTTCATTTAACAAAAGCACCTATTTCAGAAATAATTTTTGAAACCTCATTCATATTTGTCTTATAAGCTGATCTATTGACAATTAATTTAGATTGAATTTTCATTATTTCTTCAATTTCAGTCAAACCATTTTCTTTTAATGTTTTTCCTGTAGAAACTAAATCTACAATTCTCCTACACATATTTAAAGAAGGAGCTAATTCCATTGATCCACTTAGTTTTATAATTTCTACTTGTATTCCCTTATTATAAAAAAATTTTTTAGTAATATTTGGGTATTTAGTAGCAATTCTAATATTACTCCAGGTTTCTGGATCCTCTTTTTTTAATAAAGATTTCAGAGCAGCTACAGAAATTCGACAATGACCAATATTTAAATCAAGTGGAGCATATATTTCTGAGTAATCAAATTCATTAATTACATCCTCACCAGCTATTCCTATTTGTGCAGCTCCAAATGCAACAAATGTACATGCATCAAAGGCTCTTACTTTAATATACTCAATATTTCTTTTTTTAGATTTGAACGTTAACTTTCTTGTGTCTTTATCAAATAGTAGAGGATCAGGGGCAAAACTTGTTTTAAGTAACAAGTTTTTACATTCTTTTGTTATTCTGCCTCTTGGTACTGCAATAACTATTTTGCTCATAAATTGCAGGCTTTTATATTGTGATCAAAGAAAAAACTAGAAAAAGTTAGTTTTTCTGTCTTTTTATTTTTGCACCCAAACTACCTAATGTTTTTTCAATATTTTCATAGCCTCTATCAAGGTGATAGACACGATTTAGTGTCGTTTGACCATTCGCATTCATAGCAGCTAACACTAAACTTATACTAGCTCGTAAATCACTAGCCATTACCTGCGCTCCTTTAAATGTTTGATTGCCTATTATTGTAGCGGTATCTTTTTCTACTGAAATATTCGCACCTAATCGATTCAGTTCAGGAACATGCATGAATCTATTTTCAAAAATTGTTTCTTTAATTTTTGACTTCCCATCAGAGATACACATAAGAGACATTAACTGCGCTTGTAAATCGGTGGGAAAACCTGGATATGGATTAGTTGCAAGACTAGTAGATTTTAGTTTTGATCCTTTAGAGACTTTTATCGAATTTTTACTTACTTTTAATTTTGCACCCATTTTTTTTAAAATATCAATTAAGGATTTTAAATAAATAGTATTAAAGTTATTTATTTCTAAAGCTGAATTTAACATCAAAGCTGCAATTATATATGTGCCAGCTACAATTCTATCAGCAATTATCTCATGCTCTGCTTTTTTTAAATTTGTTACACCTTGTACAAGAATAGTTTTTGTTCCATGACCTTCTATTTTTGCACCCATTTTTATAAGACATTTTGACAAATCTTCTATTTCTGGTTCTCTTGCAGCATTAGAAATTTTAGTTTCACCTTTTGCCAATACTGAGGCCATTAGTATATTTTCAGTTGCTCCTACACTTGGAAATGGTAGTTTAATTTTATTTCCAATTAATTGTGATTTAACACTGCCAACAACAAAACCATTTTGAATTTCAAAATTAGCTCCCAATTTTGATAAACCAGCAAGATGTATATCTATTGGCCTAGTTCCAATGGCACATCCTCCTGGCAAAGATATTCTAGCCTCACCAAATCGAGAAAGTAATGGACCTAGAATCAATATAGAGGCTCTCATTTTTCGAACAACATCATAATCTGCTGATAGATTCTTAATTTTTGATGGATTTATTTTTAATTTATTTTTTTTGTGTTCAATTTTTACACCATAATTTTTCAGTAATTTTATTAAATTTAGAACATCAACCACATTAGGTACATTTGAGAGTTTTAAAGTTTTTTTAGATAAAAGAGAAGATACTATAATCGGTAGTGCAGAATTTTTTGAACCGTGAACATTAACTGAGCCAGAAATTTTAGAACCTCCTTTTATTATTAATTTATCCATTTTTGCTAATAGCTTGTTTTCTTTTTAAAATATTTGATTTCAGTTTTTTTTCTAACCTTTTTAATCTCGTTAAGCGTATTTCTTTTTTAGAATCATCTTTTGCTTGATGTGTATCTTTTTCTTTATTTAATTTATCTGTCATAAATAAGATTTAATTATTATTATTTTTTTTTAATCCATTTTTAGAGCATTTCTTAGAACAATATAAAACATTCTTCCAATCTCTTTCCCATTTTTTTCTCCAAGAGAATGGCTTATTGCAAACAATACAGACTTTAGATGGTAAGTTTTTCTTCAAGATTTTACTCAAATAGGTAAAAATATCCGTAGGCAACAACTAATGCAGGAATTGCACTATAAAGGGTTGCTAAAATCGCAGCTTTTGGGGCAAGTGCAATTGCTGGGAATAAAGCATCACCATCATTTGAAATAGCATTACCAAGCTCTGCAGAAAGAGGAATATAGCCATTTAGATAAAACGTAGCTACAACAACTTGCGGTCCACAACCAGGTAAAAAACCAAATAGAATTGCTACCAATGGAACAAACGGTAGCCATAAATCAAAAAATATTTTTAAATCTAAACTTGTAAAATACATAAATATTTCAAAGACAAGAAAACCACTAATGACCCAGGTAGTTACAAAATTAGTTGTATCTACTACTCTTGATAATAATCCTCTACTTTTGTCAGTTGAGCATTGAAAATCACTTAATGGATTTAATGACCACATAAATATTGAAAGTATTGCTCCAGCTGAAGCTACAAAAACTAAAACTGAGTTGTAAGCTGGTGAAAATTCTATCTGGAATGCAACTAGAATACCTAAAATAAAACCAGGAATAAATAAAAAAAGCCAAAAGAAATTAAAATTCGATACAAAAGTTTTATTTATTTTTTCAAATTCAACTTTTATTTTTGTCTCTGATTGCATAAAATTTATGCCATGAATAAAATCAATTATATAACCTGAAATTGATCCAACAATTATTCCAATACCAAATATTAAAAGTCCTGTTGTGGGCTCAATAGCAAGTATTAAAAAAGCTGCATCACCCATTGTTGCTGTTAACACAGCAACTAAGGATCCGAAAGAAATACGCCCCTGGATATATTGCGTTACAACTATTATAGCTCCACCACATCCAGGAATTGCACCTAAAAAAGCAGCTATACCGACATGGAACTTTTGTGTCTTAGATAAAAAATTCTTAACATCAAATTTTGTTAAACTATCCAAACCAATAAAAACAAATAGAGTAAATCCAACAAATACAGATACCTGAATATAAGCATCTATCATTGACGATCGTATAACTTCTCCAAACTCTCCTCCTTGAAAAACAAGAGAAAGTAATAATAGACCAAAGAAAGATTTCTTTAATAACCTTCCATCATTCTCAAGAATGATCTTTGTTTTTTCATTAATAGCGTTAATTAGAGCATTCATTGAATGTATATATAGCTAATAAATATAGCTATGGCTACATTTTATGTTAATTTTTGTTGATTATTATGCTAAAA
This sequence comes from uncultured Alphaproteobacteria bacterium, assembly GCA_902620425.1. Taxonomy (GTDB): domain Bacteria; phylum Pseudomonadota; class Alphaproteobacteria; order HIMB59; genus CACPNW01. Next base: position 61,169 of record CACNHX010000001.1, read on the forward strand.
AAAAGGATGTCATTTAGCAAAGTCCGAAATGCTCATAAAACAGAAAATACTGAAGATTATTTAGAACTAATTGCAGAACTTTTAAATTCCAAAGGTGAAGCTCGTATTGTTGATATTGCTGAAAGCTTGGGTATTGCACAAGCCACAGCTAATAAAACAATACAAAGATTACAAACACAAGGTTTCATTAAAAGAGAACCTTATCGATCAATTTTTTTAACTTTTAAAGGTCAAAAAATAGCAAGTGAATCAAAAAAAAGGCATAATATTGTATATAATTTTTTACTAAATCTTGGTTTAGACAAGAATACGGCCTCTGAAGATGCTGAAGGAATAGAGCATCATGTTAGTGAAAAGACACTTCGAAAAATGGATAATTTTAACTCAAAGAAATAAATTTAATTTGTTGCCAAATCAATTTTATCTAGTGTATAAAAAAAGAAGGGACACGGCGAATATCCCTTCTTTTCATCGTTGGTTTATGGATAGAAAATAAACCTAAACAATAAATATCCGATTCTCGGTTTTGGCTCAAATTTTTTAATTAAAAAAACCTAAATTTTAATATTTTTGTAACAAAACAATTTTTATTTTTATTTTATTTTTAAAATCCTTGTTCAAAGGTAAATAATTTACAGGTCTAGAAATTTTATTGATTTTTAATGACTTTTGATGTTTTTTTAAAATACTTAAAAAATCCTGTTTATCCCATAAATCTATTCTATGGGTAAATATTACAAAGCCTTTTTCTTTAATATTTTTATTAATATTTGCAAAAAATTTGTCGAAGTTTTTGCAATACGTCATGGAGCCAATCAGTGAAATGAGATCAAATTTTATTTTATAATGATGTAATTGTTCGAAATTTTTTATTTGTAATTTTTTATAAATTTTTTTTCCTGATGAAATTTTCAGGCTTTTTTTTGAAATATCTGAACCATAAATATGACTTTTTGGATAAACTTTTTTTAATTCAGCACCAAATAAACCAGTTCCACATGCTAAGTCTAAGATATTTTTTGGTTTGATATTAATTTTTTCAATTAAAAATTTAATGCTCTTTTTAGGTGCTTGATAATTCCATAACTTGAGTGTTGCATCATAATTTTCTGACCAATCATCATAATATTTTGTTGTTTTGCTCAAATTGCCAACGCCAGAAACTAGTGATTTAAAATTACTCATATTGTAAAGAAGGAATTTTTTTTCTTATTTTATTTACATCAGAAATATTAATAGTTGAGTTAATGATTGCAGGTTTATTTTTGGTACTATTTATAATCTTCCCCCATGGATCTACTAAAAGGGAATATCCATAGGTCTTTCTTTTCATATGATGATTTCCACACATACCTGTTGCCACAATAAATACATTATTCTCTATAGCTCGTGATCTATTCAAAACCTCCCAATGATCTTTTCCGGTTGGTCTAGTAAAAGCAGCAGGAACTAAAATAATTGAACAATCTTTTTTAGCAAGCTGCCTAAACAAATTAGGAAACCGTAAATCATAACAAATTGTCATTCCTAATTTAATATTATTAATTTTTGTAAAAATTATTTTATTTCCTGCTTTAAATAAATATGATTCTTGATGTTTTTCATTATTATTAATTTTGACATCAAACATATGAATTTTATCATATGTTTTTTTTATCACTCCATGATTATCAATAAAAAAAGATCTGTTAACTAGTTTGCGTTGTTTTTTTACTCTTAAGAGTAAAGAACCTAGATTTATATTAACCTTATTTTTTTTAGCAAAATTTTTTGCCATTTTTAAAACTGGGCATGTATTTTGATATGGGGCATTTAATAATAAAAAATTTTTATCATTAGTAATAATGTTGGAGCATTCTGGTGTGCAAATCAAATGAGGTTTAAATTTTAATGTTTTTTTAAAATTTTGTTCTAAATTGTTTGCATTCAAATTTGCTATGTGACTAGCTGAAAATTGAATTTGAGATATTCTAAGTTTACCCATTATTTTACTTATATTTAAATAAAAATATAACAGCACAAATAAATACAACAAATGTTAATAAATACATATTTAATGTTAATGAATATGTTTCAGCTAGAAAACCAATTCCAGCAGGTAAAATCATTGTAGAAGACAATCCAATAGTTATCAGATTAGTCACAGTCATTGGGATACTTTCATTGGATTGTTTAACCGCTTGTCGAATTATTATAGGAACTAAATTTGCAATAGCAAATCCATAAATACATAGAACTCCTAGTATAATGTAGAAGTTATTTGTTAATAAAGACAAAAACATTATAGCTGCGCCAATCATCACAAAGTGACAACCTACAACTTTTTCAGTGAATAAATTAATCAAAGAATTTGAAAATAAATTAGCAAAAATCCCTCCAATGCTAAAAAAGATTAATCCCATACTTGCTAAGTAAAGAGGAGTATTCAAATCTTTTGACAACCATAATGTCGACCAATCCATAATTATTCCACCTGATCCAAAAACAAAAAATAACAAAAATCCAAATAAAAGAACATTCATCTCTGGTAATTTAAATTTCTCACCTTCACCTTTAAAATCTAAATCTCGGGGTAATCCATAAGAATATACAAAAGAGGAAACTAAGATTGATAAAAAGGATAAGATCGTAAACGATATGTAAGGTTCATAATTATTTCTCATTATTAAACCTGCTAATCCCCCTCCAAGGAGAATTCCTAAATTAAATCCCATAGCATAATACGGTGTAATAATTTTTTTAAAATGTCTTTCAATAAGTTGACTATGTATACCTCCAATTGGTCCAGATGCACCCCATCCTATTCCACCAGATATAAAAGTTAATAAAAAATAAAAATATGATGAAGAAATAACAGTCAATAAGGCAGAAAATGTAACAATAGGAAAAGCTAAACTCATAACTAATTTAGTTCCATATTTTGGGACTAATATCCTTCCAGCAATTTGATTAGAAATTATAAAAAAAATTCCAAAAAGTAATATCGCATAGCTTAAATCAGACTCGTCAATTGAAAGTCTCTCCATATTCCAAGGTGTTATTCCAAAATAACAACCCACGACTATCATTGGATAGGTAGAAGTAATTACTGACGCAATGGTAGCTCTTCTAAAAATTATTTTTTCTTCTAACACAAAATTTTTTACCAACGATGATGCACATCATCAAAAAAGTATTCTGTGTAAATATTACTAATTTTTTCCATCAAAGAGGAAATTTCATTAATATTTGAAGAAGAAGTATTTAAATTCACATGATCTTTATTTTTAGCACCCGGAATAACAACACTAACTGCATCATGCATCAAAATCCATCTTAGCGATAATTGTGATAAAGTTATTTCAGTTGGCAAAATATTTTTTAAATCTTCAACTGCATCTAATGCTTTATTAAAATTAACACCTGAAAATGTTTCTCCAACATCAAATGCATCACCATTTATATTATAATTTCTATGATCATCAGGAGCAAAAGAAGAATCTTTTGAGAACTTACCTGTTAACAAACCACTTGCAAGAGGCACTCTGACTATAATTGCAACTTTTTTTTCTTTTGCTATTTCAAATAATTTTTCAGCAGGTTTTTGTCTAAAAATATTAAAAATAACTTGTATCGATTTTGTATTTGGACGTTTGATGCAAGCTAAAGCTTCATCAACTGTTTGAACACTAAATCCGTAATGTTGAATTTTTCCTTTACTCACTAAATAATCTAACATTTCAAATGTATGATCAGATGAATATACTTCGGTTGGAGGACAATGCATTTGTAATAGATCAATTGTTTCAACATTAAGATTTGATAAAGATTGATCTACATAAGACTCCATTAATTCCTTATTATAGTATCCCTCGGCTACATGAGGATTGATTTGTCTCCCAGCTTTTGTTGCCACATAAATTCTTTCAGATACTGATTTAATAAATTCACCTACAAATTTTTCACTTCTACCCATGCCATATACATCAGCAGTATCAAAAAAATTAACACCATTTTCAAATGATGATTTTAATACTTCTTTAGCTTTATCTTCACTAACTTCTCCCCAGTCTGCTCCAATTTGCCAGCAACCCAATCCAATTTCGGATACGTTCCAATCTAATGATCCAAATTTTCTATATTTCATATTTATCCTACAACTATTTCATCAGTGACTAATGTACCATCCTCAACAATCAATCCCATAGCTCCTGAGTCAAGAAGATTATTTTTATCTTCATATTCTAAAACTAATTTATTTTCTAAATATGCAGAAAGAACATTATCTTTAATTTTAAGAGATAATTTATAATTTTTAAAATATTCTAAATTAAAATCCATCTCCTTTAAAACATTTACTTCATTTACCACTTTTATTAATTGAAGTTTGTTTGAAGAATTAATTACCAGTCCATAGTATCTATTTAAACCTTGTACTCTTACAGCAAGGCCGCCGGTAGTTAGTCTTTGCACTGCTATATCTGCGCTAACAGTATAGTTTTTCCAAGCTTCATTACCCGTAATGATAATCCCTCTCCCACTATCTTTTGTTATTCTAAATGTTCTTGCACCTACTTCCCATTTATCAACAGCATTTACCCAACTTGATTTCCACATAACAGCGTGTGATGTTTTCACACCCCGTTTATGTTCTCCAATATGTTTTGGTTTATAAAATGAACAATTTGGTTCTCCCGTAAATGTTAGATAGTTTATTAATAAGCTGCCAGAATTTGCTTCTTCAGATTCAATAGAAAATCCAACTTGAGTAATTGGATTTCCCTCAGTTGAAGGAATTTTCCATTTTAAGTTATGTGATTTACCTGGATACAAAATTATTTCCTCTGAATTGATTCTTTCATATTCATCATCTTTCCCAAACATATTTATGAAACATTTAACATTGATTGGATTATCTGAACTTGTAACAAAATTAATTTCAGATTCAATAGTTTGACCAGAATATAATAATGGAGACGAAATAAAATTATAACTTTGAAAAAATCTCTCTCTAGCTTTCCCCGTTAATTCGTGTAACTCTTGAGGAAAAAATACATCTACCAATGCTTCAGAGAAGACACCGGGTGCTACTCTATCAAATTTAATCTCAAGGGCTCTTTTTCCAATTTTACTATCATATTTTATATTTTGTACATGAGTGGAAATGTTCTTATTTTCTTTATAGTTAGCTCTCCACCCTTGAACTGAACCAGGCATTTCAAAATGAAATCTAGATCCATTTTTAGGCTGAACAATTTCCTCATTGTTCATTCTTTTTGCAGTATTAATTACTTTATAAGCTTCAGTTAATGCGTCTGTCTGTGTTTCGCCACCATTTGCCGTAGGGCAATACATTCTATCTTGGATTGGAGAAAGATAATCTGGGCCGTTATTTAATCCCTCAAGTCCATTTTTAATTCCCATCAGGCAACCAACATTTCCTGAGTTACAATCTGTATCTCGACCTGCAGTATTAACAATCATTAATGTTTTTTGAAGATCATCATCCCCAAATAATAATGATAGAATTATAATAGCATGGTTAGGTATCATGTGACACTCACCTAAATATTTATCATAATCATAGTTTTCAGCTAAAAATTCTCTTGCCTGCATCCAGTCGCTATTACCTGATCGTATATTTTGTAATTCTCCAATTACTTTGTAAATCTCAGATGTATTTGGAATATATTTTTTGCTTTCATTAATAATTTTATTAATATCTTTTTCAATAAAAGCTAAAGACTCCATAGCAGCTACCATTTGTGCTCCGTAAATCGCTTCGCCATCATGACTTACGCTTGCAGCTTTTTTTGCAAGATCAGCAGCTTTTTCTGGATCTCCCGGTGATACTAAAGCCCATCCATCAATAAATATTTGAGCTCCTATTTGTTGTGCAACAACTTCTCCATTTGTTTCAATCGAACCACTCATTGGAGCGTGAATGCCTGCCTTAAGGTTTTGGAACGCAGTATCCTCAGCTGAATGACCTCTACCTCCCCACCACAAAACAGTTTTATTTTCTATAAGATTATTTAACCAACTTTGACCAATTTGTTTTGGCGTAATATTAGGATCATAATTATTTTCTCTTAAAGCTCTTAAAAAAGTAAAGGTACCAGTAATATCATCATCTGTTACTACTAAAGGAACATTTAATTTCTCATTTACATAGTAATTAATCTCACCTAACTCTTCTAATATTCTTTCATGAGTCCATTGCTCAAAAGGACGTCCTAGATAAACACCAATTAACTTGCCAAGTACCCCTGCATATACTTTCTCTTCATACACTTTATCTAGTTTCATTATTTCTCCCCTTTTTTTATAAATTTATTCTATGGATATTGAATTACTTTGAATTGCTCCATTTTCGGTTAAAAAACCCATCATACCTTCTTCAAATGGGTTAGATGAATCTTCTGCTTCAATTAGTAATTGATTATCAACATAACCTTGAAGTTTATTTCCATCTACTTTAAATTTTAAATCATAGTCTTTAAAATATTCTAAACTAAAATCTATTTCATTAAGTGTTTTTAATTCATATTCCATTTTGTTAATCTTGAGTTTATTTTCAGATGTTAGCTCAAGAGAATAATATCTTTTTAGACCTTGAGACCTCACAATTAATCCAGCGGCAGATGCAAGAGGAATAGATATCTTTGCAGAAATTGTATAATCTTTCCATGTCTCACTCCCAGTCATTATATGACCACGACCTATGCCCCTTACGACTTTAAATGATTCATTATGTCGGTATTGCCACTTATCTACATCATTGACCCAAGCTCTTTTCCATAATTGACCGTAAACCTCCTCTTTATAAAATATGCCTCTTTTATATTCATCTATATGGTCAGGTCTTCTAAAAGTCATTTTTGGAGTTCCAGAGATATTTAAATAATTAATTAAAATTTTTCCTGAAACATTATCATCAGAATTAATACTAATACCTATCTGTCCAATTGGATTTGCAAAAGTATCAGGAACAACCCATTCAATTGTATTTTTTTCTTTACTCCTTAGATTAAAATCATCAGAGGATAATTTGATTAATTTATCTTCTTCTCCCCAATATTTAATAAATAAATTAATTCGCAAATCTTTTTCAGATTGAGATATAATTTCTGTTTTGATCTTTTGTCCAGAGTATACAATAGGACAAGCGACATAATCATAATGAAAATATCTTTGAACTTGATAGCCTTCTAATTTTGTAAACCATTCTGGAAAAAAACTATCTACAAAAATTTCACTTGCAAGACCAAATGATAGATCATTAAAACTGACTTGTAACGCTCTCGTTCCATTATCTGATTTATAATCTACATTAGATAAGCTTGTATTTAGGTTGTTATCATTTGATTTATCAACCATCCATCCTTGTGTAGATGTTTCCATTTCAAAATTATATCTAGCATTATTTTTGATAACCTTGCTTTCAAGACCATTCATTTTTCTTGTTATATTAATAATGTTCTGACTTTCTAATAAAGCATCAGTCATTGTTTCAGAACCATATGCTGTTGGTAAATAAATGATATCATTTACAGGTGTTATATAGTCTGGACCCTGTTTAATTCCTTCTAATCCATTTTTTATTCCTAAGATACAACCAACATTTCCTGAGTTACAATCTGTATCCCACCCTGCTGTATTAACAATCATTAACGTTTTTTGAAAATCATCATCTCCGAATAATAACGATAATATAATTAGTGCGTGATTAGGAACGATGTGACAATTACCTGGAAATTTACTATACCCATACTTATCTTCAATCTTGGATCTAGCTTGTTCCCAATCTAAATTGCCAGAGCTCCAATCTTGGATATCAGAAATCAATTTATAAATTGTTGAATCATTTGGAACAAATTTTTTACTGTCCTCTATTATTTTTTTTATATCTTTTTCTATGAATGCATAGGCTTCCATAGCAGCGACAACTTGAGCGCCGTAAACAGATTCACCGTCATGACTAACGCTCCCTGCTCTTTTTGCTAGATCAACAGCTTGTTCTGGATCACCTGGAGAAACCATTCCCCAGCCATCAATAAATATTTGCGCTCCGATTTGTTCCGCAATTACTTTACCATTTTTAGCAATGGAGCCGCTTTCAGGCGCGTGAATACCTTGTTTAAGATTCATGTATGCGCTTTCTTCAGTTAAAATTCCTTTTCCTGCCCACGCAAGTACAGTTTGATTTTCTAAACAATAATTTAACCAGGTTTGTCCAATTTGTTTTGGCGAAATATTTTTATCAAAATTAAAATGTTTAAGAGCATTTATAAATCTAAAAGTACCTGTTAGATCATCATCTGTGACATGTATTGGAAAATCAAGTTTATCATTTACGTAATAATTAATTGGACCAAGTTCTTCCATGATCCTGTCATAATACCAACCTTCAAATGGTCTACCTAAATAAACACCAATAATTTTTCCTAAGACACCAGCATAAACTTTTTCTTCAAATACTTTATCTAAATTCATTTTCCTCCCTCCAAATGAATATTATCTCAATTTATAGAAATTTCATCACTAATAATAGTTCCATTTTCAACAATACAGCCTATCATACCTTTTTCAAATTGATTTGATTTATCTTCTACCTCAATTAACAATTCATTGTTAATAAAGCCTTTTAAAAAATTATTATCAGCCTCAAAACGCATAAAGTATTCTTCAAATGGCTCAAAAGAAAAATCTACTTCTTTTAATATTTTTAGACCATATTCCATTTTATTAATCTGTAATTTATTTGTTGATTTAATTTCTAATGAATAATACCTCTGCAAACCCTGAGATCGAATTACTAATCCTCCAGATGTTGCTAAACGAAACATTATTTTTGAAGTTACCGAATAATTTTTCCAATCAGAGGATCCTGTAAATACATGCCCTCTTGATGCATTTTTGATTAACCCAAATGAATTTTTCCCATAACTATACCACTTATCTACATCATTTACCCAAGCCAATTTCCATAATTGACCATAATATTTTTCATCATCTGGAATATAAACACCATTTGTTAAAGATTTAATATTATGACTTGTTGTATTTACTTTGTCGTTTTTAATATGATCAGGTTTTTTAAAAGTCATCTTAGGTATTCCAGAAATATCAATATAATTTATTAATATTTTACCTGATACTTGTTCATCAGATGCAATACTATATCCAAGTTGAGTAATGGGATTTGATAATGTATCAGGAATAGTCCATTCTATTTGTTTTGTTTCATTTTCTGAGAAGTAAAATTCCTCCGAATCTAATTTAAATAACTTATCTCCTTCACCATAATACTTAATAAATAATTTAATTTTTATATTTTTTTTCGTCTTCGATATAATTTCTGTTTTAATTTTTTGACCTGAGTAAACTGTAGGACAACCAACAAAACTGTAAACCATAAGCATCATTTCTTGTTGCTCATTCAATTTTGTAAATTCTTCTGGGAAAAATGTATTCACATATAATTCACTATTAATTCCTTTTGTAAGATTATTAAAATTTATCTCTAAAGCTCTTTTGCCAATAGCAGAGATATGTTCACAGTTTTTTAAAAAAGTATTTTGATTATTATTATTTGATTTATCAATCATCCATCCTTGCGTAGATGTTTCCATTTCAAAATTATATCGAGCATTGTTTTTAATAGATTGATGTTCAAGGCCATCTAATTTTCTTCTAATATTAATTATATTCTGGCTTTCAGTTAATGCATCAGTCATAGTTTCTGAACCACGAGCAGATGTAATATATAAAGTGTCATTAACAGGTGTAATAAAATCTGCACCTTTTTGAATGCCCTCTAGACCATTTTTAATACCCATATAACAGCCAACATTTCCAGAGTTACAATCTGTATCCCACCCTGCTGTATTAACAATCATTAACGTTTTTTGAAAATCATCATCTCCAAATAAAAGAGCTAGAATTATCAAAGCATGATTTGGCACAATATGACAAAATCCTTGGTATTTGTCATACCCATAGTGTTCTTCAATTTTGAATCTAGCTTGTTCCCAATCTAAATTACCAGAACTCCAATCTTGAATATCTGAAATTAATTTATAAATCACAGAATTCTTAGGAATATAACTTTTACAATGCTCAATTATTTTTTTTGTATCACTTTCAATAAAAGCCATTGCTTCCATAGAAGCAACCATTTGAGCACCGTAAACAGACTCACCATCATGACTAACACTCCCTGCTCTTTTTGCTAAATCAGATGCAAAGTCTGGATCACCTGCTGCAATCATTCCCCAACCATCAATAAATATTTGTGCACCAATTTGCTCTGCAATAATTTTACCATTCCTTTTAATTGATCCACTCTCTGGAGCTTCAATACCTTCTTTTAAATTTAAATACGCACTCTCTTCGGTCAATAATCCCTTTCCAGCCCATGCTAAAACAGCCTGATTTTCTAAACAATAATTTAACCACGTATCACCAATTTGCTTTGAAGTTATATTTCGATTAAAATTAAAGTCTTTAAAAGCTTTAATAAAAGTAAAAGTACCATTGAGATCATCATCTGTAACATGAAGAGGTAAATTTAATTTATCGTTTACGTAATAATAAATAGGCCCAAGTTCCTTCATTATTTTATCATAGGGCCAACCCTCAAATGGTCTTCCTAAATAAACTCCAATAATTTTTCCTAAGACACCAGCATAAACTTTCTTTTCAAAATTATTATCTAATTTCATACTCTTATACTTTTACTCTATGCTTATTGAATTGGATGATAATGTTCCATCTTGTGTAACAAAACCTATCATACCTGTTTCAAAAGAATTATCTTTGTCATGTGTTTCAATTAATAGCTTATCATCTACATAACCTAATAATTTATTTCCATTCACTTCAAATTTTAATTCATATTCCTTATAAAACTCAAAGTTAAAATCAATTTCTTTTAATGTTTCTATTTCATAAAACATTTTATTAATCTGCAGTTTATTTTTGGAAGTAAGTTCTAAAGAGTAATATCGCTTTACTCCTTGAGATCTAATTATTAATCCCCCAGCTGATGCTAATGGAAAGTTCACTTTTGAAGTAACGGTGTAATCTTTCCAAGAAGATGATCCTTGTAAAATATGGCCTCTACCAACTCCATTTATAATTTTAAATGATTCTAACCACCTATATTGCCACTTATCACTATCATTTACCCATGCTCTTTTCCATAATTGACCATAAAATTCTTGGTTAAAAAAATATCCATTTTTTGATGCATTTTCTATGTGTTCAGGTCTTTTAAATGTAACTTTTGGTGTGCCCGTAATATCAAGAAAATTAATTAATAATTTTCCTGAAGTGTTAACATCTGCTGATATGACAAATCCAATTTGTCCAATTGGATTTGCATGTGTATCTGGAACTATCCATTCAATTGATTTTACTTCATTATTTGAAAGCTCATATTCTTCAGCATCTATTTGTTTTAATTTATCTTCTTCACCCCAATATTTTATAAATAAAGTAACTTTAATATTATTTTTACTTTTTGAAATAATTTCAGTTTTAATCTTTTGTCCACTATAGACAATTGGACATCCAACAAAGTCATAGTGAAAAAATTTCTGCCGCTGAGATCCTTTTAGTTCAGTAAACCAATCTGGAAAAAATGTATCAACATAGGCAACACTTGAATGCCCTATTGACAAATTAGAAAAGTCAATTTCTAATGCTCTTTCACCAATCTTGGTTTCATAAGGAACATTGGTAATTGTAGTATTTAAATTATTATCATTAGTCTTATTAATTTTCCAAGCTTGAGTAGAGCCTGGCATTTCAAAATTATATCTTGCATTTTCTTTTACTATCTTGTTTTCCATACCATTAATTCGTCTAGCAATATTAACAATATTTTGACTTTCTCTTAATGCGTCAGTCATCGTTTCAGCACCATTACTTGTTGGAAGAAAAATTGTATCATTAACTGGTGTAATATAGTCGGGTCCGTCTTTAATACTCTCTAATCCATTTTTAATTCCAAGAAAACATCCGACATTTCCTGAATTACAATCTGTGTCCCAACCTGAAGTATTTACAATCATTAAGGATTTTTGAAAGTTATCATCTCCAAATAGTAATGCTAAAATAATTAATGCATGATTTGGTACAATATGAACGCCGCCTATAAATTTTTCATAACCATAAATATCATCTATTTTTTCTCTTGCTTGTTCCCAGTCTAGATTACCAGAACTCCAATCTTGAATATCAGATATAAGTTTAAAAATTGTTGAATCTTTAGGGATATATCTTTTGCAATGCTCAATAATTTTTTTTGTATCTTTTTCTATAAACGCCATTGCTTCCATTGCAGCAACAACTTGAGCAGCATAAACAGATTCACCATCATGACTTACACTTCCAGCTTTTTTTGCAAAATCAGCTGCTTGATCTGGATCACCTGGCGAAACTAATCCCCATCCATCAATAAATATTTGAGCACCTATTTGCTCAGCAACAATTCGACCATTTGTTTTTATAGAACCACTATCTGGAGCATGAATACCTTGTTTTAGATTTTGATAAGCGGTATCTTCTGATGATGTTCCTTTACCACCCCACCATAAAACAGCTTGGTTTTCCAAACAATAATTTAACCATGTTTGACCAATTTGTTTTGAAGAAATATTTTTGTTAAAATTAAAATCTTTTAGAGCGTTGATGAATCTAAACGTTCCAGTCAAATCATCATCGGTGATTTGAACAGGCATATTTAATTTATCATTTACATAATAATTAATTGGGCCTAATTCTTTTATAATTCTATCATACCACCAACCCTCAAAAGGTCTGCCAAGATAGACACCTATGATTTTACCTAAAACTCCTGAATATACTTTCTCCTCATATTCTTTGTTAAGTTCCATCTTCCTCCCATTAAACTAACCTTTTGTAGCACCACTGGTTAACCCAGCGATGAATCGTCTTTGAAAAAACATAAATAAAATAGCAATTGGTGCAGCCATTAAAATAGAAGCAGCACTTACCAAGCCATAATCATTTGCGAATCTACTTTGGAAAGCAAATAATATTGATGAAATAGGTTTGTAATCATCAGTTATTATAAATGTGACTGCAAATAAAAATTCGTTCCAAACATTTAATGATACAATTAAAGCTGTAGTTAAAAATACAGGCCAAGATAATGGCAAAGCTACTCGCGTAAATAATTGCATTGTTGAAGCTCCATCTAATTTCGCAGCTTCAAAGAGTTCAGTTGGTAATTGAAGCATATAGGATCGAATTAAAAAAGTTGCAAAGGGTGCGTTTAAGGCACTATAAATAATAATTAACCCAAGCCTTGTGTCCAGAAGATACAAGCTTTTCCACATAAGAAATAAAGGTAAAATATATAATTGTGCAGGTATACTAATTCCAACTAATAGATATAAACCAACAACAACTGTTTGAATACCTCTAGGATTTAAAGCGGCTAAACTAAATGCAGCAAGACCAGAAACAGTTAAGTTTATAATTAAGGTGCCCACAACAAGAGTCATTGAGTTTAAAAATATTTGAGTATAATTTCCATTTACCCAAGCATCATAATAATTCATAAATCTTATTTCAGATGGAAAGCCCAAAGGATTGACACCAAATTCCTCAACAGGTTTAACAGAGTTAAAAATTAAAACTAGTAATGGCAATATAATAGTTAAGGCCATAAAAAATAAAATGGAATGGTTTATATAACTTGACCTTTGTCTAAATCTTGCAGTCGCCATTTGTAATTTTTATACCTCCCAACCTAAACGTCTTAAAAGTGCAAAGAAGCCTACTATTATACCGACATAGAAGAACATCATAACACCTATGGTAGATGCATAACCAACATTCATTCGTTGAAACGCTTGAGAGTATAGATGATTAGCTACAACTTCTGAGCTATATGCTGGACCTCCCATTGTTAAAATGTAAACATAATCAAATGTTGGAACAGACCAAATAATTATAATGATTAAAGATAATATAAAAATTGGTCTTATCATTGGTATAGTGATGTATCTAAATTTTTGAAATTTCGTTGCGCCTTCAATATCTGCAGCTTCATAAAGAGACTCATCTACTTGATACATTCCAGTTAAATAAATGATAACTAAGAAACCCCAGAAGTGCCACATGTCAACCCAGGCAACAGCGTATAACGCTGTCTCTTTCATAGCAAAAGGTGATTTTGAGAGAAAATCAATACCTTGGTTTTCAAACCACCCACCCAATCCATGTTTTGGATGAAAAATATATCTCCAAATTAAACAATTAACTATACTTGCTAAAATATAAGGAAAAAAATAAACAAGTCTGTAAAAAAGTTGTCCTCTTTTAATTCCAGTTAAGAGATAAGCTATAATCAAAGCAACAATTACTGGAATAGTTAAAAACATTATTGTCCATATGAAATTGTGATAGACAGCCTTTTTGAAAATTCTATCCCTAAATAATTCTTCAAAATTTTCTAAACCTACATAGTTTATTTTTCCAAAACCATTCCAATCAGTTAAACATAAGAGTAAACTGAGTATAGATGGAAATGCTATAACAAAGAAATGTATGAACAATACTGGCATTAAAAAATACCATGAAATCGCGTTTATATTAGTCAAAAACTTTGGCATATTTTTTATATTTTTAAAATAAGGGGAATAAAATTCCCCTTAGTGAAAATAAATTGGAATTATCTTTTTCCAACTGGAACTAATGCATCGTCTGCACGTGCTTTGTCCCATAGTCTTTGTGATTCTTCCATGAACTCAAGCGGAGTAATATCTCCTGCCCAAACAACTTCCATATCTTTCCAAATGTGAACACCTGGATCATTAGGATAGAAAGTCCATGTCGTATAACCATAGTTACCGGTTCCTGTAGCTTCAGCAAATTCTGTTAAGAATCTTTTTTGTCTTGGATCTATATTTGGATCAAAGTCACTGTCCTCATAATGTAGAGGCATCAACCATGCACCGTAGCCTAATTGACCAGTTACATTAAGAACTCTTGCTCTATCTGATAAAATCCAATCAATAACCTTTGCAGCAGCTTCAGGATTTTTAGATGCAGCATTTACTGACATTGTTCCACCTGTTGCTAGTTGATAATTTGGCTTATCTCCTGCTTGAGGATGAAGAATAGGCAAAGCAGCCCAATCCCAATCATCAGAACTTTCAGCAAAGTTTGTTGCAGTTACATTGAAACCCCAAGTTCCAATCATTAACATTGCAGATTCTCTATTAACAAATTCACCATTGAAGTCATCCCAACCTAGAGAGTAATATGTCTCTAAACCACCAGACCAATAACCATCATCGACCATGTGTTTTCTTAAAAGTTCAATTGACTCTACAAATTCTGGATCAGTCCATTTTTTTTCACCAATTAATGCTTTGTAAACATTATCTGGTCCAGCGTAAGTGTTAAAATAGTTACCTACTAAGTGCTCGTGTGTTGGCTGCCAACCAGTAGATCCATAAGCATAAGGATTCATACCTTTAGCTTTTATTTTTGCAGCTAATGCTTCAACCTCTTCTAAATTATTAGGTAGACTCCATCCATTTTCTTCGAACAACGTTTTATTATAAAAATAAATCATTGTTTCATAGTTTTTTGGAATTGAGTATAGTTCACCATTAAACACACCTGAATTGTAAGCCCACTCTAATAGTTTATCTTGCCAACCATATTGATCAGCATACTCTTGCAATGATTTTACAAGTCCAGCATCTTGATAAATTTTTATGTAAGATGCACCTGGTGTATCAAAAATATCAGGTCCACTTCCAGACAGAAGAGCTGGTCTAATTGTATCGTTGATATCTTCTTTAAAAACAACTTCTAATTCAATATCATCATGTTCAGCATTAAATGCGTCAACAAAGAATTCTTGTACTACTGGGTCAGTTGTTGCATCACTTTCCATCCACCAGACTACTTTTGTAGCAGCAAACGTTGAAGTTGCAAAAAATGCAGTAAGAACAAAAGATAAGAAAAAATTAAAAATTTTATTCATCATTCCCTCCATTAATGGAAAAATTATACCCTAAATATGAACCCTGTAAATCTATTTATGCAAGATAATGAATAAAAAAATCAAGGAATATATATGTTTGCGACATTTTTTTTATAGCAAAAATATCATTTGTTCCCTTATTAAATCAAAAAAATAGTTAAAGGAAAAATAAAAAACTAAAACAAAAAAAATTATTATAATTGACCATATTAAAAATTTATTCATTTTTTGTTTTTATAAAATAGATATTATTTAAGTATAATAAATATAAATTTTAATATATTAACAAATTTCAACTGTAATTATGAAAAACAAATTATTTGATATTTGGAAGCAAGATAAGGCTTCAATAAATGCTTGGTTATCGATACCCAATTCTTTTACTGCTGAAGCCTTTGGAAAAATGGGCTGGGATTCAGTAACTATCGATATGCAGCATGGTCAAAATGATTATTCAAGTTCAATTGCGATGATCCAAGGATTAACAAATAGTGATACTGTTCCTATGACAAGAGTTCCATGGAACGAGCCAGGCATTATTATGAAAATGTTAGATTTAGGTATTCAAGGAATTATTGCCCCAATGATTAATACAAAAGAAGACTGTGAAAAGTTTGTTTCATATTGCTATTATCCTCCAATAGGTCAAAGAAGTTTTGGTCCAATGAGGGCTCAAGTAGTTTATGGTTCAAATTACTATCAACATGCAAATGATAATATTGTTAGTTTGGCAATGATCGAAACGAAACAAGCAGTGGAGAACCTAGATGCCATTCTTTCAGTTCCAAATTTGACTGGTATCTATATTGGGCCTGCAGACATGAGTTCTTCTTATGGCTTACCGCCTAAATTTGATGTTCGTGAAGATCCAGTATTTTCAAACATTAAAATGATTGCAAAAAAAGCAAAAGAAAAAGGAAAGATTGCAGGTATCCATAATGGATCAGTAAAGTATATGAAAGAAATGATGGAATATGGTTTTCAATTTACCACTTTACTCTCCGATTTTAGAATGATGACATCTCATGCTGAAAGTTTATTAAAAGAATTGAAAAATGTGGATACTAAATCTGATAATACTAGCGCATATTAATAGTCACTCAATTACTAACTAAATCCTCTTCCATTTTAATTAATTCAAACCATCTATTCTCTTTTGTATTTAGATCATTATTAAGAACTTCCATTTTGGAAGTTATTTCTTGATAACGTTCAAAATTTTCCAAATATAGGTTTGTATCCTTCAATTCATTTTTAATATCTTCTAATTCTTGTTGAATATTTTTAATTTGGTTTGGTAATTGCTCTAATTCATATTGAAACTTATAAGATAATTTATGTTTTGAACTTTTTAATTTGTTGTTTTCTGAATTTGGTTTTTTAGTTTCTTTATTTTTAGCAACTTGTTGATTTTCAGATTTCAAAAAATCACTATATCCTCCAAAAAATAATGATACATTTCCATCCTCTTTGAAATGTAAAATTTTGTTTACAGTTTGATCTAAAAAATCTCGGTCATGCGATACTATTAGTAATGTTCCATTATAATTTGATAACATTTCAGTTAACAGATCTAACGTCTCTAAATCTAGATCATTTGTTGGCTCATCTAATATAAGTCCAGTTTTGGGATTAGCTAATACTTTTGCCAAAAGTAATCTATTTTGCTCTCCTCCCGATAATGTTTGTATCGTATGGTTAACATTTTTAGGATCAAACTGAAAATCTTTCACATAGCTACAGACATGCCTATCTCTTCCCTGAACTTTTAAATAGTCTCCTCCAGAGGGCACTAAAATATCTTTAATTGATTTTCTTCCATTAAGATCATTACGCATTTGATCAAAATAAGAAAATTCTAAATTTTTTTTCAACTTAATTTTACCTTTAGTAATTTTTATTTCATTAAGAATTGTACGAAGAAAAGTTGATTTACCACTCCCATTATTACCTAAAAGACCAATACGATCATTTTTTGAAATTTTAATGGATAAATTTTTAAAAACAAATTCACTTTGATTTGGATATTTAACAAAAACTTCTTGAAGTTCAGCAATAAACTTAGATTGATCGCTAGATTTTTTAGAAACTTGCGGTCTTAAAGATTTAATTGCACTTCTGTATGAAGCTTCATCCTTTTCTAATTGCACTTTTAATTCTTTCGCTCTCTTTAATCTTTTTTCATTTCGCTTAACGCGCGCCTTTACTCCTTTATTTGCCCACTCAAGTTCAATATTAACAAATTGCTTTCTATTTCTCAATTCTCTGTATTCTTGATCGAGTAACTCCTCTGACCATTTGTCAAAATCCTTAAATCCTCTTGGGCTTACTCGTAATTTTCCTCTATCTATCCAAAAAACTTTATTCGTGAAATTACTGAGAAAAGTTCTATCATGACTCACGCATATAATTGTCTTATTTAAATTACGTAAATAACTTTCTAGCCATTCAATACATTGTAAATCTAGATGATTAGTTGGCTCATCTAATAACAAAACATCGGAGTCTTTTAATAAAGATCTAATTAAATAAACTTTTCTTTTTTGACCTCCTGAAAGATCTTCAACATTAGCAAGTTTATCTAAATTGAGTTTATTGCAAAATATATCAACAAAATGTTTATTTTGTTCATTAAGTAAGTCTGCAAAATTCTCTTCAATGGTTTTGTTATCTAGTTTTTCAAATTTTTGATTAAAGTATCCAACCTTAAGACCAGGGTAATTCCATAATTCTCCTGCATCTAAATCTTGATCACCATAAATTGTTTTCATTAAGGTAGTTTTTCCAACACCATTCTTACCAACGAGTGCAATCATATCGCCCTTGTGTAAATTTAGGTTTAAATCTTGAAAAATTACTTTTTTTCCAAATTTAATTTCTACTTCTCTGAGAGAAAATAATAAATCACTTACCACGAATTAAATTCTTATATAATTTTGTAATAGACAACAATAAAATCAAGGATCATAAATATAATGAATAGTATTGCTACTCTGGTTAAAGACCATTGACCTTTAGGAAAAATAAAATTTAAAAATTTCATAATAATTTACTCACTTTGTAACTTAATCCATTTAATACAATCTTCAAGTCTATCATCTCCCCAAAATACTTCCTTACCATCGTATATAAATGTAGGACTTCCAAAAACTCCTTTTTTATAAGCATATTCAGTATTGCTTAAATATTTATCTTTTATTTCCTGATCGTTTGCTTTTTTTAAGGTCTCATCAGCATCTAAATTAAGCTCCTGAAAAATTTCATTTAAATTTGGCTGAGTAGCTGGTTCTTTACCTTGCTGAAACCATCTCTGATATGTTTTATAAACATAGTCAACACCCCAACCCTCATTCATTCCAAGAATGGCAATTTGATTTGCTAAATCAAATTCTTTTAATGGATAGGGAGCGGGAACCTTAGCTTCAAAACCGTAAAATTTTGCTCGTCTTTCTATATCTCTCCACATGTAATCTGATTTTATCTTTTTAGCTGGAGGAGTGAATGGAATATTATCCATATCCATCATAATTTTTCGAACACTGAAAGGGTGCCAATTGAATTTGATATTTTCTTTTTTTGCTACATCATGCAATCTATTAACTGTTAAATAAGTATATGTACTGCCAATAGAAAACCAAAAATTTATTTCTTTCATAAAGAATCCTTCTAAACTATTTTTTTTTATTCGATAATAATTTCTTCAGGTGTTGTATCATTATCAATTACTGGATCCCAAGTAATACCACTCTTACCTGATCCAAACTTAGCACCTTTATTGGTAAAAGGTAATTTATATAATTCTGAATTTAAATATTTTTGCAATTTAGGAAGTTGTATAAAATTATTAAAGAAGTCAGATACGAGTGGAAATCCTGCTAATTCAAAAATATTTTCATCTTTTGCATCTTTGATAAAATTATAATGAAATAAAAATTTTTTATATAAATCTAACGTATCGAATAGATTAAAATCAGGAGCAGAAATATTGTTACCTACAAGAAATGTTTTTACAAGATTATCATCTTTTGCATTTAACCAATGTTCAAATTTTTGTAATTTTCCTGAGTTAGAATTTTCAAATGCAGAAGTAAAAACTTCTTTTGCAGCTTGCAATTCGTCTTCTTCTGATTGAAAATGAGTATAAGCAAACTTTGTTACAATATTTCGCAAATCTACACTTTCTTGAAGTAGTTGTTCACATTCTAATTCTTCGTGCATATTTTCTCCAAACATTCCTAATTCTTTTCCTAAAAAGGTAAGACATGTATTAGAATGTGAAATAACAAATTCTTTATTATCTTTTATAAATTGCAAGTAAGGTAAATTGATTAAACTATTTTTATTTTTTAAATTTATTTTATCATTATCATGCCAAGAACTACCTTCATAAATTATTTCACCATTTTCTTCTTTGGGTAGTACTTTATAAATTTTAGCAACCAACGGTATTCCAGCATAAATAATCATTTGTCTGGAGGCAGATCCTAAGCCTTTTGTACTCCAATAACCTAGTATAAATTTATTAATTTTTGAGGACATAACTTAATTTTTATATTTAAGATTACTCTAAACTCAAGTCAATCAATTCACAAATAATTAAATTTTAATATTTTAATTAACATGAAATATTTTTAACTTAGTATCCTTATTAATAATCTAAGAAGGAGGTAATATGATGATTGTTGCATGGAAATATAGAACGACTTTTGATAATGCTTATGATTCTTTTGAAAAGATTTCAAAATTTCAAAAAAGTGCCGGCGCAGATTGGGTAAATATGTATATTACAACCGGTGCCGACAATGGATCTTTTTTAACAGCTGTTGGTTTTGAAAATATGAAAGCCTATGGAAAAATGGACGATATGTGGAATGCTCCAGATAGCGGAATGGATAAAATGATGGCTGATAACTTAAGTAAAACACAATTGGTTGAAACTGTTAATTTAACTAAGATGGTTGGAAATATTGATGAAGATCAATCACCAGAAGTTTTTTCAAACTTTATCTTTGAATGTGATGATGTTCAAGCGGTTAGAGATAGTCACGAAATTGATTGGAAATATTACAAAGAAGGTGGTTGTACAGGAATAGACATACATCGAATGAGTGGTGGAGATTATGCTTCTAATAATATATTTATGTTTTGCGCAAGATTTAAAACCATGGAAGATTTAGGTGCAAATTGGGATCATATGGGACAAACTTCTTATGGCAAAGATCTTGCAGGCTATCATTCAAAAATTAAAATAATCAAAAATTTCAATGCGAGAAGCCTAAAATTTGAGAGGTTTAAATAATCTAATTTGATAATTTTATAACAAAAAAACATGGGATAACTAATTGACAGCCTATAATTGCTGGCGCAAAAATAGAAACTGTTTCTGAAATAAAATTAGCGGACTTGAATCCGCTAATTACATTTCTTTTCATTAAAAAATTTTGTGATATTACTTAGATTGAGCTGATATAGTATAATGGTTATTACAGGCCGTTGGTAACGGTCAGACCCAAGTTCGATTCTCGGTATCAGCACCACTCTTGATGAAATATATATTTATAATATTAGTTTTATTTATAAATTTTGAAATAATGGCTAAACAAATATTAGAACTCAATTGGCAAAAGAGATTGCTAATTATATCTTATCAAAATGATGGAGATCAGATATTTATAAAAACAACAAAATTTATTTCAGATAACAAATGTGAAATTGAGGATAGAAATTTACAAATAGTATTTTTTGAGAAATTTAAGAATAAAAATTATATAATACCAAAATTTATCAAGAGTAAATATGGAATCTGGTTAATTGGTTATGATGGCAATGTGAAAGATTACAGTATCGATGACTCTATTTTACCAAGATTATTTAATTTAATTGACTCTATGCCTTTGAGGCAAAATGAAATGAAACATGATAAATGTTAAATTAAAAATAGTTGTAAATTAACTGTATATTTTTCTCTCAAAATTTTTAAAAATTTCTTCACATTCTTTACTAAAATATGGTTTTGTTTGCATAAAAATAGAGGCAGCTAGTTTATTTTCTAAGTCAATCCAAAAAAAAGTATTAAGAAGTCCTGTCCAAAAAAGACTATTCTTAGGCCTACCTTCATTTGTCTTTTCAGTATTAATCATGAATCCATATGAAAATTTTTTTTGAATTTCGGAATTGAAATCAGCAATATTTGAGATGTCTGGCATGACAGTATTTAGTTTATTCGTATTTAAACTTCCTATTTGATTAGTAGTCATATTTTTAAAATTTTCTTTGCTCAACAATGTATGATTATTTAATTTACCTTGATTCAAAAATATTTGCATAAATTTTGAATAGTCTCTTGGTGTGGAAAAAAGACCTCCTCCTCCAGCATGAAACTGGTTAGATTTTTTTGAATTATGAAATTCTAATTCATCATCCTCAATAAAATATTCATTGTTTTTATTTATGGAGTGTTTAATTGCTATATTTTCAAAGTCTTCTTTAGTTAAATCAAAACTTGTTTTTGTCATATTTATTTTTTTGAAAATATTTTCACTCATATAGGTTCCCAGTTTTTGGTTAGTAATCTTTTCAACTAAGTTACCAAGTACATCAATATTAATTCCGTATTTCCACTTTGAACCAGGATTGAATAAAATTGGAGCATTCAAGAAACCTGAGTCATCATCGAATAAAGAATTTAATAGTTTTAAATTCACTAATTCATTTATTTCTTTATCCCAAATCTCATAACCATAACCTGCAGTATGATTTAATAGGTGTTTGATTTTTATTTTATTTGTTGGATTAGTATAAATTGGATTATTTACTTCAAACGAATTTATAATTTGTATATTTTTATATTTTTCAGAAATATCTTCAATATTTGTGTCTAAATTTATTAACCCACTCTCTATTAATTGGAAAATGCAAAGTGAAGTTATAGGTTTAGTCATTGAAGCAATTCTAAATAATGTATTGTGATTTATTTTTTCTTGCGAATTAATATTTTTAAAACCGTAATAACCTTCATATAAAATTTTCTCTTGATCAACTATAATTGCAGCTATTGAAGGAACTTGAAGATTTTCAACAGTTGCTAATAAAAAATCATCAATATTTTTAATATCCATAAAATTAATTTATATTTTATTAATATTTTTTGAAATCAATATTAAGTTTAAACAAGATATAATTGAAAAAACTATGGCATTTACAGTTATGATATTAAGATTAGTTTCCCCAGGACTATCAGTAAATACATATCTCCAGAAATTAAGTGCTGCTAAAATTTGAAAAAGGGTAATTATAGAAATAAGTGGAAGTTGTTTTTCAAGACCTCTAAATATTATAATTAATAGAGCTATGATGAATGTGGTAAAGATAATTCCAATTAATTCTGATAAACCAGCAACAGCGTGATTAAAAAAACCTAAGTTATTGATTGCAAATTCATCAGTAAATACAAGAAGTTGAGTTGCATAATATGCAAAAAAAATAATATTAATGATGATAATGAAAACATCTATTTTTTTGATCATAACTGTGTATCATAGAACATGATAAAAAAATCAATATGGAAATTACGTTATACTATTTTAAAATACCTTTTTGGAGAGCAGAGGTAACAAGATTAGCTCTATTTATAGGCGATATTCCTTTCAATGATTATCGAATAGAAGGAAAAGAAATAGATAACCTAAAAGGAACGGGATTATTGCCGAATAAACAAATAGCTCCTTTTAAACAATTGCCAGTATTAGATGTTGATGGAAAAATAATTGCTCAAACAGGAGCAATTGCCAGATTTTGTGGAAAGTTATCAGACTTATATCCAAAAAATAATGATTTTGAAGCAGCACAAATTGATCAAATAATTGATGCGGCACAAGACATTAACTATATGGTAACTCTGTCTGGAAGAGATAAAGAAAAGGAACGATTAGAATTAGCGAGAAAAATATTAGCAACAAAACATTTACCAAAATGGTTTCAATTTCTTGAAAATTTACTTTCAGAAAATAAAGATTCTAATTTCTTTGTTGGTAACAAAATTTCCATTGCTGATTTAGCAATTTGGAGATTACTTGGATGGTTAAGTTCAGGACTTTTAGATGGTGTTCCAACTAATATATTAGAACCATATGAGAAATTAAATAAATTGAGAGAAGAAGTAAATAAGCATCCAAAAGTTAATGAATGGATGCTTAAAACGTATGGAAAAATAATTTAAAGTAATTCTTAAGTTTTTTTATAAGTTCCAGAGGCTTCAGCTGCTTTTTTAATGGTACTAACCATATCAAATTTTGTATCTAAAATGATTAATTCATTTAACATTCCTGATTGTAAAGCTGTAACCTTCATAGCAAGCATTGATTCATAATCACCTTCTGCTGTAGCAATCATGTCAAAGTCACCTCTTACAAATTCTAAACTATGTAATTTACCTCCTGCTTTTTCAGCAGCACTTCCAACAATCGCAGCTCTATCTTGATCTGGGTTACTCATATAACCTTTAACGTATTCTGAACTTAATTTTCCGATTAAATAAAATTTATTCATATTACTCCTTTCAATTTGATGTTATTGATTAGTAAAAATAATAAGTAAAGTTAAAATAAATAAATTAATAAATTATGACAGCTTTAAGCGTAAATGTGAATAAATTTGCTTTAGTGAGAAATGCAAGAGGTGCTGACTTACCAAACTTGATTGATATTAGTAATAAATGTTTAAACTTTGGTGCTGATGGCATTACAGTTCATCCTCGACCTGATGAAAGACATGCAAAATTTTCTGACCTAGAGCCATTAAAAAATTTATTGGCAAAATTTGAAAATAAAGAGTTCAATATAGAGGGATATCCATCAGATTTTTTTGTTAAAAAAGTAATTGAGGTTCAACCCAATCAAGTCACATTAGTGCCAGATCCACCTGGTGCATTAACCTCTTCATTCGGTTGGGATTGTCGTGAAAATAAAGAATTTCTTCGAGATATTGTTAGTGAATTTAAAAAAAATAAAATTCGTGTTTCAATTTTTGTAAATCCATCGATTAAAACACTTGAAAATTTAGAAGTTATACAAACTGATAGAGTTGAACTTTATACATACGATTATGCTCATAATTTTACAGAAAATAAAGATACTGCCATAAAGTCCTATATAGATGTATCAACTTATTTAAAAAAAGAATTTCCTAAAATTAAATTGAATGCAGGCCATGATTTAAATTTGGAAAATTTAAAATTTTTCTTAGAAAATATTAATAATGTCGAAGAGGTTTCTATAGGTCATGCACTGATCTGTGATACCTTTGAATATGGTTTAGAAAAAACAATTAAAAAATATTTATCTCTAACAAAAATTAAATGACTTTTATCTTTTGGCTTCAATTTGCCTTAGTATGTATTGCTGGAGCTATGTCTCCTGGGCCTAGTTTGGCATTAATTATCAGAAACAGTGTTACAATAAATAGATATGCTGGCATTCTGACTTCTATTGGTCACGGGATTGGTATGGGCGTATACGCAATTTTTGCAGTAACTGGACTAATAATTATTTTAACAACAAATGAAATACTATTTCAATTTATACAAATTATTGGAATTTTATTTTTATTATTTATAGGCTTCCAATTTCTTTTTAAAAAAAATCAAGAAATTGAACATATAAATAATCAAAAAAATTTTAATTCATTTTTACAGGGTTTTTCTATAGCAATTTTAAATCCTAAAATTCTCATATGGTTTTCAGCAGTATTTTCACAATTTGTAAAAATAGATGCATCCTTTTTTTCACATTCAATTCTTGTCATCACTGCATCTGTAATAGATGGAATTTGGTATATTATAGTTTCAATTGTAGTAACAAGTTATGGAATGGGCAATTTTTTTCAGAGAAGAAAAAACTTTATTCAAAAAACATCAGGGATAATTTTAGTTTTGATTGGTATACTTCTAATTATAGATTTCTTCCAAAACTCTTAAGATATTTTTTCCCATAATTTTTTCAATTTCACTATTTTTATATCCTCTTTTTTCTAAACTTTCTTGAATTATCATGTGATCTAGACAATCGTTCCATTTATTTGGCAAACAATCAAGGCCATCATAATCACTGCCTATTCCGACATAATCAATACCTATTTGATTAATGACATACTCAATATGATCAACAAATATTTCAATACTCGGACATATATTTGCTAATTTTTTTTGAAGAAAATGTTGTTTTGCGATCCATTGAGATGTTTTGTTTGAATATTTTCTTTCAATAGAATTTAATTCATCAATATATTTTTTTCTTTCTTTGGTTTCTCTTTCTTTAAAAGATTTATCAATAAAGAAAGGGTATGGATTAAGACCGATCAACCCTTTTACTTTTTTAATAGCTTCAATTTGATCATCTTTTAAATTACGAAAATGAGGACACAAATTATACACACTAGAATGCGAGGCTATAAAAGGTTTGGTACTTATTGATGAAATATCCCAAAAACTTTTCTCTCCAATGTGCGAAACATCAACTAACACATTATTATCTTGGCAAATAGAAATAACTTCTTTCCCAAATTTATTTAAGCCATGGCTTTTCAGCTTTGAAGAATTGTATGTCTCATCATAATTTGATGAAACCCATTCCAAAGAATGGTTCCAGGTTGGGCCGAAATAGAAAAGACCCCTTTCAATAAAATGATATAAATTATTAATATCATTTTCTAAACCCTCTCCACCTTCCATTGAAATTGGAAGTATCAACTTATTTTTTTCTATTGCTTCGCTAATATCCGAGAGTTTTTTTGGAATAACAATTTCTTCATATGATGAAATCCTTTCAATCTCATCATACATTTTATCAGCTCTTTTAAAAAAATTTGGTTCTTTAGAATTACTTGAGACCCAAATAATTAAAATTTCTAAATCAATTTCAGATTTAAATAACCTTGGTATATCCGTATGCCCGTGCGATGTAAGTTTAGTAACATCTTCACCTTCAATAACTCTTTGCACAAGATCATTATGCAAGTCAGCTACAAACATTTAATTATTTAATAATCTCCATTTTAATTATTTTATCTGGATCGGCAGGTGGTTCACCTCTTGTGATATTATCTACATATTCCATACCTTCGGTAACTTGAGCCCAAACAGTATATTGACCGTCTAGAAAAGAGCAGTCATTAAAACAAATGAAAAATTGACTATTAGCACTATTTGGATTTTGAGCTCTGGCCATGGACACTGCCCCTCTTCCATGATTTTCTGAAGAGAATTCAGCTACTATATCAGGAAGTTTTGAACCGCCTGTACCAGCTCTTGATAGATTAAAATCGTCATTAGTTGAATTTCCAAATTCTACATCTCCCGTCTGAGCCATAAAACCATCAATCACTCTATGAAAAACGACTCCATCATACTGACCTTCTTCAATAAGTTGCTTAATTTGTTTGACATGTTTTGGTGCTACATCTGGTTTTGTCTCTATTACAACAACACCATCTTTAAGTGTCATGTGTATAATATCTTTTTTTTCATCAGCCATTAAAATCTCTCCTTTTAAAAATATTGAGAAAATGAAGATGAAAATAAATAGTTTTTTAAATTTAATCATATTTGTTTTCTTTACCTTCACCCAAATTGTTTTATATATATGTAATGCACATCTTTGAAGAAAATATCAAGAAATTAGATTTAAATATTCCTGATATGCCAACACCACTGGCAAATTACGTTCCTTATAAAGTTTCAGATAGTACTGTTTATGTATCAGGTCAAGGACCAGTAATGGACGGAAAAATTCTCTATAGTGGAAAAGTTGGTGTAGATATTTCTGAAGAAGATGGAATTAAAGCAGCTGAAATTTGCTGCATTAATATTATCGCAGCTCTAAAAACATCCATAAATGGTGATTGGGACAGATTAGACAGTTTTTTAAAACTTGGGGGTTTTGTTAATTGTAATGACAACTTTACTGACCAACCTAAAATTATAAATGGAGCATCAGATTTATTAGTTAATATTTTTGGTGACAAAGGAAGACATGCGCGGTTCGCAGTTGGTTCAAATGCTCTTCCACTCAATATATCTGTTGAAATAGACGCAATAATTAAAATTAAATAAATACTCCAAATGAGTGAACATTTTTTTTGCTCTTCGCTCAGTAACATCAAAAGTTCTGATTGGAACGAATGTGTTGGTAATGATCATCCGTTTTTACAATATGAATTTCTTTATGCTTTAGAAAAAAGTAATAGTGCAAATACCAAAACAGGTTGGCAGCCATATCATTATATAGAACAAGAAAATGATAAAATTATCTCATTATGTCCACTTTACATAAAGAATCATTCTTTTGGAGAATATATTTTTGATCATTCTTGGGCTGATGCTTATCATCGATATGGAATAAACTATTATCCAAAACTTCAATCTGCAATACCATTTACACCAGTAACTGGTGATAGAATTGTTTTAAACAAATCAGTAAAAGATAAAAGGACAAAGCAAGTTCAAGTAATTAATAATATGATAGAAGAGGCAAAAAAAATAAATGTTTCTTCTCTTCATTTTAATTTTGTCAATGATGCATCAAATTGGAATGAAATTGATAATATTATGGTTAGATCAGGAATACAATTTCATTGGAACAATAATGAATATAAAAATTTTAATGAATTCTTAAATGACTTATCCTCAAGAAAAAGAAAAATTATTAGACGAGAAAGACAATGTATTGAAAATAATAATTTAACTGTAAAATTACTTAATGGAGATGATATTAAAGAAGAGCACATAAATTTTTTTTACGATTGTTATTTAGATACTACAGGAAGAAAATGGGGTTCTACTTATTTAACTAAAGAATTTTTCTTTGAAATATTAAATAATTTTAGAAAAAAAATATTACTAATAATGGCTTATCAAGAAAATAAAATGGTAGCCTCTGCAATCAATTTTATAAGTAAAACTCATTTGTATGGACGATTATGGGGATCAAAATATGAAGTGCCATTTTTACATTTTGAACTTTGTTATTATCAAGCAATTGAATATGCGATTCAAAATAAGATTCAAATTGTGGAAGCAGGAGCTCAAGGTGAACATAAATTGCAAAGAGGTTATGCGCCTACAAAAACATGGAGTGCTCATTGGATAAAAGATCAAGAGTTTAGCAAAGCTATTCAAAACTTTCTTGATAATGAAAGTCAGCTTATTGATAATCAAAAAGAAAAATTAGAAGATTATCTTCCTTTCAAAAATTAGGCTAATTCTTTTTTTGCTTCTTGTTTATTAGAAAATTCAAAGTTAATTTTTTTATCTTTACATGTAATTTCAACATGACCACCTTTAGCAAGTTTACCAAAGATAAGTTCTTCAGCCATCGGTTTTTTAACTTTTTCTTGTATTACTCTACCTAATTCTCTAGCACCATAAACTTCATCATAACCTTCTTCAGCTAAAAACTCTTTTGCCTCTTTATTAATTGATAATGAAACTCCTTTATCTTCAAGTTGTGCTTCAATTTCTATAATAAATTTATCTACTATCGAAAGTACTATATTTTTAGATAAATGATTAAAATGAATAATTGAGTCGATACGATTTCTGAATTCTGGTGAAAAAATTCTATTTATTGCATCGCTACTATCATCGTTAGATCTTTTTGCATTAAAGCCAATTTTGTTTTTGGATACATCTATTGCACCAGCGTTAGTTGTCATAATTAATATTACGTTTCTGAAATCTATCGTCTTACCATTGTGGTCGGTTAGTTTCCCATAATCCATAACTTGTAAAAGAATATTGAATAAATCATAGTGGGCTTTTTCAATTTCATCTAATAACAATACACAATGAGGATTTTGATCAACACCATCGGTTAATAACCCGCCTTGGTCAAAACCTACATAACCAGGAGGAGCTCCTATAAGTCTGCTCACGGTATGACGCTCCATATATTCTGACATATCAAATCTAAGCAGTTTAATTCCAAGTGTATTACTTAACTGTTTAGCTACCTCAGTCTTCCCTACCCCTGTAGGCCCAGAAAATAGATATGAGCCAATAGGCTTTCCATCTTCTCTTAATCCTGCTCTTGCCAACTTAATGGAAGATGATAATTCTTCGATGGCTTTGTCTTGACCAAAGACGAAATTTTTCAAATCTCTCTCTAAATTTTTTAAACTGCTCTTATCGCTTTGATTAACAGATTTTGTTGGAATTCTTGCCATTAAAGCAACTACTGCTTCAATATCTTTAGAAAGAATAATTTTTTTTCTCTTTTCTTCTGGTAACAAATATTGAGATGCTCCTGCTTCATCGATAACATCAATAGCTTTATCTGGGAGCTTTCTATCGCCTATATATTTATTAGATAACTCAACCGCGCTAATAATTGCTTCTGGTGAATATTTAATATTATGGTGTTCTTCATAGTAAGTTTTTAAACCCTCAAGAATTTTAACTGTCTCATCTTTTGATGGTTCCTTAACATCAATTTTTTGGAATCTTCTAACTAAAGCTCTATCTTTTTCAAAATAATTTTTAAATTCCTTATATGTTGTTGATCCAATACATTTGAGGGTGCCATTTCCTAGAGATGGTTTTAACAAATTACTTGCATCCATTGAACCTCCACTTGTAGCACCTGCCCCAATAACTGTGTGGATTTCATCAATAAATAAAACTGCTTTATCTTTTTTTTGTAATTCTTTAAGAACGGCTTTCAATCTTTCTTCAAAATCACCTCTGTATCTTGTGCCTGCTAATAATGCGCCCATATCTAAAGAATAAATTACTGCATCCTCCATAATTTTAGGAACTTTTTTTTCAGTAATTCTTTTTGCTAATCCTTCAGCAATCGCTGTTTTTCCAACGCCAGGATCCCCAACAAATAAAGGATTATTTTTTTGTCTTCTACATAAAATTTGAATTGTTCTATCTAATTCTTTGCTTCTTCCGATTAGCTTATCAATTTTACCATCTTTTGATTTTTCATTAAGATTTATACAAAATTGACCTAAAGCGCTTTTAGGTTTTTGTTGTGAATTATTGTCATTTGTTTGACTATCTACAAATTCTTCATTTTCAAAACTTTCATTAGCTTTTGAAATACCATGTGAAATATATTGAACAGCATCTAATCTACTCATATTTTGTTGATGAAGAAAATATACAGCATGACTTTCTTTCTCAGAAAATAAAGCTACAATCATATTAGCTCCTGTAACACTCTCTCTTCCACTCGATTGCACGTGTATAGCAGCTCTTTGTAAAACTCTTTGAAAACCATTTGTTAATTTTGGCTCGCCAGTAAAATTTTCTTTAAGATTTTCTAAATCATTAATGATAAATTTTTCAACATTTTCTTTTAAATTTGAAATATCAACAGCACACGCTTTAAGTACACTAATTGCATCTTGATCTTCCAAAAGAGAATATAAAAGGTGCTCTAGAGTGACATACTCATGCTTATAGTTAGTTGCTAATTGATATGCTTCTCTTAATGTTTTTTCTAAATTTTGTGACAGCATTAACTTTTTTCCATTGTACATTGTAAAGGATGTTCATTTTTTTTTGCCATATCCATTACCGATTTACATTTAGACTCCGCTACCTCATAAGTAAATGTTCCACACACTCCAATACCATTTTTATGAACATGTAACATAATTTGCGTTGCCTCTTCTTGTTTTTTATTAAATATTTTTTCTAAAACCATCACAACAAATTCCATTGGAGTATAATCATCATTTAATAATAATACATTATACATAGAAGGTTTTTTTGTTTTTGGTTTAGTATCTAATAATAGACCTCTTTGAAAATCCTCATTATTATTGTTATTTTGATCTTCATTTGCCATATTTATTAAATAATATGTTTTGAAATATTTTAAAGTATTTTTATGTTTGAAAGCATCGAAAATCTTATGTTAAGCAAAGGAAAATGAAAAAAAATTTATTATTAATCATAATTTTAAATAGTTTTTTCATATTAAGTTTTTCATCAAATATATTTGCCAAAAAAGCAGCTATAGTAATCGATTTTGATACTGAAGAAGTTTTATTTGAAGTCAATGCTGATACAAGAAATTACCCAGCATCCTTAACAAAAATAATGACTCTCTACATAGTGTTTGATTATATTAATAAAGGAAAGCTTACTTATGATAGTCAACTAAGTGTATCAAATATTGCCGCTTCAAGATCACCAAGCAAACTTTATTTAGAGGCGGGATCAAGTATAAAAGTTAGAGATGCAATTAATGCACTCATAATTAAATCAGCAAATGATGTAGCAACTGTAGTTTCTGAAAATATATCAGGTAGTGAAAAAGAGTTTGCTAAACTTATGACAAGCTATGCAAAAAATTTAGGTATGAATAATACAACGTTTAAAAATGCATCAGGTCTTCCCAATAGAGCGCAATTAACAACTGCAAGAGATATAGCAAAACTTTCACATGCACTAATTTCAAATTTTCCAGAAGAGTATAAATTGTTTAGCAAAACAAAATTTACTTATAAGGGTAAGACTTACAAAACGCATAATAAATTAATGTTAAGCTACGATGGTGCTGATGGAATTAAAACTGGATATATAAAAGCATCTGGTTTTCAATTAGCCTTTTCAGCAGTTAGAGATGATAAGAGATTAATAGGAATTATTTTTGGGGGTGATACGGGAAGTCAACGCAATCAATCTTTGAAAATAATAATGGATAAAGAATTTGCTGAATTAAATATTAAGACAAAAAGTAGTAATAAAAAAATAGTTAAAAAAGAAGAGACTGCAAAGAAAAAAAATGCTTATTCCATTGTTGTTGGAACATTTAAGTATAGAAATAATGCAGAAAAACAAATCAAATTAATTAAAAGTAAATATCCAGTTTCTACAAAAGATAAAATATCGAACATAGTGCTGATAAAAGTTAGCGGTAAACAACTATATGAATCTAGATTTGAAAATTTTTCTAAAAAAGAAGCGTATACAGCTTGTAAAAGATTGAAAAAATATAATCGTGATTGTTTTGTTAGACTGTAAACTTATAATTTACACCGCTTTGAGATAACTGATTTTCGATAATTGCTATCAAAGACTTAAGACCTTCTTGGGAAGTAGACTCCGCTCTACAAGTTAGTTGGTTTTGGGTATTACTAGCTCTCATTAGAAACCATCCATCATCATTTTCAACTCTTATTCCGTCAATATCTATTATTTTACCTTCTGTATTTTTTATTCTTTCTTTTATTTCTTCTATAATTAAAAATTTTTTTGTTTCATCTACATCAAACCTTGTTTCAGGAGTTGAATAAGTTTTTGGATATATATTAATTAACTCATTTAAGGATTTTTCTTGATTACATAATATTCGCAATAAGCGTAAAGCAACATACATTGCATCATCGTAACCATAAAAATCATCTGCATAACATACATGACCACTCATTTCTCCTGATAAAGGCGATTTTAATTCTTTCATTTTTTCTTTTATTGGAGAGTGACCAGTTTTAGACATAATAGGATCGCAATTAAGTTTTTTTGCTTCATCAAAAAAAACCTTACTACATTTAACATCCATAATTATTTTTGGGTTATCGTATAAGTTAGCAATTTCTGTGCATAATAATAACATGTACTGATCTGCCCAAACTAAATTCCCTAAGTTGTCTACAACACCCAAACGATCTCCATCTCCATCAAAGGCTAGACCTATGTCACAACTGTTATCTTTTACTGACTTTATTAATTGCTCCATATTTTTTGGCACAGTTGGATCTGGATGATGATTAGGGAAATTTCCATCAACGTCTTCATTAATTAATATGTTTTCAGAATTATTTAAATTATTTGTAACTTCCTTAATGACAGCTCCCATCGCTCCATTACCAATATCCCAAGCAATTTTTATTTTTTTATTGAGATTAATATTTTGTAATAATCTTTCAGTATAATCTTTTTTAATATCTTTATTAATGATCTCACCATCTTTTAATTTTAAATCATTTTGATCAATTAATTTTTGAAGGCTTTGAATGTCTTCAGCATAAAAAGAATGCTTATTTAAAACCATTTTAAAGCCATTGTATTCTGAAGGATTATGAGAGCCAGTTACCATTATTGCTGCATCTGCATTTAGATGGTAGTGAGCAAAGTAAGTCATCGGCGTAGGACCCATACCAATATTAATTACCTTAGCGCCTGAATCTTTTAAACCTTCACATAGTGCTTTATGTAAATCTGGTGAAGTTAATCTTCCATCGTAACCTGTAGCAATTATGTTAGATTTTAATCGATTAATTACCGTGTAGGCAAATGTTCTTCCAATAGTATAGGCGGTGTTTTGATTGATATTGTTACCGACCACTCCTCGGATATCATACTCTCTTAAAACCTCTTTATCAAAATTTTCAATTTTCAATTTATTTACCTGTTCCATAGTATTCGTATCCCATTTCTTTTAAATCTTTTGGAATATAAATGTTTCTTAAATCGAATATTATTTTTTCTTTTAATATTTTAGATATTTTCTCAAAATTTAATGCCCTGAATTCGTTCCATTCTGTTCCAATAATGATTGCAGACGATCCTTCACAAGCTTCGTAAGCAGAATTAAAAAAAACAAGATTAGAATTTTCTTTTTTTGAATTGCTCATTGCCTCAGGATCATAACATTGTACTTTAAATCCTTGATCAAAAAGATTTGATGCAATTTTCATTGATGTGGAATCTCTCACATCATCTGTGTTAGGTTTAAAACTTAAACCAAGAAAAGTTATAGTAGAATTATTTTTTAATTTTGAACTAATTTTATTAGAAATTTTAATTATACGATCTTGATTAGATTTGTTCACTGCATTAATTATAGATAAATCAATATTTTTCTTTTTAGCTGTAGAAGCAAAAGCTTTAACATCTTTTGGAAAACATGAACCTCCAAATCCAGGTCCCGCATTTAAAAATTTAGAACCAATACGTTTATCTATACCCATTGCATGCGCTACTTGCTGAACATCAGCTCCTACTACTTCACATAAGTCAGCAACCTCGTTAATAAATGCAATTTTAGTTGCTAGAAAACTATTGGATGCATATTTAATTATTTCTGAAGTTTCTATTGATGTAGCCACAATTGGGGTTTCTTTAAGAAATAAAGGTCTATAAAGTTCTTTCATTATATTTTCAGATTTTTTATTATCTGTTCCTATTACAACTCTATCTGGTCTAATAAAATCATCAATAGCAGATCCTTCTCGTAAAAATTCTGGATTAGAAACTACATCAAAAAGTTTTTGATCAACTTTATTTGATATAATTTTTTTTACTTCGCTTGTCGTTCCAACTGGTACGGTGGATTTAGTTACAACTAAACAATATTTTTTAATACTTTCTGAAATTTCATCTGCAACTTGCCATACAAAACTTAAATCAGCTTCATCTTCTAGCCTTCTTGTAGGAGTTCCAACAGTTATAAAAAAAATATCTGTATTTTCTGAATTATTTTTTATGCTTGAAGCAAAAGATAATAATTTTGTTTTATTAATATGCTTATCTAAAAGCTTATCCATTCCAGGTTCAAAAAATGGGCACGTACCTGATTTGAGTTTTTCAAGACGCTCCGTATCTTTATCGATACATGTTACAGAATATCCAAATTCAGCAAAGCAAACCCCGGTTACCAAACCAACGTAACCGGTACCAACGATTGTAAGATTCATCATATTACAGAATTTATTAAAATTTCTGTCTCAATAAACTAAATATTTATCATTTGTTATAAAATAAATACGAGATTTTTACTGGAAAAAATGTAATTTTTTATTATTTATATCGTAATTATGTCAGAAACTAAAAAAGTTCAAACAGGGATAAACAATATATCAGACGAATGGTTTAGGGCTAATATAGATAGAAAAACTCTAAAAAAACTTTCCAAAAGATCAGATTTTGAGGGGTGGAAACATATTATTATTTATTCACTATCATTAGGAGCTCTAGGTTTATTATCGATATATACATGGCATAGCTTGTGGTTTATACCTTTATACCTTGCTTATTCTACGATGTGGGGTGGAGCTGATGCTATTTGGCATGAGTGTGGTCATGGAACTGCTTTCAGAAATAGAAGATTAAATAAATTCTTCTATAACATTGCTAGTTTTATGAATAATTTTGAACCTGTTAGATGGAAGTGGAGTCACTCTCTTCATCATAGCTATACTGCTTCAGTTGATCCTCATGACTACGAAGTTGATGGTAGTATTTTTGCTAAACATACATTTTTAAGTTTTATTTTAAATTTTATTCCTGGAATTGGTTTTTTTACAATTCATAAATCACTTTATGTAGAAATTATTAAACATGCTTTAGGCATTAGGACTGATGTGATGAAAGATTGCATTCCAGAAGATAAAATTAATGATTGTATAAATAGCTCTAGAATTTTTGTTCTTCTATGGATTACAATAATAGCTGTCTCAATTTACTTTTCTACCTTTTTGCCAATATTTTTATTTTTAATACCAAAGTTCTTTGGCATTAATGGTATCTGGGGTGTAACACAACATATGGGTCTTAAAGAAAGCGCCAAGGATCACCGACTATCAACAAGATCAGTTAGACTTAATCCGATTTTTAGTTTTATCTATTGGAAGATGGAATACCATATTGAGCACCATATGTTTCCTATGATACCTTCATACAATCTTCCTAAATTATATGAAATAATAAAAGATCAAATGCCAGAACCTCAAACCCTATACCAAGCTTATAAAGAAATTTTACCTGCAGTAATAAAAAAATCTAAAAACCCTGATTATTTTATACCAGTTCAGCTACCTAACAATTAGATATTAATTTCATTTACTTAGAGCTCAAAAAAGTACCGTAAATAAATTCATAAAAATCCACATTTAGTTTTCTATCACCATTTAAAACGTGAGTCATTAATGTAGCAAATAAATTATTTTTTATATCTACCAAAAAATAAGTTGAAGCTGCTCCAGCCCATCCAAATTCTTCAAATTCTCCAATATTGTTATTTTTTTCTGGAAATAACATTGTCCTAAAACCTAAACCCCAACCATATGGCTCAAGACCATTATCACCTTCTTCTGAAAGTCCATCTATCCCTTCTATTTTCATAGGTAAAAGATTTTCTGGTAAAGTATTTTTAATAATTAAATTTAAAGTTTTTTCACTAATTATTTGAACTCCAGAATCTGATTTTCCGTTTAAAAGCATCTTACAAAATTTGTTATAATCTTTCATTGTAGAATACAGACCATGGCCTCCTCGCGCATAGGTTGCACTATTTATAGGATAATCTTGCGGATTTTTTTCTTCAATTAACTTTTTACTTTGTGAATCATATTGATACAATGTCATCAACCTCTGAGATTTTTTATCATCTAAAGAAAATCCAGTATCTTGCATATCAAGAGGGTCAAAAATATTATCTTTTAGAATATTTTGAAGTTTCTTATTGAGAACCACCTCTAATATTCTTGCTAAAACATCTATACAAACAGAATATCGCCATTCTGTCATAGGCTGACTGTACAAAGGAAATTTAGATAATAATTTTATTTCATCAGATAATAATCTTTCATTAAATAATTTTTGTTTCGTATACTCAGCAGCAAGCGCATCAGGAAGAAATCCGTAACTAAAGCCCGCAGTATGTTGTAAAAGATTTTTTATTGTTGGTTTTATT
This sequence comes from uncultured Alphaproteobacteria bacterium, assembly GCA_902620425.1. Lineage (GTDB taxonomy): Bacteria > Pseudomonadota > Alphaproteobacteria > HIMB59 > CACPNW01. The sequence continues at coordinate 98,888 of CACNHX010000001.1, forward strand.
TTTAAGTCTTCAATATCACTTATTGATTCTTTGTTATTTTTCATAACTTTTAGATTTTGAAATTCAGTTAAATATTTATCAATTGGATCATCTAAATTTATTAATTTTTTTTCTACAAGTTGCATTGTGACTATTGCTATAATAGGCTTAGTCATAGAAAATATTCTGTAAATAGTATCGTCTTCTATTTCTTTGAGAGTTTCAATATTTGAAAAACCAAGTTTACCAGATAAGTATTTTCCATCTTTATAAATAGACCACTGTATTCCTGGAAAAGTCTTTTGGTCTAAATAATGTTGGAAAATTTTATTTAATTCTTCCATATTTAAAAATTACCACAAAATTAGGACTAATTAAATGTTTAAGTTTAATATTAAAAATACTTTCCAGACTATTTTATTCCTGTTCAAGTTCCAAATAATTAAACTATACTTGACACATCTTCAGCTTTAGTTTTATCTATACCTTTATATGGAGTTAAGAAATTTTATTGATGGTAAATTCATTGATTCACTCTCAAAGAAAAATATTCCTGTATTAAATCCGGCTAATCAAAAAATTGTTGGTAATATTGATGAAGCTTTGGATGAAGAAATAGATTTAGCTTTTCAGGCTGCAAAAAAAGCATTCGATAAAAGAATTTTGGTCGATATGGATGCAAAAGATAAATCAAATATGATGAGAGCCATTGCACAAAAATTAAGAGAAAGAAAAGAAGAAGGTGGTAAACTTTTAAGCCAAGAAAATGGTAAAACGATTAAACAATGTATCGATGAATTCAAAGGTGCTGCTGATACCTTTGATTTTTATGCAGGATTAACAGACAAGATAGAAAATAAATTAATTCCATCTGGTAAAGATACTTTAAACTATGTTGTTTTGGAACCCTTTGGAGTTGCGCTTCAAATTGTACCTTGGAATTATCCTGTTTCTATATTTTCTGGAATGGTTGCGCAGAATTGGATAGTAGGAAATACCATAGTTATAAAACCTCCTGAACTTTGTCCTATATCGTCTAATTTTTATGGTCAAATTTTTGAGGATGTTGGTGTTCCAAAAGGAATTATAAATATTCTTCACGGTTATGGAGAAACAACTGGTCGAAAATTAGTCCAACATCCAGGAAGTGATTATATTGTATTTACTGGATCACCTGAAGTTGCTTCAGAAATTCTTAAAGAAACAGCAGATAGAATTATACCTACTCATTTTGAATTAGGAGGAAAGTCTGCAGCAATAATCTATCCCGATGCTGACATTGATAAAGCTGTAGACAGTACAGTTAAAGGAATTTTTAAACCAAATGCAGGTCAAATATGTGTAGCAATGTCTAGAGTAATAGTTCATCCAAAAATTAAAGATGAGTATATGACAAAGCTTGTTGCAAAAACCCAAAAATTAAAAATAGGTGCAGGCGACGAAGATGGAACGGAAGTAACACCTTTAATCTCAACTGATCAAATGCAAAGGGTTTCAAATTATGTAAAATCTGGTGTACAATCAGGTGCTACATTAACAATAGGCGGGGATAAAGCTGAGAGAGTCGATGGTAATTTTTACCAACCAACTATTTTTGATAATGTTAAAGTTGATGCAACAATTGCTCAGGAAGAAATATTTGGCCCTGTAACATCAATATTTGATTTTGAAGATGAAGAAGAAGCAATAAGTATAGCTAATTCAACAAAATACGGTCTTGCTTCCGGAGTATTTACTTCAGATGAGCAAAAAGCAAAATGGACTGCTGATAGAATTCAGGCTGGGATAATTTGGCAAAACGATTGGTTTGTTGATGGAAATAATCTTCCAGGTGGTGGTTACAAAAGATCAGGTTATGGAAGAGATGGTGGGGTAGATGGGGTGTATAGTCACGGACAGACTAAAAGGATTAGTAAAAGACTCTACTAGGTTGACATTATTAATTTAATTTTTTAAGCTCATATACATTATATTTATTCAAGGGAGGAATAATGAAAATATTAAAAATTTTATTATCAACACTCTTCGTTTTTTCTTTCAGTGGTTCAGTTTATGCTATTGATAAAAACTTAGGTGATGGATGGTGTAGTGATGTAAGAATTCACTTCTTTGCTGGTGGAGCTGAAGGTGATGGTTTCGCTGGAATAGTTCAAACTGGTGCAGAAAATGCTATTAGAGACACTGGTGCTGATGCAGAAATTCTTTACTCAGAATGGCAGTCAGATAGAATGATTCAACAACTAAGAGAAGCTATTGGTGCAGGTGTTGACGGTATTGGTATGATGGGTCATCCTGGTGATGATGCAATTATGCCACTAGCAAAAATGGCTAGTGAAGCTGGTATCTTAATGATGTATCAAAACGTTGATGTTCCTGCAGTAAGAGCTGCTTATGGAGGTGGATACGTTGGTGCAAATCTTGCAACTCAAGGTAAAGAATTAGCAAGAGAAGCAATTAGAAGATTTGATCTTAAAGCTGGTGATACAGCTATTGTTATGGTTCCAATTGGAGATTATTCAAGAGCTCAAAGAGAAGACGGTGCTAGAATAATTTTTGAAGAACATGGAATGAACGTTGTAGTTCTAGATGGTACTCCAGAACAAGCAACTGATCCAAATCTTGCAATCCCTGTATTTTCAGCTGCCCTAGCTGCAAATCCTGATACAAAAATTATTGTACATGATGGTGGTCAGAAACTAGGAAATGCTGAAGCATATGCTAAAGCTGCTGGATATGGTCCAGGAGAATTATTGCAAATCGGCTTTGATACTAGTCCACAAATCATGACAGCTTTTGAAAATGGTTATGTTCATTTAACTTCTGATCAGCAACCATTTTTACAAGGCTACCTACCTGTACTTGCTTTATGTCAAATGAAAGTTCTTGGAACTGGAGCATTAAATCAAGATACTGGTGCAGGATTTGTACATACTGAGAATTACAAATCAGTTATGGAACTTGCTAACGCAGGTTTAAGATAAATATATCAAACAGAGCTGATCTACTGTAAGTAGATCAGCTACATATATGAGCGCAATAATAGAACTTAAAAATGTTTCCAAAAGTTTTGGCGGAATCACAGCATTAAAAAAAGCATCAATAAAAGTTGATGTTGGAGAAGTTGTTGGACTTATTGGAGATAATGGAGCTGGTAAATCCACCTTAATCAAAACGTTAGTTGGTGTTCATGCTCCTGACGATGGTCAAATTATAATTAGAGGAAATGAAGTTAAAAATTGGAATGCCTCAAAAGCAAGAGAAGCTGGAATAGAAACTGTTTTTCAAGACAGAGCTTTATGTCCACAGCAATCTATAGTGTGGAATATTTTTATGGGTAAAGAATTAAAACATAGATTTGGTTTTATAAGGGAAAAAGAACAAGTAAGAGAAGCAAACAAATTAATTAGAGAAATTGGATTTACATCAAAACTTATTGATGCTGAATCACCTGTTGGTAATTTATCGGGTGGTGAAAGACAAGGAGTAGCAATAGCAAGAGCAATTTATAACAATGCAGAGTTAATTGTATTGGATGAACCAACAACAGCCCTTTCACTCATTGAAACTCAAAAAGTTTTTGATTTTGTAGATAATGTTAAAAAATCTGGAAGATCAGTTTTATTTATTGGTCATAATATTTATCATGTCTATGATATCTCTGATAGATTTATTGTTTTAGACAGAGGTGAAGTTGTTCATCAATTAAATAAAAATGACATTGAGGGGCCTGAAGCACTTATGAAAGTTATGAAGGATGCAGTGAGTAAACATTAATGAGTACCAAAGAAAATATATTTAAAAATTTAATTGGAAAAAATGGTAGAGCTTTAGGAAGTTTAGGTTACTTTATAATTTTAATGTTGGTTTTTCTAATTGGGGCTCCAGAAGTAATGATGAGACCAAATTTACATCAATCTGTTTTTGTAATGCTTCCAGTAATTATGTTTATGGTTATCCCTCTTGTTTTTTTAGTTACTGCTGGAGAAATAGACTTGTCTTTTGCCTCTACTTTTGGATTGTCAGCATACATTTTTGCTCTTTTATTAAAGGCAGGACTTGATCCATTATTATGTATTCTTATAGGAATACTCTCTGGTGCAGTAGTTGGAATACTTATGGGATGTTTAGTTGTTTACGGACGCCTTTCATCGTTGGTTGCTTCTCTTGGAGCATTATTTTTTATAAGAGGATTTTTGTTTGTTGCTAGTGATAGTAAATCAATTTCTTTTATGGAAATTTCTGATCACTGGATCTACGATGTATTAGTTGGGAAACTTTTTGGAGTTCCAATGCAAGTTTACTGGGCAGCGTTATTTACAATATTTTCCTATTATCTTTATAGGAAACATGTGTTTGGAATCCATATTCATCATGTTGGAGATAATCCAGACTCAGCTGCACAAATGGGAATTAATGTTAATTGGGTAAGAATTAGTGCGTTCATGTATGTTGGTTTAGGTGCGGCACTTGCAGGAATTTTTTCTTGTTTAATTAATTTTACCTGGTGGCCAACTCAAGGATTTGGCTACTTATTACTTGCTCTAGCTGCTGTCTTTATTGGAGGAACTCCCACATGGGGAGGCGTAGGAACGATTGTAGGAGCTGTGTTTGGTGTTGGTGTTATTGCATATATGGAAGTTGGAGTTGTGGCAATGGGAATGAGTGGTGTATGGAGGCAATTCTTTAATGGATTGATTATTATACTCGCAATTCTTGGTCACAGATTCCACGGAGGGAGAGTGAGGTAGCGATGGTAAACGTAGTTATATGGAATGAATTTGTTCATGAACAAGAGGATGAACATGTAAAATCAATTTACCCAAAGGGAATTCACGGTTGTATTAAAGAATTTTTATCTGATGATAAAAGTCTTAATATTAAAACTGCAACATTAGAAGAAGAGGATCATGGCTTAAGTGAAGAATTATTAGATAAAACGGATGTGTTAATTTGGTGGGGTCATAAAGCGCATAAGTTGGTTGAAGATAAAATTGTCGATAGAGTTCAGCAAAGAGTTTTAGAAGGAATGGGTCTTCTAGTATTACATTCAGGACATCATTCTAAAATTTTCAAACGAATGATGGGTACAACTGCAAATATTAGATGGGCTGAAAGAGGTGAAATGGAAAGAGTTTGGGTTTGTAACCCAGGTCATCCTATTGCAGAAGGCTTAGGAGAATATTTTGAAATTGAGATGACCGAAATGTATGGTGAGCCTTTTCAGGTCCCTGCCCCAGATGAAACAGTTTTTGTGAGTTGGTTTGAAGGCGGAGAGGTATTTAGATCTGGTCTTTGTTACAAAAGAGGAAATGGAAAAATATTTTATTTCAGACCAGGACATGAATCTTATCCTGTTTATTATAATAAAGATGTTCAAAGAGTAATTAAAAATTCTATTCATTGGGTTTGTCCTGAAAAAACATCTGGTTTGTGGATAGACAGAATAGCAAAAGGTATTGATAACATGGAAAGAAAAGATCCTGTTCAACCAATTGAAGTAAAAGGCTATCAAGTAGATCATAATTATAAAAAATGATTAAGTTAGGAATTGTTGGTACTGGAGGGATGGCCAATGCCCATGCGACAGCATTTAAAAACATTAAAGATGTAGAAATAGTTGCAGTTTGTGATGTCATAGAAGAAAGAGTCTTAAATTTTGCTAAAGAATATAATATTGATAAAACGTTCACATCTTTTGATGAAATGCTTGATAAGTGTGAACTTGATGCAATAAGCAATGTAACCCCTGATTCATTTCACAAAGAAATTGCGTTAAAATCTTTAAATAAAAATAAGCACATTTTTTCAGAAAAACCTTTAGCTGAAAACTATCCAGATGCAGAGGAAATGTACAAAGCATCAGCAAATACAAACTGTATTAATATGGTTAACCTGAGTTACAGAAATTCCTCTGGTTGGCAAAACTTAAGTAAAGTTTTGCATAATAATGAATTAGGTAAAGTCAGACATGTTGATGCTAGTTATTATCAATCTTGGTTAACATGTAAGTATTGGGGTGATTGGAAAGAGGAACAAAAATGGTTATGGAGATTATCAGAAAAGCATGGCAGTAAAGGAGTTCTTGGTGATCTTGGTGTTCATATATTTGATTTTGCATCGTATCCAGTTGGTAATATTAAAAAAATAAATTGTCGACTTAAAACCTTTAAAGATAAGGGCGAAAAAATTGATGAATATGTTTTAGATGCTAATGACTCTTTTATCTCAATGGTAGAATTTGATAATGGTGCCATAGGAACAATAAATTCAACTAGATTTGCAACAGGTAATGTTAATAGATTAGAGTTAAAGATATATTGTGACAAAGGTGCAGTAGCTATGAAATTTGATGATCCTATAACTCAGGGAAATTACTACTCAATTTGCACTGATATAAATGCCACCTCTCCTAATGATGAAAAAAGTTTGGATTGGGAAATTGTAAAAACTGACCCTACTCCCTCTAACTATGAAAGATTTATAACGTCAATTATTTCTGGTAAAAATGATCAACCTGATTTCAAAAGAGGTGCTGATATTCAAAAAATTTTAGATAGTTGTTTTTTAAGTTCAGAAAAAAATGAATGGATAGATCTAAGTTAAATACTATCCTTTAATTCCTCCTGCAGTTAAGCCTCCAGTTAAGTATCTTTCAGCCCATAAAAAAACTGCTATTACAGGTACGGTTGCAATAACTGAACCAGCCATCAAATGCTGTCTTGGCACCTCTGTTCCATCTAATTGTTCTAAACCTCTTGGAAGTGTAAATATAGCTGGAGTATCTAAAAACATATATGCAAATAAATATTCATTCCACGCTACCATAAAAATAAATAGAGAAACTGAAGCTATTGCTGGAAGTGATAAAGGTAAAGTAATTTTTAATATAACCCCAGTTCTTGATAACCCATCAACTAAACCAGCTTCTTCCAGTTCTTGTGGTATTGTTTGAAAATATCCCTGTAACATATAAATTGCCACGGGAATAGTAACAGCAGGATAAACAATTATTAGTCCAAATAAAGAATCTCTTAAGTTTATAAAAGTAAAAAATGAATACAAAGGGATTAACAATGTAATCATAGGAATTAAATAAATTAATAATATTGAGTTAATCATTAATAGTTTTCCTGGAAAATTAAATCTTGCAACTGCATAAGCACCCGGTATTGCAAAAATTAAAGCAATAAAAATTGAAGATAAAGAAACTATTAATGAATTGAGTAAGTAATAACCAAATCCCCAATCAGTAAATAGTTCGATATAGCTTCTAAACATATTTAATCCTCGTGTAATATCAATTGATAGATCAAGAGGATTAAGAATTAATAACTGATGAGTTTTTAAGCTCATCAAAATCATTACATAAAATGGAAATAATACAATTGTTAAGAAGAAAGTAAAACCAAAACCTTTTAAAACCCTAAGAAATAAAATTTCTAAAAATAATCTATTAAAAGACATTTTATTGATTCCAGATAGACAAATAATATTGCCTATTAATATTATAAATGATTGGATTAATAAAAATAATATCTGCAAAAAACTATTTTCATTTATATTTAAACCATAAGGAGAAAGGCCTGTAAAAATCAAGATCAATATAAAAGTTAAAATAAATAAACTAATATAAATTTGTAGGCTTTTTCTATCATAAAAAACAATCAATAATGTGATTATTGAAGATGAAATAATGTAAGAAAAATAATTAAATTGAATTGTACTACCAATAAGAAGAATAAAAAATACTCCTAAAACAATATTACTGATTAACCCCCAAAATGAACTAATTATTAAAGAAATTAAAATTTTTTGACTATTGTTCATTCTTATTCTTTCGGTGAAAATCTTATTATAAATATTGCAGCAAAAACTAATATTAAGAAAACTAATACTGCATTTGCCGCTCCAGTTCCTAAATTACCAATATTAAAACCTGTTTCATAAACATCTACAGTTAAAGTTTTAGTTCCAGCGGCACCTCCAGTTAATAAAAAAATGTCATCAAATTTATTAAATGTCCAAATAAATCTTAGAAGAAACAAAACAAATAACACTCCTAGAATTAAGGGCCAAGTAATACTTCTAAATTTTTGCAAAGGTGTAGCACCATCAATTTCAGCAGCTTCAAAAAGTTCTTTTGGAACAGATTGTAATCTTGCTAAGATAAAAATCATCGCTAAAGGAAAATATCTCCAAGACTCAAATAAAATAACAAATGATAAAGCAACTGGGAAACTAAATTCAAAACCTAGGAAATTAATTGTCATATCTCTTACTTGTAAGAAACTAATAGGTTCATTTAAAATTTGTAATTGCGTAAGAATTCCATTGATTGTTCCAAAAAAAGGATCAGTTAAAATTTTCCAAGTAATAGTAACGGCTATAATTGGTGCAATATATGGAAATAAAAAAATACCTCGTATTATACCTCTGCCAATAAAGGTGGTCATAAGTAGTTGTGCAGCTAAAATACCAAGTGTTAACGATCCAATTGCAGAGAATAAAGAATACGCAAAACTTATTCTAATTGTTTTCCAAAAGTTTGGTGAAGTAAATATTTCTTCAAAATTTTTTAATTTTAATTCAAGGTTTAATAATCTATTTTCTGATTTTCCTTTAACAATTGGTGAAGTATCTTTTGGATTTTCCTGACTAATAAAATAATCATTCTCTGCGATTGTTTCAAATTTTATTTTCTTTTTTTCTTTTGGTTTAAAATCACCTAATTGACAGTTTATTATATTATCTGAGATAGAACAGTTATTAGGTAATTCTTTAATTACTAAACCTTTAGGTAAAATATCTTTGAAGTTTACATTTTTTATATTTGAACTTTTTGAAAAATTATTAAATCGATACTCTACTTTAGAAATATCTCCTTTTGTTTTTGGTTTTTTTTGAAATTTTTCGGTTACTTTTATTTCAGCTATTCTTAAATCAGATACAGTAACATCCTTAAAACTTATCCAAAAATTAGCAATAAGTGGAAATAATACAATAGCCATAACAATGGCCACAGTTGGGACAAGCATTGTATAGGCTTGTACTACTCCTTGTTTTTCAATGGGCCCCATTCTTTTTTTATAAGAACTGGAGCCCATTAAGATTAATTAATATAAATTACAGTTTTGCTGCTTCTGAATTTAGCATATCAACAGTATCTTCCGCAGAACGATCGCCGTTAATATATTCCATCATCAGCCTATTCATTAATCCACTATTTACTAACTTAGCCGCAACAGGAAGTTGGCCTTCTTTAGCACCCCATCTTGTACCAACAGCTAATCCATTAATAAGTGATTCAATAATTTCTTCTGAATAAATTTGGTTAATTGGAATTTTTCTATCTACTCCAATTGGCAAATTACCCCATTCTTCAATAAAGATTTTTGAACCAGCATTAGGCCCTGGTCTAATAGGGAAACTACCTTCAGGAGCCATTCCTAACCAAGTAACATACTCTTCGTTCATAACATATTCAATGAATGCTGCTGCTTCATCAGTATTTGCATCAACAGTTACACCAAAGTTGTGAACTTCAACCCATGTTCCACCATCTGGATTAGAAGGACCAGCCATTCCTACTATAACATTAGTATCTTGTGCTAATGCTAGAGATTGTGGATTGTCATCTACCATAATTGGAACATTGTCTCTTGTACCTGCAATATCATCTAAAAGATATGAAGCCCAAAAAGTTAATGGAACAACATCACTTGCGTAAAAGTCTCTACCATTTTGCCAGTGATGAATACCCTCAGGTGACATCCCAACTAAAGCTTTGTAAGTTTCTAACATTTCGATAGTTTTTTTCTTATCAAAGTTAATAGATCCATCTTCCTTTACTGGGTGTAATCCATTAGCAATAGCAAATGTTTCCATCCATTGACTCATAAAACCAGCTGCAACATCAGTTGGAACAATAGCTCCGTAACGATTTGGTGGATTATGAAGAGCTTTAGCTCCAGCTAAAATATTTGCATAATTAGTTGGTGTAGCTAAACCATTATCATTATAATAGCTCATACGATAGTAAGTAGCATTTGGCCATGCACCTGAAGGTACAGAAGCATATACTCCTGGCTCAACCTCTGACATAGCTAATACACCTTTTGCACTATATGTATCAATTCCTAATGAATTAACAATTTCTGTTGCAGCATCTGAATCGAATACTCCTTCATCATAAGCCCAAGCACAAAAATTAACGCATGCAGCATTAAAAATTACGTCAGGTAAACTGTTAGCAGCAAAAGCAGCAGACGCCTTTTCAATTAATTCGTCTTCTTCCTGAGGAACTAATTTAACTTCAATTCCCGTTTTTGCTGTAAATCTTGCAATTAATTCTTCTTGAATTTGCATTCTTCCAGGTTGTGTTTCAGTAGTCCATAATGTCATACTGAAAACAGAATTAGAAAATAACAAAATAGAAGAAATAAAAGTAAATAGTATTTTTTTCATACTTAACCCTCCTAAAATAAGGAAAATTAATCACAAAAAATACTAAATTAAAATACTAATTTTTAAGGATATTTAATTATATTAAGTAAGTAATTTAGCGCTTTTTTTAAATTTTTGAAGCTCACTATTATTTATCTTTACTATATTTCGAGATGTGACAAATTTAGTTGATTTAGCCATTTTATTAAATTTATTCACAGCCTTAACTTTTTCTCTGTAAATCTTGTCTCTTAATTTATAAATTTTAGCCAAACTAAAAGCGTGTCTTGGTATTTCTTCATTCTCACCACAAATATCATCCATAAACAAATAATTTACATCACCGTAGTTTCCCGATCCTAAAGATACTGTTATTAAATTCACATTTTCAGAAATAAATTTTAGTGTTTGATCTGCAATCACCTCTGCTTCAACAGCAAATGCTCCAGCACTTTCCATCGTTTTAAATTCTTCAAATAATTTTAAAGCCTCCGATGCAGTTTTTCCTACTCCTCTAAGTCCGCCAATCCAAATTGATTTTCTTGGCACCAAGCCTAAATGAGCCATTACTGGAATTGACTCTTTTGATAAATATTCAACTACTCTTGGTGATCTTGCCGTATAGATTGCATCAGCACCATTATTTAGAGCTTCTAAAGATGCCTTAAGAATTTCATCATTTGTTTTAAATTCAGTGAATGGTATGGCGACCGTAATAAAATTATTTTTTGCAATTGATCTCACTTTTTTAATCGAAGCAAGACCTGTAATTAATAAATCGACTTTAGCGTCAACAGCAATATTTGCCTCCTCTTCATTTTTTACATTTATTTGGGAAAGTTTTTTTTTACCTTTATTATCAAAAAGATCTTTGATGGTATAATTTCTATAACTAAGATTTCCTGCAAAGTTATAAATTTTTTTCATCTTTACATCAAATATGCTCTTCCTCTTTGAATACCATTGAAAGGATCAATGATATTTTCAGAAGAGTATTGAGATAAATATGCTTTGCGATTTTTTTTTGTAATATTGGCACTAGATGAATGAGGCGTTAAGCTTGAAAAGATTATCAATGTTCCTGCACTAACACAAAGCTGAATTGCATTTTTTTCATTAACTTTTATTCCTAAATCTTTTGATTTATTTTGCCATTTATGTGATTTTGCATTTTTTGTTTTTTTTAAATTTGTAGGAATAATACTCAAAGCTCCATTTTTTTCATTTGTATCGGTTAGAGCAAGCCAAACAGATATATAAGGTTTATGTCTGAAATGAATATAACCTGAATCTTGGTGCCAACTGAATGAGCTTGGTGTATTTGGACTCTTATTTACCAGTTGTTCATTAAATAAAAAAATTTTTTTTCCTAAAAGCTTTGAGACGATATTTTTTATAAACTTTCCCTTTGCGTATGCATTTATGTGTGGATAATATTCACACTGGTTACCAAAAAATATCTTTCCATTTTTACTAATATCACCATGCTTTTTTCTTTCATTATTATTTGATTGTTTTCTATTAACACCTTTTTTAAAATCATTTATCATTTGATCTGCATTTTTATTAAGTTTAATTAAAGTCGACTTAGGAACAATGTTTGGTAAAACGAGATATCCATTTAGTTCAAAATGTGTTTTATCTATATTCATAATGGTTTGTTAATATCGTATCTAAAAAGACAAAAAAATCAATAAATTTGGAAAATTGATATTAGATCTAAAAATTTTATTTTTCATTTAATTTCTTCATTGTGACAAAAAATAGCTATTTTTTGTATTAAAATATTCTCATATTAATAGTATAAATAGGCATGGTGGATAAACTTGATAATGTCGATGACAAGTGGTTTAGGGCTGAATTAAGTAAAAAAGATCTAAAACAATTATCAAAAAAAAGTGATTTAAAAGGTTTACAACACGTAAGTCTATATTTCATTCTTTTATTTTTCTTTGGTTACATGTCAGTAACAACATGGGGGACTTGGTGGACAGTCTTATGGCTATGGCTTTATGGTGTTCTTTTTTATTCTAGTAATCCAATCTGGCATGAGTGCGGTCATAGAACGGCGTTTAAGTCGAAGTATTTAAATGAAATTTTTTACCAAATTGGCTCTTTTATGACTGACTTTGAACCAACAAGGTGGACATGGAGTCATTTCAGACATCATAGCAATACGTCCTCAGTGAGTGATCCTCATGATTTCGAAGCTGCTTTATTCCATCAATATCCAAGTTTAAGAAGTTTTCTATTTAGCTTTATCCCATTCTACGAGTTAATATATTTTAAACATTCATTTAAGTATGAAATAATAAAACATGCATTAGGATTTACAACTCCTGTAATGAGAGATTGTATACCTCAAAATGAAATAGCAAAATGCCGTCTCATTTCTAGAATACATGTATTATTGTGGGTTTCATCTTTTGCTTTATCTTTCTATCTAATGAATCCTCTTCCTGCACTATTAATTTTCTTCCCTAGATACTGGGGTAACATCATTAATATATTTAATATGACGCAGCACTTAGGACTTCCAGAAGATGTAAAGGATCATAGATACACAACAAGATCAGTACGATTTAATCCTATATTTAGCTTTTTGTATTGGCATATGGAATATCACGTTGAACATCATATGTTCCCTTCTGTTCCCTCTTATAATTTACCAAAACTAAGTAATTTAATAAAAGATCAACTACCTAAAGCTAACACTAGCTTATATGATGCTTATAAAGAAATAATTCCTGCCATAATTAAACAACATAAAGATAATAATTACTTTATTCAAAAAGAAGTACCAAATACATAATTTTTTTTTTACTTTTTTATTTATTCATTTTTTTTTTGAGTTTATAAAAAATGATGTCATTGAAAATTGGTATAATTGGTGTTGGAGTAAGAGGTGCAAGTCTTTCTTTTCTTATTAATAAGTATTTCAAAAAACAATTAAAGATAGTCGCTTTGTGTGATTTAATTGAAGAAAAAAGCAACAAAGTAAAAAAAGAAATTAATGATATAAAAATAAATATTTATAAAAATGCAAAAAGTTTAGTTAATAATGAAAAATTGGATGGCTTAATAATTACTTCTCATACAGATCAACATTACAAACATGCAAAACTTGCAGCAGAAAAAAAAATTAAATCTATTTTAGATAAGCCAATATCTGTAAGTTTAAAACATGCTAAAGAAATAGTAGAGCTTGAAAAAAGAAATAAATTTCAATTTTTAATGTCATTCACTAGAAGATATGAAGCTTCATGGATTAAAGCTTGGGATTTAATTTACAATAAAAAACTAATTGGAGATGTGTATTTAGTACAACTTAATTCTATAGTTCCCTATACAAGATATTTTCAGACTTGGCACAGATACAATAAGTATTCAGGTGGTGGCATAAATGATAAATGCTCTCATCATGTTGATGTTTTAAGATGGTTTGCAAATTCAGAAGTTTTATCTCTTTCAAGTTTTGGAAGTAGGCATTCACATTTTACCTCAAAAAAAAATAAAAATATTAGATGCAAAGATTGTGATGAAAAATGTAGCTATCGAAGATATGAAGCATTGGGTGATTCTAGAGAAAACTTAAAAAAATTTAAAAATAAGTATTCATCATTAAATGATGAAAGACAAATAGATGATCAATGTGTGTGGGCTGAGGGAAGTGATATTCTTTCTCATTTTTCTTGTAATATTAATTTTGAAAATGAGGTTATTGGAAATATAAATTTTTCCTGTTTTGGTCCAGCAGCTGAAGATCAAGAAACACTAGAAGTTGTTGGTATAAAAGGTAAATTAAAACTTATCAGATCAACAGGTATAATTGAAATAACATATGATAATGGAAAAAAATTTAAACGTATTGATGCGAAAGATAATTATCATAATACGTCACATTATGGTGCAGATATAAGACTACTGAAAAGTTATACAAACTATTTAAAAAAAGGGAAATCAGAAGTTTCAGCTGAAAATGGAATTAAATCTTTAAAAATAATAGATATGATAAATAAATCGATAGTAAAAAAAGGAAAATTAATTGAAAACAAAATCTAAAAAGACCGAAGTAATTCTTTTTGGCGATTTACATAATCATTGTAATATCTCTTATGCTCATGGTAGTTTAGAAAGGGCAATTGCATTTTCAAAATTATCCCTAGATTTTGTTTCAATTACAGGTCATGCTGGTTGGCCTGATATGAATACTAAAGATCCTTCAATAAAACATATCATTGATTTTCATAAAGTTGGTTTTAAAAAACTCAAAAAAAATTGGAATAAAATTTTAGAAACAATCAAAAAAGAAAAGGGAATTATTATATATCCAGGATATGAAGTGCATTCAAATAAATATGGTGATCAAACAATTGTATATAAGGATATAAAAAAACATGAACTGCTAGTTGATCAAATTGATATTTTAAAAAAGAAATTTAAAAAAAATAAAATAAAAAATTATATTTTTATGCCGCATCATCTATCCTATAAACAAGGACGACGAGGAGTTAACTGGGATATTTTTGAAGAAGGTGTATCACCAGTTGTTGAACTATATTCTATGCATGGCTGTTCTGAAAATGATCAAGCAGAATATCCTTTTTTGCATTCCATGGGACCTAGAAATTATGAAAATACAATTAAATTTGCTTTAGAGAAAAAAATTAAACTAGGATTTATCGCTAATACCGATCATCATAGTGCTTCTCCGGGAAGTTACGGTCATGGAAGGTTTGGGGTTTTAGTTAAATCTAAGAATAGAAACTCAATATTTAAATCAATAAATGAAAGAAGAACTTTTGCATTAACCGGAGATAAAATTATTCCACATGTATATTTAAATAAAAAAACTATAGGTTCTAATGTTAAGACTCAAAAAAATAATTTACTAGATATAAATGTAGAAGGTAGATTTCCAATAGAATACATCGATATAATAAAAAATACAAATTTATTTAAAAGATTAAATTGTAAAGATCAAAAAAATATTAAAAATGAAAAAAATATATCAATTATAAATATAGATTTTGGTTGGGGAGAAAGAAATAAAGAATTTCTTTGGAAAGGAGAAATTCAATTTAAAAATATTGATATAATTACAATTGAAAATAAATTTAGAGGACCAGAAATCGTTTCTCCTTTAGATAAAAAAAGTAAGTATTCTTTTTTCATTCCAGAAGTAAAGAAATTTAAAAATAAAATTAAATTTAAATTTTTAACATCTGGAAATAGTAATAATTATACTAATGAAACAAGCGGATTTACAATTTTAGCAAAATTAAAAAAAAATTCAAAAATAACAACCATAACAAATAATAAAAAATTTGAAATTTTAACAAAAGATTTATCCAAAGGATCAGTTTCTTTTAATTTAGGAGAAATAGATACGCCAGCAATTTTATTTAACAAAATTCCTAATTTCAAAGAATGGAATTTTCAAAAAAAAATTACACTACCATTAAAAAAAGATGATAATGTTTATATAAAAATAAAGCAAAAAAATAATCAAATATGTTGGACCTCACCCTTTTTTATTAGATGAAGAACATAAATATAGTTTTAATACATACACATGATACTGGAAGATATATTTCTCCATATGGATACAACGCTAAAACAAATAATATTCAAAGAATAGCAAATAAGGGTAGCGTATATAGAAATTTTTTTACTGCTGCACCCACTTGCTCACCAAGCAGAAGTTCGTTAATGACAGGTTTATATCCTCATCAAAATGGGATGTATGGTTTGGCTCATAGAGGTAGTAAATTACATGATTACAGTCTACACTTATCAAATTATTTAAAAAATATAGATTTTGAAACAGCTTTATTTGGTATTCAACATGAAATAGATAAAAAAAAAGTAAATGAACTTGGATATAATAAAACATTTTGTACAACTACAACTGACTCAATCAAGATATCTTCAACTGCTTCAAAGTGGATTAAAAAATATAACTCTAAAAAGCCATTTTTTATTTCAATAGGATATTTTGATACTCACAGGGAGTATGTAAAAAAAATATCTGAAAATTTTAATCCTAATTGGATTAGACCGCCTGAACTTTTTTTAGATAATAAACAAATGAGAGAAGATATGGCAAAATTTTATTCTTCTTTAGAGAAAATAGATAAAGGTATAGGAAAAATATATGATACTCTCAAAGAAAAGAGAAAGTTAAATAATACACTAATACTTTTAACGACCGATCATGGTATTGCTTGGCCAGGAATGAAATGTAATTTAAACGATCATGGAACTGGAATATTTCTTATAGCATATCTTAAAAATGTATTTGAAGGCGGTGTTGTCTATGATGATTTAACTTCTAATATAGATATTTTTCCAACAATATGTAAAATTTTAGAAATTAAAAAACCAAAATATTTAAACCCATACATTCTACCTAATAAAAAATATAAAACAAAAAAAAGAAAATATGTTTATTCTGAAGTTAATATTCATACATCAGTAGAGCCTTGTAGAAGTATAAGATCAAAAAGATTTAGATTATTAAAAAGATTAAATAATAGGAAAAAACTAAATCTGTCTAATATTGATGAAAGTGTATCCAAAAGTTTTTTATTAAAACATGGTTTGAAAAAAATGAGAAAAAATAAAGAGGAATTTTTTGATTTATTTCTAGATCCATTGGAAAGAAACCCAATTAAAGATTATAAAAAATTAAAAAGCTATAAAGAACTGAATAAAAATCTAAAAAAATTTATGGAAAACACAAATGATCCATTATTAAAAAAGAATTTTAAATGGCCAAAAGAAATTCAATTAACACCAGAAAACGCAGAAAACCCGGAAATTATTATAAACTGTCAGGATTAAATAGTAATATTTGTTAAATTTTAATAATTATTTCTTGATTATTTTTTGTTTCGAAATTACCGTTTTTTTATATTTGAAATATCAAATTTAGGAGGAAAACATTATGAAAAATATAGTATTATCCTTATTTGCTTCGTTAGCTTTTCTTTTTTCATTAAACGCTACTGCGATTGAATTAAACTTCGCTCAAGGTGGTGGTTCGCAAGGACAAATGACAATGGAGTTAACAGCTGAATGGGAAAAAAAGACAGGACATAAAGTTAATTTTTTAGAAATGCCTGCTAGTACTTCTGATCAATATGTACAATATAAAACTTGGTTATCAGCACAAAATAGTGATGTTGATATATATAAGGTTGATAATGTATGGGCTGGAGAGTTTGGTACACAGCTAATTGATCTAAAACCATATTTAGATGAACAATTAGAAATAATGCCTAATGTTCTTTCAGCATACACTACAGCTAAGGGTGAAATAATTGGTTTACCTTATAGTGTAGGTATACCAATGTTATACTACAGAACTGATCTGTTAGAAAAATATAATAGAGATGTTCCTGAAACTTGGGATGAAATGACTGAAACAGCTCAATTTATTCAAGATAAAGAAAGAGCTGCTGGAAATGACAAAATGTGGGGTTTTGTATGGCAAGGTAATGCCTATGAAGGTCTAACATGTGATGCATTAGAGTGGGTTGCGAGTCATGGCGGTGGAATGATTGTTGAGAAAGATGGAACAATCTCTATTAACAATCCTAACGCTGCTGCAGCTTTAGATATGGCTGCTAAATGGGTAGGAACAATTTCTCCAGAAGGTGTTATTGGTTATAAAGAAGAAGATGCAAGAGGTATCTGGGACCAAGGTAATGCTGTTTTCATGAGAAATTGGCCTTATGCATGGAGCTTAAGTAACAAAGATGAGTCATCTGTAAAAGGTAAATTTGATGTTGTCCAACTACCTAGAGGACCAAATGGTAAATCTACAAGTACTATGGGTGGCTGGGGTTATGCAGTGTCAAAATATTCTGAAAAACAAGAAGTTGCTATTGATCTTGTTAAATTTCTATCAAATAGAGATGCGCAGCATGCAACTATTGCAGAATATTCAATGCCTCCAGTATATATAGAGATTTATGACAACAAAGAGCATGCTGAAACGTATACTCTTTTACCTCTTCTAAAGGGTCCGTCTCAAGCTCTATTACCTAGACCATCAGCACAAACTTCAGGTAAATGGCCTCAAGTAACAGTAGCATTTTATACTGCTGCACATGAAGTTATTACTGGTAAAAAAGATGGTACTACAGCTGTTGCTGAGCTAGAAAAAGCTTTGAAAAAAATTAAAGGCAAAGGCTGGTAGTAATTATATATAAAAAAATAAGGGGATTTTATATCCCCTTTTTTTTAATTTTGAAGTATGAAATCAGTTAGTCAATTAAGAAAAAGAACAGCATTAATTTTTTTAATACCTGTAACAATAGTATTATTATCTTCTGCTTTATATCCATTAATTAGTACGCTTTATTTAAGCCTTACTGATGCAGAGTTAGAAAATTTTCTAGATCCAAATTATGTTGGCTTCATAAACTATTTAGAAAACTATGAGGGTATGTGGTACGGGGTTCTCGCAGACAGTTTATTTTGGAACTCTGTAAGAAACACAATAGTTTTCAGTGTTTTTTCAGTAAGTCTAGAAGTTATTTTAGGAATTAGCTTTGCACTTATTATGCTAATTGAAAATAAATTAAAATGGTTTGTTAGAGCGGCAGTTTTAATACCGTGGGCAATACCAACAATAGTTAGTGCAAGAATGTTTGAATGGATGTTGCAAGATCAGTTTGGTATATTTAATTATATTCTTATTGGAATGGGCATTATTGAACAGGGTAAAGCTTGGACAACTGATCCCCAAACATCCATGATTGTTATTATCATTATTGATGCATGGAAAACATCTCCATTTGTTGCAATTTTAGTTTATGCTGGACTAAAAGCACTTCCAAACGAAGTATTAGAGGCAGGAAAAGTTGACGGAACTAATGGCATTACACAATTTTACTATATAATTTTTCCTTTAATACTTCCTGCTATTGCAGTTGCTATAGTATTTAGAGGACTGGATGCATTACGAGTATTTGATTTAATCTACTTAATTAATGCTGGCAGCAAAGATATTATGTCAATGACAGTATACGCAAGAAGAGAAATGTTTGAATATTCTCATTTTGGATTTGGTGCAGCCGCCTCTACTATGTTGACACTAATTATAGGCGTAATAGCAGTTATATTTATACAAAGAACAAGATTACATAAATTGGATGAAATGGAATAATGAATAAAGTTTACGATAAAATATTTAAATACAGTCTTCAAATAATAGTAATTATATTTTGTGTTTTTCCATTTTATTACTCTGTAATGACATCATTAGAGGGAAGTTCAGCAGTTTTTGAACCAAATTTCTTCCCTACAGAAATAAATCCAAAAAATTATAATTATCTTTTATTTGAGCATAATTTCCCTCAGACAATTCTAAATTCATTATTTGTTGCAACTGTTACTGTTTCAATCTCAATTACAATTTCTTATTTTGCTGCTTGGTCATTAAGTAGGGTAAATTTTAAAGGCAGAAGCATGTTTTTATTTGTAATTCTAGCTATTTCAATGTTTCCACAAATAGCTGTTCTAACAGGCATGTATCAGTTATTTTTAAATTTTAAAGATTTCTATTTTAATATTTTTGATCTAAGAGTTAAGGGTGTGACTTCTCTGTTATGGTTATGTTTTACATATACTATGTTTAATATACCTTTTACAGTATGGGTGTTAACTACTTTTATGAAAGGAGTCCCTAAGGAAATTGAAGAGGCAGCTATTGTAGATGGTGCATCTTCGTTTCTTATATTAAGAAAAATATTTCTCCCAATTATGACCCCAGCGATCTTTACTACAGCAATTATGGCAATGATTGCAGTGTGGAATGAATTTCTTTTTGCCCTTACCTTTACCGCTACAAATAGTGATAGAACTATTACTGTCGGTATAGCTCTTATCAATGGAACTATAGAGTATGAGGTGCCATGGGGAAGTATTATGGCTGCTTCGGTTATAGTTACGGTTCCTTTGGTAATAATTACCCTTCTTTTACAAGGTAGAATTATGTCTGGATTAACAGCTGGTAGTATAAAAGGTTAAATTTTTTATAGATTTAAAATTTAATTTATTCTAAGATATATTAAGATTATAGTGATCTTAGCACTTGAAAAATCGCTCAAAGGAGGATGAAGTGGCAGATATAAATATAAATACTGTAAATAAATATTTTGGAGACGTCCATGTAATCAAAGACGTATCTCTAGACATCAAAAGTCAATCGTTCACAGTTCTAGTCGGACCTAGTGGTTGTGGTAAATCAACTATGTTAAGAATGATAGCAGGACTTGAAGATATAAATTCAGGTACAATTTCAATTGATGGTCAGGTAGTTAATGATTTACCACCAAAGCAAAGAAATATTGCAATGGTGTTTCAATCTTATGCATTATACCCTCATATGACTGTATTTGATAATATGGCTTTTGGTTTAAAATTAGAAAAAAGATCAAAAGATGAGATTAATGAAAGAGTTAATGAGGCAGCAAGAATTCTTCAAATAGAAGATTATCTTCAGAGAAAACCAAAACAACTTTCAGGTGGTCAAAGACAACGTGTTGCTATTGGAAGAGCAATTACAAGAAAGCCAAAAGTTTTCTTATTTGATGAACCACTTTCAAACCTTGATGCTGCATTAAGGGTTCAAATGAGAGTTGAGTTAGCAAAACTTCATAATGAACTAGAAGCAACAATGATCTACGTTACACACGATCAGACAGAAGCAATGACACTTGCTGATGATATTGTTGTACTTGATACCGGTATCGTTTCACAAAAAGGATCCCCATTAGAACTTTATGATAGACCAAATAATATGTTCGTAGGTGGATTTATTGGTTCACCAAAAATGAACTTTATTTCAAGTAAGATATTAAGCAAAAGTTCTGATGCTACAGAAGTTGATATTATGGGAATGTCAAAAATATCAGTCTCTAAAATGTCAGCATCCTCCTCAGAGGGTGATTCAGTAACTCTAGGTATTAGACCTGAACACTTAATAGTAAATGGTGATGCTGATGGATCTTGGGAGAGTAAAGTGTTTGTTGTTGAAAAACTTGGTGACGTTACTTACCTTTACCTTGAAAAAGATGGAGAGCCATTAGTTGCTGAAACTGAAGGACATTCAGAAATTAAAGTTGGTGACACTGTAAAAGTTGGTTTTCCTGCTGGAAGATGCCAGTTATTTGACAGTTCAGGACAAGCATTTAAATAATAGAATCGTATTGAATATTGCCCCTAATATAAGGGGCAATACATCCCTTTTTTAAAAATTTTCAATAAATATCATAAATTTAAACTAAAATAATGATGGGCAGAGGGTTCATATTATTTCCTCCTATAAGAAGTATTCCTCTTATAAAACTTTTCTGCCCACCAAATTTGAAAAGTTATTTAAGAGGGATACCAATTATAGTTTTTGTTTAGCAGTCCAAGTATTTTCCTTATTTATTGGAATGTGTTTATTAAGAGTTAAAAGAACATTTTCAGC
Organism: uncultured Alphaproteobacteria bacterium; assembly: GCA_902620425.1. GTDB lineage: Bacteria > Pseudomonadota > Alphaproteobacteria > HIMB59 > CACPNW01. The sequence continues at coordinate 120,798 of CACNHX010000001.1, forward strand.
TAATTTTCTATACGTCGTTAATTTTCCTCCATAGATGTTTAATAATGGTGCCTGTGAACCATCCTCATTTAAGTCGAATATATAGTCTCTAGTAACTTTTGATGCTTCTTTGAAATCTTCAATAAGTGGTCTAATTCCAGAATAAGAATTTACAATATCATCTCTCGATACTTGTTTAATGAAATATTTATTTACTGAATTTAATAAATAATCAATTTCACTTTCATCAATTTTTGGATTTTCTGGTGAAACAACTTCTGTTTCGGTAGTGCCAATAAGAGAATATTCATCTTTATAAGGTATGACAAAAATTATTCTGTTATCTTCATTTTGTAAAGTGAAAGCTTTTTTCTGACTATATAGACTTTTAGTTATTATGTGACTACCTTTTACAAGTCGAATTGATTTTTTTGAATTTAATTTAATGACATTGCTTAAGACTTCATTTATCCAAGGCCCGGCAGCATTTATAAGTATTTTAGATTGAAGTATAGTATTATCATCTAAAGTTATATCCCAAGTATTTTTATTTCGTTTTGCGTCTATTACTTTTCTATTTTGAATAATAATAGCACCTTTTTTCTTTGCATCTTCAACATTTAACTGAACAAGTTTTTTATCATCAACTTGTAAATCATAATATTGGAAACCAATTTTAAATTGATCTTTTAAAATATTTGGCATTTCCTTTTTAATATTTACAGTTGAAGATTTTGGTATAGTTATTTTACCACCAATATTATCGTATAAAAATAATCCTAATTTAATCAACCATTTAGGTCTTAAAGATTTTTGATAAGGTATAATAAAAGGTAATGGTGTTGTTATATTACTGGCAATTTTTTTAATTACTTCTCTTTCCTTGAGAGATTCACGCACAAGGCGAAATTCATAATTCTCAAGATATCTTAATCCACCATGTATTAATTTTGTAGACCAGGACGAGGTTGCTGAACCAACTTTGTTTTTTTCAACTAAACAAACTTTTAAATTTCTGCCTGATGCATCTCTAACAATTCCAGCACCATTAATCCCTCCACCAATAACTAAAATATCAAAAGTTTCATTCATGCTTAAATTAAATAAATCTATTAATTTCGTGGATTATTATTTCAGGGTCAGTTAAATGTATAGTTAAAAAACCAAGTTTCTTTGCGGCCTCAATATTCTCTTTTTTATCATCAATAAACACAGTTCCCTCTGGAATTAGATTAAAACGACTTTTAGCTAATTTATATATTTTAGCATTAGGTTTAACCAATTTTTCTTTTCCAGATATTATTAGGCCATCAAATTTATTTAAGAATGGATATTTTTTATCCATATCTTGAAATGTTTCCCAAGACCAGTTTGACAAAACATAACACTCATATTTTTTATTTTTTAAATCATCTAAAACATCAACTGAATACTGAAAGATTTTTCTAAACATTTTATGATGATTTTTATAATATAATTTAATTTTATCTTCATAATCAGGATAATTTTTTATTAGATCAGTTTCTGCATCTTTTATAAGTCTTCCAGCATCTTGCTGGATATTCCATTCATCATTGCAAATATTATTGAGAAAATAGTCTCTTTCTTCTTTGTCTTCAATTACATCTTTATAAAAATAATGAGGGTCCCAATCAAAAAAAACGCCACCTAAATCAAAAAGAAATTTCATGTATAAGTATTTTGTTTATAAATAAATATTAAATGAGTGCATTAATAGACTATATTCAAATAGAAATACACAAAACATATAATAAAAAATATTCCAAAAAGTACATAGAAGATAAATTAATTCCAATCATAAATTATATTTGCTCTAGTAAATCAAATAAATTCCTATTTGGAGGCTCTCAGGGTATTGGAAAGTCATCATTTATTAATATTATCTCTAAAACTATAGAAAAATTTTATAATAAGAAAATTCTTTTGCTTAGTTTAGATAATTATTATTTATCAAGAAAACAACGATTACAATTATCAAAAAAAATACATCAATTGTTAAAAACTCGAGGTGTTCCTGGAACACATGATGTTGAAAAATTATTTAAAAATATAAAACAATTCAATAAAAGTAAATACCCTATCACAACCCCTCTATTTGATAAGTTGATTGATGATACGACTAAATCAACTAAAATAACTAAAACTAAATGTGATATTCTTTTCTTAGAAGGTTGGTGTTGTGGAAGTTCAGAAATTCCAAAAAAAATTCTTCATAAAAATATAAATAATTTAGAAAAAATTAAAGATCCAAAATATCAATGGAGAAATTTCTATAATAATAAATTAAAATTAGAATACAAAAAATTATTTAAATTATTTGATGAACTTATTTTTTTGAAAACATCCTCTTTTGATAATGTTTTCAAATGGCGATTAAAGCAGGAAAAAACTAATCAATCAAAAAACAAAAAATCAAAAAGAATGAATTCAAATGAAATTAAATATTTTGTTCAACATTATGAGAAGATAACTAAATGGATGATGAAGGATCTAAATAAAAAAGCTCAGATTGTTATTAAATTTGAGAAAAATCATAAAATTTCTTCAATAAATTTTAACTAGAAAAAAATCCATCTTTTAACTGAATTACAATATCTTTCAAATTCATCACCAAATTTATCTTTTAAATATTTTTCCTCTTCATATATTACAAAATTATTTAACCAAAAAAATAATCCTATAGAACAAATAAAATACATAATGTTTTCAAAAGTAAGAAACATACCAAAATGAAATAAAACAAAACATAGATAAATTGGATTTCTAGAGTAAGCATAAATTCCAGTTTTTATAATTCTATTTGTTTCAGTTTGAGGAGGTAATTTTTCTTCATGTGCATTAAATGCATTTCTTGAGGAAAAAAATACAATTGGCATTAAAATTATAATTAATAATCCTAAAAGATTAAGAATATATAGCAGTGGGTATTTAGGAAAAATAAATTCACCTAAAATATAGGAGGCTATTAAAAGATAGACTGAAATATAAAGTGGATTTCCTTTTACATCTGGCCCCATTTAAAGCTCCTCTATTGCCTTACCTAAACTTTCATAATCACTAAATACATTCAAAGCTCCATTGTCAAATAATTCATTTGCATCTCTATCTGAATGCCAATGTTTTCCTGCAGTAAGACCAAATACCCTTACTCCTGCTGCAGTAGCTGCTTTAACACCTACTCCACTATCTTCGATAATGACTGACTCTTCTCTATTAAGTGAATTATCATTTAAAACTTTTAAGTATATATCTGGATCAGGTTTTGGTCTTTTAACCATATCGAATGAGTAAACCTGATCTCTTAAAAAAAATTTATCTAACCCAACAAGCTTCAATCCATCAAGAATTCTATCCTTATTACTGTTGGATCCAATAAAGTGATTTCTATCTGATTTACTAATATAATTTTTTGCTCCATCAACTAGTTTTAAATCCTTGGAATAAACTTCTGAAACAATATCAAATATTTCATTTGTAAATTTTTCTTTATTTTCAATTTTATATTTAGAAGATAATAAATCTATTACTTCAACAGTTTTTTTTCCAGCATATTTATAAAATTGCTCCTCTTTTATAGTTTTATCAAATTTACTAAAATATTTAGAGAATGCTTTAGAGGCTAGCACTTCACTATCAACAACTACTCCATCAAAATCAAAAATTATATTTTTAATCATTATTTTAAATTTCTGTCTTTCTATATTCTGATTTCTCTAACCAATGAGGATTAATCTCGATACCCCAACCAGGAGTATCTTCAATTTTAACCATTCCATTAGATATTTTAAAAGGATCACCTAAAAATAAATTCTGTTGCCATGGATAATAATCTTTACCTTCAATTGAAAATTCAAGATAGGGACCTGAATTATTTATTGCTTTTAAAAAATGCATTGTACAAATTGTTACTAAAGATAAATTAGCTGTATGTGGAGTACATATAAAACCACCTTTTTCAATAATTTTCGCAACCTTCAAAGCTTTTGTTAATCCTCCCATGTACATAACATCTGGCTGAAAAATATTTACAATTTTTCTGTTAACCATATCTCTCCAAATTCTCAGATCACAATCTTGTTCTCCCCCAGTAACATCTATCTTCAAACTATCAGTAACTTTCTTAGTTTCTTCTGGTTTCCAGTAAGGACAAGGTTCTTCAAAATGAGTAACATCATTATCTTCTAAAAGTTTCCCAATTTCTATTGCCTGAAAAGAGTTATAACAACTGTTTGCGTCGACCATCTTAATTACACTTTTATCTAGAGTCGAATTTATTGTTTTTACTATACTAGGCGTTCTTCCTTCCCATTCATCAACTCCCCTTCCACATTCAGAGCCAACTCTAAATTTGAATGCATCAACACCCTTTTCATCAAAGAGTTTTTTAAATCTATTTGCTTCATCATCTGGTGAAATATCTCTTTTCATCGATGATCCATAAATTCTTAAATTTCCTGGGGATCCTCCTATCAATGAAACTACCGGCTTACTTTCAATTTTACCTTTCAAATCCCATAATGCCGTATCTAAACCAGCAATTGCACGTAAAAGATATGACCCTGGAAATTTATGTTCTCTTTCAAAGATAAAATCTTCTAAATCATCGAAATCAAAATACTCTTTTCCTAAAACCCAGGGCGCTACTTGTTTATGAAAAATTTGTGCTGTAATATCTGCATGATATGTTGACATTTGCCCATAACCAATTGAACCATCCTCAACTGTTATTTTTACAAAACTTACATAAGGTTTTGTGAATGTTTCAAGTTTAACTATTTTCATAAATTAAATCTTATTTAAATCCTCAATAATAAATTTACTTCCAAGATTAGCAAGCATCATTACAGGGGCATTTATATTGCCAGAAGTAATATTTGGAAAAACAGATGCATCAGCAATCCAAAGATTCTCCATTCCATGAACTTTTAATCTTTCAGAAACAACTCCTTTTTTAGGATCTTCATCCATTTTACAAGTACCACAAGGGTGATATATAGAAACTGCATTAGATTTAAAGTGATCAATCATTTCTTCTTCAGTAGCATTTAAAAGATCATGCGTAACACTTTCATTTCTTATTTTTTTTATACTATTTGTATTCGCCAAAACTTGAGAAAAATTAATTGCGCATTTCACATCATATATATCTTCTTCATGTGATAGAAAATTTGGATCAATCAATGGAGCATCTTCAAAATTAGGAGAGTTCAATGCAACTCTACCCAAACTTTTTGGTCGACAAGAATTATAACCAATAATAAAACCATTAAATTTGTCAGTTTTTAGAAGAGGTCTTTTATTTTTATGAGTGATAGAATAAGTCAACGGATTGAAATATATCTGCAAGTTGGGATAATGATGTTTTGAATTCCAATTTACATATCCCCCAGACTGATTAATACTTAGTGATAATGGTCCTTTCCTATTATAAATATATTTTAATACAGAAGTAATTCTGCCTGGCCAAGTTCCTAACGATTTATTTAGTGAATGATGATGAGTTTTAAATAAATAATCTAACCCAAGATGATCCTGAAGATTTCTTCCAACATTAGAATTATCAATTATTATTTCTTTATCAAATTTTTTTAAATGTTCTTTATCTCCAATACCAGAATGCATTAACAAATAAGGTGTCATTATAGAACCAGAACATAAAATTGCTCCATGAGATAATTGTATGATTTGTTCTATTGATTTATTTTGAATTTTAATACCAGTAATTTTTTTATCTTTAATTATTAAATTTTTAACTTGAGTATTGTCTAATATTGTAAGTCTTGGATTTTTTAATACAGGCTTTAAAAATACTTTTGATGATGAATGCCTAGTACCATTGTAAGTATTAATATTATAATGACCTACTTGATTTTCGACTGATGTAGTTAAATTTGTATTTTTTTTAATACCAATTTCATTACTAGCATTAAAAAAATATTCTAAAATTGGATGATGATGCTTACTTACATTATTTACTGGAATCTTTTCTTTTGTTAGAAATTCTTTATCATGATTTATTTGTTGCTCCATAGAACTGTATACTTTTTTTATATTTTCAAAACTCCATTCCTTATTGCTACCCCAATTTTCATAATCTGTTTCTAATCCTCTTGCATAGACCATTGCATTTATTGAGCCAGAGCCACCTAAAACTTTACCTCTCGGATAATATATTTGCCTATTGAATAAATTATCTTGTTTTTCTGAATAGAAGTTCCAATTAATTTTTTTATTATAAAATGTCATTCCATAACCAAGAGGAACGTCAATAATAGGATTGTTATCTTTAGGCCCAGCCTCAATAAGGGCTATATTAAAATTAGTTTTAGTCAGAAGTTTATTTGCTATTATACTTCCTGCAGAACCTGCTCCAATAATTGCTATATCAATATTATTCAAATTAGAATGTTTGTGTTACTTTAGTTAAATATCTAGGATTGTCTGGATCTAATCCCTTTTCAAAAGAGTAATTAACTATCCATGGATAAAATTTTGATAGAACTATAATTGGATCTAACTCTATCATATCATTAGGGCTATATCTAAGTTTAGTGTTAGAGTTTATATCATAGGTTATTTCATAGTGAAGATTAGTTAATGAAATAATTTGACTAGCATCTTTTGTTACTATCTTCCCACTTTTGTCTCTAAGTGAGATTGTAAATAATTTGAATGAGTTTTGTATCAAGCTTTTTGGCCCATGCATTACTTCAGCACTACTGAAAGGTTCTATCATTTCTTGACATAACTCTTTAAACTTTAAAGATATTTCATTAGAAATTGCATATCCAACACCTCTACTAATTATGTATCCATTACTTATGGTTTTATCTAATATATTTGGATTCCATTGATTTTGATTATCTAAAATTAAATGATCACTTAACTTTTCAATTTGTTTATTAATATCTTTTTTATTAAGAGTATTAAAAACAAGCTTTAAAATTATCAATAAAGACAAAACAAATGTTTTTGTCGCAGCAACACTTTTTTCTTCTCCAGCATTTATATCAAAAAAATAATTGGATGTGTTTGCAATTGGGCTATTTAAGTTATTACTTATTAAAATAGTCTTTGCTCTCATTTTTTGTACCATTTTATGACATTCAACCAAATCTTCACTTTTTCCTGATTGAGAAATAATGAAAACTAATGCTCTCGAAAAATTAAATTTTGATTCTTCTAAAGTTATTATAGATGGAGGCATGCTGTATGTTGGTAGACCAAGATATTTTGCAAACATATAAGATAAATACAAAGCAGCACAATCTGAAGTACCTCTTGCTACAGTAACAACATAATCAATTTTTTTTTCTGATATTAAACTTGATATTTCCTGGTAATTATTTTTATCATTTAAGATAAAATGATTAATTTTATTTGGAATTGAGAGTGCTTCCGATAAAACTTTAGAACTAGACATTAATTTTCTTTCCTCTTAAATAAACTTCTTTAAGATTAAATTCTTTATCTAAAATAAGAAAATTACTTAAAAAATTTTTTTGAATTACACCGACATTGTCTAGATTCATATATTTAGAAGCATTATAACTAGTTAAAGCGACTGCTTCTTCTAATGAAAAATTCATTGATATTAAATTTTTAAAAGTTTGATCCATAGTAACAATACTTCCTGCTAAAGTACCTTCAGACTTAATTTTTACTGAATGATTTTCTTTTTTTATATTATTTTTTGCAAAAATATATTCTCCATCATTCATTCCGCTAGCGTTAATAGAATCTGTTATCGCATAAAGACCAGGAATACATTTTTTTGCAATTTTTATTGCTTCTTTACTAACATGAATATTATCGCAAATTATTTCAGCATATTTTCCTTTTGAAAGAGCAGCTGATAAAACTCCTGGGGATCTATGATCATTACCAGACATAGCATTATACAAATGTGTAAAACCAATTTCATGATCTGTCATAATTTTTTCACAGCAATCAAAGTCTGCCAAAGTGTGGCCAAATTGAATCTTAATATTTAGCTCCACTAAATCATTTATAAATTCTTGCATTCCATCAATTTCTGGGGCTAAGGTAATGATTTTTACATCGGCAATTTCAAGAATTTTTTTTATAAACTCTAAAGATGGTTTCTCAGTTAAATTTGGTTGAGCGCCAAGTTTATTAGGATTAATAAAAGGTCCTTCTAAATGAACTCCAAGGATATTATTACCATTATCTTTCTTTATTTCATTAAATCCTTTTAACGCTGAAATAGTATTTTCTAAGGTATTGGTCCAAGTAGTTGGCATTATTGAAGTGGTACCATGTCGTAAATGATACTTAGACATTTCAATAATTGATTGTGAGCCCTCCATTACATCAAAACCATTACCACCATGACAATGGAGATCAATAAAACCAGGAATTATAATATTATTATAATTATCAGAGTCCTTAATTTTTAAGTCACTAATTTTTTCACTAAAATATACATCACCAATATAGGAAGAATTATAATTAATAATTTTTCCACTAACTTTATTTTGATCAGTCATCTAAACTTATTATCTTATATAGTAATTTGTTGATTTTTAAAAAAATTAAAAAAACTTATAAATGAGGATTAATCTTACTAAATTTTTTCTCTAATTTGTCATTATTTCTTTTAGCATTTGGCATATTTACACTGATATAGAATGGAAACAATTTTTCATTTTTTAAGATATTTGCAACTTCAATTAAAATTGAATTTAAAATAAAAGATCCTGTAATTGTTGAAGCTGGTCCAACCATGTTATCTTTAATATTTATAATTGCATCACCAGGTGGAATCTTATTATCGATGAATATATCCGTTATTTCAAATAATCTTTTATTCAATTTAGATAGAGGAGCTTGTTTTGAGTATTTTACAGATGTTAGTGAAATAGTTTTTATTTTCTTTTTCTTAGCAATCAAAGCTGCTTCAACTGGAGCGTGATTGACACCTGAATTAGATACAATCATCAATATATCTTTGCTAGTAATTTTATATTTAGCTAGAGCTTTTTTTGCAATATTTGGAGTTCTTTCTAAAGCAGTGGCCTTTCTTGCTCCTTTTTTAAAACTGAGATCATCATCTCTTATTGGACATGCGGCAGCAAAACCACCTGCTCTATGAAATGATTCTTCTCCGAGTAATCTAGAGTGTCCAGTTCCAAAAATATATAACTGCCCACCTTTTTTATATGATTTACTAATTAACTTAGCACACTGTAAGAATTTTTTTTCTTCTTCTTTTAATATCTTCTTTAAAATTGAATTAATTTTTGATGAATAGGATCTCGTTAATTTACTCATTTGAATTTTATACAAGATGCTAGGGCAAATATTGCCCTAGCAAAATAATATAATTATTTGTATTCTTCTAACTCTTCAGCTGCTTCAGCTACTAGATCTGCAGCATCTCCTTCACCAAGAATTGCACCTTGGATCATAGAGTTCATAACAGTTTGAAAAGCTTTGTAGTCTACAAATAGTGGCTCTGGTCCACCATCGCCAATTGCATCAATAAACATCATCCAATAATCTTCATTGTATGGGGCTTCATTCCCAATTTGAGGATATTGCATAATTGGTGTTAGACCCCAATCAGTATCTAGACTGTATTGAGAGTCACCTGATGTAATTATACTAGCTAATTCCATTGCTTCTTTTTCAACACCTGTGTTTGAGAAAACTGCAACACTATCAGTGATTAAAAGCGTACCCTGACTTCCTTGTGGTCCAGCTGGAATTCTAACTGTTTTAACATCTAGACCTTCCTTATGCTGACCTCTACCCCAAGGTCCATTAATATACATAGCAATTTTTTCGTCATTAAATAGTTCTGTTAACTGAGATCTCTCCCAAGCTAAAGGACCTTCTTGAGCAACGTTTGCTAACTTTCCATAAAATTCTAATGTTTCAACAGTATTAGATGAATTCAAAGTTATTTCATTTGTCATTGGATCAATAACTTGTCCTCCATTACTGTATAAGTAGTTTAAGAATTGGTGCATAGTATTATCAAAATCTTTACCAGCTAGTCCAATTCCTGCTGCTCCATCAACATTTTTTGTTACAGCTTCAGCCATTGAATATAATTCATCCCAAGTTTGAGGACCTTCACATGCAACACCTGCTTTTTCTAAAAGACCACAATTCATGAAAAGTGCTTTAGTTGAAAACGCATGAGGGAAACCCCAAGTTTTACCCATGTGTGTAACTGTGTTTAGGATACCCGGTTGATACATTGCTTTTTGAGAAGCAGGTATATTTGTTTCTAAAATATGTCCGTTTTCTGCAAGACCTTTTAGAGTTCTTGATCCAACATATGAAAATGCAACAGGATCACCTGCAATAGCAAGATTGATTACTTTATCTTGACATGTTCCCCAAGGAACAGCCTCTAGAGTTACAGTAACTCCAGGATTGTCTTCCATGTACTTATCAGCTATTTCAACATAATTAGGTCGAAGCTCACCGCCACAAAATACTCCGTGTACTTCAGCAGCATAAGTTTTGAAACCAACTAGTGAAAGTATAGCTATTGTAAGAAATGAAGATAGTTTTTTGAAATTCATAATTCCTCCATTTAAATATAAAAAAGAGATAACATTAACTGGCTCTATGAAGCAAGTTAGTTTTTGGGTATTTTTCTAGTTTTTTACCGCCCCAGAAGTAAGTCCAGCAACAATATATTTCTGTAGAAAAAGGAAAATTATTAAGACAGGGGCAATCCCAACAAGAGAGGCTGCCATCATTTCATTCCATTTGACTGTTGTGTAACCAATAAATTCATACAGCCCTGAAGGGATAGGCATATATTCTTTTTTCTGATTAAATGTAATCGCAAATAAGAATTGTTGAGCATAAGATCCTATAAAAGCGTATATCCCAACAACTACCAGACCAGGTGTACTAAGAGGTGCGATTATGTGTCTGAGTATTTGTACTCTTGAAGCCCCATCTACAAAAGCTGCCTCTTCTAAATCTATTGGTATTTTCTCAAAGTAAGACTTTAGCAACCAAATTGCAGTTGGAATTAAAAAAGCCACACCGGGAACAATCATAGCTTGATATGTATTTAGCAAACCAAATGTTCTTAATACTTTATAGAGAGGAATTAATAAAACTGCCCCTGAAAACATATTAATTGCTAATAAAATATAGAGTGAAGAATTTTTAAAAGGAAATTTAAAACGTGCATAAGAGTAAGCTGCAGGAATTACAAAAAGCAAAGTAATAATAGAAGTAACTGAGGCAAGAAAAAAACTATTAAAAATATATCGTGGAAGCATTGGTACTGTATTCCACATTTCTCGATAAGCCCAAAAAGATAAATCATCTGAATAAAATTGGTATGGCGAACGAAATAAATGATCTAAAGGTCGAAGCGATGCATAAAACATTTCGACAAAAGGCAAAAGAATAAAAATCATAAAGATTAATATTCCTAAATATAATAATATCTTTTCGTATATATTATATTTATCCAATTTAGTTTTTTACCGCACCTGCGGTAAGTCCCTCAACTATATACTTTTGTAAAAATACAAATAATAATAAAACAGGCAACATTCCTACTAAAGCAGCTGCCATCATCTCATTCCATTTAACACTTTGATATCCTATAAATTCATATAACCCTGTTGGAATTGGCATATATTCTTTTTTCTGATTAAATGTAATCGCAAATAAGAATTGTTGAGCATATGCACCTATAAATGCATAAATACCAACTACAACTAATCCAGGTGTACTTAAAGGAGCTATGATGTGTCTGAGTATTTGTACTCTTGAAGCCCCATCTACAAAAGCTGCCTCTTCTAAATCTATTGGTATTTTCTCAAAGTAAGACTTTAGCAACCAAATTGCAGTTGGAATTAAAAAAGCCACACCAGGAATTATCATAGATTGATAACTATTTAATAAACCTAAAGTCCTTAAAAGTTTGTATAAAGGTATTAAAATTACTGCTCCTGAAAACATATTAATTGCTAGGAGAACGTATAAGCTCGTATTCTTAGCTGGAAATTTAAAACGTGCGTATGCGTAGGCTGCAGGAATAACAAATATAAGAGTTAGTATAGCAACGCAGGAAGCCAGAAAAAAACTATTAAAAATATATCGTGGAAGCATTGGTACTGTATTCCACATTTCTCGATAAGCCCAAAAAGATAAATCATCTGAATAAAATTGGTATGGTGAGCGAAATAAATGATCTAAGGGACGAAGCGATGCATAAAACATTTCAATAAAAGGCAAAAGAATAAAAGTCATGAAGACAAAGATGCCAAAATAGATCAATATTTTTTCAAAAGGATTATATTTATTCATGAGAAATTTTCTTATTAATTCTAGCAAGTAAAGCTAAGTAAAATCCTGCAAATAACATTAGTAAAATCATTACGACTACGGCTCTAGCAGCACCTCTTCCAAATTTATAATTTCCTAATGCTTGTTTATAGGTGTCGATAATTAATGTAGTTGTTGAACCTCTTGGCCCACCTTCAGTCAATATCCAAATTATTTCAAATGAGTTGAATGTCCAAATAGCAGATAGTAATGACATTGTAATAATGACAGGAGTGATTTGAGGTAATGTGATTTTAAAAAATCTATCCCATCTTGAAGCGCCATCACAATAAGCAGCTTCATATAAATCTCTTGGCACACCCTGCATTGCAGCTAGAAAGAAAACGGTTACCATTGGTGTTCCAACCCAAACATCGGCAATGATTGTAGAAATAAAGGCACTTTGTTTGTAAGCAAGAAATCCAAAAGGACCGTCCAAAATACCAGTTCGCATACCTACACCTGCGATAATTCCAAAATACCCGTTATATAACCATAACCAGCCAAGCATACCAATTGCAATTGGAACTACCCATGGCGGCATTACAAGCACTCTGAAAATTGATCTTCCTTTTAAATTAGCATTAAGTAAAACAGCTCCAATTAAACCAATGATAAGTTTTAAAGAGACTGAAAAAAACATCCAAACAAATGTTCTGGTCACTATTCCATTAAATTTTTTACTAGAAAACATTTTTTGATAATTTTCTAAGCCAACATAATCTTCTCCTGCTAAACTAGAATTTGTAAAAGATAATCTAATTGTTTCTAATAATGGCCAAGCAACAATAAGAATTATATAAATAGCAGCAGGAGCAATTAGTGCATATGCTATATATGTTTGGGCGGTATATGATTTTAATTTTTGATTCATAATTACTAATTTAATAGGGAGTCGAATTTATCCCAAGTGCTTGTTAAGTCAATTACTTTACCAGTATTTCTAGCTTCATCAATTTTCATAGCAACAATTCCTGCCTCCATACATTCTATTACACCAACTGGTAATTCTTTATTATTTTTTAATAAATAATTGTTAATGTCTTGAGCCATCATGCTATCTGCGCCATAATGACCTTTAATTTCTTTTCCAAAAGCTGCTCCATAATCTTCATCAATAAGTAAATTATTATTTTCATCATGAGCTTTCATAAATCCTTTAACAAAATCTCCCTCAATCATTCCCGCAGATCCTATGACTGCAAATCTTCGAAATTCGTCTGGAACTTTCATATTAGTATGAAAAGATAGTACTGCTTTATTTGCATATTCTATTATTGCTACTTGATGATCGACGATATCAGCATCACTATCAAAAACATTTGATTTTGACTCCCAACCTTTTAGCCTGTCTTTTGTATATTGTTCATGAGAACCCTCTGGAAGATTTTCGGGTATAAAAGATCTTCTTGAACCAAAACTAGCAACTTTAATAGGTCTGCTCTTCGTAATCATTGAATAAAAGTCAATGTCATGACAACATTTTTCCAGCATAAAACCTCCAGAATATTTTTGTTTTCTTCTCCAGTTTCTCATAAAAAAAGCACCGTGCGAAGGTACGATATGTTCTGAAGCTTCAATCGATATTATATTTCCAATAGCATTTTGATCTAATAATTTTCTCACAGATCTTGCTTGCTGTGAATATCTTAAAACTAAGCCAACAATAATTCTTTCTTTGCCATATTCTTTTATTAATTTTGCTAACTCAAAAGTTTCTTGTTCGCTTATTACTATAGGTTTCTCAGCAAATATTTGTAATCCTGCTCTTAATCCAAGCTTAATATGATCTAAATGTAAATGATTGGGGGACCCAATCATTAACATATCTAGTTTCTCTCGATCCAACATTTCGTTTAAACTTGAATATGATTTATTTGGAAAAAAATTATTTTTCTCAGCAAAATCTTTACCTATTGGCTGAGGATCTACATAAGCAACCATTTCAAAATTTGGATTAACTTTTGAAAATTCATTATAAACACCTGCTGTCCTACTCCCAAAACCGACTGCGCCTATTTTCATATTTATTTTACTTTAACATTAAAAATTGTGATATCGCCAGCCTAATTTTTTTAAAAAATCCATAGAATGTAGAAGTGCTGAACGAAATTCTATCCATTTTCTTGAAATTTTTCCTTTCCATGCAACTTCTGATAAAGTTGCTAATCTTGGATTGATCATTTGATCAAAAAATTTTTTATCTGTAATTGTCTCTGACCACAGTTGACCTTGTAACCCTTTTATCAATTCTGATTTATTTAAATCTTTTATTGGGTCCCATTCATAAATATCTTTTACCTCTATAGTTGCAGCCCAACAAATACCTCTTTCTTCAGTTGAATTATTATAAGCCATATCAAAATATGTTTTTTGACCGGGACAAAGTATTGTTTCAAATCCCTTATTTGTAGTTTCTTTTGCAACATCTGAATGCTCCCATGAAAAGATCAAACATGATTTATCAATTTTTCCAGCACTTCCACCCACACCATGATCGATATGAGGAGACACTGCCGCCTCATTCCATGCAGCTGTTCTTTTATTTTTTGATTTTAGAAAATCTATTAAAAAATTCATATAGTAATCTTGATATTCCTCTTGTGATTTAATATTATTTTTTTTCATAAACTCGATAATTGCTGGAGAACCTTCCCAGGCATTACTTGGTCTTTCATCAACGCCAACATGAATTACATCATATGAGAAAATATCACTTACTTCATTCAACATATCTTTTAAAAAAGTTATAGTTTTTTCTAAGGAAGGATTTATTGTATTATTCTTATACGAACCAACATCTTCACTAACTATATTTGAAGACTGTTCCCTAAGGTCTGGCATAATTTCTAGTAATGCCCAAGAATGTGCTGGTAAATCAATTTCAGGCATAATTTCGATATTTAATTTTTTTGCATATATAATTAAATCTTTGATATCTTCCTGTGAGTAATATCCGCCGTATTTATCATAACCACTTCCGTACAATGGTGGTATTTTAAAATTATATCCTCTGTATCCCCCATTTAATGCTAGATCTGGATATTTTCTAATTTCAATTCTCCACGCTTCGTTATCTGTTAAATGCCAATGAAATCTATTAAGCTTAAATAATGCCATGTAATTAAATAAACGTTTGATTTCATTAATAGTATAGAATTGTCTTGCACAATCGAGATGCATTCCTCTCCATTGATATTTTGGATTATCGTGAATTGTACAAATTGGAAGCTTTGTTTGATAGAAATCAATTAAATGAACTAAAGATATAAGACCATATAGCTTTCCACCATAAGTATTGAATTTAATCTCAATATTATCTTTTGTTATATGCATAAAATATTGATCGTTTAATAACTGATCATCTTTTTCAAAAAAAATTGGAAATCCTTTTTCAGAAGTAAAATTAATATCCAATTTGTAAATAACATTTTGCAAATTAGAAATAATTTCAATTTCCGTATTTAGATTAAATGTTTTATTTTCAATATTTACAAATTCATTTTGTAAATAAATTTTTTCTGGCTCAGGAATAATAGGTATAAAATTTTTTGTTTTTAAATCTTCATAAGTTTTCTTTTTAATTGGTTTTTCAAATATCAAATCTGAAACATTTATATTTAATTTACTATTGTTTAATGTATCAATAATGAAAATACCTTCCGGACCACACGAAAGGTTGAAGTTACCAATTTTAGGAATTTGTAAATCTAATAAAATTGTATTTTTTTTTATAGATAACTCGTAATAACGTCCAATTTGTTTTGTTATTTCACCTCCTGATATAGATTTTATTGAATAAACTAATGAGAAACACAGTTTCAAATTTGAAACTACTAATTTATCATCAAGAATAATTTTTAATTTATTTTCATTTGTAAAAGATATATTAATTTGATTAGTCATAACTAGTAATTATATGAGTTTTAAAGATATATTTAATATAGACGCAGAAGTAAAGGAAAGTGCTCATGCAAGAGTAAATTTAATTGGTGAACATACCGATTATACTGGTGGATATGTCATGCCTACACTTTTATCTTTTAAAAATACCATTGAGATATCTCAAAATAATTCTAATGAATTCACAGTTTATTCTCAACATTTTAAAGAAAAAAAAACATTCAATGATTTCAAAAAATCAATAAACAATGAGTGGGTTGATTATATAAAAGGTTGTTTGCATATTTTTTTTGATGAAAATAAGATTTCATCTAGATTTTTAAACATTTTTATTTCATCTGATATACCTTTAGAAAGAGGTATTTCATCATCTTCAGCATTGTGTGTTGCTACACTAAAAGCACTTAATACTTTTTTTGAAACAAAAATCAAAGATCCAGAAATTGCAAAATTAGCAAAGAAAGTAGAATTCAACTATATAGGTGTTTCTGGTGGAATAATGGATCAAATGGTCTCTTCTATTGGTATTCATGGCAAAGCATTTTTTATGAATTGTAAGAATTTAGAATACGAACTTATTAATTTTCCAGAAAATTGGAAATTTTGTTTGATTGACTCTGAAGTACAACGAAATTTAAGAGATAGCTCTTATAATGAAAGATTTGCTGAACTCCAAGAGGCTGAAAAAAAACTTGGTGTAGAATATTTAGGTGAAGTTAAAAAAGAAAATTTTCAAACAAATAAATTTGAAAATAATACTATAGCAAAAAGAGCAAAGCATGTAGTTTTTGAAAATGATAGAGTGATTAATGCGAAAAAAAATTTAATAGAAAATAATATTCAGGAGTTTGGAAAATTAATGAATGAAAGTCACGTATCATATTCTAAAGATTTTGAAGCATCTACTTTAGATGTTGATTTAATTGTTCAGAGATCGGTTGCATGTGGTGCTCTTGGCGCCAGATTGACTGGTGGTGGATTTGGTGGTTTTACAGTTTCATTAATTGAAAGAAATAATTATAGTAATTGGTATAGTAAAATATTAAATTTTTATCCTGCTGAAAAGATCTTCGAAGTCAATTAGGGTTTTAGTAATCTTCTAAGCTTACCCTCAGTGACATCATGATCAATATAACATCCTTGTAGATGTCTAAAACCAGTATTTGGATCAAATTTAGTTCTTCCATGTAATAATCTCAGGTTATCAAACATTGCAATCATTCCTCTAGATAATCTAAATTTAATTTTGAAATCATCAGAGTTACAAAGTTTGAACATATATTTTCTAGCATTATAAAAGAGATCAAGATTGTTTTCCTCTAATAATGGAACATAATCAAGTCTTCCACTAAATCGTATTTGTCTAAAGTTATTATTATGGTCTAGTTCAATTAATTTTGCTTCATCAACTAAAATAGTATCAATATCTGTAAATTTAAAAGTAACATTAGTTTCAGTTAATACTTTATAAAATTCAGGTTGGTTATGTTTTAAAAAATTTGCAACACTAAAACCATCAACTAAACTTGAGTCTCCTCCTGTAGATTCATTAGCAATACAATGAAGTAATTGAATTCCGGGAACAGGCTTTCTATATGGGTTATCAGAATGCGAAGTTAACTCTAATGCAGTATAGGCAAGGTCATTTGGATTTGGTTTTGAGACAACGTTAAATAATTTTCCAAAATTTGTTGCTCGAACTGGGCCTAATTTTTCAGCAAAATTTATAACTTCATCTTCTTCTGCTTTTGTATTTTCAATTATTACATAACCATATTGATAAAATACTTTAAGCATATTGATAAGTTCCTTTTTATTCTCAAAGATTTTATTATTATCAAAAATCTCCAAATTTTGTTCACTGACATTCCATATTTTTTTTTCAGGTATGACATCAATATTATTGATTTCATTATAAAGATCATCAATATTAAAAGATCCTTTTGCTCCATCACTAAATTCAACATTTAATATATTTTCGTTAACATGATGAGAATTTATAAATAGATTATCATCTAAAAGGCTTGGTTCATATAAACGTTGTAAATTATTTTGGTCTACAAATTCACTCCCATTTAATCTTTCACGAAGCCAAATGCTATGAAGTTTAAACTCTGATAATTTTCCTTCATTAATAGAAATTATTTTTTTTCCCATTTTTAGTTTATTAATTAATATTTAAATTTGTGTAAATTATAAATTATAGTTAAAAATTAAAAAATGGTTGAGAAATAAGTGATTAATTATTCTCCTAGTAGAGAATCATCCAAAACTCTAGTTTCATATGCTGAGTAAGAGTGCCAGCCATGTACTGTTTGATCAAAATCAATTACACTACCTGTCATTAATCCAGATTCTTCTGAGCACATAAAAGCTAATCCCTTTGCTACATCGATAGGCTTAATCAATCTGTTAAAAGGAACTTTTTTTTCTTCATCTTGCAACCAATTAGGATTTTTTTTATGAACTCTTGTTTGAATATCATGTTCAGCAGGAGTGTCTGTCCATCCAATATTTAAGGCATTTACTCTTATTTGATAACTAGCGACAGAATTTGCAATATTTTTTGTCATTGTAGCTAAAGCAGCTTTTGAACCACTATAAGCAACAATAAATGGCATACCACTATACATTGCCATAGATAATACATTTGCAATTGTTCCTTTGTTCTTATCTCTAATCATTATTTTAATTGTCTCTTGCATTAATATGAAAGGTGCACGGGTATTAATATTATAATTATTTTCATAATTTTCTAGAGTAGCACTTAGAATTGTTCCTCTTTCTGTGTATCCTGCAACATTAATTAAAGAATTTATTGTTCCAAATTTTTTATCAGTCTCTAAAATAATTTTTTTGCAATCATCAACATTTTTAAGGTCTGCTTTTATATACAAACACTCAGTGCCTAATTTTTCAATCTGATTTTTAACTTCTAGACCTTTATTTTCTTGTCTCCCACAAATTGTAATTGCTTTAGCACCTCTGCTAGCTAATAATCTCGCTGTTTCAGCACCACTACCTTGTGTACTACCTGTAACTATAATGACCTTATCTTTAAATTGTTCATTCATAGAATTTATCTATAACTAAAATTTTGGTTTTACAACTTTATTTAATTTTGCTGATTTAGTAGCTGAATTAGCAAGAATTAAAGCATTCTTTCCATCCTCAAAAGTGACTGATATATTTTTTTTATTTTTTATTGATTTAATAAATTGATCTAATTGTATTTGATAAGCATCTTTGTATCTTTCAATAAAAAAATTTTTAATAGGTTTTTTTGCAAATGATAAATTTTGATTATAGTAATTGATATCATTATTTGGAACATTATCAGAAATTAACATTCCATTACTTCCAAATACTTCGAGTCTTTGATCATAACCATAGACAGCTCTTCTTGAATTATTTATATGAACTAAAACACCTTTTTTTGATTTCATAAAACACATAGTTGTGTCATAATCATTGGTAACCTTAAAATCATTTGAGACATTTACAGAACCTTGTGCAAAAACTTCTACAATTGGATCATTATTAAGAATAAATCGTGCCAAATCAAAATCATGAATTGAACAATCTCTAAAAATTCCACCCGATTGTTTTAAATAATCAATACCAGGTGGAGAAGGATCTCTACTTGTGATTACAATCATTTCAATTTTACCAATCTTTCCTGATAGAACCTCACTTTGTACTTTATTATGATTAGGATCAAATCTACGATTAAAACCAATTTGTATAGTTGGTTTATATTTTTTAATTTTTTGCCAACATTTATTTACTTTATTTATATCTAAATCAATTGGCTTTTCACATAATATAGCTTTATTACATTCTGCTCCTAGAGAAATATAATCTGTATGAGTCGGTGTGGCAGAAGCAATTAAAATAGCATTTATTTGATCTGAAGAAATTGCTTCTTTTGCAGTCTTTGCAATTTCACAACTATATTTTTTTGCAATTTTTTTAGCAGAGCTTGTATCAATGTCATAAACATATTTGAGGCTCGCTTCTGGATGATCATTTATGATTGACGCATGTAATTTCCCAATTCTTCCTGTTCCTAATAAGGTAAAATTAATCATTTTAGATTTTTATCCACTTTGAATTTAAATTAGAAGATTTTTTTGCTGCATAAATAAATTTAATACCAGCGACACCATCATCAATTGTTGGAAATGAATATTTTTTATTTTTATTATGAATCTGATCAGCAAATTCTGAATAAATATTTGCAAAAGCTTCAAAGAAACCTTCTGGGTGACCAGCAGCAATTCTTGAAGATGAGAGTGAAAATTTAGATACTAATTTACTTGCTCTTGTTATAACTTTCATTGGTTTATCTAGTTCTGTAAACTTTAGATTATTTGGATCATCCTGTAACCATTCTATTGAACCTTTTGTTCCATACACTCTAATTTTTAGACCATTTTCTCCACCAGTAGCAGCAGACGATACCCAGATTATACCTCTTGCCTTATTTCGCATTCTTAATAATACAAAAGCATTATCATCAACTGAAATTTCTGAGGATAATGAATTTACTTCTGCTGATATTTCATTTGCTTCTAATCCAGTCACATATCTCAACAAATGATACGCGTGAGTTCCAATTTCAGATAATATCATTGAGGGCCCAGATTGTTTTTTATCTAGTCTCCATTTTAAAGTTCTTTTTTCATCTTTCTTTTTTACTCCGACTGTATAACCTTGGGGGTACTCAACATTTATTAAATTGATTTTTCCTAATTTATGATTTGAAATAATATTTTTTGCCTCTCGTAGCATTGGATAGCTTGAGTAATTGTGTGTTAATGCAAATACAATTTTATTTTTTAAAATTACTTTTTTTAATTTAACAGCATCCTCAACCGTTGCGGTTAAAGGTTTGTCACAAATAATATGTATGCCTTTTTCAATAAATACTTTTGCTATCTTATAATGATCACCCGATGGAGTCATTATTCCAAGCGCTTGAATACCATCATTTCTTTTTGACTCAGCGGATGCCATAGACTTATAATCACTGTAACAACGATCATCAGCTAATCCTAATGAAGAACCAAAAGATTTAGATTTTTTTTTATCTTTTGAAAATATTCCAGCAACAAATTCAAATTTATTATCAAATCTTGCTGATAACCTATGAGTGTATCCAATAAATGAATTAGGACCTCCACCAATAAAACCAATTCTAATTTTATTTTTATTATTTAAAGTATCATTTCTAAGTAAGTCTAATCTACCAAAAGCAATTTTGGATTTTTTTTTCATTAATTAACTATGCCGCCATCAATTACATAATTTTGTGCGGTACAACCAGAACTTTGATCAGATGCAAAAAACAAAACTGGCTTTGATATATCTTCAGGCATAAGCATTCTCTTAATACATTGTCTCTCAAGTTGAGTTTTTTTGATTTCTGGAGTAAGCCATAATTTTTTTTGCCTCTCCGTAATGATCCAACCAGGAACAATACAATTTACTCTAATGTTATAGACACCTAAATCTCTTGCTAAAGTTCTTGTTAATCCCATAATAGCAGATTTTGCAGTGGTATATCCAGGCATACCGCCTTGAGAAATCATCCATGAAAAACTACCTATATTTACAACAGAACCTTTACCTAAATCTTTCATGTCTTTATAGACAGCTTGGGTTGCAAAAAAATAATGTCTTAAATTAATATTCATTCTATCATCCCAATATTCAGGGGTGACACTATCTAGATCATGTCTCTCATCATTTGCTGCATTATTTACCAGAATTGAAATTGGCCCAATTTCTTTTTTTACTTTCTCTAATGAACTTTTAAGTTGTTCTATATTTTTTAAATCACATTTTACAAATAGACTGTCAATATCATATTTGTTTTTAATTTTTTTTGATAATTCGTTACCTAACTCATCATTTATATCTAAAAATGCAACTTTTGATTTTTGAGAAGCAAATTGTTCGACAATACTTTCCCCAATTCCTGAGGCACCTCCTGTAATAAGCACTACTCTATCTTTTAGTGAAGGATAAGTTGCGATTTCGTTCATGATTATTTATGATATATTAATCTAAGTTATGTTTAACATAATCAAATTAAATGAAAAAGATAATATTGGAATTGCTCCAATGGATATTCCTCAGAATATTAATATAAATTATGGAATTAAATCTATAAATAATATTCCTTATGGCCATAAAATTTCTTTAAAAAAAATTAAAAGTGGTGATTTTATTTTTAAGTATGGTCAGATAATAGGAATCTCAAATAAAAATATAGAACCTGGTGAACATGTACATTCCCATAATATGGGATATAGTGAATTCAAAAGAGAATATATCCGTAAAGATATTAGAAATGATATTAATAAAAGTGAAAAAACAGAATACTTTAAGGGTTTCAAAAGAAATAATGGATCATCAGGTACTAGGAATTATATAGGTTTAATTAGTACAGTTAATTGTTCGGCAACAGTTGTTAAAAAAATATCTGATAAAATAAATAATTATTTAAAAGATAATAATTTTGATAACATTGATGGGGCAGTTTGTTTAAAACATTCATCAGGTTGTGGGATGAATACTTCTGGATATGCCATGAATGTATTTAACAGAACTATTGAAGGTTTTAAAATTCATCCTAATTTTGGAAAAGTTTTTGTTATTGGACTTGGATGCGAATGTGCCCAAATAAGTTTGTACAACAATGATCAGGAAAAAAGAAATATTGAATATTTGAATATTCAAGACGAAGGTGGAACAAATGAAATAATAACGAAAGTAACTTCAAACATTTTTAATCAACTAAATGAAATCAATAGTATTTCTAGGACAAATATTCCTGTTTCAGAACTAACAGTTGCTTTGCAATGTGGTGGTTCAGATTCGTATTCTGGGATAACTGCAAATCCTGCACTAGGCTTTGCTTCAGATATGATTATTGATCATGGCGGAACAACATTACTATCAGAGACTCCAGAAATATATGGAGCCGAACATTTATTATTTGAAAAATCATTAAACGAAAAAAATATAGAAAAACTAAATAAACAAATTGAATGGTGGAAAAAATATGTTGCTAGCAACGATAGCACATTAGATAATAATCCAAGTCCTGGTAATAAAAAAGGAGGTTTAACTACAATTCTGGAAAAGTCATTAGGTGCAGTATCCAAAGCTGGAAATAGAAATATGGTTGATGTTCTCGATTATGCTGAACAGGTAAAAACCAAAGGTTTTAACTTTATGAATTCTCCAGGTTATGATCCTGTATCTGTAACTGGTCAAGTTGCTTCTGGCGCTAATGTTATTTGTTTTACTACTGGTCGAGGTTCGTGCTTTGGATTTAAACCCACTCCGAGTATTAAAATAGCAACAAATACAAATATGTATAATAAACTTAGTGAAGATATGGACATCAATGCTGGTACTATTATGGATAATGTTGCAAGCGTTAATGAAGTTGGCAAAGAAATATTTGATAAAATAATTTCAGTTGCATCGGGTGAAAAATCAAAGAGTGAAATAAATGATTATGGTGACGATGAATTTAATCCTTGGATAATTGGAGCAACGCTATAAATTTATAAATCACCTTTAAAGGCGTTTATATACATTTTTAAAAAATCTTCTGCGTTAACTGGTATAGGATTTGTACTTGTTGATGGATCATTAAAAGCCATTAAACTCATTTTTTCTAAATTTTTGTCATCATCAATTATTTCACTTAAAGTATGAGGAATATTTAAATTAGATCTAAGCTCTAAAATCCAATCCATAAAATTATTAAATGTTGCTGATTTTAAATTTATATATCTTGAAATATCAATAATTTTTTCTTCAATTCCTTTTTTATTATATTGTAAAACATATGGCATAAATACTGCATTGGTTAATCCATGATGTGTATTATAAATTGCACCAACAGGATGACTTAAAGAATGGATAGCACCTAAACCCTTTTGAAAAGCTATTGAGCCCATAGATGAAGATGCTAGCATATGCGATCTAGCTTCTAGATTTGATCCATCATTAAAAGCAAGAACAAGATTATTTTTTACTAATCTAATGCCCTCTAATGCAATACCTTGAGAATAAGGATGAAAAATATTCGACAAATATGCTTCTAAGCAATGAGCTAGTGCATCCATTCCTGTAAAGGCTGTCAAATTTGCAGGAAGTGGAATTGTCAAATTTGGATCAAGAATAACAATTGATGGAAGCATTTTTGGATGGAAAATTATTTTTTTTTCTTGTGTTTTTTCATTTGTAAAAACTGAAGCTCTTCCAGTTTCAGAACCTGTTCCAGCTGTAGTAGGTAGAGCAATTATAGGAAAAATTGAATCTGCATTAGCTCTAGTCCACCAGTCACCAATATCTTCAAAATCCCAGATTGGTCTTTCTTGCTTGGCCATGAATGCAATTGCCTTTCCTGTATCCATACCCGATCCTCCACCAACAGCTATTACTCCATCATGTTTATTTTCATTAAATGCTTTAACACCATCTTCAACATTCTTACCTGTAGGATTTGATTTAACATCACTATAAACAATTGCCTGTTTATCTAAACAATCATTTAACTTATTAATAATGTTTGTTTTTAAAATTCCATTATCAGTAACAATTAATGGTTTTTGAATATTTAATTCTTCACAGGCTTTTTGTATTTCTTTTATTCTATCAACACCAAACCAGATTGTAGTAGGATAATTCCAATTAATATTTTCCATAATCTTAAATATTTCTTATATGATAGCTTTTTGCTCTTGTTAAATGATCAAATCCTAGAACAGATAAAGTAACGCCAATTCCAGTATCTTTTACACCGGTCCATGCTAAGCCAGGATCTAAGTAATCACATCTATTCATAAAAAAAGTTCCTGTCTCAACATTTTTTCCAAAATTTTCTGCAAAAGACTTATCATTTGTCCAAATACTTGCTGTTAACCCATAAGAACTATCATTCATTAGAGATAAAGCTTCATTTTCATTTTCTACTTTCATTATTCCAACTGAAGGACCGAATATTTCTTCCATCATATATTTCATCGAATGATCGACATTAATGAGTGCACTTGGGCTTACATAACAATTATTACCATCATCTAAATTAAATTTTTTGTTATCTATAATATTCTTTCCACCTTGACTAATTGCGTTGTTAACTTCAGATCTAATATAATTTGCAGCAGATTGCTTCACTACTGGACCTAAATTTGTCTCCATCTCTAGTGGATTTCCTAAAATATATTTCTCAGTTACATCTTTAAATTTTTCTACAAATGTATTGTATATTTTTTTATCAACATAAATTCTTTCGATACCACAACAAGATTGACCAGAATTGAAGTATGATCCATCAACTAAATTTTCAACAGCATGATCTAAGTCACAATCAGCTCTAACATAAGCTGGATCTTTTCCACCTAACTCTAGACCGGCTCCAATAAATCTAGTGCCTATAGATTTTTTTATTTTTTTTCCGCCACTTACAGAACCTGTAAATAAAACATGATTAATTCTTGAATCTGAAATTATTCTTGATGTTTGATCATGATCTAAATGTAAATACTGAAAAATATTTTTTGGTAATGAAGATTGTTTAGCTGCCTCATATAATTCTTCAGCACAAAGTGGAGTTTGAGAAGAATGTTTTAATATAACTGCATTACCTGCAAGTAAACTTGGTACAATTGAATTAACAGAAGTGTTGAAAGGGTAATTCCATGGTGCAATTACAAATATAGTCCCTAGTGGTTCTTTGTTTATATAATTATCAAATTCATCATTTTTAATTGAAACAACTCTAGATAATGCTCTATCAGCATTTTCAATCATATAACGAGCTCTTTCTTCAAAACCTCGCATCTCTCCTGGGCACTGTGCTATAGGTCTACCTATTTGCTTACATAAATTACTAGAAACATCTTTATTCTTTAAAAAAATTTCTACAAAATTTAAAACTGACTTTTTTCTCTCTTCTAGAGATATATTTTTCCAATGTTGTCTTACAGAATAGGAATTACTGAGACTTGTTTCAATATCTTCTTCTGTTGCATATTCTCTTTTAAGTAAGACGGAGTTGTCTATTGGAGTAATAGTCTCAAACATTTAGTAATATTAGCCTCGTTCGAAGTATCTTCGTAACTGCCAATCATTAACTGAACCATCATAATCTTTTTGTTCCCATTCAGCAGCATGGATATAATGATCTAGTACATCTTGTGGAAATATCTCTTTTAAAAAATTAGATTTTTTAGCAAGTTGAATTGCTTCGTTAAGTGTTTTAGGAACTTCATTTACTTTTTTCTCATAAATATTCCCTGAATAAGGTTTATCTAATTTAAGTTTGTTTTTAATACCGTATAAACCAGCACCAACTAAAGCAGCAAAAGAAAGATAAGGATTAACATCAGCTCCTGGGACTCGACATTCAATTCTTATGGATGATCCATGACCAGCTAGTCTAAACCCAGCAGTACGATTATCAATACCCCAAACAGATTTTGTAGGAGCAAATGATCCATCTTGAAATCTTTTATAAGAATTAATATTTGGTGCTAAAAAAATTGATATATCTGGCAATAATTTAATTTGTCCTGCAAGATAACTTTTAAAAATATCAGACATGCCATATTTATCCTTAGGGTTATAAAAAATATTTTTCTTTGTTTTCTTATCGAATAAAGAGTTATGAATATGACATGAACTTCCACAAACATCTTTGTTATATTTAGCCATAAAGGTGACAGCTTTGTTATGTTTATAAGCAATTTCTTTTGTCGCATTTTTAATTAAAATATGATTGTCAGCCATGTTTAATGCATCAGAAAAAACAACATTGATTTCTTCTTGTCCTGGAGCTGCTTCACCCTTTGAACATTCTACATAAATCCCACTATCTAGAAGAGAATTTCTTAATTCCTGCATCACATCCTCTTCTTTCGTAGTTTGGAAAATCATATAATCTTCAATATACCAAGAAGACTCTTTAAGTTTTGTATAATTATTATTATGAATTTCTTCATAAGTTTGATTAAAAAGAAAAAATTCTAATTCTGAGCCAACCATAGATTGAAATCCCATTTTGTCTGCCTTAGCTAAAACATCTTTTAATATCTGTCTTGTTGAATGAATAAGTGGTTTTTTTCCTGAATGGTCTAAACAATCACATATTACTATAGCTGTTTTATTTAACCAATTTGCTACCTTTATCGTTTTGAGATCTGGAATTACAGTCATATCACCATAACCCGTTTCCCATGAAGAAGATTTATATCCGGGTACAGTAAACATATCCATATCGACGGTATAAAGATAATCGCACATATGCGTTTCTTTATAGACATAATCAATAAAAGCTTTTCCAGTAACTCTTTTACCATTTAGTCTACCTTGCATATCTGATACGCAAACTAAAACTGTATCTATTTCTTTTTTTGTTATTAGTTTTTTTAACTGATTAAATGTAATACTCATGTTTCTTAAAATTAAATTTGTATCATTTTCATATCCTAAATGATAAAGAATGAAACAAAAATAATTGATTAAAAAACGCAGAAAATGGAAAAATATAAGAATTTTATAAATAATAAATGGATTGAAAGTGAGTCCAAAGAAACAATAAAGGTTGATGATCCTTCAAATGGTAAAATCATTGGCGAAATTTCATGTGCAAAAAAAAATGAAGTTGATCTTGCGGTTGAAGCAGCTAAAAATTCTTATAACAGCAGAGTACTTGTTGATATGCCTTTACTTTCAAGAGCGAAACTAATGAGAAAAATTGCAGAAGAGACAAGAAAGGTTTCAAAAGAAGGTGGTGAGCTTCTTTGTTATGAAAATGGAAAAAATATTGCTTCAGCAATTAAAGAATTCAATGATGTAGCAGATATGTTTGATTATTATGCAGGCTTAACAGATAAACTTGAAGGTAAAACAATACCTGTTGCAAAAAATGTTTTTGATTACACAGTTTTAGAACCATTTGGTGTATCAGCACATGTTGTGCCATGGAATTTTCCATTATCAATGATTGGAAGATCACTGTCATGTTCTTTTGCTACAGGAAATTCAACAATTATTAAAACTGCAGAATTAACCCCCTTGTCAGCAACAGTTTTTGCTAAAGCAATACAAAATGCTGGAGTACCTGAAGGATTAATAAACATAATTTGTGGATATGGGAATGAGGCAGGATCTTATCTTGTATCTCATGAAGATGTAAATCACGTAGTATTTACAGGTTCAGTCGCAACTGGAAAAAAGATACTTCATGCTTGTGCTGACAAAGCTATACCTGCTGTAGTTGAATTAGGTGGTAAGTCAGCTGGTATAGTGTACCCTGACGCAGATCTAAATGAAGTTTTAGAGAGTGCACGTTCAGGAATATTTAGTGTTGCAGGACAAATTTGTACAGCGATGTCTAGATTGGTAGTTCATAAATCAATCAAAGATGAATTAGTTGATAAGCTTGTTGATATGAGTAAAACTTTAAAAATTGGACCTGGTATAGAAAAAGATACAGACCTAACTCCGGTTATATCTGAAAATCAGCTTCAAAAAGTTGAAGGTTATGCAAGATCAGGAATCCAAGAAGGAGCAGAAGCAGCGTATGGTGGAAAAAGATTAGAACGTGAAGGATATTTTATGGAACCAACAGTTCTAAACAATGTTAAACAAAGTATGACTGTAGCCAGAGAAGAAATTTTTGGTCCAGTACTATCAGTTCTTGAATATGAAGATCAAGAAGAGGCAATTGATATTGCTAATGATACTGAGTATGGTTTAGGTGCTGGAGTGTTTACAAAAGATCTTAAAAAAGCATCTTGGACTGCAAGCAAATTAGAAGCTGGTCAAGTATATGTAAATAAATGGTTTACTGGAAATCATGCAACTCCTTTTGGAGGTTATAAACAATCAGGATATAGCCGTGAAAAAGGAGTAGATGGACTTAAATCTTATCTTCAAGTCAAAAATGTTGGAATTAGTTTAGGTTAAAATCGGTTAGGAGAATAAGCGCTGATATCTATATTTGGCAATTGATCTTTTGATAAACTATCAATAATTTTTCCCGTAACAGCTCCTAAAGTCCAGCCAATATGTTGATGTCCAAATGCATAAATGACATTATTATTTTTGCGAGACTTTCCAATAACAGGTAATGAGTCTGGTAAAGTAGGCCTTCTACCCATCCATGTTGATCTTACTTCTTTCAATTGAGGTAAAACCTTTCTTGATTGTCTTTCTATCATTTCAAGACGTTTTTTATTAGGTGGTTTATTTAAACCTGCTATTTCAACTGTACCAGCAGCTCTTATACCATTATGAATTTGTATTAAATAAAATCCAGACTCAGACCAAGCAACGGGACGATTTATTAATTTCTCATCAGTTTCAAATAAAAGGTGATATCCTCTTTCGGTGTCAAGAGGGAATTTATCTCCAAGCTTGTTTGCAATTTCATTGGACCAAGCACCAGCACTTACAATTATTTTATCAAAATAAAGTTTTTTATTTTCTAAAAATAATTCAATATTTTTTTCTTTCTGCGTTAAATTTTTTATATTTTGATTTATATAAATACCACCTAATTCTAAAAACTTTTCAAAAATTTTAGTACTTATTGCTAATGGATTTGTTGTGTGTCTCGATCCAGTAAAGACTTGCCCAGAATAATAAACATCAGCTAAATTTGGTTCTAATTCTTTAACTTCATCTTTATTTAAATTTCTTACTTTAACGTTATTATTTTTTCTAATAATGTTTGCGTATTCATAATTTTCATAAGATTTTTTTGAATCAAAAAGATAAAGATTTTCTTCATGACTAATATATTCTTTTACATTTACATCTTGAAAAATTTCATCGTAAGATATTTGTGAGTGTTTTAATAGGTTGGTAAGAGAGTTTGCTATTTCATTAACTTTTTCTTTTTTACAGTTTTTTAAAAAACTTATTGCCCAAGGCAAGTTCTTTAAAATATAAAAAAAATCAACTGCCAAAGGTCCATCTTTTCTTAAGAGCATTGATGGTATATCCCAAATCAATCCAGGATAATTTACAGGAACATTTGCATAGTCTGCAAAAGTACAAGCATGACCAAAACTTGTCATTGAACCAGGCTGCTCCCTGTCAATTAAAGTTACATTAAATCCAGATTTTTTTAAAAAATATGCGCTACATATACCAACTATGCCAGCACCAATAACAGCAATGTTCTTCACTGTTCTATCGAGCTTTAATACCTCTGAGTTTTTCAGACCTTCTTCTAAGTAGCTCAACTGTAGTTAATAAAAATATAGAAAGAAGCACTAAACAAGTAGCCATACATAAAATAACAGGGCTAATTTCTTGTCGTATCCCGGCCCACATTTGTTTTGGAATAGTTAACTGATCAATACTAGCCATAAACATAACTATAACAACTTCATCAAATGATGTAATAAACGCAAATAAAGCTCCTGATATAATACCTGGTAAAATCAATGGCATAATGACTTTAAAAAATGTTCTCATTGGTTTAGCACCTAAGCTTTGAGCTGCTTTTACCATATTCATATCAAAACCAACTAATGTTGCCGTTACAGTGATTACTACAAAAGGTGTAGCAAGAGCAACATGTGCAAGAATTACACCTGTGAAAGTATAAACAAGATTTATTCTTGCATAGAAGAAGAACATTCCTGCAGCTGTTATAATTAATGGAACAATCATTGGTGAAATTAATATTGCCATTATCAAACCTTTATATGGCATATGTGGTCTACTTAAACCAAGAGCTGCCAGTGTTCCTAAAGCTGTAGCAATAACAGTTGCAATAATACCTATATAAAAACTATTTACTGTACCAACCATCCACTTTGTTGAACATGGGACTGTAGATGAAACGACGTCAGCACTACAATCACCAATCATATTTTTATACCATCGTATCGACCAAGCTTCAGGATCAGGGGGCCAAGCCAGCATTCCTTCTGTAAAAACCATAAAAGGTGAAACGCTGAAAGATATTGGAATAATTGCAAATAGTGGTGCTATTAAAAAGAAGAAAACTACAGTGCAAAAAAATAAATAAAAGTAATAGTATGTTCTTTGAACTGGTGATGCGTAACTTGGGAGAGCCATATTATTATCCTAACTTTATGTTGTCTATTCCAACAATTTTATTGTAAAGCCAATAGAAGATCAGCATTATACCAAGAAGTATACCTCCAAGAGCAGCACACAATCCCCAATTGAGTGTAGTTTTTAAATGGTATGCTATCCAACTTCCAATTAATTTACCATCTTTTCCTCCAACTAATTCAGGGGTTATAAAATATCCAATTGCAAGGACAAATACTAATAAACCTCCAGCACTTATTCCAGGAATAGTCTGTGGCAAGTAAACACGCCAAAATGCCATTGCAGGTTTAGCGCCTAAGTTTTGAGCTGCTCTCATATGACTTTTAGGAATTACTCTCATTACGCTATACAAAGGTAAAATCATAAATGGTAATAAAATTTGAGTCATAGCAATTAAAGTTCCAGCCTCATTGTAAACCATTTGAATACGACCATCATCGCTTATAACACCTAACCAAACTAAAATTCCATTGATAACGCCATTTTGTTGAAGCATTACAATCCATGCTGTTGTTCTCACAAGTAAGGAAGTCCAAAAGGGTAATAGTACAAAAATCATTAAAAGATTACTGTATCTAAGAGGTAGATTAGCTAATAGATGAGCAACCGGAAAACCAAGAATTAAGCAAAAAATTGTAACATATACACTTACCTTAAAAGTTCTAAGCCAAGTTTTTATATACATTCTTCTTTTTTCATCTTGTAGAACAACATCTCCATCTTCATCAAATGTTCTATCAAGTGCGTTCCAATAATAAATTGAAGATCTATCATTTACCATTTGGTTAAAAGAGTACCAGTAAGTTGGATCACCCCAAAACTTATTTATTTTTATAAATGTATCTTTGTACGAAACAGGCTCTTCGCCCTTTTTTACAATTTTTTTTATTTCTCTAGTGGTTTTTTTTATTAAACTTTTCCAGCCAGATTTAGCATAATTCATTCTTGTTAAAGCTTTACCTATCTGCCTTTTGTCTCCATTGGCTAGTTCGAAAAAAAGACTTTTATATACTTCTTCTGGAGGTAGTTCGTCTGCTCCTTTATCCCAGTTTTTATATTCTTCAAAAGTTTTGGGAAAAACTGAATTAATTTGGCTATCGTCAACACTCCTGAGAAGCATATCTCCGATTGGCATTACAAAAGTAACAATAATAAAAAGAAGTAAAGGAAAAACTAGAAGAAAAGCTCGAAGTTTATTTCTTCTTTCAGCTTTGCGAAGACTTTGTTTAAGTGGGATACCGTCAGTAGTTAATAATTCAGCTGTAGAAATAGTAACCTCCAAATAAAAAGGCGAGATAATTCTCGCCTTTAGATTAAATTACAAATTTTAATTTATCAAGCTTAGTTACCCATCCATGCAGCATAACGCTCGTTAATTTCTGCACCGTAATCTGACCACCATTGTGGATCACTCACGATTGAAACTTTTAAACGTTCTGGTGTGTTGGGCATATGAGGCATAATATCAACACCTCCTGGTCCCCAAGGCTCATTGTTTTCAATGATTGGAATACCAGATGCTCTCATTGGTCCATATGTAATATATTTAGCTTGTTCAGCTTGTGCTTCAGGAGTTGAAGCATGCATCATAAAGTCAATAGCTGCATCTCTATTAGGAGCTCCAGCAGTTAGACAAAGATACTCTTGGTCTAAAACCTGACCTTCCCAAATATACTCAAAGTTTTCACCTTCAGCTAAGTTTGCTGCACCTACACGACCGTTATATGCAATAGCCATAATAACTTCACCACTTTTTACTAACTCAAGTGGTTGTGAACCAGCAGACCAGAAAACAACATCGTCCTTAATTCTGTCCATAACTTCAAATGCTCTATCAATAGCACCTGTTTGGTTAGCTAAAACTGTAGGAACTGCATTTGGACTTACTCCATCTGCTACCATAGCTTTTTCGATTACACCTGTAGCCCAAGTATGAATACCTCTTTTACCAGGAAATTTTTCTGTATCAAAAAAGTCTGCCATACTGTCTGGTTTCTCTCCAGGGAATGCATCTGGGTCATAAAATACAACGTATGTCCAAAAGATTTGTGGTACACAACAGTCCCAACCAGAGTGGTATTCAAGACCATTATTTTCCATATCTTCTAACATTGATTCACCATCAGGGCCTGGAGTTGATAATTCAGCAATTTCAGAAGAAATATCTTCAAATAGACCTTCATCACAACCTGTGATTGCATCAGATGGTAATACATCTACTAAATCCCAAGTAACACTTCCACTTTCTACTTGAGCTCTTACTTCACCTAAACCTCCATTGTAGTTTTCAAAGACAATTGAGCTAGGATCAGAATATGTATCAGCATAAGCTTTTTGTTGACTTTCTGTATAAGCACCACCCCATGAAGCAACTGTTACAGCGCTAGCTGCAAAAGGAGCAAATACAAGTGACACAAATAAGAAGGCTTTTAAAAATTTAGACATATATATCCTCCTATTTTTAATTATTTAATCTTAAGATTATGTCTGTAATGCTCGTGTAATAACATGTCGTTAAATGAAAAAAAAGGGGTAAAAGTAAAAAATTTTGGCTAAATATAAAGAAAAAAGTATAATTATAGATCTAATGCTCGAACATCTTCAGAATTCCAGCTTAATTTAAGTTCATCACCCTCTTTATGATTAAAACTTCCTTCATTTGGAACCTTGACTATAAACTCATTATTACCACAAACATCAAGCCTAGCTCTGATGTGATCTCCTAGGTAAATTAGTTCTTCAATTTTACCTGAAAAATTGTTGGAGTCAGATGTTGTTTTATCAATTGAAACACGTTCTGGTCTTATAGATAGTTGGGTTTTTTCTCCAACTTCATTCACATTAATTTTTAATGCTTTCACCGTTCCAAAACCACCATCCAATTCAACAGTACATGATGATCCATTCAATTCCCTAACAACACCATTAAGTGTATTATTTTCACCTATAAATTTTGCAACAAAAGAATTTTCAGGTTTTTCATACAAGATATCAGGTGTAGACAATTGTTGTACAATTCCATCATTGAATACTGCAATTCTATTGGACATTGTTAATGCTTCACTTTGGTCATGAGTAACATACACAACTGTTATGCCAATTCTATCATGAATATGTTTTATTTCGTATTGCATCTGTTCACGTAAATTCTTATCGAGTGCACCTAAAGGTTCGTCCATTAATACTAGGCGAGGTTCAAATACAAGCGCTCTTGCCAAAGCAACTCTTTGTTGTTGTCCACCAGATAATTGAGCAGGAAATCTAGTACCAAAATTACCTAACTCTACCATATCAAGAGCTTTCTGCACTTTTTCTTTAATATCTGGTTTTGAAATTTTTCTCACTTCTAGAGGGAATGATAAATTTTCCGCAACAGTCATATGGGGAAATAAAGCATAGTTTTGAAATACCATTCCAATTTCTCTTTCATAAGGAGGTATTTTACTTATTGGTTTAGTATCCAAAAATATTTCACCATTTGTAGGAGTTTCAAAACCAGCTAACATCATCAAAGTTGTTGTTTTACCTGACCCTGATGGACCTAACATTGTTACAAATTCACCCTTAGCAATGTCCAAGTTTAAGTTTTTTACTACTAGTACTTCTCCATCATAACTTTTATCTATCTTTTCAAATTTAACGAAACTTTGAGATGTGTCATTCATAATATATTTTGTAATGAAGCTTGAATAACTGCATGAAAACAAATAGTCAAAAGTTAATTTAAAAAAATGTTCATATTTGGAGTTATTTTTGCTTTAGTTGCTGGAATTTTGTTTGGCTTAATTGGCCCTACTACAAAAATAGCATATAATTCAGGAGCCTCTGTAGCATTAACTATTTTTTTACGTTACGCAGTTGCTTCGATAATTATAGTACCTTTTATCCCATATCAAAAGAATCTATTAGAAATTTTTAAAAAGAACCTCAAATACTTTTTATCTATATCAGCGGGTTCAATATTATTAACGCTTGGATTATTGACTTCAGTTATATTTATTGAAGTTAGTTTAACAATTCTTATTTTTTGCCTCTATCCAATATATGTTCTTCTATTTTCTATTATTGTCGATAAAGAAAAAATTTCATTAACTGTAAAGATTCTCTTTTTTGTAACATTTTTAGGAATTGTTTTAGTTATAGGACCATCTTTTAAAGTCATAAATATAGTAGGTATTCTTTTAGCTTTTCTTGCATCACTTGGGTCAACTAGTATGATTATAGTAAATCAAAAAATGTCTTTTAAAGGTATTTCACCAATACCAATTAATATCTTTATAAATTTTTTTAATACTTTTTTCTTCTTTGTAATATTAAAAATATTTTTTTCTTTAAATTTTAATTTTGATATCAATATTTATCTTTTAATTTTGATTCCTTCGGTGTGTTATAGCTTTGCACTTTTATCACAATTAATTGCTATCCCAAAGATTGGACAATCATATACCGCTTTATTTTTGTATTTAGAACCAGTGGTCGGTGTTCTTGGAGCTGTTTTTTTATTAAAAGAAAATTTAGAAATTTATCAAATGATTGGTGCTTCGATTGTAATAATAAGTTTGCTATCAGCTTCTTTTATTAGTCGTAGAAACTAAAATTGATTTTTCATGAAGTTAAACCAATTCTGACCTATTATTTTTGTAGAAACTTTTTCTGGAATATTATTTTCACACATTAAATAAAATAAATTATTTAAGTCACTTGGTTGCTTATACCAACTTGGTAACTTAGGCCATTTTGGATTTTTATCTTTAGATTCTCCATAGTCGATATTTTTGGTCCACTTTCCATTTCTCATCCACATAACTACATCATCAGGCCAATTTAAACAAAGATCAGAGCCTATTCCAATATTGTCTTCACCAATTAGGTTTACTAGCTCCTTAACCATTTCACAAAAATCTTCTATAGTACAATCACCTAAATTTTTAAGATGGTAAGGATATAAACTTAACCCAATAAAACCATTTTTTTTAACAAGTTTTTGTAAAATATCAGTATCAATGTTTCTTTTAGATTTATGAAAGAAATTTGGATTAGCATGAGAAATTGCCACAGGTTTATTTGAGACTTCAATAGCATCAAGACAAGTTTGCTTTCCTGCATGACTTAAATCTATAATCATGCCAAGTCTATTCATTTCTTCAATAACAGCTTTTCCAAATCGTGAAACACCTGAGTCTTTAGGTTCAAAACATCCTCCAGCAAGTGGGGTTTGATTATTATAGGTGAGTTGCATAAATCTTACACCTGCTTCAAAAAATTTTTCAATTAAAAATATATCATTCGCAATAGGAGCAGAATTTTGAAAACCAAAAATAATTGCAACTTTATTATTTTTTTTAGCAGCCAAAATATCTTCGGTAGTTTTTGCATGAGCAATAATGTCATGATGCTCTTTAAAAAGGCGGTGCCAATAATTTATTTTTTCAAAAGACTCTTCAGTATTTTCCCAATACACTAATGTCGCATGGATTGCAGTTAATCCAGCGTGGTGGGCATTTTCAAATAATTCCCTATTCCAATTACAATATTCCAATCCATCAATTAGAAGTATATCTTCACTTATTTTTGACATAGATTAATACTTCTATTAATGAAAAAACCAAAATTAACTATACATATTTAATAAATGTTACAAAAAGTAAGAGAAAACGATAACTACATGAAACTATCAAGAATGGGTTCACGCTATCCTTCTCGCCTTAGTTTTTCCAGAAGTATGTTAAGAAGATTGATTAACGACAATTGGGAAATACATAAATCAAAATTTGATTTAGATAAAGATGGTTACGGTACAGTTGTTTATGAAATTATTATTAATAAACAAACTTATTCACTTGTATGTTTCTCTGCTTTCCTAGATGATAAGGATAGAAGTGATAGAGTTATCGCTAGTAAATGGGATACAGCCTATACATTACATGTAGGTAAATTATCTGAGCAAGATCTAAATAGATTAAAAAAAACAATTCCTCTGCAAGAATCAGGTCGCAATTCTCCAGATGAATTAATTCTTAGCAGAGCAAATAAAAGTGTAAGATTGTTTCAGTATGTTGTCGATTGTCTTTCAAATGGTAACCAGCCAGATATTTATGAAATAAATAAAGTTGGGTACTTACTAAGAACTACTGCTGTTTATGGTAGTGGTAAATTTGGATTATCAGATTTTACTAACACAAAAAATATAACTGTTTTCAATCAGCCCTTTAGAGCAGAAATGTTATCAGTTTATTTAATTAGAGAATTTAGTATTGAATTAGTTGAACATGTTGCAAGGCAAATAAACC
The DNA here is from genome assembly GCA_902620425.1 of uncultured Alphaproteobacteria bacterium. Lineage (GTDB taxonomy): Bacteria > Pseudomonadota > Alphaproteobacteria > HIMB59 > CACPNW01. Next base: position 158,450 of record CACNHX010000001.1, read on the forward strand.
CAAAAAAAGCAGTAAAGTTAGATAGAAAAATTAAACAACATTTAGGTATTGGTAATTCAACAGGTTTAGGTATGGCACCTTTTATCATTAAACATCCAAAGTTGATTAATAAGTGGATGGAACAGTACACAAAGACATTAGAAGAAATTTCTCAAATTGAGTTAGATAATATAGTTTTTGAAAAATATAAAAAACTTTTGAATAAAGCTCTTAGTTATCTTGAGGAAGTTAACACAAGTGATGAATTCCAAATTAATAAAAATAAATTAACTACTGAAGATTTAAAAAAATATATTTCCTACATTAATGACATAGATCTTTCTCTAAAATTTAAATGGTTAGATATTCTAGATTATTGTGACTCGAATTTTAATAATGATACTAAGGAAATTGCAAGAGTACAACTGATTGAATTGTTTCCTCAAATATCAGAAGAGTTAGCAGAAGATATGGCAGATGAGGAGATAATGGATATTGATGGAAATCAATCTATTGGAGATTTGAAAAAAACAATCAATGATAAATATTCTTGGATAAAAAATATTGATTTTAATAATAAAGATAGCAATTATTTATTTTGGTATGTTTCAGCAGCTAAGTTAGAACCTAGATTAGGTGAAAGATATAATGAACAAGGAAGTGAATTGGAGCAAAATCTAGGAATAGCAAAAATGGTTAATGATTTATTTAAGCAAATTAAAAATGTAGATGAAAAACAATTAATTTGTGAATTTTTGTTAATGCATCCAGAATACAGAGGAATTGTTAAGAGAATTCAATCTTTAAAAAATTATCCTTTTTCAGAAGTTCAAGATAATGTTCTTGATAAAAAAACAATGCCAATTGATATGTTAAGATTTAAGTTATCTTTTTTTGGAGCTAATCGTTATGATCCTAAGTCAGATAGATGGTTAAGAGTAAGTTTTTTTTCTGGAGCCCCTTATTTATCAGATCTGAGTAATAAAAATGTTGATGAATGGGGTTTTGCAACAATGAGTACATATTAATATCTGTGAGTTATTCTTACTATGAAGTCTACACTAATACACAACGAGCTTTTTCAGGATTAGGATTCACTTATGGATCAGATGAGGATGCTGCATTTATTACAACATGGCTTGAAATATTTGGTTTGGATGGGATCAAATTATTAAAATTAAAAATTGAAGAATTAGATAACACTTTCAATGCCAGTATAGATCCGTCAAAAATAAATGATGAGTTTGATTGTGAAAATAAATCTTTTTTGGTGATAGGCCCGGGATTGATTGATTATTTAGTATCAAAAATAGATAAAAGGGATGATTTTAAATTAACTTTTAAAAATTGTAGTGACCCCATATTCCTAATACCTTTGCTTTATAAGTATGCCAAAAAAAATATCTATTCACAGTTTTTGTTAGATCAAAAAATTGATGTACAAATAACAAATGAAAATATTAGGGTTAATAGAGAAATTATCTCTACAAATTATCAAAGAAATTTTGATCTTTTACTCACAAAGAAAATTTTTAATGAACAAAAATTAGATATTAATATTTCATCATCAAATATAAATAATATGCTCTCTAAGGGTATTAATCCTGATAAAAAATCTTGGGATCAAATATCTAAAATAGCTTTTAGAACTTTTGTTCCTGAGTCAGAGGAATCTAGAGCAAAAGGTGCCGGAGGTGGCGATGCAAATGATTAATTTACTATATGCAAATTGCTAAATACATTAGTAATTAGTTGATAACCAGTTTCCGTTATCCTAAAATAATCTATCTATCTCTCTAATACTTCGTATCCAAACTGATCTGCTGTTTCAAGAAGGATCTCCCAAATTGATAAAGCAAAACCTCTTGGTATATATAGACAGTAGTTATTGGAAGTTATTTTAAATAGCTTAACACTGACATGATGAATGGCTGTGCTAGCAGATGATAGATCTGGAAAATTCCTAGCTCTTAAATCAATTGGAAGATGTCTATTTAAAAATAATGATGAATTATCTCCTGTAATTTCAATACCTGTGAAAGCATGAGACATGTCTAAAATTGTTGCGATTTGCTCACTTATTTCAATTTCTTTATTAAATAGCCACCATTTCAAAGGTTCCATTCTCCATAATGATTTATTTTCAAAAATTATCCCTTTATTAAAACTAGGAATATTTTTAATTTTTAGTTCTTTTGATATTAAATTATTCATTTCATCAATTTTGTCAGGCCAACAAGCAATTTGTAAAATTTCTAAACTTTTTAATTCTTTAAATGTTAGAGATTGTTTCTCGCTTGATGAATATTTTCCAACCTTATAAATTGTTTCTAGTGCAGAATGTCTATGCATACATTCGTTCTCCTTTAGGATCAATCATATGTGGTGAAACAACTTTTAAATTCATTTGTTTATTTCTTACAGGATCTGCCCCAACTAAATTGGTATCTTTCCATTTATCTAAACCACCCTTGACAAAACCTAATCCAATCCAATGTCCAAGTTCAGGAGAATAAGTAACTGAAGTAATTCTTCCGATACCCTGTCCTTTAATATTATTTTTTTCACAGACAATAGTTCCAGCATTAAAAGTTTCTTTTAGGTTTGTAGGAAAGAAGCCTACTAGAATTTCACGATCATTATTTTTTAAAACTCCTCGTTTTCTCATTGCGCTTCCAATATATGATTTTTTTGTAGATGCCATTTTGCTTAAACCTGCATCATCAATAGTTACCCTCCCATCAAGCTCAGCAGCTGTTACATGACCTTTTTCAACTCTAAGTGCACCTAAAGCTTCTAATCCATATAAACATCCATCATATTTTTTTGCATTTTCCCAAAGTAAGTCCATCATTGTATTGGCAAAATCTGATTTGACATAAACTTCAAAAGCTAATTCGCCGGAAAAACTAATTCTTGCAATCCTACAAGGAATATTACCTTTAAGAAATGTTGAAGTAACACCCATAAAAGGTAAGTTATTATTAGTTATAACCAAAGAATCATCGACACAATTATTGAGAACTTCTCTAGATTTAGGTCCTGCAACTGATACGCCTGCCCATTGTTCAGAAACACTAGTCACATTAACATTAAGATCTGTCCATCTAGTTTGAAGTAATTCTTCTAACCATGACATCACTTTTGCAGCTTCACCTGTAGACGTCGTCATAAAATATTCATTTTCTGCTAATCTCCAAGATGTGCCATCATCCATTACAATACCGTCATCACGCAACATGATACCGTATCTAGCTTTTCCAACTTGTAGTTTTGAAAAACCATTCGAATAAATTCTATTTAAAAATTCGGTAGAGTCTGGTCCTTGAATAGCTATTTTGCCTAATGATGTTACATCACAAATTCCAACTGTTTTTCTTACTGTTGATGCTTCTCTTATATAAGAGTCACTTAAAGTTTCATTTTCTTTGGGATAATACCAAGGTCTTTGATACAATCCAACTTCAATCATTTTTGCACCATGATCAATATTCCATTGATGCATTGGCGTTACTCTTAACGGCCTAAAATGTTTTCCAACATTTCTTCCGCTTAAGGCACCTATAGATACAGGAGTATAGGGAGGTCTAAAAACAGTAGTTCCAACTTCTGGAATTTCTTTATTTAAAAGTTCAGCCATTAAAGACAATCCAATGATATTTCCCATTTTTCCTTGATCGTTTGCCATACCTAAAGTTGTGTATCTTTTAAGATGCTCTACCGAAATGAAACCTTCACGATGTGCGAGTCTTACGTCATCTGTTGTTACATCATGTTGATAATCTACAAAACTTTTTGATCTAGATTTTTTATATTTTACTTCATAAAGTGGTTGTATGGGATTTTTCCATCCACCAGGTTTTGGGAAAAAATAATTTGTTTTAGAAATACCTAAACGGTTCAACGCATCAGTAGTTCCTGCTATCCCAGAAGCAATACAATCATTTTTATTCCATAAACCTCTAGAAGAACCTACCATTGTAATATTTTCTTTTGTGTCACTTGGTAAAAAACAAGCATTGTTATAATCCCATTTAGGCTTTACGCCTCTGTGAGATAACAAATGTACAGCAGGTGACCAGCCACCTGATAATAGAACCTGATCACAATTTATAGTTTCAGATTTATTAATAGTTTCACTTTTTGATATATCTAAACTATCAATTTTTTTTGAACCATTAATATTATAAGGTACATACCCTTTTCTTATTTCAAAACTTTTATTTGTCTCAATTTCAAAATTAGTTCGTGAATCAAGAACAGTTACATTGGCCCCAGCTTCTGATAATTGATGTGCTGTTTCATAAACAGAATCATTATTTGTAGCTATCACAATTCTTTTTCCGGTGAGTACACCATATCTATTCAAATAATGCTTTGATGCATTTACGGTCATTACACCAGGAATATCATTATTATTAAATGCAATGTGTCTTTCAATTGCTCCAGCACCAACAATTATATGCTTTGCTCTAATGGTCCAAAATCTTTGGCGTGGAATGTTTACATTTGATGCTGATATATGGTCTGTTACTCTCTCTAATAAACCAACAACACAATTATCATATAACCCGAATGCAGTAGTTCTAGTCATTATTTTTATGCCTAGATTTTCAAGTTGATTTTTAATTTGTGAGTTATCAAAATCATTTTCTGCAAGTTGATTTCCTCCAATAAGACTATCTTGCTCAACTAAAATAACATCTAATTTTTTTTCTGCTGCCTCTATTGCAGCTGCAACACCAGAAGGTCCTGATCCTACAACAATTAAATCACAAAAATCATGAGCATGCTCATAAGTATCTGGATCAGGTAACCCAGAAGCACTTCCCATTCCCGCAGCTTTTCTAATAAACTTTTCAAAAAACATCCATATGGCTGTTCCTTTACCCCATTCAAGTGGAGGTATTCCCATAAAAGTTTTATAATAAAAACCAGCTGCTAAAAACCTACCTAAGTAATTATTTATTCCAGCTAGATCAAAATTTACATTTGGAAATGCATTTTGACCACTTGCTTCCAAACCATTATATAATTCTTGCGTTGTTGCTCTTACATTTGGATCTCTTCTATCTTTTGAACCAATAGTAACTAAAGCACCGGATTCCTCGACTCCACTAGAAAATATTCCCCTTGGTCTATGATATTTAAAACTTCTACCAACTATACCAATATTATTTGCAAGTAATGCTGATGCTAGAGTATCTCCTTCAAAACCTTTGTAATTTTTTTTATCCCACCTAAAGGATAAAATTTTATCTCTATTAATTTTTCCATAGTTATCTATTCTTTTTGTCTTCATTTATTATTTTCTACAACCTTCTGTAGATCCGGATGGCATGGTTTGACACTTTTTATTTCATGAGTGACAGTAGAACGTTCAACTACCAACCACATTCTACATCCATTAGAATGATGCCATGTTTCAAATTGAAAACCTTTTATATTTTTTCTGAAAAATATAGCTTCAGTCCATTCTTTCTCTGATGCATCTAACGAGGGATAATTGATTGTTGCATCTCCTCCATAACTAAATTCACTATGATCTCTTTCACCACAATAAGGACAATTGATTCTAATCATTTAACCGTGCAATTTTGGATCAGGTCCTGCGCCACGTTCATCAATATTGATACCTTTTTCAAATCTTTCTAAATTATGATTTTGTACGTAGTTATGCGGGCTTTCATTTGCAATTAAGTCAGCAAAATACCAACCTGATGCAGGACTAGCTTTGAAACCGCCATAGTTCCAACCAGCATTTAAATAAAGATTAGATATTGGCGTTTTACAAATAAAAAATGATCCGTCCATTGTCATGTCCATAACACCTGCCCAATGACGAAGTAATCTTATTCTTCCAAGTGAAGGAAATATTGCCATAGCCGCTTCGGCAACATCTTGAACCATAGGAAGATTTCCTCTTTGAGCATATGATTTATACCAGTCAAGATCACCACCAAACACCATGCTTCCTTTATCTGACTGCGATATATAGAAATGCGCACCACCTACACCATAAACAACAACCTGGTCTAGAAGTGGTTTAACAGCCTCAGATACAAATGCTTGTAGTTTATGGGATTCAATTGGCAGGTTGCCTAATTCTGCCATTTGCCATAATACTGAAGTATTGCCTGCAACAGCAAATCCTATTTTCTTTCCTTTTATAATTCCTCTTGAAGTTTGAATACTTTCAATATTTCCATTCTTTCTTATAAAACCTGTAACTTCACAATTTTGAAGAATGTCTACACCTAATGTATCTGCAGCCCTTGCATAACCCCATGCAACTGCATCGTGTCTTGCATTACCTGCTCTTTTTTGAACTGCAGCTCCAAGTATTGGAAATCTAGAATTATGATAATTTAAATGTGGAATTTTTTTCTTTAAAGTTTTTAAATCCCAAAGTTCTGCATCAGTTCCGTGGAGTCGCATAATATTATAAATCCGTGAAACTGAATCTTTAGCACCAGGGCTATGAAATAACGAGACATGAGCTCGTTGGCTAAACATTACATTATAATTTAATTCGTGACTTAAATTTTCCCATAACTTTAAAGAATGTTCATAAAATTCGTGGTTGCCTGGCATCATATAATTTGATCTTACAATAGTTGTATTACGTCCAGCGTTTCCTCCACCAATCCAGCCTTTTTCTAAGACAGCTACATTTTTTATATTATGATTCTTTGCTAAATAATATGCCGTGGCAAGACCGTGTAAACCTCCACCAATTATTACAACATCATAACTACTTTTTGGTTCTGGATCACGCCATTGTCTAGTCCAATAAGACTGACCATTTAAACCGTTTTTAATTACATTCCAGGCATTAAATTTTGTCATTTGTTTTATTAATTATTAGAATAGTTGATGAAAGTAAAATAAATTAACTCGCCATGCTAGTGTTATTTAATCACAGTTAACTTGATGAATCTGGCCATGTGTCATTTAATCTATAACCTTCTGGAAAAGGATCATCCTTATCGATATATAAACTTTGTATTCCAGTAATAAATGCACTACCTGTTATTTTTGGAATAATACAATTTTTGTTATTAATTTTAATTTCCTTTTCAATACTTGCTTTAAATGAAGATCCTATAATAGACTTTGATATAAATTCTTCATTTATTTGTATTTCATTTTTTTCTTTCATTACTGCTAATCTTGCTGAAGTGCCTGTACCGCAAGGTGAACGATCAAGTTTCCCAGGTCGTATAACAACTGTATTTAATCCTGTAAGTAATGATTGATTATTTTTTTTTAAGGGTTCAATAAATTGGCAAAAGGAAAGATAGTCTAATCCTTTAATAGTAGGATGTTCAAATCCTATAGATGCGTTTGCTTCTCTCAATAATTCTTTAGCAACATTTACAAATTGATTTGCATTCTTTGGTTCAATTTTAAGATTAAAATCACTAGCATTACAAATTAAAAAACTGTCACCTCCAAAAGCAGTACTTACTTTAATTGTACCATAATTTTTAGTCTTTAAATCTACATCTATTTTATCTGCAAAGCAGGCAAGATTAGTTAAAGTGACACTTTTAACTTTCTTATTTTCACAATCAGCAACAATTTTTATTAAACCACCGGGAGCTTCAAGTGTAAGCATGGTTTTAGGATATTTCATTTGAACAATATTTTTTTCTAATAAGACTGTCGTTACACAAATTGTATTTGATCCACTCATTGGAGGATTATCTTCTGGTTCCATGATTACAAATCCAGCATCTGCATTTTTATTTGAAGGCTCTAAAATAATATTACAATGTTTAAAGACCCCTCCCCGAGGTTCATTTAAAAAAAAATTTCTCCATTTTTTATCTAAAAAAAGTTTTTTAGAAGCTTCCTCAGGTGATTTAAAATTCAAGCCTTTAATTCCAGTTACTACATCCCCAATTTCACCACAGCAATGTGTATTAAATACTGTGATTTCATCCATGTGGAATTATTAGATCATCAATATTTTTAGAATGATGTGTAATTTGTTCGTATCCTTCTTTTGTTATAATAAAACTATCACCAACTTGTGATCTAAAATTATTTGCACTTGCCCCGCCATCAACGGCAAATACCATTCCAGGCTCAAGTACTGTTTTATTACCAACTACTAATTGTGGTTCCTCTAAAAAGCTAAAGCCTGTACCTCTTCCACATCGAAATGTAGGATAAGGGTATCCCTCAGACTGTATAGTATCTGCATAAGCAGCATGAACTTCTTCAGCTGTTACTCCAGGGCCAAGAATTTCAAGAGCAGCTTTTTGAGATTTAACTGCAGTCTCAAAAGCTTTTATTTGTTCATCGGATTGAATTTCTTCTACCCAAAATATTCTGTCAAAACCTAATTTAAACCTATGGAAATTTGTAGAACCACAATAACATACGAATACGGGATCACCTTTTTTTATAATTTTGGTTGAAGCACGATGGTGAGTTTTAGGTAAATCATGACCCGATGTCATAACAGGTAAAAAGTGAATATTTGGAGACATATTGATATTATCAGGATAAAATTCTTTTAAAAGATCTGCAGCTTTTCTTGTTCCAGCTTGTGTTTGTGCAAGTGCAACCTCATACTCAGGAACATTATGGCCAATTGTTTTTTTTGCTGCCTCCATCATAGCCATACCAACTTCGCCGGCATGACGAGCTATATTCAATTCATGATTAGATTTAATCATTCTTATATTATCTATTAATTTGGTTAAATCCCCAGGATGGTCTTTAAGTAATTCGTCTAAATAACTCTTAACCATTGGGTTAATTTTAAATTTTTCAATAAAAATATTTTTATGCTGATTGATGATTTGAGGTAATAATTCTCTCCATTCATTTCCAATACCATCATTCCATGTTTCAACCATATCTACAGGACAAGATTCTGGTACTAATAAAACATCAAGAAGAGGTGTAATTAAATAAGTTTTATGATCATTTGAAACAACTAATAATGTTGGTCGATAAAAATCCATATGAAGGAAGTCATGGTATCCTGTGAAATAATATATCGAGTCATCATCAGTTATAATTGAGAGATCAATATTGTTCTCAGACATTTTTTTCTTTAGTTTATTTAAGTTTTCAGAAAACATTTATTTTAATTGTTGTTCTACCAATTCAGTCCAATATGAAGAACCTATGACTAATAATTCGTCATTAAAATCATAATTATCAGCATGTAAAGGTCTGGAATGCTGCTCTGATGTTCCGTTACCCATTAAAACAAAGCAGCCAGGTTTTTCATTTGCCATAACAGAAAAATCTTCTGAGAATAAACGTGGTTCTATATTACCATTACATTTATCATTACCAAGTAAAGAAACTGCAGCTTTTGTTGCAGACTCAGTTTGATTTTTTGAATTAAAAGTTACAGGACAGGCTGTTTCATATTTAACACTACCATTAACACCATGTGCATTGCAAATCCCTTCGACAATTTGTAACATTTTTGAAGCAATTTTTTCATTTGTTTCTTTTGATAAAGCTCTCGCGTCACCAGTCATTTTTACCATACCTGGCAGAACATTCTTTTTACCATCGGTTATAAATTCAGTAATAGATACTATACCATTGTCTGCTGGATTTAATTTCCTAGACACTATCGATTGAAGTGCTACAGCTATTTGAGAACCAACAGTTATTGCATCTACCCCCATATGAGGTAATGCAGCGTGCCCGCCTTTAGTTTTTATTTCAATTTCAAATAAATTTTCGCTGGCTGTAATAGCTCCATTTCTTGTACCAAATGTTCCAATTTCCATGTTAGGAATATTGTGCATAGCGTAAACTTCATCAATGTTAAATTTATCAAACAATCCTTCATCTATCATTGTTCTTGCACCAAATGTATTCTCTTCATCAGGTTGAAAAATAAAATATACCGTACCGTTAAAGTTACCTTTTTCTGATAAATATTTTGCTGCACCTAATAACATTGTTGTGTGACCATCATGTCCACATGCATGCATTCTGTTATCAAACTTGGACTTATAACTAAACTTATTAGTTTCATGTATAGGAAGAGCATCCATGTCAGCTCTTATACCTATTGATTTTGAACTATTTCCTTTTTTTAAAATTCCAACTACTCCAGTTCTGGCAATACCAGAATGAACTTCTATTCCAAATTCTTTTAGAAGTGTTGACACTTTTGCAGCAGCATACTCTTCTTCAAAACTTAATTGTGGGTGCATATGAAGATCATGACGCCATTCTACTAATTGGTTATGTAATGACTGAGTTTTCATAACCTACATTTTATTAAATTCTTTAATCTTATTGTCTAGAGAAAGCATATATTCATAATGTGAATTCCAAAATTTTTGATCTTTTCTTTTTTCAAATTCTTCAAGACTTACACCTTGTTGCTCTACCCAAGTAAAGTAACCTAAATTAAATATTCTTTTCTTGTCCAGGTAAGAAAGTTCTAGCATATTATCAGTAGATATTCCTGATAGGTGTTTTCCAAATAGTTCAGCACAAACTATTTCATCATAATTATTTTTAAAATCAGCAATGGTCTTATTTAATTCTGACATGTATAAATCTGCACCATCTGTAGCGACCGTTATAATTGCGTCATCACTATTTAAATCCATATATTTAGCTAGTTTTATTGATGCCAATATATTTGCTATTGCTGAAAAGCCAAATTCAGTAAGTCGTGAAACAAAATCAGGCTCAAAATTTTTTTTCTCAATTAAAAACTTTTTTCCTATTTCAGTATTAAAAATCATATTTAGATTATTGGTAGCTTGATCAGAGACATCTACGACAAAATCTGTATTCATTACATTATGAATAAGGGGGACATGTTTGTCACCAACTCCTTGTATATTATGTTCACCATAACCGCCATGAAGCAAAGTTGGGCACTCCAAAGCTTCAACAACTGCAATCTTCGTCTGTAATTTATCTTTAAGATAATCTCCTGCTGCTAGAGTACCACTTGATCCTGAAGCACTTACGTAAAACCTAGGGGTTAAATTACTGTTACCTTTAACTTTAAGAAATGATTTTTCAAAAGATGGACCGGTTACAGAACGATGAATGCCATAGTTATAATACTCATCAAATTGATTTATGATATCATTTTGATTATCTTTTTTTAATTCATTACAAGCATCGTAAATTTCTTTAACATTACTTTCTGTGCCTTTTGTCTTTATGATATTTTTTTTATCTTCAACCCAATTATTCAACCATTCAAATCTCTCATTACTCATTCCTTCAGGAAGTATTGCAATACTATTTAGACCCATTATCCGAGATATTGCTACTCCACCCCGGCAATAATTTCCTGTTGAAGGCCAAACTGCTTTATGTTTTTCATAATCAAAAGTACCATTCAATATTCTTGGAAGCAAACAACCATAAGCTGCCAAAACTTTATGAGCTGTTATTAAGGGAAAATATCGTCCCATATTTACAATTATCTTTGCCTTAACACCTGTAAATTCTGTTGGAAGCACAATATATTCAGGCTCATTTCCAAAACCTGATTGATCTCTTTTATTAAACCAATGAACTCTAAAGAGGTTAAGAGGATTGATATCATTATTATTTATTTTTTTTAGAGAATTTTTAATATCATCATTAATAATTTGAGGGTCTTGAAGTTCACTTATACTTGGTAAGACAACACCTTTTGATTTGAAGTAATCAGATGTTTTTTTTATTATTGCTTTATTCATAAATTAAATATTGATGCCTAAATTATTTGTTTTACAAAGATTATAAGCAAATCTTGCTATTGCAGTATCTTGTACGCCAGTTCCTGTCAAATCACATATCGTTATATCTTCTTTATTTTTTCTTCCTAATCTTGGATCGTTAATAATATCGCCAAGTTCATTAAATTTTTCTTTAGAAGAAATTATATTTTGTTTTAAAGCATGATGTAATTCACCCAAAAGACTTGTTTGTAATTGATTGTCGGGCACATATTGATCACAATATTTTAACATATGAGGATCTAATTCGTTTTTTTGTTCTGCATCTGATCCCATTGCTGTTATGTGGGTTCCTTTTTTTATCCAATCAAATTCTAATAGAGGTTTTTTGCTAGGAGTCGTTGTAACGATTATTTCTGATAAACTTGCCAATTCCTTGCAAGAAGAAGCTACATACAAATCTAAATCTAAATCTTTAAAACTTTTTATAAATTGATTTGCTTTTATTTTATCTCTTGACCAGACTATTATTTTATTAATTTTTCTAACTAACATTATTGCTTGCAGTTGTAATCTCGCTTGTATTCCAGCTCCAATAATACCTACAGAATTAGCATTTTGATTTGATAAATATTTTGTAGCTATTGCTCCTGCTATAGCTGTTCTAGTATCTGTAAGATAACCTTCATCCAATAAAACAGATTTTACAACTCCAGTCTTTGAATCTAATAAAACCATCAGTCCATTACTAGATGGCAAACCAAGTTTTGGATTATCAAAAAAACCAGAAGCGATTTTTATTGCAAAACTATCAAGACCCTCAACATATGCAGCTTTCACATCTGATTCACCATGATATTTTTCAATATCTATTCTCATTATAGGTGGCATCATTACCAAACCCTTTGATAAACTTTTAAATGCTTCCTCTATTATTGGTATGAGATTTTTATTCAAATCTACATGTTGAATAATATCATTTTTATTAAGGATGAGCATGACTTAAAACTTTGTTAAACAATTCCGAGTCAATATTTCCACCACAAATTAAACAAATTATATTCTTTCCTAAGTGCGATGTTAATTTTTCTTTAACAACCATTATACTTGTTGCTGCAGCGCCTTCAGATACAATTTTATGTTCTAAAAAGTTTATTCTAATTCCCTCAGCTATTTTTTCTTCACTTACTAAAACAAAGTCATCAACGTATTGTTGTACAATATTAAAGGTAAATTTATTATCTAAACCAATACTACCCCCTAAACAATCAGCTAAAGTTTCAGTTTCCTCTACATCAACAGGCTTACCTTCTTTTAGACTTTCATACATTGAAGGGCCTCTTTCCATAGATACGGCAATAATTTTTGTGTTAGGTTTTTGAAGTTTAATAGCCTGAGCAATTCCAGATATAAGACCGCCACCAGATGTTGGTATAATTACTGTATCAACTTCAGGAAATTCAGTAAGCATTTCAAGTCCAACTGTACCTTGACCTATAATAATATCTTCATCATCAAAAGGATGAATTAATGGGATATTTTTTTCTTTCGCAATTTGTTTAGCATGCAAATCAGCTTCATCACTATTCTTTCCAATAATTTCTACTTTAGCTCCTAATTTTTCAATAGCCTCTTTTCTATATTCTGGAACCATTGAAGACATGTATATTGTTGATTGAATGCCCAATACTTTTGAAGCATAAGCAACGCCTTTGCCATGATTGCCTGTAGAGACTGCGATTACTCCTTTGCTTTTGTCATCTTCACTTAAAGAAAGAAGTTTATTAACAGCACCTCTTAACTTAAATGAACCAGTGATTTGAAAATTTTCTAACTTTAGTTTTACTGTAGTATTTTTTGATAAGAAATTAGAATTAATTAATGGTGTATAATTAACATAAGGTAAAATTTTCTTATGCGCATCTTGTATTTGTTTAAGTGTAATCAATTTAAACCCTATTTAATGTAATTTAAATAGGTTACCAAAACCATCAATTTTTTGATTAATATTAGATAATCTTAATGAATCCCAAATAATAGCTTGATTACTTGAAATGATATCTGTGCTTAATTTTGACTCTAATGTTTCGATAATATCAATTACTTTTAATGCAGTACAAGAAACAAAAATACTATCAACATCTGTTAAATCAATTGAGGAAATTGTTTGCATTAAACTATCATGAGTAACTTTGGCAATTTCCGAATCATAATTTAAATTAAACGAACTAAATGATTTAATTTCAAATCCACTATCAATTAAATATTTGTAAACTTTAACATTAACATCTTTTGGATAAGGAGTAAGAACAGCAATTTTTTTATGGTTTAACAATTTAAGTGCTTTGACAGCTGCTGTAATAGGTGTAGTAATTAAAGCATTGGGTTTAGCCTTGAATATTTCAGATTTTATTCTTTTTTCACCAATTTCAATAGTACCTGAAGTACATCCATACGCTACAACTTGTATTTTTTCATTGGGTAGTATTTGTTTTGTTGTTTCTGTAAGATGATCAGCCATCCTCATATAATTTTCATGAGTTAGAGGATTTAAAAAAGGTATCCTATTAAAAAATAGATCAACTGGTAAATTATGGCAAATTTTTCTAAAATCCTGCTCTATGGTAAAATCTGTTGATAGTGTAATTATACCAATTCTAGAAAAGTTTGTATTATGTAAATTGGCTTTAAAATTATTTTGATTAAAACTATCCATTATTGATTTGGAAAATAATCCTCACACTCACCCTCTCTATGAACATCAGTAGTGGCACAATGTAAACTACCCCCAAATGCATAAACGTCTCTAAAAGGAACTGGAATAACATCTAATCCAAAACTTTCCATTTGTTTGATCATTTTTTCTTCAGTTGCCTCGACGCATATAGTTTTAGGATCAATTATCAAAACGTTCATTGATAACCAGATTGATGAATAACACATAGGTGGTGGACTATTATGAATGGAAGGTGCCGCTTCATGAATTTCCCATTTATTATCATCGAAAATTTTTCTTTGCTCTGATGATATTTTTCTATTGGGATTAATAATTATAACCCCTGGTTTAATAGGAGTAAAACATGCATCAATGTGAGTTGGAATTAAATCACCTGGTAAATTAATTTGATGTACGCGATGATTTGGATAGTGTCTTCTTAACCACTCTAAGCCACTTAAATTTGATGTAAAATTGTTATGATAAAAAAGATCTTTTCCAAAGCGTAAAATTTCTGCTGCATCAAAAAGTGGTTCTTTTTCTGTCAATATCATGTCTCTATTTTCGATTTTTTTATATCGTTCTTCTTCCGTTATGCCTTCAGGAAGATAATTAGACTTATATGATTGATTAGTTAATCTTGGTTTAGGTGCCGATTCCCATCTCATATTTTTATCTTCTGAATAATATTTTTCAAGTAGTGGTCTATAAGCAAGGTATTCAAACCATCTACATCTATAAGACATTGGCGCCTCCAGCATTTCATTTCCTACAGTAAGAATAACATCTCTAGGAGGCATACAACCAAACATACCATCATTAGACCAATCAGGTGTCTCGATACTCTGAGAAAAATCAATAGGTGTTGGTCTATCAACTTTTATATTTAGAGAATTTAAAATTTTAACAAAGTTTTCTAATTGTATATTTGCTTTATCAATTGATTCTTTTGAACGTGGTCCATGAGATCCTGCCATACCACTATCTTTACTAATTTTTGGTTCAAGCGCTGGTTCCATTGGAGGTATGTTGGCATTTTCAACTGCTCCAACTATAACATGTTTTAATGGATCCCATTCATTCCAAGAATTAACTATTGTCATTATATTTTCCTTAATTTAAAACTATGCATTATAATTAAAATATATGGAATTAAATAACAAATCACTCTTTAAACAAAAATGTTTCATAAATGGGGAATGGGTTGGTAGTTCTTCAGGTGAAACTCTTGAAGTAAATAATCCAGCATCTCTTGAAATTATTGGCAACGTCCCAAAATGCTCAGTTTCAGAAACTAAAAAAGCTGTAGATCATGCAAATACTGCTTTCCAAACTTGGAAAGAAACTACTGCTAAAGAAAGATCAGTTATTCTTAAAAAATGGGGGGAGCTAATCACAGAAAATGCAGATGATTTAGCTAAAATAATGACTATTGAGCAAGGTAAACCTCTGGCTGAAGCAAAGGGCGAAATACTAATGGGTGCTTCTTATATTGAATTCTATGCTGAAGAAGCAAAAAGAGTGTATGGTGATGTAGTTCCTGATCCAAGACCTGGAAAAAGAATTGTAATAATTAAACAACCTGTTGGTGTTGTGGGAGCAATAACTCCATGGAATTTTCCAAATTCAATGATCACAAGAAAATGTGCAGCCGCTCTAGCTGTTGGTTGTACTACTGTTGTTAAACCAGCAAGCCAAACACCCTATTCAGCATTAGCTGTAGCAGTGCTTGCTAAAGAAGCTGGTTTTCCAGACGGTGTATTTAATGTAATCACTGGATCGGCAAGTGAGATTGGTAAAGAGCTAACAAGTAACCCAATTGTAAGAAAAATTTCTTTTACAGGGTCTACGGAGGTTGGAAAAATACTTTTAGAGCAAAGTGCCTCAACAGTAAAAAAAGTTTCTATGGAACTTGGTGGTCATGCACCCTTTATTGTTTTCGATGATGCAGATATGGATGAAGCTGTTGCAGGTGCACTTCAAAGTAAATTTAGAAATAGTGGTCAAACATGTATTTGTTCAAATAGAATTTTTGTCCATGAAAATATTTATGATGAATTCCTAGAAAAATTTACAAATGAAGTCAGTAAAATAACAGTGGGTAATGGACTTGAAGATGGAATTGTATCTGGTCCTTTAATTGATCAATCCTCTTTAGAAAAAGTAATTGATCATGTTCAAGATGCAGTAAATACAGGAGCTAAAATAGCAATTGGTGGAGATGTGCATTCGCTTGGTGGGAATTTCTATCAACCAACTGTTCTCTCAAATGTATCTACAAAGGCAAAAATAACTTTTGAAGAAACATTTGGACCTGTTGCACCTCTTTATAAATTTTCTAGTGATGATGAGGTGATTAAAATGGCTAATGATACACCATATGGATTAGCTTCATATTTCTATTCAAGAGACATAGGAAGAATTTGGAGAGTTGCTGAAGCACTTGAATATGGGATTGTATCTATCAATAATGGACTACCAACAATTGCGGAAGTGCCTTTTGGAGGTGTAAAAGAATCAGGAATGGGAAGAGAAGGTTCTCGTTATGGCCTTGATGACTATTTAACTATAAAATATATTTCAATGGGTGGTATTTAAGAAAGCCAAGCAGCCCCTCTAACACCACTTGAATCACCATGAATATTTTTTACAACTTTTGTGTGAAGCGTATCTGTAAAAACATATTTTTTTAGAGCATCATTTATATTTTTGTAAATAAAATCGATGTTTGACATACCTCCACCCAAAACAATCACATCTGGATCAAGAATATTACAAACTAAAGATAAGCCTCTTGCTAAATGATCGACATATTGATTTAGTGCAAAGATACTATCTTTTTCTTTATTATTAAAACCATCTAATATTTGATGTGAATTATAATTTTTATTGCATCGTAAATTATAGACAGATGAAAAGCCTGGTCCAGATATATAGGTCTCTAAGCACCCATCTTTTCCACAATAACATTTTTTAACATATTTTTTTTCATCTTCTGTTCTACTGGGCAAAACTATGTGCCCCCACTCTCCGCTTATACTATTACGACCTCTTATTACTTTTTGATTGATACTAATACCACCACCTACACCAGTTCCTATTATGACTCCGAAAACAATTTCAAACCCTTTACCAGCTCCATCTACCGCTTCAGAAAGAGTAAAACAATTAGCATCATTTTCCAAATTTACATTTCTACTTAATATTTTATCTAAATCTTGCTTAAAAGGTTTACCATTTAACCATATAGAATTAGCATTTTTGATTAGAGCTGTATCATTTGATATGGCTCCTGGCATTCCCATACCAACAGATTCTGCTTTGCCGTGTTTATCTTCAAAATGATTTATAATGGATAGTATTCCCTTAATTGTTCCATCATAACTTTTTTCAGTATTAATCCTTTTTCTATCTATTTCAGTTCCATTTGGATCTAGAAGAATACCCTCAGTTTTGGTACCGCCTACATCAATACCGATTTTCATTAATTATTATTTTGTAATAATTTTGTGTAAAGTTGGGATCAAAGCAACTGCTAATGCAATTTTAAACAATTCACTTGGCATAAATGGTAAAAGACCAGCGGCTACTGCTTTTTCGAAACCAATAATATAACCAAGATAGATGATGCCAAATGAAAAAATAATAGCAGAACCAATTAAGAGAGATACTGTAGCTTTAAAATATGTTTTACTAAAACCTAAATTTGCTAAATAACTTATAACGATAGATGCAAATAACATGCCATAAAGATATCCTGCTGTTGGCCCAACTAAATAAGCAACTCCACCACCGGCTGCAAAAACAGGGAGCCCTATAGCTCCTTGAAAAAGGTAAAATGCAACTGTGGAAAAAGATAATTTTACACTATATGTCATTCCTATTAAGAATATAACAAACGTCTGCATTGTCATTGGCACTGGCCAAAATGGTACTTGAACTTTAGCGGAAATCGCTAATAAAATTGAACCAAATAAAATCAAAGTTATTATAAGAAAATTTGAATTTATATTTTCAAAGTTTTTTAGTTTGTGTATTAAAATTCTATTTTCGTGCATATGTTTTCCTTTAAATACTATAATTAAACTAATTTATATTTTGCTTCAAGCTTATCCCAAAAATCTTTCTCTAATTTTACGTTGTTTAATGCATTAATTTGCTTCAATCCTGTAGGTGAAGTTACGTTTATTTCTGTTAGATAATTTCCAATTATATCAATTCCAACAAAAAACAGATTGTGCTCTTTTAGCTTCGGTCCCAAATTTTCGATAATTTCTTTGTCTCTATAAACTAAGTCAGTTTTACTTGCCTTTCCGCCAGCATGAAAATTTGCCTTTAAATTACCTGCTTGGGGTATTCTAGCAACTGAACCGAAATATTCACCATCAAAAAAAACGATCCTCCTGTCACCAAACTCTATCTCATTAATAAATTTTTGGACCATTATAGGCAAGTGTAAATATTCCTCTAATATTTTAGAATTGAAATTACTTTTATCAAATCTATGAATACCCTCACCTCCATTACCATAGAGGGGTTTAGTTATAATATCTTTTTCTTTATCTAAAAATTCTTCAATAATTTTTAAATCTTTTGTAACCAAAGTAGGTGGCATGAATTCTTTAAAATTAAACGTAAATAATTTTTCAGTAGAATTTCTAACTGCTGTTGGATCATTCACAACAATTGTTGAAGATGGAAGTAAGTCCAAAATATAAGTAGATGTTATATAATTCATATCAAAGGGAGGGTCTTGTCTTAAAAAAATAAATTGAAAATTTTCTAATTTTGTAACTACTTTTTTAGATTTAAAGTTGAAATAATTATTTTCATCTAAAAATAATTCTAAAAAATATCCAGAAGCCTGAATTTGGTTTGCATTTATAAAAAGGTCTTTTGGATTATAATAAAAAATTTCATAACCTCTATCTTGCGCCTCATAACCTATCAAAAAAGATGTATCAAATTCATAGTCAATTGTTTCAATACTATCCATTTGTATTGCAATACTTTTTTTCATTAGAAAATTTGTTCCTCGTATAATTTATTAATATTTTTTCCCCATTCACCATTATATTTATTAAGTAATAAATCAGCCGGTGAAAAACCATTTGATAGATTCTTTTCTAGATCTTTTAAATAAAATGTTTCATTATATTTTTCATTTTTGACTAGAATATTTCTTTTTTCTAAACCTGATTTTGAAATTTCAAATAATTTTTGTGCAATATCTAGCAGAATACCATTTTTGAATTTGGTTTGCAGACCTTCTTTTGGCACTAAACTATTAATCAAATTTCTATCGTTTTGAGTCCAGCCCTCAACTATTTCATTTGTTTTATCAATAGATTCATCGTTATATAAAATACCAATCCAAAAAGCAGGTTGAGAACATATTAAATCCCATGAACATGCATCCATGGAACGAATTTCTAAGAATTGCTTTAATCTAACTTGAGGAAATAAAGTTGATAAATGGTTTATCCAATCTTCAATAGTGGTTTCAATGTGCAAATCTTTAGAGATGTTATTATTCATAAAATCTCTAAAGGTATAATCTGTCATATCTATATATTTATGATTCCTAATTACAAAATACATTGGCACATCAAGAGCATACTCAGCATATTTTTCAAAATTAAAATCTTTATCAAAAACAAATGGCAATAAACCTGTTCTGTCTTTATCTGTGTGATGCCAAAAATGAGATCTTAAACTCTTATACCTAGATACTTTTTTTTGATCAAATGGTGAGTTAGCAAATATTGCAGTTGCAATTCCTTCAAGATTTAACATTAATCGATACTTAGCAATCATATCTTCTTCAGAATGATAATCCAAATTTACTTGGTTTGTGCAAGTACGTTTCATCATATGTTGTCCTAGAGTCCCTACTTTGGGCATATATTTTTTCATTATGGAGTATCTTTGTTTTGGCATCCAAGGTAATTCATCTATGGATAAGCTCGGTTCCACGCCTAAGCCCAATAATATAAAATTAAATTCTTCACCAATTTCTTTTAACTCTTTTAAATGTCTATTTGTTTCTGTGCAGGTCTGATGAATATTTTTTAATTGAGCTCCAGATAATTCGATCTGACCACCTGGTTCTAAAGTTATACTTTCACCAAATCTTTCTAGAGCAATTATAGTAGTATTTTTATCATCATACTTTGGTTTCCATCCCTTATTTACAAATTTTAAAAGAATATCTTTTATACCGTTTGACTCTTCATAAGATAATTGGTGTAAAGTGTCTTTTTTTAGAACAAATTTTTCATGTTCTACTCCTATGCGTAACTCATTCTTATCTTTAATTCCTTTATAAAAGTAGTCTATTAGATCATTTTTTTTTAGCATTGCTTTATCTTAAATAGGCCAAGTTAAATTAAAAATAAAGTTGCTAATCCAAGAAAAGATAGAAAACCAAAAACATCTGTTATTGTACTCAAAATTACTGCAGATGCTAAAGCGGGATCAATTTTCATCTTATCTAAAACTAACGGAATTACAATTCCTGAAAAACCAGCAATTAGTAAATTTAGTATCATGGCAAGACCTATTATTAAACCCAAAAGCAAATTATCAAACCAATAAATAGAAATTAAAGATATTATAATAGCGAATATGATACCATTTATACAACCAATGAGAGTCTCTTTAGTTATAATTTTTAGAGCGTTGCTAGCTGTTAATTCTTTTACAGCAATAGCTCTCACTGCAACTGTTAAGGTTTGAGTGCCAGCATTTGCACCCATTGAAGCTACTATTGGCATTAAAATAGCTAACGCAATTACTTTTTCTAAAGCAACTTCAAACAAACCTATAACTATTGAAGCTACTACTGCTGTCATTAAATTTACAATTAACCAAGAAATTCTTGATTTTGTTGTAGAAATAACTGACTCATATAAATCTGTATGATCAACACCTCCAAGTTTTAAAATATCTTCTTCTCTTTCTTCTTCTATAACCTCAACAACATCATCAACTGTAATAGATCCAATAATTTTTTTTTGATTATTGATAACAGGAGCACTGACCAATCCGTATTTATTAAATAATAAGGCTACATCTTCCTGATCTGTATTTACATCAATTAATCTTAATTCTTTATTTGTTATTGAATCTAGTTCTACTTCTCTTTTTGAACCCATTAACCTTCCTAATGGAACAACACCTTTTGCTTCTTGGTTATTATTAATTAAATAAATATCATAGAAATCCTCAGGAAGTTTCGCTTTATTGTTTCTCAAATAATCAATTGCTTGACCAACATTCCATGATTGATTAACGGCAACAAATTGTCTTTGCATTAATCTTCCAGCAGAATCTTCAGGATATTTTAACCCTTCTTCAACCAATGTGCGTTCATCTTTATCTAAATTTTCTAAGAATATAGTCTGATCTTTTGCTTCTAAATCTTCTGCTAAGTCGACAACATCATCGGTATCTAGACTTTTAGCATTATTAGCTAATTGTTTTATATCCAAAGTTTCTATTATTTCTTCTCTAACACTATCATTTAAATAAGTTAATATTTCAGGATCAAAATCTCTATCAATTAAATTCAAAAGACTTAGTCGTAAAACTGGATCTAAATTTTGAAGAATATCTGCAATATCAGCATTATGAATATCTTTTAAATAAGATAAAACATTATCATATTTATAATTTTCTAGATAAAAAGATACTAGTTCAACAGATTTGGATGAAGAATGCTGATCTTTTTTTATAATAATTTCTTCCATACAAATTGGTGCGGCTGAGAAGACTTGAACTTCCACAGGATAAATCCCACAGCGACCTCAACGCTGCGCGTATACCAATTCCGCCACAGCCGCATATATACTAGAATTAAATATCAGATAGGATATTAACTATCAATAAAGTTAAATATTAGATGAAACAGATTGAAATTAAAATATCAAGCAATCAAATAAATTATGAAGATGCAGTAGTATATATGGAGTCAAGAGTTGATGATATAATTAAGAATCAATCTAAAGAATTGTTATGGTTTCTGAGTCATAATCATATATTTACTCAAGGAACCAGTGCCTCAGAAGAAGAGGTTTTAAATTCAAATATTATAAAAATCATTAAAACTAATCGTGGAGGGAAAACAACATACCATGGTCCTGGGCAAAGAGTTGTATATTTTATGTTAAATTTAAATAATAAAAATAAAGATGTAAGAAAGTTTATTTCTATTATTGAAAATTCCCTTATTACTTTTTTATCTTACTATAATATTGAAGCACGATCTTTTAAAGATAGAGTGGGCATTTGGGTAACTAAAAGTAATAATATTACATTTGATAAAGAAAAAAAAATTGGCGCAGTTGGTTTACGTATAAAAAAATGGATTACATACCATGGATTAAGTTTCAATATCAATCCTGATCTTAAATATTATAATTATATTCACGCATGTGGTTTAAAAGAGTATCAAAATACATCAATGAAAGAATTGGGTATTAAGTTAGAGCAGTCTGAATTTGACAATAAATTTAAAAAGATTTTTATAGAAAAATTAAAAACTATTTAAATAATTTTTTAAATCTTTGTTAATTTTTAAATTATTTTTTTTCATAAAATTTAAAAAATAATTTGGAAACTTTGAGATAAACTCAAATTTCTTCGTATTAATTGTAAATTTTAGAGCAAATGCATGTAACATTAAGTTTTCTTTTTTATATTTAGAATAGATGTTATATTTATTATCACCTACTATCGGACACCCAAGATTTTTAGATACTATTCTCAGTTGATGAGTTTTACCAGTTTGAGGATTAAATAATATTGAAGAAATACTTTTGTTTTTATGTATGAGTTTGTAGTTTGTTAAAGTATTCTCAGATTTAAATTTTTTATTTTTAATTTCTAATTTAACTTGAGAGTAAGTATTTTTAGGATTGCCTTCACACAAAGCTATATATAATTTGATAATTTCTTTTTTTTTAAAAAGAGAAGATAGTTTTTTTGCATAATTAAGATTTTTAGCAATTAAAAGAAGTCCTGACGTTTCCTTATCAAGTCTATGAACTAATCTATATTCACTATTAATATTTTTGATTATGTGATCTATTGAAATTATTATTTTACTACCTCCTTGAGTAGCTATTTGCGACCATTTATTCAAAACAATAAAATCATTATTTTCAAATATAATTGATCTTTTAAACTGAGCTAAAATTTCTTTTGATATTTTTATATTTTTTTTAAAAATTATCTTATTTTTATATAGCTTTTCATGAAAATTTAATATTTTAAGATCATCATTAAATTTGACTAAATAGTTTGCTTTAGTAATTAAATTATTTATTAAAATATTTTTTTTTCTAATATTTTTTTCAATAAACCCTTGTGTTAAAGAAGTGTATTTACGCTTAAGATATTTATCTAGTCTTTGGTCAAAATTATTTATTATTTTAATTTTTTTAATCAAATCACAATTTATTTAATAGAGTTCCTAGATATGCAGCTACTATACATATAAAAATAGAAATAAAAATATAGGTAAATGAAATAAAATATTTTTTGGAATTTAGTAGATCTATGACTTCATAGGAAAAAGCTGAAAAAGTTGTAAAAGATCCTAGAAGGCCTATAATTATAAAAAATTTAATAAAATTCTCAGATAAATTGTTTCCAACATTGGATGTTATAAAATATCCTATTAAAAAAGAACCAATTATATTAACTGAAATAGTTCCATAAATACTAGATACAAACAATATTTTACAAAAATATGTTAAGATATATCTTAGAACAGCTCCTAATGCACCACCAGTGGCCACTAACATTAAATTAAACAATATAATTTAAGCTGGAGGTTGTTCTTCTACCTCTTCAGTAGATTTTTTTTCAATTACAGGACCGCTATCTAACCCTTTAGCGTTTTCATCTCGATCTACAAATTCAATTACAGCTGTAGGAGCATTATCACCAAATCTATTTCCTAACTTAATGATACGGGTATATCCGCCAGCTCTATTTTTGTACCTATCTGCTAATACATCAAAAACTTTTTTTGACATTTTATTATCTTGTAAAGTGGAAATAGTTTTTCTTCTAGATACAAGATCACCCTTTTTCCCCAATGTGATAATTTTCTCAACAAACCTTCTAAGTTCTTTAGCTTTTGCTAGCGTTGTAGTGATTTGTTCATGCTTTATGAGTGCGTTAGACATATTCATAAACATAGCTTTTCTATGAGAAGTATTTTTATTTAACTTTTTATTTTTAATATTATGTTTCATAAACTACTATTTATTAAATGGATCTTCATATTTTTTTGCTAATTCATCAATATTTTCAGGAGGCCATTCGGGGACTGACATTCCTAGGTTAAGTTCCATTTGTTGCAGAACCTCTTTAATTTCATTTAGAGATTTTCTTCCAAAATTTGGTGTTCTTAGCATTTCAGATTCTGATTTTTGAACTAAATCTCCGATATAAATAATATTGTCATTTTTAAGACAATTTGCAGATCTTACTGATAGTTCTAACTCTTCAACTTTTTTAAGTAAATTAGAATTAAATGCTAAAGTCTCAATTCCCGTTTGATCAGGAATAACTTCTGGTTCATCAAAATTTATAAAGGGTTGAAGCTGATCTTGAAGGATTCTTGCAGCTAATGCGATGGCATCATCAGGAGTAATTGCACCATTTGTTTCAACCTCAAATACAAGTTTATCAAAATCAGTGACTTGACCAACTCTGCTATTTTCTACTTTATAAGATGCCCTTATAACTGGACTAAACATTGCATCTAATTTTATTTCTCCTATAACTTTATTTTCATCTTCAGCTACTTCAGCAGATACATATCCTTTACCTGTTTCTACATTAGCCTCAATCTCAACATCTGCATTTGAATCTAGAGTCATTATTAATTGGTCAGGGTTCATGATCTCTGTTTCAGAATCAGTTTCGAAATTTCCAGCTCTTAATTCACCAGAACCATTTGATTTTAGATACATTTTCTTAAGTCCAGGAGAATGAACTTTAACAGCAATAGATTTTAAGTTTAAAAGTATGTCTGTTAAATCTTCTTTAACACCAGAAATTGTAGAGAATTCATGAACTACTCCCTTTATTTTAATAGAAGTAATTGCGGCTCCTTGAAGAGAAGATAGTAAAATTCTTCTGATTGAATTTCCTAATGTTAGACCAAAACCGCGTTCAAGAGGTTCAGCGGTAAGTTTACCAATTCTTCCATTAGTTTCGTCAACGTTAACTTCCATTTTTGTTGGTTTAATTAATTCACTCCAATTTTTTTGTAACACTTATATGCTCCTTATTTATACTCTTCTTCTTTTTCTAGGCCTACAACCATTATGAGGTATTGGAGTTACATCTTTAATGGATGTAATAACATATCCAATTGATTGTAATGATCTAAGAGCAGATTCTCTACCGGAACCTGGTCCAGAAACCTCTACTTTTAAGTTTTTTAAACCGTATTCTTTAGCTTTATTTCCTACATCTTCCGCAGCTATTTGAGCGGCATATGGAGTAGATTTTCTTGATCCTTTAAAACCTTTATGACCAGAAGATGACCATGCTAGCGCATTACCTTTGTCATCTGTAATTGTAATAATTGTATTGTTAAATGAAGATGTAATATGTGCAACTCCAGATGATAATTTTTTTTTAGTTTTAGATTTTTTTTTCTCAACCATTTTAACCCTTAGTAACTTTTTTCTTTCCAGCAATGGCCACTGCTTTACCTTTTCTTGTTCTTGCATTAGTATGAGTTCTTTGTCCTCTTACAGGTAATTTTTTACGATGACGTAAGCCTCTATAACAGCCAAGATCATTTAATCTTTTAATATCTAGTGATATTTTTCTTCTTAGATCCCCTTCTACAGAATAGTCTTTATCAATTAGATCTCTAATTTTATTAACTTCTTCTTCATTAAGTTCACTAACCCGTTTAGAAATATCTATTGCCGCCTGGTTGCAAATATCTAAAGCAATTTTATTTCCAATTCCAAAGATATAAGTAAGCGCTATATTAACTTTCTTATTTGTAGGAATGTTAACGCCTGAAATTCTAGCCATAAAGAGATCCAAAAAAAATGAATGAGGGTGAATACATGATAATTGCACGGTTAGTCAAGAAAAGATATGCAGAATTTTGGCTGTTTTTCATGTTTTTTTTAAAATTTCTTTAATTTTTTTTGTTATTTCTTCAATTTGAGAGGATCCGTCTATTTGGTGATATATGTGTGCGTATTTTTTTTTATAAAAGTCCGATACTTTTTGAGTAGAATTAATATATTCATTATATCTTGTTTCAATAACTTCTAAATTATCATCTTCTCTACTTTCTACTGAAGATCGCTTTATTATTCTTCTGGTTAAAATTTCGAAGTTGATCTCTATATTAAAAATAAAATTAATTGTATTTGAAGTTTCTGATAGAAAGTTTTCTAAAAATTCTGATTGATGTAGGGTTCTAGGGTATCCATCTAATATAAAACCTTTACTTGCTTCATTTCTTAGTCTTGATGCTACAATTGAATTCAAGATATCATCTGAAACTAAGTTACCAGAAGACATAATTTTATTTAATTCATGTGCCAAATCATCTTTTTCAAGAAGTTTTTTTCTTAAAATATCACCTGTTGAAAGATGTGAAATATTTAAATATTCAGATATAATTTTTGCCTGAGTTCCTTTTCCTGCTCCAGGTGGACCAAAGAAAATTAAATTTTTCAACTTATCTTCTACCTTTTAGCTTAGTTTTTTTAAGTAGCCCTTCATATTGATGTTGAAAGAGATGTGATTGAACTTGAGTAATAAAATCAATCATTACTACAACAACAATTAATAAAGCAGTACCACCTAAATAAAAAGGAATTGAAGTTCTAGATAATAAAAATTCTGGTAATAAAGCGACAAATGTTAAGTAAATTGTTCCTATTGTTGTTAATCTAATTAATACAAATTCAATATATCTAGAGGTGTTTTCACCAGGTCTAATTCCTGGAATAAAACCACCATATTTCCTTAAATTTTCAGCTTGTTCATCAGGATTGAAAACAATAGATGTATAAAAAAATCCAAAGAAAATTATCATAGCAGCATATAAAGCTAAATAAAGCGGCTGACCTCTACCTAAGTAACTTGATATTAAAATAAAAATATCGCTTGAAGAACCAGCGCCAAAACCCGACATTGTGTTTGGAAGTAGAAGTATAGATGATGCAAAAATTACTGGTATAACTCCTGCAGTGTTGATTTTTAAAGGCAAATGAGAACTTTGACCACCATAAATTTTATTTCCAACTTGTCTTTTTGGATATTGCACTGGAAGTCTTCTTTGAGCTTTTTCTACAAAAACGATAAAGATTATTAATAGAAGAATTAGTATTAATATACCTAAGATAAATGCGATACTTAGTTCTCCGGTTCTACCTAATTGAAGTGTACTAACAAATGCACTTGGCAAATTAGCAATTATACCTGCAGTTATAATTAAAGAAATACCATTACCTACACCTCTTGAGGATATTTGTTCTCCTAACCACATTAAAAAAATTGTTCCACCTACAAGTGTTATTACTGTAGTAAGTCTAAAAAAAAGACCTGGATCAAAAACAATATTTCCATAAGTAGTTTGCATTGATTCTAAACCTATAGAAACACCATATCCTTGAATAGCAGCTATAAGAACCGTAAAATATCTTGTGTATTGAAGTAATTGCCTTCTACCTTTTGATCCCTGTTCTTTTAATGTTTTAAGATAGGGTATTGCAGACTGCATTAACGTCATTATTATTGAGGAAGAAATATAAGGCATTACACCTAAGGCAAAGATACCCATTCTTCCAAGAGCGCCGCCAGAAAATGTGTCAAATATACCTAATATTCCAGAAGATTGTTGTTCAAAAAATTGTTGAAGAGCTAGTGGATTAATACCTGGAATGGGCAAAAAAGTCCCTAAACGAAAAACAATTAAAGCACCTAAAGTAAATAAAAGTCTTTGTCTTAATTCAGTCGCTTTGCCTAAAGCTCCAAAATTTAAATTATTTGCTAATCTGTCTGCAGCTGTTGCCATTTATTTCTTTGTTAGTTTGATTTTTCCACCAATTTTTTCAAGAGATTCTATTGCTTTTTTTGAGGCATAAGAAATCTCTAAGCTAGTTGATTTCTCAGGTTCCCCAACATTTAACAGTTTTAAGAATCCCTTAGATCTTTTAAAAATTTTTTTAGAGAATAATTCTTCTTCTGTAATTGATTGAGTGTTAAGATTGTATTTTTTAACCATCTGATTAATCATTTTAAAGCTAATATTTTGAATTTTGATTTTGAAGTGATTTTTAAAACCCCTCTTAGGTAAACGACGATATATAGGCATTTGACCACCTTCAAAACCATTTATGGATACACCTGATCTTGATTTTTGACCCTTAACACCTCTTCCTGAAGTTTTTCCAAGTCCAGAACCTGAGCCTCTACCTCTTCTCTTATTTTTTTTATTAGAGGTTAGTGTTGTTTTTAATTCATTAATTTTCATATATTAATTATTTTTATAATTTATCTCATTAATTTTTTTTGACCTTTTTGCAGCAACTGATTTTGGAGACTCTGACATTTTAAATGCATTTATTGTTGCCTTTAACATATTATGAGGATTTGATGTACCAGTTGATTTAGCAACTACATCTTTAATTCCAAGAGATTCGAAAAGTGCACGCATTGGGCCGCCAGCAATTATTCCAGTACCTGGTGCAGCAGTTCTTAAAATAACTTTTCCGGCTCCAAATCGACCTATTGTATCATGATGAATTGTTCTATTTTCTTTAAGATGTACCCTAATCATTTTTGTTTTCGCATTTTCAGTTGCCTTTCTTACAGCTTCAGGCACTTCTTTAGCTTTACCAGTACCAATACCTACTTTACCTTTATTATCACCAACAATCATTATTGCAGCAAACCCAAATCTTCTACCACCTTTAACTACCTTCGCTACTCTATTGATTGTAACTAGATGTTCAGTAAATTCATTTTTTTCATTATCAAACATATAATACCTCTAAAAATTTAAACCTTCCACTCTTGCAGCTTCTGCAAGTATTCTGATTAAGCCATGATATTTATATTTTCCTCTGTCAAAAGAAACCTTATCAATTCCCTTAGAAATTATTTTTTTTGCAATATCTTTACCAATAAATTCTGCAGTTTCTTTACGAGAAAGATTCTTATCTTTTATTGATTTTTCAATTGAAGAGGAACTAGCTAGTGTTAAACCTTTTGAGTCATCTATTAATTGAGCATATAAATGGTTATTTGATCTAAATACTGTTAACCTTTTTCTATTTGATACACTTTTGATTTTATATCTTACTCTTTTTTGTCTTTTATTCATCGCTTATTTCTTTTTTCCTTCTTTTCTAAAAATGTATTCATCTTGATATTTTATTCCCTTACCCTTAAATGGTTCTGGTTTCCTAAATGAACGTATTTTTGCAGCTGCTGCACCTAATATTTCTTTATTTATACTTGTAAGTTTGATTATATTTTGTTTAGGACATTCTATCTTTACTTCGTTTGGTATATCATAATTAATGTCATGGCTATATCCAAGCTCTAACTTTAATTTTGCACCTGAGACACTAGCTCTGTAACCTGTTCCATTTAACTCTAGAGTTTTACTGAATCCATTTGTAACTCCGTTTATGGTATTTGCAATTATTGCTCTGGTGGTTCCCCAATTAGGGTCTTTATAAGATTCTTTTAAAGGTAAAACACTAACTTCATCTTCATTAATATTAATATTATAATTACTATTAACAAAAATTTGAATTTGTCCTAACTTACCCTTTGCAGAAAAAACCCCATTATTGAAACTGCATTCAACATCTTTTGAAATTTTTATAGGGTTTTTAGCTATTCTTGACATTAAAAAACCTCACAAAGGACTTCACCACCAACATTATTTTTCTTAGCTTGATGATCTGACATTACGCCCTTAGATGTTGAAAGAATAGAGATCCCTAAACCACCATATGGTTTACTTAATTCACTAATTTTAGAGTATTTTCTTATTCCAGGTTTAGAAATTCGTTTAATTTTTTTTATTACAGGGTTGCCGTTATAATATTTTAAATCAATTTTAATTGAATTTATCCCTTTTCTTTCCTCAATGTTTTTAAAATCTCTAATATATCCCTCATCTTTAAGAACGCTTAACACATTCATATTGAGTTTAGAATTAAAACACGAAGTTGATACTTTATTTGCCTGATGAGCATTCTTTATTCTTGCAAGCATATCAGAAAGTGAGTCATTGAAAGCCATAATGCCCTCCTACCAACTTGACTTTACAACTCCTGGTAAATCACCAGTCATTGAAAGTTCTCTAAGTTTAATTCTTGATAGACCAAATTTTCTATAGTTACCTCGTGGTCTACCTGTAATTTCACATCTATTTCTATGTCTAATAGCAGATCCATTTCTTGGAAGATCATTTAGTTTATTCTGAAAAGAAATTCT
The DNA here is from genome assembly GCA_902620425.1 of uncultured Alphaproteobacteria bacterium. Taxonomy (GTDB): domain Bacteria; phylum Pseudomonadota; class Alphaproteobacteria; order HIMB59; genus CACPNW01. Next base: position 189,338 of record CACNHX010000001.1, read on the forward strand.
TTCTTCTAATGATAAATCTTTATTTTTAATTTTAGATTTAAGAAAATCTCTTCTATCTTTGTATTTATGAATCATTTTTTTTCTAAACAAATTTTTCTGAACTGAACTTAACTTTGCCATTTTACTCCTTAATTAACATTCTTATCTTTAAAAGGCATATTAAAGCTTTTTAATAATTCTAATGCTTCTTTGTTACTTTTTGCAGAGGTGCAAATTGTAATATCCATACCTGTTGTTTTATCAACTTTATCAAAGTTTATTTCTGGAAATATGACGTGCTCTTTAATACCCATTGAAAAGTTTCCATTTCCATCAAAACTTTTTTGGTCTAAGCCTCTGAAATCTCTAATTCTTGGCATTGCTATATTTACTAATCTATCAAGAAAATCATACATCAATTTATTTCTTAAAGTAACTTTAGCTCCAAGAGCCATTCCTGCTCTTATTTTAAAACCAGAAATTGCTTTTTTTGAGATTGTTTTCACTGCTTTTTGTCCAGAGATTAAAGTTAAATCCTCAACCGCTTTATCAACAAGTTTTGAATCATCTTTACCTTCACCTACCCCCATATTTAAAATTATTTTTTTTATTTTAGGAACTTCAAATATATTATTTAGACGTAATTTAGATTTTAATTCCTCTTTTATTTGATTATTATATTGATCTAGGAGTCTACTCATTATTGTATTTCCTTACCTGTAGATTTATTTATTCTAACTTTTTTGTCTTTATTTAATTTATATCCTATTTTAACACCTTTTTTTTGTTGTGAATCATAGAATGATAGATTCGAAATATGTATTGGCATATCTTTTTCAATTATTCCACCGGGTTGGTTATTGTCAGGCTTTTGATTTTTTTTCACTTTATTTATTTCTGAGACTATTGCTTTCATTTTATTCGGTATAATCTTAACTATTTTTCCAGTTTTACCTTTATCTTTTCCAGTTAGAACAATAACTTCATCACCTTTTTTAATTTTAAATTTATTTCTCATTAAATTACCTCAGGAGCTAAACTTATTATTTTCATAAATTTTTTACTTCTTAATTCTCTAGTTACTGGACCAAAAATTCTTGTCGCAATTGGTTCTTCTTGTTTATCTAGAAGTACTGCAGCATTTTTGTCAAATCTAATTGCAGTTCCATCATTTCTCTTAAAGTCTTTTGAAGTCCTTACAACTACGGCCTTATATACATCACCTTTTTTTACCTTTGCTCTTGGTAAAGCATCTTTTATTGAAACTACTATAATATCTCCAATAGAAGCAGACCTTCGTTTTGATCCTCCAAGAACTTTTATGCATTGAATTTTTCTAGCGCCAGAATTATCAGCAACAAAAAGGTTTGATTGCATTTGTATCACGAATTTTCTCCCGTATTTAATATTACTTTCCATTTTTTTAATTTAGAAATTGGTTTTGACTCTACAATTGATACAACGTCGCCAACACTAAAATTATTATTTTCATCATGAGCGTGATATTTTTTTGTCTGCCTGATAATTTTCTTATAAAGCTTATGCTTTATTCTTCTAGTTACATTAACTATGATAGTTTTATTTGCATTTGCAGATACAACTACACCAGATAATATTCTTTTAGGCATCTTTCTCTCCAGTATTGTTTGAAATTTTAGTCATTAATTGGGCTATCTTCTTTTTAGTGTTTTTAATTTGCGAAGTTTTCTCGAGTTGTCCGGAAAATTTTTGAAATCGTAAATTTAGAAGATTTTTCTTCAAGTTTATTATTTCATCTTGATTTTTCTTATAATTATTACTTGTTTTTTTACTCATTATATATTTCTCTCGACAAATTTACATTTGATAGGTAATTTTGCTGCAGCCAAAGTCATTGCTTTCTTAGCATCATTCACATTTACTCCATCAACCTCAAACATAATTCTTCCTGGTTTTACTCTACAGGCCCAATATTCAATTGATCCTTTACCTTTTCCCATTCTAACCTCAGCAGGTTTTTTTGATACAGGAACATCAGGAAAAATTCTAATCCACATTCTACCCGCTCTTTTTAAGTATCTAGTAATAGCTTTTCTTGCTGCTTCTATTTGTCTAGATGTTACTCTTTCTGGTTCCATAGCTTTGAGTCCAAAACTTCCATAATTCAGAGCATAATTACCTTTTGCTTGACCATGAATTCTACCTTTAAATTGTTTTCTAAATTTTGTTTTTTTAGGTGATAACATGTTCATTATCTGACACTCCCCTGGTCAATTTGATTTTTTTCACTGGCATATGGATCTTTAGATAAAATTTCACCCTTATTAATCCAAACCTTTATTCCACAAATTCCGTATGTAGTTTCTGCCTCAGCTGTGGAGTAATCTATATCACCTCTTAATGTATGTAATGGAACACTACCTTCATGATATTTTTCAGTTCTTGCAATTTCAGCACCACCTAATCTACCGCTACAAACTACTTTAACTCCTTTGGCTCCTAATCTCATTGCAGATTGGACTGCTTTTTTCATAGCTCTTCTAAATGAAATACGTTTTTCAAGCTGTGAAGCTATATTTTCTGCAACAAGTTTAGCCTCTACCTCAGGCTTTCTTACTTCTTTAATATCTAAAAAAACTTCAAGATTAGATAATTTTGAAAGATCGTTTTTTAAAGTTTCAATATCTGCTCCCTTTTTTCCAATGATTATACCTGGTCTTGAGCTATATATAGAAAGTCTTAGTTTTTTTGCAGCTCTTTCAATATTGATTTTTGATATACTTGCATTTTTTAATTTTTTTTCAACATAGTTTTTAATTTTTAAATCTTGGTGTAATAATTTTGTGTAATCATTCTTGGAAAACCATCTTGATGACCAGGTTTTGTTTATACCAAGTCTTATGCCGTAAGGATTAACTTTTTGTCCCATTATGAATTTTCCTTTTTAATTTGAGATCTTTCTTCAACAACAATTGTTACCTTGCTAAATGGTTTAATTATTGATGCGGCTCTTCCTTTTGCTCTAGGTCTCCATCTTTTCATTCTTAAACTCTTTCCGACAAAAGCTTCTTTAACAAATAGCTTATCAATATCCAATTGTTTGTTATTTTCTGCATTAGCAACAGCTGCATTTAAAATTTTTAATACCTGTTTTGATACTCTTTTTGATGAAAATTTTAGTTGATTTATGGCTTCACTAACTTTCATATTAACTATTGTATTAATCAAAATATTTAGTTTGTTTGGACTAATTCTAACCATATTATCTTTTGCAATTGCTATAAGATTTTGATTCATTTTTGCTCCGCTTTTTTATCAGCAGCTGTGTGGCCTTTGAAAGTCCTGGTTGGTGCAAATTCACCAAGTTTATGACCAACCATTTGTTCGTTTATTGTAACTGGAACAAATTTTTGACCATTGTAAACACCAAATGTTATTCCAACAAATTCAGGCAGTATAGTTGATCTCCTAGACCAAGTTTTTAAAACTTCTTTTCTTCCTGATTGGGATAATTTGTCTGCTTTTTTCATTAGAGTTAAATCAACAAAAGGTCCTTTCCAAACTGATCTTGTCATTATTTCTTTTTCCTTCTTATTATAAATACATCTGTTTTTTTATTATTCCTTGTTTTTTTTCCTTTTGTAGAAACACCCCAAGGAGTAACTGGGTCTCTACCTCCAGAAGTTCTTCCCTCTCCACCACCATGTGGATGATCTACAGGATTCATAACAACTCCTCTTACTTTTGGTCTAAAACCTAAGTATCTTTTTCTTCCTGCTTTACCTAATTTAATATTTTTTTGATCAGAATTAGAAACTTCTCCGACAGTCGCTTTACAATTTTTATCTATATGTCTTATTTCACCAGATATAAGTTTGATTTGTACGTATGGTTGTTCTTTGGAAACAATTTGAGCAGAGGTACCTGCTGACCTAACAAGCTGTGCACCAGCTCCAGGTTTAAGTTCTATATTATGGATATTTGTTCCAACAGGTATATTATTAATTGGTAAACAATTACCATTTTTAATTGCAACATTTTCACCAGAGATTATTGTTTCACCTACTTTAATATTTTTAGGTGAAATAATATATTGATGTTCACCGTCCTCATATTTAACCAAAGATATAAATGCAGAACGGTTTGGATCATATTCATTTCTAATAACTTCGGCTGTAATATCTGTTTTAGATCTTTTAAAATCAATTAATCTGTATTTTCTTTTAACACCACCACCCATTCTTCTAGAGGTGATTCTTCCTTGATTATTTCTACCTCCAGTAGAGTTAATTTTTCTAGTAAGACTTTTAAAAGGCTTATCTTTGGAAAGTTCTTTTTTTGAAACTAGAACAGTACCTCTTAATCCAGGTGTTGTAGGTTTAAATTTGATAAGCATTATTTAATCTCCAGTGAAGAATCAATAGTATTACCCTCATCTAAAGTAACTATTGCTCTTTTAGTATCTTTTCTAAAACCGAATTGACCTTTGAAAGTTTTACCTTTGCCTCTTAATATAGATGTATTAACTTTGTTAACTTTAACTTTGAATATTAATTCAATAGCATTTTTAATTTCAAAAGAATTAGAGTTTTTAGATACGACAAATGAATATTGATTAAATTGCTGCAAGTTTGTAGATTTTTCAGTAGTAATGGGTTTTTTTATAATATCAAGAGCCTTATCTAGTGAAATTTTTATATTCTTATGTCTCATGAAAGCCTCTTTGTTAATTCAGTTATAGATTTTTTTTCTATAAATATTTTATCAAACGTAATAAGATCCTTAACATTGATACCCTTTTGGTTAAGAATAGAAACCTTAGGAATGTTAGAAGATGCTAATTTGAAATTTTTATCCAATCCATTTTCTGAATGAATGAAAAGTGCAGATTTATAATCAAATTCTTTTAAATCTAAATATAAATCCTTTGTTTTAAAACTCTTAATTTCAAAACTGTCTACAATATAAACTTTATCTTCATTTACTTTTATAGATAAAGCGGATTTTAATGCTAATTTTTTTTCTTTCTTGTTTAAAGTAAATGAATGATCTCTGTTCAAAGGACCCATGGATACAGCTCCACCTCTAAAATTTGGAGGCTTATTACTACCTTGTCTAGCATTACCTGTACCTTTTTGTGAAAATGGTTTTTTACTTCTGCCACTAACCTCAGAACGAGTCTTAGTTTTGTGCGATCCTTGTCTAGATTTTGCATTTTGATATCTAATATATTGATGTATTAAATCAGGTAATTCCTTCACACCAAAAATAGAATTATCAAGCTCAATATCGCTAACAGTTTTATTTTGAAGATTAATTACAGATTTTTTCATTTATTGCCTTTTAACTGAGTCTTTCAAATAAATAATTGATTTATTTTTTCCTGGTACAGAACCCTTAACAATCAAAAGATTGTTTTCATTATCAATTTCTATAATTTTTAGGTTTTGTTTTGTTACCTTAGTATTTCCCATTCTTCCAGCCATTTTTTTGCCTTTAAAAACTCTTCCTGGATCCTGATTTTGACCAGTTGATCCATGAGATCTATGAGAAATAGAGACTCCATGTGAAGCTCTTAATCCCCCAAAATTATGTCTTTTCATTACACCAGCAAACCCTTTACCAATTGATATGCTGCTTGCATCAATAAATTGGTTAACCTTAAAATGATCAACTCCAAGCTTAGTACCAACATCAAGAATATTATCAGTATCAACTCTGAATTCTTTTAAAATTTTTTTTGGTGTTACTTTGGATGAAGAAAAAATTTTTCTTTGTGGTTTTTTTATTTGAGATATATCTTTATTTGTTTCGATTGATGCAAGTTGAACTGCATTATAACCATCTTTATCTAAAGTTTTAACACCAGTTACTACACATTCATCAATCTTTAAAACTGTTACTTGAGTATTTGTTCCATTATCGTGGTAAAATGAACTATTACCAATCTTTGTAGCTATTAATCCAGATCTTAACATATTAAATTTTAATATCCACTTCCACACCTGCGGATAAATCAAGTTTCATTAATGCATCAACTGTTTGAGGTGTTGGTTCAATTATATCTAAAAGACGGTTATGAGTGCGTATCTCAAGTTGATCTCTACTTTTTTTATCGATATGTGGAGATTTATTTACAGTAAATCTTTCAAATCTTGTTGGAAGAGGGATAGGTCCTTTAACTTTTGCACCAGTTCTTTTAGCTGTATTTATTATATCTTGAGTACTTGTATCTAGAAGTGAACTATCATACCCTCTTAGTCGAATTCTAATATTTTGATTATCCATTACGCTAACTTTGCCTTTACTTCATCAGCAACATTAGAAGGAACTTCTTCATAATGGTCAAACTGCATTGTATAATTTGCTCTTCCTTGAGATAATGATCTCAAGTTGTTTACATAGCCAAACATATTTGCAAGTGGGACCATAGCATCTACAACATTTGCGTTCCCACGTGTCGACATTTCTTGAACTTGACCTCTTCTACTATTAAGATCTCCAATAACATCTCCCATATATTCTTCTGGAGTAACAACTTCTACTTTCATCATCGGTTCGAGAAGTACAGGACTTGCCTTTGAAATACCCTCTCTAAATGCAGCTCTTGCAGCTATTTCAAAAGCAAGGACACTAGAGTCAACATCATGGTATGCCCCATCGTATAGTGTAGCCTTAAAATCTATACATGGAAATCCAGCAATTACGCCTGTTTGTTGTTGAGCAATTAGACCTTTTTCAACACCGGGGATATGTTCTGTAGGTATGTTTCCACCTTTAATTTGGTTCACAAACTGATAACCACTTCCAGCTTCACCTGGCTCAAATTTAATTTTAACTCTAGCAAACTGACCGGCGCCACCAGATTGTTTTTTGTGTGTGTAGTCAACATCAAAAGAATTAGAGATGGTCTCTCTATAAGCAACTTGAGGTGCACCTACATTCGCTTCAACCTTAAACTCTCTTTTCATTCTGTCTACAAGTATTTCCAAATGAAGTTCACCCATTCCTTTAATTATTGTTTGTCCACTTTCGTGATCAGTTGTAACTCTAAAGCTGGGATCTTCTTGTGCTAGTCTTGCAAGTGCTTGGCCCATTTTTTCGTGATCAACTTTAGTTTTTGGCTCAACTGCAACTTCAATTACTGGATCAGGGAAATCCATTTTTTCTAAAACTATTGGTTTATCTTGTGCGCATAAAGTTTCACCGGTGGTAACATCTTTTAAACCAACTAAAGCTACTATATCTCCTGCGTTAGCAGTTTTAATTTCTTCTCTATTATTTGCATGCATTAACAACATTCTTCCTATATTCTCTTTTTTTCCAGAATTAGAGTTTAGTACAGTGTCTTTTGTATTTATTGATCCAGAATAAATTCTTGCAAATGTTAAACTGCCAACAAATGGATCTGTCATAATTTTAAATGCAAGCGCACTAAAAGGCTCATTATCACCACAGTTTCTGGTTAATTCTATTTTATCATCGTTAACATCAACTCCTTTAACACTTGCTACATCTGTTGGGGATGGCATATAGTCTATAACTGCATCTAAAAGAGGTTGAACTCCTTTATTTTTAAATGCTGAACCTGTTAATACTGGAACGAAAGATCCTTTAATTGTACCTTTTCTAATGCAAGATTTTAGTTCTTCAATTGTTGGTTCATTACCCTCTAGGTAACTTTCCATGATAGAGTCATCTTCTTCAATTGCTTTTTCTATTAATTTTACTCTATACTCAGAAGACTGCTCTTTTAACTCATCTGGAATGTCAACAACATCAAATTTAGCTCCTAAACTTTCATCCTGCCAAACAATTGCTTTATTTGAAACTAAATCAACAACGCCCTTTAAATTACTTTCAATTCCAATTGGTAATTGGGTTACAAGAGGATAAGAGCCTAGCCTATCTGAAATCATATCAACACACATAAAAAAATTTGCGCCTGTTCTATCTAGTTTATTTACAAAACACATTCTTGGAACATTGTATTTATCTGCTTGTCTCCAAACTGTTTCTGACTGAGGCTCAACACCAGCAACACCGTCGAAAACGGCAACTGCTCCATCCAGTACTTTTAATGATCTTTCAACTTCTATTGTAAAATCAACGTGACCAGGAGTATCAATTATATTTATTCTATGTTCTTTCCAAAAACACGTAGTTGCTGCAGATGTAATAGTAATTCCTCTTTCTTGTTCTTGCTCCATCCAATCCATTGTTGCTGCTCCATCATGCACTTCACCTATTTTATGAGATTTACCAGTGTAATATAGAATTCTTTCTGTAGTTGTAGTTTTACCAGCATCAATGTGCGCCATAATACCTATATTTCTATATTGTGATAATGAGTGAGACCTAGACATATAACATTACCATCTAAAGTGAGAAAAAGCTCTATTTGCGTCTGCCATTTTATGAGTCTCTTCTCTTTTTTTTACTGCATTGCCTTTATTGTTGAATGCATCAATTATTTCATTTGCAACTCTTTCTCTCATAGTTTTTTCATTTCTCTTAATCGCAGAATCTACAATCCATTTCATTGCAAGTGTTTGAGCTCTTTTTGGTCTCACTTCCATTGGCACCTGATATGTAGCACCACCAACTCTACGTGATCTTACTTCTAAAGAAGGTTTCACATTATTTAGAGCTTCGTGAAAGAAATCAATGGGTGTTTTGTCAGTTTTCTTAGACACAAGATCAAACGCACCATAAACTATCTTTTCTGAAGTAGATTTTTTGCCATCAAGCATAATCCTATTCATAAATTTGGCTAGCACTAAATCTTTGTATTTATGATCTGGGAGTATGGTCCTCTTTTCTGCTGCTCTTCTTCTAGACATAGTTATTTTGGACGTTTTGCTCCGTAAAGTGATCTTCTTTGTTTTCTTGAAGAGACTCCTTGAGTATCTAGTGTGCCTCTTAAGATGTGGTATCTAACACCGGGTAAATCTTTTACTCTGCCACCTCTTATTAGGACAACTGAATGTTCTTGGAGATTATGGCCTTCTCCAGGAATATAAGCTGAAACTTCTTGCCCATTTGTTAGTTTAACTCTAGCTACTTTTCTAAGTGCTGAATTTGGTTTTTTTGGGGTAGTAGTATAAACTCGAGTACATACGCCTCTTTTCTGAGGACTTTTATCCAGGGCAGGAACTTTATTCCTTTTTTTTACAGTCAGTCTACCTTTTCTAACAAGTTGGTTTATAGTTGGCATTTTATCCTTTAGTTAAGTGTTTGGAGATTAATCCACGACCATTAACAAATCGTAGGGGTCTTTATAAATTGATTAAGATAAAGTCAAGCACATATACTTAAATTAACCTAATTTTCTATATTTTCTGACTGATTTTTATTAATTATTTCCTTATCTCTTTCAAATGCTATATTTTCATAATCTGAAGTCATTTTGCCTGTTCCAGCAGGAATAAGTCTTCCTACAATCACATTTTCTTTTAAGCCATTCAAAGTATCAACTTTACCTAAAGTAGCAGCATCGGTTAAAACTTTAGTTGTCTCTTGAAATGAAGCTGCAGATATAAAGGAGTTTGTTTGTAAACTTGCTTTTGTAATACCGAGTAAAACTGGCTCGTATACTACCTCTTTTTTACCTTCTTTATTAAGTAATTTATTTAGTTTTAAAATGTCTCTTTTTTGAAGTTGCTCACCAGTAATTAGATTTGAATCTCCGGGATCTTTAATCAATACTTTTTGAAGCATTTGTCTAGCTATAGTTTCTATATGCTTATCATTTATATATACGCCTTGTAATTTATAAACTGATTGTACCTCTCTAACTAAATATCTAGCTAATTCCTCAATTCCCAATATTCTTAGAATATCATGGGGAACAGGTGTACCTTCAACCAATATGTCACCTTTTTTTACAAAATCTCCTTCTTGAACATTTAAGTATTTTGATCTTGGAATTAGAGTTTCAAAATTTTCCTTTTCATCTATTGAGGTGATTATTACTCTTCTTTTATTTTTATAATCTTTACCAAAAGATATGTTTCCATCGATTTCACACATTATTGCTGGGTCTTTGGGTTTTCTTGCTTCAAAAAGTTCAGCAACTCTTGGTAAACCTCCAGTTATATCTTTAGTTTTTGATGATTCTTTTGGAATTCTTGCGATTACTTGTCCAGCTGATACTTCTTGACCATCCTCTACACTTAAAATTGAATCAATAGACATTGGATAATTTAAAAACTTTGAATCTATTTCATCGTCTTTAGATAAATTATCAGCTATGTTTATTGCAGGTTTAAAATTTTTACTTTTCTGATTCTGACTCCAATCAATAACAATTTTACTAGAAATTCCAGTAGTGTCATCTATAGATTCCCTAAAAGAAGTGCCTTGTTTTAAATCAATATATTTTACAAAACCATCCTTTTCTGCAATGATTGGTAGAGTATAAGGATCCCATTCAGCTAATATTTGATTATTACTAACTTTGTCCCCATCATTAACTAATATTTTTGAACCAAAAGGTATATTTGAGGAGTACTTTATATTGTTTTCATCTAAAATTTTTATTTTACCATTTCTGCTTAAAACAATCATATTTTTAAAACGATCTTCAATTAATTTAATATTTTCAAGTTTTACTATTCCAGATACAGGCGTTGTTGCATTTGATTGCTCGACGGATGAACTTGCAGCTCCACCAATATGAAATGTTCTCATTGTTAGCTGCGTACCTGGTTCACCAATTGATTGGGCTGCGATGATACCAACAGCTTCTCCAATATTTACTTTTGTACCTCTTGCAAGATCTCTTCCATAACATTTAGAGCAAATTCCATCTTCTGTTTCACAAGTTAAAACAGATCTAATCTTTAAAGATCTAATTCCTAGTTTAGCTATTGAATCTAAATCTTGCTCAGAGATTATTTCTCCGGCGCTAACTAAAACATTGTTTTGTTCATCTATTATATTTTCAACAGGTGTTCTTCCAAGAATTCTTTCAGTAAGAGGAGATGTGATGTTTCCAGATTCTACAATTTCTTCAACTAAGACTCCGTTTTTTGTACCACAATCTTCTTCCCTGATTACAGCATCTTGAGCCACATCAACTAATCTCCTAGTTAAATATCCACTGCTTGCAGTTTTTAATGCTGTATCTGCCAATCCTTTTCTAGCACCATGGGTAGAAGTAAAGTACTCTAAAACTGATAAACCTTCTTTAAAATTTGATTTTATTGGGTTTTCGATAATTTCACCTGATGGTTTGGCCATCAAGCCTCGCATTCCTGACAGTTGTTTGAGTTGTGCAGCAGACCCCCTTGCACCAGAATGAGCCATCATATATACAGAATTTATTGGTTGATTATCAGTAGGAGTTGAGATTACATCCAACATTTTGTCTGCAACTTTATTTGTACATTCGGACCAAGCATCAACAACTTTATTATACTTTTCTCCTTGAGTAATAAGCCCATCCTGATATTGATTTTCATATTCTTGTACTTTTGCTTGTGTCTCATTCAACAAAATATCCTTTTCTGAAGGAATAATTAAATCGTCTTTTCCAAATGAAATTCCTGCGACTGCAGCATACTTAAATCCAATTTGCATAATATGATCAGCAAATAGAACAGTCTCTTTTTGACCACAGAATCTATAGACAGTGTCTATGATATTACTTACATCTTTTTTAGTAAGAATTTTATTTATCATATCATAATTTATGTTTTTGTTTTTGGGGAGTATATTACCTAATATCATTCTACCGGGGGTGGTTTCAATTTTCTTGAATTCACCATTAAAGTTTTCAATTCTTGCAAATATTTTCGAGTGAAGATTTATATCACCATTTTCTAATGCCTTGTAAATTTCATTTAAATCAACAAAATACCTGCCTTGACCTATTTGGTTCTCTCTAAGCACAGACAAATAGTATATTCCAAGAACGATATCTTGTGAGGGCACGATAATGGGTTTACCACTTGACGGTGATAAAATATTGTTTGTACTCATCATTAATACTCTTGCTTCTAGTTGAGCTTCTAAACTTAGGGGTACATGAACGGCCATTTGATCTCCATCAAAATCAGCATTAAAAGCTGTACAAACTAAAGGGTGGAGTTGAATTGATTTACCCTCGATTAAAATTGGTTCAAAAGCTTGAATACCCAATCTATGTAAAGTTGGAGCTCTATTAAGAAGAACTGGATGCTCTCTAATAACTTCTTCTAAAATATCCCAGACTCTTGGGTCTTCTTTTTCAACAAGTTTTTTAGCAGCTTTTATTGTGTTAGCCCAACCATAGATATCAAGTTTATGAAAAATAAATGGCTTAAATAATTCTAAAGCCATTTTTTTAGGCAAGCCACATTGATGAAGTTTTAAGTTAGGACCAACGACAATTACAGATCTTCCAGAATAATCAACTCTTTTACCAAGAAGGTTTTGTCTAAATCTTCCTTGCTTACCTTTTAGCATATCAGATAATGATTTTAGTGGTCTCTTATTTGTTGAGGTGATCACTCTACCTCTTCTTCCATTATCAAATAATGCATCAACAGATTCTTGAAGCATCCTTTTTTCATTTCTAATAATAATGTCTGGAGCCCTTAAATCAATTAATCTTTTTAATCTGTTATTTCTATTTATAACTCTTCTATAAAGATCATTTAAATCACTTGTTGCAAATCTGCCACCATCAAGAGGAACGAGAGGTCTTAATTCAGGAGGTATAACTGGTAAAACTCTCATGATCATCCATTGTGGTTTATTCTGAGACAAGAGAAAAGATTCGATTAACTTAAGTCTTTTTGTAATTTTTGTTTTCTTAAGCTCAGATTTGGTCTCTGTTAGATCAATCTTCAGTTGTTTGTAATCATTATCCAAGTCTATACCAAGCAACATCTGTTCAATTGCCTCTGCTCCAATCGCAGCACTAAATGAATCCTCTCCATATTCATCTTGATACTCAATAAATTGTTCTTCTGAAATTATTTCGCCTTTTTTTAGATCAGTTAATCCTGGCTCTACTACTATAAATTGTTCAAAATATAATACTTTTTCAAGATTTTTAATTGTCATATCAAGAAGTGTTGCAATCCTACTAGGTAAAGATTTCATAAACCATATGTGCGATACAGGTGCTGCTAACTCAATATGTCCCATCCTATCTCTTCTAACTTTAGAAAGTGTGACTTCAACTCCACATTTTTCGCAAATGATTCCTCTAAATTTCATTCTTTTATATTTTCCACAAAGACATTCATAATCTTTAACAGGACCAAAAATTCGAGAACAAAACAAACCATCTTTTTCGGGTTTAAAAGTTCTGTAATTTATTGTTTCAGGTTTTTTTATCTCACCAAAAGACCAAGACCTTATATCTTCTGGACTGGCAATTGAGATTTTTAGGCTGTTAAAGTTTTGGACACCTAAATTTTGATTAAATATATTAGTAAGTTCTTTATTCATTTGTTCCTATTAAGTTAGTTAAGTTGTTTTCTTTAAGATTTTCTTTAAAATCTAAATTTAAACCAAGAGATCTGAGCTCCTTTACCATTACATTAAATGACTCTGGCGTTCCTGATTCGAAATTGTTATCACCTTTAACAATCGATTCATATACTTTTGTTCTACCTGCCACATCATCTGATTTAATAGTTAGTATTTCTTGTAAAGTATATGCCGCTCCATATGCTTCAAGTGCCCATACTTCCATTTCTCCAAATCTTTGTCCACCAAATTGTGCTTTACCACCAAGTGGTTGTTGAGTAACTAAACTATATGGTCCAATTGATCTAGCATGAATTTTTTCATCAACTAAATGATGAAGTTTTAACATATACATAAAACCTACAGTCACAGGTCTTTCAAATTTTTTACCGGTAATTCCATCATATAGTATTTCTTGACCAGTGTTTGATACACCTGATTGTTCTAATAAATTTGTTATATCTTTTTCTTTAGCTCCATCAAAAACAGGTGTAGCAAAAGGTATTCCTTCTTTCAAATTATTACCTAATTCTAAAATTTCATCGTCATTCATAGACTTAATAATTTTTTGATGGTTATCTAGATTATAAATTTCTAGGAGTTTGTCCCTTAAATCATTTGTTTGTCCTTTGGATTGAATTCTTTTAATCATGTCATTTACCTGCCTGCCTAAAGATGCAGATGCCCAGCCTAAATGCGTCTCTAAAATCTGTCCAATATTCATTCTACTAGGAACACCCAGTGGGTTTAGTACAATATCAACTGGTGTACCATCTTCGAGATAAGGCATATCCTCTACTGGACATATTTTCGAAATTACACCTTTGTTACCATGTCTGCCTGCCATTTTATCTCCAGGTTGAAGTTTTCGTTTAACTGAGATAAAAACTTTAATAAGTTTAAGTACACCAGGGAGTAGCTCATCACCACTTTGGATTTTATCAATTTTATTCTCAAACTTTTGATTAATATTGCCTAGTTGATTTTCATAATTTTTGACGAGCGATTCAATTTGATCACTTCTTTTATTGTCAGATATATTTATTTTAAGTAGTTCATTTAGAGACAAGCTTTCTATTTGCTCATATTTAATAGTAGAATTTTTTTCTATTGAATTGATACCAGATACAAAAGTTTGGTTGTTAAGTAATTCCCTAAGATGATTACCAAAGCTTTTTTCAAGAATTTTTAGTTCATCATCTCTGTCTCTAGCTACTACTTCAATTTGATGATTTTCAATACTGATAGCTCTTTCATCTTTTTCTATACCTCTTCTTGAAAAAACTCTAATTTCTACGACAGTACCTTTTACTCCTGGAGGCACTCTTAAACTTGTATCTTTAACATCAGCAGCTTTTTCACCAAAAATTGCTCTTAACAATTTCTCTTCTGGAGTCATTGGTGACTCACCTTTTGGTGTAACTTTACCAACTAATATATCACCTGAATTTACCTCTGCTCCTATGTATACAATACCAGTTTCATCTAAATTTATTAACATTTCCTCACTTGCGTTTGGAATATCTCTTGTTATTTCTTCTGGACCCAATTTAGTATCACGTGACATTACCTCGAATTCCTCAACGTGAATTGAAGTAAATACATCATCTTGCACAACTTTTTCAGAAATCAAAATTGAGTCTTCAAAGTTATATCCATTCCAAGGCATAAATGCAGCAAGTACATTTCTTCCAAGTGCAAGCTCTCCTAATTCTGTAGCAGGTCCGTCAGCAATAACTTGATCTTTTAAAATTTTATCACCTACATTAACAAGTGGACGTTGGGTTATACATGTGTTTTGATTTGATCTTTGAAATTTAGATAAATTATATATATCAATTTTATTAAGTGATTTATCATTTTTATCTGTAATTCTAATAACAATTCTATTAGCATCAAGTTGGTCAACAACACCCTCTCTTTTAGCAACTATTGTTGATCCACTATCGTTTGCAACAGTATATTCCATACCTGTTCCTACTAAAGGGGCTTTTGGTTTTATTAATGGAACTGCTTGCCTCATCATATTTGAACCCATTAGTGCTCTATTTGCATCATCGTTTTCCAGAAAAGGAATAAGAGATGAAGCTACTGAAACAAGTTGTTGTGGAGAAACATCCATTAAATCAATTGCATCAATATCTACATTTATAAATTCTCCATTTTTTCTACAACTTACAATTTGATTTATAAATTTCCCTTTGGAATCTAAATCCGCATTTGCTTGAGCGATTACAAAATCCTCTTCATCAATAGCGCTAAGATATATTACTTTATCACTTACTTTTCCTGAATTTACAATTCTATAAGGAGTCTCTATAAATCCATATTTATTTATCCTAGAATAAGATGCTAAACTATTAATTAAACCAATATTTGCTCCCTCAGGGGTTTCAATTGGACATATTCGACCGTAATGAGTCTGGTGTACATCTCTTACTTCAAATCCAGCTCTTTCTCTATTTAAACCTCCAGGTCCTAAAGCAGAGACCCTTCTTTTATGGGTAATTTCACTTAAAGGGTTTGTTTGATCCATAAATTGACTTAATTGACTAAGGCCAAAAAATTCTTTTATTGATGCAACAACTGGTTTAGCATTAATTATATCTTGAGGCATTATATTATCAACTTCTAGTGAGCTTAATCTCTCTTTTATAGCTCTATCCATTTTTAATAGACCAATACGATATTGATTTTCCAGAAGCTCACCGACAGATCTTACTCTTCTGTTTGCTAAATGATCTATGTCATCAATCTCACCTTTACCATCAATTAGATTGTGCATGTGTTGTACAACATTGATTATATCGCTCTTATCGAGAGTTCTTTGTTCAATTGGAGTATTTTTTTTAAATTTGGAACTAATTTTTAATCTTCCAACAGATGATAGGTCATATCTGTCAGCATTAAAAAACAGATTATTAAAAAGATTTTCGGCTGTTTCAATTGTTGGTGGTTCACCTGGTCTTAATATTTTAAAAATTTCAAAAAGAGCCTCTTCTCTAGATCTAGCCTTATCTAATTGTAAGGTATTTCTAATGTATGACCCGATTTCAATATTATCAGATTTTAATATATCAATTTTATTAATTTTATTCTGATTGATGAAGTCAATAAATATTTCATCAATTTCAAATCCAGCTTCAAAAAATATTTTACCTGTTTTTTCGTCAATTATATCTGATGATAAATAAAAACCTAATAAGGATTCATCTGTTATAGTTAAATTAGAAACATTTTTTTTATTTAGGTCATTTATTATTTTCTGATTAATTTTTGTACCTTTGGAAACTAAAATTTTTCCATTTTTTGAATCTAGTAAATCAAAATTTAAAATCTTAGCTTTGTAATATGACAAATCTTGCTTAAATGACCATCCGTATTCATTTCTTTTATAAGTGATATTTTCATAAAATAAGGATAAAATTTCTTCAGCAGTCATACCAAGAATCCTTTTGGAGTCGGGTTCTATTTTATTTTTCTCACAATCTTCAATGTATTTTTCAGATAAGTTGCTAAGTAAACATTTAAACAATGTTGTTACAGGAAATTTTCTTTTTCTATCAATTCTAGCGTGTATATTATTTTTTGCATCATGTTCAAAATCTAACCAAGAACCTCTGTAAGGAATAATCCTAGAATTAAATAAATATTTTCCACTTGTATGAGTTTTTCCATAATCATGATCAAAAAATACCCCCGGTGATCGATGCATTTGACTAACTACAACTCTCTCAGTTCCATTAATTACAAAAGTAGCGTTTTTTGTCATTAGAGGAATATCTCCCATATAAACCTCTTGTTCTTTGATATCTCTTACTGATTTGGTACCAGCAATTTCGTCAATGTCCCAAATTATAAGACGAAAATTAACTAGGAGCGGAGTTCCATATGTCATTCCTCTTTGTGCACATTCATCAACATCATATTTTGGAACACCTAAATTGTAACTAACATAATCTACTGTTGCTCTTTCAGCGTAATCGTTGATAGGGAAAACAGATTTAAAAATTGAGTGCAGACCAATATTTTCTCTTTTTTCAGGATCTATTCTTAGTTGTAAAAAACTATCAAATGATCTTTTTTGAACTTCTACTAAATTTGGTAGAGATGTTACTAAGGGTATCTTACCAAAAGATTTTCTAATTTTTTTTGTATTAATATGACCTAAACTCACTTTTACTCCTTCAATCAATCAAACTTTCAAGTTTAAAGGCCTTTAGATAAAGGCCTTTAAATTATTTTAGTGTAACTTTTGCGCCAGCAGCTTCTAATGCTTTCTTCATTTCTTCAGCTTCTTCTTTTTTAACCCCTTGTTTAAGTGGTTTAGGCGCTCCCTCAACTAGATCTTTTGCCTCTTTTAAGCCAAGTCCAGTAATGGTTCTAACTTCCTTAATAACTGCTATTTTATTTGATCCAGATTCAGATAATTCAATATCAAATTCTGTTTTTTCTTCAGCAGCAGCTTCTCCGCCACCTGCAGCTGGAGCTGCGGCAACTGCAACTGGTGCAGCAGCAGATACACCCCATTTTTCTTCAAGCAGTTTACTTAATTCAGCTGCCTCAAGAACGGTAAGTGAAGATAGATCTTCAACAATCTTATTTAAATCAGCCATTTATTTCTCCTTAATTACCTAGTTCGACTCTTGTTTATTGCTACTGTTAGAACTAATTAATCTTGCAATTTGTGCCCCAGGTTCAATTGTAATTGAAGCTATCTTTTGAGCTGGTGCAGATATTAATCCTATTATTTTTCCTCTTAACTCATCTAACGAAGGTAATTTTGCAAGAAAATCAATTTTTTCTTTATCAATTTTCTCACCATTATAACCTCCACCAATAATTTTAAACTTTTCAAATTTTTTCTCAAAGCTAACTGCTACTTTTGCTGGTGCTACTGCATCATCAGAATAAGCAATTGCTGTTGGGCCTTTAAAAAGCTCAGAAATATCTTTAAATTGAGTTTCAGATATAGCAAGTTTAGTGAGTCTGTTCTTAGTTACTTTAAATTTTGCACCATTATCTCTCATTTCTTTTCTGAGTTGCTCTGTTTCATTAACTGTCAGCCCAGAATATTCGGCCACAATAACAGAAGTGGCATTTGAGAAGTCTTCTTTGAGATTACTTACAAAATCTTTTTTTTCAGAACGTTTCACGTCAACCTCGGTTTTAATTGGATCTAAAAGACCCAATATTAGCTAAAATTAGTTTGCCCATCAAACTAATTTAAAGCCTGTCAAGAAGCAAATCAATGACTCGCTTCAGTCTATGCAGGAAATTAAGCTATAAGCTCCTGCAGTCTTTGACAGGTGATGATCAAAGATCATCTTTTGGATTATTTAACGCAAGCTAGCTTGGTTAATATTTAATCCAAATCCCATAGTTGAAGCTATGGTAACCTTTTTAATAAAAGAACCCTTAACAGCATCGGGTTTACTTTTACTTACTGAAGAATAAAATGTTTTAATATTTTCTAACAAATCTTCTTCACTAAAATCTAGTTTTCCAACACCAGCATGAACGATACCAGATTTATCATTTTTAAATTTGACTTGACCTGACTTAGCATCTTTTACTGACTGAGAAATTTCATTTGTTACAGTACCGAGTTTAGGATTTGGCATTAATCCTTTTGGACCAAGTATTTTTGCTACTTTACCCAATTTAGACATCATATCAGGAGTAGCGATTAAAACATCAAATTCTATTTTCGATTTAGAAATTGTTTCAATCAAATCATCACTCCCTACCAAATCGGCACCATTACTTTTTGCATCTTTTTGTTTGTCCTCATTTGCAATTACTGCAACTTTTACAGTTTTTCCTGTTCCATTAGGAAGATTTACGACACCTTTAATATTTTGATCAGTTTTGTTACTATCAATTCCTAGATTGATTGATATATCAATTGTTTCTTTAAACTTAACGAAAGATTTTTCTTTTAAAATTTTAATTGCTTCTAACGGCTCGTAAACCTTTGTAGTGTCAAAATTATTTAACATTCGTTTTCTATTTTTTGTTATTTTCATTAACCCACTACCTCCATACCCATCGAAACGGCAGAACCTTTAACCATGTTCATTGCTCCATCTAGATCAATAGCATTTAAATCTTGCATTTTTTCTTTGGCAATTTTTTCAATATCTTGCATTGAGACTTTGCCTACTAATGATCTCCCAGGAGTTGAGTTTCCTTTTTTTATTTTTGCTGCTTTTTTAAGATAAAAACTGACTGGTGGTAATTTTGTAGTAAAATCGAAGCTTCTATCTTTGTATGCTGTTATAATAACTGGAATTGGAGCACCTTTTTCTAAATCTTTTGTTTTATCATTAAATGCTTTACAAAAATCCATAATGTTCAATCCTCTTTGTCCAAGTGCAGGACCAACAGGTGGTGAAGGATTGGCTCCTCCAGCAGGAATTTGTAATTTAATTAAACCTAAAATTTCTTTAGCCATAGTTTATACCTTTTCTACCTGAGAATATTCTAAATCAACAGGTGTTGATCTTCCAAAAATTGACACAGCTACTCTTAATCTTGCTTTATCTTCATCTATTTGTTCGACCTCTCCATTAAATGATGCAAAGGGTCCATCAATTACTTTTACTTGCTCTCCAACATCATACATTATGGCAGGTCTAGATTTTTCTACACCATCAATTACTTGTTCGGATATTCTTTTAGCTTCAGCATTGCTAATAGGAACTGGCTTACCTTTATTTCCTAAAAAACCACTCAGCTTTGGAGTTGTTTTAATAATATGCCATGTATCATCATTTAAACTCATTTTAATAAGAATATATCCAGGAAATATTTTTCTTTCTGTATTAACCCTTACACCTCTTTTTACTTCAACAATATTTTGAACGGGAACAGATATTTCTTCGATATGTTCTTTAACTCCAAGTTTTGTTGCTTGGTCCAGAATGCTGTCAGCAACTTTCTTTTCATAACCTGAATAGGCATGAAGAACGTACCATCTTGCTTTGTTCATTAAAAACCTGAACCTATTTCTATTATTTTTCTTATTGAAAAAGACCATATTTGATCAGTTAAAAGAAAAAATAATGAAAATAATATTATTAACAATATGACTATTGCAGAAGAAATAAAAGTATCTCTTCTTTGAGGCCAGGTTACTTTTTGTAATTCTTGTCTAACTTGTCTTACAAAAAGAGCTGGTGATGTTTTCTTTTTTTCAATATTCATATTTTCGTTTCTCTTGGCAGGAGTGGCAGGACTTGAACCCGCAGCCCCCGGTTTTGGAGACCGGTGCTCTACCAGTTGAGCTACACTCCTAATAAGTAATGGCTAACTGATAGAGCGGTCCCTAAAACTATTCAATAATTTCAGCAACAACTCCAGCGCCTACTGTTCTTCCACCTTCTCTAATTGCAAATTTTAAACCTTTATCCATTGCAATTGGAGACAAAAGAGTAACTTCCATAGCAATATTATCACCAGGCATTACCATTTCTGTTCCTTCTGGTAATTTAATTGTTCCAGTTACATCAGTTGTTCTAAAGTAGAATTGAGGTCTGTAGTTTGAAAAAAATGGAGTATGTCTTCCACCCTCTTCTTTTTTTAATACATATGCTTCTGCTTTAAATTTTGTATGTGGTTTTATTGAACCTGGTTTTGCTAATACTTGACCACGTTCAACTTCTTCTCTTTTTGTTCCACGAAGAAGAACACCAACGTTGTCTCCGGCTTCACCAGAATCTAGAAGTTTTCTAAACATCTCAACACCAGTACAAGTAGTTTTTTGAGGTTCTCTTATTCCTAAGATCTCGATTTCCTCTCCAACTTTAACTTGACCTTGTTCAATTCTTCCAGTTACAACTGTACCTCTTCCAGAAATTGAAAATACATCTTCAACTGGCATTAAGAAAGGCTGATCTACAGGTCGGCTAGGTTGTGGTATATGTTCATCAACTGCTTTCATTAATTCCATAATTGAATTTTTTCCAATTTCATCATCTCTACCTTCAAGAGCTGCTAAAGCTGAACCCTTAATGATTGGGATAGTATCACCAGGGAATTCATATGAAGTTAGAAGTTCTCTAATTTCCATTTCAACTAAATCAATTAGTTCTTTGTCATCTACTTGATCAACTTTATTCATATATACTACAAGAGCTGGTACACCTACCTGTCTAGCTAAAAGTATGTGTTCTCTTGTTTGAGGCATTGGTCCGTCAGCTGCATTAACAACTAAGATACCACCATCCATTTGAGCGGCACCAGTAATCATGTTCTTAACATAATCAGCGTGTCCAGGACAATCAACGTGAGCATAATGTCTTGCTTCAGTTTCATATTCAACGTGTGCAGTAGATATTGTAATACCACGTTCTCTTTCTTCAGGTGCTTTGTCAATGTTTGCGTAATCTGTAAATTCTGCTCCACCTGACTCTGCTAAAATTTTTGTTATAGCAGCAGTTAATGTTGTTTTACCATGGTCAACGTGACCAACTGTACCTATGTTACAATGCGGTTTGTTTCTTTCGAATTTTGCTTTAGCCATTTTTTTTACCCCAATAATATTTTGTTATGGAGCGGGTGAAGGGAATCGAACCCTCGTAGCCAGCTTGGAAGGCTGGAGCTTTACCACTAAGCTACACCCGCAACTAAACTGACTGCTTCACACACTCACTTTAATGCTTTCATCCCATTACCTCCATAATGGTGGAGGGGGTAGGATTCGAACCTACGTACGCTCACGCGGGCGGATTTACAGTCCGCTGCCTTTAACCACTCGACCACCCCTCCGTTTGAAGAAATTGGCCAATACTAATAAATTAGTATATATGTCAATCTAAAACAGCAGCTTCACCTTTGCAAAATACGTATACTCGTAAAAGCAACGGCCTTTTAGACAAAAAATGCTATTTTGTACATATCTAGATTGTATTAATTAGATAAATCTGTGATATTAAATAATGACTAAGTTTAGAAATAATAAATCTAATAAAAATCAAGGAATTCATACAATTTTTGGTCAACATTCTGTAAAAGCAGCCCTACAAAATGATAAAAGAGAGCATATTGAGCTAATTATTAGTAAAAATCAGACTAATTTTATCAAAAAATATGAATCTAAAATACAAAAAATTACCATTCTATCTCAAAATGAATTTATAAGAAGATTTGGAAATGAGAACACAACACAAGGTGTAGTTCTAAAAACAACAGATTTTATAAGGCCAGGTTTAGAAGAATTTGTAAAAGTAGAAAGCAAGAAAGCAAAATCAGTAATATTAATTTTAGATCAAGTAACTGACCCTCAAAATATTGGTTCAATAATGAGATCATGTGCATTATTTAGTTGTGCAGGAATTATAGTTGGCAAAGATAATTCACCAGAGTTGACTTCATCACTTTATAAATCAGCTTCTGGTGCTGCTGAGATTGTAAATTATATTAGAGTGACAAATATAAGAAGAGCCATTTCTTTTCTGAAAAAAAATAATTATTGGATTTATGGATTTGATAGTTCAAAAAATAAAAATACAAAATTAAATTTTTATCAAAAATCAGTTTTAGTTTTTGGCTCTGAAGGAAAAGGTATTAGAGAATTAGTAAAAAAAGAATGTGATGAAATAATGCAGATAAACATTAAAAATAATTTAAAATATGAAATTGATAGTTTGAATGTTTCTAATGCAACATCGATTGCGTTATATCAGTTTTACTCAACGTAAATGTTATAAACGTGGTGCCGCGTGTCGGAATCGAACTGACTACCTGATGATTACAAATCAACTGCTCTACCAAATGAGCTAACGCGGCATTAATTTTGCATTTATATTAAAATATAAATTCGACAAGAATTTTATAGACTAAATTCCAGGTATATAAGGAACTCCATCACCCTTTACTCTTTCGTTTAATTCACTTAATGAAGAGCATGCTGTGATTGGACTAAATACAAGAAATAAAATTATTAATGTTTTTTTAATCATAAAATATTTATAACTTCTCAATTTTTGCTGCACAATATTTAAATTCAGGAATTTTTCCATATGGATCTAAAGCTGGATTAGTTAAAAGATTAGCGGCAGACTCATTATAACAAAATGGAATAAATATAACTCCATCAGGAATCGCCCTATCTTGCCTTACTCTAATATCTATTGAGCCTCTTCTAGTTGTGACTTTTATTTTATCACCAGCTTTCATATTATTTTTAATTATATCTTTAGGTGAAATTGAAACTGAAGGTTCCGGTTCAATGGCATCTAAATTTGATGCTTTTCTAGTCATAGCTCCAGTATGCCAATGCTCTAATTGCCTTCCTGTCGTTAGTATCATCGCAAATTCTTTATCAGGTACTTCATCTGGTGCAGTAACACTAGCTGGAACAAACTTACCTTTACCATTTTCATTTGGAAATTTATCACCAAAAACAATTTCATCTCCTGGTGTAGTTGGAGATTTACTTGGATAGGTTACAGAGTTTTCATTTTCTAATCTTTCCCAAGATATATTGTTTAATGAAGGCATTGTTAGTGACATTTCTTCATAAATTTCCTTGGGATTTTTATATTTCCAATTTAAACCTATTCTTTTTCCAATTTCGTTCGTTATCCACCAATCTTCTTTTGCTTCACCTGGTGAGTCTAAAGCTTTTCTTCCCATTTGTACTTGTCTATTAGTATTAGTAACTGTTCCATTTTTTTCAGGCCATGCTGAAGCTGGGAAAATAACATCAGCATATGTTGCTGTTTCAGTTAAAAAAATATCTTGAACTACTAAATGCTCTAACATTCGTAGAGCTTCTCTTGCATGATTAAGATCAGGATCAGACATTGCTGGATTTTCACCAAGTATATACATACCTTTAATTGTTTTCTCATGAATAGCATCCATAATTTCAACAACAGTTAGACCTTTTTTATCATCTAAAGAAGTGTTCCAGAGTTTTTCAAAAAAATCTTTATTATTATCTTTATCAACTAGTTGATAATCAGGGTACATCATTGGTATAAGACCAGCATCCGAAGCTCCTTGGACATTATTTTGTCCTCTTAAAGGATGTAAGCCAGATCCTCTTTTTCCCACATTTCCTGTCATTAAAGCTAGTGAAATTAAACACCTAGCATTGTCGGTACCATGTGTATGTTGAGAAATGCCCATTCCCCAGAAAATAATTCCTTTATTTGTATTGGCATATAAGCGCGCTACTTCTCTTATTAATTCTGGATCAATACCTGTTTCGTTTTCCATTATATCAGGTGAATAATTCATTAAATGTTTTCTTAATTGATCAAATCCCTCAGTTTGTTTTTTAATGTATTGAGAATTAAATAAATTTTCTTCAACAATAACATTCATTATTGAATTTAAGAGAGCAACATCAGATCCTGGTTTAAATTGTAACATATGAGTTGCATGTTTTTTTAAAGAATGACCTCTAGGATCCATCACAATTAATTTGGAACCTTTTTTTGCAGCATTTTTAAAAAAAGTTGCTGCTACTGGATGGTTTTCATTTGGATTAGCACCAATGACTATTATCACATCAGAATGTTCAACTTCATAGAACGGAGCAGTAACAGCTCCTGAACCAATAGTTTCTAATAAAGCAGCAACAGAAGACGCATGACAAAGCCTTGTACAATGATCAACATTGTTAGTATTAAAACCAGTTCTTATTAATTTTTGAAATAAATATGCTTCTTCATTTGAACATTTAGCTGATCCAAATCCCGCGAGATTACTTGTACCATTTCGTTGTTTTTTAAGTTTTAAGAATCCTTGTGCAGCATAATCTAAAGCTTCATCCCAAGATGCTTCTCTAAAATATTCATGAATATTTGAAAAATTAATGTTTGGATGCAAATCTTTTGCTTTGTCTTTAATTCTAATCAGTGGCTTTGTAAGTCTTTCTGGGTTATTTACATAATCAAAACCAAATCTTCCCTTTACACATAACCTATTCTTGTTTGCGGGACCGTCAACACCATTAACGTATTTAATTTTGTTATCTTTTACATTGTATTCTATCTGACAACCAACGCCACAATAAGGACAAACACTATCAATTTTTTTATCTACCTTACTATGACCAACACCATCCTTATCTACGATGGATGCCGGCATTAATGCTCCAGTTGGACAAGCTTGTACACATTCACCACATGCCACACATGTACTGTCACCCATTGGATCATCAAAATCGAATACAATTTTAGAATTTTCACCTCGATATGCCATTCCGATGACATCATTTACCTGGACTTCTCTACATGCTCTTACACAAAGATTACATTGGATGCATGCATCTAGATTTACAGCCATGCTTGGATGAGAAACGTCTGCCTGACATGAGGTTTTTTTTGGAAATCTACTTTCTTTAACTTCAACTTTGTCTATCCATTTCCAAAAGTCAGAATTATTATCATGAGCAATTTCTTTTTTTGGCTGGTCTGCTAGAAGTAATTCAAAAACTAACTCTCTTGATTTTTTAGCCTTTTCTGAAGTAGTTTTTACTTTCATACTATCAGTTGGCTTTCTAATACAAGATGCTGCCAACACGCGTTCTCCTTCAATTTCAACCATACATGCTCTACAATTTCCATCTGCTCTATAGCCAGGTTTATCGGAATAACATAAATGTGGGATTTCTGTTCCAAGTCTATTTGCAACTTGCCAAATAGTTTCATCAGCATTTGCTTCAACTAACTTTTCGTTTAAATAAAATTTTGTTTTCTCTTTATTCATAAGTTATTTCATTGCTAAAATATTTTAAAACAGAATTTAATGGGTTTGTTGCAGCCTGTCCTAAACCACATATCGATGCTTGAGCCATAACTTCACTTAAATCTTTTAATTTTTCCTTGTTCCAATTTTTTTCTTGCATTAATTTTACAGTTTTCTCCGTACCGGAACGGCATGGTGTACATTGACCACAACTTTCCTCTTCGAAAAATTTTAGTAAGTTAAGTGCAACATCTTTCATATTATCATGATCCGACAATACAACTACTGCCGCTGAACCTAAAAAACATCCGGCATCCATTAATTCTTTTGATCCATAATCAAGAGGAATATCATTCATAGTAGCGGGTAGAATACCGCCAGATGCACCTCCTGGAAGATATCCTTTAAAGGTATGTCCATCTGCCATACCATCACAATACTTATCAATTAATTGTTGAATTGTTATACCGGCTGGCGCAACTTTTACTCCTGGGTTCTTTACTCTTCCAGATACTGAAAAACTATGAAAACCCTTATTTCCATTGGACCCCTTTTCAGCAAACCACTTTGCTCCTTTTTCAATTATATCTCTTACCCAAAAAAGAGTTTCTAAATTATTTGTTAAAGTAGGACATCCAAATAAACCAATTTCAGCCACATAAGGAGGTCTATGCCTTGGCAATCCTCTCTTGCCTTCAATACTTTCTATCATTGCTGACTCTTCTCCACAAATATAGGCTCCTGCCCCTCTTCTCACTATGAAAAAATCTTTTGGAATTATTTTTTCATCTT
Organism: uncultured Alphaproteobacteria bacterium; assembly: GCA_902620425.1. Lineage (GTDB taxonomy): Bacteria > Pseudomonadota > Alphaproteobacteria > HIMB59 > CACPNW01. The sequence continues at coordinate 216,257 of CACNHX010000001.1, forward strand.
CCATTTTATTTATTTCATCAAGTAAAATTTTTATAACTGTTGGATATTCATCTCTCATATAAATATAAACTTTTTGAGCATTTATAAAATAGGATGCAATTAAAGCTCCTTCTAAAAATCTATGTGGATCACTTTCTAAATATGACCTATCTTTAAATGTTCCTGGCTCACCTTCATCACCATTAACAGCAACATATTTTTTACCATTGTAATTTGAAACAATTTCCCATTTTTTTCCTGTAGGAAATCCTGCACCACCCTTACCTTTCAATCCACTTTTATTTAAAGAATCCAAAACTTGTTTTTTTGAGATAACACCATTTTTTATTTTGTTCGCAATTTCATAACCGCCTTTTTTTTTATAAGAAGATAAATTTATATAATCTGGAATGAAGGGGTCAAAATTTTTTTCATCAATTGTTTTTTTAACTTTATCAAAATTAGCCACATCAACATAATTTTTTCCTACGCAAACAGTAGGTGCAACATTGCATCTTCCCATGCATGGCCCAGGTACGACTTTTATATTTTTATTTTCTAATTTTTTTATATCTTGAAGTAATTTTTGTGCGCCAAATAATTCACAAGTTAAACTTTCACAAACCCTTACAACATTCACTGGGTTATAATCTTTACTATCTTTAACTATATTAAAGTGAGCATAAAAAGTTGCAACTTCATAAATTTCAGAAAGTGGTAAGTTAATAATAGTTGATAAAGCTACTAGATGTTTATCGTACAAAACACCGAATTTATCCTGTAATATATGCAAATATTCTATTAATTCATCTCGCTTAAATATTAACCCTGAAAACAATTTAGAAACTTCATCTAAATATTTATCTTCGACTTGTCTTCCTTTTGGAGTCCAACGTCTTTTCTTCTTTTTTAAAGAAGTTTCTGTTTGAGAAACAAATTTATCCATTCCAATTAATATTATACTATATATTAAGTATCAGAAAACTATGAAAGATTCAGTTGAAAATGAAGAATTAGTTCTTGATACTAGTGGTACAGAATGTCCTATTCCAGTGCTTAAGGCTAGAAAACTTGCATCAGAATTAAGCAAAGATAGAATTATTAAAATTATTGCAACTGATCCTTTGGCTGAAGCAGACTTTGAACATTATTGTGATCAGTCTAACTATGAATATTTAAGTTGTGAAAAAATAAAAGATAAAATTGTAATTCGTTATAGATTTAAAATTAAAAATTAAAAAAGACTTTCATAATTATAAAAATCAAAAATATCTCCTTTGTTTACTTGAGAAACATTTTCATCAATTTCAATTATACCATCAGAATAAGATATAGAACTAATCATACCAGAACCTTGTTTAGGAAATTTATTTGCAATATTTTTATTATTTATAGTTTCTTTATTTACACGTAACCACTCCATTCTTCTTGTTTTTTTCTTCATAGAAAAATTTGCAGTAATTTTACTTGATGATGGGAGCTTAAAATTTCCACCAGATAGTTTTTCTATTAATGGTCTTACTAACATTGCATATAGTAATTGAACAGAAACTGGATTACCTGGTAAGCAAATTATGTAGCTATTATTTATTTTTCCAACTGCAATTGGTCTTCCTGGTTTTATTGCTGCTCTCCAAAAATATACCTTACCTAATTCAGATAAAACTTTAATTAAATGATCTTCATCACCAACAGATGCGCCACCAGCAGTTATTATTACATTAAATTTTTTTGAAGTATTAAAGATTTTATTTTTAATAGATTTAAAATTATCTTTGAGATTTCCACAATATTTTTTTTCTATATAATTCTTATCAAGTAAATTATATAAACTATAATAATTTGAATTATTAATTTCAGAATTTTTTAAATTTTTAGTTGGTTTTCGTAATTCATTGCCGCTAGTAAAGAAACCAATTTTAATTTTTTTAAATACTTTTATTTCATTAATACCAGTAGCAGCAATTAAATTTATATTTTGTTGATTTAATTTAGACCCCTTTTCCAATATTTTTTGGTTTTTCTTTATATCTTCACCCTTTAATCTATAATTATCTCCAAATTTAGGAATTTTAATTAAATAAATTTTATTTCCTTTCTTGTATGTATTTTCCTGCATAACTATAGTTGATGAATTCGTAGGCATTTTTGCGCCAGTAAAGATTCTGACTGCTTCACCAGGTTTTACTTTTATATTTTTGTTATCTCCAGCAGCTATTCGTCTGTTACAAAAAAAATTTTTTTTTGTTTTTAAATCTGCTTTTAAAATAGCATAACCGTCTACAGCAGAATTATTAAAAGGAGGTAAATTTATTTTACTTTTTATATTTTCGTAAAGAAATCTATCCTCAGAATTTTCTAAATTAACTTTTTCAGAATTAAAAATTATAACCTTTTGTTTTTTAAATAAATTAACAATTTGTTTTTTGGTTAGAGGTGATTTATTCATTAAAATTCTCTCAAAATAAAATCAACTATATTATCAATTTCGTCATTCTTAAAAATTCTTAAATCAGTTTTAAGTTTATTATTTGTAATAATAGCTTTTATATTTTTAATTTTGGTAAATAAGTAATTATAATTATCATTTTTAATTATTTCAATTTTTGGGTGATCTTCATTTTTAAATCCTTCCACTATTACAATATCAATTTCTGAAAGTTGATTAATCAATTCATCTAATGTTTTTTCTTTTGAATTGTTTAGCTCTGATATTTTAACCCATCGCTTCGATGAACTAACTATTACTTGAGAAGATCCCGCTAATCTATGCTTAAAGCTATCTGTATTTTCATGATCTATATCAAATTCGTGATGTGCATGTTTAATTGAAGCAACACGAAAATTATTAGAGCTAAGTTTATTTATAATTTTAGTTGCAATAGTCGTTTTCCCTGAATTCTTCCAGCCAACAATTCCTACTATTTTCATTTAATAGATCTATTATTTAACAAATATACAAGAGAGTAAATAATTATTGTTATTGATATTAAAACTAAACCTAATGCCATAGCATATTCTAAATTTCCCATTCTAGTTTCTAAAGATATAGCAGTTGTCATTACTCTTGTATAATGATCAATATTACCACCCACAATCATAACTGCACCAACTTCTGAAATTGCTCTGCCAAAAGCAGATAATAATGTTGTTATTAATAAAAAATAACTATGGTTAAATAGAAGTTTAACAGAACCCCAAAAGGGAATATTTAAGGATCTTATCTGATCTTTAAATTCAAACCAATTTTTAGAAAATATCTCATGAGATAATGAAGCAATTATTGGAAAAATTATTATAGTTTGAGCAATAATCATCGCAGAGGGAGTGTATAGAAGCTGTAAGATACCTAAAGGTCCACCTGATGCAAAAATAAAATAAACAATTAAACCAACTACAACTGGAGGAATTCCCATCAATGAGTTTATAATTATTAAGATAATTTTTTTGAAATAAAAATTATAAATTGCAAAATAATACCCTACTATAAACCCCAATAATGATGCAATAATTAGGGCGGTAAAACTTACAAATAATGATAAAAGTATAATGTCCCATAGTTCACTATCTAAAGTAATAATTAATAGTATGGAATTTGTGAAAATTTCTAATATGTTCATTTATATTATTAGTTTAATTACAGCATATGGCAAAAAAAGAGAAATATTTAGTCTCACCTGATATTAATAATAAGTCCTTAATTACAAAACTAAATGGTTTTGATGAGAAAGGGAATAAAATAATTTCTAAAGTTATTAATGAAAAAGCTCTTACAATTTTTCTTAATAATCAAGAGATAGTAACGCTAATGTCTATTAGTGATCACCCAAAATATCTTGCAGTTGGGTATTTATTAAATCAAAATATGCTTAAGAAAAATGACATAATTAGAAAAGTTGAAATTTATAAAGATTTAGGTGTGGTTGTTGTACGAACAAAACGTAAAACAAATTATGAAAACAAATTAAGAAAGAAAATAAAAACTAGTGGTTGTGCAATAGGTACAGTATTTGGAGATATCTATGCGGAAATAAAAAAATCAAAATTAAAATCCAAAAAGAAAATTAAACATAAATGGATTTATGAAATTTCAAAAAAAATTACATTAACACCTAGCTTATATTTAGAAACAGGAGCAATACATGGTTGTGCTATTATTCATAATAATAAACCATTGATTTATATGGAAGACGTAGGGAGACATAATGCTGTAGATAAAATTGCTGGTTTTATGTTTTTAAAAAAAATTAGCTCTTCAAATAAAATTTTTTACACTACAGGAAGACTAACTAGTGAAATGGTTATTAAAACTATAAAAATGGGTATTCCAATATTAATTTCTAGATCAGGATTCACAGCATGGGGTGTAGAGCTGGCAAGAGGCTCGAATTTAACACTTATTGGACGAGCAAAGGGAAAAAAATATTTATCACTTTCTGGAGAACATAGAATTGACCATTAATAAGAAAAAAATTTTGTTTGCCATACTTGCAGGAGGTCAATCAAAAAGATTTGGAGGTGGATTTAAAGCTTTTGCTAAAATAAATGGAATTACAATCTTAGACAAAATAATAAACAAGCTTAAAAAATATAATAATGAAATAATAATAAATGCTAATGACTTAAAAAGTTTTAAGCAAATTAATTACCCAATAATTGAAGATAGATTCAAAGGTTTTGTGGGACCTTTAGCAGGAATTCACACATCAATGTTGTGGGCTAAAGAAAATTACACAAACAAAGAATGGGTTTTTACTGTTCCAAGTGATACTCCATTTTTACCCGATAATCTTTTTGATAAATTTTTAGAGGCATATGATGAAAATGTAAAAATATTGATTGCAAAATCAAATAGTAGACATCATCCTGTAATAGCAATGTGGCATATATCGTTAATAACTAGTTTAGAAAATGAGTTAATATTAAAAAATAGTAAAATTATGTTTTGGGTTAAAAAGCACAAATATAAATTTGTTGAATTCGACAAAAGCCAAGAAAAAAATTTTTTCAATGTTAATACTCAAGAAGAATGGAATACTGCAAAAAATATCTAAATTTGATATAAATATGTAAAAAATATTTTTTTTGTATAAAGAATATTTTAAATGGTAAGCTCAATATATAAAATATTTCCAGGAATTATATTTTGTTTTATAATTGCTTATTCAGGCATATACCTAAGTGATTTTATTGGAAAAGAAATTTTAAATTTAAATAAAAGTCCAATATCACCAATAATGCTATCAATAATATTTGGTCTTTTGATAGGAAATATATTTAATATTAATAATTTTTTATTAGAAGGAATTAAGTTTTCTTTAAAATTTATTCTAAGATTAGGAATAATATGTCTTGGTATTAGACTAGGGCTTTTAGATATTTTTAAAGTTGGAATAGTAGGAATACCTCTAATCGTTGCTTGTATTATTATATCAATCTTGGTTGTAAATTATTTATGCAAGTTATTAAATGTTTCTTCAAAAATGGGATCATTAATTGCAGTTGGAACAAGTATTTGTGGAGCATCTGCAATTGTAGCAACTAGTCCTGCAATTAATGCTGATAAAGAGGAAGTTGCTTATGCCATCGCTAATATTACAATATTTGGAATAATTGCAATGTTCCTCTATCCATTTATGGCATATTATCTTTTCAGTGGAGATGAGTTAGCATCAGGATTATTTCTTGGAACTTCAATACATGAAACTGCTCAAGTTGCTGGGGCTGGATTAATATATGCGGAACAATTCAATTCACCAAAAACTATGGATATAGCGACAATTACAAAATTAGTAAGAAATGTCAGTATGATAATCGTCATTCCTACAATAAGCTATATGTATCTAAGAAATAATATTGGTGAAAATAATAGCAAACCATCAATAATATCTATGTTTCCAATTTTCATAATTGGTTTTATTCTTATGGGTTTTATAAGATCAATTGGAGATTATGGAATTCAAAATAGTAATTTAGCTTTTGAAATATTAGCCAATAATAACTGGCAATTAATAATCAATATTATTAAATCTATTGCTGAGTATTCTTTAGCAATATCAATGGCAGCTGTTGGCATAAGTACAAATTTAGTTTCTTTAAAAAGCTTAGGTATAAGACCATTTTATGTTGGTTTTTCTGCAGCCTGTTGTGTTGGAATTGTAAGTTATATCGGAATCATAGTACTAAAAAATTTTATATAATTTTCTAAAATAAATATAATTTGTACTTATTAAGTAATAATTATATAAAATTCATAAAAAAATATGTCAATTTACCTTCCAATAGCTGAAATGAACGTCAATATTTTTCTTATTATCTTTATTGGTATGAGTATAGGGATACTTTCAGGAATTTTTGGTGTTGGTGGTGGATTTTTAATGACACCACTATTAATTTTTTTAGGCATACCTCCAGTTGTAGCTGTTGGTTCTGAAGCTCCACACGTTTTAGCAACTTCAGTTTCAGGTTTTATTGCTCACTGGAGAAAAAGAAATGTTGATATAAAGATGGGTATATTCCTTTTAATAGGAGGTTTAATTGGCTCCACAGTTGGTGTTAATATTTTCAGTTATCTAAAAAACTTTGGGCAAATAGATTTAGTTATTCAGTTATTATTTCTTTTCTTTTTAGGTTTTATTGGTTTTAGTATGGCTTTTGAAAGCGCAAGAACTACAATAAAACACTATAGAGCAAGAAACACTAAAAGAACAAAACTGCATCAACATTCTTGGTTTCACGGACTTCCTTTCAAAGTTCGCTTTCATAGATCAAAACTTTATATAAGTGCGATACCACCTGTACTAATAGGTTTCACAGTTGGAGTAATGTCCGCAATGATGGGAGTTGGAGGAGGATTTATAATGATACCTGCAATGGTATACATACTTGGAATGCCAACAAGTATAGTAGTTGGGACATCTTTATTTCAAATCATTTTTGTTACCGCTAATGCAACATTCTTTCAATCCTACATAAATTATAATGTAGATATTGTGCTGTCTGCACTAATGATATTTGGAGGAGTAATTGGTGCACAAATTGGTGTAATTTTTGGGTCTAAATTAAAAGCAGAATATTTGAGAGGTATTTTGGCTATATTAGTACTGGGTGTCTGTGGTAAAATTTTTACAGATCTAGTTTTAAGACCTAATGATTTATTTTCATTGGTAATGATATGATATCAATATTTAATTTTTCAATTAATTTATTGATCGTAGTTTGTCTCTTCACATATTTTATTTTTACAACCATTGGTTTTAATCTGGAGAATATTGAATATTTTTTAATTCTAATAATTGTTATAAACTCATTTAACAAAATTTATATTTGGTCAAATTTCAGAGTATTTATTAAAAAAGATCTTAATAAAATATTTAAAAACATATTATTTAATGATTCATTTGCAAAACTAAGTATAGTTATTTTATCCACTGTAATTCCAATTTATATGCTTATGCAAAAAGATATATTAGTGATCGATATATTGATTGAGAAAGCTTCTTTTTTATTAGTATCAATTTTTGCATTAATTGGATTTTATTTAGAATTTTATATTTTAGAAGTGATAAAAATAGATGATTAAAAATTTATATATAAAGTTTGCTTTTAATCTAACAATTTTATTTACTTTAATTTTTTTTTATAACTTTCTTAATGCTGAAGAAATTTACTTTGACTTATCTGAGGATAGTATTGAATTAAAAACAGATTTTAATGGAAAAGAAATTATTATTTTTGGATTACTTAAAAATGATCATGAGACACTTTTGACAATAAAAGGGCCGCCATCGAAAATGAGAATACAAAAAAAAGAGAGGTATTTTGGAATATGGATAAACAATCAATACGTTACCTATAGTAACATTCCATCTTTATTCTTTTTATCCTCCTCAAAAGAAATTAACGAAATCTTGCCTGAATCGATATTAATTAATGAGGATCTAAGTTTTGAAAAAATTTTAAATAATAAGACTTTTAATCAAAATTTTATTTTCAAAAATGACCAAAAAAGTTGGAATGAAAATTTTGTTAGAATAAAAAAAGAACAATCATTTTATAAAAGTTTTGAAATGAAAAAGGTCAAAGATAAATTATTTCAAACTAGCGTTTTTTTTCCAACAAATACAATACCAGGGATTTATAATGTTGATATTTACTATATAAGAAATAATACAATTATGAGTACTGATCAAAAAAATATAGTTATAAAAAAAACTGGTATAGGAAGTCAAATATTTGACTTTGCTAATGAAAATGCAGCTACATACGGAGTTTTTGTAATTATCTTTTCAATATTTTCAGGTTTTATTGCTGCTGCTTTATTTAGGAGAAGTAAATGAGTGATGATAGATATATTCTAGTTGTTGCAGATAATTCAGAAGAAATGAATACAGCTCTTGAATATGCTTGTGCAAGATCAAAAAAAACAGGAAGAAAGATTATAATTGCAACATTCATAGAGCCTTTGGATGTTCTAACAACCAAGGGTGTTACAGACATTATGAAAGAGGAAGCTAGAGAAGAAGCAGAGACAATTCTTAAAAAAGCTGCCTCATTTGTCAAAGAAAGAACAGGTGATTATCCTGCTCTCTCTTTAAGAGAGGGGGATACTATATCTGAATTAAAACAATTATTAGATGAGGAAAAAAATATTAATGTTCTTGTTTTAGCTGCCAATACTGATCCAAATAGTAAAAACCCTGGTCCAATAATAACTTCTCTGGTGAGTAATGAAATAACAAACCTAAGAATACCAATAATGATTGTCCCTGGAAATTTATCATTTGAACATATTGCTCAAATAACTTAAAAAAATGTCTAAAGAGATAGCTAAAATATTAGTAGATATAAAGTCTATTAATTTTTCATTTGATAAATATTTTACTCTTACATCAGGCTTGGCTAGTCCTGTTTATGTTGATTGTAGAAAAATTATTTCTTTTACAAAAGAAAGAAATTTTATAATTGATAAAGCCATAGATTATTTAACTAAAAATAATATTGAGGCAGAAATTATTGCTGGTGGAGAGACAGCTGGAATTCCCTATGCTGCTTTTATTTCTCAAAAATTAGATAAACAAATGATTTATATTAGAAAAAAAACAAAAGGTTTTGGAAAGAACAAACAAATTGAAGGTGAATTTGAAAAAAATCAAAAAACTCTTTTAGTTGAAGATCTAGCTACTGATGGAGGTAGTAAAATAATTTTTATTAACGCAATGCGTGAAGCTGGATTAAAAGTTAAAGATATATTTGTAATATTTTATTATGATATTTTTAATTTCAATGAATCAGAATTATTTAAATTAAATGTAAATATGCACTCACTGTGTACTTGGAAAGATGTAATAAATTATATTGAAAGTGAAAAAATATATTCTGAAGATAAGGTTTCAAACTTAAAAGAATTTTTAGAAGATCCAGAAAAATGGAGAAGCAAGTATGCGTGAAATAGTTGTTGTCAGTGGAGGTTTTGACCCAATTCACAGTGGTCATATAAAATTAATTAAAGAAGCTGCTAAACATGGTGAAGTTGTAGTTTTGCTAAATTCTGATTTATGGCTTCAAAAGAAGAAAGGTAAGGAATTTCTTCCTTTTATTGAAAGAACTATAATTATGAATGAGTTAAAAAATGTTATTGATGTTATAGAATTTGATGACGGAGATAAGACGTGCATCGATGGTCTTAAAAAAGTAAAAAATAAATATCCAAAATCAATTATTAAATTTGCAAATGGGGGTGATAGAAATAATAGTACAACACCAGAATCAATATTCTGTGAAAAAAACAATATACAGTTACTTTGGGGTATAGGTGGTGACAATAAATCAAATTCTAGTTCATGGATTTTACAAAAATGGAAAGAGGATAATTAAGGATATAATTTTCTTGTAACCCAACCATGATTTTTCATACGGAATTCAAGTCTGTCATGCAATCTAAATGGCATATCTTGCCAAAATTCAATTAATATAGGTGCTACTAAGTAACCATTCCAATGTGAAGGTCTTGGTACATCATTATTTGAAAATTTTTTTTCAAACTCTTCTACTCTTTTAGTTAATGTCGATCTATCATCTAGTTCTTCTGACTGTAATGAAGCCCAAGCTCCTATTCTACTTCCTAGTGGCCTTGAATTATAATATTCATCAGCTTCAGCGTTTGAAATTTGTGAAACATTACCTTCAATTCTTATTTGTCTTTGAAGTGTTTTCCAATGAAAATTTAAAGCTACACTATCGTTGTTTTTAATTGCTCTACCTTTTTTGCTATTTGAATTTGTGTAAAAAACAAACCCTTTATCATCAAATGATTTAAGTAAAACAATTCGCGAACTGGGTTTGCCATCAGAAGATATAGTAGCAAGGTTCATAGCATTTGGATCATTGATTTCACTTTTCTTTGCCTCTTCAAACCATTCTTGAAAAAGTTCTATTGGTTTTTTATGAGAATTTATTAATTTTTGATTTGATTGCATATTATAGATATGAATATTATTTTATAAGTATATATATCTATATTTATAAAAAAACACTGATTTACAATATGTTGATGCAAAATAAAAAAGGTCTGATTATGGGAGTGGCAAATGACAGATCTATCGCTTGGGGTATTGCGAAAAAATTAGCAGAACAGGGAGCAGAAATTGCACTTACTTATCAAGGAGAAGCTCTTAAGAAAAGAGTTCAGCCACTTGCAGAAGAAATAGGGTCTAACACTATTATTCCTTGTGATGTTTCAGACTCACAAAGTATGAATACCGTTTTTGAAACACTTAAAAATAAATGGGGTGAATTAGATTTTCTTGTTCATGGAATTGGTTTTTCCAACAAAGATGAATTAAGAGGTAAATATTACAATACTTCTTCTGATAATTTTAAACAAACTATGCATATATCATGTTATTCTTTTACAGAGGCTTGTAGGCTAGCAGAACCTTTAATGAATAATGGTGGATCAATTTTAACTTTAACATATTATGGATCAGAACAAGTTATGCCTCATTATAATGTTATGGGAATTGCAAAAGCAGCTTTAGAGGCAAGTGTAAGATATTTAGCAGTTGATTTGGGAGAAAAAAATATAAGAGTTAATGCTATTAGTGCTGGGCCAATTAAAACTTTGGCAGCATCAGGAATAGGTGATTTTAGATTTATTCTAAAATGGAACGAGCTTAATGCTCCACTTAAAAGAAATGTAAATCAGCAAGATGTTGGAAATTCTGCTTTGTATCTCTTAAGTGATCTTGGGAGTGCCGTTACTGGTGAGATACAACATGTCGATTGTGGCTATCATACTGTAGGAATGGTTGCAGTTGATGAGAGTGAAAGTGTTTCAGAATTATTAGGTGAATTTACAAAGTCTAAAAAATGACTTCTAATTCAATAGGAAAAATCTTTAACTTTACTACATGGGGAGAAAGCCATGGCAAAGCTATTGGTTGTGTTGTTGATGGAGTGCCATCAAACATAAATTTAACTGAAAAAGATATTCAACCCTATTTAGATAAAAGAAAACCTGGTCAGTCAAAATTTACAACTCAAAGAAAAGAAGAGGATAAAGTTGAAATACTATCTGGAACTTTTGAGGGAAAAACAACAGGTCATCCTATTTCTCTAATTATCTACAATCAAGATCAGAGATCAAAGGATTATGGTGAAATCAAAAGTAAATTTAGACCAGGTCATGCAGATTATACATATTGGAAAAAATATGGCATAAGAGATTATAGAGGTGGTGGTAGATCTAGTGCTAGAGAAACTGCAATGAGAGTAGCAGCAGGGGCAATAGCAAGAAAAATCATAAAAAATAAAATTAAAAATCAAGTTGTAATAACAGGTGCATTAATTCAAATAGGTAATCATAAAATTAATTATGATAATTGGAATAATAATTTTATTCCAAAAAATAATTTTTGGAGTCCTGATAAAGAAATCATTAAAATATGGGAAAACGAAATACAAACTGCAAGAAAATCTGGTTCCTCTTTAGGTGCAATAATTGAAATTAGAGTGAAAGGTTTGCCAGCTGGATTAGGAGAACCTATTTATGAAAAAATAGACTCTGATATTGCTAAGGCATTGATGTCTATTAATGCTGTTAAGGGAGTAGAAATGGGAAATGGATTTAGCAGTGTTTATGAAACTGGAATTTCTAATGTTGATGAAATGAGAATAAAAAATAAAAAACCTTTATTTCTTTCAAATAATAATGGTGGAGTTCTTGGGGGTATTACAACGGGCCAAGAATTAATTACTAGATTTGTAGTAAAACCTACAAGCTCAATATTATCCCCAAAAAAAACAATTAATACAAAATTAAAAGAAACAACAATATCTACTAAAGGTCGTCATGATCCATGTGTTGGTATAAGAGCTGTTCCTGTCGGTGAAGCAATGGTTGCCACAACTATAGCTGATCATTGTTTAAGATTTCTTTAAAATACTATAAATCAAAAATTCTTTATTTCCTTTTGGTCCAGTTATTGGACTTTCTACTAAACCTACAACTTCAGCATTAATTGTTTTTTTAAACCAATTCGATATATCATTACATACTTGTTCATGAATCAATGGATCTTTCACAATACCTTTTTTTAAATTTATTTTATTAGTTTCAAATTGAGGCTTAATTAGTGAAATAATCTCAGCTTTACTTGATAAAAGCTTCAGGCTAGGTTCTATAACCTTTGTTAGACTAATGAAACTAACATCACAGACTACTAAATTAATTTTTTCATGAATTATTGAGTTATCTAAATATTTAGCATTAAAATTTTCTATACTAATAATTTTTTTTTCTTTTTTTAATTTTTCATGAAGTTGATTTGTACCAACATCAATAGAATATATTTTTTTAGCGTTTTTTTTTAATAGAACTTCTGTAAATCCACCAGTTGATGAACCGATATCTAGGCAAATTTTATTTTCAATATCAATCTTAAAATGATCAATCGCTTTGAGTAATTTGAATGCACCTCTTGATACCCATGTAGGATGTAGGTGTTTAATTTTTATTTTTGAGTTTTCATTAAAACTGTTACCACTTTTGGTAATAATTTTATCGTTTACATAAACTTGACCGGCCATAATCATAGATTGGGCCTTTGATTTAGTATCAGCTAAGTTTCTATCCATTAAAAGCTGATCAAGTCTTATTTTTAGATTTTTACTCAAATTTGAAAATTACTTAAAATCTTCTTTTGTAACTTTATTGTTTTCTTGCTTAATTTTTTTAATTTGGCTTTCAATACTTTTTAATTTTTCCTCACATGCTTTTTTTAAATTCATTCCTTCTTCGTAAAGTTTTACAGATTCTTCTAAATCAACTTCACCATTTTCTAATTTCTCTACAATAGACTCAAGTTTTTTTAAATTATTTTCAAAATTATTATCTTTATTCATTAGTTGTATCTATTTTTGTAATATTTGATGTTTCTATATCATATATTAAAGCATAAACTTTATCATTACTTTTTATTGTAAACAAAATCCGATTATTATCAATCATATCTATATCTGTAATTTTTTGCCCTTTTTCTAAATTTAAATTATATTCAATTAAATTTGTTTCTAAATTACTTTGTTTTTTTGTTGTTTTTATATACAAACCATAAACTAGAGCAAAAAAACAAATAACAATTAATATACCTAATAATATTACAATAAATTTAAGAATTTTTTGAGACATGAACGAATTCTATAATCTTAAATTAACTATAAATAAACAATTAAGTTCACAAAGATTAGATAAAGTGCTCGTTTCAAAATTGGAAGGATATTCAAGAACACAAATTAAAACTTTAATATTAAATGGGAATGTATGTCTTGATGAAAGGGAAATAAAAGATCCATCTTACATAACTAAAGAAAATGAAAATTTCTTTATAAATATTATCTTAAAGCAAGAAACAAAACATTCAGCTGAAAATATAGACTTAAACATTATTTTTGAAGATGAAGATTTAATTGTTATAAATAAACCTCCAAATTTAGTAATGCATCCAGCTCCTGGAAATGAAAGCGGTACTCTTGTGAATGCTCTTATGCATTACACTAATAATCAACTAAGTAATTTAGATGATAATTCTAGACCAGGAATAGTCCATCGTTTAGATAAGGATACTAGTGGAATTCTTGTTGTTGCGAAAAATAATAATGTTCATATTAATTTAGCCGAACAATTTAAAAAACATACAATATCTCGTAGATATAAAGCAATAGTTTGGGGAACTCCTGATAATCAATCAATTGAAGGGTACATAGAGAGAAATAGAAAAAATAGAAAAAAAATGAGTTTAAATAATAATGGTTTTGGAAAATATTCTAAAACCGATATTAAATTAGAAAAAACTTTTGGTATTGCTAGTTTAGTTGACTGTCATTTATATACTGGGAGAACGCATCAAATTAGACTTCATTTAACTTCTAAAAATTCTCCAATCATTGGTGATAAGATTTATGGAAAAAGTAAAATCAATCAATTTGGAAAAGATAAAAATACATTTAATAAATTCATGATTTTAAAAAATTTTGAAAGACAAGCATTGCATGCTTATCATCTTGGTTTTGATCATCCTACATCAAAAAAAAGGATGGATTTTGATATTGAAATTCCTGAAGATTTTAAGAATTTAATTGAATTATTGCTTAAATATTAAATTATATTTTATTTATGATATAGGCGTACTATGAATTTACCAGTACTATCAAGTGAAGGAAATTTAGCAGTATACTTGCAGGAAATTAAAAAATTTCCGATGCTTACTGCTGAAGAGGAGTACATGTTAGCTAAACGTTATAAGGAACATGGAGATTCAGATGCTGCGCATAAACTAGTTACAAGTCACCTTCGATTAGTTGCCAAAATAGCAATGGGGTATAGAGGATATGGCTTACCTGTTACAGACTTAATTTCAGAGGGTAATGTTGGAATCATGCAAGCAGTTAAAAGATTTGATCCAGAAAAAGGTTTTAGATTAGCAACATATGCAATGTGGTGGATAAGAGCTCAAATACAAGAATATGTTTTACATAGTTGGTCTTTAGTAAAAATTGGAACTACCGCAGCTCAGAAAAAACTTTTTTTTAATTTACGTAAAATTAAAAATCAACTAACCTCAATTGACTCAGGTAATTTGTCACCAGAAAATGTTAGAGAGATTGCAACTCGATTAGATGTAAAAGAAGGTGAAGTAATCGATATGGAAAATAGACTTTTTACATCAGATCAATCTTTAAATATTAAACTTGGAGAAGAACATGATACTGAATGGCAGGACTTAATAGAAGATAAACAAGAAACTCATGACAGAATAATTGAAAATAAAGATGAACTTAATTATCGAAGAAGTTTATTTTCAAAAGCTTTTGAAGTCTTGAACGAAAGAGAAAAAGAAATTATTAAACTTCGAAAACTAAGTGAAAATCCATTAAAGTTAGAAGACTTGAGTAAAAAATATAAAATTAGCAGAGAAAGAGTAAGACAAATTGAAGAGAAAGCATTAGAAAAACTTCAAAAAGAAATTTCAAATATTAGATAAAGTTCCATTTATATCAATTGTCTCTTTTCTGTCAGGCCCTGTTGAAACAATTGAAATATTAGTTTCCATAAGATCCTCGAGTATTTTAATATATTTTTTAGCATTTTCTGGAAGATCATTAAATTTGTTAATTCCTGCAGTTGATTTTTCCCAACCATCAACTTTTTTATAAACAGGTTTTATCTTATCAAATAAAAATTCTTCACTAGGTAAATAGTCGTAGTGTTTGTTATCAATTAAGTATCCAGTACATACATTAATTTCTTTTAATTCATCTAAGACGTCAAGTTTAGTAAGTACAATGTCTGTAATACCATTAAGTTTAATTGATTGTTTCAAAAGTACACTATCAAACCAACCACACCTTCTTTTTCTTTTTGTGACTGTTCCAAATTCTTGACCTTTTTCACCAAGATGTTCTCCAATCTCGTCCATTAACTCAGTTGGAAATGGGCCTGATCCAACTCTAGTAGTATATGCTTTTGTAATTCCTAAAATTTTATGATTTTTTCTATCACTAAAACCTGTTCCAGAGAATATCTGGCCTGATATCGTATTTGATGATGTAACATATGGATATGTTCCAAAATCAATGTCTAACATTGAACCTTGAGCCCCTTCAAAAACAATGTTTCTATTTTTTTGACCTAATTCATTTATTATTTTCCATAATGGTACACTAAAAGAGTTAAGATAATTAGACATAGATAAAAGTTCTTCATAATAATTATGTGTAATTTTATGAATATGTTTTGAAATTTTATCTTTATGAAATTCGTAAAGATTATCAATTTTTTGTTTTAAAAATATTGGATCTTTTAAATCGCAAATTCTTATTGCTCTTCTACCTACTTTATCTTCGTATGCTGGACCAATACCTTTTTTAGTTGTTCCTAGTTCTTTTTTGCCTCTGGAGGTTTCATTAATTTCATCAAGAAGTTTATGAATAGGTAAGATTAAACAAATATTATCAGCAATATATAAATTGTCTTCGTTTACCTCTATTCCTTGTTCTTTAAGATTATCAATTTCATTAATTAGTGCCCACGGATCTAAAACAACGCCATTACCGATAGCACATTTTTTATTATTAATTATTCCTGAGGGTAATAAATTAAGTTTATAAACATTATTATCTACTTTAATTGTATGACCCGCATTATTCCCTCCTTGATATCTAACTATCAAGTCAGCTTTAGAAGAAATCCAATCAACAATTTTGCCTTTTCCTTCATCTCCCCATTGGGTTCCAACTATCGTATAAAACATTAGATTTGCTTAACTATATTTTTCATTAAATAATACTTGATGCCAAACTTTTTTGCCTCTTTTTTTATATCAATATTATCTTCAAAAGTTTTAAATAAACTATAACCTTTATTTATTAATTTTTGCTTAATTTTATCACTAGTATTGAACGCAATTAAAATTTCTTTATTTTGATTGATTAAAGACGAAGATCTTAAAATTGTATCCATGTAACACGTGTATCCTATAGCAGTCTCAGAATTACTACCATATTTTAAATTATATCGGCCTCCTCCAGCTATTTCACCTCTTACATTTTTTGCAAAAAATGTAAATTTTATCCCCTTGTAGTAATTTTTATTTTTTTGTAAGTCAAAAAAATCTACATTTAAAGAATCATTTTTTGAAGTTTTAATTAAATTAGCAATTTTTACCAGTCTTTCAACTTCGTTTGAAAATCCTATTATTTTATTTAACTTTGATATATATTTTTTTTTGGTTTGAATTGAACCAGAGCATAAATGTAAAGTTTTAAATGAATTATACAATTCATTTTTTTTCAATAACTTTAAACAATTATTAATATCTTTTAATTTAATATATTTTTTTAATTTATTTTTTAAATCTATATTAGTTATTTTTTTAAGCAAACTATCGAGAAAAAATGGTGCTGTAATTTCAATAACAATATTTTTAACTCCGATTTTTTTTAAAGTTTCGTAAGCAAGATTAATAATTTCTACATCCGCCTTGTAGCTTTCAGATCCTATGATCTCAGCACCAACTTGTTGAAATTGTCTTTCAGGTCTTAAAATTGTTCCCTTTTTTCTGACAACTTCACCATAATAACATAATTTAAGTGGTCGTATTTTATTGGCTAGTCTAGATGATGCAATTCTAATTATTTGTGGAGTTATATCATTTCGAATACTTAGTTGAACGTTTTTTTTATTTGTTTTTACAGTTACAGTATTGCGATCTAAATTTTTACTAAACTCAACTAGTGGAGTCTTAATTAAAGTAAAACCATTATCTCTAAAATAATTTATTATGCTATTTTTGTATTTATGCTCAATAAATGCATCAAAATTTAGACTATCTTTAAAACCTTCAGGTACTAAATATTTATTAACCAAGATAGGGCCTTACCAATCTTTTTATTTCTAAAGACTTCTTTTTAACCTCGGTAATTTCTTGCCCTTCAACCAGTATTCTTACTAATGGTTCAGTTCCAGATAACCTAACAAGAGATCTGATTTTTTTATTATTATATAGTTTATCATTTTTTAATTTACCAAGAATTTTTAATAGTTTGGTATTCTTTATTTTATACCTTAAGTTAATTTTATCTTGAGGAAAATCATTGTACAAATCAAATAGTTTGCTTGCTTTATTTTTATTTGATATCAAAATTTCAGTAATTTTTAGAGCTGCTAAAATTCCATCACCAGTATTAGAGTGTTCTGATAAGATTATATGTCCTGATTGTTCACCACCAATCATGGATTTGGATTTTTTCATTTGATTTATAACATTTATATCTCCAACAGCTGTTCGTTTAATATTTAATTTTAATTTATTTGTAAGATAATTTTCTAATCCCATGTTAGACATGACTGTTATAATCACATCGTGCTGGTTGGGTTTTTTCTTAGGTTTTACATAACTTTTACATAGTAATCCTATAATTTTATCACCATCAACTTCTTTTCCTGCTTCATCTACAACTATTAATCTATCTCCATCACCATCAAATGCAAATCCAATATCTGCCTTTTCTTTTATGACACTTTGTGAAAGTGATTTAACGTCAACTGCACCACAATCTTTATTAATATTCAAACCATCGGGATTATTATTTATGGCTATTACATTATGACCTAATTCCCAAAATAAATTTGGGGCTATGTTATATGTAGCTCCATTCGCACAATCCAAAACAATTTTTAATTTTTTCTTGGATGATGTTTTATTTAAAGTACTCTTTAGAAATTCTGAATACCTGCCTGAAGCATCTTCTAGTCTTTTTGCATTTCCAGATACAAATGTGTTGTTTGTTACTTTAGAATATTTTTTATTATTTAAAACTATATTTTCAACCTTTTGCTCTATTGATGAACTTAATTTTGTTCCAGTACTGTCAAAAAATTTAAGTCCGTTATATTCATATGTATTATGAGAAGCTGTAATCATTACACCAATATCAGCTCTTAAAGTTTTAATCATCAATGGTACAGCTGGTGTTGGAAGTGGGCCGACTAAAATAACATCCATACCCATAGAAATAAATCCAGCAGTAACTAGCGGTTCATATAAGTATCCAGATAATCTTGTATCTTTACAAATCACAACTCTACTACTTTTAGAATTTTTCTTTCTTAAAAGAAATGCCACTGTCTTTGAAATTTTTAGACAAGTTTCAGCAGAAAGAGGCTCTTCATTAACTAAGCACCGTATACCATCGGTACCAAATATTTTAGACATTACTGTCTTTTATTCAAAAAAATATATAAAGTGAAGTATTTAAATTAGTTCGCTGTGGCAGAAGCAGATCCACCAGTTTTAGGAACTGATGGAGATGTTTTTGGAGGCTTATTATCAATATCGTTTCCAAATTCATCTCTTGAAGGTTTAATACCATTCAATAAGTCTTTTATCTCTTCACCGGTAAGTGTCTCATATTCAAGAAGACCTTTTGCGATTATGTGTAATTGATCAATATTATCAATAATTATTTTCCTTGCTTTAGTTTTAGCTTCCTCAACAAGTCTCTTAACTTCTGAATCAATGATCTTAGCCGTATCATCAGATACGTTTTTAGATTGTGCAACTGAGTGACCCAAGAAGACCTCTTCTTGATTACTAGAATATCTAATAAATCCAAGTTTTTTACTAAATCCAAATTCTGTTATCATTTTTCTTGCAAGATCGGTTGCTTGTTGAATATCGCCCACGGCTCCAGTGGCAACTTTTTCCTCACCAAATATAATCTCTTCAGAAATTCTTGCTGCAACGATAGTAACTAACTTGGCTTCTAGTTCATCTTTTCTTTGATGTATTTTATCTTTTTCCGGTAAGGACATAACGTATCCTAGTGCCCTTCCAGTTGGGATTATTGAACTTTTATAAATTGGCTCTGCTTCTTTGCAATGAATGTTAGCAAGTGCGTGACCTGCCTCGTGATAAGCTGTAATTTCTTTATCCTGCTGAGTCATAACCATTGATCTTCTCTCTGCTCCAAGCATTACTTTATCCTTGGCGTATTCAAAGTCCTCCAATGTTACCATTCTTTTGTTCTTTCTTGCAGCCATTAAGGCAGCTTCATTTACCAAGTTTGCTAAATCAGCACCAGAGAAACCAGGAGTGCCCCTTGCAATAATTCTGGAGTCAAATTTAGGTGAAACTTTGATTTTTTTTATATGAACTTTGAGTATTTTATCTCTACCCAATATGTCTGGATTAGAGACTGTAACCTGTCTATCAAACCTTCCTGGTCTCAATAAAGCAGGGTCTAAAACATCAGGTCTGTTTGTAGCTGCAACAATTATAACACCTGCATTAGCTTCAAAACCATCCATTTCGACTAAAAGTTGGTTAAGAGTTTGCTCTCTTTCATCATTACCGCCACCAAGCCCAGCACCTCTATGACGACCAACTGCATCAATCTCATCAATAAAAATTATACAAGGGGCATTTTTTTTTCCTTGTTCAAACATGTCTCTTACTCTACTCGCACCAACACCCACAAACATTTCTACAAAATCTGATCCTGAAATAGAAAAGAAAGGAACATTAGCTTCACCAGCTATTGCTCTAGCTAGTAAAGTTTTACCAGTTCCAGGGGGTCCAACTAGAAGAGCGCCTCTTGGAATTTTTCCACCTAATCTAGAGAACTTTGACGGATCTTTTAAAAATTCAACAACCTCTTCTAATTCTTGTTTAGCTTCATCAATACCTGCTACATCATCGAATGTAACTTTACCTACGGCCTCATTTAATAATTTGGCTTTAGATTTTCCAAAGCCCATTGCCTTACCACCACCACCTTGCATCTGGCGCATAAAGAAAATCCATACTCCAATTAAAAGAAGCATAGGGAACCACGATAATAATACACTTAGTAGAGGATGCATTGAACGCTCTGACGGTTCAGCGGTAATCTTAACACCATTTTCATTTAACTTATCTACAAGATTTGGATAATTTGGAGCATATGTACTAAATGAACGACCATCATCAAGGAAACCAGTAACCATATTTCCGCTTATATTAACTTCGGAGACATTGCCACTTTCGGTAGCTGCAATGAAGTCGGAAAAGGATATTTTTGAAGTATTTCTATTATTAGATGTGCCTTGAAAAAGATTGAAAAGCACTATTAGGAGCAATCCAATTATAATCCATAATACAACGTTTTTGCTGATGTTTTTCATCTAGTTTATACATAGGAATTTATTATAAAAACACAATAGTTTTGTAGAAAATTAAACAAATTATCTTGAAAAAGTAAGAAAATTATCATTTTTTTTAATATTCATACCTCTAATATTAAAATGTTTAAAATTTAACTTCTTTATTTCATTTAATAAGATTCTAGTTTTTTTTGATCGGGGAGTGTTAGATTTATAAAACAAAAATTGATATATTCTTCGTATTATATTTTCAGCAGTAATCTCATTTAAATTTTTTATATTATCAAAACCAACAACGATTTTTTTACTATCAATGTGAATAATTTTTTTGAGAAGTATCTCAAATATCATTTGAATAAAAAATGGTGAATAAAAAAGTATGCTCTCAAAATCTTTATTTATTTCTTTAATTGTTTTTTGATCAGATTTTTTAAGAAAACTTCTTATTGTAGGACGAGTATAATCTAAATTTAAATTTGATGGATCATTAATATATTTTAACTTATTTTTCTGATTGTATTCTAATAATGTGTCTTTTGAAAAATTTAATAGTGGTCTAATTATGCAAACTCTGTTGTAAAGTGTAAGTTCAGACATTGATTTTAAACCATAAAAGTCACTTCCAGCAATCTTTCTATTAAGAAAAGTTTCTAAATTATCATTTTTGTGATGCGCAACAAATAAATGCAAAATATTATTTTTAATACAAAAATCTGTAAGTAAATTATAACGGTTATTTCTAGCCTCATTCATACTTTTCTTACTCACATTATCTTTATCAACAGTTAGAATTTCAGAGCTAATGTTGTTTTTATCCAAGTAGGTAGAAATATATTTTCCTTCTACTTTAGAATTTTTTCTAATACGATGATCTACTATTAACGCAATCAAGTTACCTTTTTTGTGATTTATAAAAGCATTTACAAGGAATAATAATGACATACTATCTGGACCACCTGAAACTGCGACAGCAACAGAGGGATTTTTTTCAAAAGTATATTTTTTTTCTATGTTTTTAATGAATTCTTTATTTGTGAGCTTCATTCATTATTTTCTAAGCAATTATACTCAACAATTTGTTTTTTTGTTTGAGGAATTATTTTATTTTTTGGAAAATCAATTATTAATTTTTCCATAGTTTTACAAGCCTCAACATTTTTTTCAACTTTGTATAATGATTGAGAAAGTTTGAAAAGCATTTCTGCAGCTTTGATACTATCTGGAAATTTTTGAAAGCCCTCTGCAAATATAAGTGCCGCCTCTCTATATTTTTTTTCTAAAATATATAATTCTCCAAGCCAATAATGTGCTGAACCTGATAGTTGATTATCAGGATTATCTGCAATAAACTGCTCAAATGAAGTTTTTGCATCCTGCCAATTTTTATCTCTAATATTATCAAATGCTACTTGGAATTGATCTTCTGGTGGTAACACCTTCTCTTTTTCATTAATATTTACTTCTTGATCGTTAGATATAACTTCTTCATTTGTATCATTTGTGTTTTTTGAAATATTTAATGTTCCAAGTGTATTTTCAGTTTCAGTATCACTTAAAGTATTGCTTTTAACTTCAGAACTATCTTGTAAAACTTCATCTGTATTTACATTTACATTATTTGAGGGAACTGATTGTAAATTATTAATAACTAATTCTAAGTTTTCTAACTTATTAAAAATATCATCTAATTGAAAATACAATTCCTCTAAGTTAGAAGTTAAATTTTTTATATCGTTTTCAATATCATATATTCGTAAATCAATAGCAGAAAGATTTTTTACAAAATCATTATTTGTTCCACTAGATTGACTTGATGAATTTGAAAAAACTTCTTTAGAAAGATCGGAGACTTCTCTTTGTAACCTCTCTAATTGCTGGTTAATTGTAAGTTCATTTTCATTAGAATAAACATAACATGAAAAAAATATAATTATAATAGTGAGTATGTATCTAAACATTAACAGTTTTTAATTACTAATTGCGATAGAAATGTGGCGCTATATCAATATAGCGCCAAAGTATTAAGGAAAGTAGATTAGTTAACTATAGTTACTGATCGTCTATTTTGAGCCCATGCTCCATCGTTTGATCCGACGACAGCAGGTCTTTCTTTTCCATAACTAATAGTTGAAACTCTGTCTGGGTTTATACCTAATCCTATTAGATAATTTTTAACAGCTTGAGCTCTTTTTTCACCAAGAGCTAGGTTGTACTCTCTAGTTCCTCTTTCATCACAATGTCCTTCAATTGTTACTGAAACGTCACTATTCTGCTTAAGCCATGCAACTTGGTCTTGAAGTAACTCCAAAGCGTCTGAGTCAAGATCTGAACTATCATATCCAAAAAATACTCTATCACCAACATTTACAATTAAGTCTTCTTGAGATCCTGAAACTATTCCGCTTCCTGTAGTTTCAGTAATAGTTCCTTCTGAAGAAACATCACTTCCGGAACTACTTGATCCTGAACCTGAAGAGTCAGCTGAGTCTTTTGGTGTTGTTGCACAAGCTGCAACAAATAAAACCATAAATATAGAGATAAAAAACTTGTAAAACATAAATATTTGCTCCCTTAATACTTTGAGTAGATATACTAAATTATACCAAGTTCCTTAACATTTTTTTCAAAATTTCGTATATTTTTTTGTATTATATTGAATTAATGCATCAAGGGAGACCACGCTGGATCAGAGCCTCCTAAGGGAGTTATTACTTTTCTTTCATTAAAACCAGTTAAATCAATAGAATATAGACTTGATACACCTCCAGATCCATCCTCAGCAGTTCTCTCTTCTTTGAAATACATCAAAAATCTACCATTTGGGGCCCATGTTGGCCCCTCGACATGAAACGATTTTGCAATCATTCTTTCATTTGAACCATCAACCTCCATAACACCTATATAAAATTGCCCTCCCTCTTGTTTGGTGAATGCAATCATATCACCTCTTGGAGACCACACTGGCGTGTAGTAACTTCCTGCTTCCCTGCTAATTCTTTTGATATTTTTTCCATTATTATCACTTACATACAAATGCCTTCTTCCACTTCTATCTGAGTTAAAAACTATTTTTTTTCCATTAGGTGAAAAACTTGCAGAAACATCTATTGATGAATTATTAGTAATTCTTTTTGAAATTCTTGTTTTTAGATCAAGAATATAAATTTCGGAATTACCAATTTCAGGATCAGTATAGGACATCACAATCTGATTACCGTCAGGTGAAAAACGAGGAGCAAATGTCATTCCAGGAAACTCACCTACTATTTCTTGCTTACCAGTTTCTATATCAAATATGTAAACTCTTGGATTATTTCTATTTACATATGACATGTAAGTAATTTTTTGTGAATTAGGAGAGAATCTTGGAGTTAATACTAAGTATGATCCATCTGTTAAAAAACGATGATTTGATTGATCTTGATCCATTATTGCTAATCTTTTTTGTTTATTGTCTTTTGGGCCAGTCTCAGCAACATAAACTATCCTTGTATCAAAGTATCCACCTTCGCCAGTTATATTTTTAAAAATAGAATCTGAGATAATATGAGCAACTCTTCTCCAATTTTTTTCATTAGTCTCATATTTTTTACCCACTATTTGCTTTTGTTGAAAGACATCAAACAATCTAAATTCTACAGATATCTTTCCATTGCTTGTTGAGATTTTTCCAGAAACTAAATGCTGTGCTTTTATTAATTTCCAATCTTCAAATCTAGGGTTATTAGATAAAGATTCATTATCTTGAATAAAAGATCTTTTATCTATTGGTAAAAAAAGCCCAGACCTTTCTAAGTTATCTGAGATTACAGTTGAAATATTTTTACCTACTTTAGTTAATTGTGAATTTTTTGAGTATAGTTCTGTCACGGCTATTGGAGTTGGCTTCACACTACCTTGTGTTAGAGTCACTTCTAAAGCATGAACTTTAAGACTAAAAAATAAAAAAAGGGTTATTAAGAAAACTTTTTTCATCAATATCCCTTCATAATACTATAATCAAAAGTAATTGTAAGATTTTTCCATAGATTATATTTATCTTTTGGAAGTTTCAACGGTGTACATTCTGGGTTTAAGAGAGTTCTCATTGCGCTATCTGTAATCGGTCCATAAAATGGATTAGTTTTAGCTATATTTGTGTCAACAATGCGGATGCTACTTGGTGAAACCTTCATATTTTGTAATATTTTTGCTGAAATTGTTACTTTGTCTCCTCTTTCTATAACTGCACCTGCTGGAGCATTCCAACAAGAAGATAATTGCTGCCTCAACATGTCTATTTCAGATATTGATAGCATAAGATTGTCATCAGTATCATCTGTACTTTTATTATCAACCTCTTCGACCTCTTCCTTAACTTCATTTTGAGCCATATTTGTTTTTTCATTTCTTAAATCTTTAAGCATAGACGCTATACTAAAATCTTTTTCAGGTTTTGGCTTTGGTTTTGATATGGCCTTATCATTTTCCAACTTTGGTTTATCCTTTATGTTTGTTACAACATCTAAATCCGATTTAACATTTTCATTATTTATAATTTTTGGCTTTGGCTTGAGTTTTGGTTTAATTATATCGGTTTTAATTGTTTCTACTTTTTTCTTAACCTCTAAAATTTCCTTTTCTTTAATAGCCACTTTTTTTGTTTCCTTAACTTTTAAATTTGGAGTTTGTTTCATTTCCAAAACTGGTTGATTTGGATTAGTTTTTTCTTCAATTTCAGTTTTATTTATTTCAACATTTTTTTTTACTTCTAATTGATCTGATGAATTAAATTTTTTTTGCTTAGTAATTGTTTCCTTATTTTTATTTTCTGGTTTTTTAGTATCAGATTTTTTCAAATTTGTATTTTCATCAACATTAAGTATTTCAATAGGTATTACGTTTGGAACATAGATTTCTTTTTGAGAAAAAAAATTTGGTAAGCCGACCATAAACAAAAGGATAATTAAATGTATTAGTGTTGAAAAAATAACTCCTGATGTTTTAGGATTTAAATTTTCAAAAAAGTTTATAATTTTTAAACTATTATAGCTTATACGATCCATCTATTGCTCAAGATTTTGAGTAATTAATGCAACTTTAATATATCCTGCTGAATTTATTATGGACATAATTTCCATAATCCTTCCATAAGCTACGACTCTATCACCTCGTATATAAATTCTTGCTTCTGTGTTTTGTTCAGTAATAGCGTTTAGTCGAGGAATTAAATTTTCTACTTCAACCTTTGATTCTCCAATGTAGACTTCTCCGTCTAACTTAACGGTTATCTCAATTGGATCTTTAATATCAGTTAATGCAGTAGCTTTAACCTTTGGTAAATCAACTTTAATTCCAACCGTTAGAAGAGGTGCGGTAACCATAAAAACAATTAGTAGCACAAGCATAACATCTACAAAAGGTGTAACATTAATTTCACTCATTTGAGTGTACCTTTGCTTTTTTCGTTTGTTTAAATTATTTGAAGTAATCAATTTATTTTTTCTCTAATTGTCTAAAAAAAATTGTTGAGAATTCATCCATAAATGTTTCCAAGGATATAAAATATTTTGATAAATCGTTTGAAATTTTATTGTAAGCAACTACGGCAGGTATAGCCACAAAAAGACCTAATGCAGTTGCAAAAAGGGCCTCAGCAATTCCTGGTGCCACTACTGCTAAATTTGTATTTTGAGCTATTGCAATAGATTTAAAACTATTCATTATACCCCAGACTGTTCCAAATAAGCCAATAAAAGGTGCAGTTGATCCAGCAGTTGCGAGAAATGTTAAATTTCTCTCAACATTTTCACTTTCTTTATTGAAAACAACTGTCATTGATCTCATCATTCTATCTTTTAAAGAATTAATATCAGATGTATCATTTTCAAACTGAGCTTTACTTTTTTTCCACTCTAAAATTGCAGCACAAAATAATTTTGATTTTGGATCTGTCTGATTAAAATTTAAAGTTTCGTATAAATCTTCAAATGAATTTCCAGACCAAAAAATATCTTCAAATTCTTTTTCAAGTTTTTTTAATTGTCTAATTCTTAAAATTTTTGAAATTATTACATTCCAAGAATAAAGAGAGGCTAAGATTAATATTATAATTACAGATTTGACAACAATGTCAGCCTGCATAAATAAAGCAAGCATTGAAAAATCTGGTGCTTCTGTCGATAAATTTGTACTATTAATATCTGCCATAATTATTATTTTTTAATTTTTTCAAGATCGCTACTATGAACCATAACCCAAAACCCTGGTCTATTTTTTTCACATAATGCTATTACTGGTGTCTTACCCTCCTCTTTCGCAAGTTTTGCAGTATCATCCCATAAACTAATTGCTGTATGTTTTGCTCTTAATTTACATTCTATAAATAATTCTTCATGGATTACATCAGCTCTTGTCACTTTACCATTACCGCCACTCAAAGGTGTTCTTTTCCCATTGAAATAGTTTGCAACATCTCTTTCTCTTTTTTTCCAGGCTTTATCAGGCATCTATTTTCCTTTCATTAGGCAGTGAGTGAAGATAAAATATTATCATCAACTTCAAAATTTGATGATACAACTTGAACGTCGTCATTGTCTTCTAAAACTTCAAGTAATTTAAATAGTTTGTCTGCTGTTTCTTTTCCAATATTTATATTATTTTTACTTTTCCAAATTAAACTTGCAGAGTTAGTCTGACCATACTGTTTAATTAATTTATCATTAAGTTCATGCAAATGGTTTTGATCACAGTATATTGAATATTCTGTTTCATTAATTTCATAATCTTCACTATTATTTTCAATAAGAAATTCTAAGAGTTGATCTTCTTTTACTAAGTTTTTATCGAGAGTGATATTTCCAAATCTGTCAAAACCAAAACTAACACTTCCTGTTTCACCCAAATTACCTCCATATTTACTAAAAGAGGACCTAATCTCAGCAGCTGTTCTATTTTTATTATTTGTAAGTGCCTCAACTATTATTGCAATACCTTCAGGGCCATATCCTTCATATCTTACTTCTTCATAGTTGCTATCAGGATCATTTCCTTGACCTTTTTTTATTGCTCTCTCAATATTATCTTTTGGCATATTAAGTGACTTGGCCGACGAAATTGCAGATCTTAATCTAATATTACTCTCAATATCTTCACCTCCTACTTTGACAGCAACAGAAATTTCTCTTCCTAGTCTTGAGAAAACTTTTGCTCTTTTTTTATCTTGAGCACCTTTACGATGCATAATATTTTTAAATTTCGAGTGCCCTGCCATTAAGAGTAGATTTATAAATATTTAATCCGATGTTAGTAAAGATATAAAATATTTGATAAATGTGTCTAATATATGTAAATTATGTCTCTTGAATTGGGGTGATATTTTTAGCTAAACCAGTATTAGTATCAATCTCTATTAAAGCCCCGCATACTGTTATGTTTTCTGTAGCAGGTGTAAATCTTCCCTCTGCCCTGTACCCCTTAACAAATCCATGTATTGGATTATTTATATCAAAACCAATTATTGAATTATAATCACCTGACATCCCCACGTCTGTTTGATAAGCTGTACCTTTAGGTAAAATAACACTGTCTGCCGTTGGCACATGAGTATGTGTGCCTAAAACTGCCGTAACTTGTCCATCAACATAATATCCAAATGCCTTTTTTTCAGAAGTTGCTTCACCATGCATATCAACAATTATCGCATCACATGTACTTCCTAACTTCTCTTTTTGAAGAAATTCAACTATGCCTTTAAAGGGATCATCTAATGATAAATTCATAAATAATCTGAGCATTACTTGTACTACTATAATTTTTTTTCCATTTAAAAGTTCAAGCTTATAATATCCTTTTCCAGGAACACCATCAGGATAATTCAAAGCTCTGATTATTTTTGGATTTTCCTCAATATAAGAAAGCATATCTCTTTGATCCCATGCATGATTCCCAAGTGTAAGTAGATCAATTCCGCTGGAAAATAATTCTTCTGCATCCTTTTTTGAAAGTCCATAACCAGAAGTAGCATTCTCACCATTAGCAATAATCATGTCTGTATTATATTTAGATTTGAGTGTTGGGATAATTTCTTTAATTTTTTTTCGTGACGCCTTACCGACAATATCACCTATAAAAAGAATTTTCATTGAAAACTATATAAATTTTTTTCAGTAATAACATAATCCATTTTAAAATCAAATTTGTCTATGGGTATGTAATCTAACTTTTGTTCTTCATATGCATAGGCTACAGAGATGAATCTGTGATTAATTTTATTTAAATAAGAAAATGTCCTGTCATAATAACCTCCACCATAACCTAATCTATTTCCCTTCTTATCAAAAGCTAAACAAGGTACAAAAATTAATTCAGGATTTAAAATTTTATTTTTAATTTGAGGCTCTGATATATTCATATGTCCTTTTACAAAATTCTCTTCACTCTTAAATTTCTTAAAGATTAAATGACTATTTTTTTTTTCAATTACAGGGAGACATAAAATTTTATTTTTAATAAAGATAAGATTGTTAAGCTCTCTTGTATTTATTTCAGAATTTATAGAAATAAAACTAGAAACTATATTAATTTCTTGAAAGTTAATTTTTTCAAAAAGCTCATTAAACAAAGTTAAAGTAAAATGAGATGGTTTATTATTAAAAATCTTATCTCTTATAATTTTTTGTTTTTTTCTGATAATTGATTTTTCATCTTTAATATTATTCATAATAAGAATTTTTAATTATATCAATTAAACCCTCTACTTTTTTATTTATTTCATCAAATTCTTGATCTAATTTCAATTTTTCATCTTCTAAAATTTTTTTTTCATTTTGTAGTTTTAGTATTTTGTCTTTAAGTTCTAAATTGTTCTTTAGATATTCTTCATTCTTGGTATCATTTACTTCTGAACTTCTTTCTATATTTAATTTTTCTGAAAGCTCTGCTTGAAGCTCAATAGAGAGAAGTGATAACAATATAGTATCACTTATTTTTCCATTAGAATATTTTGGATTTTGTAATTTATCATCAATTTTTTCATTAATTAAATTTATTGAGTCTATTATTTTTTTTTCATCTTTTTTTTCATATTCTAATGATATTTCTCTATTTAAAATTTTTGTCTTATAAAAAGGCATAGTTATTTCTTAATTAGAAGTTCCAATTCATCAATATACTCGGATATTTGTTTTCGTAAATTTTTAATTTCATTTTCAAGATTTTTAATTTTTTCTTTTTTAGAAATATGATGATCCCTAAAATCTTCTAAAGCTGATCTTAGATTATTTAAGTTTTTGCTTAGAACTGTAATTTTTTTTTGTATTTCCATTATAATTTTATAGTTTGTAATTTTATAATTGTCACTGTAATGAACCCATATTAAATAATTTTATATCAACCATAAAGGTAAGTATTTGAATAATTTAAATAATATCAACAATCTAAGACAATTATCAAATTGTATTAGATTTTTATCAATGGATGCAGTGGAAAAGGCAAAATCTGGTCATCCTGGTATGCCTATGGGTATGGCAGACATCGCAACAGTTCTTTATAAAAATCATTTAAAGTTTAATCCGAATGATCCGGAGTGGATTGATAGAGATAGATTAATTATTTCAAATGGTCATGGCTCAATGCTTTTATACTCGTGTTTGTATCTAACAGGATATAAAGACATTGACATAAATCAAATTAAAAATTTTAGACAATTACATAGCAAAACTGCAGGCCACCCAGAATACGGAAGTGCAGAAGGAATAGAAACAACAACTGGGCCTTTGTCTCAAGGTTTAGCAAATGCAGTTGGAATGGCGCTAGCGGAAAAAAAATTATCAAATAATTATGGAGAAGAATTATTCGATCATTACACTTATGTTTTTGCTGGAGATGGATGCTTAATGGAAGGTTTAAGTCATGAAGCGTGCAGTCTCGCAGGACATTTAAAATTAAATAAGCTTATTATGTTTTTTGATAATAATTCTATTTCCATAGATGGATCAACAGATCTTTCAGTTTCGGACAATTTGAAAAAAAGATTTGAAGCTTATAATTGGAATATAATTGAAATAGATGGTCATAAATATGAGGAAATTGATCAAGCTATAATTCAAGCAAAAAAAAATGATGCTCCAACAATTATATCTTGTAAAACTAAAATTGGTTTTGGATCTCCAAATAAAGAAGGTTCAGCTTCATCACATGGTTCACCTCTTGGTGAAGATGAAATTAGTTTAACAAGAAAAAAATTAGAATGGAATTATTCGCCGTTTGAAATTCCAGATGATTTATTACGTGAGTGGAGAAGTTTCTATAAAAGAAATGAAGAATCAAGAAATTCATGGTTATCAAAAAACAAAGAATTAATTGAAAGTAAAAATTTTAAAGATAGTTTTTATCAAAAAATTGATCATCAAATTCCAGAAAAACTTAGTGAATTAAAATCTGAGCATTTTAATGACAAAACAAATTGTGCTTCAAGAAAATCGAGTGAGCTAACGCTAAATTTAATTTCAAACTATCAAAAAAACCTTATTGGTGGATCTGCTGATCTTACTGGATCAAATAACACTAAGGCAAAAGATATGAATGTAATTACATCTAATAATTTTAATGGAAATTATATTCATTACGGCATCAGAGAACATGGAATGGCTGGAGTAATGAATGGCATTGCTTTACATAAAGGTTTAATTCCATATGGAGGAACGTTTTTGGTATTTACCGATTATTGTAGACCTTCAATTAGGTTATCAGCTATTATGAATATACCAGTTATTTATATAATGACGCATGACTCAATAGGATTAGGAGAAGATGGACCAACCCATCAACCTGTCGAACATCTTGCATCTTTAAGATCTATACCAAATTTAACAGTCATTAGGCCTTGTGATATTATTGAAACTATAGAAGCATGGGAATGTGCAATCAACAATACTGGACCAACAATCTTAGTTTTAACAAGACAAAATCTACCTATGTTACAAAAAGATAATCGCAAAGAAAATCTTGTAAATAAAGGTGCTTATAAAATAATAGATTTTAAAGAATATGATGCAACAATTTTATCTTCTGGTTCTGAAGTTGAGATTGCTTGTTCTGCATCAAATAAACTTTTTGAAAACAATAATTTAAAGATAAGAGTTGTAAGCATGTCTTCATTTGAATTGTTTGAGAAAAATGATGATGGTTATAAAAATGAAATTTTAGGAAATAAACCTATTTTTGCTATTGAGGCTGGAGTAATAAATGGTTGGGAAAAATATATTAAAAATGAAAATTTTGTTGGCATGTCAACTTTTGGTGAAAGTGGTCCATACAAAGATTTATATAAGCACTTTAAGATAACAGATGATTACTTAATTGAAAAAATAATTAAAACTTTATAAAAAGGAGAAATATGAAAGTTGCAATAAATGGATTTGGAAGAATTGGAAAACTTGTTTTTAGAGCTTTATTAGAAAAAAATCCTAAAGATATTAATATTGTAGCTATTAATGAACTAGGAAGTGTTGAGAGCAGTGCTCACTTACTTAAATATGACAGTGTTCACGGTATTCTTAAATATGAGATTAGCTCAATCAAAAATGGATTAAAAATTGGTAAACATAAAATTAATTTTTATTCCGAAAGAAATCCAAATAACCTTCCTTGGAAATCACTCAAGGTAGATGTTGTTCTTGAATGTAGTGGTGTTTTTACTTCAAAAGAAAAGGCGATTTCTCATTTAAATGCAGGAGCAAAAAAAGTTATTATTTCAGCACCAGCTTCAAATGTAGATGCCACAATTGTTCAAGGTGTAAATAACGATACCATTAAAAAAAATCATAACGTAATTTCAAACGGATCTTGCACTACTAACTGTCTTGCTCCTTTAGCTATGGTTCTTGATGAAAAATTAGGAATTGAAAGTGGTTTCATGACAACAATTCATAGTTACACAGGTGATCAAAGAACTGTAGATCAAACCCATTCTGATTTTAGAAGAGCAAGGGCTGCGGCTGAGTCAATGATACCGACTTCAACAGGAGCGGCAAAGGCTTTGAGTCTAGTGTTGCCAAAATTAAAAGGTAAACTAGATGGAACAGCTATTCGAGTACCTACTCCTAATGTATCACTTATAGATCTTACATTTGTAAGTAAGAAAAAAACTAGCCCAGAAAAAATTAATTCTATAGTTCTCCAAGCTTCCAAAACTAAAAAATTAAATGGAATTCTATCAACAAACTCATTACCTCTAGTTTCAATCGATTTTAATCATAATTCAAGCAGTTCTGTATTTGATATGAGTCAAACACAAGTTGTCAAAGATAAATTCTGTAGAGTTTTATCGTGGTATGATAATGAATGGGGATTTTCAAATAGAATGGTAGACACTATGGTTGATCTTAAAAAATTTATTTAGTGCCTAAAAAAATTTGTTTTGCTGTATCGACACAAACACAAATTGAAAGTTTAATAGAATTTCGAAAATCAAAGTTTAAAACTTCGATTATATTTATAAAATATTTTTTAATTAGAGGTTTTGGAATAGAGTGGCTTAGAACTTTAATAAACCATATTAAAAATAAATATGAGACACACAATATTAAGTTTTTTATCGACTCAGGCTATGATCAAGGTCTAAGTATATTATTAACTTACGAAAATATTGATTATTTAAAATTAAAAAATAATAAAATCGTCTTAAATAAAATTAATCAAATTGCTAAAAAAAATAAGGTTTTATTAAATCCAAATTTTGATGTAGTAGATCTAACAAAAATTAAAAATATACAAAAAAAATTAAAGATAAAATTATGAAAATAGATGGAAATGAAATTAAAGTTGGAAATATTTTAGAGATTAATACCAAACTTTGGAAAGTTCTGAAAACCCAACATACTCAACCAGGAAAGGGTGGTGCCTACTTACAGGCTGAACTTAAAGAAATAAGAGAAGGTACTAAAATGAATAGTAGGTTTAGATCATCAGAAACAGTAGAAAGAGCTATCCTTGATGAAAAAGAATTTCAATATCTTTATGAAGATAATAATAATTTTATATTCATGGATAAACAAACCTATGAACAAATAGAACTTGGCTCAGACATATTAACTGAAGATCAATCAAAATTTTTAGTTGAGAATAGTGATGTTATTATTAATTTCTATAATGAAAAACCAGTTGGAATTGACTTGCCTGATACTGTAGAATTATCTGTTGTAGAAACTGAAGGTGTTGTAAAAGGTCAAACAGCTGCTTCATCATATAAACCAGCTACTTTAGAAAAGAATATTAAAACATCTGTACCGCAATTTATTGCAGTTAATGATAAAATAGTAATAAGTACAATTGACGGTAGTTATATCGAAAAATCAAAAAATTAATGCAGCCTGCTGTAATTAATATTTTTGAAAAGGCAGTAAAAAAAGCTGGTAAAATTTTATTAAGAGATTTTGGAGAATTAGAGAATTTACAGATACAATCTAAATCAGTTGGAGATTTTGTAACAAATGCAGATATTAAAGTAGAAAAAACACTTTTAGAAACTCTAAAATATTATTATCCAGATTATAGTTACATAACTGAAGAAACTGGTGAAATAAAGGGTGATGAAAACACCATTATTATTGATCCCATTGATGGAACATCTAATTTTATTCATGGAATACCTCATGTTGGAATAATCGTTGCCAAAATGACAAATGATGAAATCACAGACGGTGTGATTTATAATCCAATTTTAAACGAATTTTTTTGGAGTTCTAAGGGTAAAGGTTCGTGGTGTAATAATAGTAGACTTAGAGTGTCAAACAGGCAAATTTTTTCAGATTGCTTGATCGGCACTGGGCTTCCGTTTGGAGAAAGAATTTATAAAAACTATTTAAGTGAGATTGATGAAATCCTAAAATCATCTGCAGGAATAAGAAGACTCGGTTCTGCAGGCCTTGATCTTGCGTATGTTGCCTCTGGTAAATTAGATGGTTTTTGGGAAAAAGATCTAAATTTATGGGATGTTTCAACCGGCATTCTTTTAGTTAAAGAAGCTGGGGGGAAAATTTCTAAAATAGATGGAAATGCATGGGAAATAAATTCTCGTGATTTAGTTGCTTCAAATAATAAAATTCATAATGAATTAGTTAAAAAACTTACTTTACTTTGAAATCTATATAAATATAAGACAGGCATGAAAAAAGATATACATCCTAAATATCATGAAATAAACGTTGTTATGACTGATGGATCTACTTTTAAGACTAGATCTACTTGGGGCAAAGAAGGCGATACTCTTAAACTAGAAATTGATTCTAAATCTCACCCCGCATGGACAGGTGGTAAAGTTGGTCTTAATGAATCTGAAGGGCAGGTAGCTAGATTCCAAAAAAGATTTAAGGGTCTAAAAATTAATAAATAATTATTTAAAAAACTTTTCAGCATTAAGTTTTAAATTTTCCTTTTTTTTTATCTCATCTTGAACTCTTAGTATTTCAGTTTGAAGTTCAGAAATATAGTTTTGTAAATCCTCAACACTGAAATCATCCAAATTTAATATTTTAACCGTCTTTTGTTTTTCATCAACTTCAAAAAAATCTGTCATAGTCATATTTTGTTATATATTATTTTTTGATTATATTATATGAGCCAATTATGAAATATCCTTTAATGCCTAAAGCAACAGCGATATGGTTAGTTGAAAATACAGCTTTATCTTTTGATCAAATAGCTGAATTCTGTGGATTACATGAATTAGAGGTTCAAGGAATAGCTGATGGAGAAGTTGCTGTCGGTATGAGAGGTTATGATCCAATTGATAATAATCAATTAACAAAAGAAGAAATTGAAAGATGTGAAAAAGATAATGCAGCTCGTTTGAGTCTTATTAAGTCTGATATAATTGAAGATTTACCACCAAGAAAAAAAGATTCTAAATATACACCCCTTTCTTTAAGACAAGAAAAACCATATGCTATTTTGTGGCTTATAAAAAGATATCCTACTGAATTAAGTAGTTCTCAAATTGCAAAACTTACCGGCTCAACCAAAAATACCGTAGAGGCTATAAGAAATGGTACATACAGAGAAGCAGTTCTTGAGGCAAAGAGTCCAATGGATGTTGGTTTATGTACTTATAAGGATCTCGAAAGGACTTTAAATAGAACTAGAACAAAAAAAGTAGATCAAGAAAATTAATCATTTTTTATAACGTAATTTAGATAATAGAACATCAAGATCATCCAAAATAATACCATTGAAATAATAAAAATCTGAAAGTTATATATTTTTATAACTCCGATAGGTTCACCAAGATAATAGGTTAAAGGTCCTAAAACTCCACTTAAAATAATTCCTAAAATTTTATAACTTTTAAAAAAAGTAAGAATTTCATCAAAAAGTGTACTAAAACTAAACCATAAAACAATCATCCATAATGGCAGAGTACCAATTTTAGCAATAGTTTCAAAATCGTAAATTTGGAAATAAACTAATAAAGTATCAAAAAAATATCCTGGAACTGAAATCAAAAGTGAAATCTTAATAAATTTTTGTTTATTATGATTAAAATAAAAATAAGTAAGTAAGAAAATAATTCCAACCCAAATGCCCAACATAGAATTAGAAAATTTTGTTTCACCAAATACACAGGCTAACCAAGTTAATTGATAGCCAGTTAAGACTAAAAATACTTTTAGTTTTTGCATTTCTATTTTTGAATTAAAAAATGAGAAACATCAGTAGAGTTATTTGAAAAACCTGTTTCACAATATGAAAAATAAAATTCCCACATTCTTTTAAATTTAATATCGAAGCCAAACCTTGATAAATCAGTCCAAGATTTTTGAAATTGTTTGTTCCACATTTTTAGTGTTTTTGCGTAAGAACCGCCAAAACTTAATTTTTCAATACATTTTAACCCAACGTGTCTTGCTGAATATTCAAATTGTTTTTTGGTTGGAAGCATGCCCCCAGGAAAAATATATTGTTGAATAAAATCTGGTCTGTTTTGATAATCTTTAGCCTTTTGTTCATCAATTGTTATGACTTGTAGTGCAGCCATACCGCCATCGTTGAGAGAATTATGAATTGTATCAAAGTAATTATGCCAGTATTTCTTGCCAACTGCTTCAAACATTTCAATTGAAACAATATTTGAATATTTTTTTTTGATATCCCTATAATCTCTGAATATAACTGATACTTTTTCAGACAAACCTTCATTTTGAATTTTTTCAGAAGCATATTCGTATTGTTCCCTAGAAATAGTTATAGCATCAACTGAACAATTATAATTTTTCGCTACAAATGATGAAAACCCACCCCATCCACATCCAATTTCTAAAGTTTTAGAATTTGAGTCTAATGATAAAGTTTCAGCAATCTTTCTATATTTGTTAAATTGTGCATCCGATAAATTGGTATTCTTATTATCAAAAAGAGCAGAAGAATAGGTCATGGTTTTATCTAACCACTTTTCGTAAAAATTATTTCCTAAATCATAATGATATTTAATGTTTTTTTTACTTTGTGATTTTGAATTGTTATTTAAAAAATGTTTTAATTTCGCAAAAGTAGCAAAAAAAATATTAGTATTTATACTTTGTAAAAAATAAC
Source organism: uncultured Alphaproteobacteria bacterium (assembly GCA_902620425.1). Taxonomy (GTDB): domain Bacteria; phylum Pseudomonadota; class Alphaproteobacteria; order HIMB59; genus CACPNW01. The sequence continues at coordinate 254,007 of CACNHX010000001.1, forward strand.
TCTCATTTTTGTGAGAAAGTAGTAATAAATTAGTTAAATCGTTGCTTGAAAAGTAACCATTCATATAGGCTTCTGCAAAACCTACAGAACCTTTTTTAAAAATTAAATTTAGAAAATTATAATTATGAATTTTAATACTTGCAGATATATCCTCTTCTTTTCCGACAAAAACTCTCTCCTCACCAGTAGGAAATTGAACTGTTAATTTTCCATATCGAATTTTAGATAAAAAGTTTACTAATAATTTTTCGACAGTTTTATCAAAATTTGTTTTAAAAAAATTCATTTAAAAATTACCTTCAAAACTCACTGTATCATTTGGCTTCTTTTTTCGTGCATAATATTTACCACCTTTGTAAATTATTTTTAAAGCCTCATAAAGAATTCCAACCATTACCTTAAAACCAAAAAGTGGATTATAATATAAAAATTTAAACATATTTTTTGAGTTAAAATCTATAAATTTACCATGCTGGGTAGCTGATAGAACTTTTTTATTATTTTTATCATAAAGATCAATATTAATATTTATTTTATCTTTTTGCATTCGATTAAAAAATTTATAATTTGCCTCCATTTCTATGAATGGGGATACATAAAACTGCTTTGCACATTCATGAGATAATTTAAAATCTTCAAAATTTACATTTCCTTTAAAAATATAGGTATGTTGTTCATTAGTCGTATTTTTGACTTCATAGAAAATAGATATTAATTTTTTATCATCATAACAATATATAATTGATAAGGGATCAAATACATATCCCAAAATTCTTGGAAAACATAATATCATTATATTAAGATGTTTATATTTAATATTAAATTTAGAGAGGGAGTCTTTAACGAATGTCTTTATTGACCTTTTGTCTCTATATCCATGATCATTTTCATAAATAGAAAAAAGATTAAAAGAGTTTAATGAAAAAAGTTTATAGTTATTACTTAATTGATCCAGATTATCCAAATTAATAAAAAGACTTGGTACCTCATATTTCAATGTGTGTTTAAATGGAATAAATCTTTTATGTATAATGCTAGATAATAGTATTTGAGAAATCATTTAAAATTAATTTGCAATCTATTATAAAAATTTTTCTCTCTCTTCCAAGGTAAATCACAATTTAATAATTTACAAATATAAGAAGATGATTGAATGCCGTCTTCATGAAAACCATATCCAAGGTAAGCTCCACAGAAAAATGTATTATTCTTTCCTTGAATTTCCATAACATTTTTTTGAGCTAAAATAGTATCAGTAGTATATATTGGATGATTAAATGTTGTTTGGTTAATTATATTTTTAGGCTTTTTATATGGATTAACAGTTACAAAATAATTTTGTTTAGTTGGTAATTTTTGCAAGAAATTCATCCAATAAGTTAAAGTAAATTTAGAAGATGATGGCGTATTTAAAAAATTCCAACTTGACCAAGCAATTTTTGATTTAGGCATTAAAGAGTGATCGGAGTGAAGTATTGCTGAGTTAGTTGAATATTTAAATTGTGAAAATATTTTTACTTCTTCTTCTGTTGGTTTTTCCAAAATATCCAATACTTGATTTGCATGGGTTGCGAATATTACCTTATGAAATTCTAATATATTGTTTTTCTCATCTTCTATTTTAATTTTATTATTTTCTCTAATAATTTTTTTAATTTTGAAATTTGTTTCATACTCAAAAACATTTTTATTAATAATTTTTTTTATATATTCGTTACTACCCCCTTCTACATATTTCCATTGAGGTCTTTTTTTTAAATTAAATAAAGCATGATTTTTAAAAAAATTAATGAATGTTATGAGAGGAAAATTTTTTACATCACTTATATTGCTTGACCATATAGATGATATCATAGGTAAAATATGATAATTTATTAAGTATGTTGAAAAATTATTAGTTTTTAAAAAGTCATTTAAGGTTTTAGTTTGCTCTAAATCACTAACATTCAAGCTATTACATAATAAATAAAGTTTTCTTATTTCAAATAACATTTTAAAAAAATTAAAGGAAAACACATTTCTAAAATTCGCAAAAAGAGAAAAGATATTTTTGCCACTATATTCAATTTGAGGATCTTGATTTGAGACAGCAAAAGACATATCTGAATTTTTGCATTTCACATCAAGTAATTTAAAAAAATTTGTTAAATCTGGATAATTATTTTCATTGAATACAATAAACCCTGTATCGACTGGGATTGTCTTCGTTGATTCTTCAACATAGATAGTTCTTGTATGTCCGCCCAATCTATTATTTTTTTCAAATAAATAAACATCATATTTAGAAGACAAAAGATAAGCTGCACTTATTCCTGAAATACCAGAACCAATAATTGCTATTTTTTCTCTCACATCAACTGATAGTTTTAAACGCTGATAGTGCTCTATTTCTTGTTTCTTTTAAATCTACAATTGGTGCTGGATATGAAGTACCAATCTTGAAATTATATTTCTTTTGATCCTCCATAGTCATCTCCCAAGGATTATGAATATATTTTTTTGGAATATTATTCAACTCAGGAACAAATTCTTTTACATAATCACCATCTGGATCAAATTTTTGACCCTGCAATATTGGATTAAAAATTCTAAAATATGGACTTGCATCAGCACCACAACCAGAGATCCATTGCCAACCTGCAGAATTAGACCCAACGTCAGCATCAACTAAAGTATCAAAAAACCACTCTTCTCCATTTTTCCAGTGTAACAATAAATTTTTTGTTAGAAACGAGCCTACAATCATTCTTACTCTATTATGCATCCAGCCTGTTTTATATAGTTGTCTCATTCCAGCATCAACAATTGGAATACCAGTTTTACCATTATGCCATAATGATAAATTTTTAGCATTTTTAATCCATGGAAATTTATTAAATTTACTTTGTATAGGTTTATGAGTCATATCTGGATAGTGAAATAAAAGATTATAAGAAAAATCTCTCCAACCAAGCTCAGCAAGAAATTTTTTTTTATTTTCTGGATCAATTTTTTTTTCAATATTTACGGTATCATAAACTTCTAAAGCAGATATTTCTCCAAAATGAAGATAAGGTGATAATTTTGAAGTTAAATCTTTATCAGGTCTATCTCTTCCAACTGAATAGTTATTTGCTTTTTGCGAAATATATTTTTTTAATTGTAATTTTGCATTACTTTCACCAGGTATCCAATATTTTTCAATTTTCTTGATCCATTGCTCTTTTTTGTTGGTTAGATTTAAATCTTGTATAGTTATTTCATTTTTAAATTTTGAATTGGCGTAGCTTATTTTTGTATTTTTAAATTTAATATCTTTTAGTTTTAGTAGTTCATCGCAATATCGCCAGTAAGGAGTAAATACTTTAAAAAAGGTTCCACTTTTATTTTTAATATTCCAAGGTTCATTTAAAAGATATCCATTGTGCGAGTCGCATTCTATTTTAGATGAAGTAACTATAGATTTAATTTTAGTATCTCTTTTAATTGAATATGGATCATATAGTCTATTCCAGGATACATATTTAACATTTGAGTTCTTTAGTATTGAAGATATAATTTTCTCTGGATCACCAGCAAATATATTTAGTTTGCCATTATGTTTTTGTATTGAGTCATATAGACTAATTAAGGATTTTTCTAACCACCATTTGGATGTGGACCCAATTCTTTGATTTAAATCTAAAATATAAATTGGAATTATCTGATCAACTTTTTTTGAAAGTGATAATAAAGATGGATTTTCTCGTAATCGCAAATCTTGTCTAAACCAATGAATTCCATAAGTGGCTACCATGAGTTTAAATTATGTTAATTTAGGATAAATTAAAGAGGTAAATCTATTATTTACTATGAGGAGGCATTTTTTTCTCTACGAACCAAACGTGTTTTTTTAACACAGGATCATATTTTTTCATTCGAAGCTTTTCAGCAACTTTCAATCCTTTTGTCGGTTTTCTTACAATATACTTTGTTCCTGTTTTTGGATTTTCTTCAGGAACTAGTTGTTTAAGAGCGAATGAAGTTTTTTTTGCCATGAGGTGTCTATACAGAATAATTATATGAAATAAAGTATTATTTATTCATAATCAGAAATTGACTGCTTAATAAAACGGTTAAAATTTCCTCTTTTTTTATCAAGTTTAATTTGTTTATTTCTTTCAAGTAAGTTTTTTTTCTTTTCTTCAGATGTTTTATCAAAACAATTATGACAAGATACACCTGGTTTATAATATTTATTATAGGTATCTTTAATACTAATGGGTAACCGACAAGCATGACAAAGTTTGTAAGTTCCATCTTTTAATTCATTTTTCAAAGATACTCTTCCATCAAATACGAAACATTCACCATTCCACATTGAATCTTTTTTTGGAGTTTTTTCCAAATACTTTAGTATACCTCCATCTAACTGAGCAACATTTTTGAAACCCTTCATCATCATATATGATGAAGCCTTTTCACACCTGATACCTCCAGTGCAAAACATTGCAATTTTTTTGTCTTTTGACTTATTTAGTTTTTTTTGAACAAAAGATTTAAAATCAGTGAAACTTTTAGTTTTTGGATTAATTGCCCCTTCAAAAGATCCTATTTTAACCTCAAATTCATTTCTTACATCAATCACAATAGTGTCTTTGTCTTTAATTAGTTGATTCCATTCATTGTATTTAACTTTTTTTCCAGATATTTTTGTAGGATCAGCAAATTTGGTTCTGAGTGTGACTATTTCATTTTTATTTCTAATTTTTAGTTTTTGAAAAGGCATATATTTATATTTTGATCGTTTAAGATTAAGTTTCTCAAAACTAAAATTTTCAAGATATAGAATGAAAGAATTTATGTTTTTATCTAATCCAGCTATTGTTCCATTAATGCCTTCATCAGCAATCAATATTGTACCTTTTATTTTATTAAATTTGCAAAAATCTTTAAGTTTAGTGATGATATCATTTTTATCTATAATTATTTTGAATTGATAAAAAGTAATTATAGTAAAGTACTTGTTGTTCATTTATCTAATTAATATAAAAAACTTTAAAATTTATGTCTAAAGAAACCATTAATATTGTTAAAAATTTTCTCAATAGTTATTCTATAGAAACAACTCCAAATGTTTACGAAAAATATGGAGGCTTTTCTGAATTTCTTAATAAAAATCATGACGTTTATATAACTTATTTACCAGATGAGAATTCAAAAAATGTTATTAGAACGGCAAAAAAATTAAAATTAGAAGGTTATGATGTTATACCTCATTTGCCTGCGAGAACTATTGTAAATAAAAATGACTTAGAAAAATATATTGGTGAACTTGCAAATGAATCTGGGTGTTCAAAAATTTTAATTATTGGTGGTGGTGGAAATCAAGCTGGCGAAATTTCTTCCTCAATTGATGTTTTAAAAACAGATTTTCTTTCAAAATATAATTATCAATTTGTAGGTGTGGCTGGACATCCCGAAGGAAGCCCAGATATTTCAAATGAAAATTTGGATTTAGCAATTAAACAGAAGAATGATTTTGCAAAAAATGTTGATTTTAAAATGTATTTAGCAACACAATTTTTTTTTGAAGCTAAATCTTTAATCGACTGGGAAAAACACTTAGTAAAAATTGGAAATAAATTACCAATCCACGCTGGGATACCAGGTCCTGCCTCTATTAAAACATTAGTAAATTATGCAAGGTCTTGTGGTATTGGAAATTCTTTAAGATTTATAACAAAACAGGCTTTTAACTTAACTAAACTTGCAACATTGAGCACTCCTGATAAATTAATTTATGATCTTGCTGAACATAGCGAAATAAACAAAGACTCTAAACTTGAAAAAATACACTTCTATGCGTTTGGTGGTATGAAAAAAACATCAGAGTGGTTAAATCAATTTAATAACTCAGATTTTTCTTATAATAATAAACAGAAATTCGAATTAAATTAGCTTCTTCACAATTTTTTTATCTTTTAATGAAACAAAAGTTGTTTGATATTTAAGTTAATTTATAGATTAAGAATCTAATAATTAAGGAGCCTCATGTCAGATATTGAAATAGCAAGAAAAGCTAAAATGAAGCCTATTAGTGAAATTCTAAAAGGGCTTGATGTACCAGACACACCTGAAGCCTTCAGTCCTATGGGTCGTCATATAGCAAAAATAAACTTGGAGTACATAGAGTCACTTAATAAAAATAAAGATGGTAAACTTGTTCTAGTCTCAGCAATAACTCCAACACCAGCAGGAGAAGGTAAAACAACAACTTCTGTTGGATTAAGTGATGGTCTTAATAAACTAGGAAAGAAATCAATAGTTTGTTTAAGAGAGCCGAGTCTTGGTCCATCATTCGGTATGAAAGGTGGTGCAGCTGGTGGAGGCTATGCTCAAGTAGTTCCAATGGAGCAAATTAATTTACATTTTACTGGAGATTTTCATGCAATTACATCCGCTCATAATTTACTTTCTGCACTGATTGATAATCATATCTACTGGGGAAATAAATTAAATATTGATGTTAGAAGGGTTGTTTGGAAGAGAGTAATGGATATGAATGATAGATCACTTAGATCTATTGTTGTTGATTTAGGAGGAGTTGCAAATGGATATCCTAGACAAGATGGTTTTGATATTACTGTTGCATCAGAGATAATGGCAATTTTCTGCTTAGCAAAAGATTTAAAAGATCTTGAAGAGAGAATTGGAAATATAACTATTGCTTATACACGAGACAAAAAAGCTATTTATGCAAAAGATTTAAAGGCAGAAGGTCCAATGACAGTATTATTAAAAGATGCCATTAGGCCCAACATAACACAAACGTTAGAAAATAATCCTGCTATAATTCATGGTGGGCCATTTGCAAATATTGCTCATGGTTGCAATTCTGTAATTGCAACTAGAGCTAGTTTAAAATTAAGTGATTACGTTGTAACTGAAGCAGGGTTTGGAGCTGATCTAGGAGCAGAAAAATTCCTTGATATAAAATGTAGAAAATCAAATTTAAAACCTGATTGTGTGGTTTTGGTAGCTACAATTAGAGCACTAAAAATGCATGGCGATGTTTCAAAAGAAGATTTAAAAAATGAAAATGTAAATGCTCTTAAAAAAGGTTTAGTAAATCTAGAAAGACATATCAATAATATTAGAAAATTTGGATTACCAGTAACTGTTGCTATTAATCATTTTGTCACTGATTCTAAAGCTGAAGTTGATGCCGTTCTAAGTTTTTGTGCAACTCAAGGAGTCAAGGCTTCTATGTGTACTCACTGGTCCGATGGTGGTGATGGTGCAACTGAATTAGCTCAAAATGTAATAGATATTTGTGAAGATAATAAGAATACATTTAAATTTTTATATGAAGATGATTTAGCTCTATTCAAAAAAATAGAAAAAATTGCACAAGAGATTTATCACGCAAGTGAAGTTGTGGCAGACACGAAAGTACGTCAACAATTGAAGGATTTTGAAACTAAAGGATTTGGCAAATTACCTGTTTGCATTGCAAAGACTCAATATAGTTTTTCAACTGACCCTAATTTAAAAGGCGCCCCTACTGGCCACGTTTTACCTATTAGAGAGGTAAGATTGTCATCAGGAGCAGAATTTATAGTAGTTGTTTGCGGTGATATTATGACCATGCCGGGTCTACCAAGTGTTCCTGCGGCAAATTCGATAAAGCTAAATGATCATGGAGAAATTGAAGGTCTTTTTTAAAACTGCTATAAAGAGTTATAATGTTTAATAAAAATAAATACTCATTTCTATCTATCGCTAGAAATGCTTTAAATCATCATGAGAATTGGCAAAAGACGTGGAATAGTCCTGAGCCAAAAAAAAATTATGATGCAATAATTGTAGGTGGTGGTGGACACGGTTTAACTACTGCTTACTATTTAGCAAAAAACCATGGAATTAATAATATTGCAGTAATTGAAAAAGGTTGGATAGGCGGCGGGAATACAGGGCGAAATACCACTATAATTAGATCAAACTATTTATGGGATCAAAGTGCGGCTTTATACGAACATGCATTAAAACTTTGGGAAGGTATGTCTCAAGAATTAAATTACAACGTAATGTTTTCTCAAAGAGGGGTTTTGAATGTTGCTCATAATCTTCATGATGTAAGAGAATTAAAAAGACGGTGGCATGCAAACAGACTAAATGATATCGATTGTGAATGGCTTGATACAAAGAAAGTTAAAGAATTTTGTCCAATAATAAATACTTCACCAAACATTAGATATCCTGTTTTAGGAGCAACGCTGCAAAGAAGAGCAGGAACTGCAAGACATGATGCTGTTGCATGGGGTTATGCAAGAGGGGCTGATGAAATGGGAGTTGATATAATTCAAAATTGTGAAGTAACTGGTATTAATGTAAAAAATGGAAATGTAACTGGTATTGAAACAACAAAAGGAACCATTAATTCAAATAAAATTGGAATAGCTGCTGCTGGGCATACCAGTGTTATTGCTAATATGGCGGGTATCAAATTACCTTTAGAGAGTAAACCATTACAAGCACTAGTTTCAGAGCCAGTAAAACCAGTCATTGATACTGTAGTAATGTCAAATACAATTCATGCGTATGTATCTCAGTCAGATAAAGGAGAACTAGTTATTGGTGCTGGAACAGACGGATACACTTCATATACTCAAAGAGGTGGCTTTAACATTGTTGAAGATACATTAATGGCAATAGTTGAATTGTTTCCAATATTTTCTAGAATGAAAATGCTTCGTCATTGGGGAGGAATTGTAGATATTTGTCCTGATGCAAGCCCCATTATTAGTAAAACTCACATAAACGGATTATACTTTAATTGTGGTTGGGGAACTGGTGGTTTTAAAGCAACACCAGGTTCAGGTTGGGTATTTGCTCACACTATGGCTAATGATCAAGCACATGAATTAAATGCTCCTTTTACAATAAATAGATTTTCTAGTGGTGAATTAGTTGATGAACATGGTGCAGCTGCCGTAGCACATTAAATCATGTTTTTAATAAATTGCCCATACTGTGGAGAAAGAGATCAAGCTGAATTTTCTTGTGGAGGTGAAGCGCATATTGCAAGACCAAAAAATCCTCCTGAACTCTCTGATGATCAATGGGCAGAATATTTATTCTTGCGAAAGAACGAAAAAGGTATTCATTATGAAAGATGGAACCATGAATATGGATGCAGACAATGGTTTAATTTAGCAAGAAATACAGCAACCGATGAAATTCTAGCAGTATATAAGATGGGAGAAGCTCCTCCCATATTAAAAGCAAATATTCCAGCTACTCCTTCAGGTGAGCCAAGTATTGGATCAGGGAATTTATCAACATCGAAAAAAGATAGGTTTTAAAAATAGAGATGCGATACAAAAATAATAAAAATCTCGAAAATAATAAGTCTGTTAGGTTCTATTTTGATAATAAAGAATATTTTGGATTTGAAGGTGACACCCTAGCTTCTGCACTTCTTGCGAATGATGTTCACTTAGTTGGAAGAAGTTTTAAATATCATCGACCGCGGGGTATTTATACCGCAGGTAGTGAAGAACCTAATGGAATAGTTCAGCTTGAGACCAAAGAATATACCGAACCTAATAGAAGAGTAACTGAAGTCCAGATATATGAGGGGTTAAAAGCTTTTAGTCAAAATAATTGGCCGTCAGTGAAATTTGATGCAGGCGCTATAAATGATTTACTATCACCATTTTTTCCTGCAGGATTCTATTACAAGACTTTTATGTGGCCACCAAAGTTTTGGAAGGCATATGAGTTTTTTATAAGACATGCTGCAGGACTTGGTAAATCTCCAAAAAAAGATGATCCCCACAAATACGAACATTTTCATTATCATTGTGATGTTCTAGTTGTTGGAGCAGGAGTTAGCGGATTAATTTCAGCAGAAATTGCAGCTAATAATAATTATAAAGTATTACTTATTGAGCAAGAAGATGATCTAGGAGGTGAAATTTTATCTACAAGAAATCAAGATATTAAAATAGATAAATTGCCAATTAATGAATGGAAAAATAAAATTGTTGATAAACTTTCTAAAAATTCAAATATAAAAATAGTAAAAAATACGACATGTTTTGCTTATTTAAATTATAATTTATTATTAGCTGTCCAAGAAATTGATCCAGAAAAAGGATTATATAAAAAAAACGATATTAAAGAAAGAATTTGGAAAATTAGATCAAAGAAAGTTATTTTAGCGACAGGCACAATAGAAAGACCAATAATTTTTAACAATAATGATAGGCCCGGTATTATGCTTTCTAACAGTGCGAAAAAATACTTAAATAAGTATGGAGTTGCACCTGGAAAAAATTTAGTTTTTTTTACAAACAATGATAGTGCCTATGAAACTGCAATAGATTTTTTTGAACAAGGTATAAAAGTAGAGGCTATTGTCGATACAAGAGATGATAGTGATGGATATTACCCTAAAAAAGCAAATAAATTAGGAATTACTATACTAAAAGGTTATGAAATTAGTGATACTGTTGGAAGATTAAAAATTAGAGAAGTTAAATTAAGAAAAATAAAAACTGAAAACAATAATGAAAAATCTTCTATTAATATTAAATGCGATCTTTTAGCAATTGCTGGTGGTTGGACTCCTACTGTTCATTTATTTACTCAATCAAAAGGAAAACTCAAATATAGAGATGTAGATGGAAGTTTTATTCCTAATGAAGTTTATCAAGATACATTGTGTGTTGGCAGTTGCAATGGTGACTATAATTTAAATGAAATATTAATAAAAACTGAAGAAGATACATATAAATATTTAAATGATAATCAGCAAAATGAACTTGGTGAAGTAAATTACAAATCAGATAATGTGAAGTATGGCAAACACGAAAATGTATGGATTACATCAAAGAACAGTATTTCAAGAACTAAAATGTTTGTAGATTTTCAAAACGATGTAACAGCAAAAGATATTAAACTAGCTTTAAAAGAGGGTTTTCAATCCATTGAACATGTCAAACGATACACAACTACAGGAATGGCAACTGATCAAGGCAAGACCAGTAATGTTAATGCACTTGGAATAATATCAGAATTAACAAATACTGAAATCTCTGAATTAGGTACAACAACATTTCGTTTACCCTATAAACCAGTAACATTTGGAGCTATTGCTGGGCGTCATGTTAAAGAATTTTTTGATTTAGAGAGAACAAGCCCAATGCATCAATGGCATATTGATAATAAAGCTTTATTTGAGGATGTAGGCCAATGGAAAAGAGCCTGGTATTATCCTCAAAAGAATGAAAGTTTTCAATCTTCTTTAAATAGAGAGGTAAAAGCAACTAGAGATAGTCTAGGAATATTAGATGCATCAACTCTTGGTAAAATAGATATTAAGGGTAGAGATGTAAGTGAATTTTTAAATAGAGTTTACACAAATTCATGGTCAAAATTAGAAATTGGAAAATGTCGATATGGTGTAATGTTAGGTGACGATGGAATGGTTATTGATGATGGTGTAACAACTAGATTAGATGAGTATCACTATCTTATGTCAACAACTACAGGAAATGCGGCATCAGTAATGTCAAAGTTAGAAGATTGGTTGCAAACAGAATGGCCAGAGTTAGAAGTATATTTAACATCCGTAACAGAAAATTATGGAACGATAAGCTTAAATGGTCCAAATTCAAAAAAATTAATCCAAAAACTAGTTCCAGATTTTGATTTTTCAAAAGAAAATTTTCCTCATATGAGTTTTAAGAATATTAATATTAACGGAATAAAATGTAGAGTCATGCGTATAAGTTTTACTGGGGAAATGTGTTATGAAATAAATGTACCATCTGGCTATGCTAAAAATCTTTGGGAACTTTGTATAGATAAAGGTAAGGAATATAATATTACGCCATATGGTACTGAAGCTATGCATGTACTTCGTGCTGAAAAAGGATTTATTATTGTCGGTCAAGAAACAGATGGATCAGTGACACCAGTAGATCTAGATATGGACTGGATTGTTAGTAAAAAGAAATATGATTTTATTGGTAAAAGGGCATTATATAGAAGTGATACTATTAAAAAAGATAGGAAACAATTAGTTGGATTAAGAACTAAAGATCCAAATAAGGTTCTTGAAGAAGGATCTCAATTGGTTGAAGAAATAACTGCCCTACCTATGAAAATGGTTGGTCACGTGACCTCTAGTTACTATTCACCTAATTTAAAAAGCTCTTTTGCTTTAGCTTTAATCAAAGGTGGTCTTGAAAAAAAAGGAAATGTTTTAATTGCTCCAATGGAAAATGAAAATATTGAAGTAGAAATAACTAGTCCAATATTTATTGATCCTGAGAATAAAAGGGTTAATCAATGAATTTAACTTACAGTAATGTTTTGAATATAAATAAAAAAAATTACAATGGAGTAACAATAGAAGAAAAAGCTCTATCAGGTAAAATAAATATACGAGGTAAAAGTTCAGATAAAGAATTTATGAAAAATATAGGCTCAGTATTAAACCTAGTTTTACCAATTGAGCCAAATGTAAGAATTTTTAATAATAATATTAGTATTATGTGGCTTGGTCCTAATGAATGGTTAGTCGAAACACCAGAAAATGAGAAAGATGAAATTATTTCTCTATTAGAATCTAAACTTAATCCAGAAAAAACAGCAATAACTGATGTTTCATTTAATAAAACTGTTTTACGAATTGAAGGGGAAAAGGTATTTATTTTACTTTCTAAATTTCTTGTTGCAAATTTAGAAAAAATTTTGGAAACTAATTTTTCTGTAGCTCAAACTATATTTATAAAAATTCCAATACTTTTTATTAGAAATAATACTGATAAAGAAGAAACTTCATTAGATTTACATTTAAACAGATCACATGCAAAATATGTATATGATTTATTAGTTGATGGTAGTAAAAATCTTAATATTTAATTTATTTTTTATCTTAATTTCATTAAGCACAGTATCATCTGGGAAAACTATATTTGGAAAAGCAAAAGTAATTGATGGTGATACTATACATATTAATAAAAATAAAATAAGACTGCACGCTATTGATGCCCCTGAGACAAATCAAACATGTAATAAAAATAGTAAAGTCTGGAATTGTGGTTTGGAATCAACAAAGTTCTTAAAAGAATTAATTGGGAATAATAAAATTGAATGCATCACAAAAGGTAAGGATCGATATAATAGATTTATTGGAATCTGCTATAAAGATAATTTAGATTTAAATAGTGCAATGGTTCTGAATGGATGGGCTATAGCTTATCGCTATTATTCAAAAGATTATATTGAAGAAGAAGAAGAAGCAAAACGAGATAAAAAAGGTATATGGATTGGAGATTTTGAAGAACCTTATTTATTCAGAAAGAAAAATAAATAATCAACCATGATGTTGGGAATCTTTTAAATAAATTAAATCTTCTATTTCTTTATCTTTATTTTTAATTATTTTTTTTAGTTCATTTAATTCATTTTCAAAACTACGATTTTTTTGTTCAATCTGTCTAAGTTCTGATTTTAGTATTGAATTTTCAATATTTAATTCTTCCATATCTTTAGTTGACACAGAACTTTCTAATTCTATTTCTAATTTTTGAACAAGATCTTCGTATTTTGACAATTGTTTATTTAATTCAGTTATTTTATTTTTAAGTTTGCTAAGTTTCTCAATACTTTCCGAATTATTTTCTAATGTATTATTTTCTAGATCTGATATATTGATCAAAGATTGTTGATAATCATTCTTAATTGTATCGAATGTTTCATTTAAATCGCTTATTTCTTGACGTAAGTTTTTTATTTGATCATCTCTAAATTTTAATCGCTGATTTTTTTGAAAAATCTCAAGTTTAAGTTTTTCTATTTCAGATCGTAAACTTGATTCATCAACAACACTGCTAGGAATGATTTCAGTAGGTGGCTCAGTTTGATCAGTTGAAAAATCCATAGAAGGCAAATAAAAAAAAATACCAAAGATAAATATAATTGAAATGACAAGTAAGATTCTGTTTCTTCTTCTTCTTCTTGCTTGTAAACCAACAAAACCTACCATACGAACTCTATAAAACGGTAAGTGTTAAAAATAAATATTTAATTATTAAATTGTGGATCTAAAGAATATGTGGTTGACCTTAAGTACTGAGTAATTTTTTTGATATCTCCAATTTTTACAAGGTTTTCGTAAGGTATAAGTGAACCAAAGTACATATAGATATCATCACCTATCTTTCTTTTCAGTTCATACATGCACAAAGAATATCTAAATGTTTGTCCTATTTTATTAGCAATGTGGTAAAGTTGGCTATTTTGACCGTCAAAAAAAATTGGTAACACAGGGCTTTTCGTTTTGAGAACTAGTTTCGAAACCCATTGTTTCCACTCACCATCGTCTGCTTTTGTATTTTTTTTTAAGTTTTGTTTAGTTGCTATCGTTCCAGAGGGAAAAAGAACTAGAACACCTTCATTATGCAAAACTTTTTCTGCTTCTTTACGCGTACTAATGTTAGTTAATAGAGCTTCTTTATTTTCATTAAAATCAATTGGTAATATTTTATCTTTTACTGCCTCTGCTTGCCTTAAGACTTTATGTGTAACCATTTTATAATCTTGTCTTACTTTTGAAATTGCTGAACATATGGATACGCCATCAGCAACTCCAAAAGCATGATTGGCTATAACAATTAATTTTCCTTTTTTTGGAATATAACTACCGTCCTGAAAATTAGTTATTAAAGTAAAATTTAATTTATCTACTGCATCATCCCAAAAAAGCTCAGGAGGTCTATTTTCAGATAAATATTCATCATATAATTTTTTTAATTTTAATTTTCCTGTTAATAATTCAGTAATCTTAATAAATATTTGACCAATAAAATTTACTTCCGCTGTTGCAAATGTAAATACAATTTTATTTTTATTCATAATGAAAATGAATCAATTTAAATACAATAAGTATTTTTCAAATATATTACATATTTGCATAATTTGGCCCCCCACTACCTTCAGGTACAACCCAATTTATATTTTGTGATGGTTCTTTAATATCGCATGTTTTACAATGAATACAGTTTTGTGCATTAATTACAAATTTAGGATTTTGACTATCTGTCTTATCAATCTCATATACACCAGCAGGACAATATCTTTGAGATGGCTCATCATAAGCATTTAAAGTAAATTTTATTGGTAATTCCTTATCCTTTAATTGTAAATGAACTGGCTGATCAGCTTCATGGTTAGTTCCAGTCAAATAAACAGAACTGGTTTTATCAAAAGTAAATATTCCATCATATTTTGGATAATCTATTTTTTTTGAATCTTTTGCTAATTGTAATGCTTCATGATCAGCATGTTTGTGTTTTAGTGTAAAAGGAAGCTTACCTCTAAAAATTATTTGATCAATACCTGTAAATATTATTGCAGGTATTAACCCCCAATTAAAACTAGGTTTTACATTCCTTGCTGCAAACAATTCTTTATAAAGCCATGAATGTTTAAATTTATCTTCATATGCTGCAAGAGATACAGATTTACTTAAATAGTCATTAATTGTTTCAGCAGCTATAATTCCACTTTTCATTGCAGTATGTGAACCTTTAATCTTTGGCATATTTAAGGTGCCTGCATCACATCCAACTAGTAATGCGCCCGGCATATACATTTTAGGTAAACTTTGAATACCACCTTCAATAAGTGCCCTTGCTCCATACGCTATACGTTTTCCATTAGTTAGGATTTTCTTAATTGCTGGGTGAGTTTTAAATTTTTGAAATTCATCATAAGGTGATAAATAAGGATTTTTATAATCAAGACCGATTACGTATCCTAAAAATATTTGTTTATTTTCAGCATGATAACAAAAACTGCCGCCATAAGTTGCATTATCTAATGGCCAACCAGCAGTATGCATTACAAGACCTTCCTCATGCTGACTTTCATCTACTTCCCAAATTTCTTTAAATCCAATTCCGTATTGTTGTGGTGACTTATCTTTTGATAAATTATATTTTTTAATTAATTCCTTACCTAAATGACCTCTGCAACCCTCAGCAAATACTGTTACTTTAGCCTTAATATTAATACCTGGTTCAAAACTATCTTTTTTGTTACCATCTTTATCAATACCCATATCACCAGTTTGAACACCAATTACATGATCATCATCTGAATATAATATTTTAGATGCCGCAAATCCTGGAAAAATTTCTACTCCTAAACTTTCAGCTTCACTTGCAAGCCATCTACATAAATTTGCAAGACTAATGATATAATTCTTATGATTTTTTTGAACACTAGGAAGGAGCCATGTAGGCCAATTTAACGAACCGTTCTTAGATAAGAATAAAAACTTTTCTTTTGTTACTTTAGTTTTTATTGGTGAGTCTTTGCTTCTCCAATCAGGTATTAATTCATCGAGTGCTCTTGTTTCAAAAACATTACCACTTAAAATGTGGGCCCCTACCTCTGATCCCTTTTCTAATACACAAACATTAATATCTGGGTTCAACTGTTTTAGTTTAATTGCAGTTGAAAGGCCCGATGGACCAGCACCTACAACCACAACATCATAGTCCATTGACTCGCGTTCTACTTCCATTTTATTTATTGTAATAAATTAATTTATTGTTGAATAGTATTTAATTTATCTAGTTCAGAAGATAATTGTGGCAATGCCTCAAATAAATCAGCGTTTAATCCATAATCAGCAACATTGAATATTGGCGCTTCTTCATCTTTATTGATTGCAACAATTACCTTACTTTCTTTCATACCTGCTAAGTGCTGTATTGCACCAGAAATTCCGACGGCAATATACAAATCTGGGACAACTACTTTACCAGTTTGCCCAACTTGATAATCATTAGAAACATAACCAGCATCTACAGCAGCACGAGAAGCACCAACTGCTGCATTAAGCTTATCTGCTATTTCATTTAAAAGTTTAAAATTTTCGGCACTTTGTAATCCTCTGCCACCGGATATCACAACTCGAGCAGTACTTAACTCTGGTCTTTCAGATTGAGATTCTTCTCTATCTATAAATTCAACACTGCCACTATCATTATCAAAAGAAATATTTTCGACCTGTTCTTTTCCACCGCTAGTTTCTACAGGATCAAAAGATGTTGGTCTTACTGTTACTACTTTAATCTTGTCATTTGATTTAACTGTTGAAATAGCGTTACCAGCGTAAATTGGCCTCATAAAAGTATCGGGGCTTATTATTTTTATAACATCACTAACTTGTGCAATATCTAGTTTAACAGCAATTCTAGGAAAAATATTTTTACCAAATGTTGTCGCAGGTGCCATTATGTGGGAATAATTATTAGCCAAAGATACAACGATAGGCTCAATGTTTTCAGCAATTGGGTTTTTAAGTTTTTCATTATTGGCTAAATATACCTTTGAAACCTTTTCACATTTAGAGATATTTTTAGCTAACTCTTCACATTCATAGCCAGTTACTAAAACATGGATATCTTGATCTATTTTGGATGCTGCAGATATAGTATTTAAGGTTGATGATTTGATATCTATATTATTATGCTCTGCTAATACTAGTATTGTCATATAACTTTTGCCTCATGTTTAAGTTTTTGAACCAGTTCGGCAACATCATTTACCATAATTCCTTTTTGTCTAACAGGTGGTTCTTCTACTTTTAATTGTTCAATCCTAGGTTCTATATTTATACCAAGTGAAGATGCATCTTTTGTATCAATTGGTTTTTTCTTTGCTTTCATTATGTTTGGTAAAGAGGCATATCTAGGTTCATTCAGTCGAAGATCACATGATGCTACAAATGGTATAGAAACTTTTATCCTCTCCAAACCTTCATCAATTTCTCTAGTAACGATTGCATTTTGCCCCTCGATTTCAATTTTAGATGCGAAAGTAGCCTGAGGCCAATTAAGTAAAGCAGATGTCATTTGACCAGTTTGATTACAATCATCATCGATAGCTTGTTTTCCCATTAAAATAATTGATGGTTTTTCTTCTTCAGCAACTTTAGAAATTATTTTTGAAATAGCTAGAGGCTCAAGGTCATTGTCTGTTTTAATATGTATACCCCTATCAGCTCCCATTGCTAATGCAGTTCGTATAGTTTCTTGAGCTTTATCATTACCTATAGTAAGAATTATAATCTCGTCTGCTTTACCAGCTTCTTTTATTCGTAGAGCCTCCTCTACTGCATTTTCATCAGGAGGATTCATAGACATTTTTACATTATCTTTTTCAACTCCTGAACCATCAGTTTTAACCCTGATTTGAACATTATAATCTATGACTCTTTTTACGGTGACAAGTAACTTCATACTATTGTTTTAGTTTTTCATTTTTAGGATCATAAGGACTATCCTCTATAACAGTTACATTGTATTTTTTATCTAGTATATCCATTTCTAATTTTTGACCAACGTCAGCAAATTGAGGATCTACCATACCAATAGCTAATGATTTTTTCACTCTAAAACCATAGTTACCTCCTGTCGCACGACCTATAACCTTTCCATTAATATAGATTGGATTATTGCCTAAAGCATCCGCATCTTCAACATCATGAACCTCTAAAGTTACCATTTTGTTTTTAAAACCATTTTGCTGCCATTTAACAAGAGAATCTCTTCCAATAAAATTCCCTTTATTTAAATGTACAAATCTATCTAACCCAGACTCAAAAGCTGCATATTCTATAGACATTTCTGTACCAACTAATTTATATGTTTTTTCAACTCGTAAGCTTTCCATCGCTCTAATACCAAATGGTTTAAGTCCATGATCTTTTCCTACTTCCATTAATTTATCAAAAATATGGTTTTGATATTCAATTGGATGGTGTAATTCCCATCCAAGTTCTCCAACAAAATTCATACGCATAGCAATACTAGGGGCTAAACCTACATTGATTTTTTTTGACGATAACCAAGGAAAATTTTCATTAGATAAATCAGTCTTGGTAACTTTAGAGAGAATATCTCTTGATTTAGGTCCTGCTAAAACAAGGACACCCATACTATTAGTTAAATTTTCATAAATTACTGATCCATCTTTGGGCATCCATTTATGAATCCAATCATGATCTAATCGTTGAAACGCTCCTGCTGAAACTAAATAAAAAGAATTTTCTTTTTCTTTTGCAATTGTGAATTCTGAATGAACTCCTCCAGCAGTGTTTAATGCATGACAAAGATTAACTCTTCCAATTTTTTTAGGAATTTTGTTAGCTACTAAATAGTCTAGAAACTCTTCTGCGCCAGGTCCTGAAATCCGACATTTAGCAAAGGCAGTCATATCTAGAAGGCCAGCATTATCCTGAACATTCAAGCACTCGTTGCCAACATGTTCAAACCATTTTGATCTTCTAAATGACCAATCATCTTTTTGTAATTCTTTTGAAGGGGCAAACCAGTTAGCACGCTCCCAACCAAACTTTTGACCAAAAACTGCACCAAGATTTTTTAATCTATCATAACAAGGAGCTTGTCTTAATGGACGTCCCTCTTCTCTTTCTTCATCAGGATAGTGGACTGTAAAGACATTAGCGTAAGCTTCTTCATTCTTTTTAATCAAATATGCCTCTGTTGCATAATCACCAAATCTTCTAGGATCTACACCTAACATATCAATTGTAGGTTCACCGTCTACTATCCACTCGGCAATTTGCCATCCAGCTCCACCCGCTGCAGTAATTCCAAAACTATGACCTTCATTTAACCAGAAATTTTTAAGTCCCCATGCTGGTCCAACAATTGGACTTCCGTCTGGTGTATAACAAATAGCACCATTGTAAACTTTCTTAACTCCAACTTCTCCAAAAATAGGAACGCGGTGCATTGCTGATTCAATATGAGGTTCTAAACGCTCTAGATCTTCTTGAAATAATTCGAATTCAGATTCTTTGTCAGGTCCTTCTACATAGCAAACGGGAGCTCCTTTTTCATAAGGTCCTAATATCAATCCTCCTCTTTCTTCACGCATGTACCAAGAACTATCAGAATCTCGTAAGACACCCATTTCAGGAAGTCCTTGTTCTTTTCTTTTTAATATTTCAGGATGATCGTCAGTCACTATGTATTGGTGTTCAACAGGTATAACTGGAATATCAAGCCCTACCATCTTTCCAGTCTGTCGCGCAAAATTACCACTACATGAAACTACATGCTCACATTCAATAGATCCTTTATCAGTTTCTACAATCCATAAATCATCTTTATTTTTTTTAATCCCTTTTACAGAAGTGTTTCTATAAATTTCTGCACCTTTATCTCTTGCTCCTTTTGCAAGAGCCTGAGTTAGATCGGCTGGTTGAATGTATCCATCTTCAGGATGTTGAATTGCACCTATCAATCCATCTGTATTACAAAGTGGCCAAATTTCTTTTACTTGTTCAGGTGTTAAAAATTTAACATCAACACCTATTGTTTTTGCAACTCCTGAATATTGATAATACTCATCCATTCTATCTTGAGTAGTTGCTAAACGAATATTTGAAACCACACTAAAACCAACTTTTTGTCCAGTTTCTTCTTCAAGAGTTTTATAAAGTTTGACTGCGTATTTATGCAATTGGCCTACCGAATAACTCATATTGAATAATGGAAGTAACCCTGCAGCATGCCAGGTTGATCCTGAAGTTAATTCTTTTCTTTCAACCAGAACTACATCTGACCAACCCTTTTTGGCTAAATGATAAAGAGTGCTAACGCCTACAGCACCTCCACCGATGACAACTACTTTTGACTTTGATTTCATTATTACTATTTAATACTGTACTTCATTAATCATATTAAATAAGGTGGGTCAATCATGAGATACTTCAAAAAAATAATTTTGGTGGTTATAATGAGTGCGTTTATTTGTCTTCCTGTTAAGGCTGAAATGACTCTTAAAGAATTATTTTTTGATGAGTCTAAGCCTTTTCATTTAAAAATATTAGATGTTATTCCAGAGGAAGGAATTGTTCAAATTGGTGATGAAAATGCAAAAAATACTATTATTGAATTTATGGATTATTTTTGCGGATACTGTAAAAAAGTCCATCCTGAATTGCTTCAAATTGCAAACGAAAGACAGGATACGAGAATAATCTTCCTGCAACATCCGATTTTAAGCGAGTCTTCTAAATTACTAGCAAATATGGTTATAGCTGCAAACATGCAGAACAAGGGTATCGATTTTCATAATGCATTGTTTGAAGTTGAAGGAAATTTAAATAATGCAAAACTAAAACAGATAATTGAAAACCTTGAGTTAAATGATGCTAAATTAAATATCGATATTGCAAAAGAAAGTGTTAATAATATTGTAAGACTGAGTTCTTTTTTAGCTAATGGATCGGGCGCTCGTGGTACTCCTACTTTTTTTGTAAATGAAGAACTTGTTGTTGGTTATATCTCTATTGATAGAATAAAAGCTTTATTAAAATAAAGAAGCCCTATAAATTAAATAGAGCTTCTTAAAATATTTTATTTATCTACTACTTCTCTAGTATTAGCGTTGTGTGATTCAGTAAAAGGAATTGGCACAACTTCTGCATCTACTGGCACACCAGGTGTATCTGCATATTGATCAGGTAAATGAACCTTGAATTTACGACCAAAATTTCCAATAGGAAAACCATTTTTATTTAGAGTTCCATCAAATGGTACATAGCCCATAGCAATGTTTCTTCCTTGCTCAGGATGATACCAGGGAGAAGTTATAAATCCACAAGGTTCATTGCCATCTTCTGAAACAAGCCAAAAATCAGGAGCATATTCTTCGATAGGTTTTCCACCTAAGCTTAATCCAACTAACTGAAGCTTGTATGGTTTTTTTCCTTCTTTTAAATCAGCTTTCATCTTTTCAAGAACAGTTTTTCCAACATAATCAGAAGTTTTATTCCACTCACCTTTACCAGATAAAGATACTTGATAGCCTAAATTACATTGAAAAGGATTATGCTGATTATCCATATCTTGACCCCAAGATAAAATTCCTGCTTGAATTCTACGGTGATGAGCTGGAGCTATAACCATAAGATTATGTTTTTTTCCTGCTTCTAAAACAGCATTCCACATATCATCAGCATATTTTGTTGAGTCATATAAATAAATTTCAAATCCTGCTTCTCCAGAAAAACCTGTTTGAGAAATTATACAATCTCTTCCCCCTACTTTCGCAGCAGCAAGTCCATAGAATGGCATTTCATCAACTTTAACTTGATCACCTATTAAATCATTCATCAAAGCATGCGCTTTAGGGCCTTGAATTTGAACTGGGCTTACATCAATTTCATCAATATGAACATTGAATCTATTATCATGATTTACACCCTGTAAATACAAACCAATATCTGAGTCAGATAATGAAAACCAAAACTCGTCCTTTGAAATTCTTAAAAGAATAGGATCGTTTAAAACACCACCATATTGATTACAAAGAATAACATATCTTCCTCTCATTGGAGATATTTTAGTAGCATCTCTTGTTATGACATAATCAACAAATGCCTCAGCATCAGGACCTTTAACCTGAATTTGTCTTTCAACAGCAACATTCCACATAGTAACATGGTTTTTAATTGCCTCATACTCAACCATTGCTCCACCATCTTCAGGCTTTACGTAACCTCTTGGATGATAAATTCTATTATAAACTGTTGCTCTCCAACATCCCGCCTCCATTGACAAATGCCAATAAGGTGATTTTCTCACTCTGGTTGAAATAAGCATTTGGACTGGTGTAGGACCACTTTGTCTTAAATTGTAGGGAACCTTTCTGTCCGATTGATCCACCGACGTAGAATGTTTAATCATTATAAACTCCTTAAATAAATATGCTATTTCTGTATTTAATCTTTAAATACTCTGCAATGATAAAATGTAGGTGATGTAAAAAAAATGGTGGACCTTAATTAGGTCAAAATTTCGTCTTAGTTTTGACAGCAAATTTTGTTATTTGTACTCCATGAAATTTAAATTATTACTACCTATTATTTTTTTATTAATTTTTTTAGGCGGTTGTTCAGCCAGTTATAAACAACTCTCTAAAATAGAAAATAAAGAACCAAAAAACTTTCAAGATCACTTACTTTCCGAATACAAAAAAAGAGCTACTTTTGAAGCAGAAGAGATGCATGATTGGAATTCAGCAAAACTATATTCTGAAAAAGCTCTCAGGAGTTTAGAAACTGATGAAATATATCCAGAAGAAATTTCTTATTGGAAATTGCCAAAAGAAAATATTAAGGAAATAAGAATTGCATATGATAACCTTATGACAATTTATAATGATGCAAAAAAAATTGATCCTTTAAATTTAGCAAAAGCTATTTCATCATTAGATTGCTGGTCAGAGCAACAGGAAGAAAATTGGCAAACATGGGATATTAATAGTTGCAAGGATGATTTCTTGAACGCCATGCATAGTATTTATGAAAAAATATCGACTCAGGAAAACGAGCAGGAAACTTCAAGTGAGAAAGACAATAATTTAGAAAAAGAAACGAAAAATGAAGTAACAATTGTTACTAAAAACAAAAATAAAGAATTACTGCAAATAATTTATTTTGATTTCGATCAATTCAATTTATCTGAAGTAAGTAAAGATAAAATAAAAAAATTTTTAAATAATTATGGAAATGATATTAATGAATATCTTGTAGTTGGACATACTGATACTAAAGGAACAAATATATATAATTTATCATTATCAATCAAAAGAGCAGAGGTTGTAAAAGAAATTTTAATTAATTACGGAATTAATCAAAGTAGTATTAAAATTTTAGGCAAAGGTGAGGAAACTTTAGCTGTAGATACTCCAGATGACACCAAACAGCCCGCAAATAGAAGAGTGGAAATAAAAAAAACAAATTAACTTTTGTTTATAAATGTTTTGGTATATTGAGCTTCTTTCAATGTATTCCAAAACTACAAAAAAAATAAATATTACTGTTAAGCCTTATTATCTTGAAGACCAATCTGAGCCTGAAGATCAGCATTATGTATGGGCTTATAAAGTAATAATTGATAACCAAGGTAATGAAAAAGTTCAGCTTGTAAACAGGCATTGGAAAATAATTGATGCTAATGGTACTCTTCAAGAAGTACGAGGTAAAGGTGTAGTAGGCGAACAACCTGTATTAAATCCAGGTGAAAAGTTTGAGTATACCAGTGGCACACCTTTAACTACTTCATCAGGTTTCATGGAAGGAAGTTATGAAATGCAAGGTGATGATGGAAATATTTTTAATGTTCAAATACCGCAGTTTTCATTAGATACACCATTTGAAAATAATAAATTAAATTAATTTACAAATTCAATGAGAGACTTTAGGTCAATATTAAATATAATCGGAATACTAATATGCATCGAATCATTAGCGATGCTGATTCCAATGTTCTTTGATCTTTATTATGGTAATTATGATTGGTTACAATTTTTTTACTCAAGTTTAATAACATTTTTTATTGGTATAATATTATATTTTTCATTTAGAAAAAAAAATATTAAGCTTGGAATTAGGCAGGCATTTTTATTAACAATTTTATCTTGGTTAGTTATATCTCTTTTTGGTGCGATTCCATTTGTTTATTCATCATCTTCACTTTCATATACAGATGCTTTTTTTGAGTCTGTAAGTGGAATTACCACAACTGGTGCAACTGTTATTAATGATTTAGAAAACTTGTCAGAGGGTATATTAATTTGGAGATCTCTTCTTCAATGGTTTGGAGGAATAGGAATTATTGTTCTTGCAATGGCTATATTGCCAACTTTACAAATTGGTGGAATGCAGTTGCTACACATGGAACATGATGATCCTTATGAAAAAACTATTCCTAAGGTTAATCGATTTGTGATTGAATTATTTCTACTTTACATATCTTTATCGATTATTTGTGCCTTTTTGTATTTTGTAAATGGAATGAAAGGTTTTGATTCAATTATTCATGCAATGACTACGATTTCAACTGGTGGATTTTCTAATTATGATGAATCATTTTCGTATTTTAATTCGTTTAAACTAGAAAGTATAAGTATTATTTTTATGTTGGTAGGAAGTTTACCATTTGTCTTGTATTTGCAATTTTTACATAATCAAAAAAAATTGATTTTTAAAGATGATCAAATTAAATTATTTTTTGTAATTTTATTTATAGTTATTTTGTTAACAACAATTTGGCTAACTACTAATCAATCTATAGATGCAATTTCTGCATTTAGAATTGCTTTATTCAATATTACATCAATTCTAACTGGTACCGGCTATACTAGTAGTAACTTTTCCAATTGGGGAAGTTTTGGCATTGTAATAATGATGATTATTATGTTTGTTGGTGGATGTGCAGGATCTACTACCGGTGGAATTAAAATATTTAGGTTACAAATTTTATTTAGAGGAGCAATTACACAAATTAAAAAGTTAACTCAGCCTCATGCAGTCTTAGTTATGCGATTTAACGGAAAAACAGTTAATGAAAATACCTATAACTCAATAATGGGCTTTTTCTTTATGTATATATTTTTATTTATTTTATCAGCAGTAAGTTTAAGCTTATTCAATTTAGATTTTTTAACTGCCTTTTCAGGAGCAGCTTCTGCAATATCAAACGTTGGCCCAGGTTTAGGTGAAATAATTGGGCCTAGCGGAAATTATTTTTTATTAGATAATGGAGCTAAATGGATATTATCAATTACTATGATTATTGGAAGATTAGAAATTTTTACAGTATTAGTTTTATTATCTATAAATTTTTGGAGAAGTTAAAAACTTAAATAATCTTTCATATAAATTGAAAATTGGTTTTTCGTTTCATTTATATAATCTTTCATTGCTGAAACTAATAAATCATTAATAATTATTTCAGTTTCATTTAAAGAAATATATTTTTGAGAAGTTGTGGATCTTGAAGTTTCTACTGTAGTATTAGCTATTAAATAACTACTATTATCATAAAGTTCATATTCAACTAAATAAAATACTTCGTATTTAAATATAGTTTTTTCCTCATATTTTTTAGCATCGACATTCATGATTTCAGTTTTTTTAATAGATGCATCTATAATGTTTATTACTAACTTGTTTTCATTTCCAAGTTTAAGAATGTTTTGACTATTCCACTCAGCCATTAAATTAAGGGGAGGTTTTTGTATTTGATCTTCAATATTAGATTGGGAAAATACTGAACTGTATTTTTTATTAACTTCAATTTTTTCTGCATTTATTGATATTTTTTCAAATATAGCCATATCAATTTCAACTGGTTTTAATATCTCAACAGGCTGACAAGATAGAATGATAAAAAAAATTAAAATAAAACTATTTTTTAAGTACATAAATCAATATCGCTTGTTGAATATACATTCTATTTTTTGCTTGTTGTAATACAACAGAATTTTTACCATCAAGAACATCTGAAGTTACTTCCTTCCCTCTTTTTGCTGGTAAACAATGCATAAATATTGCATTATTTGATGCATTACTCATAATATTCTTATTCACAGTAAAATTTTTAAAATGTTTAGTTTTATTATTTGTTTCACCCATTGAAACCCAAACATCAGTCATTATGCAATTTGATTTTTTTACACCTTCAAAAGGATCATCAAAGTATTTCATATTTTTATTCTTACATTTTACAAATTCATTTTCATAATTTTTAAAAATTTTTTTGGGTATAATAACATTAAGTTTAAAATTATAAATATTTTGCAATTGAATAAGTGAACGCAAAACATTATTATAATCACCTATCCAAGCAATACTTACATTTTTATAGTTTTTAAACTTCTCTTGAAGTGTTAAAAAATCTCCAAGTATTTGACATGGATGACTATATTCAGTTAGGCCATTTATTATTGGAAGAATATTTTCTTTGCTTAAATTTACTATTTGTTTGTGATTATTATTTCTTATCATCAAACAATCAATATATTGACTTAATACATTAAGAACATCTTCTGCTTTTTCTCTTTTATTATCAAAACCAATATCTTTACTTTGCATTTCTAAAACAAAGCCCCCTAATTTTTGCATTCCTACATTGAAGCTTAATCTTGTTCTCAGTGACTGCTTTTCAAAAATTAATCCGAGAGTTTTATTTTTACAAGATGAAGAGTATTTTTTTGGATTTTTTTTTATTTTTTTTGCAAGTGAAATTATTTCATCAATTTCTGTTTTTTTAAAATTATTAATATCAATTAAATGTTTCATTTAGATAATTCTTTAATACTTTTTTTAATTATTGAAATTGATTTATCAATCTCTTTATAAGATACAATAAGTGGTGGAGCTAATCTTACTGTATTATCTGCAGCAGGTACATTTAGTAATTTATTTTTTTTAAGTTGTTCAGAAAAATCTATATTGCTAATTTTTGTTTTGATACCCAATAAAAGCCCTGCACCTCTAACCTCTAAAATAATCTTAGATGTATTCTCTAATTCTTTTAAATTTTTCCAAAAATATCTAGCGGTTTTATCAATCTTTGAAAGAAATGTTTTATTAGAGATAACTTTTAAAACTTCTAAACCTACACTCATAGCTAACGGATTACCACCATAGGTTGATCCATGACTACCCTTAGTCATTGCAACACATGCTTTGTTTGTTGACATACAAGCTCCAAGTGGAAAACCCGATCCTATACCTTTTGCAACAGACATGATATCAGGTTTTATTTTTGCCCACTCATAAGAGAATAATTTACCAGATCTTCCAAATCCACATTGAACTTCATCAAAAAAAAGTAAAATTTTGTTTTCATTACAGATGTCTCTTAATAGTTTTAAAAAACTTAGATTAGCAGGACGAATACCTCCTTCTCCTTGAATTGGTTCAATAATAATACCGGCTGTTTTTTTATTTACTGCAGATATTAATTTTTTTTTATTATTAAATTCAATTTGTTTAAAACCTCTAAGCATAGGGCCAAAGCCATTAGAGTATTTTTTATTTTTTTGTGCTGAGAGTGCGCCGTAAGTTCTTCCATGAAAGGCACCATCAAAAGTAATAATCTCTGTTTTTTTTGTCTTGTGATATGAATGATATGCTCTGATTATTTTAATTCCACATTCAATAGACTCAGTTCCAGAATTAGTAAAAAACACTTTGTCTGCAAAAGAATTTTTACAAAGTAATTTTGCAAATTGTTCTTGTTTTTTTATTTTATATAAGTTTGAAACGTGCCAGAGTTGTTTCGATTGCTTATTCAGTGCAACTATTAGTTTTGGATGACAATGACCAAGAGAGTTTACAGCTATGCCACTTGCAAAATCTAAATATTTTTTGTTTTGACTAGTGTATAAATAACATCCTTTTCCTTTTACAAATTCAAGAGTTTTATTGCCATAAGTTGGCATAACATTTGATAAAGGTTTGTTAACCATATTTAAAATTTAATTTTATATCCTTTAAGAAACATAAAATAGCATATTAAAATTAATATAATATTAATAATTATTAAGAATATTGAGCCATGAATTAACGAGCTATCAGAAATACCCGTAAAAGCATATCTGAAGCCATCAATATTGTAAAAGAATGGATTAAATGAAGAAACTGTCTGCCAAAAATCAGGAAGTCTTGAAATTGAATAGAATGTTCCTGATAAAAAAGTAAGAGGTAAAACAATAAAGTTAGTTATACCTTGTTGTTGATCCCATTTGTCCGCCCAAATGCCAACAATTGTACCCAAAGTTCCCATCATTGTGCATCCCATTAATGTGAAAAATAATATTGCCGTATAAGAATGAACCTGAAGAGGTACAAATATCATAACTCCTAAAGTTGTTACTATACCACACACAACACCCCTGCAAACTGAGCCTATTATAAATCCGAATGCTAATTCAACATTGTTTAATGGGGCCATTAATATGTCTACAATATTACCTTGAAATTTTGATTGACCGATACTTGATGCGGAATTGGCAAAAGAGTTTTGAAGCATCGTCATCATTATCAAACCAGGTGCAATAAAATAAGGAAGCTCAATACCATTTATTGAATTAACAGATCTACCAAGAGCTAGACTAAAAACAGCTAGAAATAATAAAGAGCTAATGGCTGGTCCAATCACAGTTTGTATTCCAACTTTTAAGAACCTAAAGACTTCTTTTTTTACTAATGTAAGAAAACAAAGATAATTATAGTAAATCATATTAGAAGTTTTCTTTTAATATATTTAAATTATTTGTATATTAATTTAGTGGACGAAAAAAAACTCTTAAAATACGCAGTTGATTACTTAAGTAAATACGATTCCTCAAAGAATAATTTAGTCAATGTACTTAAAAGAAAAATTTTAAGATTAAATGTAACAAATTTTGAGAAAAAAAAACTCATAGATATTATTGAAAGTATAATTTTAAAATTAGAAAAAAATAAATTTATTGATGACGATAGATATAGTTCTACAAAAATTCTATCTTTATCAAATTCTGGAAAATCTAAAAATTTTATTTTCAATTACTTGATAAAAAAAGGAGTAAATAAATCTCAAATTCAAAATAATTTAAACTTAATGAAACAAGATAATGAAAATTGGGAGTTAGAATCAGCAAGAATATTTGCTAAGAAAAAGAAGTTGTTAGAAAAAAATGAAAGCTATGAAAAAAAATTAGCAAAAATGGCAAGAGCTGGATTTAGTTATGATATATGTAAAAAAATATTAAGTTAATTTTCTTTAATATGAATCTTACCTTCTAATAATCTTGCAATTTGTTTGGTTGTTTCAAATCTTTCAAATGTAATTCTGATAATTGCAGTTAAAGGTGCTGCAAGAAGAACTCCAATAAACCCCCAAATCATTCCCCAGAAAATTAAGGATAAAATAATCGTAATTGGATGTAATCCAAAACTCTCACCAAATATTTTAGGTTCTACAAAATTTCCTACTATTTGATGAATAATCGTAGGCAAAATTATTATTAATACAACTAGTGTTGGGTCGTTATATTGAAGGAAAGCAATTGGTAGTGGAAGTAAAACAGCAATTACAGAACCAATAACTGGAATAAAATTTAAAATAAATGTTAAGCTGCCAAAAATGAAGGCTAATTCTAAACCTAAAAACCAATAAATTAATCCTGCGGCAATACCTGTAAAAGCTGATGTTAAAAATTTTGTAAATATATATTTTTTTACTAATCTAATAATGTCGTTCCACTCATCAGAGGTATTCTTAGGAGGAGTGCCAAGTAATAAAAAAAGTGTGATTATTACAACTAGGAGAAACTTTGAAATAAAATTCGCACTGTTACTTAATATAGTACCAGCCCAATTAGTAATGGGTAACTCTGCAATTGTATTTCTAATTGTTTCTCTATCAATATCAATTTCAAATTGTTGAAGTTGTATTATGACTGCCTCAATCAAAATTATTACTTTTTGATTATAGTCATCTGCAGACTCCAAGAATGTAGCTACAGAAGAAACAATAAAAGGAACTATAATTGAGAATAAAAGAACAATTAAACAAATACTAATAAAAACTGCTATAAATCTATGTACTCGAAGATTTATAGTCTGAAAATCAATTATTGGATCAATTAATATCCTTAAAAGAAGTGCTAAAACAAATGGAACCATTATAGGTTGAGAGAAATTTAAAATGAATGCAACAGCGATACTGGCCAATATAAAAAGAGAGCCAGAAATTACGCGATTATTTTCATTCATTATTTCTTAGTAGATTGAGGGTTAAAAATTTCTGTTTTTTCATCTGATAATTTTTCAACATAAAGTGATTGACTCGGAAAAGCAAAACCAGCTTCATTATTTTCAACTATTTCTATTATTTTGACAGCAAGGTTTTCTTTTATTTTTAAAAATTCTGCCCATTCATTCGTAACAGTAAATGTTTGTACTAGCATATCGATAGAACTATCAGAAAAACTATCTATTCTAACGTAGAAACTTGCATTTTGATTTTTTGCAAAGTTATCATCTTTTTCAATTAAATTATTTATCTCGTCTCTGATATTTTTTAATTGATCAATACTAGTTCTATATTCTAATCCAATTAGCCATCTTATACGTCTATGATGTCTTCTTGTGTAATTAGTTACAGACTGCTCTGCAAATTTATAATTTGGAACCATTACTGGAGTTGAATCAAATCTTCTAACAAGGGTTGATCTAAATCCAATTTGTTCAACAACTCCCTCTACTTCACCTGAAACTAATATAATATCACCAACAGTAAACCTCTTTTCCATAAGTATCATGATGCCACTAATTAAATTTTTAAATAAATCTTGAGCACCCAGTGCAACTGCTACACCAAATAAACCTAATCCTGCAATTACTGGTCCCACTCTTATTCCCCACAATTCTAAAATTGCTACTGCTCCAAGAACAATAACAAGAATTTTTAAACCTTTAAGAGTCCAATCAACTAAAGGTTTTGAAATTTTTGACTCAAAGTTTTTTATTACAAATGAAAACGGTATAATCAATTGATGCAGTAGCCAGAATATAAAAATTGTAATTAATGATCTGTTTAGTAAATCTAAAAAATCTTGGTTGTTATCAGAAACATCTAAATATGAAGAAGCTATAAAAAAACCTAAAACGACAGGGAGAAATTTTAATGGCCCATCAAGTACTTCAATAACAGCGTCATCAATTTGATTGGAAGTTTTTGAAACAATTCTTGATAATCGATTAAGAATAAATCTAGCTATAAGCCTTCTGAGTAAATAAAAAAGAAGGAAAATTACAAGGCTTACTATGATATCTGTAGCATTTATGCCAAAAACACCGTTATTCCAAACATCAAAAAAAAGGTCTGTAAAGCTATTGAATGTTTCCATAAGCGATATATTTATTACTCACTAACATGAAATTTAAATTTTTACTTGTTTTTTTGATTATGCTTAACTTAAAGAATACATTATTAGCTAATGAGACAGTGAATTTATACGATTTTTCATTTGAAGATATAGACGGTAATCAAGTAAATTTAGAAAAGTTTGATGGTAAGCCAATTTTAATAGTGAACACAGCTTCTAGGTGTGGTTTCACTCCTCAGTATGCTGACCTCCAAAATTTATTTTTGAACTATAAAAATAGCGATTTAACAATAATAGCTACAACAAGTAATTCCTTCAATCAAGAGTACTTAGACACCGAGGATATTAAACAAATTTGTTTAGTTAATTATGGGGTAGGTTTTGTTACTTCAGCACCAATGGATGTTAAAGGAAGTAATGCACATCCAATTTACGCATGGATTAACAAAGAATATAACGAAAAACCAAAGTGGAATTTTTACAAATATCTTTTTGATAGAAATGGTCAGCTCGTTCAAACGTGGTCTTCTATGACAAAACCTGACAGTTCAAAAATTACTAATCAGATTGACCGTTTAATCTAAAAAAAAAGGGCAAATAAATTTGCCCCTTTCTTTAAAATTTATTTTTTAATTACATCATGCCGCCCATGCCGCCCATGCCGCCCATGCCGCCCATGCCGCCGCCCATATCAGGCATTGCAGGTGCTGAAGATTTGTCTTCAGGAGCATCTGCTACCATAGCTTCAGTTGTAATTAGTAAACCAGCTACAGATGCTGCGTCTTGTAGTGCAGTTCTAACAACTTTAGTTGGATCAATTATACCAGCATTTACCATGTTAGTGTATTTGTCCATTTGAGCATCATAACCGATATTATGATCTTTACTTTCACGAATTTTACCCGCTACTACTGCTCCATCAACACCAGCATTTTCTGCAATTTGTCTCATTGGATTAAAAAGCGCTCTTCTTACTATATCAACGCCAATCTTTTGATCATCATTAGCAGTTTTAACTGATTTCAATGAGTTTGTAGCATACGCAAGAGCTGAACCACCACCAGGGACTATACCTTCTTCAACGGCTGCTCTTGTTGCATGCATTGCATCTTCAACTCTATCTTTTTTCTCTTTAACTTCAACTTCTGTAGCGCCACCAACTCTGATAACTGCTACACCACCTGCTAATTTTGCAAGCCTTTCTTGAAGTTTTTCTCTATCATAGTCAGAAGTTGTTTCTTCAATTTGTGCTCTGATTTGATTACATCTACCTTCAATGTCTTTCTTTTTGCCAGAGCCCTGAACGATAGTGGTATTTTCTTTGTCAACAACTACTCGTTTAGCAGTACCTAGCATTTCTAGATTAACATTTTCTAACTTTATACCAAGATCTTCACTTATCACTTGGCCACCAGTTAGAATTGCGATGTCCTCTAACATAGCTTTTCTTCTATCTCCAAAACCTGGAGCTTTAACTGCAGCTATTTTCAAGCCACCTCTTAGTTTGTTTACAACTAAAGTAGCTAAAGCTTCACCTTCAATATCTTCAGCTATAATTAATAGTGGCTTAGTAGATTGAACAATAGATTCAAGTAAGGGCAACATTGGTTGTAAACTTGATAATTTTTTCTCATGAAGTAATACATAGCAATCACCAAGTTCGGTGATCATTTTTTCTGCATTAGTTACAAAATATGGTGAAAGATAGCCTCTGTCAAACATCATACCTTCAACAACATCAAGTTCAGTATCTAGGCTCTTTGCTTCCTCTACGGTAATCACACCTTCTTTACCAACTTTTTGCATTGCACTTGAAATCATTTTACCTACTTCAGCATCACCATTTGAAGCGATGGTCCCTACTTGTGCAACTTCCTTATCAGTTTTAATTACTTTAGATTTTTTTCTGATTTCATTGACTACAGCTTCTACAGCAAGATCAACTCCTCTTTTAAGATCCATAGGGTTCATTCCAGCTGCAACAGCTTTCATTCCTTCAGTTGCAATTGCTTGTGTTAATACGGTAGCAGTAGTTGTTCCATCACCAGCAATATCATTAGTTTTACTAGCAACGTCTCTAACCATTTGAGCGCCCATATTTTCAAATTTATCTTTTAACTCTATTTCTTTAGCAACACTTACACCATCCTTGGTAATTCTAGGTGCACCAAAAGATTTATCCATAACAACATTTCTACCTTTAGGTCCTAATGTTACTTTTACTGCATCAGCTAGTTTGTTAACACCGGTTAACATTTTTGATCTAGCATCTGATCCAAAAAATATATTTTTTGCAGACATTTTTTTATCCTCTCTTAATTACTATTTCTTTTTTTTACCTGAAGTTATAATTCCCATGATGTCAGACTCTTTCATTATTAAAAAATCATCACCATTCATTTTTACCTCAGTACCAGACCATTTTCCAAAAAGTATTTTATCTCCTTTTTTGACATCCAAAGGTACTAGCTTTCCTGTTTCATCTCTTGCTCCAGAACCAACTTCTAATACTTCACCTTCCATTGGTTTTTCTTGGGCAGTATCAGGGATAATTATTCCCCCTGCTGTTTTTTGATCAGAGTCTACCCTTTTGACTAAGACTCTATCATGTAAAGGTCTAAAATTCATATTTCCTCTTTTGTTAACTAATTGAAATTAAATAATTTTTTATTAGCACTCTCATTATGAGAGTGCTAGTTATTTAAGCATTATTAAAGTCTATTCAAGAAGAAAACAAAAAAAAATTCGAATTAGCCAAAGTTATGATATTTTGAAAAAAAATGATATTTTTCAGTGTTTTTTTTAGAACTCTTGGTTTTTTGAGCGCATTATTAATTTTTATAATAATTATTAGTTTGTTACTTAATTTTTCGAATGAACTAGAAAAAAAACAGTTTGTAATGACTGAAGGTATAGCTAGTTCAAATAACATTATAGCTAATATTAATTTAAATGGGCCAATTTTTAATAATAACAGCAATGTATTAGGAAATAATCTTTACGATTACATCAATCCCTCGCAAGTAAAATCTTATTTAGAAGAATTAAAAGAACTAGAAATCAAGGCTCTAATTATAAACATTAATTCTCCAGGTGGAACAGTAAGTGCTACCGCTGAGTTGGAACAAATTATTTATGAATTTAAGAAAAACACAGATACTAAAATATATTTTTATACAAAGGAAATTTTAGCATCTGGGGGATATTGGGTTGCAACCACAGCTGATAAGATATTCGCGTCGTATGGATCTATTATTGGTAGTATAGGAGTCAGTGGGCCAAGTTGGTTTTACTTTAATACACCGACAAGTCTATCTTCAGGAATTTTTGGTCAGACAATTGAAACTAAAGAAGGAATAGAAGTTTTTAACCAGAATGCCGGAGAAGGAAAAGATTTGTTTAATCCATTTAGACGACCAAGAAGCGATGAAATTAAACACTTACAAAGTATTGTTGATGATGTTTATAATAATTTTATAACAAAAGTTTCAAAAAGTCGTAAAATTGAAATTTCAAATTTAAAAAATAATATTGGAGCTTTGATCTATAGTAGTGATCAGGCAAAAAATAATTTTTTGATTGACGATATCTTAAACTACGAAACACTTATCGAATTAATAATTAAGGAAAATAAATTTGAAGATTACAAAATTTATAAAAATAAAGTAAACAATTCAATTATATCAAATTTATTAGTTAAGTACGAAGATCAAACTAATAATAAATATTCACTTGAAAACATTTGCAGAAATTTAGAAACTAATATTAGTGTTGTAATTCCAGTTTTTTTAAAAAATTGTTAGGTTATATTATATTATCTAGCTCCTGAATTTTAACAATTAGATTTTTATAGTAGTTGCTTTGTAACAAAACATTTTTGTGAATATATTTTTTAGCTAAATTAGAATGATTTTCAACATTAACTGTATCAGAAACAATTTTATTATGCTTAAGATTATTGATTAGAGATAAATTTAAATATCTGTCTTCAAGAATTTTCTCGTTATCTTTAAAAGATGGTGTAATCTCAAAAATTTCAGTTCCAGGTTTGCAAAAAATTATATTAGCTAAATTAGATCCATGTGGTGCAATAATCTTTTCAGCATTTGAAAAAATCTCTATTTGCTCATCTATTTCATATAATTGAGGATTAATAACTTTATACCCCTTCTTTCTCAAAATAGTGACGACATCACCTTCATTTAAAATTTTTCTATAATTAGAGTCTTGTCTAGTTACATATATTTTTTTACTTAATTCTATACCAGTCTTCGGATTTATAAATTTTTTTAAAATATCAATTGAATCATTTGTACTCAAAAACTGAGGAAATTCAGAGTTTAAAAAATGATAAAAATCATCGTCTAGAAACACAAATGTAAATTCAATATTTAGAGATTTTAAAATACTTCCAATAAAGTTTCTATATTTGTTTGATGAGTTTCTGTGAATTGCTAGCTTTAGATTTGTCTTTTTATTAAAAAAAATCCTTGGAAGAAATTGTAGTAAATTTGAATAATAATTATTACCCGCATTTGATCCAAGAACATATAATTCTGTAAACTTTTTTAATGAATTTTTATTATCTTTAAAATTATCAAAAAATTTTTGCGAATAAAAATGAGAGATATTGTTAAGATCTCTGGTAAATAACGATGAAAATGTTTCATTATTCTCTGTAATTGGAAAATAGTAAAATGAATCTGAAAAAAAATTACCTTTAAGTATATTACAATTAATTGATAAATTACTGAAATTTGCATTAACAAATAAATTTGATAAACGTTTATCATTTTTTATTTTGGACGAATTAATATCAATTATCATTTTATTATTTCAACTAATATAGATTTATACAAATTTATATAATAACATTTTTATTTTTGGCGCGCCTGAGAAGAGTCGAACTCCTAACCTTATGATCCGTAGTCATACGCTCTATCCAATTGAGCTACAGGCGCTCATAATATTATACACTTTATGTAAATCGTATGCTACTTTATAAAAATATTTGTATGCAAATCGTAATAGTATTAATTTCAATTATAATGTTCTCCCAAGTAAGCAATGCAAATATTGGTAAAGAAACTGGACTAGAAATTCCAAGATACGTATCTTTAAAATCTGATGATGCAAATATTCGAGTTGGTCCAAGTAAGAATTATCCTATAGAAATAAAATACATAAAAAAAAATTATCCCTTAAAAGTATTAGATGAATATGAAGAATGGAGAAAAGTAGAAGACTTTAATAAAAATATTGGATGGATTCATAAAAGTTTAATATCAGGTATTAGAACAGGCATAGTTTTATCAAATGATAAAAAAAAAATAAAATTATTAAACACTTTAGACGGTAATGTTATTGGAGAAATAGGAAATGGAAATATTGTTTTTTTAGAAAAATGTAAAATTGATTGGTGTTTAGTTTCAATAGGAGATTTTGCAGGTTGGATGGATAAAAATTATATTTGGGGTGTTAAAGAAAAAGAAATAATCAAAATTAATTTTTTCCAAAGATTTGAAGATTTATATTGGAAGAGTGTTAATTATCTAAATAAAATTCGCAAAGGTATTTAAAATTGGCTGGGGCGGTAGGATTCGAACCTACGAATGCCGACTCCAAAAACCGGTGCCTTACCGCTTGGCGACGCCCCAAATTATGATTACTCTCTAGTATTTAGCTTAAAATAAGTCAAATTCTTCAAGTGCGACATTACCATAAAAAGGAACAAAAAGCAGAAAAAGTGATCAGTATTGATTCAAGATTGATTCAATGCAAGGGATTTACATTTTTAAAGCTAAAACTATTTAATTTTTATGAGAAAATTACTTGCAGCAATTATATTTTTATCAACATTTTTATCCATTTCTCAGGTCAATGCAAATACAGAAAAATTGTATGAGAGACTTGTTAATGATTGGTCTATTATTTTTCCTGATGGGAATAGAAATGCAGCAGGGCCAAGATTTTTTAAATATATTTTAGATCAGAACTTAGAATATGAAGAGTTTATACAATTTAATAGGTTATACTGTGCTGTTTCAGGTTCTCTAATTCCTCCAGATGCTCAACCAGATGAAATTTTTCTTTCTAATGTAGAAAATGATGAAACAGTTTGTGGTCAATATTATAAATGTTGTTGGCCTTGCTTATGCGATGTAATGAAATATTCAGAAACAAAAAAAATCAATATTGATTTTAAAGATCAATCAAAAGATATCTATACAATCGTTATTGATAATCCATGTAACAAAAATGATT
The DNA here is from genome assembly GCA_902620425.1 of uncultured Alphaproteobacteria bacterium. Lineage (GTDB taxonomy): Bacteria > Pseudomonadota > Alphaproteobacteria > HIMB59 > CACPNW01. The sequence goes on from CACNHX010000001.1 coordinate 292,026, forward strand.
TTCCCAAACTTGTTAATAGAGATTATTTTTGTGAAGGTAATGAATTAAATAAAGAATATACATACTCAGTAGATAACAAACTTGTTATTGGTTTATTACATAATGCAAAAAAATGTGATACTTACGATTTAGATTATATAAAAAATGACCAAATAACTGGACCCATGTGTGAAGCTAGAAATAGAATGCCTCTTGAAGAACTTAATTTTGGAATGGGCGATATTTTTATTAAATTGGCAAATTGAAAATACTTGAAATGCGTAAGTTAGTTTTTATTTTTATTTTATTAACATCTAGTATGGCTCAGGCAGAATTTTTTTCTAATATTTCAAATATAATTGAAAATAATAACGATCGATTAAGTTATGGGATTTCAGTAACTGACTTTGATAAAGATGGAAGTTATGAATTTATTGTTGCGGGTTTTGGTTACTCTAATCTAGCTCTTAGTTATAAAAATGGAAAACTAATTAATACAATACAAGATCCTTTATTCATTGATAAAGATAGGAGTACTATTGGTGTATCTGCTTGCGATATAGATCAGGATGGTTTTGAAGAAATTTATTTCTTAAATACTGATACATATAGTGGTGAAAAAAAATACTCCGATAGATTGTTGGATAATAATAACAATAATAGTATTTTCGATTATTTTGAATTAGAAAAAAATTTAGAAAATTTAAATTTGACTGCCGGTAGATCAGTTGTTTGTGTAGACAGAAATGGATTAGGGAAATATGGGATATATGTGGCTAATTATGGAGGCCCTACTAGATATTATGAAATTGAAGAAAATGAAGTTGAAGACTTGGCGCCAATTCTTGGAATTGATCAAATAACTGGAGGAAGAGCTGTAATTTCAGGACATATAGTTTCTGATAATATGGATATATTTGCAGCTAATGAGAGAGGTCCAAATTTTTTATACAAAAATAATAATGGTAATTTTAATGATGTTGCGATTGAAAAAAATATCCAAGATACCTTTCAAAATGGACGAGGAACTGCTTTAACTGATTTTTTGTATAGAGGCGAACTTGATATTATAACAAGTAATTGGGAAGGTTATCATCGTATTTTTGTAAAACAAAAAGAATCATTTCTCGATATGTCTTCATTAGATTTTAGATCACCAAGTAGAATACGAACAGTTATATCGGCTGATTTTGATAATGATGGTTATGATGAAATTTTTTTAAATAATATCGGTCAACCAAATAAACTCTTTCGTATCCTTGATGAAGGTAACCTAGAAGAAATTAAATTAGTTGCAGCACTTGAAGCACAAGGTCTAGGAACTGGTGCAGCTGTTGCTGATATTGATGGAGATGGAATTTTAGAATTACTTATTTCTCATGGTGAATCTGGTGCTCAGCCACTGAGTTTATTCAAGGCAAATGTTTCAAATACTAATTATATTAGAATCAAACCTCTCAATACTTTTGGTGCTCCAGCAAGAGGTGCAACTGTTACTTTACATACAAATTTAAGAAATCATGCAAAGACTATTGATGCAGGCTCAGGATACTTATGTCAAATGGAACCAGTAGCACATTACGGTTTACGTGAAAGTGAAATCATTAAAAATATAACAATCAAATGGACTAATGGTACAATTGATAGTTATGAAATTAATGATATAAATAAAACATTAGAATTTAAACAAGGAATATAATTTAATGTCTGTTGCTGAAATAGTAAAAAAACCAGCTCCACGTTTTCATTGGAAATGTAAACATACATGGAAAAGAAGTGCTAAAAATACTGCTTGGTGTTTGCTAGGATGTAGTATTGGCGATTTTGGAACAATACTTTATTTTCAATTAACTGGCATTCCTTGGCCTACTCTTTATATTATGATCCTAGCAATCATTAATGGTATTATTACTAGTATCATTTTAGAGACTGTCGTTTTATCAAGACAAATGATTATCAGCAAAGCTTTTAAAACAGCCATAGGAATGAGTTTAATTTCAATGGTGTCAATGGAAATAGCCATGAATGCAGTTGACTGGATCATTATGGGTGGTGCTAAACTTGTATGGTGGGTAATACCTATAATGCTTCTTGCAGGCTTTCTAACGCCGTGGCCATATAATTATTACAGATTAAAAAAATATAATATTGCCTGCCATTAATTAAATTAATTCACAAACGAATATTGAAATTAGTTTAAACAAACATATCTGATTTTGATGATTAGAATATTACTTACATTATTATTTATTAGTTCTGGTGTATTTGCTGCTGCAAGTTCAGACGACAGTAGCTCAAGTATATCTGCAGGTGAACAAGTTAATAAGCTTTACGATAAAGCGTATGAATTAGTTTATTACAAGAAATTTGATAAATCGATCAAATTGCTTGAAAAAATGGCTAAGCGTAAAGATCTTGGTGATAAAAAAGCTGATGTGTATAATTTACTTGGATTTAGTTACAGAAAACATAGTGAGCCAAATTTAGACAAAGCTTTCGATGCATATCAAATTGCATTAGAAGCAAACCCTGAACATTTAGGGGCACACGAATATCTAGGTGAGCTTTACATCACACTTGGCAAGATGAATAAAGCAAATGAAATGTTGTTAAAATTAGAAACTTTAGCTGGAACTAATTCTATGGAATATAGAAAATTAAAATCAGCAATTGATAATTCATAACTATTACAATTGCTCTTTATGAAGAGCAATTTAACCTATGATAATTTATACTCTTAATTTTTTATTATCAGTCTTAATAGGATCTATGACTTTCTTTATGGCTGTTGTCTCACCCTCAGTATTTGCCACTTTAAGTACTAATGCTAGCAGTAAATTGTTAAGAACAATTTTTCCTCGAATGTTTTTATTTGGATTTATAATAGCCATTTTATCTTTAGGCCTTTGTTATATTTCAGGTAATATTTTAAATTCTATTTTATTAATAATAGTGGCTATGAGTTTTATTATTAATCGAAATTATTTAACACCTAAAATTAATGATTTTAGAGATAAAGAATTAGAAGGTGATAAAAAAGCATCTTCAAGTTTTAAATATATGCATTTGCTTTCAGTTTTATTATTTGTATTGAATTTTGTTATTTTAATTGGGATCGTGATTAATAATTACTTTAATTATAATTTATAAACTTTATCCTGTCCCACAGGATAAATATTCAAATTTTTCTTACCCAATACATCGCTTATTTCCTTAGAATTGATATCCAACCCACCTGTTAAAATTCCAAAACTTGGTAAAATGAATATTTTTTCATTATGCACAAAAGATGTTTTAAAAATAGTTTTCCCTCTGTGTACAATTTTTACTTTTGGATGATAGTGACCACAAATTTGAAATAAAGGTGTTTCAATAGGTATGTGTGTAAACAAAAATTTATCTATTTCATAAATTGTAAAATTTTTAAAACCTTCAATTTGTATATTTTTATCATGATTACCCTTGATCCATATGAAATCAGTATTTTCCATATATTGACTAATATTTTTATGATCTTGATCTTTTAAACTCAAAGTTGAAAAAATATCGTGTAACAAATCTCCAACTATGATTAAATTGCTTGGTTTAATCTCATCTAAACTAACAAAAAGTTCGTTTAATATTTCTTTGGTATCATATGGAGGTAAGAATTGCTTATTCTTTGCATAACTAATAGATTTTCCAATATGTAAATCTGATACAATCAGTGTATTTAGTCTTTTCCAATAAAGAGATTTATTTGGGTAAGCATAAAATTCTTCATCACCAAAATTAATTAATTGATAGTACATTTGCCTCTTTTAATATTTCATTTTCTAAATCCTCTAAAATATATTCATCAGTTTCCTTTTTTGATAAATTTTCTCTATTTATTTCAAGAATAATTGGAACAGCCAATGGGGATATACTTGTTAGTTTCTTTAATATAATTTTTTTATCGATTTTTTTTAATATTTCTCTTAGTCTATCATAATTTATCATATTCTTTTTTGCGTCTTCATATGATGATTTTAGAAGAATGTGATCTGGTTCATTTTTTTTTAATACTGTATAAATTAGATCTGAACTAAATAAAACTTGCTTCCCAGTTTTTTCCATCCCTGGCAACCTTCTTTCTATTAAGCAAGATATAATTGCATTATCTCTAAATAATCTTTTGACTATTGAAGTTTCTTCAAGATAATTATCTAAATGTTTATCTAACAATCCAATATTTAGGATCTTTTTTATTTCTTTTACTTCTTTTAAAGACCATAAAACAATAGCGTAATCATTTGCAACAAAACCTAGAGGTTTATAATTGAATTCCTTAAAGCCTCTAAGCAATAAAAATCCTAGTGTTTGATTGGCATGCCATCCTGCAAAAGTATAGATAACAGTATAAAAAATTTTTTTTCGAGGGAATTGCTCGACTAGATATTCATCTTTTTTTGGGATTTTAGATATATTTTTTTGTCTTTTTAACCATTCAGTAATTTGATCTGGATATAAATCCCCCATATTACTTTTTGCCAATAAAACCCTAACTGAGTTAGCCAAATTTGTTGATAATGGCATTCTGCCGCCAGAATAAGATGGAATTTTAGAAATTAATGATTTACTTCTTTTAACTTGTACTAAATTATTTTTCATTGATTGAAATTCTAATACTTGACCAGCAAAGATAAATGAATCACCTTGAGAAAGATTTTGAATAAAAACTTCTTCTATGTTCCCTAGTGTTTTTGTTCCAAGTTTTATTTTTAGCATCGGATTTTCAATTATTGTTCCAACATTCATGCGGTATTTTCGTGTTTCTCTTCTATTTACTAGCTTATAAATATTTTTATTTTCTCTTAATTGGAAGATTCTCTTAAATTGATCATAATTTTTTAAAACATATCCGCCATCTTGTATGAGATTAATCAATTGCTTAAAATCATTAAGTTTTAATTTTTTGTATGGATATGCTTTGATAATTTCTTTGTAGAGATCATTGATATCAAATTGCCCCGCACAAGCGGTTGCAAAAATATGTTGAGCTACAACATCAAAACTTCCTTCTTTTAAATCTATTTGATCTAAGTTATTTTTCTTTATTTCTTCAATAGCAGCTTTTGCTTCGATAAATTCAAAACGATTAGTGGGTACTAAGATTGCTTTTGAAGGTGTATTTAAATTATGATTTGATCTTCCTACACGCTGTAATAATCTATTAATTCCTTTAGGTGCTCCAACTTGAATAATTTTTTCTACATCTCCATAATCTAATCCAAGTTCTAAAGAAGAGGTCGCAACAACACAGTCAACTAATCCTTTGCTAAGATTATTTTCTACTTTTAAACGTAAGTTTTTTTCTAATGAACCATGGTGAACAGCAATTTTTAATTTTTTCTTATTAATTAGCCATAAGTTTTTAAACATATATTCGGCTTGCGCTCTCGTATTAACAAAAATGATAGTTAATTTTGATTTCATTATTTCTTTATAGATTTCATTAATAGAATACGTAGCCATATGACCAGACCAAGGGATACGTTCTTTTGTTTCTAGAATTTTAATCTTAGGTAAAACTGAATTTTCATAAGAAATTATTTTTGGTTTTTTGCGGCAAAGCCATTTTTTTGCATCTTGTTTATTCTTAAGAGTTGCTGACAAACCTATTCGTTGTAAATTTGGAGAGAAAGTTTGTAGTCTTTCAATATTTAAACTCAGAAGATCAGCTCTCTTATTATCCAAAAAAGTGTGTATCTCATCAATAATTATATATTTTAGATTATGAAAAAATTCTTTCGCATTCTCATACGAATTTAATAATGCAAGTGACTCTGGAGTTGTAATAATGATATTAGGGGGTTTTTGTTTTTGTTTTTGTTTTTTATATGGTGTTATGTCTCCTGTTCTTACTTGAAATGAAATATTTAAATCAAGCTCTTTAATAGGTTTCTCTAAATTTCTCACAATATCGTTTGCAAGAGATTTTAATGGAGAAATATAGAGAGTATGAAGACCTTCAAATTTTTTTAATTTTATTAAATCATCTATTGGATTAATAAACCCTGTTAATGTTTTGCCAGCACCAGTAGGAGCAAATACAACAACATCAGACCCAGTTCGAACATGATGAAACGTTTCAATTTGATGAGGAAACCAGGACCATTTTTTTTTCTTCATCCACTTATTTAGGGGGTGTAATAATAAGGGATTCGATTTATTTATATTCATATGGATTTCATTAACCATCAGCTATTTATCAAAGATATAAATGTACATATAGATCCAATATTGCCGAAAAAAACAGCAATTATTACACATGGTCACGCAGATCACGCCCGATTTGGACATGATCATGTTATTGCTACTAGGCAGACAATAGAAATAATGAAAATTCGCTACGGAGATAAATGTGCAAAGAAATTTACTCCTCTTAGATATGGCCAAAAATACTCGATTAAAAACTTTAATTTTACATTATACCCTGCAGGACATATTTTAGGGAGTGCTCAAGTTTTAATTGAAAAAAATAATCATCGTTTAGTCATCACAGGTGATTATAAAGTAGGAAAAGACGAAACATGTAAAAATTTCAAACTGGTAAAATGTGATACTTTAATTACCGAAGCAACATTTGGATTACCCATATTTCAACATCCAGATCCCAAAGATGAAATTCAAAAACTCATACGATCTGTAAAGATAAATAAAAATAATTGTCATATTGTTGGTGCGTATGCACTTGGCAAAGCGCAAAGAGTAATGAATCTTTTACGTCAGCAGAAATATAATGAGACAATTTATATTCATGGCTCTCTAGAAAAGTTATGCCAATATTATTCAAAAGAAAAAATTAATATTGGAAAGTTTGAAAAAGTTTCTTCAAAAGATAAAAGCTTTTATGAGGGTAAAATAATTATTGCCCCTCCTTCAGCATTAAAGGATCGTTGGTCTAGACGATTTCCTAATCCTATTATTTGCATGGCAAGTGGATGGATGACAGTTAAGCAAAGAGCAAAACAACAAGGTATTGAATTACCTTTAGTTATTAGTGATCATAGCGATTGGAATGAATTACTAGATACAATTAAAAAATCAAAAGCGAAAAATATTCTTATTACACATGGTCAGGAAGATGCATTAGTTTATTATTGTAAAAAACAAAATCTTGTTTCAAAGCCCCTTTCCATTCAAGGAAGAAGTGATGAAGAAATAGAATGAAAAAATTTTCTTCCTTACTTCACAATTTGATTTTAACACCAAGTCGAAATACTAAAATTAAATTACTTCAAGATTATTTTAAAATACTTGATATCAACCGTGCATATGCGCTTGCAATTTTATCTGATCAACTTTCATTTCAATTTATTAAAGCATCTAAACTCAGAGAACTTGTCTATGAACAAGTAGATCAACATTTATTTGATTACTCATATGACTATGTTGGGGATTTAGCAGAAACAATATCATTAATTTGGCCAACAAATAAAGAGGGTAAATCACAAAATTTATCTACCTTAATAGAAAATATAAAAAAAATTAAAAAGTCTGAAATTAATAAAGAGTTTAGTAAAGTTTTGAGCGAACTATCTAATAACGAAAGATGGACTTTAATTAAAATTTGCACGGGTGGATTACGAATTGGCGTCTCAGAAAGATTAGTCAAAACGGCCTTAGCTGATCTGTATAATAAATCTGTAAATGAGATTGAAGAAATTTGGCATGGTCTAGAATTTCCATATGAAAATTTATTTCAATGGTTAAAAAATGAAACATCAAAACCAAAAATAGATTTTAAAAAATTATTTCATCCTATGATGCTTGCTAATCCTATTGATGAAGAAAAAGATTTTAAAAGATTAGACGCGAATGAATTTCAAGCAGAATATAAATGGGATGGGATCAGAGTTCAGCTTATGGTTTCATCAAACAGTGTTTCACTATACTCAAGAACAGGTGATAATATATCATCTGCATTTCCAGAAATAATTGAAACTACTAAAGGTGATGCGGTTATTGACGGGGAATTACTTGTGGGGAGAAATTTTAAGCCCTCTGGTTTTAATGATCTACAACAAAGATTAAATAGAAAAAAAGCGTCAAAAGATCTTCAAAAAAAGTTTCCTGTTTTTATACGAGCTTATGATATTCTTTTTTATAAAGGAAAAGATTTAAGAAAATTATCTCTAGTTGAAAGAAGAAAATATTTAGAAAAATTTCAAAAAGAAAATACAACTAATCAAATTGATTTATCTACCATCATTAATTTTTCAACATGGAAAGCATTAACTAAATATAAAAATAATTTTTATGATGATTTAAATGAAGGTGTAATGATTAAACTTAAAAATAGTGAATATTTACCAGGGAGAAAAAAAGGTTATTGGTACAAATGGAAAAAAAATCCAAAACTAGTTGATGCTATTTTAATGTATGCTCAAAGAGGACATGGCAAAAGATCATCATATTATTCAGATTTTACGTTTGGTGTTTGGAAAGAAAATGAATTAGTTCCTATAGGAAAAGCATATTCCGGTTACACAGATAAAGAGCTATTAGTTTTAGATAAATTTATTAGAAATAATACTACCAATAAATTTGGTCCAGTAAGAGAAGTAAAAAAAGAAATTATTTTAGAAGTAGCCTTTGACGATGTATTCCCCAGCACTAGACATAAATCAGGTGTCGCTATGCGTTTTCCTCGAATTCATAGAATTAGGTGGGACAAGCCAATAAATGAAGTGCTTTCAATTAAAGAATTTAAGAAAGAATTTAAAATAGATTAACCAAATTATTTTCACTTAGATGTGTCCATAGATTTGAAAAACTTTGTTGAAATTTTTTTTGTGCATTTATAGCATGCTCTTTTTTTTCAAATACACTGTAAATACAAGAACCACTCCCAGTTAGTCTTGAAAATATAACATCGTCAAAATCCTCCAAGAAATTTATGATTGACAAAAATTCAGGTTCATTTTTTTTAAGAATTTTTTCAAAATCATTTCCAGAATCTTGATCGTTTATTTCTTCTAAATCAAATTCAGCATTATAATCAAAATCTGAAGGTTGAAATGAATCATACATTTTTTTTGTCGAACATTTGAAAGATGGTCTAATTAGTAAGAAATAATATTTTGGAAAATGAACATTAGCAATTAAATCTCCCCTACCTCTAACTAGAGCATCTTTTTGATTCAAGAAAATAGGGATATCTGAACCGAGATCAACATAATCAAATATATTTTTCTTTTTTATTATCTCAAGATTTTCTAAAATTTTTATAACACTTGCAACATTAGAGGAAGCAGAACCTAAACCAGCTTCATAAGGAAAATTTTTTGATATAGTAAAAAGAAGTTTAGGTTTATCTTCATTTATATAGGTAAATAATTTATCAATAATGCAATCCTCAAATAAATTATTTTTTGGAGCAAAATTACCTGTATAGATTACTTTAAATTCGCTGTGAGGTTGAACAGTTATCTCATCAAAAAGGTCAATGAATGTTATTCCACTACGAATATTATGAAAACCATCATCTCTTCTATTTATAATTTTTAAAAATAAATTAATTTTGGCAGGTGATTTTTCAATTATTTTATCCGGCATTAATATTATCTAATTTGCTTTGAACATCTTCAGTTATTTCATCTTCTGGCTCAGCCAACTCTAATGCTTGTTGCCAAAAATGAATTGCTTCTCTTTTTCTATTCATAGCATAATAAATATCACCAAGATGGTCTAGAGATATTGCTTCACCAGGGGCAATATCTATTACCTTTTCCATTAACCTTGCTGCTTCTGAAAGATTATTTTTTTTAAAATGAGCCCACGCTAAACTGTCTATAATATAAAAACTATCAGGATTAGCTTTATATGCCTCCTCTAACATTTTCAAAGAACGGTCTAATTTAATATTTCTTTCAACCCAACCGTATGCAAGATAATTTAAAACATTTGGTGTTCCAGGTTTAATTTCTAAGGATCGTAAAAAATCTTTTTCAGCTAAGTCCCATTCATCTTTTTGTTCATAGCAAATACCTCTCATATAATAAATATTCCAGAGATCATCCTGGTTTTCTTTGATCATTTCATCATAAACATCTAAAGCTAAATCATACTTTTTATTGTAACGATAAAAATCACCTAAAGTTTTTTTAAGAGAATAATTGTTATTATTATTTTCAACTAATGATTTAATTTTAGTTTCAGCTTCCTCATAGGTATTATTGAATAAGTAATGTCTAGCAAGACTATTCTGAGCATCTAAATAATAAATACTTTCTTTATCTATCTTCGCATATATATCTGATGCAACCTTATCTTGTCCAACTTGTGAAAATAACTCTGCTTTAATAATCATTGCTCTGTCATTTTTTGGATCAAGTATTTTTGCGAGTGAGGTATAAAATAATAAAAAATTATAATTTAAACGACTTTGTTCATTATTTGAATATGAGGATGATACCAATTCAACTAGAGCATTACTTATAGTGCTATTATTTTTCAGTCTGTTATCAGCAAAAAAAATAAAGTCTAATAATTCACTTGGTTGCAGCATATTATCTCTTAGTTCAATGATGTCTTTAAATTTTTTATCTTTATAAAGAGATGTGGTTTTTATAATTAAAGCTTCTGGGTTATTTTTGTTTTCACTTAAGATTTTATCAGCAATTTTTAAAGCTAAAACTAGATCCTCTGTAATTATTGCAGCAATAGCTTTATCTAAAAGACTGTCTTGAGATAGGGTGACTTTATCCATATTAAATTTAAATAAAGTGGAACTATAATCATAATTATTAAAGGCAGATTGTGAGATTAAAAAAGATGAGCTAGTTAAAGCTAAAGCTCCAGAATTAATAATCAGAAAAATTAAGATAAATTGAAGTGTTTTAATTAAATTAACCATTTCAAATATAGTATAGTTACACTATGAATAGATAATTGTAATTTTATATGAATCAATCAAATAAAAAAAATTTAGAATTTATTATTAATTCAGGGGTAAATTATTTTCTTCAGGATTCTCCTAGAAACTGGTTTGTAAATGAGAAAAAATTAGAGCAGCCTAGTTTCGACAAGGATACTGGGGATAAAAAATCTAAAATTGATAGTGTTATTGAAGATCTTAAAAATCATAAATCGCCTCTCCAAAAAACAGCAAAAAATTTAGTAGTTTATGATGGTAACTTAAATGCAAAAGTAATGTTAATTGGTGAAGCACCAGGCAGGGATGAGGATGAACAAGGAATTCCATTCGTAGGAAGAGCTGGACAGCTATTAAATAAAATGCTTTTGGCCATTAACTTACAAAGAGAAGATGTTTATATTACTAATGTGGTTAATTGGCGTCCAACCGAAAATAGAACGCCTAATGACAATGAAATTTTAGAATTTTTACCGTTTTTGCAAAGACAAATTGATATCATTAAACCTAGATTTATCTTCCTATTAGGTGGTGTCGCAGCAAAAGCCATTTTATCAACCCCTCTTGCACTTGGAAAACTCAGAGGTAAATGGCATGAATACAAATCACTCAATTTAGAAGAAGGCATTCCTACAATAGCCTCCTATCATCCAGCTTTTTTACTTCGATCTCCTCAATATAAAAAACATTCTTGGGAAGATTTACAAATGTTACAAGAAAAATTGAAAAATGAATCATAAAAAATTTTCTATTATTTGTATTTTTGTATTCTTTGTATTTTTTTCGAAACAAATCTATGCATACCAACAAGATATAGTCATCAAATATGATAATATTTTCTCAACAAAAGTTCTTAGTGAAGAAGATGTATATAATTATCAACAAGCTTATAAATTTCAGGAAAAATGCAAATGGAAAAGCGCAAATAATTTTATTTTAAAAATAAAAAATAAATCTTTGCTTGGTCATATTTATGCACAGAAATTTTTACATCCTAATTGTTATCGATCAAAGTATTTGGAATTATATTATTGGCTTAAAAAATATAATGATCACCCTCAAGCAAAACAAATTTATAAATTGGCTATTCGAAGAATGCCAGCTGGTTATAAAAGTCCAACTAAACCTAGCGCTCCAATTGGTATAGAGTCAGAACAAGTAAAAAGTAAAAAAACTAGTAAATATAAAAGTTCAAAGAAACTATCCAACAATCAGAGAGCTGAAAAAAGAAAATTAATTAATGGTATCAAATCAAGAGTGAATAAAGGTTGGCCAACGGGAGCAGTACAACTATTAAATCAAAGAGATGTAGATCTATTATTAGATCAAGTTGAGATAGATCAACAAAAAGAATTAATAGCGAAAGGATATTTCTTAGCAAATAAAAATGATTTAGCAATTCAATATGCTTCTGAAGCTCTTGTTAATTCTGCTAAATATGTTCCTTATGCAGCTTGGACAGCCGGTCTATGTTCTTGGAGATTAGAAAAATATGAAGATGCTGCAAAATACTTTTCTCTCTTTTCGATTAGTTTAAAAGATGATGCATGGCATCAAACGTCAGGAAGTTTTTGGACAGCTAGATCATATGCAAAACTTGGTCGCTATGATGATATTAATTTTTGGTTAAAAAGAGCATCAAATAATCCAAATAGTTTTTATGGAATGCTTGCATTAGAAATATTAGGTGTAGATGAAAAAATAGAATGGATAGAGCATACTGATCTTAATAAAAACAATAGTACAATTTTAAATATACCAGCAGGAAAAAGAATACAGACACTAATACAAGTTGGATTTGCCGATGAATTAGAAAAGGAAATTGTCCATATCAATTCCATTTTAAATAAGGAAATAGCAAAGGAGTCTATTCAAATTGCTGAAAATTTTGATCTTGCCTATACACAATTAAAAATTGTCAATAAGCTAGAAAATTTTGGTATGGATGTTCCAACCTACCTCTACTACCCGACTAGTGTTTGGAAGCCACGAGATGGTTTCAAATTAGAAAAAGAATTACTCCACGCGTTCATGCATCAAGAATCGATGTTTAACATAAAGGCAAAAAGTAAAGACGGTGCTATAGGTTTAATGCAAGTATTACCCTCGACGGCAAAATTTATTACAACAAGTAAAGACGTAAAAAGAAGCAACAGTAATATTCTTAAAAATCCCGAAATAAATTTAGAGGTTGGACAAGAATACTTAACGTATCTTCTTGATCTAGAGCAAGTTTCAAGAAATCTTATATTTCTCGCAGCAGCTTATAATGGCGGTCCAGGAAATTTACAAAAATGGAAAAATGAAACAAATTATATGGAAGACTCACTCTTTTTTATGGAAAGTATTCCTTCAAGAGAAACAAGGTGGTTTATAGAAAAGATCTTAACGAAATATTGGATTTACCAAAATAAAAATAATAAAGAAATGCGTTCCCTAAAAATGCTAGCAAATGGAAATGATCCACTTTATTAATAGGTTATGCCAATTGATACTTCTCTAGATTTTGTTCCTATAAATATTGCTGTAATTACCATCTCAGATTCAAGAACTAAAGAGAATGATACATCTGGTGATACATTAGAAAAACGTATTACTAATGCTGGTCATACAATGATTAAACGTACAATTATCCCAGATGATGTTTCTCAAATAAAAGATACTTTAGATACAATGTCAAAAGAAGAAGACATTGATTGCATTATTACAACTGGTGGGACTGGGCTAACAGGAAGAGATACAACACCAGAAGCTGTAAATGCTATTGCTAGTAAACATATCGATGGATTTGGGGAATTATTTCGCCAAGTTAGTTTTGAAAAAATTGGTACATCAGCAATTCAATCACGTGCAGTTGCGGCCTTAATAAATAGTACATATGTTTTTTGTTTACCTGGATCTACGGGTGCATGCAAAGATGGTTGGGATGAAATTTTACAATATCAATTAGACATTAGACACAAGCCCTGTAATTTTGTTGAAATCATGCCAAGATTAAATGAAAAATAGTGACTGATTTTTCTATAGAGAAATCAATTAATGGACCTGTAATTGGTTTAGATGAAGTAGGTAGAGGTCCATTGGCAGGCCCAGTGGTGAGTTGTGGATGTTATTTTCCTAATTATGATGATTTAGAATCAGAAATACCCATTACTGACTCAAAGAAACATACAGCAAAACAAAGAGAAAAATTATTCTTATTTTTTAAAAAATTACAAAGAGAAAAAAAGCTTCAATATTACTTAGGGTATGCAAGCGTCGAAGAAATAGATACAATTAATATTTTGGAAGCAACAAAATTATCGATGAAAAGAGTGATAGAAAAATTTCATTTAGAAAATCCACATTTTATTATTGATGGAAACTTTTCATTAAATTATCAAAATGAAAAATCTATAATAGGCGGCGATAAAAAATCTTTATCGATTGCAAGTGCATCTATTATTGCAAAAGTTCACCGTGATCGACTGATGAGTATACTTGATAGTAAGTTTACATTTTATGATTGGAAAAAAAATGCAGGTTATGGAACTAAAAAACATATTGATGCAATACACAAGCACGGTGTAACTCAGTTTCACCGAAAATCATTTGAACCAATTAAATCGTTATTAAAAAAATAAATTACCCAAATTTATCCATGCAAAGAATGCATACCAAATATTATTTTATTATGCTTCAAAAAGATGCGACAAACACTAAATAGTAATTAGGTTTCATCATTCCTCCCATTTGATGAACTATTCCAGGGGTCTACGGACCCCTTTTTTTATGTTTTTAGCCAAATTTTAAGGTTATCCCTACCTAAAGATTCCACCTGTTGATAACTCAATTGACCTGATTCCATATCTGCTTAAAGATTCTTTTTATCAATTATGAAGAAAAATCAAATTATTTTGGGTGATTCCATTAAGGAAATGAAAAAATTAAAAGATCATTCGGTTGATCTTATTTTTGCTGATCCACCCTATAATCTTCAATTAAAGGATACATTATACAGACCTGATCAAACAACGGTCGAAGCTGTTACACAAGATTGGGATAAATTTAGCACATATAAAGAATATGATCAATTTACCAATGCATGGCTTAATGAATGTAAACGTGTTCTAAAAAAAGGTGGAGCGCTTTGGGTCATAGGGAGTTATCATAATATTTTACGTGTTGGCTCTACAATCCAAGATGAAGGCTTATGGATCTTGAATGATATTATTTGGCATAAAACAAACCCTATGCCAAACTTTCGTGGTACACGTTTCACAAATGCTCATGAAACACTGTTATGGTGCACAACATCAAGAGAAGCAAAATACACATTCAACTATCAAAATCTCAAAGAACTAAATGAAGGAAAACAAATGCGAAGTGACTGGTATATTCCTATTTGTTCAGGTAAAGAAAGACTGCGAAAAAATAATAATCAGCGATCGCATCCAACACAAAAACCAGAAGCGCTCCTTTATCGAATTCTACTAGCATCGACAAACAAAGGTGACCTTGTTCTTGATCCATTTTCAGGCAGTGGAACAACTGCGGTTGTTGCAAAAAAATTACAACGTAACTTTATTGGTATAGAAAAAGATGAGGACTACGTTAAACTATCAAAAGAACGATTAAAGAAAACTAAAGTATTGAAAGAAGAAGTTGTAACTATTGCAAAGAGCAGAAGAGAGTTACCAAAAGTTCCTTTTGGTGAATTAGTCGAGCAAGGAATTATTCCACCTGGTGCTGTATTAACTGATAAAAAAGAACGCTTTAAAGCAACGGTTAGTATTGATGGAACACTTAAAATAAAAGATTTAACAGGTTCTATTCATCAAATGGGAGCAAAGATACAAGGACTACCAAGTTGTAATGGATGGGATTTTTGGCATGTAAAAGATAAATCTAAATCAATTCTTCTAGATGAAATACGATCTAATTACCGTAAAGATAAACTAAATTAATAATCTTTTATTCTTCCAACGACATTAAGATTTCGATCAGCTATTAATATTTCACCGGAAGTTACTGCCTGACCAAAGATAGCGGCGATTACTACGTAGTGTGTAACGAATACTATATTACCTTCATTTTCTAAATTATTTATAAAATTAATTAATTTCTCAAGTTGTGGCTCTTTATTTTTGTAAAATTTAGGATCATAAAACGAATTAAGAGCATTAAAAGTTTCAAATTTTTGGAATGCTAGATTTGCTGTTTCTTTACAACGACACCATTCACTAGATAAAACTAAATCTATAGAGATATTGTTTGTATCAAAAAATTTACCTAATTCTATAGATTGCTCTTTACCAACACTATTAAGATTCCGCTGAGTAGAACAGTCAAAAATATCAAAATTATCAGGATCTCCATTACCAGGAGCTAGAGCATGTCGAATAAATATTAATTTATTGTTTTGTTTTAATACCTTTACATAATCTGAATTAGCATTAGTTGATAAAGAATAAATAAAAGTCAGTACAATAATAATTAATTTCTTAATCAATTATAATTCTAGGTTCGAAAGGGTGAAGTTTTTCTAGGCGTTCAACTGCCCAAAGATTATCTTCCGTAACTTGATTCAAAGAATACATGCCCTCTACATCACCATTAATATCAAAGTCTAATGATCCTGACACACCTTCATAATTAATTTCGACACCTCGAACAAGTAAAGCACGAGCAGCTTCCCAACTTCCAGGTCCCATTTTAATTCCTGGTGGATTTGCAACACTAACTAAACTTTTCGATAAATCTTCCTTTGCAATATTATTGTGTGCCTGATGTTGTAGTGCCAAAGCTGCTAGCATCATAGTGTCAAAACTTATAGCTGAGTAGGGAGAATTGGGATCAACGCCTGCATTCAACATAATATTTGCGTATGTTTGAAATTCTTCTGAGCTTTGTGAAGTTGCTTGGGCAACAATAGTTGTATTTTCGTTTAATTGAATTGGAATATACGAATAAATTAAATCTTTAACTTCATTGGTTAACATACTATCAGAACCATAATGATGTTTAAAAATTCCTGAGGTTCCTAATTCTTGTAATCTGCTTAAAACAGTATTGGTAAACTGTTCAAGTAAATTGACTGTTCTCTCATTTCCATGAAGAAACATAACTAAACCTGGTTGATCATTCTCTATGGCAATATCAACAAATGTATTGATGAAGTTTTGATTAATAACTGTTTTGTCTGTCAGTAAAGTATTAAATAACACTATACCTTCTTGCTCAGTGTAAACTTTTAAAAAATTTTGAGCCAGTGTAGAATTATAATTATCATCACCGTAAAGAAGAATTATTTCTCTGATATTCTTGGATAGAAGATAATTGGCAATAGAGGTTGATTGCTGAATATCAGAAGGAATGGTTCTAAAAAATAGATCATTATCTTCAATTGTTGAGAGTAGAGGGTAACTTGCTGAAGAAGAGATCGTTAATATTTTTTCTGGAATAGTAACTTTCTCTATTACTCTAACAGCACTTGTTGAGCACGTCGGCCCTAAAAGAATTTCAGGGTCATTTTTTTTTAAATAGTCATTTAAACTATCTTCTGTTTTTCTAGGATCACATCCTGAATCAATGCTATCAATAGAGATGAGGCCTCTTCCTACAATACCAATACCATCCGCATTAATTGTTTCTACAGCAACTCTTTTTGCTTCTGCAATTGATTCAGCAATTTCACTAACAGGACCACTTTCTGCATAAAGGGCAGCAATTTTCACTTCTGCACTCACAAAAGTTGAGTAAAATAATATGATCTTGAGGATAATTATCGTAAAAATTTTCATTATGTGAGATGTTTTTATCATAAATTTTTAGAATGAAAATGTGGTATTAAGTAAATACACAGGTCTAGAAGTAGTTCCCTCAATACTTTTATCAGCTTCTGCTACTTCAAAACTAATATCAAGACTATTAGAATTAAGAGGAATTTTAATTTTAACACCGTATCCTCCACTTGCTACTTCTGTCCGGCTGAACTCACCTGAGGCTGGTCGTTTATAGTAGGTAGCACCAACACCGAGATGAATATACGGTTCAATACGTATAGACTCTTCCCTTTTATCTTCGTCATCTTCTGAAAAAGGATACAAGGGTCTACTCAATTCTGTTCGCAAAAAGAAACCTTGATCACCAGACATATTACCTGATTCAAAACCAGACATTTGACCTGGTCCTGTTATATTTATTTGTTCTGAATTAATTAAACCTCTATCACTTACAAGTTTTTGAAAAACAAAACGTGTATTCAATAAATACTCTCTAAATATTTGCCTATTCAAATTAATATCACTATTCCATTTTATAAAATTTAACGTGGAACCAACACGGGATAATGTTTTTGTATCAGATGTTTTATTAGTATAGATGGGAGTGCCAAACTTTAGAGTTGAAATACCTTTAAGAGAGAAAGAGTCTAAAAAAGATAAGTTAGTGGTCGTATATTTTAACTCTAGAGCATTGTATTCATCATAAAAGGTATCATTTGTGAGGAAAGATAATGTTCGATGTTCTCTTTCCTTAATCCATTGCCAATCTAATGAAAGGTTATTTTTTATGAGCCGTGTATTTTTTATTTGATATTCAAGACCAAGGTTAATTTTTTTAAATTCCCCTTTTTTATTTAAACCTTTAGGTTCCGAATAAGATTCATTAACAGCACCAAAAATAGAAAAGTCTGAGGCAAGAAGTGGTACTTTACCACCAACAAGATATGCTTCTCGAAAATCCGTTCGTTTAATAATTTCTGTTTCATCAAATGGAATATTAACACCATTTTCAGGATCTAAGACGTAGGCTGCATAAAGATTTTCACCATAACCAAAAGGACTATTAAAACTTAGGTAAGAGGTGAACTGATCTTTTCCTGCTGTTTCTGATAATCCATTTGAATAGGTAAAATAACCACTTACTAATTCGTGTTCAGCATTTAGTTGTAGTGAAGATGTTCCAGGTTCTTCTCCTGCCTTAATTGTTGTTTCTAAATCAACACCTGGTAATTCTCGTGATTTAATGATCGATTTTTCAATAGCAGGATATTCTAACCCTTTAATACCAACGAGTTTATCGAAATATTTCTTTATTGGTTTTGAAATACGTTTATCTAATTGTGAGTAATCAATTGATTCAATTTTACCAGGAAAAACAATAGCTTTTATTTTAGTATTTTGTTCAATCGTTTGAGGTGGAACAATAAAACGCGTTAAAAAATATCCATTTAAAACGTACAATTGCTCTAATGCAATCAGTAAATTATAAAAATCTTTTAATGTTATTGTTTTAAAAATTTTTGATTTAAATAAATTTTTACGAAGCTCAATCATGTCTTCGATTTCATTTTCAATTTCAATTCCAACAAAATTAAATGAAATATTTTCTGCTCCAGGTGGTACAACTAAACCTGTTTCATAAACAATATAATTACCAGTATTTGTCAAACCAGGATATGACATGAATGAAATAGAAATAAAAAAGATAAAAGATAAAAAATATCTCATTTATAGTCTTTGAATACTAAGCGCGTCTACCTGAGGAAAAGATGTAATAAATTCATTTTGTATTAGTGCAGCATTAGATGCACCATCAACAGATATAAAAGACACAATTCGGGATACGTCATCGAAAACATCTTTATTTATTTTTTCTTGAACAACAATTTTTTCTTTTTCTTCATCAGGCGCTACTCCTGGAAGTGGCGGAGTTTGAGAACCAGCAGTAATATTTGCTGTTGGTATTGCTTCTAATGCTCCAGAATTTTCATTTATTGTAATTGGACTTGATGTAAAACCAGATAATTCATAATTTATTGTAACATCTTTATCATTGCCAACATCTGCATCTGCAAAACTGCCAGAAGAACTAATAGAAAGATCTGAACCTGTTAAGTTTAAACCCGATATAGTGCCACCACTTGTAGTGGCCGTTGTAGTTCCATCATATGTTTTATCATTTGCCGAAGCACCTGATACTGTAAAGTTAGCTGACATTAAAGATCCAGTTGTAGCCGTAACAGTTGAAAGATTAATATCTCCCATACTTGCATTTGTTAATGTGCCACCATCTAGAAGTTGTATATTGAGATCATCTGCTGTTAAGCTTGCAGAACTTGCAACAACATCTCCTGCTCCAGCATCTCTATCACTATCAGAAACATTATTAGAATCTGTGTCACTTGCAATAATCTCTAAATTAGCTGCTGTACTAATATTGCTATTAACATTAACATCTCTTCCAGCATGAAGACTTAAATTTCCAGTTCCTGTGACACTAATAGCAGAGCTAATCGTAATATCTGTATTTGCTTGAAGTGTAACATCAACACCGTTATTTAAAAATTCTTCTAATTCTGTTTTGTTGATAACTACATCATCACTTGCAAAATCCGTGTAAGAGGTAGCTCCACGCATAATTGTATCAGACCATAGATATACTGCACCATTATTTGATCCCCCGTTATTAAATCCATCATCAGTAGTTGATCCTACAGCCATTAATGTTCCTGTATCATCCAAAGCTATAACGTTTGGAAATCCATCACCATCTTCTACACCGTGAGAAGCAGCATTAACCGAGTTACTACCAGTTTGACCAATTCCAATAGTAAATTGTAAACTAGCTCCATTTAAAGATGTATCCTGAAATCCAAATATACGTACATCTTCTTCATTATGGTGACCAATTGCGAGACGGTTTCCATCACCGTCAATAGCTACTTGAGCTGCTCTCCAACCAGAAATACCTGATGTATCGTAATTTTTTCCACCAGTATAATTATTTCCTATAGATGCAGCATAGGTTGCATTAGTAAAATCTGAGTCATCAAAGGTGAAAAGGTGCACTGCACCTCCATTAGCAGCGCTGTCTCCATAACCATCATCGTTTTGCGCTCCTACTGCTAAAATTTTACCATCCTTTGTTAATCCAACATGACCACCAAATTGATCATTATCATCTAAAATTGAACTTAAGTCTAAAGTTGTGTACCCAGACCCTAAAGTGCCTACATGGGTAGGATTATCAAAATCAGTTGATGGATCACCATTACTATTTGTTGTTTGATCAAATGTAATTAAATATACAGCTCCAGTGTCGGTAGTACTATCACCGCTTCCATCATCTTTTTGAGCACCAACGACAAGACGTGATCCATCATCAGTTAAAGCTAGTGAACTAAACATATCATTTGCCCCTAGAGTACTTATTGATAAATTACTACTTGATGAGGTAAGACTTTTTCCAATTGTGCCGACATGAGTAGGATTAGTAAAATCGGTATCATCAAATTTTACCGTATAGACAGCTCCTGTTGCATCAGTTGAAACTGAAGTAGCGTCTCTTTGTGAGAAAACTAGTCTGTCACCGTCTCCGTCTAAAGCTACTCGCCATCCTCTAGCATTTTCAATTAAATCTAAGTCTAAACTGTAGACTCCTGTATACCCTTCTCCAATTCTTCCTTTAAGAGTAGGGTTAGAAAAATTTGTATCATCAAATGTAAATAAATATACCGCTCCTTCATTGTTATTATTATTATTATCTCCATCATCCAAGGTGGCAGTTACAGCCATTCTATCTCCATCACGATCTAAAGATATACCTCTACCAAATTGATCATTAGCATCTAGAACTGTTTGAATATCTAATGAGTTACCTCCTGCGCTACCGTATCCACTACCAATCTTTCCATAAAGACTACCATTGGTAAAATCATTATCCTCAAATTTAATAAGTATAACTTCACCGCTACCAGGCTTTTCATTATTCTTTCCTTTTGCCAACATACTTGAAACAACAAGGCGACTACCTGTTTCATTCAAATCTACACCTTCTCCAAACAAATCTTTTGCATCAAGAGAGCTATTTAAATTTACGTTATTACCACCTGAATAACCATCACCAACGGTTCCTGCAAAAGTTGCAGATGCTAAATCAGAAGTTAATGTATATAAATTTACAGCACCAGGCTTAGCATTATTATTAGGAGATGATTTATCATTAAAGGTAGCAGCTAAACGATTAGCATCCTTATCAAATGCCACCGAGGTTCCAAATTTATCACCATTCTGAAAACTAGTATCTAGATAATCATAACCATTACCAATAGTTCCAACATAAGTAGCTTTTCCAGTTGCAGCAGATACAATACTGCCTCCATTCATAAATTTAAATAACTGAACCGCTCCAGCATTTGTTGTTGAATTATCTTTACCGTCATCTTTTTCCTTTCCAACTGCAAGTAAAGATCCATCATGATTTAAAGATACCGATCTTCCAAAATGATCTTCTGCATCTTGTTTGAGTTCAGGAACACTCCGTGTATTAAAATCATTTTCAAATGATGCACATTTCTGAGTTGCATAACAACCAGTTGTATCATACCTATAACCATTACCTATTCGAGACACGACCTTACCTCCCGAAAATTCTGTGTCGTCAAAAGAAATCATAAAGACCGAACCAGATTTAGTTATTGAATTTGCAACACCACTTCCTCTCTCATCATAACCTTTATCAGCATAAACCCCGACTGCCAAAACATCAGCATCGCCATCCAAAGCTACACCCATTCCAAATAAATCAAATGCCTCAATTACAGGACCATTATTTCCACTCTGCTTAAATAAATTGACATTTTTAGATCCTGTATAACCTGCACCTATTGTGCCTACAACTTGACCATTTGTATATGATGTATCATCAAAGGTAATTAAATAAACAGCACCTGCTGATTTAGTTCCATTATTTTTACCATCATCACCCGTAGCTCCAACTGCTAATCGTTTACCGGTGCTATCAAAAGATACAGATCGTCCAAATTTATCATCTTTAGTAAGAGAACTGATATCTACGTTTTTACTTCCTGTATATCCTTTTCCTATGCGACCCATGAGTGTAGCATTCGTAAAATCACCATCATCAAATTTGTATAAATATACCTCTCCAGAATCCTGTGCATATGTTGATCCATCCCCGTGCCTTGCGCCAACTGCCATTAAAGTAGCATCATCACTAATGGTAACATCTGATCCAAAATGATCATTTTTTTGTAAGTTTGCTTCACCAACATCATTTGTTGATGCAACTGAATAATCGTGTCCGATCAAACCACGATAGATCCAATTTTGTGATGTTACACCTGTTCCAACAGTTATATTTTTTGGATCAAGTAATAAATGACCACCTTCTGATATATTAACATTTGATAATCCCACATGACGTAAGGTATCTTTCGAAGAAATTTCAACTGCGCCACCTGTTGTTCCTGTTGCATCAATATTACCAAGCATGGTGGTTTCCTGATCACTCCAAATAATTGCTGTACCGGCTTTACTATTAGAGGATGATATATCAATACTAGAACCGTCCGAGACTAAAACTGTTTTTGCATTTGTGAGCGATCGTCTTTCACCCCATCTATCAACAAAAACATTTTGTTGTTCTTCCGTTCTTGTTAAATTATTATTGCCTTGAAACTCTCCACCAATACGAACTAAACCACCTTGGGTATTGCCTGCAACATCAATCTTAGAAGATAATAAACGAATATATCCCTCTGACTCTATGTCAATATATCCACCTTGTTGGTTTCCTTTTGCGGAAACTGAACCAGAAGACATAATATTTGGTGCGGATAAAAGAATATCACCACCATTGGTATTTCCTGATGAATTAATTTCACTGCCGTAACTTTGAACAATTTTATACTCAGATTTAATATTTATATCACCGCCATCATTACTAGTAGAAGAAGCATTTAAAGTTCCTCCCAAAGAAATTTCTCCAGTACTATTTAAATTTATTGCGCCTGCATTTGTTCCAGATACGTTAACTTCTCCACCAAAAGATAAAAAGTCTCCCTTTACATTAATGTTACCACCCTCTTTTGCTGTTAAGTTTCCTGCAACAACAATGTCGCTTCCACTTCCAAGAGTAATGACACCGTTTTGTTGTGAAGCCGTAGTTGCAACAAGATTGCCGGGAATATTAACAGCACGCTGAACAACATTTTTGGCAGCACCCACATCAATGTCTATTCTATTTGCTGTTGATGTCCCTGCATGATTGATAATGGTACTTAATTCTTCTGCATTTTGATCGAGTAAGGTAATCGCTTCAGAAAAAGGGATGCTTACTTGTAAAAATTTATCACCACTCAAGTCTAACGTAATTTCTTTTCCAGCCACTATTCCAATTTTACCAAGATTAGCATTAATAGTACCTTCACTATCAATGGCACCACCTAAGAGAGCAGTAAAACCTCCATCCAAAGTAGTAATAGAACCTTTATGAACGATTGAAGAAAAAATATTATCTACATCGTCTAGTTTAAATAATAATTTATTATTAAGAAAATCATCATTAGATAAAGCAAGGGTGGACGCAGCAAATGAATGAGCGTTGATTGTTGACGTAGGTGTAAAATAGATGCCGTTTTCATTCACAACAAAAACTTTACCATTGGCATTTAGTACACCAGCTAATGTTGTTGGATTGCCAGAAATGACTCTATTAAGTGCACTAGCAGCTGCAGAAGGCTGATTAAAAGTAACTGTATTATTTTCTCCAATGTTAAAACTATTCCATTCTATGATAGCTTGGTCTGATTGCTGTTGAATTGTCAGCGTCTGATCATCAGTAGTAAGTGAAACATCACCTGATATCGTTGTACTTCCACTCGGTAATTCAGCAAATAAATGAAGTGAATAAAAAAAGAATAAAATAATTACAAATACTCTCATAATAATGTTTATCGCCTTTTAAAAATTTAGACCAAATTTTTGATATTATTTATATATGTTTTAAAAAAAATATAGGTATTTTCTCAGTTTTTTAGGTGATGCGTTGATAAATTTTACCTAAATAAGAAAATAAAGTCAAAGCTCTGGCAATAAAGAATATGCAGAGAGATAACCATAATCCAGTATTCCCAAAACTTGCTATTAAGAAAAAAGAAACGACAATATAAATAGCCACAGATACTATCATTGCGTTTCGCAGTTCTGTTGTTTGGGATGCACCTACAAAAATACCATCAAATTGAAAACAGAAAGAGGAAATAAAAGGAATAATAACAATCCAATATGCATAGGAAAAACAGATATCTCTAATCTCGGATAAATCAGTCATGGCAATAATAAAGTAATGATTACCAAAGAAAAAAATAACACATATTAATAAAGCTGTAGAAGCACTTAAAATAAAAGAATTTTTAATAACGTCTTTTAATAAACGTAAATTTTTAGAGCCAATAGAATATCCAACAATACCCTCTGTTGAAAATGCATAGGCATCAAGAATAAACGCAGATAGCATCGTTAGATTAAGCAATATTGTGTTTGCAGCAACCGTCTCCTCACTAATAGAATTGCCAAGATAGGTAAAATATAAGAAAGCAAATGTAAGAAGAATAGATCGGATAAATATATTAAAATTAATATTAAAAATATTTTTAATTTTTTTAAAGTTAAAAATCTTTTGTGTATTATATTCTAACTGAGCAAACTTATTTAAATCAAAAAAAGTATAAAATAAAAAAATAATTGTTGTCAAAGAAGAAGAGACTAAAGTACCAAGAGCAACACCCTGAACATTCAAATTTAAATATAAAACAAAAAATAAGCTAAAGAGTATATTTGTAATAGAAAAGAAACCAATAATGATACTTGATGTTTTTGTTTTCTGTAAACCAATAAACAATCCTGTAATTACAAAAATAGTAAGCTCTCCAAATGAGGAATAAATACGAAGATTAAAATAGTCTTTAAAATATTTTTTTGTTTCTAATGATAGTTCAAATATAGATAATGATATTTGAAATATATATCTCTGAAAAATAATAAGTAGTAAGGAAATAATAATTACAAAAGAAATATTTCGTAAAAATATATTTATAATTTCCTGATAATCTTTTGATCCATAAGCTTGAGCTACCATGCCGACCGTACCCATACGCAGGAAGCCAAAACTCCAGAAAATCATCGAAAAAACACTTGCTGCAATACTGGTAGCAACCAAGTAACTAGCATTATCAAGATTGCCCATTAGTCCTGTGTCAACAATGGCAACTAAAGGAATAGCTAAGTTTGCAAAAAATATTGGAATAGAAAGTTTAATTATATTTTTGATAGAAGATTTAGAGGACATTATAAATATTTAGATTTTTATTAGTAAAATTTGATAATAAACTATTTATCCAATCACTAAAGTAACAAATTATTCACTATCTTTATTAATCAAATCTTATAAAGCATTACATACTTTAAATGAAAATTGGCAGATACAAATACGAGTTTGATTTCTTTAGTTGGATCAAAAAAACAGAACTTGTTGAACTAGATGGTGTTAATCCATCTGATGATCCGGTACGCCCAGAACTCGATAATGACTTTCGTACGTCAAAAGGAAGAAAAATTTTTGGGCTCAAATATAAGGATGATATTGAAGGTATTGCCTGCTTTGCCTTTACAAATGAAATACCAGCAACCATTAAAGAAATGGATTTGATGAGTGTTGAAGAAGATCAAGCAACCATTCCAATCGCCTATACGCTATGGTCTTTTAAAAAAGGGGCAGGGAAAAAAATTATGAAAGAGCTGCAAAAATATATCAAATCAAAAGAGCAGTTTGAAAGTATCATTACCATTTCGCCTTTAACTCCTGTTGCTACACACTATCATATTCGAAATGGTGCAAGATTAATTAAGATTAACCCTACAACGCAGAACTTCGAATATAAAATTTAAGACTTAGGGGTTCAAAAAGTATTATTTGAACTATTTATTTTACAAATCGAAACAAAATAAATATTGTTGGAAATGGCCTACCAGATAAATACTAATTATTCCGTTACTTTTGATGATGTTTTGCTCTCACCAGCGTATTCGGAGATAAAACCAAAAGATGTAGATACGTCGATTACGATTGGAAAAGTCAAATTACATATTCCCATACTCTCTGCTGCTATGGATACCGTTACAGAGAATAAAATGGCTATCAATCTAGCACTTAATGGTGGTCTTGGTGTTATTCACCGTAATATGCCAATTGATAAACAAACAAGTGAAGTCAAGAAAGTTCATAGTTTTAAAGTTAACGTTAAAAAATTTCAAAATGCTGTAATTAATTCTAACAAACAAATTGCAGTAGGCGCTGCAATCGGTGTTGAAAATAATGCTTACTTACGACTATTAGAATTATTAAAAGTTGGTGTTGATATAGTCTTTATTGATGTTGCTCATGCACATACAAAAACAACTTTACAGTTTATTGAAAAAGCAAAAAAAGTTTTAAAGAAAACCCCTCTTATAGTTGGAAACATTGCTACAAAAAAAGCTGCATCGGATTTAATTAGTGCTGGTGTTGATGCTATCAAAGTAGGTATTGGACCAGGATCAATTTGTACTACAAGAGTTGTAACTGGTGTTGGTATTCCTCAACTCTCAGCTGTGATGGATACATTTCAAGTTGCCAAAAAATTTAAAATTCCAGTAATTGCAGATGGAGGAATAAAAACATCAGGCGATATTGCAAAAGCTATAGCAGGTGGCGCAAGTGCTTGCATGATAGGCTCTTTATTTGCCGGCACTGAAGAGTCACCAGGAAAATTATTAACGATTAAAGGTAAAAAATTTAAATCATACAGAGGTATGGGTTCTGTAGGAGCAATGCAAAAGGGGTCTTTTGATCGATACTCCCAAGAAGAAACAAAGAATGCAAAAAAATTAGTGGCAGAAGGTGTGGAAGGTATGGTTCCATATAAAGGTAAAATAGAAGATGTGGCCTATCAACTTGTTGGTGGTTTAAAATCTTCTATGGGGTACACTGGTCATAAAACGATTAAGAAAATGCAGGGTAACTGTAAATTTGTCTTTATTTCAAAAGCAGGAGCCCGTGAAAGTAATGTCCACGATGTCATTATGTAATAATGTATCGAATCATCATTGAATTGATACAATAAAATAAAAATGGTTTCAGCATCAACAAAACATAAAGTAGCAATTGTGATGGGTAGTAAGTCTGATTATGCTACCATGAAAAATTGTGAAAAAATTTTAAAATTACTGAAAGTTAAGTTTGAAACTAAAATTGTTTCTGCACACCGCACTCCAGAGAGAATGTTTAAATTTGCCAAAGCAGCGGAAGATAATAATATTTCTGTCATTATTGCCGGTGCTGGAGGTTCTGCACATTTACCAGGAATGATTGCATCATTGACAACTATACCTGTAATCGGCGTACCTGTAGAAAGTCGTAAATTAAAGGGATTGGATAGTTTATTATCAATAGTACAAATGCCCAAAGGTATTCCTGTTGGCAGTGTAGCAATCGGTGAGGACGGTGCTATGAATGCCGGTTTATATGCAGCTTCCATTATTGCTCTTACGAATAAAGAAATTAAGAAAAATCTAAAAAATTATCGAAGTAAACAATCAAAAGCTGTTAAACAAAAACCATAAGTCATGAATACATCCACACTTGGCATTATTGGTGGTGGACAATTAGGAAGTCTTTTAGCAGATGCTGCAAAAAAAATAGATATACAAACCGTCATATTAAGTGATGATCCTGATGCACCCGGGAAACAATTTGCATCTAAATTTATTTTTGGTCAGTATGATGATGATACAACGATAAATAATTTTATTAATGCAGTTGATCTTGTTACATATGAATTTGAAAATATTCCCTTCGCAATATTAAAAAAAATTAATGAAAAGAAAAAAGTTTTACCAAAACCTGAAATTAATCAACTTATTCAACACCGAGAAACAGAAAAAAAATTTCTCAATAATAATAATATAACTACAACAAAATATGTAACTGTCAAAAATGAAAAGGATTTGAGTAAAAATATAGACTTGCTTCCTGGTTTGTTAAAAACCACAACGTTAGGATACGATGGTAAAGGTCAGTATAAATTAAACACTGTAGATGATATTACGAAAGAGATTGATTTTACAAAAGAATATATTCTAGAAAAACTCATTCATCTTAAAAAAGAAATTTCAGTCGTCATTACTCGTTATGATCAAAATAGTTATGAGATCTATGATCCTATTGAGAATGTTCATGAAGAACAAATTTTAAAATATTCAACAATACCAAGTGATATCTCTGATGACATCCGAATAAAATCAATTGAGTGGGCAAAACAAGTTGTAGAAAAACTAGATTATATTGGAACGTTATGTGTAGAGTTTTTTATTGATACTGATGATAATTTATATGCTAACGAAATTGCCCCTCGTGTTCATAATTCTGGACATCTAACAATGAACTCTCATAATATTAGTCAATTTGAAAATCATGTACGAGCAGTATGTGGCTTAGAAAAAATTGAGACAAAAAAATTGTATAATGCCAAAATGATTAATTTAATTGGTGATGATATAACACCGTATCGAAATAAAACATTTAAGAATAATGAATTTTTTTATGACTATTTAAAGAAAGAAATTAAACATAAAAGAAAAATGGGTCATATAACGATTATTGAAAAATAAATTATTAACTTAAATTAAATTGATCAGTTAGTTGTGTTACCAGTTGATATTTATTAGCAACATTTACTAAATCTTCTCCTTCACGAAAAGATTGTTTATCTAATTGTTTAGTTGGATCTCCACCAGGCCATATTCGCCAACTATCATTATCAACAACATCAGATAAAACTAACGAGCTATCCGATACTTTAAAACCAAGCTCAAACTTAATATCTACCAGATGAATAGGACCATCAATTGTCTCAATAGTTTTCCATTTGTCTTCTATAAGCTCGAAACTTGGAAGAATAATTTCATTAATAGCTATTTCTAATTCTTGATCAGACAATAATTTTTTGGTTTTCATTAAGCTTTTGCTTGTAACAGGTTGTTTGGCTGAAAATAACTCCCATTCTCCTCCAGTTTTTACAAATGGATCCGTAAATACACCCTCTTCCCATTTTCCATCCTTCAAAAATTGTCTTCTCGCTTCACTCTCATCCATTTGAACAGGTTCTGAAACATGTGGAGGGATAACAACGGCTTGTTTATGAAATATTTCCCAAACTAAGTTTTCAAATTGATGAGGATTACTTTTATCTTTTGCAAATTGAGTGTTTCTACTTAAATAACTTCCCCACGCATAGCGTCTTACTACAAATTCCAAAGGAAGCATATTACAGTTATGACTTAAAAGACTATTTGGCGAATCTTGTTCAATATATGATGTTGCAATACCTGCCTTGGTTAGCATACTAAACACATTACTTGTTTGTTTTGTCTTTTGTATTCCAATATCTTTAATTTCCTCTTTCTTCGCTGCATCACCACCTGTTAAAAAATCTTTTGTTATAATTCGAATGATATTTTGATCATTTGTTTTCTCAATAATTTTTGTTTTTCCTTCAACTAAAAAAGAATTACTCATTAATATATCTCCAACCAATATCTTTTCGATAATATCCCTCATCCCAATTAATTTGATTGATTATATTGTGAATATTTTCTCTAATAGTTTTTAAATCCTTACCAGTATTAGAGATATTTAAAACACGCCCACCATTAGAGAGCCATTTGTTTTCTTTAAGCATTGTTCCTGCATGAAATAGATAGTCATCCGTTGTTAAAGTAAGATTTTCCAAATTATTAATTGGTGTCAATTTTTTATAATTCTCAGGATATCCATGAGCAGCCATTACTACTGTCATGGCATAATCATTTTTCCACTTAATTTTTTTTATTTCATTTAAGGTGCCTATCGCTGATGCATGAAGGAGTTCTAATAAATCTGTTTCTAATAGTGGAATAATTGCTTGTGTTTCCGGATCACCGAAACGAACATTAATTTCGAGTAAATTTGGACCCTTATCTGTTAGAATTAATCCTGCATAAAACATTCCTTGATACTTGATGTCTTGTTCAGCAAGATGTTGAACGATAGGCTCAACAAATGTTTTGGATAATTCATTCATTTTATTTGATGAAATAGAAGGAACAGGTGTATAGGCTCCCATACCACCAGTGTTTAAGCCTTTTTCTCCTTCCAAGATTTTTTTATGATCTTGTGCTGTTGTAAGTGGCAACACAAATCCATTTTTATCAACAAGTGAAAATAAACTTACCTCTTCACCAACTAAAAATTCTTCAATAACAACAATTGAACCAGCATCACCAAAAGAATTATCTTTAAAACATTTAATCAGCGCATCCTTTGCATCATCCTTTTTTTGACAAATAATAACTCCTTTTCCTGCTGCTAAACCATCAGCTTTGATAACAAGAGGATAGGATTGGTTTTGACAAAAATTTAAGGCATCATCATAGTTGTCAAATACGTCATAGGCAGCTGTTGCAATATTTAATTTTTTACAAATATCTTTTGTAAACTTTTTTGATTTTTCTAGTTCAGCTCCCATTTGATCAGGACCAAAAACTAATATAGCATTGTTCATTAAAAGGTTTGATAATCCTTTAGTTAAAGGCAATTCTGGACCTATCACCACTAAATCAATTTTACTTTCTATACAAAATTGAAGAATAGCATCATGATCATTAACATCTGTGATAATCGAAGAAGCAATTTCACTGATACTATCACTTCCAGGAATACAATATAAATTAGAACAATTTGGAGATTGTTTTATGCCATAACATAATGCGTGCTCTCTTCCACCATTACCAATGACAAGAACGTTCATGAAAAAAAATAATTCATTAATTAATTATTTGAAGCAAGACTTAAAAATGAAAGTTTTTTTAAGCTTTCGTCATTCAAGTAATCTAAAGGTCTGACTGGATACTCTCCTGTAAAATAATGATCAGTAAATTGAGGATTATCATTATCTCTCTCATCATAACCAAGAGCCTGATACAGACCATCTAATGATAAAAATTTTAATGATTTAGCTCCAATATATTTACACATTTCCTCTAAATTTTTGTTTGCAGCCAATAATTCTTCTTGGGTTGGAGTATCGACTCCGTAAAAATCTGGATATTTAATTGCAGGTGAAGCAATACGCATATGCACTTCTTTTGCTCCAAAATCATACAGCATTTTTATTATCTTAGTGGATGTTGTTCCTCGAACTAATGAATCGTCAATTAAAACAACTTTCCTTTTTTTAATAGAACTTTGGTTAGGATTTAGTTTTAACTTTACGCCTAAACTTCTAATTTGCTGAGTTGGCTCAATAAATGTCCTGCCCACATAATGATTTCGTATTAATCCTAACTCAAAAGGAATACCAGACTCTTGACTAAAACCAAGCGCAGCAGGAACACCAGAGTCTGGAACTGGTACGACTACATCAGGTTTTATATCGGTTTCTTTTGCTAAGTACGTGCCTAAATTTTTTCTATATTCATAGGCGGTTTTATTTTTTAAAATACTATCTGGTCGTGAAAAATAAATATATTCAAAAACGCATGGTTTTATTTGTTTTTTTGGAAATGGTCTTCTACTTTCAACTTTATTATCTTTAATAACTACAACTTCACCATTTTCAATTTCACGGATAAATTTTGCACCTATAATATCTAAAGCACAAGTTTCAGAGGCAAGGATAAATGCATTTTTAAATTTACCTAAAACAAGTGGTCGAATACCTAATGGATCTCTTGCGCCAATCAATGTACCGTTCGCAATAATTGATAAAGCATAACCACCTTGAATTTGCATTAAAGCATCAATAATTTTATTTAAAATATCTTTTTTTTTTGAACGAGCTACAAGTTGAACAATTGTTTCGGTATCTGATGTTGTTTGAAATATTGCACCTTCACGTACCATTTGCTCTCTTAGAAGGAGTGCATTGGTTAGATTTCCATTATGAGCAATACTAATAGCACCACCATGAAGGTCAGCATAAAAAGGTTGTATATTCCTTATTGTTTCACCACCCGTGGTTGAATAACGATTATGTCCAATTGCAATTTTTCCCTTTAACTTTTCTAATGAGTGTTTCTTCGTAAAATTATCACCAACCAATCCAAATTTTCTTTCTGAGTGATAGGAGGTGCCATCATAACTTACAATTCCACAACCTTCTTGACCACGATGTTGCAACGCATGCAAACCAAGAGCTGTTAAGGCTGCAGCATCTTTGGTTCCACTTATTCCAAAAACACCACACTCCTCATTAAATCTGGGAACATGAGATTGCCTTACCTCGAATTTTTTTAAGAAATTTTGTCGATTTTTCATCTTACTGTTGTTTTGTTAAAAGTGTTTTTGCAACCATCTGTAATGCTCTTGGATAAACCTTATGCTCTTCTATCAATATTTTCTTTGAGAGTGATTCGGTATTATCTTTCTTCAAAATCTTTACTTTTTTTTGCAATATAATCTTTCCAGAGTCAATTTTAGTGTTTACGTAATGAACACTACAACCAGAATAGCTCGCTTTAGCCTTTATGGCCTGATCCTGAGCATTTAAACCTTTGAAAGCTGGAAGATAAGATGGGTGAATATTGATTAATCGTGATCGCCACTGCCTTACAAATTTTGAGTCCAAAACTTGCATAAAACCAGCCAAACAAATGATATCTATATTTTCTAGATACTTGATGACTTTGTTTTCAAAATTTTTCTTTGGAATAAAATGTATGAATGGAATTTTATTTTTTTTGGCAATAGTTAAACCTTTTGCTCTGGAGTTATTGGATACGACTAATTGAATATCTACTAAACTTTGTTTTTTAAATGATGATTGTATTAGTGATTCTAAATTTGAACCTCTTCCCGATATGAAAATAGCAACTTGTAATTTTTTCAACTAATTGTGCACCTTGATGATTTGTTAACTTCTATTTTCCCAATTTCAAAAATATCTAAATTTTCATCTTTTATTAATTGCTCAAATTCTTTGTAATTATTTTTTGAAATAGTCATTATTAAACCTATTCCACAATTAAAGGTCTTCAACATTTCTTCATCTGAAATGTTAGATAAACTTTGAAACCATTGGAAAATTTCTTCATCACAAATAAATTTTTTATCAATCCTTACTGATAAATTTGCAGATAGCATTCTTGGTGCATTACCAATAATACCTCCACCTGTAATATGAGAAATACCGTTGATAAGATTTGTTGTTAAAATTTTTTTTAAAAAAGGAAAATATAATTTTGTTGGAGCCATTAAGGCTGCTGCATTTGTTTCGTAAGATGATTGAAATTCTGTTTTTTCATGCAGATCTATATTTTTATCTTTTAAAACTTTTCGAATGAGAGAATATCCATTTGAATGAAAACCCGAAGATCTGATCCCATATAGAAGATCATCTTCTTTCATGAGATCTCTTTTAGGTAGAATTTTTTTTCTCTCTACTGCACCAACACAAAATCCAGCAAAATCAAAATCATCTTTTTTATAGAGCCCAGGCATCTCTGCTGTTTCACCACCAATAAGGGAGCAATTATTTATCCTGCAAGCTTCAGTGATGCTTTTCATAATTTTTAAAAAAGAATTTTTATCAATCTTGGAAGAAGCATAGTAATCTAAAAAAAATAATGGCTCTGCACCGTGGCAAAGAATATCATTAAGGCACATACCAACAAGATCATGACCCAAACCATCTAAAATGTCAGTTTCAATCCCTAGTAATATTTTTGTCCCTATTCCATCTGTACCAGAGACCAATAAAGGATCTTCATATCCACAATTTTTAAGATCAAAAATACCCCCAAATCCTCCAATTTTATCAAAATTTCCGTTTCTGTTAGTTGATTTGCTTAACTCAGAAATATCTTCAACAAGGGCATCTGTATTTTCTATATCAACACCTGCTTCTTTATATGTTGTCATATTTAATTAGTTTTAAACGAATCGTTAACGAGTAAACTATTAATATAGTAAATTAAGTTGATTCGTACTCATAATGACAAATACAATTCAAATTCTCTCGATTGAGAAGACAGGGAAAGAAAGTTCACTACAAAAAGAACACAATAATAAATCCATCAAAATTATAGATGGATATTTCTTTTCAAGAAATCTTGATGATCAAAAGTTTACTAAAATAAGTAAACTTATTTCTAATGACGTTTCTCAAACAATATTAACAAAAAAAAATGTAAAAAAGGTTTTATCTAGTTATAGTAATTTTAACTGGGTTGTAGAAATAAAATTTTTACCAGGTGTAACTGATAATATTGCTACAACTGTAAAAGAGATAATCAAAGATAATCTTAAAAGTAGTTTTAAAAGCTTTGAACTTGGTTCAACAAAAATTATTTTAATAAAAGGAAGAAAAGAAGATATTACCAAAATATCTAAAAATGAAGCAAATCCCTTAATTCAAACAATTAAGATTTATCCATTTAAACAATATTTAAATAATTTTAAAAAAAATCAATTTAAAATAGAAAAGGTAAAATTACCGAAAAAAAAATATAGTAAAAAAGAAATTAATTTAGATATTTCTGATCATCAACTCAGTCTTATTGGTAAACTTGGTATTGAAGAAAATGATAAATCTAGAAGAGGAACACTTGGCTTAGATCTAGAATCTTTAAAAGTCATAAGAAATTATTTTTCCACTATAAAACGTAAACCAACAGATGTAGAAATTGAAACATTAGCACAGACGTGGTCCGAGCACTGTAAACACAAAATATTTTCAGCTAAGATTGATGATATTCAAGAAGGTATATTTAAAAAATACATTAAAGGTGCTACTGAAAAAATTATTCAATTAAGAAAAGATAATTTTTGTGTTTCTCTTTTTACGGATAATGCTGGTGGAATAGAATTTAATAAAGATTGGATTATTTGTCATAAAGTTGAAACACATAATACACCTTCAGCCTTAGATCCATTTGGTGGTGCAATCACTGGAATTGTTGGTGTTAATAGGGATTGTCTTGGATTTGGGAAAGGAGCAAAACCTATAGCGAATACGTATGCATATTATTTAGCAGACCCAAATAAAAATTATCAATTGTATCGTCAAAAAAATAAGGATCCAATGCTTCCAGCAAATTTTATTGCGAAGGGTATTATAAGTGGTGTTAGAGTTGGAGGGAATTGTTCGGGTATTCCTACTCCTCAAGGTAATGTATATTTTGATGACCGGTTTGCAGGAAAGCCCCTTGTATTTTGTGGAACAGTTGGGATTATTCCGAAAAAAATTAAAGGAAAATTATCGCATAAGAAGAAAGCTAATCCAGGAGATATCATACTAATGACTGGAGGCAGAGTAGGAAAAGATGGCATTCACGGTGCAACATTTTCTTCAGAGGAATTAGATCCTAATAGTCCAGTTTCTGCCGTACAAATTGGTGATCCAATAACACAAAAGAAAATGTCTGATGTCATCATTAGAGAATTGCGTGATGAAAATCTTTACTCGAGCATAACAGATAATGGAGCTGGAGGATTATCATCATCAATTGGAGAAATGGCAAAAGAAAGTGGCGGTTTTATAGTTAATCTTGAAAAAGTTCCTCTTAAATATAATGGATTATATCCTTGGGAAATTTGGGTTTCTGAATCGCAAGAAAGAATGACACTAGCAGTACCTCCAGCGAACGTAAAAAAAGTTATAAAGAGATTTAATGCAAGAGGTGTGGAAGCAACAATAATTGGTAAATTTATTAAAAAAGATAAAGCCATAGTAAAATACAACAAAACTGAAATTCTCAATTTAGATATGGAATTTCTTCATGAAGGTTATCCAAAATTAAATTTAAAAACATCTTTTCCAAAAATTAAAAAAGAAAAGAAAAAAATAATTAAGAAAAGTTCTTTGATAGATAAGCTACATAAACTTCTCTCTAGTCCAAATATTGTATCAAAAGAATTTATTGCCACGCAATATGATCACGAAGTACAAGCTACCTCTATTATAAAACCATTACAAGGCGAAGGCAGAGTTTTTGGAAATGCTACTGCTATTAAACCTCTATTTGATGATGAAAAATCAATAGCTCTTTCTCAAGCTGCATATCCTCAGTACGCCGAAACAAATCCTTATGATATGGCTGGGTGCTCTATTGATACAGCATATAAAAATTTAATTGTAAGTGGTGCCAACTCAAAAAAAATTGCAATTCTTGATAACTTTTGTTGGTGCAGCTCAGATGAACCTGATCGCTTATATCAATTGAAAGAAGCAGCAAAAGCTTGTTATGATTATGCAGTTGCTTACCAAACACCTTTTATTTCAGGAAAAGATAGTATGTTTAATGATTTTAAAGGTTTTGATAAAACTGGAAAATCAGTAAAAATTTCAATACCTCCAACATTGCTGATTTCTTCTATTGGAGTGGTAGATAAAATTTCACACTTAACAAAAATGACATCCGATGATGGTGATATACTTTTAGTTTTAGGAAATACCCATAATGAATTACTGGATAGTGTTTATTCCAAAATTATAGGTTATGAAAAATCAAAAAATCCAGTTGTAAATAGCAAGGATGCACTTCGCACATATAGAAATTTTGAAAAAGCTAATAAACTAGGAATTATAAATTCTGCAATTGGAATAGATTTGGGTGGAATTGGAATTGCAGTTACAAAGATGGCAATTGCTTCAAAGAAAGGTTTAACCATTGATTTAAAACTAAAAAATAAAATCTCAGTTGACCAATTTTTATTTTCTGAATCACAAAGTAGAATTCTTGTTTCCATAAAAAAAAATAAGTTAGCCAATTTTAAAAAAGTATTTAAAGGTTCTGATTATACAATTATTGGCAAATGTACGGGCTCAGATGTAGTTAAGTTTAAAGATAACAAAAAAATTATTAGAGGTAAAATTTCAGATTTTGCTAAGTCATACAAACAAAATATTAAAGGGTTATGAACGTATTAGTCTTATCAGGTTATGGTATTAATTGTGAAAATGAAACACTACATGCATTTGAAGTAGTAGGCTTTAAAGGAAAAATTGTTCATATTAATGATCTAATACAAAATCCTAAACAACTTAATAACTATCAAGTATTCGCTATACCTGGTGGTTTTTCGTATGGTGATGATACAGGTTCAGGAAATGCAATGGCGAAAAAAATTCTGACGAATTTGTATGATCAGCTAATAGATTTTTCATTAAAAGATAAATTAATTATAGGCATTTGTAATGGATGCCAGATATTAATTAATCTTGGGTTAGTTCCAAGCCTAAATAAAAAAGATCCAGAAGTTGCAATGATTGAAAATAAATCTGGGAGCTATGAGTGTCGATGGGTGGATGTAAAAGTAAATAATAATAAATCACCATGGCTAAAAAATATTAGTATCTTAAACTTACCTGTCGCCCATCAAGAGGGGCAATTCATGATACCTATTAATCTACTTAAAAGTATCAAAGCTAATAACCTTATTGGCTTACAATACATCAATAACCATAAAAAATTAGCAAAAGGTCAGTTTCCCTTTAATCCTAATGGATCTAAAGATGATATAGCTGCGTTAACAAATCAAAATGGGAATATTCTTGCAATGATGCCTCACCCAGAAAGAGCATTTTATCATTATCATGTTCCAAATTGGCAAAACAATACTTCTAAAAAATTCGGTGATGGGTATAAAATTTTTATGAACGCAAAAAAATTCTTTGCATAAATTATACTGCTATATCTACTATTTTTTTCATAACAGTTGGCATTCTAGAACTAGAATAAGATGATTTCTTTATCCAATTACTTTTTGTTAATTTCGCTTTTTTAACATTTCCATAAAAAATTTCTGTTTCTAAATCAAAATGACTAAATGAATATTCAAATGAACCTTTAGATTGTAATTTTGTTTTTATTTTTTGTATGTCTTCATCAGTAGTTAGCAATTTTTTATTTTTAACCCAGACATCATTTGGTACTTCAAGCATAGAGGCCAACATTCCTTTATTTGGTCTACTTCGTACTAGGATTTCATTCTTTTCATTCACAATTACGTAAGCTCTTGTGTACTTTACTGGCTTATTACTTTTCTTTTTTTGTTTAAAAGGAATTTTTTGCTGTAAATTCTTTTTATATGATTGGCAAAATTTATTAATTCCACAAATATTACATTTAGGGTTTCGTGGAAGGCAGATCTCTGATCCGTAATCCATAAAAGACTGAATTAAGTTTGAAGAATATTTATCTGAGATGAATTTATTTCCCAAATCTTTAAGTTTATTTTTTACTTTATTAATTGGTTTATCGATAGCATGTAACCTAACCAAAATTCTCTCAATATTAGCATCAAGTGGCATGACTGATTTATTATATCCAATTCCAAGAATTGCTTTTGCAGTGTAATCTCCAATACCTGGAAGTTGGATGAGTTCATCATAAGTTTCTGGTATTTTATTTTTAAAATTATTTTTAATTATTTTTGCAGACTTTAATAAATTTCTCGCTCTTGAATAATAACCAAGACCTGACCAGAATTTCAAGATATTTGGCTCTGAAGTTTGCGCTAATTTATTTAGTGAAGGCCATTTTAAAATAAATTCATTAAATTTATTTTTTACGGTATTAACTGTTGTTTGTTGAAGCATATACTCACTTACAAACACAAAGTATGGATGAGGTAAATTTAGATTATTTTTCTTCCGCCATGGTAGTTTTCTGGCATTCATAGAATACCATTGAAGTAAAAACTTTATTACTTGTGTTTCGTGTTTAAACATATTGCTTTCATATTTAGGTACTATAAATTATTTATGCATATGGACAAAAAAAATTTAAAACAAAAAAGAACATTTGTTCCACAATCTATTGGCGATACTCTGAGGAGGGTAAATAGAAAATTTTCCTCTAAATATAATCGTACAGAATTTGTAATTAACTCCAAATGGCCTGAAATTGTTGGTAGTTATTTTAAAGAATATTCAGAGCCGTTAAATGTTTCAAGGGTGCGTGATTTTGAAAATGATTTAGGCGAGACGGTATATAAAAATTATCTAAATGTGAGTGTTGCACCGGCCGCAGCCATTGAGTTTCAACACTTTAAGGACACTATAATTGAAAAAATTAATACTTATTTTGGCTATAAAGCTATAATGGACTTGAGAATTCATCAAAATTACATACCTAAACATACGTATATGAAACAAAGTAAGAAAAAACAAATAAACAAAGATGACATAAGATTTGTTGAAGAAAACGTTAAAGAATTTCAAAATTTAGATTTGAAAAAATCGCTATTAAATTTAGGTAATAAAATTACAACTGAGGACAAATGATGAAAATTAGAATTTTATTAACTTCTATTATACTATCACTACTTTTTATTAATGCCAAAGCAGCTGAAAATTCAATACTAGATGTTAAAGATAATGATTTTTATATTGGAGAAGAAAATGCTCCAATCACAATTATAGAATATGCTTCAATGTCTTGTAGTCACTGTGCAGATTTTCATAATGATACTCTAGCAGAATTAAAAAAAGAGTTTATTGATACTGGTAAAGTTAAGTTTATTTTTCGTGATTTTCCCTTTAATTATCCGGCTCTTGCTGGAAGTATGATTTTAAGATGTGTACCCGAAGATGTAAGATACGATTATATGAATGGGCTTTATAAACTTCAAAATAGTTGGGTTAATAGAGATCATTCAAAAACAAGATCTGAGTTATACAAAATAATGCAAAGTGGCGGTATGCAACAAGAAGATTTTGATGCATGTTTAAGTAATGTGGATTTAGAGAATCAATTACTTGAAAGTGTAATGGAAGCGCAAAGAGAATATAAAATAGGCTCCACTCCGTCATTCATAGTTAATGGAGTTTTATATTCCGGGAATAAAAACATAAAAGAGTTTAGACAAATCATCGATAAAATATTATCACAATAGTTGATGATTAATTTTAGGACCCTTAAGGTCAAAGGCTTTAAGTCTTTTGTTGAACCAACAGAAATTTTGATTGAAAATGGCTTAACAGGTATTGTTGGTCCAAACGGATGTGGTAAATCGAATCTTGTAGAGGCTTTTAGGTTTGTTATGGGTGAACTTTCTCCAAAACAAATGAGAGGAAGTGAATTAGACGATGTAATCTTTAATGGAACAGATGATAGACCAGCGTGGGATATTGCCGAGGTTACTATAGATTTAGATAATAAAGCAAGAAAAGCACCAAGTATTTTCAATGAAAATGATACCATTGAAGTAACTAGAAGAATTTGGCGAGGTGAAGGTTCAGAATATAGAGTTAATGGCAAGGAGGTGCGATTAAAAGATGTACAATTGCTATTTGCTGATGCAGCAACAGGTGCTCGTTCAACATCGATGGTTAGTCAAGGAAGAGTTGGAGCTATTATCGCAGCTAAACCTGAACAAAGAAGGACATTACTGGAAGAGGCTGCAGGAATTACAGGTCTGCATTCAAGAAGACACGAAGCTGAATTACGATTAAATGCTACTGAAAATAACTTAGAGCGTGTTAAGGACGTATTAAAAGCACAAGATGAACAACTTACAATATTAAAGAAACAATCAAAACAAGCTGAAAGATATAAGTATATTCAAAAAGATATTACAAAAGCAAGAGCAAGATTATTTTACAAAAAATGGATTGATGAAAAAGATAAATTAAAAAATGCAAATGAAAAAATTCAATCTGAAACAAATATTGTAAATGACCAAACACAAGTTGTAGCACAAATAAATGTTGAATTTGAAAAAGTTCAAGAAAGTCTTCCAAACCTTAGACTCCAAGAAAGTAAGATTGCAGCTGAGCTGCAGAAATATTCAATTAGTTTAGAAAATCAAGAAAAAGAAATTGAAAGAGCAAATATTGCAGTAGATGAAACGAAAGTCCGTATAGAGCAAATTAAAAATGATATTGATAGAGAGAAGTTTTTATTCGAAGATGCAAAACAGAATCTTGAAAGAGTACAGGAAGAAAAATCAATTCTGTTAAAACAACAAGGTGATCTTTTTATTCAAACTGATGAT
This sequence comes from uncultured Alphaproteobacteria bacterium, assembly GCA_902620425.1. Classification (GTDB taxonomy): domain Bacteria; phylum Pseudomonadota; class Alphaproteobacteria; order HIMB59; genus CACPNW01. The sequence continues at coordinate 333,766 of CACNHX010000001.1, forward strand.
GATTTAAATACTGAAAATGGTACTAATAAAAAAAATAATAATCCAATAATTGATTATCTAGACTTTGAAGATGGTCTTGAACAAGCAATTGCTGCAGTTTTTTCAGATGAGTTAATTGCATCTATCGATGAAGAACAAAGTATTTTTTGGAGAAAATTGGATGTGGAAGATTCTTCCTTTAATTCAGAAATTACAAAATTTTCCTCTCTAATCAAAGCTCCAGATAATTTGAAAAAGAAGTTAGAATTTGTTGGATTAATAGAAAATAAAGAAAATATTTTAGAAATTCAAAAAAACTTAAAACCAGGACAAATATTAGTTAGCAAACTAGGAGAAATTTGGAGATGGGATGGATATGTATCTAAAGGTAAACAAAATAATTCTACTAAAGCTATATTAGAGCAACTAAAAAATAGAAGAATAAAGCAATTGAGTGCAGAAGAAAAACAATGGAATGATATTTCTGCAAAAGCAAATCAAAGAATAGAAGAATTAAATTCAAGACAAAGTTCATTAATTGGTGAATTATCAAATCTCCAATCCGTTCCTGAAGATGTATCAAGTGAAAAATTAAAAATACAAAAATTGATTGATGAAAATAAGAATTCTTACGAGCAAATAGCTGAGCAACTTCGTCAAACTGAACAAAATTCTAATGAAATCAATAAGAAATTAAAACTAGAGGAAATTAGATTAAATGAATTGAGAGAAGAGAGAATTAGAACTGAAGGTCAAATCAATACTATTAATGAAGCAATTAAATTATTATCTACTCAAGTGAAAGAAAGATTGAGTGTAGATCTAGAAGAACTTTACAATATTGGAGAAATCAATCCAAATAAAGTTTTAGGCGAGACTGATGATTTAGAAAAAAAGTTAGAGAGACTAATTGGAGAGCAAGAACGTTTAGGTGGTGTAAATCTTCTCGCAGAACAAGAGTCAAAAGATTTAGAAGAAAAAGTTAATACAATAAAGAAAGATCAAAGCGACCTTTTAAGTGCAATTGCAAAACTAAGAGAAGCAATTGACTCACTGAATACAGAAGGTAGACAACGCTTACTTGCTGCATATGGAATAGTAAATGAAAATTTTCAAAAGTTATTTACCAGGTTGTTTGGTGGTGGAAAGGCTTACCTCAAGTTTACAGATGAGTCAGATCCTCTTCAAGCTGGTTTAGAAATATTTGCTAGTCCTCCTGGAAAAAAATTACAAAATCTAAATTTACTTTCTGGAGGTGAGCAAGCTCTTACAGCCTTATCATTATTATTTGCTGTATTTTTATCAAATCCAGCTCCAATTTGTGTACTTGATGAGGTTGACGCTCCATTGGATGATACTAATGTTGATAGATTTTGTTCATTAGTGGAGGAAATAGCTAAAACTTCTTCAACAAAATTCTTAGTAATAACTCACCATAGAATGACAATGGCAAGAGTAAATAGATTATTTGGTGTTACTATGCCTGAAAAAGGTGTATCACAATTAGTTTCCGTTGATCTTGAAAAAGCAATTGAGATAAAAGAGCAAGACACTACCAATGAATTATAAAAATAAAAATTTAGAAGAATTAGGTAAAAAAATTGATGATTTAGATAATCAAAATAAAGAACCTAGTATTAAAAAAAAAGAAAGTGGTGCAGGATTTGGTTTTAAAATTAGTACAGAAATTATAGCTGCACTAGTTGTTGGAGTTGGAATTGGGCTTATTGTGGATAATTACTTTAATACTAAACCAATAGGCTTAATTATTTTCTTCATATTTGGCGCATTAGCTGGATTTTTGAACGTTTATCGTGTAATGCGTCGCATTGAAAAGCAAAGGTAATTTTAATATTCAATATCAATTATGGCCGCAAAAGATAGTCCTCTAAAACAGTTCGAAATAGATCCAATATCTAATATTGAACTTGGAGGTTATAACATTTCTTTCACAAACTCATCTTTTGCAATGCTAATTACTGTTTTAGTGATTACTCTATTTTTAACTTTAACAGTGAGCACAAGATCAATTATCCCTTCTAGGATGCAGCTTATCTCAGAGCTTATGTATAATTTTATTGCTCAGTTGCTCTCTGATACAGTTGGAGATAATGGAAAAAGATATTTCCCATTTGTTTTCTCTTTATTCATGTTTGTACTAATTGGAAATATGGTTGGAATGATACCATATCAATTTACTTTCACGAGTCACATCATTGTTACATTTGCATTAGCAGCAGTTGTATTTATTGGCGTAACTATTCTTGGATTTATTAACCATGGTATTAAATTTTTTACTTTCTTCTATATACCAGGTGTACCGTTTTACATGCATCCACTGCTTATTCCCATTGAGGTAATTTCTTATTTATCAAGACCTATAAGTTTATCAGTTAGATTATTTGCAAACATGCTGGCTGGTCACACACTACTCAAAGTATTTGCAGGCTTTGTTGTTTCCATGCCATTTTTTACAGGAGTTTTTCCTTTAGCTTTCATTGTAGCTTTAACAGGATTAGAAATTTTAATTGCTTTTTTGCAAGCATATGTGTTTGCAATACTGACGTGTTTATATATTAACGATGCTTATCATTTACATTAATTTAAAATAGGAGGACTTATGGAAATTGAAGCAGCAAAAGTAATCGGAGCGGGTTTAGCCGTTATCGGTGTTATTGGATCAGGGATTGGAATTGGGAATATTTTCTCATCTTTTATTCAAGCAGTTGGAAGAAATCCAGCAGCAAGAGGTGAAGTTTTTACAATGACAATGTTAGGTTTCGCATTAGTTGAAGCGATTGCACTTTTCGCACTAGTTATTGCGTTAGTTATTTTGTTTGGATAGAACTCAATAATTAATTAATGCCTCAATTAAATCCGGAGTTTTTTGTTTCACAGCTCTTTTGGTTAGCTGTATTTTTTACTTTTCTATTTGTATTTTTATGGAGGGTATCACTTCCAAGAATAGCTACAGTTTTAGAGAAAAGACAAAATAAAATAGATGAAAATTTATCTTCAGCAAAAGAGCTTCAAGAACAGGCAATGGAAATTGAAAAAAAAATTAATGATCAGATCAATAAGGCTAAACTAGAAACAGATGAGAAAATTAAAGAAACAATCAATGCTTTACAAGAAAATGTTTCTTCTCAACTTTCTTCACTTGATAAAGATTTAGAAAAAAAAGTTTCTGATGCAGAAAAAGAAATTTTAAAAAGTAAAGATGATCAAATGAAAAATATTAACAATGAAATAGTTAATATTACAAAACTGACTGTTGGAAAAATTACAGATATAGAATTGTCAGACAATGAACTTAATAAAGTTATTGAAACACATAAAGGTAATTTTAACTAATGTTTTCTGATCCTCAATTTTGGGTAGCGGTATCTTTTATATTATTTATTGCAGCTATTTTTAATCCAGTACGAAAAATTCTTACATCTAGTTTAGATGCACAAATAAATGATATAAAAAGTAAAATAGATGAAGTTGAGAATTTAAAAAAAGAGGCTCAAAAAGCCTTGGATGAATTAAAAGAAAGAGAAACTAAAGTAGAGAAGGAAATACAACAACTAAATTTGGAATCTGAAAAAAGAATTGCTGAATTGAAAGATATATCTGCCTCTAAATTAACTGATCAAATTGAGAAAAGAAAAATACTGGCAGAAAATAAAATTGAACAATTAGTTCGAGATACTAATAATTCTATCAAAAGTTATATTTCAAGTGTTGCAATAGAGGTTACTAGAAATATTCTACTTCAAAATCTAAGTAAGGATAAAAAATCTGCCTTAATTGAAGAGTCAATTACCGAATTTAACTCTGTTCTAAAGAACTAGTAGTATATTTAGTTATTCCAAAATCTACTTACAATATTAATAATTTAATATTAAAAGATTTTCAAAATCTATAGTATTATTAAGTAACCAAAATTAATGGAAACAAATTTGCATGACAAAAAAACTTAATATATTTCTTGCAGGACCTCGGGGATTTTGTGCAGGTGTAGATAGGGCAATAGAAATGGTAAAAGGTGCTCTAAAAAAATATGGAGCGCCCGTATACGTTCGTCATGAAATAGTGCATAATAAATTTGTTGTTGAAAATCTCAAATCACAGGGAGCTATTTTTGTAGAAGAATTAAATGAGATTGAAGATAGAAGTAGGCCAGTTATCTTTTCTGCACATGGTGTTCCAAAAGCAGTCCCAGAGGAAGCATTAAGTTTAAATTTAGTATATTATGATGCAACATGTCCGCTTGTTAGCAAAATCCATAAAGAAGTTGAAAATTTTGATAAAAAAAATCTGCCAGTAATTTTAATTGGTCATAGAAATCATCCTGAAGTTATTGGAACTATGGGTCAAACAGATAAAAAAATTCATTTAGTAGAAAAAGTTGAAGATGTTAAAAAATTGCCTTTAAACCAAAATGATGAGATTGCATATGTTACTCAGACAACGCTATCAGTAGATGATACAAAAGATATAATAAAAGAGATAAAATTACATTTTAGTAATGTCATAGAACCAAAAAAAAATGATATTTGTTATGCTACGACAAATAGACAAGAAGCGGTTAAAAAGATAGCGAATCAATGTGATTATTTTTTAGTAATTGGTGCAAGTAACTCATCAAATTCCCTAAGATTAGTTGAAGTAGCAAAAAATTATGGATCAAAAAAAGCTATTTTAGTAGAAGATGTAGATTCCCTAAATTTAAATATATTTCAAGAATCTGAAAATATAGGAATAACAGCAAGTGCATCATCGCCTGAAGTACTTGTTAAAAAACTTCTTGATAATTTGAAAAGAAATTTTGAAATACATATTAATGAAGGATCTTACCAAAAAGAAGATGTATTTTTTAAAGTACCGCAAAAACTAAACGTATAGAAGATGGCAGTCTTTACTAAATTACTTAAAGAAGATATTGAAAACTTTATTTCTGAATACTCAATTGGAAATTTAGACAGCTTTGAAGAAATTGTAGATGGGATAGAGAACTCAAATTTTAAAATTTTTTGTAATAATCAACCATATATTTTAACAATTTTTGAAAAAAGAGTAACTGAGCAAGAATTACCTTTTTTTATAAATTTAAAAAACTTTTTAAATAAAAATAATTTTAAATGTCCAAAAGCTATCTCAGATAAAAATGGAAAAATTTTAAAAAGAATAAAAAATAAAACAGCTGTAATAATATCTTTTCTAGAAGGTAAAAGTATTGAAGAACCTAATGCTGAAATGTGTAGAGAAGTTGGAAAAATGGTTGCTGATTTACACAATCTTACCATAAATTTTGATGAAAAAAGACCTAACAGTTTAGATCTACAGGATTGGAAAGAAATTTACAAAAAGTGCCTTAATAATAAATCCGAAAAGTTTAATGAAACAATTTATTTGTTAAAAAATGAATTAGACTATTTAGAAAATTATTGGCCAACAAATATTCCTTGTGGTGTCATACATGCTGATTTGTTTAGAGATAATATTTTTTTTAAAGATGAAAAAATTTCTGGAGTAATAGATTTCTATTTTGCATGTTATTATTTTTATATTTACGATTTAGCTATAGTTATTAATGATTGGTGTTTTAGTGAAAATGGACAATACTTTAACAAAGAGAACTGCTTAATAATTCTTGGGGAATATCAAAAGTTGAGAGAATTAAGTGATATTGAAAAGAAATCATTAAATATTTTATTAAGAGCTGCTGCTGTTAGAATATTATGTACGAGAGTGCACGATTATATTTTTCATCCGCCTGATGCAGTAGTTGTTAAAAAAGATCCATTTGAATATTTGAATATTTTAAGATGGCATCAACAAAATGATATTTTTGAATAATGATTAATATTTATACAGATGGCGCATGTTCTGGGAATCCTGGTATAGGTGGATGGGGTGTCGTGATATTAGATAATAATAAAGAAATTTTATTAAATGGTGGTGATCAACACACAACTAATAATAAAATGGAACTTACAGCAGCAATAAAAGCGCTGGAATATTTTGAGATAAAAAAAGAATTAATCATTTATACCGATAGCAAATATGTAAAGGATGGTATTGAATCATGGATTACAAATTGGAAAAAAAATGGATGGAAAACTTCAACAAAAAAAATAGTGAAAAATAAAGAATTATGGATGCAATTAGATAATCTAATTAATAAACATAATGTAACATGGAAATGGGTTAAAGGACACGCTGGTTTCGAATTTAATGAGAAAGCTGATGAACTAGCAAGGAAATATATTGAAAGTTATATTTAGTTTATTTTTTATATTTCTGTATTGTAAGCAGAGTGCAGCTAATGATTTATGGACTATTGATAAAAATATTTCTAGTATAGAGTTTGAAGTTCCAGTTTTGTTAACGAAAAATGTTATCGGTAAATTTAATGAATTTGATGGTTTTGTTTCCTTAGATTTGTCAAATCAAAATAATAATAAAGCTCTTATAAATGTTAGAATTGATAGTTTAGATATAAATTACAAACGATATAAAGATTTAGTTCTTAGTGAAGTTTTTTTTGATGCTAAAAAATATCCTTTAGGTCTTATTGATACAAATAATTTTAAATTTAATTATGAAGATAATAAAATTAATTTAATAGGTGAATTAACGATAAAAGGAAAAAGTCAAAATATTCCTATTAATATTGAGGTAATAAAATTGGCCAGTGAGTTGGTTCAGGTAAAAAGTGAAATATCTTTTTCTAGAAATGACTTTAAAATAGGCACTGGTAATTGGAAAAACACAACAATCCTCAAAGATAAAATAAAGATAAAGGCAAATATTTTTCTTTTTAAAGAATAATTTTTTTTAAGATAGATTTACTAAAAATTAAAATTTTTAGCAATTTTATTATTACTGTTATATAAATCTTTCCAAATTGAATACCTTTGTAATAATAGATCAATGTTATCTTCATTAGGTTCATAAGTTTTACTTATTTTTATTTCACTAATAATATTTTCTTTATTATCAATAGTAGCATCCTGATACATAGCTAATCTTGCAACGCCAAGTGCGGCACCAAATTCACTTTGATCACAAACACTTAACTTTCTATTTAAAAGTGCTGCAAGCAATTCAATCCAAAATGAACTTTTTGAACCACCTCCAACCATAAATATTTTATCAAAGTTATTATTAACTTTCAAAATAGAATTTACTCCATCTAATATTCCAAAACTGACACCTTCAATTACTGCATACTGTAAATCTGTTACATTTGTAGTTGTTTTTATAGAATGGAGTGAACCTCTAATATGAGGATCATTATGTGGAGTCCTTTCTCCAGACAAATAAGGTAAAAAATATGATGAATTTTTTATAGAATTTTTATCATTATAAAATTGCTCTACATTATTAAGTGTATCAGCAATTGAAGTATTGGTAATAGCGCAAATCCAATCTAAACAATTACTTGCACTTAACATAACAGACATAAGGTGCCATTTATTTGGTAAACAATGACAAAAAGAATGTACTGCATCACCAGTATTACTTAAAAAATTTTCAGTGGGGGTAAAAAAAACGCCAGAAGTACCAAGAGATATAAATGATTGATTTTTATTTGTTATACCCATACCAGTTGCTGCGGCAGCATTATCCCCTGCTCCACCCACAACTTTAACATTATTATTAAAATTAAATTTTTCTTTTAAATCTTTTTTTAAAAATCCTGTCTGCTCATTGCCTTCCACTAGATCTGGCATGTGTTTTTCTTCTAAAAATGAGCAAGATAAAAGCTGATTGGACCATTTTCTTTTTTGGATATCTAGCCATAATGTTCCAGATGCATCTGACATTTCAGAAAAAAATTCATCAGTAAGAACAAATCGTAAATAATCTTTAGGGAGTAAAACTTTAAAAATTTTTTTGAAATTATCTATTTCATTATTTTTTATCCAATTTATTTTTGGTGCAGTAAAACCAGGCATAGTAATATTTCCTGAGATTGATCGTACATCAAAATTTTGTTTTTCAAATTCTTCACACTCTTGATATGATCTTGTATCGTTCCAAAGAATACATGGTCTAATAACATTTCCATCCTTATCTATTAACGTAGCTCCATGCATATGACCTGATATTCCTATTGAAATAGTTTGTGAAAATTCTTTTGGTTTTTTTGACTTTAAAGCCTCCAAACATTCCATTGTTGAGTCAATCCATTCTTGTGGATTTTGTTCACTAAAACCATCTTTAGGTGATTGTACAGTAAGACTTGAATTAGCAGATGCAAGGATGCTTTGATTTTGATCTATTAAAATCATTTTGATTGATGAAGTTCCAAGATCAATTCCAATAAACATAGATTAAATTTATAACATTAATTTTTTAATTAATACAAAGAAATTAAAACTACTTGTAAGAATATCTAAATATAAATATTCCTGATGAAACAATAATGATTGCTCCTATTATCGTAAATATATCTGGGATTTCTCCATACACTAATAAGCCAAAAATTATTCCCCAAACAATTATAGTATAATTATAAGGCGCTAGAATACTTGCTGGTGTTATACTCAATGCTTTAATTTGTAAAAATAAACCAGTACAAAAAAAGATACCCAAAAAAATAAAAAAGATAAAAGAAAATGAATGTAGAGGTTGCCAGAAAAAAAGTGACAGTACAAATGTAATGATAGCACCTATAAGGCCATTGTAGAATAACATAGTTTCATTATCATCATACTTAGCATTTAATCTTGTTGCTATTTGAAATAGTGAATAGAAAAAAGCAGCACATAATGGGATAATTAGATATGGATTAAATATAGTTAGTACAGGTCGCATAATTAGAATAACTCCACAAAAACTTACACAAATTGCTAACCAAGTGGCTACATTTATTTTTTCTTTTAAAATAAAATAAGAAAAAACTAAAACTAGAACAGGGGCTAAAGATCCTATTGTGTGAGCATCTGCTAGAGCTAAGTGCCTAAAAGACAATACAAAAAAACAAGATTCGCATACAGATAAAATACATCTGGTTATTTGTATCTTGTAATTATTTGAAAGATAAAATTTTTTAACTTTATTTTTTTTTGCAATAAAAAAAGAAAAAATAAAACAGAAAGTAAATTTTACAAATAATAATACAAAAACAGAGTGATATTGAACAGCTGTTTTTTGAATTGTATCTAAAATACCAAAAGATAAGTAAGTTAAAAGAGTTAAAATTATTCCATAGGTATAGGGATTTGATTTCATGTTCATTAAAGATTTTTAAAGATATTATTGTAAAAATCTTTTTTAATATTCTTATCTGCATCTAAAATTTGCATCATTAAAACAGCTGACAAATTATTTTTTGGATCTACCAAAAAATAAGTAGCGGCATAACCTGACCATCCAAATTCTCCAACTGGACCAAACTTATTTTGAGAGGTATTATTCATTAAAACTCTAAATCCTAAACCCCAACCATATCCATCTAGATCATTTTCATAATCTTCATCTTTATTTGTATTAATTGATGTGATTTCAATTGGAAATAACTCTTTATTTAAAGAATTATTTCGCATTAATTCTAAACTTTGAGAATTAATGAGCTCTTTTCCACTTTTGTTTTTACCATCGATAAGCATTGTAGCAAATTTTTCATAATCTTGAGCTGTAGAAAACAAACCATGGCCTCCTCTGGAATAATTTTTATTATTTGTTGGGTACCCGTATAATATTAACTTTCTTTTATCGTAATTTAAATTTGTTAGTTTTAATTTTTCGCTGTTATATTCAAATGTTTCAACTAATTTACTATTACTATTTTCATTAATATAAAAATTTGTATTATTCATTTCTAAAGGTAAAAAAATATTTTCGTTTAAAACGTCAAAAATTTTATCTTTTGTTACAACTTCTATAATTCTGGCTAAAACATCAATAGATATAGAATAATGCCATTTTGAACCAGGTTCATATAACAGAGGTAATTCGGAAATTTTACTAATCTCTTCCTCCAAACTTGAAGATGCAGAATGAAATAAACTTCTATCCTCATATTCTTGAGCTAAAAAATTATCACAACTGTTATATGTAAAGCCTGCTGTATGTTGTAAAAGTTGTCTTACAGTAGGTTTATCTTCTAGAGAAGTTGTATTTTGTAATTTACTCTCAATACTACTAAGTTTTTTTAAATTTTTAAAATCAGATAAATGTTTATCTATAGTATCATCAAGAGATAAGAAATTTTTTTCAATTAATTGCATTGCTGCAAAACCAATAATTGGCTTTGTCATTGACCAAATTCTATAATATGAATTTTTATTGAGCTTATTTTTTAATTCCAAATCTTTGTAACCAATTACTTCATGATAAATATTATTTTTATGATTTATTATCCATTCAGCTCCATTACATTTTCCTGCATCAATATGTTTTTGAAAATCTAATTTAATATTATCCATAAATGGATTAGATTAGACTCTTTATCTTTTCTATTAGCTCTGAATTAATTTGTCTTGGACCTTTATCTTGCCTATTAGTGTGTCTTCGTTGTCCAGGTAAACGCACACCGTCTAAAGATGTCATTTGTTCAAAAAATTTCTCAGCATGTTCATTCCAATTTTTTCCTGCAATAAGCTCTGGAGATAATGCCATAATAAATTCACCACCCCTTGCAGGACCTCCATCATTATTGTCTTCTTCTTTAGCTTCAAAACTAAATAAATCTCCTACTAGACCTGCAGCTAATAACTCAATCATCATTGCTATTGCAGATCCTTTGTAGTCGCCAAATGTTAAAAGGACTCCTCCATTTGCAATTTCAGATGGATTATCAGTTTTTTCTCCATCTTTATTTAGGCCTGTTCCAAATGGAACTTTGTGACCATCACGTGCTGCAACCTGAACCTCTCCCATCGCCATTGTTGAAGTTGCCATATCGTAGACTACAGGGGTATTATTTTTTCTTGGCCAAGCAAATGATATTGGATTAGTTCCAAATAGTGGTTTCTTTGCACCAGCTGGAGCCACACTAGGTTTATATGCAGTACAAGCAATTCCAATTAAATTATTTTCTGCTAATGCTTCAGTTTCATGCCATAAGGCTGCAAAGTGATGCGTATTGGTTATAGTTAAAACACCAACTCCATGTTTATTTGTCGTTTTTATCAATTCAGGCAAACCAACTTTGATTCCTACAGGAGCAAACCCATAATCACCTTCAACACGAATTGCGTTTTGTGTAAGATAGGTATTTGAAGGTCGTGAAGCTCCATTTACTTTTTTACTTTTTAGCGAAGCTACATAACCAGGAATACGAAACAATCCATGAGAAACACTTCCATCTCTTTCAGCATGTGAAACTGTTGTTGCTACAGAATCAGCATTGAAATGATCACATCCATGAGCTGATAGTGCTTTATATGCTAAATCATATATATTTTCTAATTCTAATGCTGTGGTATTCATTTACTTTTATTGAATAATTAATATTATTAATTCATGGATAGAGGATTATTGGACAATTTAAAAGATATTTTACAAGAAAGAATATCATTTTCAGAAAGTGTCAGAAATAATCATGCAAAAGGTGAAGATGCTTATGACCCTGTTTTACCTAGGGCAGTTTTGTTTCCAAAAAACAATGAAGAACTCTCAAAAATATTAAAAATTTGTAATGAATTTAAAGTGCCAGTAACTGCGTATGGCACTGGTACATCGTTAGAAGGTCATGTGGTTGGAAATGATGAAGGATTTACAATTTCAATGGAAAATTTTAACAAAATTATTTCTATTAATGAAGCAGACTTTGATTGTCGAGTACAAGCAAATGTATCTAGAGAAGAACTAAATGAAACTTTAAAAGATAAAGGAGTTTTTTTTCCAATTGATCCTGGTGCAAACGCATCTCTTGGAGGTATGGCAGCTTGTTCAGCCTCTGGGACGATGGCTGTGAGATATGGAACTATGAAAACAACAGTACTTGGTTTAACCGTTGTAATGGCCAATGGTGAAATTATAAATACAGGAACAAGGTCCAAAAAAACCTCTGCAGGGTATAATCTTACTAACCTTTTTGTTGGTTCAGAGGGAACTTTAGGAATAATAACTGAAGTGCATCTTCGATTATCTCCAATACCAGAGAGCATAATGAGTGCTGTTTGTCAGTTCCCTGATCTAGACTCCGCAGTTTTAACCGCACAAGAAATCATTCAGTATGGTGTCCCTATTGCAAGAGTAGAATTATTAAATAAAGATCAAATGGATATAAGTATAAAATACTCAAAGCTAGAAAATTTAGAAAGTTTGCCAACACTATTCTATGAATTTCATGGCAGCGAAATTTCAAATAAAGAATCAATTGATGTAGTGGAAGAAATTTCTAAAAATAATAATGGCAGTGAATTTAAATGGGCTGCAAATACAGAAGAAAGAAACAAAATCTGGAAAGCAAGACATAACGTGTATTATTCTGTTAAAGCACAGGGTGATAATATTAGAGTGTATGTCACTGATGTTTGTGTACCTATTTCAAACATAGTGGAATGTATTAAATTTGCAGAAACAGAACTTCGGGATACAGGATTAAAGGCACCAATGGTTGGTCATGTTGGTGATGGAAATTTTCATGTATCCATTGTCTACGATCCAAGTAAACAAAATGAATACAAATACATTAGAGAATTTAGCAATAGATTAATTGATAAAGCTTTAGAGATGGATGGAACTATTACAGGTGAACATGGTATTGGTCTTCAAAAGAAAGAATATTTACTGAAACAACACCCTGATAATGTTCCTCTCATGAAATTAATTAAGAAAAGCTTTGATCCAAATAATATTTTGAATCCCGGTAAAGTATTTGATCTTTAATTTACTTATTTAAATTTGTTGTAATTTTTTACTTTCAATAGATTTATACATAGCTTCTAATATTCTTACTGTTTTTAAAGCAAGTACTCCATCTGAATGATTTTTTACATCTTTATTAAGACATAAATCAACAAAAGTATTCAATGCTTCTTTAGTTCCATAACTAAATGCACCATCACCCTCCTCTATTTCATAATTTATATTATCTCCGTTATTCAGACGTACAAATAACCGTTCTCTTTTTACTTCCATATCTAAATATAAAACACCACGTGTGCCATGAACTGTAATATAAAAAGTACCTCCAAAATCTTTTGGTACAAATGCACTTCCGGAAAAAGAACCAGTTGCACCATTTGAAAATTTCATAGAAACTGCATTGGTATAATCAACATTTGTTGGTGAAGGCACAGATAGACAGAATACTTGATCTGGTTCAAGATGAGTAATCTTTAAAACACCTGCAAACATGTGTGACAATTGTCCCCAACCATATCCTCCTCCTTTATTTGGATCTGACCATGTAGTAGCATGGGGTTGGAATGTATGATTATTAGACTCACTCAATGGTATCCCTTGAAATAAATCTGTCAAAGATGATGAAAAAGCTGCATCAACATGTTTTATTTCACCTATTTTTTTATTTATTATAATTTCCTCAGCCTTAGACATAAAATTTTTAAAATTAAAACCATTTGGGATTAAAATATGTTTATTCTTTTTTTTTGCTAATTGGAGAAGTGTTTCAGCTTCTCTAGAAACTGTAGTCATAGGTTTCTCAATCATTACATGACAATTTTTTTCAAGCGCTGCTTTTGCATTCTCATAATGTGCATGATGCGGTGAAGAAATTACTACTCCATCTAAATATGATAAATCTAACATTTCTTTAAAATCAGTAGATGAATGTTTAAAATTAAATTTATTCTTTACAAAACTTAATTGGTCCTCTTCAAGCTTACATACACTTGTTAATTCAACTTCATCTCTTTCTGCTAAATGCGGGATATGATTTTCTGTTGCCCACCAACCTGCTCCTATGACTCCAATTTTTACTTTATTCATTACTTGTTTTTAATCTAAATGCATTTGTAATGGCAATAAGTATGGAAAATTTGTTTTCGGATCAATATCTACTTTCATTATGGGCTCCATATATTTAGACCATTTTTTATTAATTTCACTTTTAGATATAAAGTTAATGGATTTTTTAAGATCATCAGTTTCAAAATATCCAAATAATTTTAATCCATATCTAAAAATATTATAATTTCGTAATCCAGCTTCTTTAAGCATTTGAACCATTTCTGGCCAAATTTTATCATGTCTCTTTTTATATTCTTCCTCATATCCTGGTCGGATTTCAAGAATCCATGCATAATTCATAATACCTCTTTTCAAATAAATTATATGTATTAATTTTATAAACTTATAGATAAAATTCAATTCTATAAAAAATATAAATGAAAAAAATAGCTATTGTTGATTCACATCATCATCTATGGGATCTTGATTCTAAAGAAACACATTATCCTTGGTTAAGTGGTAATGAGGATGAAGCTTTTTATGGAAGTTTTAAAAGTATTAAAAAGAGTTATTTATTAGATGATTATTTAAATGATGCAAAAAATCAAAATCTCGTGAAATCAATACATGTTCAGGCTGAACATGATGCAATGAACCCGATAGAAGAAACAAAATGGTTACAAAATATTTCAGATAATAATAATTTAAAAATCCCAAATGGGATTGTTGCATTTGCTGATTTTTCTGAGGAAAAAGTCAGCGAAGTTCTTGATCAACACCTCGAATATAAAAATGTACGAGGAATTAGACAAATTTTGTCATTTGATAAAGATAAACCGCAATATTCTCATGCTAAAAAAGATTATTTAAAAGATGAGTTATGGCAAGATAACTTTAGACATTTGACCAATAGAAAATTATCTTTTGATATACAAATATATCCTCATCAGTTTGATGATGCTTGTAAATTAGCAAAACGTTACCCAAATGTTCAATTTATCTTAAACCATACTGGTGAACCTTGTTTCCAAACAGAAGAATATAAAAAATATTGGATGAGAAAGATGCAATCTTTAGCCGAACATGAAAATTTTGTTTGTAAAATATCAGGGTTGGGGATGTTTAATCCTAGTTGGACAATTATTTCTACTGAATATTTTATTCTTAATACAATTGAAATTTTTGGTATTGATAGGTGTATGTTTGGATCAAATTTTCCTGTAGATAAAATTTTTAATACTTTTAATAATTATTGGAGTTCATACTTTAATATTGTAAAAAATTTTTCACAAAATGAACATGATAAAATTTTTTTAAAAAATGCAGAGAAGTTTTATAGAATTTAATGAGAAATAAAAAAAGTATAGCTGTTCTTTTAGGTGATCCATCTGGAATTGGTCCTGAATTAATTTCTAAAATTCTATCTCATAATATTTTAAAAAAAATAAATATTGTAATTATTGGAGAAAAATCTGTATTTGATGGATATTTAACAAAACAAAAAAATAAAAAAAATATTAAGTTTATTAATAATATTGATCAGATAGAATTTAAAAGTACTAGTAAGATTTTCTTTGATATTACTAAAAGAAAAGTAAGATATCCAATTGGAAAAGCAAATATAAAATCAGGAATTTCTGTTTTAAATTCTATCGATATAGCGGTTGATTTATATAATAAGAAAAAAATAGATGGAATTAATTTTGCTCCGTTTAATAAAACAAGTTTAGATCTTGCCGGTATGAAATTTAAGGATGAACTCCATTATTTTAAAAATAAATTCAAAATAAAAAGCTACGTTTGTGAACTTAATGTATTAAATAATTTTTGGACTGCTAGAGTAACTTCACATATTCCCCTTAAAGATGTTGCAAAAAATATCACTATTAAAAATATTCTTGAACCAATTAAATTAGTTAATAAGTATTTAAAAAAAAATGGATTAAAAAATCCAAAAGTAGGTGTTCAAGCTTTAAATCCTCACGCTGAGTTTGGAAATGAAGAGAAAAAAATAATAATTCCTGCAATAAACAAAGCAAGAAAAATGAAAATCAAAGTTTTTGGTCCGTTACCATGTGATACATCATTTATTAAAGCTTATAAAAATAAAGAGTATAATTGTCTTGTCGGAATGTATCATGACGCCATACAATCAGGTCTTAAGTCGTTTGGATTTGAAAAAGGTGTTACTGTTCAAGGTGGTCTGCCAATACCTATAACTACTCCTGCTCATGGAACAGCTTTTGATATTGTGGGTAAAAATAAAGCTAATGTAAGTCCGATTCTAGAATCTTTAAAGTTATTACTTAAACTCTTATCTTAATATTAAAAAATTCTCTTAAATTGATTTAAATTAGTATAATAATTATTTTGTGAGTAAAATTGTAAGTGTTAAAGCAAAGGTCTATAAATGGACAGGGCCCGTTCAAAAAATTCACGAAAATTTTTGCACAAATGCTGCAGATATTGTGAATCAAGAAAATATTTCAAATGATAGATGGACAACATATAAATTTCATAGCTGGTTAGTTGTTGAGATAGAAACAAGTGATGGTTTGGTAGGTTTAGGTAATGCAGCATTATCCCCAGAACCATGTAAATCAGTTGTAGATACTTACTTAGCTCCAGCCATTATTGGTGAAAGTATATGGGATTATGAGCATATATGGCAAAAGATGTATCGCCAAACACTTGCTTGGGGGAGAAAAGGTGTAGGTATGACAGCTATTAGTGCTGTTGATATTGCAATATGGGATGCACTTGGAAAATCTGCTAAACAACCCGTATACAAATTATTAGGTGGAAAAACTAAATCAAAACTCCCCTGTTATGCAAGTAAGCTTTATAGTCAACCTCTTGATAGTCTTGCAAAAGAAGCTAAGGATTATGTTGATCAAGGTTTTAAAGCAATGAAATTAAGACTTGGTTGGGGTCCCACTGATGGTGCTGAAGGTATGCATAAAAATATTGAGTTAATCAAAACAGTGCGATCAGTTGTTGGTGATAATGTTGATCTTATGGCAGATGTATATATGGGATGGACATTTGAATATGCAAAAAGAATGATGCGATTAATTGATAATGAAAATCTTCGTTGGTTAGAAGAACCAGTTATTGCTGATGATATTGATGGTTATGCAGATCTAAAAGCCTCATGTAGAACTCCTATATCTGGTGGTGAACATGAATATACACTTTTTGGTTTTAGACAATTACTAGAAAAAAAAGCAATTGATGTTGTGCAATTTGATACGAATAGAGTTGGTGGTATAACACAGGCACATAAAATTTCTGCTTTAGCTGAAGCATTTCAAATACCAGTTATTCCTCACGCAGGACAAGTTCATAATTTTCATATTTCTATGAGTTCTGCAAACGCTCCAATAGTTGAGTATTTTCCTTTTTGGCCTGTAGAAATTGGCAATGAATTATTTTGGTATATTTTTGATGGCGAACCTCAAGCAAAAAATGGTTTTATCGAATTAGATGAAAATAAACATGGATTGGGTATTAAGTTATCAAATAAATATTTAGATAAATTTGAAATTATTGAGTAGAATTATTTGCAATTTCATCGTTATATGCAAAAACTGCCGGACTACCACCAGTGAACATAAAAATGACGTTTTCACCTTTCTTAATGACTCCTTTTTCAACATAATCAATTAAAGCTGCAAAACCTTTTGATGTATAAACTGGATCTAAAATAATTCCCTCTTTATTAGCTAAAAGCTTTGTTGCTTTTATTCCATCTTCTGTAGTCGCACCATATTTTTCACCTACATAATTATTGTCATGATTAATCATTTTATGTGAAAACTCTAAATTAATATCAAGCATCTTTGCTGCATCATTACATATTCTCGCTATATCTTTTTTAATATCCATTTCCCAATAAACAGGAGAAATACCTTGAATACGAGTTGGCCAATTTAATATCTTAGCTCCTAATTCACAACCTGCTTGTGTCATATTAGCAGCAGTAACAAATAGATGATCTGCCATAAAATTTTGCTCTTTCATTTGTAAATCAATTTCAGCCATAGCATTTGCATAACTTATACCAGCAAGAGTGGTATCTTCTTTTCCAAATCCTCCATAAATTAATAGAGGTTTTCGACCTTCTTTCATTAACTCATTATATTTTATATCTAAATGCTTTGGTATTTCTTCTAAATTCTCACCATCAATAACATCAACATTAGCTCCCAGAATATTATATAATAAAAAATTACCTTGCATTAAGTTTCCTTTTATTCCGTGCATTAATACTAAATAACTATCTAAATTTAGTTTATTTGCAGCAGCTACAGCTTGGCGACAAAAATTAGACTGAGATGCAGCTCCAGTTAAAATACAGTCATAATCTCCAGATAATGTTTTAGCCATTATAAACTCTAAATGTCTTGTTTTGTTTCCCCCAAAAGCTAATGCAGTGCAATCATCTCGTTTGATATAAAGATTTATACCCAACTCTTTAGAAATATTAGGTGCAAATTCAAGTACAGTAGGTAATTGAGCTAGATTAACTCTAGGAATTTTATTTATTCTTGAAGTTAATTCTTCAGCAGACAAAGGATTAAAATTGTTATTCATCTATTTTAATAATTTTTAATTAATGACTATGTCTTTTTACTTCAGCTCCTCTTTTTCCAATAAGAAAATCTAGATCTGCTCCTTTGTCAGCTTGCATAACATGCTCTACATACATTTTTTGATAACCACCTGTGATTTCTGGAACAACAGGTGAATAATTTTCTAGACGATTTTTTATTGTTTCTTCATTGACTTTTAAGTTCATTATACCCTGATCAACATCTACTTCTATTTCATCACCATTTTGAACTGCTGCTAAAGGACCTTTAACTGCAGCTTCTGGAGATGTATGAAGTATTACCGTACCGTATGCTGTACCACTCATTCTAGCGTCAGATATTCTAATCATATCTCTCACACCTTTTTTAAGAACTTTTTGTGGAAGACGCATATTACCTACTTCAGCCATACCAGGGTAACCCTTTGGCCCACAATTTTTTAAAACTAATATTGAATTTTCATCAACGTCTAAATTGGGATCATCAATCTTTTCATGAAATTCTTCTACACTTTCAAAAACTACCGCTTTTCCAGTATGTTTCATTAATTCTGGTGATGCAGCTGATGGTTTAATAATTGCACCATTTGGAGCAATATTACCCTTAAGAATTTTAATTCCTCCATTTTTTGTTAATGGATTTTCAAATTCTTTAATAACATCATTGTTCCAACATTTAGCATTTATATTATTCTCAGATATAGTTTTTCCATTAACAGTCATTTCATTTTCTTCTAATAGATTTTTTTCCATTAATCTTTTTATAACTACAGGAACACCACCTGCATAATAAAAATCTTCCATTAAGTATTTTCCAGAAGGTTGTAGATTTACTAATGTTGGAATACCATCTCCACATTTATTCCAATCTTCTAAATCTAAATCTATTTCCATTCGACCTGCGATTGCTGCTAGATGGATAACTGCATTTGTAGATCCCCCTATTGCTCCATTGACCTTGATTGCATTTTCAAATGATTTCTTTGTAACAATTTTTGACATAGTTATATCTTCCTTAACCATTTCAACAATTCTTTTTCCAGACATATGAGCTAAAGCATATCTTCTTGAGTCAACTGCAGGTATCGCAGCATTTCCAGGTAGTGACATCCCTAATGCTTCCACCATTGATCCCATTGTTGATGCAGTACCCATTGTCATACAATTACCTTTTGATCTACTCATTGAAATTTCTGCATTAATAAAATCTTCTTCTGTAATTACACCAGCGTTTAAATCTGCATCAAGTTTCCAAACACCAGTGCCAGAACCTATTGTTTCACCTTGATGATGTCCATTAAGCATTGGGCCACCTGAAACACCTATTGTAGGAAGATCTACACTTGCAGCTCCCATCATTAATGAAGGTGTTGTTTTATCACACCCCATTAATAATACGACTCCGTCTATAGGATTACCCCTTATTGCCTCTTCAACATCCATACTTGCTAAATTTCTAAACAACATAGCTGTAGGTCTTAAATTAGATTCACTTGCTGAAAAAACAGGAAATTCAAGAGGAAAACCGCCAGCTTCATAAACACCTTTTTTAACAGACTCTGCTATCTCTCTGAAATGACCATTACAAGGAGTTAATTCTGACCATGTATTACAAATTCCAATTACAGGACGGCCGTCAAACAAATGATTTGGATGACCTTGATTTCTCATCCAGCCTCTATGAATAAATGTATCTCTTCGATGTGATTTAGAATTATACCAATTAGAAGATCTAAATTTATTTTTTTTATTCATGTGTGAAAGTTTTAGCTAAATAAAGTAAAAAATCAAATTTTAAATTTATTATCTTCAAGTCCAGACACATTAACATTTAATGCAAATAGACTACCATCATATTGATTTTTACCTGAATTTGTAGCACTTGTAATAAATAAAGTTTTAAGATCACTTCCTCCAAATACACAATTTGTTACATTTTCAACAGGTAGCTCATAGATTTTATCTATTCTTCCTTTAGGATCAATTCTCACTACACATGAACCACCCCAACGACAATTCCAAATAAAGCCATCGCTATCAATAGTTGATCCATCTGGAGCACCTCTATCAAAATTGAAGAAAATTTTTTTGTCTGACAAACTACCTTCATCTAGGTTAAAATTGTATTCTAGTAATGATCCCTCAGTTGTATCGGCAAAATAAAATTTCGTATTATCTGGACTCCAAACAAATGTATTGGGTATACCAAGATTTGTTTCAACAATATTTACCTTATTGTCAGATAGACAATATAAACTTCCAGATTTAGCATTTAAAGATTTTGCACTTCCATCTTGATTAAAATTATTTTGCATAGTGCCAAACCAGAGCCTGCCCCTAGCATCAGATGCACCATCATTAGATCTATTTGTTAAAATATCATCTTCAACATTAATTATTCTTTCGTATTTTTTAGATTGAAAATTAAATTTATTTACTCCATTATTTGAGACTAAAGCAATTTCATTCTTTGAGATTGTTGATGTTGCTGTTACAAAATCAGGTAAATCAAAAGTTTCTAATTTTTCGTTATCTAAATTAATTCTGAATAATATTGATTTTGGTTTAATATCTACCCAAAGTAAACTTTGATCAATTGAAGACCACGTGATACCCTCTCCCAAACTATTTTTTACATCTTTATATAATTCGACCTTACTCATAATTTAGATAATTATAATAAAATTTAAAATTTATGAAGATAAGTTTAGAGGTAATGAGCTTTATCTTTGATACGAGCCATTACTTCTTTGGTTGCTTCTTCAGAACCATCATGGAACGTACCCATTAGTTTGTCTAAAAAACTAGTATTTCCACCTGAATAATTACATTCAAAATATTTATGATGTATGTAATGCATATAATCACCTGTTGGAATTGAAACACCATTTTTGAAAGTCATTTTCTCATATCCTGTATGTCCAGGTGTAGGGGCTAAACCAGCATGAAATACATGATACATCGCAACAAGAGGATGTGAAGGGATAATCCAATGAACTAAGATTCCTGAAAAATAGAGTATATGCTCTATTGGATGCATAGACATACCCGACCAAGCACCTGTATTCGTATTACGGTGATGAACTTTATGGGCAATTTTATAAAGGGGTGCCCAGTGTAATAGTCTATGAGTTAAGTAAAAATGTGCGTCTCTTATAAATGGGACAAGAAAGAACATAAAACAACAATATATTGGATAAGCCTCCCAACTTACATAAGGGATTATTTGATTTGCAAATGCCCAAAATGTAATTACTTCATAAGCTGTCCACAAAGGAATAGCGCTACAAAAAGTATAGAATAGGTTGTCTTTAGTCTGGTCATTAAATAAAAATGTTGAGTTATTTTTTTCCAAAGGTCGTGGATTATATTTAAATGAAGTTCCTTGTGTTTTTAGTCTTAAATGAAAGAAGCCTGTCCAAAGTAAAATAATAACTGCATTTCTGAAAAATATATAGGATATCCATCCTATTTCAAGAGTCTTCATTGTCTCTAAAGAAGGAGTCAAAAAAAGATATGTAGCAACTGTTATTGCTGCGAAAACAAAAGTCCATGGAAAAAAAATTCCAGGAAATTTAAAAAAATACTTTAAAAATTTTATCGGGTTAAAAAATATATCTTTAGGTGGGTTAATACTTATTGTGCCAAAAGGTTTCCAATGACCTCTTTTATCTCTTGTACCAAAATCATTATCATTTAGTTGATTACCCATGATGTATTTATAGTATATTTTGAATAAAAAAAAAGAGACTAAATTGTCGTATCTGGAACCTTCACATCAATATAATAATTTTTATCTTTAGATTGCTTAAATATTGCTGGGATTATTGATCTATAAGCTGAAATTATTCCGTTGTGAGGTTCTGGCATTTGATTTTTAACTATTTTGTGAAATTTTTTTAAATTATGGCATGGGATTTTTGGGAAAATATGGTGCTCAATATGATACTCCATGTTTGAATACAAAAAACTAAAAAAGGGATTCATAATAACAGTTCTTGTACTTTTTCTATGATCTTTAATATTATCGGCTAGTCCTGCGTGTTGAGTCATGGCACAAATCATTAATACAGTGTTGCCATAAAATGGAGGAAAAATTATCATAATAATTGGCAACCATGATTGAAGCAAAACTGAGGATAAAATTACAAGTAGCCAAAAACTTAAATATAATCTTGAACTATTAATTATTTTTTTTATCTCCTTTTCAGGTACTGTAACTTTTACAACAGGAGTAATTATCCCAAATGAATGTTTAATAATTTCAAAATGGGTAAAATGTCTTATTTTTTGAATATTAATTATTGGACCAAGGGGTAAAAAATTTAAAAGAAATCTGACAGGTTCTGTTGGTTTCGGACTATTATTTTCGTAATCATACACCTCCTCATGTGTAAATATGGTGTAAGTATGGTGATGAAAATGACTCCACTTCCATCTAACTGCCTCAAAACCACCGAGTAAAGAAGTTATATGATAAAAAAATTTATTTAACGCTCTTGTTTTAAAATATGTTTCGTGATTTGTTTCATGTTGAATGCTTATGATTTTACAATAGAAAATATTTCCATAAAGTAAAAGAGCAGGTATTGACCATAAACTACCCCAACTTATAATACACAGATATCCACTTAATATTAGAGCAACAATAAATACGGATATATCTAATAAACCTTTTATATCGGATCTCTTAGAAAGTTCCTTTAAAGTTATCTTATCTATTTTTGGTTTATACCAAGTTTTTAAATCAACTTCGCCCGCAAACATTAATCAAAATTTTTCTGAAAGCTTTAAAAATTTTTCAAATTCACCTTCATCAATGTTAACAGTGATTTTAGGATCATTAAATTTTTTGTTTACCGTATCATCGTGAAACTCTTTGAATGCACTTACTCTTTCAGCTTGTAGTTTTGAAAATTCTTTTTTAAAATCTCTATAAATTCGCGCATGTCTTGGAATTTTTCCTTGAGTATATCCGAGTACATCATTAGCAAATAAATATTGCCCATCACATCCAGAACCACTTCCCATTGAGAGAGTCATGATATCAACTTTTTTTGTAATAACTTCTGCAACTTTTGGTGGAACTACTTCGAGTTCAACTCCAATAGCACCCGCTTCTTGTAACTCAAGAGTATGTTCTAATATTCTTATGGCTTTATCTGCTGTTTTACCTTGTGCAACAAATCCTCCAATCCAAGTAGCATTTCCTGGAACTAATCCTACATGACTATTAATTGGAACATATTCATCTCTTAATGCTCTAATCCATTTGTAACTCCAATTACCACCATAGATAACATCTGCACCAATGTCTAAATACTTGTGTGATAGTTTCATTGCTTCGTATTCAGAAGCTACTCTTACTGCTCCTCCGGATTGCATAAAGCAAGTTGGTGCAGCCTCGCGAATTCGCTTAAGCTCATCAAAAGAATTGAAAATACCAAATTGTGGAGCATCATGAGAAGTACAAATCATGTCAATGCCTGCCTCTTCAGCTGCTGCAGCTTCATCAGCATTATGCACGAACATAACACTTAGTTGTCTTTTACCCTTGCATTGCAAATAATCATAAACTGTAAGTTTTTTTCTGCTCATAAAATCTCCAAAAAAAATAGTTAGTCTATCTTAATGAAAATTTTGTCATTATCAACTTTAACTGGATATGTTTTTAAATCCTCACACGCTGGTGGGCTTAAAGCTTCTCCGGATTTAATATTAAAAATTCCCTGGTGCATTGGACATTCAATTTCATCATCCATAACCAAACCATCTTCAAGATGTACCGCCTCGTGTGTACAAATTCCATCAGTAGCATAAAAACCATCTGTTAGCTTATACACACAAAAAGTTTTATCTTGATGATCAAATCTGATGAGATCCTCTTCTTCAATACTATCTGTAGACCCTACTTCAATCCAATTTTCTTCAGACATAGTTTGTATATAATAGCTATTTTATGAAAATAAATACAAAATAATTAAATTGTTATTTTTGTATAAGTTTATTTAATTTTAGATTTTGATCTGAGAGAATTTGTTTATCTACAATGGTATCTTTCTCAGTTAATTTAGAAGTTATTCTAATGTCACGGCCTACTTTTCCTATGATTCCAACACCACATGCTCCTCTTATTTTATTATTTTTTAGGAAAAAATAAATAACACCATTATTAATATCATTACCTCTTTTGATGATTTCATCATACTCATCACAAATACCAGTCAGTTGAAGATTCAAATTAAATTGATCAGACCACATCCAAGGAATTGAAGTGTATTCTGTTTTTACTCCAGCAATATTTTTTCCAGCACATATTCCATGATTTTGTGCATGTTGATAAGACTCGAGTCGCATATTTCTTTCATAGAATGGATGATAAAAATTAGATACGTCACCTGCTGCAAAAACATCTTTAATAGAAGTTTCACAAAATTGATTAGTTACAATACCATTATCAAGCTTTAAATTTGTATTTTCAAATAACTTTACAGTCGGGGTTGAGCCTATACCTACAATTATAAAATCTGTTTCTATTAAAGAATTATCATTTAATAAAATTTCATAATCACCATTTTTTTTAGTTATTTTTTCTATCTGTTTATTTAATATTATTTCATTTCCATGTTCTATATGAGTGTTTTGAACTAAATCAGCAATTTGTTTGGGTATAATTCTTCCCATAAGTTGATTGCCAATTTCAATAACAATTACTTTCTTTTGAAGCTGAGATAAAGATGAAGCAATTTCTAAGCCAATGAAACCGCCGCCAATAATTGTTATTTTATTTTTATTTGAAACTATTTCTTTAATTTTTTTGGCTTCTTCTAAATTTCTTAGATAATAAATATCATTCTTTAAATTATTATCTAAAGTAAGTTTTTTATTTTCAGAGCCTGTTGAAATAAGCAAACTATCATAAGAGTAAACATTATCATTTTTTGCAAAAAGTTTTTTATTTTCAAAATCAACTTTATTAATTGAGATATTTTCAAATTCTATATTTTCATTTTTTAGTACGTCGCTAGAATGAAAATAAAGATCTTCTTCTTTTTTTTTATCTAGCAAAAAATCTTTAGATAAAGGAGGTCTTTCATATGGTAATAAATTTTCTTCACCTAAAATTTTAATATTTGATTTTGAATCATTTTGTCTGATCTCTCTAGCAGCATAGATTCCAGCTTGACCACCACCTAGAATTACAATGTTATTTTTCACTCAGTCTAAGCGTTGCTTGGGACAGATAATGGAATTTGATAGTCAGGATTTTTTGCTTGTTTTATGAGTGCTGGAATAATTTCTTTATAAGCCCCAAGAAGGCCTTTTCTGGCAGGTGGTAATTGATCTTTAATCATAGCATGCAGCTTAGGTAAATTATGCGAGGGAACTTGAGGGAACATATGGTGCTCAACATGATATTCCATATGCCAATATAAAAAACTTAAAACTGGATTTAAATATACTGTTCTAGTTGTATACCTATGGTCTCTTTTATCTTCTCTAAGTCCTGCGTGTTGAGTAAGACCCATAAGCATAACAAGGGTCTTTCCATAAAAATTAGGCAATAAAACATATAGAACTGGAAGCCAACTTTGAAAGTAAACTGAAGAAGCTATACTAATTATCCAAATAGAAAGATGACTCCACGCAGATAATCTACATTTCCATCTTTCATTTTTTGGAATACAAACTTTCATTACATCAGTAGTTACACCAAATGCATGTTTTATAGTTTCCCATTGAAGAGAATTTTTAAAGAAAATAAAACCAGAGAATGGAATGTAATGAGAGAAAAACACAATCAAGTCAGTTGGTTTTTTTACATGTATTTCAAAATCTACAGGATCATTAAATTGAGTATAAGTATGATGATGATAGTGAGAATATCTCCATCTGATAGGTTCAAAATTATCCATGAAACTAGCAATATAATAAAAGAAATCATTCCAGAATTTAGATTTAAAAGCAGTTCTGTGACCAGTTTCATGCCATATAGCATCGCTGCATCCCCAAATATTTCCGTATATTATAAAAAATAATAATGACCACCAAGTGCCCCAAGTGACATACGCAAGATATCCAAAGAGAAACAGAGATGAAAAATAAATAATCATATGCTTAAAACCCTGCCAATCAGATTTCTTGCATAACTGCTTGAATTCTTTTTTATCTATATTTGCTCGATACCATTTACCTAAATCAACATCCATTATGAAAAAATAGCACTTTTTGATAATCTTATAAATATAAAAATTGCTTTAAATTGGTAAATAAGTGCGACTATTTTATCTATCAAAAGAAAGAGGGATTTAATTTGTAATAAGATCTTTAATACTTTAATTTAATTGTATTATTGATTTATTCACTTATAAATTAATGCATAAATTATTTGGAGGAATTATGAAAAAAATCTTTGCTGTCATTGCTTTATTTTTTGCTTTTGCATCTACTTCAGCAGTAGCAAAAAATGATTACAGCTGTGATAAGAAATTTATATTTTTTCCAGGTGGTCCTGAAGGTGGCCCATTTGGAACTATCGTTTACAATGGTGCAGTAGCTGCTGCTGAACACACTGGTTGTGAAGTAGATTACTACTGGTCACAGTGGAACTCAGAAATCATGATTAAACAATTTAAAGAAGCTGTTGCTCTACAGCCTGATGGAATTGCAATCTATGGTTTTCCAGGAGACGCTGCAATGAGACCTATCATTCAAGAAGCAAGAGAAATGGGTATAGTAATTACTACTATGAATACACCTCTCCCTGATCTTGAAGCAGAATATAAAACTGAAGGATTTGGTTATGCAGGGGCAGATCTATTTGATGCTGGATTCAATCTAGGTAAAAAAGCTGTTGAAGTTTGTGGTCTACAAGCTGGAGATAAAGCATTTATCTGGGGTCTTGCAAGTATGCCAAATAGAGGAGAAAGAACTAAAGGTGCAATAGCTGGTGTTGAAGCAGCAGGTGTTGAGGTAGTTTATCAAGAAATTCCTGATAATGTAAACTCAGATGCATCTCAGGGAACTCCTATGTACGTCGCTACTTATAGTGCAAATCCTGATATCAAAATGGCTATTACAGATCATGGTGGATTAACTGCAAGTTTACCAACATATATGAAGGCTGCAGGTCATGGTACTGAAGAAGTATGTGGTGCTGGATTTGATTTATCAGCTCCAATTGTTGATGGAATTAATTCTGGATACATTGACGTTGTAATTGATCAACAACCATTTATCCAAGGATATATGCCAATTGTTCAGTTATTCCTTAGTACAAAATATGGAATGGCTGGATTAGCAATGGATACTGGTGCTGCATTTGTTACAGCTGATAACGTTGATGCTGTTGCTCCATTAGCAGCAGTACAAATCAGATAAATTAAATATTATAGCCTGCCTTATTTTATAAGGCAGGTTTATTTTTTATGGCTGAAGAACTCTTAAAATTACAAAATATTTACAAAAACTTTGGAAACGTAAAAGTTTTAAAAGATGTGAATATCAAAATAAACAAAGGTGAAGTAGTAGCTTTAATCGGTGATAACGGAGCTGGAAAATCTACACTTATTAAAGTTATAACTGGAGTTCATAGTCCAAACTCGGGAAAAGTTTTTTTTAAAGAAAAAGAAGTACAAATTAAATCAGTTGCTCAATCAAGAAAAATGGGGATTGAAGCAGTGTATCAAGAAAGAGCATTATGTGATCAGCAAGAATTATACAGAAATATCTTTGCAGGAAGAGAAATTACAAATTCATTAGGTTTTTTGGATATTAAAAAACAAAGAAAAGAAGCAGAAAAAATTTTACGCGACTATATAGGCTTTACTTCAAAAGCTATAACAGTTGACTCTCAAGTAATGGGACTGTCTGGTGGTGAAAAACAAGGTGTAGCTTTCGGTAGATCATTGTATTTTAATTCTGATTTAATCGTATTAGATGAACCAACAATGGGATTATCGATACAAGAAACAGAAAAAGTTCTTAATTTTGTAAAAGGTTTAAAGAATGAAAACAAATCTGCAATATTTATCGATCATAATATAATACACGTATATGGTGCTGCAGATAGATTTATTATTTTAGATAGAGGTGAAGTTGTTGGGGAATTTAATAAAGAAGATATTTCAAGAGAAGAACTTGTTCAGAAAATGATTCAACTTCATGAATCAGGAAAAATAAAAGTGGAAGATTAAATGAATAATTTATTAAATAGTTATTTTGTAAAAACTCACAAACTTGAAATTAGTATTACTATAATTGCTGTAGTACTATTCCTAATTTATTTTCTTGGCGCACCACATGTATTTACAAGATTTCCTATTTATAGAGCTTTTATGCAATCAATGCCTTTTTTTGGAATTATTGCTATATCAGCAACATTTGTTGTTACACTTGGTGAAATTGATTTATCATTTCCATCTATAGTTGGAATTACATCTCTCATATTTGGAATTATAATGACATCGACTGATGGTAACTTTTTTATCGCATTTATTTTGGCAACTTCACTTGGAATGTTTGCTGGATTAGTAAATGGATTACTTGTTACTAAAATTGGTATACCTTCAATAGTTGCCACTATAGGTACATTATTTTTTTGGCGTGGATTAGTTAATGTAATTTCTCAAGGTAGCGGTATTGCAATCGTGGATGTAGCAGATGGAACATGGCACCATATGATATTTGTTGAAAAATTATTTGGAAAAATTCCAATGCAATTTATTTGGTTCATTGTATTAACTGGATTGATGCAATGGGTTTATCGATACCATAAATTTGGAAATCATATCCACTTTGTAGGCGATAACAAAGCAAGCGCTCAAATGATGGGAATTAACGTTGATAATGTAAAAATTATTGCTTTTGTTCAACTAGGATTTTTCTCTGCATTAGCAGGAATTTTTACAATGTATGAAATGTTATATTTCTGGCCTACACAAGGTGAAGGTTTGATGTTAACAACACTAGCAGCCGTCTTTGTTGGTGGCACTTCAGTCTTTGGTGGTAAAGGTACTATTTTTGGAACTTTTATTGGAGTATTAATTATTGGATCATTAGAATCAGGAATAGTTGCTTTAGGCTTATCTGGTTTTTATGTAAAATTTATTAACGGTCTAATGATTACAGTAGCCGTAACAGTCTACGCTCTAATACAAAGAAGAAAAAATTAATAAGTAGCTCTACCTCCACTCAAGTCAAAAGTTGATCCAGTGGTATAAGAATTTTCTTCAGAAGACATCCATGCAACTAAAGAAGCTAATTCTTCTACTAACACAAATCTATTTCTTGGAATTTTTGATAACATATAATCAATATGTTCTTGTGTAATTTGATCAAAAATACGCGTCTTAGCAGGTGCAGGGGTAACACAATTAACTGAAATGTTATTTTCAGCCAATTCTTTTCCTAAAGATTTGGTAAGTGCAATAACTCCGGCTTTT
This sequence comes from uncultured Alphaproteobacteria bacterium, assembly GCA_902620425.1. Taxonomy (GTDB): domain Bacteria; phylum Pseudomonadota; class Alphaproteobacteria; order HIMB59; genus CACPNW01. The sequence continues at coordinate 363,646 of CACNHX010000001.1, forward strand.
GCTGCACTATAAGGCATTGCATTAGGATTACCCTCCTTACCAGCTATCGAGGAAATATTAACGATACGTCCATAATTATTTTTGATAAAATGAGGAACTATAGTTTTACAGCAATAAAATACTCCAGTTAGATCTATGTCTATAACTTTTTGCCATTCCTCAAGTGGATAATCCCATGTCTTAAAATTTGGTCCAGCTATTCCTGCATTATTTATTAAAATATCAATTTTGTTTTCATGAGTAAGACTTTCAGCAAATGCATTCTCTACACTTTTATAATTTGAAACATCAACTTGAATTTTGTGAGTATTTTTTAGATCAACTTTATTTAAATATTCTGTATCTTTATCCCATATTAGTACTCTTGCACCTGACTCTATAAATCTTTTTGTAATTGCTAACCCAAAGCCTTGCGCTCCACCCGTTACAATTGCTACTCTATTTTCTAAATTAATTTTATTCATTAAATTTGTTCTAAAATATATTCAGCTGAACTAACACGGTATTCACCATCATTTTCAATAAACTTGTTTATAATCATATTATTCTCAATGATCATGGCAAACCTTTGACACCTAAAACCCATATAATTTTTTGTCTTATCAGATAGCAAATTAAAATATTTTGTAATCTCAGCATTTCCATCCGCAATTCCATTGATTATTTCTCCGTTTGAATAACTCAATAACCAAGATTTCATCACATGCTCATCATTTACAGATAGACAGTAAATGCCATCAATATTTTTATTTATAAATGAATTATATAATTTTATATAACCTGGAAGATGTTTCTCAGAACAAGTTGGTGTAAATGCTCCTGGCACACCAAATAGGATAATTTTTTTATTTATAAATTCTTTTTTTAATGAAGATATTGATGAAACACCTTTTTTAATAATAGGTACTTTAAAATCATCAATATTCATGTTTATCATTTAACTTTATTATATGTTTCAAATATTTTTTTCTCAGTCAATATTTCATTCATTACTATGCCTTCAGGAAACTTTGAAGAATAAAATGCATTAAAAGGTATGCCAAATTTATTGTATTTTTTTAAAAATTTATTTATTTTTTCATTTGGTTGTGTCCAATCAGCTTTTATCAATGTCACTTCTTGTAAATCAAAAAAATCTGAAACTGTTTTTGAATTTAAAACATTAATTTTATTAAACTTACAGGTAATGCACCAATCTGCTGTTATATCTAAAAAAACAATTTCATTATTTGCTATTATTTCAGGAATACTTTTGGAATTAAAATCTAACCAATTATTACTTTTATAATTTTCTTCATTAATTTTTTGAAAAGAATTTAAATACGGAGTTAAAAAGAAAATAATTATTAAAGAAATAATTAAGGGAGTTTGATAAATTCTAAATTTTAAAATTGCTGATATTAAGATCAATAAAACAGTAAATGTAGCTATAAAAAAATAATTGAAATAATTATTTAATATACTTAAAAGCCAAACAATTGTTATGAATAATAAAATAGATAAAAAATATTTAAAATAAATCATCCATTTTCCAGATCGAGGTAAGAAGGAAATCAGACCTGGAAAAAAAGCTATAATCAAATAAGGTAAACTCATTCCTATACCCATAAAACAGAATATTAAAAATAAATATGTTGTTGATTGAGTAAAAGCAGCCGTTACAGCTGTTCCTAAATAAGGTGCAGAACATGGTGTAGCAAGTAGTGTAGCAAAAAAACCATTAAAAAAATTCTTTGTATAAAAATTGTTTCCTGAATTTAAAATTTTTGATGAAGATAAAAAACTTGGTAAATTTATTTGGAAAAGACCAAGAGTGTTCAAGAAAAACATTGATATAATTATCAAAATGAACATTAAAAAGTAGGGTTCTTGAAATTGCATACCCCATGATATTGAAATATTAATTTGTTTCAGGATAGCAAAAAATGCACCAAGTATTAGAAAAGAAGAGATAATACCCAATACGGTTATAAAAAAACTACTTTTAATATTTTTATCCTCAGTATTAATTACAGATAATAATTTTAAGGATAATACTGGAAAAACACATGGCATAAGATTCAAAATAAACCCGCCTAATATTGAAATTAAGAGTAAGTATATAAGACTAGTTTTTATAGAGATATTTTTATCTATATTTTCAATTTCTACACTTTTTTCAACTTTAAAGCTGTGATTATTATCATAAAAAAATATTTCTATTGGAAATTTTTTTTCATTAAACTGATCGGCACTGTAATATAAAGAGGTATTCAATTTTTGGAAATCGAGGGAATAATTATTTATTGGTTCTACAACAGGTAGTCCAAATGGTGTGTGAATAAAAATTTTTGGATCATCAAAAAAAGAGGTAGTTGATATTTCTATGTCAAAAATAACACTATTGTTATTTTCAATAGCCTTGAATGAGAAATTAGAAATAGGTGTAAAATCAATATTATTATTTAATGTAGTAGATAGAACTTTTTCAATTTCAAAAAAATAATCTGTATATTCACCATCTCCAGATGGTATATTTAGAAAAATATCTGCACTACCTGGAATGCAAACATCTTTACAAACTAAATAATTAATATTTAAATTTAAATTTGTTTGTTTTTGATTATCTTCTAGATCTACAATCAAAGGAAAGATAACTTTATCTTTATATCCAATTGATTTTAAACCTAGTATTTCAAATTCTATTGGCTCTGGCCATAGTATTTTTATATCTTTAACGTTCGAAGAATTATTCCATATAATTTTTTGAGGAAAACCTCCTCCTCCAGGAGATTTCCAATATGTTTTCCATTCATCTTCTAGTTCGTATTCTAATGCTAAAATTAATTGATTATTATTTGATGAAGTCATTGGTGAAATCAATCTAACTTTTGATTTTTCACTAATTGCCCAATCTGAAGATAAGGAGTATCCAGCTGTACTAAATAGTCCAAGAGCAAATATTATTGCAATTTTTAACAGATTTATAGCTTTTATTACCTTGTCCATATAAAATAAATCAATACAATATTGAAAAATATAAATTAACGCGAATATATATACTATATGAATTTAACTGGTCAGTTCTTAATTTCAATGCCTTCATTAGAAGATGATAGATTTGAAAAAACGGTAATTTATATGTGTGCTCACTCAAAAGATGGGGCTATGGGTATAATAATCAACAAAAAAATTGATTATGATCTTTACCCAGATTTGCTTGAACAATTAGGTATAGATAAGCCATTAGAAGATAAGAAACTTTATATCCGCTATGGTGGTCCTGTCGAAAGTGGCAGGGGATTTGTTTTACATTCTGACGAAGTTATTCAAAAAGAAACCCTAACAATAGATAAAGGGGTGGCGTTAACTAGTACTTCAGAGTTTTTTGAAGACCTTTCTAAAGGTAATGGTCCAAAGAATAGTATTCTAGCTCTTGGATATGCAGGATGGGGTCCAGGACAAATTGAAAAGGAATTAGCGTCAAATAGTTGGATGACGCTAAAAACAAATAGTGATTTTATTTTTGATGAAAAAGTTAACAATAAATGGAATGATGCATTTAATTTATTGGGGATAGATGCAAGTAAACTTTCAATATTTTCAGGTAGTTGTTAATTATAGAATAATATCAAAAACCCTTTCCTTATCTTTTTCTGAAACTTTTTTTATTTTAAACTTTGTAGTTTTTACAAGTTTAATACCTTTATTGGTAACAAATGATTTCATTTTTATTACCTCTTTTTCAGGCATTTTTCTTTCATATTTTAAAATATGCTTCTTTCCATTAATCATAAATGCTGTCTTCATGTTTTATCTCCTTTATTTTAAGAGAGGTATGATTACCTCTCTTAATTTTTTTTAAGTACTAGTCTCTAATTGAATAAGCTACTACTCCAACCTCGGCTTTATCAGTGCCAAGTTTTTCAGCTTCTTCACTAATTCTTAATCCCATAATATTTTTAATTAGATATATTACAATATATGAGAAAACAAAAACAAAGATACACACTGAAGCAACACCCAATAATTGAATTGAGTATGATGCATCAGGATTAGTTAGAGGGACAACTAATGTTCCCCAAATACCTGCAAACATATGTACAGGTATTGCGCCAACAACATCATCTAGTTTTAATGAGTTTAAGAAGTTAGTTCCATAATACATTATTACTCCACCAACTGCTCCAATTCCAATTGCAAGCAATGGACTAGGCATCAATGGCTCAGCTGTTATTGAAACTAAACCTGCAAGAGCTCCATTAAGCATCATAACAATATCAGTTTTGCCACCAATCAATCTTGTTATTGCGGCACCAGCCATACATCCACCACAAGCTGCAAGTTGAGTATTCATGAAAATTTTTGACATTGCTGTTGCATCTTCATAAGAACCTAATGCAAGTTGGGATCCACCATTAAAGCCATACCACCCCATCCATAAAATAAATGTTCCTAATGTAACTAAAGGAATGGACGATGGAGCAAATGGGGCCATATTAGCTGGTTCTCCACTCACACTGAATCTTCCAAGTCTTGGACCTAAAAGAATTACTCCTGCTAAAGCTGCAGAACCACCACAAGCGTGAACTAATGTCGACCCGGCGAAATCTGCAAATCCTAGGGCGTCTAACCATCCTCCACCCCATTCCCAACCCATTTGAATTGGATAAATTACTCCTCCAAGTACCGCTGCAAATGTAAAGAAAGGCCAAATTTTTATTCGCTCTGCTACAGCACCTGATACAATAGACACAGTAGCACAAACAAATAAAGCTTGAAAAAACCAGTCCGAAGCATCTGAGTAACCTGTTTCCATAGAAGTATTATCAGTCCATATGGATGGTGTACCAACATAGCCTCCTTCAGGGACAGAATATCCAAGATTGTATCCAATTAAATAGAAAACAATTGAAACTATTGCGAATTTTCCAATATTTTTAGCAGCTATAGTTGATACACTTCTGGTGGTAACAAGTCCTGATTCTAAAAATAGAAATCCTGCAGCCATCCACATGACTAAGAACCCACAAACTAAAAAAGAAAATGTATTAAATATATATGCTACTTCTGCATCAACCTCTGCTCTCACAGAAGAACTTAGCAACAAAATAAAAGAGAGAATTGTAAAAAGACTAAAAAATTTTTTATACATTATTAACTCCATATAAAATTATAGACACATAACTAACCTTTAGTTACGCATTGCATCATGCTTAGCTATGGAAATTAATTACTAAGATCCGCGTTCCTTCGGGTACACCTACTTCCGATTTGCATGCTGCAAATTGAACGATTTTATAACTTTGCATGCGTTCCTTCGACTTTCGTCTACTTCCGTCACTCTAAAGGAGTGATGAACGTGATTTGACTTATAACTATAATTCGGAAAGTATCAATAAATAGTATTAAAATTAATTATTAAATCTGACTAATTTTCTAAGCTCATTTTATTAAAAAATGTACCTTCTTTTTTTAACCAACTATTAATCATATCAAGAAAATTATTACTTAAGTAGTAATTCTTAATTCGTTTATCAGATTTACTTTGTTCTTTTACAAAAATATTTTTTTCCAAGGCTTCGTTTAAAATTGATTGAATAGAAGATCTAGAACCAATAGATTTAGGTATATTTGCACAAATTGTTTCAAATGAAATTCCATTTAATCTATTATTTTCATAGATCTCAAGAGAGATAACATGGTGTAAAATTGATTTAAATAAAAATTTTGAAACATAATCTTCAGAAAAGAAGCTTGAATATATGTTTCTTTTTTTTTCTTTAATAATTTCTGTTTCAGTCATTTGACCCTCCCACTAGTTTAAGAGTTTTGGGAGAGCAAATGCTCTCCCATTTTTTAGTGACCAACTATAAGGAGTTGATGTGCTAATCACTAAATTCATTAGTCTCTGATGCTATAAGCCATTACGCCTACTTCAGATTTATCAGTACCAAGTTTTTCAGCTTCTTCACTTATTCTAATACCAAAGAGCATTTTCATGATGTACCAAATTATAAATGATACGACAAAAACGAAAACGTTAATTGCTATTATACCGTAAAGTTGAGCTCCAAAACTTGCTGCGCTGTTTGAAATTGGAACAACTAATGTTCCAAAAATTCCAGCAAAACCGTGTACAGGAATTGCTCCAACAACATCATCAATTTTAAGTGATATTAAAAGTCTTGTACCATAGAAGACAATTAATCCACCAATAGCACCAATGATCACTGCCAAGAGTGGAGAAGGAGCTAATGGTTCTGCAGTAATTGCTACCAAACCACCTAATGCTCCGTTAAGCATCATAACAACATCTGTTTTACCAGTTACTAGTCTTGAAATTACTGCACAAGCCATTACACCTGCACCAGCTGCCAAGTTAGTATTAATATATATTGTTGCTACTGCTGTAACATCATCAAATGTACCCATTGCAAGTTGTGATCCACCATTAAATCCGAACCATCCAAGCCATAGGATAAATACACCAAGAGTTGCAAGAGGTATTGAAGAATTTGCAAAAGGCTCCATTGGAGCTGCTTCACCACTATCAGTGAATCTTCCTAATCTTGGGCCTAATAAAATTGCACCAGCAAGTGCTGCTGCTGCTCCTGCACTATGTACTAGAGTTGAACCAGCAAAATCTGAGAAACCAGCTTCCGCTAAGTATCCTCCGCCCCACTGCCAACCCATTTCGATTGGATAAATGAAACCAGTTAATAAAGCACAAAAAATAAAGAATGGCCAAATTTTGATTCTTTCAGCTAGTGTTCCAGATACAATTGAGCATGTTGTTGCACAAAATACCATCTGAAAGAACCAGTCAGAACCGTCTGAATAACCTGTATCAAGAGCGCTACCATCACTCCAAGGAAGTGGAGATCCGATAAAACCGCCTGCAGGGATTCCATATGCCATATTGTATCCTACTAACCAGAACATTAAACCAGCTATTGAATATAAGCCTATATTTTTTGCAGCAATTGTTGCTACACTTTTGGACGTAACAAGTCCTGATTCAAGCATTGCAAATCCTGCTGCCATCCACATGACCAAGAACCCAGATACAAGAAATAGGAATGTATTTAAAATGTATTGCACTTCACCATCAACTTCGGCTCTTGCATATGAACTAAAGAGCATAAAGACGGCAATGATGCTAATAAAATATATAGATTTTTTTAACATTAATCCTCCATTATAAATTTCACGTTACATGACTCACATTGAGTCATGCGTTACTTTTCATGCTTAGCTATGGAAATTAAATAATAAGATCCGCGTTCCTTCGGTTTAAACCTACTTCCGATTTGCTTAAGGCAAATTGAACGATTTAATAACTTTGCATGCGTTCCTTCGACTTTCGTCTACTTCCGTCACCCAAAAAAGAGTAATGAACGTGAAAACTGATTTAGTTTAATATTAATTTTTAGTAAGATTATAATCGTTAACATTAATATGCAAAAAATGCATATAACAATATTTCCAAGTTATATGGGAAATATTAGCTATTTTATTGTTGATAAATCAGTCCAAGCGGAATTATTGTTGCTAGAGTTTACACTAGCATTAATGAATTTCATAATATGCAATCCATCATCAATATTTGGAAGTATCTTTAATAATTCTTCCTTATTTTCCTTATTTTGTATAACATCAGCAGCATCTGAATAAATTTGTGCAAATGCTTCAAGATAGCCTTCTGGATGACCAGCAGGGATTCGCACGTTAGCTTCAGTTCCCTCAACTTTGATAGAACCACCTCTAGTTATTATTTGGCTAGGTTCTCCTACTTGACTGAAGGTTGCATAATTTGGATTTTCTTGACTCCATTTTAGTGCTCCCTTGTCTCCATAAATAGCTACAGTAAAATTATTTTCTTCTCCTGTCGCAACTTGAGAGATAGATAATGATCCCTTAGCTCCGTTATTTAATCTTATCATTATCGAAGCGTCATCATCTAATTTTCTTCCTTCAACAAAAGTTGTAAGATCTGCACTAACTGATTGTAGTTTTAATTGAGTTATAAATTCTAATAAATGCATAGTGTGACTCCCAATATCACCTACACCTCCTGCAGCTCCACTTCTTGATGGATCTGTTCTCCATTCTGCTTGTTTATTTGAACCAGAATCCTCCTCTTTTGATCCGAGCCATCCTTGCAAATAAGATCCTTTGACAATTCTTATTTTTCCAAGTGCTCCATTTTCTATAAGTGATCTCATACCTCTAACGACTGGATAGCCAGAATAATTATGAGTTAAGAAAAAATGAGCATCAGATTTAGAAACTGCGTCAACTAATTTATGGGCATCTTCCATTGTAGAGGTCATAGGTTTGTCACAAATGACATGAATATTTTTATTTAGAAATTCAATTGCTGGTGCAGCATGCATATGATTTGGTGTAACAATAGATACTACATCAATACCATCATCTCTTTTAGCTTCTTCCTCAGCCATAGTTTTAAAATCAGGGTAACTTCTTGAAGGATCGAGACCAATTTCTTCAGCAGATTTTGCAGCTTTTTCAGGGGTTGAAGATAAACAACCAGCAACAAATTCATATTTATCATCCATTCTTGCACATAGACGATGAACAGCTCCTATAAAAGCTCCTTGGCCACCACCTATCATTCCTAATTTTAATCTTTTTGTCATTGAAATTCCCTCCTAAATACCCAAAAGTTTTTTATTAGTTTCTTCATCCATTCCTGAGTCAGCAAAATCATCAAATGCTTTTTCAGTTACATCGATGATATGTTCTTTTATAAATTTCGCACCTTCTTCTGCCCCTTGTTGAGGACTTTTTATACAACATTCCCATTCTAGAACTGCCCATCCATCAAAATTATAACCAGATAGTTTTGAAAAAATAGATTTAAAGTCAACCTGACCGTCTCCTAATGATCTAAATCTGCCTGCTCTATTAATCCATGATTGAAAACCTCCGTATACACCTTGTTTCCCACTTGGATTTAATTCAGCATCTTTTACATGAAACATTTTTAATTTGTCATGATAGATATCAATATGATCTAAATAATTTAAATGTTGAAGAATAAAATGACTTGGATCATAAAGCATATTACATCGTGGATGATTGCCAACCTTTTCTAAAAACATTTCAAAAGTAATACCATCATGTAGATCTTCACCAGGATGAATTTCATAACAAAGATCTACCCCAGCTTCGTCGAATTTATTTAAAATTGGTTTCCATCTTTTTGCAAGTTCATTAAAAGCTTCATCTACTAATCCTTCTGGTCTTTGAGGCCATGGATATAAATATGGCCAAGCTAGTGCACCAGAAAAAGTTGCATGTGCATTTAGTCCAAAGTTCTTTGAAGCCATTGCTGCTTGCATTAATTGATCAATGGCCCATTCTTTTCTTTTACTTGGATTGCCTCTTACTTTCTCATCTGCAAATCCATCAAAAGGAATATCGTATGCAGGATGAACAGCAACAAGCTGACCTTGAAGGTGAGTAGATAGCTCTGTCAGTTGTAAATTATTATTTTCAAGAATTCCTTTTATATCATCACAATAATCTTTACTTTCAGATGCTTTTTTTAAATCTATTAATCTTGAATCCCAAGAAGGTATCTGTACGCCTTTATATCCTAAGTTAGATACCCATTTTGATATTAACTCTAAGGAGTTAAAAGGTTCATCATCACTTACAAATTGGGCAAGAAATATTGCAGGGCCTTTTATTTTTTTCATATTAAATCTCCATAATTATTTAAACACGAAACAGCTAGGTAGTCATTAAATTTTTAAAATTTTCGTATAATTTTTTAGTATTATAGTTCATTTCTTGAATATTATTTCTAAGCAATTTATCTAGTTTATCAATGGAGTTTTTGCCTAAATATTTTTCTAAAGCATTTTTTAATTCAGGAATTTTGGACCATTTAATGATTGTGTTTTCATCTACTTCCATATGAAATTGAATGCCATAAGCATGATTTTTATACTTAAAAATTTGAAATTTTGTAATATCTGATGAACCTAAAATTGTAATATCAGAATTATTTAGTTCACTAACCTCGTAACTATGCCATTGTAATGCTTTAATCTGATTATCAAAATTTTGAAAAAGTTGATCCTTTTTTTTATTATCTAAAATATTAATATTTAGAACCCCAATTTCTGGAGGATTAGATTTAATTACTTTACCGCCAAGAATTTCTCCTAAAAATTGACAGCCTAAACAGATTCCGAGATATGGTTTTTGATTATTGAGAACAAATTCCTTTATCTTATTTTTTTCATCAATCATCCACGGATATTGTTCTTCCATCCAAGTATCCATTGGTCCACCTAAACAGATCATTCCATCATATATATCAAGATTAACAGGTATCTTTTCTCCTTTATCCAATCGAATTATATTTGTTTCTACTAAGTCTTCATTCATTAACTTTGTAAAGTATCCAGGTGTTACTAAAGGCGTATGTTGAAGAATAATTATTTTATGAGACACTTTGTTCTAAGTTGAGTAATCTTTTTTTTAACTTACCCCCCCCTCTTCCAGAAAATCCTCCAAGTTTACCATCGCTACGAATTATGCGGTGACAGGGAATAATAAGCAAAAGTTTATTTTGTCCACAAACATTACCTACATATCTTGGAGACGTACCAACTTTTTTTGCAATTTCTCCATATGTTGAAAGTTTACCATATTGAATTTTAGACAACTCTTTCCAAATTTTTTTTTGCAAAGGGGTGCCTTCAAAAGAATAGTTAATCTTAAAATTTTTAAGTTTTCCAGAAGCATATAAATTAATCTGATTCTTAATATTAATTAAATCGATTTTTTTATTTGTTTTCCCAAAACTCAGTGCAAAGACGCTGCCACTCTTTTTTTTTACCGTAATCCAACCGAGTTTAGTTTTAAAAGAAGCAGTTTCCATATAAAATTAATAACATTATTGAATGAATCTATCAAAATAATTTATAGTAAATCATGGATGAAGATAATTTAAATCTAGAAATTAGAAAATTTCTTAAACAAGTTGGTATTAGTTCTCAGCGTGAAATAGAAAATTACATACGAAAAAAATTTACTGAAGGAAGTATCAAAATTGGTGAATCCATAAAAGTATCTATGAATTTATCATCTGAAGATGGAGAACTTAATCATTCAATTAAAGAAGATTTAAAAATAAAATAATTTTTTAAATTTGTTGAAGATTTAGTTAATACGACTTTGTATTTTATCAATATTTTCAAGTTTAGATAATGGCCCAATACTTGATATAGTTATTGGTCCTTTTACAATTTCATTAGCAATTTTTTGAACAGTTTCTTTAGAGACTTTATCTATATTTTTAATAGTTTCAGATGGGTCAATTATTCTATCAAAGACTAGAAGTTGTCTAGCAGCACTCTCACATCTTCTAAATGCACTTTCCCTCCCCATCATTAAGCTTGCTTTCAATTGAGCTTTACCTCTATTTATTTCTTTTTCTGTAATTGAATTAGGACTTTCATTTAATTGATCACATAAAACAGGTATGAGCTCTTGGATTTGATTTTCACCTGTTCCACAATAAATACCAAAAACACCAGTGTCAGTGTAAGAAGAACTAAAAGAGGAAATACCATATACAAGACCACGTTTCTCTCTTATCTCTTGAAACAATCTTGATGACATACCTCCACCTAATAAAGAAGAGTAAACCAATAAAGAATAGTAATCATCATGGTGATAATCTACGCCTTCAAAACCAAGTAGTAAGTGAATCTGTTCTAATTTTTTATCTTCTCTGTATTCTCCAGATTTGTAATTAGCTTTTTGTCTTTCAGTAGATAATCCAGATGGTAGGTTAGTGCATGTTTTTTTAATTGATTCTACAAATTGATCATGGTCAATTTTTCCAGCTGCACTTATAATCATTTTTTTTGGATTATAATGATTCATCATGAAGTCTTTAACTTCATCTCTTGAAATATTTTTAATAATATCAGTTTTACCCAATATGGAACGTCCCATTGGCTGGTTTGGATATGCTTTTTCTTGCCAATAATCAAAAATCATATCATCAGGTGTATCAAGGTACATGCCAATTTCTTGAATTATGACTCCTCTTTCTCGATTAAGTTCATCTTCAGCAAATGTAGAATTTTGCAAAATATCTGTCAGAATATCTATTCCATAATGTAGGTCATCAGCTAAGAGTTTTACATAATAAGCTGTTATTTCCTTTGAAGTATAGGCATTTATATCTCCGCCAACATTTTCAATTGTTTCAGCAATTTGAAAAGCATTTTTAGTTGAGGTACCTTTAAAAGCCATATGCTCTAAAAGGTGAGCAACACCATTTATATCTTTTGTTTCATCTCTTCCACCAACAAAATTCCATATACCCATTGATACTGTTTCCAGCCCTGGCATATTCTGGGTTACTATTCTTAATCCGTTTTCTAGTGTTGTAATTTTATGCATTGCTTATTTTTTCTAAGATGAAGTTTTTTACATCCTTAGCACTATTGGGTAATATAGTCATCTTTTCCTCTTTATCAAAGAGATTGCTCAATTCTTTTGGTATATCAATTTCTTTATTAATTGCTTTATTCACAGCATTGTCAAATTTTGCAGGATGTGCACAAACCAAAGATACCCAGGCTTCATCATCTTTTTTATCTAATAATACTTTTAGTCCTGTTGCAGTATGTGGATCAGCAATATAATTATATTTTTCATATACATGTTTAATTGTTTCCAGAGTCTGATTATCATCAATTGAGGAAGCCTTATATATTTGCTGAAACTTAGCTAAAACAGAGTCATCAAATTGATAAAAACCTGTTGATGAAAAGCTTTCAAATACTTCATTTACTCTTTTGCTATCTCTATTTAGGCTTTCAAAAATTTGCCTCTCAAAGTTACTTGAAACTTGAATATCCATACTAGGGCTATATGTTTGAGAAACAGATTTTTTTTTCATTTCTCCAGTTTCTACTATGGACTTCAAGATATCATTAGAATTAGTTGCAATATGTAAATGACCAATAGGTAATCCCATTTGTTTAGCAACAAAGGCAGAAAAAATATTGCCAAAATTTCCCGAAGGAACAATAAAATTTATTTGATGCTTATCAGTTTGTAAATAAGACCAAAAATAATAAACTACTTGCGCAATTAATCGTGCCCAATTTATAGAGTTTACAGCAGTTAAAGAGGTAGACTGTTGTATTTCATCATCAACAAATAATTCTTTGACAATTTTTTGACAATCATCAAAATTACCATCTATAGCAATATTAAAAATATTCTTATCAATTACTGTAGTCATTTGTTTTTGTTGAATAGGCGATACTTTATTATGAGGATGTAGAATAAATACATTTATATCTTTTTTTGATTTAAAAGAATGAATTGCAGCTGAGCCAGTATCACCAGAAGTTGCGCCTAAAATAGTAATTTTTTTTGGAGAAATCTCTAAACTTGTAGAAAATAAGTTACCAAGAAATTGTAAAGCATAATCTTTAAAAGCATAAGTAGGCCCATAAATTAATTCTAATAAAAATTTATTATTTTCTAATTCTACTAATGGAGCTATTTTTTCATGATTAAAATTTGCATAAGTTTCATTTAAAATTTTTTGTAATTCTAATTTTTTTATATTTTCAATTACATAAGGAAAAATAATTTCGCATGCCACTTGTTCGTATGATTTATTTTTTAAACTTAGTAAGTCTATTTTGGGCCAGGTTTGGGGTAAATATAGACCGCCATCTCTTGATAATCCTTGATAAAGAATGTCGTTGAATGATCTGCTTAGAGAATCATCTCTTGTGCTTAAATATTTCATTAAAGATAGCGATTAGTAATATATTCTTTGAAATATTTAGCATTTAAAGGCGACTTTGTAACCTGTTCTAAAACCTCATTAGTTGAAAAAAAACTAGCTTTTTCATGAATATTTTTTTTAAGCCAATTTACTAAATTTGAAAATTCACCATTTTCTATTTCCTGATCTAATTCCTTTTGATTAGTTCTTAATTGAGAAGCAAATTGAGCAGCAGTGAGTGCTCCTAATGAATATGTTGGAAAGTATCCAAATAATCCGGCAAACCAATGAATATCTTGTAAACATCCATCCGTGTCTTTATTTATCGATAAATTAAATAATTTATTAAATTCATCATTCCAGGCATCTGGAATGTCTGCAATATTTATTTCATTGTTAAAAATTTTTCTTTCTAAATTAAATCTTAATATAATATGTAAGGGATAGGTTACTTCATCCGATTCAACTCTTATAAACGATTTATTTACTCGAGTACCTAATTTGTAAAGATTGTCTGGATTTGTAGCTTTGTCTTTAATATTAAATTTTTTATTTAAAGTATTAGATAAAAATTTTTTAAAAGCTAAAGATCTAGTGATTTGCATTTCAATTAATAGTGATTGACTTTCATGCATGGCCATCCCTCTAGATTTACCTGCTGGCTGATGCATCCAATCTTTTGGTAAGTTTAGCTCATATAATGCATGTCCAGTTTCATGCATAACACCATCTAAAGATGAAAATGGATTTTCATTATTATATCTAGTTGTAATTCTAACATCATTTGTAGATCCTCCACAAAAAGGGTGGACACTTTTATCAAGTCTTCCTCTTGTAAAATCAAAACCTATTTGTTTCATTATATATTCAGAAATATTTTTCTGCTTTTCTTCATCAATACTTGTTTCAAATTGAAATGTTTCTTCTTTTTTTTGCTTATCAATAATTTTATCAATAAGTGGTGTCAGAAATTTTTGTAAATCACCAAATACTTCAGATATTTTATTTTCTTCTGAAGAAGGTTCAAATTTATTTATTAGTGCTTCATAAGGAGAAACTTTAAAAGTTTCCCCTAGAATATTTGCTTCTTCTTTTGTTAAATTTATAAGTTCTTTTAAATCTTTTTTTACTAAATTAAAATCTGACTTTTCCCTTGCCTCTTGCCAAACACCTTCACATTTAGCTGAAGATTTTGAAATTTTTTCTACAAGCTGCGTTGGAATAGCAGAAGCTAATTTATATTCTCTATCCATTTCATTTAAGTTTTTCTGATCGTTGTTATTTAGATTAAGATTCTTTGAGTCTTCAATTAAATCACCAACTTCAGAAGATGAAATTTTACTATGACTAAGTTTTGATAAATAGGCTAATTGATCTGATCTTTGATCTCTTGAGCTACTCGGCATCATTGTTGCCATATCCCAGTGTAAAATACCTGCAATATCTGATGCCAGTGAAGCTTCATGAAAGATCTCTTTAAGTTTTAAATATGTTTTCATTTTTTCTTCCTAAATAAATAAATTATAAAAATAATCAAAAAAGAAAAACTCATCAAAAACCATGTAATTGCATACTGCAAATGATTATTTGAAAAATTATGATTTTGAGATGACGGTATTAAGAAATTCTCTGCATAATTGCTCATATTTTTAATGAAAAATTTTTGATTGATGTTAACATTTAAGAAAGTTTGAATTTGCTCCAAATCATAATAATACCATTCATTTGAAGAGATAGAATTCTCGGGAGTAAACATCTTTTTTTGAGTTGGATATCGGATATATCCTAGAATTTCAGCATTTATTATTTCATTATTGTCTTTAAAATAATCATATCTACTTTGTTCAAACCAGCCCTCATCAATTAAATAATTATTACCATGATTATCTGACAATAAACTAGCTATTCTAACACCAGAAATCCCATTCATTGTTTTAGCAGGGAAAAAAATTTTTTTACTTCTGTCAACACTTCCTAAAGTGATTACTTTAGTAAATTCATCAATATTTGGATACTTCATTTTTCCCATAGAGAGTGAAAGAGGTTTTTGATCTTTAAGTTCGTTAAATTCAGCTATTATTTTTTCTTTCCATTCAAGTCTTTGCAATTGCCAAATTCCTAAAAATATTGTCAGAGCAATACAAAATGAACTAAATAAAAAAAATTTTATTGGAAAGTTTTTAATTTATGCACCCCAAACATAAACGCAGACAAACAAGAACAGCCAAACTACATCAACAAAGTGCCAGTACCATGCTGCAGCTTCTAAACCAAAATGCCTATCTGGGGTAAAATGATTTTTATAAACACGATACAAACAAACAGCTAAGAATGCTGTTCCAACCATTACATGGAATCCATGAAAACCAGTAGCCATATAAAATACTGATGGATAAATTCCATCAGTAAAACTAAAATAATGATGAGCTGCCTCGTAATATTCTACACCCTGCATAAATGAGAAGAAAATTCCGAGACCAACAGTACACCATAATGCCTGAATAGCTTGATCTCTATGACCTTCTCTAACAGCATGGTGAGCCCATGTACAAGTAGTACCTGACATTAACAATATTAATGTGTTTAAAAAAGGAACATCAAGTGGATCAAAAGTTTTAATACCCTCTGGTGGCCAAATTCCAACAGCGCCATTACTGTCAAAAGTTTCTGAGAATTCCTCTATAGGTAATTTAGGTGTTAAACTTGCATCAAAGAAAGCCCAAAAGAAAGCAACAAAGAACATTACTTCTGATGCAATAAAAAGTGCCATTCCATATCTTAATCCAAGTTCTACAACAGGTGTGTGAACTTTTTGAAAAGTTGATTCTTTAATTACATCTCTCCACCAAAGGAACATAATAGTCAACAAACCGATAGTTCCAAGAATTAAAAGCCAAGAGGTTCCATAATGCATATAAAATACAAGACCGGCAGCCATTGCAAGACCAGCTATTGATGATAAGAATGGAAGAGGGCTTGGATCAACCAAGTGATATGGATGTTTTTGACCTGTTGTTGATTTATTACCCATTGGTTATTCTATATATTTAAAAAAGGTATATGACAATGTTATCTCTTCAACATCATTCATTGTTGGATCTTCATTAATTGAAGGGTCAATATAAAACACAACTGGCATTTCAATTGTTTCTCCAGGTTTCAAAGCCTGCTTTTCGAAACAGAAACACTGTGTTTTAATAAAATATGGACCAACCTTTTCTGGTAGAACATTAAATGTCGCAGTTCCAATTGTTTCTTCGTCAGATTGATTGGTAGCTTTATAATTAACGAGTTTATTTTCACCAACTTTAAATTTAATATTTTCTGGTGCAGTAAAAGTCCAATTTATACTATCATTAACATCAGCATTAAATTTAAGATCAATATCTCTTTCTAAAATTGATGATGAGAGGAACTCAGATGTACTTGTCTTACCACCATAACCAGTAACTCGACAAAATAAGTCATATAGGGGTACAGAGAAAGCAACTAAAGTAATCATTGTTAAAACAATTAATGATAATCCTAAAGCTGTTCTAGTATTAGTCATTATACTCCAAAAATATTAGCCTTGAATAGAGTCCATAAATAAAAGAATGCAACTATACAAAGTAAGATTATTAAAGTGATAATATTTTTTCTTCTTCTGTTTTTCATCCTAATACCACATGATCAATCAACAATGCTGAAAATAAACTAAATAAGTAAAGGATTGAAATAGCAAAAAATTTTAATCCTTCAGAATTTGGTATGGATTTTTTTTCTTTAGATTTTTTTAACTTTAAAGAGCTATTAAATAATAATAAATTTAATATAGAAACTATAGCTAAGTATATTGTTCCAACATTGCTATCTAAGTATGGAAGATAACTCGATAAAATTAATATTAAAGCATAATAAACAATCTGTTTCTTTGTATCTTCAATACTACTAACATTTGGTAACATAGGCACATTAGCATTTTTATAATCATTATATCTATATACGGATAGGGCCCAAAAATGAGGTGGAGTCCAAAAAAATATAATTACAAATAAACTAATTGGTAAGAAATTTAATTCAGGAACAACTGCTGTCCATCCAATAATTGGAGGAATTGCTCCGGCTGCTCCTCCAATAACTATATTTAATGAAGTTGTTCGTTTAAGCCAAAATGTATAGATAAATACATAAAACAGAATTGTAAAAAGAAGTAAGCTTGTTGCTAATGAGTTTGAGAACCATTGCATCAAAATTAAAGAAATAGTACCTGTAAATATTCCTACAACTAAGGCTTCATTTTTAGAAACTATTCCTAGAGGAATTGGTCTTAGTTTTGTTCTTTCCATAGTTTTATCTATATCTTCATCAAACCACATATTGATTGCTGCTGAAGAACCAGCTCCTAAAGCAATAGCAACTATTACAAGAAAACTATTAAGAAATGTTATCTGCCCAGGTGCCAAAAACATTCCAACAAACGCTGTAAAGATAACCAAAGACATAACTCTTGGTTTCATTAGTTCGTAATAACCTTTAAATTTTCTTAAGAGAAAATTATTGCTATAACCAGCTTCTAAGGATTTAGCATCCACTTATATTATCCTTTGAATTTAGGTAAAGTCTCAAACTGGTGGAATGGTGGAGGTGAAGACAGTGTCCATTCAAGAGTATCAGCTCCCTCTCCCCAAGGGTTAGCAACTTCTTTCTTTCCAAAAAATAAAGCATACACAATTGCGAAAAGAAATATTAAAGTAGCAGCAAAAGAGATGTAAGAACCATAAGTTGATACAAGATTCCATCCTGCATAAGCATCTGGATAATCTGGAATTCTTCTAGGCATACCAGCAAGTCCTAGGAAATGTTGAGGGAAAAATGTTACATTTACTCCAATAAAAAATAACCAAAAATGAAGTTTACCTAAGAATTCATTATATTTTCTTCCGGACATTTTTCCAAACCAATAGTAAATGCCTGCAAAAATTCCAAACATAGCACCCATACTCAGAACATAATGGAAGTGTGCAACAACATAGTACGTATCATGCATTACAGTATCTATTCCAGCATTAGCTAGAATAACTCCTGTTACTCCTCCAAGTGTGAATAAGAAAACAAATCCGATTGCGAATAGCATTGGAGTTTCAAAAGTAAGTGATCCACCCCACATGGTTGCAATCCAACTAAATATTTTGATACCAGTTGGAACAGCAATAATAATTGTAGCTAGCATAAAATATGCTCTTAAATCTGCACTCATTCCAACTGTGAACATATGATGAGCCCAAACAATAAAACCTATAAATCCTATAGATATCATAGCATACACCATTCCTAGATATCCAAATACTGGCTTTCTTGAGAAAGTAGAAATGACCTGACTTACAATTCCAAAAGCTGGTAATATCATAATGTAAACTTCAGGATGACCAAAGAACCAAAACAAGTGTTGGAAAAGAACTGGATCTCCGCCACCTGCAGGATTGAAGAATGTTGTACCAAAATTTCTATCAGTAAGAAGCATTGTTATTGCTCCAGCTAAAACAGGAACAGCTAATAAAAGTAAGAATGCTGTAATCAACATAGCCCATACAAAAAGAGGCATCTTATGGAGAGTCATTCCAGGAGTTCTCATATTAAGTATTGTTGTTATAAAATTAACCGCACCTAAGATTGAGGAAGCACCTGCTAAATGAAGAGCAAAAATCGCCATATCAACAGAAGGTCCTGCGTGACCAAGTTTATTTGAGAGTGGAGGATATATTGTCCACCCTGTACCAGCACCAGTTCCAATTGTTGCTGAAACAACTAATAAAACTAGAGCAGGAACAAGTATCCAAAAACTAAAATTATTCATTCTTGGAAAAGCCATATCAGGTGCACCAATCATTAATGGGACAAACCAGTTTCCAAAGCCACCTATTAATGCAGGCATTACAACAAAAAATACCATTAACAAACCATGGGCAGTGATAATTACATTCCAAACTTGACCATCAGCAACGACATCTAAGCCTGGAGCAGCTAATTCAGCTCTCATTAATAATGAAAAGAAACCTCCAACTAAACCAGCTAGTATGGCAAATATTATGTAGAGAGTTCCAATATCTTTATGATTGGTAGAAAAAAACCATCTTTTAATAAATCCCGGTTTATGATCATGATGGTCATGACTTGCTGAATCTGCGTAACTCATTTTTCTCCTATTCTATTGTATTCTCTTTAGTGGTTATTGCGTTTGCTAATGCTAACTTATTTTTTTGTTCAATTATCCAATTGTTGAAATCTTTTTCATTAAGAGCCTCTATGACAATGGGCATATACCCATGACCTGTTCCACATAATTCGGAACACTGACCTCTATATATTCCTGGCTCATCTATATTGAACCATGTTTCATTAAGTCTTCCAGGAACCGCATCTTTTTTTACACCTAATGAAGGCATAGCAAAACTATGAAGCACATCACCAGCAGTAACTAATACGTGAATATTTTTATTTGCTGGTAAAACTAGGTGGTTATCTACTGTTAATAATCTTATGTCACCTGGTTCTAATTCTTCATCAGGTGTCATATAACTCTCAAAAGAAATGTCATCATGTTCTGGGTATTGATACTCCCAGTACCACTGATGACCTATGACTTTAATAGTCATATCTGTTTCAGGTATTACATCTTGCTGATATACTAACTTAAAAGATGGGATAGCCATAAAAATTAATATTATTACTGGAATCCCGGTCCATAGTATTTCTATAAATGTGTTATGAGTAGTTTTAGAAGCAACTGGATTTACTTTTCTTCTAAATCTGAATACAACGTAAAAGATTAGAAACAGAACAAATATCGTGATTGCAGTCATCATAATTAATACAAAATTATGAAGATCATAAACATTTCTCATTACGTCACTTGCAGGTGTTTGAAAACCTAACTGCCAATCAGAAATACCATTTGCTGAAGAAGCAAAAGTCATAAATGTAGCGGTAATAAAGGATAAAATGCGCATCTTAATTAATTATTGTATACACTAATAAATAAATTATTCAGTAAATTAACCAGTGATTTAGAGGCAAAATTCTAGGACAGGTTGTCGCTCATTATGATTTATTCAATAACCGATTGAATAGAAAAAATTGCAGCAGTAGTTGCAGTGTCTGATCGTAGAATTCTTTTTCCCAAAGAGACGGATATACATGAAGACAAAGAAGAGATGGTTGTTCGTTCCTTTTCAGAAAAACCACCTTCAGGTCCAATAATGACAGACCATTTTTTGTATTTTTTTGTTTCATTAATTAATGCATTGTAAATAGTTGGTAAATTTTCATTTCCTTCGTCACAAAATACTAACCCTCTATCAGACGGAAAATTGTCAACTAAATCATCTAGTTTAATAGTTTTTTCTAAAGTCGGAATTGACAATCTCTCAGATTGTTCTGATGCTTCAATCATATTTAATTCAAAATTTTTAAAATTTATTTTTGATTGATTTGTATATTCTGTCAAAATTGGAATAAATCTAGAAATGCCAAGCTCGGTAGCTTTTTGAATGGTAATATTCATTCTATAAGATTTGATTGGAGCAAATATTAGCCATAAATCAGTTTCTTGAGGAATATCTCTCAATTTGTTTTGTATTTGTAAAACAATATTATCTCTATTGATAGAAATTACTTTAGATAGCCATTCACCTGTCAAACCATCGAATAAATTTATGTTATCTTCTTTTTTGATTCTAAGAACATTTTTCAAAAAGTGGTGCTGCTTATTTTTTATATAAATTAAAATATTGGCTGATAATTTTTTTGATACAAATAATCGTGTTTTAGACATTTTCATTACAATAGTTTAGAATTATAACATTATATTCAAATATGTGGGATAACTTAGTTGTAAAAAAAATATTTGATTATTGTGAGTTAATCAGACTTAACAAACCTATTGGCTTCCTTCTATTAATGTGGCCTTGCTGGTTTGGTTTAGCGTTATTAAAAACAGAAACTTCTAAACTAATATTTTGGTATGTACTTTTTTTAATTGGTTCTTTTTTAATGAGAAGTGCAGGTTGTATAATTAATGACATCATTGATATTGATTTTGATCAAAAAGTTACACGTACCAAATTTAGACCTTTAGCGTCAAAAAAGATTTCTATTACTGAAGCGATATTATTATTAATAATATTATTAGTAATTAGTTTTTTCATTCTTCTCGAGTTTAATTTTAAGTCAATTGTATTGGGTTTGTTAAGTATGCCATTTGTTATTTTATATCCTTTTATGAAAAGAATTACTTTCTTCCCACAGTTATTCCTTGGAATTATTTTTAGTTGGGGGGTGCTAATAGTTTCAATGCAATTTAATACACGAATTACATTCGATTTTCTTTTATTGTATTTTGTATGTATATTTTGGACATTAGCATATGATACTATTTATGCCTACCAAGATAAGGCAGATGATATTTTAAATAAGATCAAATCTACTGCAGTTTATTTTGATAAAAATGGTAAAAGATTTGTTCAAACATGCTATCTTATTATCTTAATTATATTGTCTTATTTTGTATGGAATTCCTCAAATTTTTTACTAAGTTCAATTATTATAGCAACTATCGCAATTTGTACGTATATAGCAATCCAGAAATGGGATATAACATCACCTTCAAGCTCAAATTATTATTTCAGACAAAATAATATTTTTGCAATTATGTTGTTTTTACTTTTACAAACTTTTTAATGTCCTCAGAAAAAAAACAATCAGTTACTTCAAGAATAGTTTTTCATTATTTAATGGGTCATAAACTCAAAATAATATTAGCTTTATTGATGATGGTTATCTCAGCAGCAGCAACAGGTTTACATGCTTGGTTAGTAAGACCTGCGCTTGATGAAGTCTTAATCAAAGGGAATAAAGAAATGTTATTTTTAATTCCAATTGCAATTATTGTAGTGACCCTTTGTAAAGGATTGGCAACATATACTCACTCTTATCAAATGAGTAAAGTTGCACATTCTATTATTGCAAAACTTCAAACTCAGATGTTTGAAAAACTTATGTATTTGAATATGAAATTTTATAATGACTCTAAGTCAGGTAATTTAATTTCAAGACTCATAAATGATACTTACTACTTAAGACTTGCAATAGTTAAATCTGTAACAGGAATTATAAAAGATGTTTTAGTTATTATTTTTTTACTAGGTAATATGTTTTACCAAAGTTGGACTCTAACTCTTTTTGCTTTTTTTGCATTCCCTTTGGCAATCTGGCCCATAAGAAAAATTGGAAAGAGTATAAGAAAAATTACTTACACTATCCAAAACGAAATTGCAGTTTTTTCTAATGTATTAGCTGAGAGCATTAAAGGTATTAGACAAGTAAAAGCATACTCAAGAGAAAACTATGAAAAACAAAGAGCTTTTGAAACAATTAGTTTCATTCAAAAATATTTTACAAAATCTGCTTTTATTAGCAACCGCTTAAGCCCTTTAATGGAATTTATTGGAAGTTTAGCTGTAGCACTCTCAATTTATGCTGGGGGTGTTTTTGTCTTAAATGAAAGTATGACTACAGGTCAATTTATGAGTTTTTTAGTAAGTCTTCTTCTAGCTTATCAACCGGTAAAGGCACTTGGCAATCTAAACATTAGTGTCCAAGAAGGACTAGCTGGAGCTGAGAGAATATTTAAACTTTTAGATACAAGTGAAAAAAATATAGAAAATATTGCTCCAAAAAAAACCATAGATCTAGATGGAGACATTGTTTTTAAAGACGTTTCATTTGCATATAACGATAATACAGTACTTGATAAAATAAGTTTAAGAATACCAAAAGGAAAAAAAGTTGCATTAGTTGGCTTATCTGGATCTGGTAAATCAACTATAGCAAATATAATTTTGCGATTATATGATAATTATTCAGGCTCTATATTAATTAATTCTAAAGATATAAAAGAACTAGATCTGACAGATGTAAGAAATAGTGTTTCAATAGTAACTCAAGAAACAATTTTATTTAATGAGAGTATATTTAATAACATTAAATATGGAAACCTTGAAGCAACTGATGAAGAGATTAATTTAGTTGCTAAAAATGCTGGGATAAATAGTTTTTCAGAAGAATTGGATCAAAAACTACACACTATTATTGGAGAAAACGGCATAAAATTATCAGGTGGACAACGACAAAGAATTGCTATTGCCCGAGCTCTAATAAAAGATGCTCCACTTTTAATTATGGATGAAGCTACATCTTCTTTAGATAACATAACTGAAAATAAAATTCATGAAACAATAAATAGTCTTATGAATAATAAAACCAAATTAATAATTGCACATAGATTAAGCACAATAGAAGATGCAGACATTATCTACGTTTTAGATAAAGGCAAAATTGAAAGTCAGGGTAAGCATGAAGAGTTAATTTCAAAATCAACAATTTACAAAAAATTACAACTAAGAGAACAGTTGGAAAATGAGTTTTAAAAAAAAAATTTTTAAATTTTCTATATCTCAAAAAATTTTGGCATTTATAGGTTACCTATATATCTTATTTGTATGTTACACTTCTAAAATACAGATTATAAACTCTGAATTACCGGAAAAATTGTGGAGAGAAAATAAACCTTTTATTTTAGCATTTTGGCATGGTCAATTGATGATGATAGGACATGTATGGAAAAGTAAAGCTGTGTTAAATATGTTAGCATCTAGCCATAGTGATGGTCGATTTGGTGCATATATTGCAGGTCATTTTAATTTAAAAAATGTTTCTATAATGTCAAAAAATAAATCACCCTCATTGAGGAAAGTATTTAAAATTTTAAAAGATAGAAATTATATTGGTATTACTCCTGATGGACCAAGAGGACCAAATAAGAAAGTCTCAGAAGGAATTATAAAAATTGCAATTCATTCTCAAGTCCCAATAATACCTCTTGGTTTTGCCTCAAATAAAAATCTTAAACTTAAATCTTGGGACTCATTTTTAATAACATATCCATTTTCAAAATGTAGATTTGTCTGGGGTGAGCCAATTATTATTCCTTCTTCTACTAAAGATGATGATTTAGATAGATATAAAAATTTCTTGGAAGAAAAAATTAATGATTGCATAGAATCAGCAGAAAAAAATCTAAATGTTTAGAATATATCAAATACTAAGTACTCTTCTAATACCATTAATTATTTTTAATATATTTATTCGTATTTATAGAAAAAAAGAGGATAGGCTAAGATTTATTGAAAGGTTTGGAAAACCAACGATAAAAAAAAATACTGAGAAAAAAACTTTATGGATACATGCTGCAAGTATTGGCGAATTTAAATCTTCAGATTTAATTATAGAACGATATCATAAAATATTTGATATTTTAGTTACAACAACAACAAAATCTTCAGCGGAATATATTGAGGAGTTTTATAAAAATAAAATTATCCATCAGTACATCCCATTTGATGTGTCTCTGTGGTGTTCAAGGTTTTTAAACTTTTGGAAACCAAATCTAATTCTATGGATAGAGTCAGATATTTGGCCAAATATGCTTAATAAAATCAGAGTTAAAAATATCAATTGTTTATATTTAAATGCAAGGATTTCCCCAACATCTTTTAAAAAATGGAAAACTACTAAAAATTTCTACAGAAATTCATTAATGAGTTTTAATAAAATTTTTGCGCAAAGCAAAGATGACAAAAAAAGAATTCAAGAATTAACAAACTTACAAATTGACTATGTTGGAAATTTAAAATTAGCTAATAACAAAAACAATTATTCAATAAATAAAGATCAATCAAATACAATCATGATTGCAAGTACTCATTCTAATGAGGAAAAAGAAATAATTAAATGTATTAAAAAAACAATTCGTGAATTTAATTTAAAAATTTATCTTGCACCAAGGCATCCAGAAAGAATTAGTATAATTAAGCAAGAATTAAATAAAGAAGGATTTAATATTTCTTTAGAATCTAAAAAAGAATTTGAAGAAAATAATATCGTAATAATTGATAGTTTTGGAAAATTAGATCAATATTTTAAAATTAGTGATTTAGTTATTTTAGGTGGTTCTTTTTTAAAAAATATTGGTGGACATAACCCTATTGAGCCTGCAAGTTATGGATGTGCAATTATTAGTGGTAATAATGTTGATAATTGGACTAATATTTATGAAGATATGGTAAAAGCAAAATCATGTATAATAGTAAATAAGTTTGAAGATATTGATATAAAGATGAAAGAATTACTAAATAATAATTTGGAAATAAAAAAAATTCAAGCAAATGCAATTGAGTTTTCTAATAGATCTTTCTTTGAAAAAGAAAAGCTTTTCAAAGACATCGAAAAGTACATTAATTAAAATGCTTAAAGCTCCTAAATTTTGGTATAAAAAAAATGACACATACTTATCAAATTCCTTATATCCACTCTCATTACTATTTAGATTTGGAACTAAAATAAGAAATTTTGTTAGTAGAAAAACATCTTCTGGAATTCCTGTAATTTGTATTGGGAATATAGTGGTGGGGGGAGCAGGTAAAACACCCGTTGCTTTAAAAATTGGAAATTTATTAAAGCTTAATGGATATAATCCTCACTTTGTTTCAAAAGGTTATGGTGGTGTTGAAAGATCTAATGTTCTTGTTGAAGAGTGGCACTCAGCAAAAAGTGTTGGAGATGAATCTTTGTTGCTTGCTGAAGTTGCTCCAACTTGGATTGGACAGGATAGAAATAAATCCTTTATTTTAGCTAAAGAAAAAGGTGCAGACTGTATAATTATGGATGATGGTTTTCAAAACCCAACTCTACAAAAAGATTTTTCAATAATTGTAATTAATGGAGAACAGGGTTTTGGAAATAAGCGAGTAATTCCATCTGGTCCTCTGAGAGAGAGTATTTCAAGAGGTATTTCCAGAGCAAATCTTGTCATCGTAATTGGAGAAATATCACAAGATGTAAAAGCTAAAATTCCTAGCACTGTTCCTATTATTCATGCAAAATTTCAAATAAGTACAGATAATAAAATATATAAAAATCAAAAAGTAACAGCTTTTGCAGGTATTGCTTACCCTGAAAAATTTTATAATTCGCTTTCTGAACAAGGTGCTATTTTAGAAAAAAAAATTAGCTATCCTGATCATCATATATTTGATGAGAATGATATGTTAAATCTTGCAGAAAATGCTAACCTTACAAAATCTATATTAGTTACTACAAAAAAAGATTTTGTAAGAATTCCAAAATCATATCGATCCTTAGTCAGCACTCTAAATGGTGAAATCGAATTTGAAGATGAAATTTTACTTAAAGAGATTTTGAGCAATATACTAGAAAATAAAATTAATGATTTAGTATTATGAAATACGTATTTTATTTTTTGCAGTATATCGGTTTCATTTTTATTTATTTTTTATATAAAATTTTACCACTAAATTTATCTGTAAAGTTTTCATCTTTTCTATTTAGATTTTTTGGTAAATTTTCAGGAGCGAATAAAACTGCCATTAATAATTGTAAACATGTTTTTCCAAATCTTAAAGATGAAGAAATAAAAAATATTATTAAAAAGAGTTGGAATAATTTAGGAATAACAATTTGTGAACTTTTGAGAATTAATGATATTTTCAATAAAAATAAAATTAAATATAACAAAATAGAGAATATTGAAGATTTTATCAAAAATAATAAACAAGCAATTTTTATCAGTATTCATCAATCTAATTGGGAAGTTTTAGTGCCAAGTCTAGATAGAATTGGAATTAATATTGTTGGTATTTATAGGCATATAAATAATAATTTTATAGATAAACTAATACTAAATATTAGACAAAATTCACTTGTCTCTAAAAATAGTTTTTACACTCCCAAGGGAAAGAAAAGTGCTAAAGATATTTTAGATGCAATAAATAATTCTTTATCAATTGTATTATTGATAGACCAAAAAGATTCCTCAGGAGAAGAAGTGATGTTTTTTAACAAAAAAGTTAAGACACAAACGGGTTTTTTAAAAATAGCTAGAAAATATAATTTACCAATAATTCCAATACAAAATAAGAGAATTAATGATGGAAATATTGAACTGACATTTTTAGAACCATTTTATCACAATAATTTAGAAGTAAATGATACTCAGATGATGGAAAAAATTCATAATAAGATTGAAGAGTGGATCAAAGCAGAACCAACTCAATGGTTCTGGCAACATAAAAGATTTAGTTAATTTTTTTTACCTTAATATCAATTGTTCCATCAATAAGCTTAACAGATAACTGATCATTAGTAGCAATTTTTTTTGTAGTCTTAACAATTTTCTTTTTATTCATCAAAATAGCGTATCCCTTTTTAAGATTTGAAGAGATAGAATTTGAATAAAGAAGTCTCATATTTGCTTTGTATTTTGCAAGATTAACTTTGTAGTTATTAGCAATATTTAAATGTAGATTTTTTGAAAGATTATTTATCTTTGTTTTTGTTAAGTTAACTAAAGAATCTGGAGAAATTACAGATTTACCTAAATTTATGAATTTTAATTTAGAAATGCTAAATTTGTTTTCAATTGATAAAGTTAAATTTTTATAATCATCTAAAAGCTTTTCCTTGTAATTATTAACTATTAAGCTTGGTGATTTAAGAAACTTATTTAAATATTCGTAATTTTCCTTTTTGGACTGAATTTGTGAATTAACCTTTGTGTTTAATCTTAGTTGTAAATTTTTAATTTTTTCTATTAGTTCAAATCTAACTGGGGTAGCTTTTTCAGCTGCCGCAGTTGGTGTAGACGCTCTTAAATCTGATACTAAATCAATAATTGTTGTATCTGTTTCATGACCTATTGCTGAAATAATTGGTATTTTTGAATCAAAAACACTTGTTGCAAGATTTTCATCATTAAATGCCATTAAATCTTCCGTACTTCCTCCACCTCTAGCAACAATAAGAATATCTGGTTTGCCTAATTTAAGTTTATTGAAACCTTCGATAGCATTTATAATGCTATATGCTGCGTCAACACCTTGTACAGAAACAGGCCATATATCTAAAGGCATTGGAAAACGATCATTCACTCTATTAATTATATCATATATTACAGAACCAGTGGGAGATGTAATTATACCTAATCTCTCAGGCAAAAAAGGTAATGGAATTTTTTTATCTTCATCAAAATAGCCTTTTTTTTGAAGTCTTTTTTTTCTTTCTTCAATGATTTTTAAAAGTGCTCCCTCTCCTGCAATTTCAATTTTATCAATATCTATCTGGTAAGTAGTTTTATAGCGAGACCAAGTAGTGATTCTCCCAGTTGCAATTATTTCTAGTCCTATTTCCGGATTTATATCTAAATATTTTTTTTTCTGATCCCAAATAACTCCACTTAAAATTGAATCTTCGTCTTTAAGTGTTAGATAAATTTGCCCTCTTGTTGCGGTTTTTACCTCAGAAATTTCTCCTTTAATTCTTACATAATTAAAATTGGACTCAATTACTTCTTTAAATGCTTGATTAAATTCTGAAACTTCAAATTCTGGTATATTAATTTTATCTATCATGCTTATTTTTAAAAAATTTTTTTAATAAATTACTACATTCTTTTTCCATAATGCCACCATAAATAGTTGGCATAAATATATTTTCTCTTTGAAAAGCAACTCGGAGTTTTTCAATTCCTCCATTTTTTTCATCATACGCCCCAAAATATAGATCTTTAATATGTACTTCACTTATTGCGCTAGCACACATTGTGCATGGTTCCAAGGTAACAAATAATGTCATATTTTCTAAATATTTAAGTTTTAGTCTTTCACACGTTTCTTGAATAAGATTTAATTCACAATGTTTGATAGCATTTTTATTTTTATTTACTGTGTTGTAGCTTCTAGCTACAATCTTCTTCGTTTTATTATCAACAAGTATTCCTCCGACTGGAACTTCATTTAAATTATAAGCTTTATCTGCTTCAATAATTGCTTCTTTCATAAAAAAATCAACGTTCATTCTGGAACACACTTATGTTGTACATTATAATTGAATTATAATGAAAAAACCAATTATTGGAATAACTCTTGATAGCGAAAAAAAGAAAACATACTCAAAATTTCCATGGTATGCATTGAGGGAAAATTACTTAACTTCCTTAACAAAATTTAATGCTATTCCTTTTCCTCTTTTACATGAAAAAAAATATATTGGTGATTTTTGTGATTTAATTGATGGTCTAATTATTACTGGAGGTGATTTTGATATTAATCCTAAATTATATAAAACAAGTAATACTCAATCTAAAAATATAAAAAATAAGAGAACAAATTTTGAATTAAATATTTTCAATAATTTTTTTAAATATAACAAACCTATATTGGGAATTTGTGGTGGTGCGCAACTTATCAATGTTGCATGTGGTGGAACATTAATACAAGATTTAAAAAGAGATCCGATAAACCATGAACAAGTAAATCCAAGAAATCAAACTAGTCACAGTGTTAATATTTTAAAAAAAACTCAATTATATAAAATATGTGGGACTCAAAAAATAAAAGTTAATAGTGCACATCATCAGTCAGTAAAAAAAATTGGTAAAGACCTTAATGTTTCATGTGCAGCCAATGATGGTGTTATTGAAGGAATAGAGCACAAAAAACATAAATGGTGTATTGGCTTGCAATGGCACCCTGAATTTTTAATTACAAAATCTGATATAAAAATAATAAAAAATTTTATTAATGAAGCAAAGTGAATATTAGAATTTCAAAATATCTATCAAGTGCTGGAATTTGTTCACGAAGAGATGCAGAAAAATTAATTATTGAAAAGAAAATTAAAATTAATAATGAAATATGTGCTCACCCAAGTCATAAAGTAAGTAATTTAGATATTATTAAAGTTAATAATAAAATTGTTAAAAAAATAAATAAAGTTGAAGTATGGAAGTTATACAAACCAATTAAATATATTTGTAGTACAAAAGATAATTTAGGTAGGAAAAAAATTTTTGATTTATTACCAAAAAATATTGGTCAATTGATATGTGTAGGAAGATTAGATTATATGAGTGAAGGGTTGATCTTGCTTACTAATAATGGTGATTATTCAAGATATTTAGAACATCCATCTTCAAACGTTGAGCGGATCTATAGAGTTTGTATAAATAGCAAAGTACAAAATATTGATCTGCAAAAAATTAATAAAGGCATTACAATTAAGGAAATTAGTTATAGAAAAATTAAAGTTACCTTTGAAAAAAAATTAAAAAATCAGAGTTGGTTAATTTTTAAACTAAAAGAAGGAAAAAATAGAGAGATTAGAAATATTTGTAATTATTTTTCATGGAATATAGTTAAGTTAATAAGAATAGGATATGGCCCTTACAAGCTTGGTAAGCTTAAAGAGGGGCAATTTCAAAAATTAAATACAATTATAAAATGATAAGGATTACTGGAGGAAAGTTTAAACAAAAAAAATTAGCTAGTATTAATGATTTTGTAAGACCAACTTCTTCTCTAAAAAGAGAAGCTTTTTTTTCAGTTATTGAAAGTTATGCAATCAAAAATTCAATTGAATTATATAAAAATAAAATTTTTTTAGATCTTTTCGCAGGTATTGGCACAATGGGTTTAGAAGCAATTTCTAGAGGCATGAGTGAAGTAATTTTTTTTGAAAATAATATTGAGGTTATTAATATTTTAAGAACAAATTGTTTAGATATTTGTAAAAATAATCAATTTAAAATTTATGAAGAAGACCTTATTAATTCTAAATTAGAAATAGAATTTCAAAATATTTCAGTTGTTTATATTGATCCACCATATGCAAAGTATAATTTAACAAAGTTTTTAGAAAAATTATCAAATAAAATTAAAGATACTACTTTGATTGGTTTGGAGACGAGTGAGAGAGATGATATTGTAATTCCAGAAAATTTGAATCTACTTCAAAAAAAGACTTACGGTAAAACAATAATTTATTTTTTAAAATTATCTTAAATAAGTTTTCGTTAGTTTTTTACCTTGTTCAACAGCAGGTTGATCAAAAGGATCTACATCTAAATACATACAAGAAGCAATTGTTTCTATAATACTAAAAGATAATAATTTACCTAAGTTTTGTTCATCTATTTTAGGAATATAAATTTCTCTAAAACTAAAATTATTTAATTTAAAAGTTTCGATGGTTGCACGCTGTTCAGCCTCCATTAAATCACCCATTGTTTTATCTTTAAAATAGTCAATATCAGTACCTTGAAACATATCATTATTAATTTTTATGCCCTTATTTGAATGATCTGTAGTGATAAAGGTGAAATATTTATCTTTAGGTCCATCTAAATACAATTGTAATTGACTATGTTGATCAGTGGTCCCTACTGAATGAATTGCCGTAATACCTTTATTATTTTTTCCAATACTTTCTGCCCAAAGTTGAAGATACCATTTTCCAAAAAAATAAAGTGAATCAGAATATGTCATTAAAACATTATTAGTAAATTTTACATTTTCTTTTTGAGTTAAATATCTTCCAAGATCATAAGGTCTGTAGTTATCAATATTATTAATTACTTCAGATGCTCCACCAAAAAGTGCGTCTATATTTAATCCAGAAATGATTGCAGGAACTATACCTACATTAGTAAATATAGAGTATCTGCCTCCAACATCTTTATGATGCTCTAATAGTAAACAATTATTATATTTTGCAATTTTAAAAAGTGGTGATTCTTTAAATTCAGTTATAATTAGAGTATTTGAAAAAAAATCTTCAACTTTGTTAGCTTCCATTGCCTTTTGATAGAGACATGAAAATTGAGATAATGTCTCTGGTGTAGTACCCGATTTTGAAATAACCAAAAAGCCAGTTAGCTCAAAATTAATATTTTGAAAATTTTTTTCAAAATTAATAGGATCAACATTATCATAAAATTCTAAAATAATTTTATTATTGGAAATAATATTATTTAATGCTCTAGCTCCTAAATTTGAACCTCCTGTACCAAATACAATTATTTTTTCCTTTTTCTCTTTAAATTGTTTTGAAATTTTTATGGTTTCTTCTAATAAATTTTTATCTGAAATAATATTCAGAGAAGGAAGTTTTTCTATTAAATTAGTTATACTTTGATCAGTATCTTTATTTTGAGTGATTTTGTCAAAATTTGAATTAAAGTATTTTATTTCCATTTATAAAATTAAAAGAAGAAAAATCTTTTTTTCTTTTTAGGTTCACCTTCTTCGTCATCTTCATTTTCTTCTTTACTGTTGAAAAAGAAAAATCTTTTCTTCTTTTTTGGCTCTACTATATTTTCACTTTCAACATCTGTATTATCTTGGCTTATTTCATCTTCTAAGTTTCCATCAAGATCTTCCCTGATACTATTATCTACTTGATCTGCTTCAGTTTCTTTTAAAATATTGTCGATAACGGAATTTTCAGAAGGCGTTTCATCACTTTCTTCATCCAGGCCGAAAAGAATTTCTTTGGCAAGCTCGCTATCTGTATCATCAATATCTTTTGATTTAATTTGATCTGGTGGTAGTAAATTAAAATTTGGCGGAATTACTAATGGAGGATTTTCAACTACATTATATTCATCTATTACTTTTCTTTCTACGCCGGCACTACTTCTTATAGTATTACAAGAAGATAGAAAAATTGAGGAAATGATTATTACAAAAATAACTTTTTTCATTTTACTGTTTTTGATTTTATAAAAAAACTTATTATTAACATGATAATTCCAATTGTAATATAGATATCTGCTAGATTAAATGCTGGCCAATAAAAATTTTCATAATGTAGTAAGATAAAATCAACAACATAACTATTTATCAATCTATCAATTATATTTGATAATGCGCCAATAATTACAAAAAAATAAGCCAGTTTTTCAAGTTGTTTATCTGATTTAATAAATAAATAAAAAATTAATATAACAACTATCAATGCTATAAATATTAGTATCCAATGAGAAACATAACCAGAGAATAAACCAAAAGAAACACCAAAGTTCTGAACATAAACTAAATCTAAATATTCATTGATTTTTATTGATTGATTTAAAAACAAATTATCTTGAATTAAATACTTAGTTAGAAGATCAAAAAAAATTAATGATACTAGTATAGCTATCTTTATCACTTAACTTATTGCATCATTACAACGATTGCAAATTTCATTTTTCACTAATTCTTTTTCATATTTCCAGCATCTTTGACATTTTTGACCACTAACTTTTGATGCTTGTACCTTTACATTTTCAATTTCATCTATTGAAAAACCCTGGCTATTTTCATCAAGTACATAAAGTTTATATGATGAGGTAATAGCAATTTCATCAAACATGACTTCATTAACTTTATCAAAATTTTCTTTTGAAATAAATATATCCAAATGAGCTTCTAAACTTGAACGTATAATTTTTTCTTCTCTTATTTTTTCAATAGCTCCCGTAGAAACTTTTCTTATATTTTTAATCAAATTCCACTTTTCATTTAATTGATCATTTTGGTATTCTTTTTTACAATTTAAGAAATCTTGAAGATGTATACTTTCAGTATTTCCCATAGCTTTCCATGCTTCTTCAGAAGTAAAAGAAATAGAAGGAGCAAACCACCTAACTAAATGGTTAAAGATAATATTTAAAAGAGTTCTTGTAGATCGCCTTTTGATTGAATTTTTACTATCACAGTAGATGGTATCTTTTCTAATATCAAAATAAAAGGCTGAAAGATCATTAGAACAAAAATTTAAAAGTGTAGTAAACATTAAATGAAAATTAAAAGTTTTTACACATTTTTGAATAATTTGATCAACTTCCCACAATCTATGAAGAAGATATTGTTCTAATTCAGGAAACTCCTTCTCATCTATCGACTCTTCATTTTTAAAATTATTTAAATTGCCAATTAAAAAACGAAAGGTGTTTCTTATTCTTCTATAAGACTCTGCTTGGGATTGGAGAATAGCATTATCAAGTTTAAGATCATCGTAATAATCAGAAGCAACGACCCACAATCTTAAAATATCTACACCATATTTTTTTAATATATCATCTGGAGAAATAACGTTACCTAAGGATTTAGACATTTTTCGTCCTCTTCCATCAACAACAAATCCGTGTGTTAGAACACTTTCGTATGGTGCTTTTCCTCTAGTGCCTGAAGATTCTAAAAGAGATGAATGAAACCATCCTCTATGTTGATCACTTCCTTCTAAATACATTGATGCAGGCCATTTCAAATCTTCTCTTTGTTCTAGACAAAAAGCATGTGTAGAACCACTATCAAACCATACTTCAACTACATCTTTTACTTGTTCATAATCATTAATTGAATATTCATCCCCTAAAAATCTTTGTGGATCTTCAGTAAACCACGTATTGCTTCCTTCTTTTTCATATATGTCAGCTATTCTATTGATAATATTTTTATCTCTTAAAGGTTGACCTGTTTTTTTACTTACAAATAATGGCAAAGGCACACCCCAAACTCTTTGTCTAGATACACACCAATCTGGTCTAGTCTCAATCATTGATCTAAGCCTTGTTTGACCTTGAGGAGGATAGAAAATAGTTTCATCAATTGATTTAAGAGCAATGTCTCTTAAATTATTTTTTTCCATAGAAATGAACCATTGTGGAGTATTTCTATAAATAAGAGGGGCTTTAGACCTCCATGAATGTGGGTAGCTATGACGAAGAGTGCCCTTAAATAATAATTTTGAAAATTCTTCTAATTTATCTGCAATTTTATGATCTACTTTATAAATATGCTCGCCCTCAAAACCAACAGCATGTTGATTATATTTTCCATCATCTTGAACTGTCTGGATAATATCAATGTTATTTTTTATACCTAAAACATAGTCGTCATCTCCGTGTCCAGGAGCTATATGCACAACTCCTGTTCCTTGTTCTAAGTTTACAAAATCCCCATGAAATGGTTTTACAATAAAATCGTATCCCAATTGTTTAAATGGATGTTCACATTCACAAGAAGATAAATTTTCTCCTTTAAATTCCTTTTTTATACTAAATTTTTTAATTCCAATTTCTTTAGTTACATTTTCTAAAAGTTCTGAAGCAAATATTAATTTATCATTTTTTTTGACTAAACTATTTTCTTCTAATTCTTCAGCAACAATTAGTGAATAATCTAATTCTTTACCATAAGCCAAAGCTCTATTACCTGGAATAGTCCAAGGAGTTGTTGTCCAAATAACAATATTAGAATCAATTAAATCTTTATCGGTAGAATTTTTAATTAAAAATTTAACATAAATAGTGTTAGACGTATGATCTTCATATTCAACTTCTGCATCAGCAAGAGCTGTCTTTTCTACAACGGACCAGAGAACTGGTTTTGCTCCTTTATACAAACTTTCATCAAGAAGAAATTTTCCAAGCTCTCGAACAATTTGTGCTTCTGCTTGATTTGACATTGTGAGGTAAGGATTTTCCCAATCACCTTCAACACCAAGTCGTCTAAATTCTTTTTTTTGTATATCGATCCATTTTTCTGCAAATTCTCTACACTCATTCCTAAATTGAACAGTTGGAACATCATCCTTGTTCTTTCCTTTTTTTCTATATTCTTCTTCTATTTTCCATTCAATTGGTAAGCCGTGACAATCCCATCCAGGAACATAAATTGAGTCTTTACCTGCCATTTGTTGTGTTCGCACAATAACGTCTTTTAGAATTTTATTAAGAGCAGTTCCCATATGAATATGTCCATTTGCGTATGGCGGACCATCATGAAGAACAAATTTTTCTCTACCTTTAGATTTGTCTCTTAGCTTTTTAAAAATATTTTCTTTATCCCACTCCTCTAATATTGCAGGTTCTTTTGCTGGAAGGTTAGC
The DNA here is from genome assembly GCA_902620425.1 of uncultured Alphaproteobacteria bacterium. Taxonomy (GTDB): domain Bacteria; phylum Pseudomonadota; class Alphaproteobacteria; order HIMB59; genus CACPNW01. The sequence goes on from CACNHX010000001.1 coordinate 400,256, forward strand.
TCTCATTTCAAAAGATGTTTTGGGAAGAAAAATTGTATCTTTATATTCCATTATAGTTGATAATATTCTTTAGCTGTATTTATATCTTTGTTGATTTGCTTGGTTAATTCTTCAAAATTATTAAATTTTTGTTCAGACCTAATAAATGTAAGGAATTCAACAGTCAATTCTTTACCATATATTTCTTCACTAAAATTAAACATATGTGTCTCTAGAAGGAGTTTGCTTCCATCAACTGTTGGTCTTAAACCAAAATTTGAAACACCTTTGTATTTTTTGCCTTCTAATATCACTTCCACACAGTAAACACCTCTTTTTGGTAATATGTGTTGATCTGGTATCATATTAGCAGTTGGAAAATTGATTTCTCTAGCTCTTTTATCACCTTCAATTATTGTTCCATGCATATGCCAGGGCCTACCTAAAGACTCAGTAACATCATCCATATAACCATCTTTTATTTGTGATCGAATTATTGAAGATGAATATTTATCAGATTTATCAGCAAGCATAATAGGATCAATTAAATGAATATTAAAATTATTTTTTTCAGCATACTTTTCTAATGTTTTAAAATTACCTTTTCTGTCTTTTCCAAACTTAAAGTCAGTACCTATAACTAAGTATTTAATATTTAATTTATCAATAAGAATTTTAGTTACAAAATCATCAGCTGATAATACTGATAGATTGTTATCAAAAGAAAAATCTATAAATATATCTAAACCCAATCTTTCAAGAAAATTTATTTTATCATTTTGAGTATAAATATTAAAAGGCTCATTTATTTGATTAAAGTAAACACGAGGATGAGGATTAAAACTCATTATAGAAGATAATAAATTATTGTTTGATGCAATCTCCTTAATTTTATTTATTATTTCTTGATGCCCTTTATGTATTCCATCGAAATTACCTATTGCGAGACAAAGGTTTAATTTTTCAAAATCTGATGCTGTATCTAATTTATAAATTTTCATAATATTTATAAATCAATTAGTATAGAAACTTATGGTTAGTAACTACAAATATTTATTTAAGATATTTTCCAGATATTCTTGTCTTCCTGAACGAGGTTCTGGTTCAATATTATCATCGATTACTTTTTTATTTATATCATCTAATCCAGTATATTTATTATGAATAAACTGGCCCAAACTTTTATTCCAGTCTTCATATCTATCTTCAATAAACTTAGGAATAACATTATCATTCATCATTTTTTCAACAGCAATAAGTGTTTTTGCACATACATCCATACCCCCAATGTGAGCATGAAATAAATCTTCAGCATCAATAGATTGTCTTCTTATTTTTGCATCAAAGTTCATGCCTCCTTGGCCTAAGCCACCATTCTTAAAAATAAAATAAAAGGACATAATTAAGTCGGCAGGATTATTTGGGAATTGATCAGTATCCCAACCTATCAAAGTATCGCCTCTATTAATATCAATACTTCCTAAGGCATTGTTTGAAGTAGCGTAAGCAATTTCATGTTCAAAATTATGACCAGATAAAGTTGCATGATTAACTTCAACATTTAGTTTAATCTCATTTTCTAAACCTGCCTTTCGTAAAAACGCTAAACAAGTTGCAGAGTCAAAGTCATATTGATGTTTAGTTGGTTCATGAGGTTTCGGTTCCAATAAAATTTGACCTTTAAATCCTATTTTGTGTTTATAATTAACGACTAATTCTAAAAATCTTTGAAGATTAGCTGTTTCCTTAGTCATGTCAGTATTTAGAATAGTTTCGTATCCTTCTCTTCCACCCCAAAGAACATAGTTTTGACCACCCAATCTCATCGTTGCATCCATACAGTCTTTTACTTGTGCAGCTTTATATGCAAAAACTTCTGGGTTTGGATTGGTAGAAGCACCACTCATATATCTTTTATGTGAAAAGGCATTTGCTGTTCCCCACAGTAATTTCATTCCTGAATCATTAATTTTTTGTTCCATTAAATCTATAATATGAAAGAAATTTTTTTGTGTCTCAGCATAATTTGAACCTTCAGGAGAAATATCTCTATCGTGAAAGCAGAAAAAAGGTGTTTTTATTTTAGTGAAAAAATCAAACGCAGCATCAAGTTTCATTTCAGCCATTTTCATTTCATCACCTGCTTGCATCCAAGGTCTATCAAATGTTTGACCACCAAATGGATCAAGACCAGGCCAAGTAAATGTATGCCAATAACAAGTAGCAAACCTTAAATGCTCTTTCATAGACTTGCCTAAAACTTTTTTATTTTCATCGTAAAACTTAAAAGCAAATGGATTTGTACTTTCTTCGCCTTCAAATTTAATCTCTGGTATTTTACTAAAGTATTCTGTCATATGATTTCCTATATTATATTATATTACTCTATCTTGATGCCCAAAGTAAACCACGTTTATAAATTTTATTCATTTGTGGATGGTTTAATTCATGAGCAAAATGACCAAGAGAGATATAAAAAATTTTTCCTTTCCCAATTCGTCTTTTCCAAGCAACTGGCATTTCTACACCCTTTAACCATTCTGTTGTATATGCGTCACCACTTGATGAACCAGGTTCTTGTTCAAGCTTCCAAACTTCATTACCTTTAAAAGTTGTCGTTGCTAAAACTTCATTTAATGGATCCACATGCATATAATATTGCTCTGAATGATAATCAAAATCTTCAATGCCTTCCATGATTGGATCATCTTTTTTTGTTATATTTACTTTGTAATCATGAATACCATTTGGGTGACTTACCCATTGACCACCAGTTAAGAACTGCCAATCAATTGATTGTCTAAATGCATCACACATTCCACCGTGATGACCAGCAAGACCGCAACCGTTGTGAACGGCTTTAATAACATTATTAACAGCAGTTTTTTTTATTTCTCCTCTTGGATCAAAATGAAAAGCCATAGTCACTATAGGTATAAGTAAATCCATTTCATGAACATAGTCTTCTGCAAATGCAGAAGTTTGATATTCTGCCCTAACCTCATATCCTTCAGGCTCTAACATGCCTTTGATTATTTCAGTACATTTCTCTGGCTCATGTCCTGGCCAACCTCCATAAACAATTAAAGCTTTTTTCATTTTATTCCTTTCACTTTAGTAAATTACTAATCTCATCTTCAGAGAAGTAATTTAAATTTTCAATAGAACTTCTAAGTTCTATTTTCTTATTTTCTTTTGATGATGTAATAATACTATCTAGTATATCTAAAACGTGAAGGCTTAATTCTCCACTACATCTATTTAAACGATTATTTTTTATTGCATCAACTGTTTCGCTGACACCAATACCTCTATAGTTCGCAATACCTGCTGACTCATTTGCTTTTTCAGATTTATTTTTAATATTTATTTTACCTAAATTATTATTCTTGGTATCTATATTTTCCCAATCTCCATTTTTTGATTTACAAACTAGAATATCGCCTCCAAACATATTTGGATCAGGAATATTTATTGAACCTTTATCACCGTATAACTCAATGTGATTCTTACTGTGTTTCCAAACATCAAAAGAAAAAAATGAATCAATTAATGCACCATTTTGAAATTCTATTTGTGAAACTAATGTTGTTGGGATTTCAACTTCTATTTCTTGCCCTTGTCTATCGCCACTACAAATAACTCTTTTTTGATAAACTGTTCTTGATTGCGTAAAAACATTTTTTGCAGAACCTAGTAAGTTTACTAATGCAGTAAAGTAATAGGGGCCCATATCAAGAATTGGGCCGCCACCATATTTGTAATAAAAATCTGGATTTGGGTGCCAAATTTCATGTCCGGCCACACCCATGGAAATACTACCAAGGTTTATTTTACCTATTTCATTTTGATCAATAATTTTTTTTGCTTCCTGAATACCAGCTCCAAGAAAAGTATCTGGAGCACAACCCACGTGTAAACCTTTTGAATTACCTAAATTAACCAACTCTTGACCATGCTCAAATTTTATGGAGAGTGGCTTTTCTGAATAAGAATGTTTACCAGCTTCAAGAATTGATTTTGAAACTTCAAAGTGAACATCTGGGATTGTTAAATTTATAATTAATTCAATTTCTTTATTAGATAATATCTGATCTACAGATAATTGTTCTACCTCATACTTTTCTGCATAGTTTTTTGCAGCTTCATTTCTTATATCAGCACATGCAACTATTTGAAAATTATTAAAGTACTTCTGGGAATTACTAAAATATATATCAGCAATATTTCCACAACCAATAATTCCTACTTTCATAGTGCTATTCCTTAACTGCTCCACCTGTTAAACCTGCAACAATATATTTTTGTAAAGCAAAAAAGAAAACTACTGCTGGTACAAGAGTTAATGATACATAAGCTAATATTTTACCCCAATCAGTAAAGTACTCACCCCTAAAAACCATTATACCCATAGGCCATGAATAAAGAGATTCATCATTAATCATTATAAGTGGCAAAAGATAATTATTCCAACTTCCTGTAAGAGTAATAACACTAACTGTTGCTAAAATTGGAGTTGATAAAGGAAGAGTAAACCTAAAATAAAATTGGGTATAGCTACAACCATCGCAAACAGCAGCTTCAAATATCTCTTTTGGCATTTGCCTAAAAAATCCTCGAAAAAGAATTATCGAAAAACCAAGTCCAAATGCAATTTGTGGAATTATAACAGCCCAGCTTGTACCTAATAAACCAAAATCACGAACTCTTAAAAACAAAGGCAGAATTGCAGTTGCAAAAGGAAACATCAGTCCTAGTAAAAAATAATTATAGAGAAATTTATTTGCCACGAATTTTACATGAGCAAAAACGAAAGCCGTCATTGAAGCAAATAAAACTACAAAAAAAGTGGTTCCAACTGCGTACACTGTAGAGTTCCATAAAAATAGCCAAAAATCTGAATTAGCCAAAAGAGATGTATAATTTTCAAACTTCCAATCTATTGGCAAACCTAACGAGTTTGTTCTTAATTCACCTGTATGTTTAAATCCACCAATTACTGAAACATATAAGGGAATGATAATTACTCCAGCTAAAAAAAATAGAAGAAGGTATAAATAATAAGTTCTAAAATTTGTTTTCATTATCATCTCTCATTAATGTTCTTTGATAGCCGATTGCAATAAATAAACAAATTAAAAATATTACAACTCCTACTGCACTTCCAAAACCTACTTTCATACGCATTACACCAAAGTAATACAAATATGAGACCATAGAATGTGTTACATTTGAAGGTCCTCCTCCAGTCAGCGGCATTATAATATCAAAAAGCTGTAAACTACCTAATAGTGATAAAAAAACTGAAAGCTTAATTGTTGGAATAAGCATTGGTATTTTAATTCTAAAGGCAGTTGTTATTGGGCCTGCCCCATCTACTTTAGCTGCTTCTAAAACTTCTTTAGAAATGGCTTGTAATCCTGCAATATAAATCATCATATGAATGCCAAAAAATTTCCAAAAAATAACAATTAAAATTGCTACTAATGCCCAATCTTTATCACCAAGTACAAATGGTGCTTCTGCACCAAAAAATCCCCATATTGCTGCAACTAAACCATAATTACCATCATAGATGTATGCCCAGATTAACGCTGTAACTATTTCTGCTAAAATAAATGGAAGAAAAAAAACTGTTCTAAAAAAAGCTGCTCCTCTTAGTTTATCTGAAATCATTAAAGCAATTAAAAGAGCAAATGGTAACTGAACAAATAATGATATAGCAATTATGTAAAAATTATTTTTGAGTGACATAATAAACACTCTATTTTTGAATAAAAATTCATAATTTTTAAAACCAACAAATTTTTCTGGTGCACCATAGCCATTCCATCTAAAAAAACTGTAATAAGCAGCTTCTCCTATTGGAAGTACTACAAACAAAGTAAATATTGTTAAAGCAGGTATTAAAAAAATTATTATTGTATAATATCTACTAAGTAGTGCATCTAATTTTGGTGATCTCATAGCAATGAAGAGGGCTCTTTAATTTAAAGAGCCCTAAGATTTTGTTATTGATTAAATTCCCAAGCTTCTTGAACAGCTTGAGTAGCCTCTTCAGGAGTAATGATTCCTGCAGCTAAATCCGTAGATACATCATTTACAACTCTTCCAATGTCAGCTCCTAAAAACTGATCATAGAAAATTTGATGATATTCTGAATTTGCAATATTCTTAGCTACTTGTTTAAGAAATGGGTTTTGAATAGATGCATCTGCACCTTTTACAATTGGAATATAAGCACCTGCAGCAGCATCAGCTGATTGAATTTGCTTATTTGTATAATGCATTATAAGCTCAACCGCTGAGTCAGGTGCGGAACTTGAAAATAACCAACCATTAATACCACCTAGTGTATCTCCAGGATTACCGAGACCACCAGCTGTCATTGGCATATTAAACATTCCCATGTTATCATCACCAAGGCCTTCACCGCTTGCACTGTTTCCTTTTTGAGCTCCGTACATCCAGTTACCCATGAATGCCATAGCGCATTTTCCATCACCAAAGAAACCAGCTTGATCGGGCCAAGTGTGTGCTAAAAATCCTTTTTGGAAAGGTTCTAAAGCGACAAGCTCAAGCATTTGCTCACCTGATTTTATGTATTCTGGTCTGTCCCATCCTCCATTATTTAGAGAATCTAGGAATAAAGCTTTACCACCATTTCTAATATGAAGATGAGTCCATATAAAATGCACAGGCCATTTATCTTTACCGCCTAGACAAATTGGAGTTATTCCAGCAGCTTTAATTTGCTTTACTGCTGACAAAAGATCATCCCACATTTTAATTGATGAAACATCAACTCCTGCTTGATTGATTAAATCTTTATTATACCACCAAGCTACTTGTGCTACTTGTTTTGGCAAACCTACTCTTTGTCCATTATATGTAAACGCATCAGCTGCTGCAGCACTAACAGTATCAAGATAACTATCTGGAACAAGATCAGATATGTCTCTTAAAAATCCTGCTTCAGCTTGATCATACATAACTCCACCACTCCAGCTATAAAAAATATCAGGTCTATCATTTGATTGAAGCATAGTTGGTAACTTTGCTTTAAAAGATTCATTTTCTAGATACTGCATCTCAACAGTATGTCCTGTTTTTTCTTCAAACTCTTTTACAGCCTGCAACATACCAGGCATATTTAAATCGTCATCAGAAAAAAGATGTAGCCACTTAATAGTATCAGCTTTAGCTGAACTAAAAGAAGCTAAAATTATAATTGAAAAAAATAACTTAATTAATAATTTCATCTAATCCTCCCATAGATTATCGTATTCTAAATTTTATAACACTTAACAATCTTTTTTAAACTAAAAAAAGTCAATTTTTAGCTTAAAACCTGCGATTTATGCTGTAAGATTAACGAAAGGTTTTTAATGAAGAATAAACCAAACATATTAATATTTAATCCTGACCAGTGGAGAGGGGATATGCTTGGATATCTTGGATATCCTGGCGCACAAACCCCTAATTTGGATAGTATAATCAAAGAAGACGCAGTTGCATTTAAAAATGCTTTTTGCCAAGCAACAGTTTGTACACCAAGTCGTTGTTCATTTATGACTGGCTGGTATCCACATGTACATGGTCATAGAACAATGCATTATATGCTACATACTGATCAAGGAGACTCTAGTATTTTATCCGAACTAAAAAACAAAGATTACTTTATATGGTGGGGTGGAAAAAATGATTTGATAGCAGGACAAGAGGGTTATCGTAATCATTGTGATATTTATTTTGAACCAACGGATAGAGATTTTCAAAATTGGGGCTACACTCAACAACCTGGTACTCATGGAGGAGATCTATCATGGCGAGGACCTGAAGATGGAGATAATTATTATAGTTTCTTCAAAGGAAAATTAGATAAAAAAGATAAAGATATTTATTTCGATGACGATTGGTCCATGGTTTATGGAGCAATAGATTTTATAAAAGATTATAAAGAAAATAAACCATTCTGTTTATTTTTACCACTTGGTTATCCGCATCCTCCTTACTGTGTAGAGGATCCATGGTTCTCTTCAATTGATCGAAGCGTAATACCTAATAGATATCAATACAAAAATTGGGAAGACAAGCCAAGTCTTTTAAAAGGAATTATGGATGGACAAAGAATGCAAGATTGGACCGATGAACGTTGGAATGAATTACGAGCGGTATATCTTGGTATGTGTGCAAGAGTAGATTATCAATTTGGACTTTTGGTCAATCAACTAAAAAAAAATAATTTGTATGACGATACTTTAATAATTTTTTTATCTGATCATGGTGACTTCACAGGTGATTATAATTTAGTTGAAAAAACACAAAATACTTTTCAAGACTGTCTTACTAATGTTCCTCTTATTATTAAACCGCCAAAAAGTGAAAATACAATAAATGGAGTAAGCGATACAATGATTGAATTAATTGATATTGCTGGAACCATATATGATTACAGTAATATCGAGCCCTCATATTGGCATTTTGGCAAAAGTATTAAAAATTTTATTGAACAGAAAACTGATAATCATAGAGAAGAAGTATTTACGGAGGGTGGTAGACTTAGATTAGAAAGACAAGCAAGTGAAAATCAAAGTCTTCAATTACCCCATGGTCTTTATTATCCTAGAGTTAGTTTACAAGGTCAAGAGGATGAAATTTTAATGCATACTAAAGCAACAATGTGCAGAAATAAAAAATTTAAATATATTAAAAGAGCTTACGAGAAAGATGAGTTTTATAATTTAATCGAAGATCCTGGAGAAATTAATAATGTTATTGATGATCCTAAATATGGGTCAGAACTTAAAAAACTAAAAGATAAAATGCTTTCATGGTATCAAGAAACTTGTGATGTTGTTCCATTAAAAGGTGATGAAAGAGATTTCAATTAATATAATTCGTTTTCAATTCTTGTAAGCCAATAGTCGACATCCATTTTCTTGTGACCAGTTAATAACCTCCAAAACTTGACAACATTTATTTTATCAAGTCTATTAGTATCTGCTTCTTGCCAAGGATAGGACCTCATTAAAATATCATTGATAGTTTGATCCTTAGTTTCATCAGTCCAATACAAAGCTCGGTTTGGTAAAGGTTGATATTTTTTTTCAGGATCCCATAATAGTTCCTGTTTCTCAGTAGGCTGTAATCTTACTTTAAACATATATCTGATATCATCTGAAAAATTAACTCCAGCACCATGCCACAATCCATTATGAAAAATTCCTATTGTACCTGCTTTACATATGATATTTTTTTGTCCTTTTATATTTTGATATTTTGCGATTCCCATTTCATTTACAATTCTTAAATGTGTACCAGGAATATATCTTGTACCACCCATTTCTTTAGTAACAGCAGTTGGAAAGTAAAATAATTGGATATCGAAAGTAGTTCTTGGATCAATTGTGCTATCTTGATGATTAACTTGTGACATTTGTCTTTGATTTGCTTTTGCATAATATTTAGAAGGAAATGTTAAGTGAAGAAATTGATGGTCAACTACAGTTTTTGAACCAACTAAACTATTGATTGCTCCTGAGACAATTTCATTTTTAAATATTTTTTCCAAAGGAGAGTTTAAAGGGTAGGCATCTTTCAATGCAGTCCCAGCAGGTATTCTAGGTATACTACTAGAGGATTTTATATTTTGAAAGTAGTGCTGAATATTATCAACATCATCAATATCAGTATGCCCAATATCATTTAAAAATTCTTTATTGATATCTTCATCAATTAAACCTTCAAAAAAAAGACAGCCACTATTTGCAAATTCTGCCATTTGCTCAGTTGACAATAATTTTGTCATTTTAAAAATCTCCTTCTTCTATTTTTTCAAAAAAAAACTCATGCTTTAAATATGAAGTTCTAAATTCTTGACCAGGATGCTCTGGAATAGATTGACTCGATTGAAACAATCTCCATCCATCCAATAAAGCGTCAAGACCAGTGGGATAAGGTGGTTCATCACTATCCCCTGTCATATGAAGTTTTTTTCCTGTCCCATCAAATGTTGCCCAAGAAATAACTTCTGCTTCTAGACTTGGAAACTTTAAATAAAGAACTAAAACTTTTTGTCTTTTAGTCATTTAGTTTTCTTTAAAATAATTTTTTAATAATTCCTTTGGAGGATCATATGTTTTAATTTCATTCAGCATAAGATTTTTATATTTGTTTATCAAATCTTCATCATTAATAGGGTTTAATTGGCCAGGATCTTCCTTCAAATTATAAAGAGCACATTTAGTATCTTCTAATGATTTATGTGGATCCGATTTTCTAAGAATTCTATTAACTTTCATTACTGGAATATTTTTAGTAAAATTAAATGGCTCATGCATTGTAGCAGTTTGCAACTCTTCGTGTGAAAAAAATTGCCTCATATTGGTTGGCATCAATGTATATTGAAATCTACTTCTATCGTATTGATCAAAATTTTCTGGAAAATGAAAATATGTATAATTTCCATCGGATATATTTATTCCCCCGCCCCAATATCCATACAAAGCAAAATGCTCATTTTCACTGTCTTTATCTAGAAAGTTTAATATAGATTTACCTTTAACCTCTTTAGGAAGATTGTGACCATGCATTGTCATGAATGTTGGCATCAAATCAATATTTTGAGTTACAACATTTCTTTGCTCGCCAGAATATTGTTTGTATTCCGGGTGATAAAAATAAAAAGGTATATTTGCAATTTCATTATACAAAGGCATTCTGTTTTTAGCCCACCAATCATGTTCTCCGAGCATGAAACCATGATCTGTAGTTAAAATCAATGCAGTATCATTCCATAAATTATTTTCATCAAAATAATCTAAAACCGTACCAAGTAAATAATCACATAGACCAACTAAAGCAATGTAATTGGCTTTTAACTCTGCAACCTCATCATCTGTTTCTTTCACTCTATCATACTGAGGCCAATCTAATCTTGGGCCAGTATAATTTGTTTTTAGTTTTTCTCTAAATCGCTCTGGCGCAAAAAAAGGTTCGTGAGGATCAAAAGTTTCTAGTTGAAGAAACCAATTATCAGCATCTTTATTAATATTTATAAAGTCTAAACCAGATTCAAAACATTTAACTGAAGGAAAATCTTTTTCTTCTTTAATAAATTCACTATTGATTGCGTAATGATAATAACCTGTTTCCCTATCAGTTAAATTTAATTGTGATTGATGATATTTTTCTCTTAATTTTTCAAGTGGTGGTTGAACCATGGCTTTCCACGGGTCACTCTCTTGTCCTCTAATAAAATCCCATGAGTTAAATCTATTATGATAGGTTGCGCCACCATCTTCAAAGTAATGATAATGATCAGTCACAAGATGAGTATACGTATTATTTAGTCTTAAGATTTCTGGAAATGAATTATCAAATGGTTCTAATGGACCCCATGCACGGTGAAGAAAACTTAATCGACCTGAATGCATATCACGTCTTGCCGGCATACAGGGCATACTACCAATATAATGATTATTAAATTGAACTGATTTTTTTGCTAATCTGTTAAAATTTGGTGTTTCAATATATTTACCACCATAAGAATTTAACATTCTTTTATTTAATGAATCAAATAAAAGAAAAACTGTTTTCATAAATACCAGACTAATACGAAAAAAATAATTATTAAAGTTTTTTCTTTAATCTATGAAAAGAATCAGGATTTAATCCCATTTGACCAGGATTATTTACATTTTTAGCTTTTGTAATTTTAGTTGTTATATTTTCAACTTTTTTAATTTTACTTTTAATCTTTTTTCTTAAGGAGGTTACTATTTCATCATAAGTACTAATACCAATTAAGTTATTTAATTCATACGGATCAGCATCAAGATCGTATAAATTTGTCTCTGTGTATTGATTAGATAAAGGTTTATCACTCCCATTAGAGTCTTGATCAGCAATACAATATTTCCATTTTTCAGTTCTTAAACTTCTAGCTAATTGACTCTCACTTATTTGAACAAAAATTTCATTTTCCCATTTTTTTGATGTTTTATTTACCAAGGGCAATACTGATCTACCATCACAATGAGAGGTATTTTTGACTTTTGCCAAATCTAAGATTGTTGCATGAATATCTAATATATTGGTTAGTTCTTTTATACGTCCACCTTGTTGGAAAACATTTCCAATTAAAGAAGTAGGAACCCGTATTGAACTTTCATGACATGAACGTTTATATTCTCTATTTCGTGTTTTAAAATTATTTCCATGATCTGATGTAAAAATAATTGCACTATCATCAAATAATTTTAAGCTTTTAATTACATCAATCATTCTTCCATAAGCTTCATCTATTCTCTTCACCATTCCATAATAACCTCCTAAATGTCGAGGAGAAGATCCAACCAGAGATGAAAGATCTGGAGGAGACCACTTACCTGTATATTTTTCTCTGTATCCAATAGGTGGTGGATAATCATCTGTATTGTTTTGGTGATGTGGCTCAATAAGAGAAACGAAAAGAAAAAATGGTTTTTTTTGATTTAGTTTTATAAAATTTATAGCTGCATCAGTTATTGCATCAACTCTATATCCCGGAAGAAATACTTTTTTATTTTGTCCATCATAAACATATGTTTCATAAGCATCGGAAGTAAATTCTAAAAGATTTGATCCCAACCAATAATCATAACCACCTCTATCCTCTTTTTTAACCGGTTCAGATGAGCCGAGGTGCCACTTTCCAATATATCCAGTAGCATATCCTTCTTTTGATAAATGTTTTGCAAGAGTTTTAATATTTTTTTTTAAAGGTATTCTATTTTTAAAACATCCAGTCTTTGTTGCATACATTCCTGATTGTAATGAAGCTCTTGCAGGCCCACAAACTGGTTGGCATGTAAATGAGTTATAAAGATGTGTACCTTCAACTGCATAATGATCGAAGTTCTCCATCAAGGATAATGGATTGCCATGTAAACCAGAAGTATCCCAGCGTTGTTGATCAGTAAAAAATACAATAATATTTGGTTTAGATTTAATATTCATTATTATTTAGATTTATTTACTAAAAGGTTTTCCTTTATATTTCCTAAGATTGTCAGCGTGTTTTTTTCTATCTGTTTTTTCAAGACGCTCAACATATGTATTCCAGACTTTTGAATAAATATTTGCATGATGAGGACCACCTTCTCTAATTACACCTTGAAGTGGATCTCCTCTATCAGCCTCATACATATTTTCTTCAATCCACTCATCGATTAAAAACATACCATGAGCTACGAGATCTTTATGCTGATTTGCTAGGTTATTCAACTCATGCGGATCTTTTTCAATATCAAACAGCATATATTTTGGAAAATCTTTTAAACCAGTATCGTACGTTCTTATTAGTAACCAATTATCCCATCTTACAGATCTTTGACAACTCCAAGCACCATGACTAATAACTAAATAATCTCTTCCATTTGATGATTTACTATTTGTTAAATTTTCAGTGAAATTAATACCATCCCATCTGTCAGGTTGAGAAGATGAAGTAATTTGAGAAATAGTTGAAGTTAAATCTAAATTATAAAATTTATTTTCTATAGTACTTCCTTTATTTGTATCTGTTATCCCCGGCCATCTGATTATTAATGGAACTCTATTAGTTATATGATCAGCTGTTTGGTGATCTCCCCATACATTTAACTCACCTTGATTTTCTCCGTGGTCTGCTGAAATAATTATTGCAGTATCATCCCAAAGATTCATTTTTTTTAAATCTTCAAAAACTTTATTTAAATAAAAATCTGCGTATTTAATTCCAGTGTCATACGCATCAATTTGTTCTTTAGCATCAGAAGTATTTTTAATTTCGCCCACTCCCATTGTATACTTTCCTCCAAGATCTTCATCAAATCCTGGAACTTCTCTAGCGCTATGCGGTCCAAAACTATTCCTTTGTTTTTTAATTAATTCTTCTGTCACCCATTCTTCAATAGGATCATCTTTAAAAGGATTTCCAAAGTCTTCAGGTGTATCATACGGAGTATGGGGATCCCACATATTTACATGTAAGAACCAATTTTCTTTTTCTCCATTATTTTCTAACCACTTTTTTATGACAGGGTAGACTTCATCAGCATTTTCTAAACCACCTTTTCCAGTGTCATATGTTTCGGTAAAACCAAACCAAACTTGATAAGCTGTATGTCTTTCAGGAAAAGGACTGATACTTGCTGTATAATATCCTGCATCTCGAAGAACTTTTCCAAGAGATGTAAAAGCATATTCTCCTCTTAAGCCGCCTTTAAATTCTCTATTCCAAATATTTTTTCTAGGAGCAATATCAGAGAATTCACCGCCATGATTAACAACTCCAGTTTTGAAACCAAAATTGCCACCGAACAAAGCAGTTCTACTAGGTAGGCATGGTGTGTCAGTTGAATAAAAATTTGTAAACTTAACTCCTTCTTTTGCTATTGAGTCAATCGTAGGAGATGTGTTTCTATGATAACCATAACATCCTAAATGATCAGGTCTTAAAGAGTCTATGTCTACGTATAAAATTCTCATCTTTATCCTTTCTTAATTAAGCGCCTGAAACTCTTTTCATTTTTGATGTTTCATCTTTTAATGTGGCTTGCGCAAACTTAAATAATAAATCTTTTTTTAATGTTTGTGCGTTCGTATTATCCCATAAATTATTATATTCGTTTGGATCATTTTCTAAATCAAAAAGTTCACCGTAGTTAGCTTCTCGGTAAATAGAAATTTTATAATTATCATTAATGTAAGTTTTTAAATGTGGCATTCTTGGATTATGTCTATTTTCAACAAATATATGTGAACGGATACTTTCCTTGGTGCCATAAAATACATCCGTTTGATCCACTCCTTGCATTTGGGTTGGTATATCAATGCCCGCGACTTTTAAAAATGTTGGCGCAAGATCAACTAAACTCAATAAAGATGAAGATGATGAATTTTGAGGAACTTTATCTGGCCATCTAACAATAAATGGTAAACGGAGCATATCTTCATAGTGGAATGGTCCTTTAGCAATTAAACCATGCTGTCCTATAAAGTGACCATGATCAGTAGTAAAAATAATTATAGTATTATCAAGTTCACCCATTTGATCTAACTTATTAATTATTTTTCCAATATTCTTATCCATAAAACTAACCATGCCATAATAAATTGCCATATCTTTTTTTAATTCTTCCATAGGATACAGATGACTCATGCATCCATGAGCGTTAAATGGTGAATGCCAATTTTCAAAATCAGGATTTGTCGTTTGTGTTTTTCCAAAATGTGGTGGATTTAATTCGTGTTCACCTTCTTTTAACGTTCCAGGTGACATGTCTTCTGGATTATACATTGATGCCCATGGTTCACTTAATACATATGGTGGATGTGGATCCTGAAAACTTGTCCAAAGAAAAAATGGCTTGTCATCTTTTTGTTGATCTAAAAATTCAATTGATCTTTCGGCTGTCCAATTTGTGTAGTGATGTTTTTCGTCTAACTTCCAAACCCTATCTGGTCTTGCCCAGTAGTCATATTCACGAGCAATTGGAGGAGCATATTTAGAAGTTTCACCAGGCACTGGTTGAAAATATTCTTTCCAATCACTAAGACCGTTTTGTTCCATCCAAATTGCATAATGTTGACCTACATGACTTTCATCTGCATGATTACGTGCTAGCTCAATATGTTCAAAGCCATACCAAGGACCTTTAAAATTTTTCCAAAATTCTAAATCTCTTAAAGTTGGTTGTCCTTCTATAGATTCCTGACCTGGAACTGAAGTTAATGGCTGGAAATGTGCTTTACCAATTAACCCAGTAGAGTAACCATTTTTGTATAAAAGTTCTCCAATAGTTTCTACTTCTTCATCTAATTTAACTCCAATTGTCCAAGCTCCATGAGAAGACGGATATTGTCCAGTAATAATACTTGCTCTTGATGGTGTACAAACTGGTGATGGACAATAAGCTCTTGTAAAATTCATTCCCTCGTCACAAAGCTTATCTAAATACGGTGTTTGTATTTTTGAATTAAATTTTCCAATAGTATCATGATGTTGTTGATCGGAAGTTATTAATAAAATATTTGGCCTTTTCATATTTAACCTTTTACAGCTCCTTGAACACCTTCAACGAAATATTTTTGCATAAACAAAAACAAAATAATTATAGGCAAAATAGTTATAACAGATGCAGCTGCCATACCAGACCAATCAACAAAGTATTCACCTTTAAAAGCGTACACACCTACAGATAGTGTTCGTATATCAGGATTACCTAATGTGATGACGACTGGTAATAAAAAGTCATTCCATGCATGTAAAACTTGTAGAATAGAAACTGTGGCTACTACTGGTTTTGTTAAAGGTAACATGATTGAAATAAATGTTCGAACAAAACCCGCTCCATCCATTTTAGCTGCTTCTTCAAGCTCTACAGGAACTCTTGAAAAATATCCTGCAAACAATAAAATATAAATTACAGGGGTGTGTCCTGCTGTTGCGAGTGTTAATCCAATTAAGTTTTTAGAAATATTTAAATTATTTAATAAATCAAAAACAGGAATAATTGTGTAACCTTGAGGAATAAAAATTGTACTAATTAAAATTCCAATAAGTATTTTTTTTCCTGGAAAAGAATATCTTCCAATTACGTAACCAAACATACCAGTTGTTACGACAACTATAATCACAGAAACAACTGTAATAATAAGGGTATTAAAAAAATACCTACCCATATTTGCACCAAACCATGCTCTTTCAAAATTTTCCCAAACAAGCCGGTCAGGGATTAAACCTAAGCCTCCCCAAATTTCAAAATCAGTTTTGAAAGAGGCTGAAAGTACCCACAGTAATGGATAGATCCAAAAGAAAGAGAAAATAATAAAAGCTATTGTTATAATTAAATATTTAACTTGGTTTTTTTCAGCAATAAAATTTAAGTATCTACTCATATTCTTCGAGTTTTCCTCATCCATAATCCCTGAAGTACTGTAATAAACAAAACAGCAACACCCCAAAATACTCCTGCAGCACAAGCGTATCCGAGCCGAGGCATTGTGCCAGAGTCAGTTACAAAAGCTGTTCTAAAAATATATATTTCCATAACTTCACTACTAAAGAATGGTCCTCCAGCGGTCATAGTTTCAATTAAAGGAAAAACATTTAGCGCTCCAACTGCCTCAACAAGAATAATGACAATAGCAAAAGGTAGTACAATTGGTAAAATAATATGTATCCATAATCTGTATCCCTCAGCACCATCAATTTTTGCAGCATCGTAAACATCTTGTGGAACTGTTTGTAAAGCAGCAAGCCAATACATCATGGTTATCCCTAACCATTTCCAAACATATACTCCCATTACAGTTGGAAGCACTGTGTCTGGATTTCCAAGAAAATCAATTGGAGCAGAAGTTAAATTAGTAGACATTAAAAATTTATTAGCAGGTCCATTAAATGGGCTAAATACAAAAGTCATTACAATACCAATGATAGCAATTGCAGTAACTACAGGCATAAAGATTACAGTACGAAAGAAAGGGGCAAGTTTTAAAACCTGATTATTTAAAAATACTGCAATAATGAAACCTAAAACTATTTTTATTGGAACTGTTCCAAACATAAAAATAAAAGAACGAATAAATGCATCCCAAAAAAATTCATCATTGACAGCTTCATAATAATTTTGAAGGCCAATAAATTTTGCTTCTTTTGTAAAACCACTCCAATCTAATAAAGAAAAATACCAAGACATTCCGATTGGATAAATGACAAACATCCCTGTAAGAATTGAACATGGTAAAACAAATAAGTAACACCATCTTGCATCATATATTTGTTTGGATAGAGGTTTTTTGTGCATAGTAAAAAAAGGCGAATTTAAAAAATTCGCCTTTAGATATTTTGTTTAAAGTTCTTGATACTTTTCAGCACCGTAGTTTGAGTATACATCCCAATTAGGGAAGACCCAATCATCACGAGTTACATTAGCACCGTCTGCTCTTGCCTCTTCAACAGCTTTATCAAGAGCATCTTCATACCTTTGATTACAATCTTTAAGTTGTGCTTCCACACCTTTAAGTTGTCCAGTATACAACCCTTGAATAACTAGAGCCAAAGAAGGATCTGGTACTCTAGACTTTGCAGCTACAATACCAACATCTTTATTTCTTACAATTGGATTAGGTCCAACAAGTATGTTTTCAGCAAACATAGCTAAAGCTTGTGCTGATGGTCCGGTTAAACCAGCTTTAGCAACTGCATCTGGATTAACAGCAGGGTCTGCTGCACCAACAGTTTGAGCCCAGTAAATTTGACCTTGCTCAGTTCCCATAAATCTAATCAGATCACCAGCAAATGGTCCCATTGTACTATTAGCACTTAACCAAAAAGTATTTGATCCACCTTCTGCAATGTAAAGTGGTTGTGCTTCTTTTCCATCTGGAACTGGTTCACTTGCAATACCATATTTCCAATCTGGAGCATCTCTTCCCCAAACTCCAATACACCAAGGGCCTTGGAATATCATTCCTGCTGCACCTTGTGGCATCAAAGCTCTAGCTTGAGGAGCGTTCATACTCATAACTCCTGGGAAAGCACTACCATCTGATTTTAATTGAAGAAGTAATTCAACTGCTTCCATATATTGATCAGATGCAATTTGGAATTTACCATTTTGGAAGTTGATGTGTCTGTTTGTGAATCCACCTCTTCCGCTATGTGCTCCACCTACTTGTCCAAACGTATGGACAACATCTTCCCATCGATTAACTTGGTTACCACCAATAATCCAACCATAATACTGACCATTACCATTTTTAGTAATTTTTTTTGCAGCATCTCTGATTTCAGAATAGGTCATACGACCAGCTTGAGGATCATAACCAGCCTCACTCATGTATTTTTCACTATACAATAGACAGGTTCCCGTTCTCTTGTTTGCTGTTAAGCATGTACCATAAGTCTTTCCATTGAATTGGTTGACACCAGGTAGATAAACACCACTAGGGAATGCAGCTAACCATTCATCGATATTTTCAATGTAGTCATCCCAAGGTTGCACCCAACCTTCAGCTACTGCAACACCTGGATCCATTCCTAAAGGTAATTGGAATACATCATGAACAGTTCCATTTCTTATAGCGATTGGAACAATTTTGTTTATTTCTTTCCATGGCAATCCATCATATTCAATAGTTATGCCTCTTGAAGCTGCATATTCTGGAAATAATTTTTTCCAAAAGACACCTTTCATATCACCACTATCAATCCATCGCATATTGCCACCAGTTGTTGGTAATGGTTTTAGTGGATCAGGAATATTATATTCTCCAGCAAATAGTTTTGAAGGTATAGATCCTGCTGACATCATTGCACCTGCAGCAAGAGCTCCTTTCATAACTGTACGTCTAGAGATTTTTAATTCTTTTTTCTTTTTCATTAATTCCTCCCTATTTTTTTTTTATCTTACGTGAAATAGGTAAAATAACAATTGAAAATAAAATTAAAATTGTGTTAATATTTATTAATTTTTATGAAATATTTACACACAATGGTGAGGGTTGAGAATATTGATGCTTCGCTAGACTTTTATTGTAACAAACTTGGATTAAAAGAAGTACGACGAGTTGAAAACGAAAAAGGTCGTTTTACCCTCATATTTTTAGGTGCTGAAAATAGCGATGAAAGAACGGGTCTTCTTGAATTAACATATAATTGGGATCCTGAAAAATATACTGGGGGCAGAAACTTTGGTCATCTAGCTTACAGTGTTAACAATATTTATGAAGTGTGTGAAAAATTAATGAATAACGGCGTCACAATTAATAGACCACCTCGTGATGGACATATGGCTTTTGTCCGCTCTCCCGATGGAATTTCCATTGAGATATTACAAGAAGGGGAATCTTTACCAGAACAGGAACCATGGAAGTCTATGGAAAATTCTGGAAGTTGGTAATTTATAAAGCTAGTTGTTTTTTTCCTAAAGGAGTTAAGTCGTCAATTGTAGCTCTGTTTTTATAAGTAACTTCATAATCCTCAGCTGCAAAATCGGGTGGGCTTTTTCCCTCGATAAATTTTTTGGATTGCTTTTGAGCATAAGCTAAATTTTTTTCACAGTAAGGTGTGGATCCAACATACACCACATTTGAATAACCTGTTCCAGAATGATGATCTTCCACTGCATGAACTACATCTGGATGCCACCACACTGTATCACCTGCATTCATTTTTGGAATTGAGACTAATCCCCTTAATAAAAGAGAGTGATACGTCGAATTAACAGACAGTGCCCTTGCTGGTTTAGAACCACATAATTCATTTTCATTTACATCCTCCATTAAGGCTCTTGTTAAAATAAAGGCCATGGACTTTGCTATTGGTATTAATTGCAGTGTACCATCTCCAGGACCTTGTTGAGTTAAAGCCACCCAACCTTGAAAAGTTCTAAAGACATGACTAACAGCAGGAGATTCTATTTCTTGAGTTTTATTTCTATAAGAAGCATTAAAGGGATCATATTCTAGAAATTTGTCAGCAAAAACTTTTTCGTAAACTGATTGATACCCTTTATCTATCCATCTTTCAACTGAGCCAGCATCACAGTGAGGTGATAATCCTAAAGTTGAGTCTCCTGGTTCTCTTCTTCGAATACGATCAGCATAAACAAGTTCTTGATTAGGATCAAAAATTACTTCATCTTTATTTTTATTGATCCAAAGATTATTTAACCATTTTTTTACAACATCCATTTCAGCAGATTGTCTTATTTGCACTTGTGTTTTTGACCAATACAATCCAAATATCTGCGGTTTACCTGATTTTAATTCACTGAAATATTTATCTAAATCAGCTTTTTTCTTTTGATCTTCATAATAGTTATTTTCTTCAATATAATTTTCTAAATTTTTATTCATTTCATCCATCATATTATCTTCAAAAACATCTCTTATAATAACACAACCTTTTTGTTTAACTTCTCTTTCAAATTCTTCTGTATTTGAATTTAAATCTTGGAATTTAATCTCTGGAATAATTTGTTTATTATTTTTCTTTAAGTCTTCTATTTTTATAATTTCACTTAAAATATATTTTTCAATTTTTGAAAAATTTTCTCTAAAATTCTTTGATTTATTTCTTAAAATATTTTTTTCTTTAATAATTATGTCTTCAATATTTTTTAAATCAATCATAGTTCAATTAAATTTTTACTTTATAATATTTTTCGGGATTAGTGGCCAAAGCTATAACAGATGGAAGAACAAGTCTATAAAATTCAAATAAGCTTTTGAAAGGTTTAGGTAATTGATCGTCTATTTCTTTTCTTAATTTTTTAAGATTATAGGAAGGTATCATCGGAAACATATGATGTTCTAAATGATATTCCATATGCCAATAAAGAAAACTTAAAATTGGGTTTATTCTTACAGAATAAGTGCTTAAGCGGTGATCTTTTGTGTCAACTTTAGCAGCTAGATGTTGAGTCACATTAACAGCAAACCAAATTGGCTTCCCAATATAAGTTGGTAAAATAATATAAATTATTGGTAAAAGAGAACCTATGTAAAAAGAATATGCAATGACTGATAACCAAATGAAGAGATATAATCTTGAGTTCCAAAGAATTTTTTTCTTTTCTTCTTTAGGTGCTGTTATATCAATAACTGGAGTGAATTTTCCAAAAGCATGTTTTAAAACTTCAAATTTAATTAATTTATGTGGGTATAATAAATCTGTAAGAGGTATAAAATTCAAAAAGAATGCAAATAATTCTATCGGTCTTGATACTTGAATTTCGTGATCATAATCATCTTCTGTTTGTAATGTTTTTGAATGATGAAAAGTATGACTCCAACGCCATCTAAAACCTTCAAAGTCACACATGAAAGAACTGATGTGATAAAAAAATTCGTTTATCCAACGAGTCTTGAATGCAGTTCGATGAACAGTTTCATGCCAGTTTGCTACACTGAAAGCGTAAATTGTACCATAAATAAAAAAGAATAGATATGTCCACCACGTACTTAAGGTAATGTATGCTAAATATCCTGAAATAAATAAAAATAAAAAATAAAAGAAGAAATGGATTAGTCCAGGCAGATCTCTTCTTTTACTTAAGACTTTTAATTTTTTTCTGTCGACTTCTGGTCTGTACCAATCATCGAGATTAATTTCCATGCTTGATAATTAAATTAATTATCCCAACGATCTAACCATGACCCATCAACTGTGGAGTCAAATTGGTCTTTTTTTGAAGTCCCTCTAAATTTAGTGTGTTGTTCTTCATAACCTTTAAACCAAGAATCCCAATCAGCTGTATAGCTTGGGTCTTCTGATTTTCTCATTATGATTGGATCAACCAAACCAGTATGAAAACCAGCTTCATCTTTTGGATTTTGAAATCGTAGGTCAACGCTCCACCTTACATCCTCAGATAAATTTTCAAGTGATCGATGAGGAACTAATTGATGTAAAAATAAAACTGAACCAGCCTTCATTTCACAAGTAACAACTTTCTCTTCTGGAATATCTTTGTCTTCAATAAATAAATACCAAGAATCTTTTACTGAACCATCTTTCTTTTCTAATTTATGATTCAAAACTCTTTCAGGTCTATGTCCTCCAGGAACAACTTGCATGCATCCATTATTTTTATTTACATCTAGAAATGGAATCCACGCAGCAGGCTGAGTGGTTTTTTCTGCTCCATCTTTTAAATAAGCAGAATCTTGGTGCCATGGAACTGTCATCCTAGCTGTCTGAGGTGTTTTAGATCTAATATTCCAAACTGGATGACCAGAAATATCTTTGCCAACCCAATTTTCAACCATATCTAAAAGTTTTTTTGATCCCCATAAGTTAGCGAGGGCTGGTTTTAATTCGCCTCTATGATGAATTAAAACTGAAGAACCTTTAAAATCTCTTTCGAGAGCAGCTAGTCTTTTAAAAACATCTTTATCATCATGTTTGTTTGTAATTTTTCCAGCTTGAAAAGCTTTTTCTGCAAAATCATCAACAATTTCTTCAAATTCATTTAATATTGGATTTAAATCATCCATACTAAAAACATTTTCAACGATCGTATAACCTTCTTCGTTATATTGTTTTATTTGCGCATCACTAATCATAATTCCTCCCAAAATTATCCATTCACTAATAAATCAGTTAGATGATCTATTGTTGTGTCTTTTTTATCCAAATCAGCAATTTTTTCACCTCTTGCCATTACACATAAATGATCAGCAATTGGATATACATGACTCAAGTTGTGAGTAATAAATATTGATGTCACGCCTTGGCTTTTTAATCCTTCTACAAACCTTAGTACTTTATTTGTTTCTTTTACTGATAAGTGGTTTGTTGGTTCGTCTAATATTAAAACTTTTGACTTAAAATACATTGCTCTTGCAATCACAACACCTTGTCTTTCTCCTCCAGACAATTGGTTAACTGGTGTATCTGGAGATCGAAGATGCAGTTCAACATCTGTTAGTGCTTTCATCGCATCGTCCTGCATGGTTTTAGTTTTCATTAAACCAAAATTGCCAACATTATATTGAGTTTGTTCACGTCCAATAAAAATATTTCTTGCAATAGACATTTCAGGGATCAAAGCTGAATACTGATAAATTGTTTCAATGCCTAAATTCATTGCTTCTTTTGTAGATTTAAATTTAACCTTATTACCTTCAAAATATATATGACCTGAATCAGGTTGATGTGCACCAGATAAAATTTTAATTAATGTTGATTTACCAGCACCATTGTCTCCAATAAGACCGACAACAGAGTCTTTTTTTATCTTTAAGCTTAAATCTTTTAAAGCATGAACTCCTGAATAGTATTTGTTTAAACCCTCACAAACTATTATATCTTCCATCTTTAATCCTTTGCCTTGTTTTGACCAATTCGTGTCGCTCTTCTACTTATATAAGTATTAAACACTACAGCTATGATAATTAAAGAACCTAACCCTGCTCTAAACCATTCAGCATCTATTCTAGCCATAATGATACCACTTTCTAAAAACCTGATTAGTATTGCGCCAATAACGGCACCAAAAACTGTTCCGATACCTCCAAATAAACTGACACCACCAATAACTGCTGCAGCAATTGACTCTAGTTCTAATAAGTATCCTTGAGATGGTAATGGTGCTTCCAATCTAAATGTTTGAATCATTCCAGCAAAGCCAGCTAAGAAACCACATAAGATGAAACAAAACATTTTAACGTTTCCAGTTTTTATTCCCATTGAAGATGCAGCGTTTTGATCTCCGCCAGTTGCATAGATCCAGTTACCAACATTACTTCTGTGAAGCATAACACCTAAAACAACGGCAACTAAAAGAGCCCAGTACAAGGACGCTCTAAATAACTCAAATTGATAAACGAATAACTCATTTGGTAAAATATGAGGAAATGGTGGTGGAAATCCTGCAGTAGCAACAGTTGTAAGACTTCTAGCAATATAGAGCATTCCAAGAGTTGCGATGAAAGAAGGAATACCAAATCTTAAGGTAATAAATCCATTAACAAAACCAACAATGATACCAATCATTAATCCTAGAAAAATAGCGAACCAAGGTGGTATCCCTTGATGCACCATTTGTACAATAGTCATCGGGACTAATGCAAAAACAGAGCCTACAGATAAATCAAATTCACCTGAGATCATTAATATTGCAATCCCAATAGCAACAATAATATATTCGGGTGTAATACCCATAACTATTCTTATATTTCTTGCATCTAAAAATCTTTCATTAGCAATATAAAATCCAATCATTATTGCTAGAAACATTAAGAAGGTTGCTACTTCTGGTCTTACTAATAAACTTCTAAGACTAAAATTTTTACTCATATTTTTTTTATTTTAAAAAAAACCAGGCTCTATTTAAAGAGCCTGGTTAAGATATTTATCTAACTGACATTCCTTTGAATGATCTGATTGTTTCAACATCATCAGGACCAATCATAGCTTTACCAGTGTTGATATCTAGTGCACTTAAACCATACTTGTTCATTAAGTATAATTGGTGAACTGACATGTAACCTTGGTAGTATGGTTGTTGGTCAACTGTTAGTTGAACATAACCTTTGTCCATTTCTTCGAAAACTACGTCAACTAAGTCAAAACCAGCAAGAAGTATTTCACCAGGTCCGTAACCTAAGTTTCTTACTGCTGCAGCTGCACCAGCTTCCCAGAAACCTACATCAAGATATGCAGTTGTATTTGGGTTAGCTTGAACATAAGCTGCCACTCTGTTTCCAACAGTTGAAAGATCTAGACCTGACTCGATTTTCTCATAAGTTACTTTTCTATCAGGGTTTGCTGCTTTGTAATCTTCCATGAAACGTGCAATACCGTTTCCTCTAGTGTATGCCCATGATTGGTTCATATCTGCAACACCGATTAGAACGTGAATATCTCCATCAGGAAACATTTCAGAAAGATTAGCTGTTAATTCATAACCAGCTGCTTCTAAGTCTTGTCCAACATATGCTAGTCTGTTACTACCAGCAGCACCTTCTGGATCATCAGTATTAGCTGTAATTACTGGAATACCAGCAGCTAATGCTTCATCAACTGCAGCATCAAAGATAGTTGGGTTAGTAATTGTTGTTACGATACCATCAACACCTTGAGCTATTGAAGACTCTAAGTTTTGTAATTGCTCTTGTTGGTCTCCATCACCTGAAAGAGTTAACATTTGGCAATCAGCATTAATTTGTGCACAAGCATCTTTAAAACCTTTGTGAACAGCTGCCCAGAAAGCATTGTTCGTATCACTGTGCATTACGAAGTTAAATTTGTATTCTGCCTTCGCTGAAGTAGCAAAAAGCGCTACAGAGGCAAGAATAATTGAAGCAATTTTTTTCATGCATTCCTCCTATAAATAATATTTTCCTAGCAAGAATGGGTATGTAAAACAAGGAGAAATATTGGGAATTAGGCTGTAAAATTATCGCACTAATCAATAGCTAAGCAAAATTTATATTTTTTTTAGGATTTGCCTTATGAAATCGTCATGCATGGGTTCAGGCTTCACACACGAAGAACGGAGCTCTACTTCCACTTTATAAATTGAAGAAATCATAGCACATTCAATTACATCTAAAACGTGAAGAGCAAGTTCTCCATTACACCTATGCATTCTATTATTTTCGATGGCGTCAATCATTTCAGCTAACCCAATACCCCTGTAGTTTGCTTGTTCAGGCGCTTCATTACTTCTTCCACTATGGTTAACAATATTTGTTTTTCCAAGGGGTTTATCTTCGACGCTAATATCTTTCCATTCAGATCCAAACTCACCAGATATGGAAACTGGACCACCAAACATATTTGGATCAGGAACTACTATTGAACCTTTCGTTCCATAAAGCTCCATATGATTACGTTTATGATTTAAAACATCAAATGAAATGAAGCCTTGAATAATAGCTTTATTTTGAAACTCAATATTAAACATATAAGAAGTTGGAATTTCAACATTAAAAGTTTCTCCTTTTTTTGGACCAGCTTTGTATTCTCTTTTATCAGAAAATTTGGCTCCTCTTCCTCTTATATTTTTTACAGGACCTAGAAGATTAACAAGTGTTGTGAAAAAATATGGACCCATGTCTATTACAGGTCCTCCTCCTTCTTGAAACCAAGACTCAGGACTTGGATGAAAATCTTGAACACCAGGAAAAGCAAAAATAAAATTACCGGTTAAAACTTGTCCAATATCATTGTTGTCAATTAAATTTCGTGTAAGTTGACCTCCTCCTCCTAAAAAAGTATCTGGTGCATTACCAATATAGAGACTATTTTTTTTTGCTAAATTTAATAATTCTTTTGCTTCATCAAACTTAACACTCATTGGTTTTTCGCAATAAACATGTTTGTTTGCCTCAAGAGCTCTTTTAGATATTTCATAATGAGCTTGGGGAATTGTGAGATTAAGAATGATGTCTACATTCTTGTCATTAAGTATTTCATCAACTGATAAAGGAATAATATTATATTGATCAGCTGTTTTTTTAGCAGCATCTAAATTAATATCAGCACAAGCAACAAAATTTATATTATTAAAATATTCCTGAGCCCGGAAGTAGGTCTCTGCAATATTACCGCAACCAATCAGTCCAATATTTTTCATAATTTGTTTCTATAAATCAATTGTAAAAAATGGAATAGTAAAAAAAAAGGCCGTAAAAAATTACGGCCTTTTAAAAATAATTTTGCTTAGACTTACATAAAGTCTGCAGCGTTTTCTTTAGTAACTAATACAGTTCCAGTATCAATGTTATCTGGAATGCTCTCACCATTAGCTAATTTAAGTGCATTTTCTACACCCATGTATCCCATGTTGTATGAGAATTGAGCAATAGTTGCTGACATTTCACCAGCCATTACACTTGCAGCAGCATCAGGGTTAGCATCAAATCCAACAACGACAACATCATCTAGCATATCAGCATTTTTTAATGCTTGGATAGCACCTAGACCCATATTATCGTTAGAAGCAAAGATTGCTTTTAGATTTGGGTTACCAGTGATGATATCTTCAGTTACTGACATACCTTGTGCAGTATCCCAATTAGCTGGAAGTTCAGCAACAATGTTCATGCCACATGCTTCAAGACCTTTGTGTGATCCTTCAGCTCTGTGTTGACCAGTAGTTTGTGTGATCATTCCTTGAAGGATTGCAACATCAGAACCACTTGGAACATTATCACAAATGTATTGAGCAGCTAAAGCAGCACCATTGATATTGTTTGTACCAATGAAAGTTACACCTTCATTAATTCCATTAGTATCAATGTATACAACTGGAACACCTGAAGCCATTGCATCATCAAGAATTGGTGCAACTGCGTTAGGGTCAGTTGGTGCAATCGCTATACCGTCTACACCTTTAGCAATTTGGTCTTCAATTTGTGCTACCTGAGCCATAACATCACTCTCTTGTGGTGGTGAAAGGATAATAAGGTTTACACCTAATTCTTCAGCAGCATCTTTAGCACCAGCTTCAACTGAAGCCCAAAAAGGGTTTCCAGCACCTGGTCCTTTAGTACTTAGCATAATTGTTTTTGCATGTGAGCCTGCTAAAAGACTACCTGAAAAAAACAATACAGAAGTAGTAATTATAGAAATAAAAAATTTCATTTTTCCTCCTAAAATTTTTTTTTAATCATTAATCAAAAATGAAATTCTAATCAAGTGACTGTTTGTCAGAAAGTGATTATTTTTTGATATTATGTTCTGGTTGCAAGTTGTCTTCTTAGAACATCAATATAAACAGCCAAAATAATAATTGACCCAATAAGAACTTGTTGCCAAAAAACACTGACATTCATTAGATTTAGACCATTTCGGAGTATACCCATAATCATGACTCCAGCAAATACACCTAAAACAGTTCCTCTACCCCCAAAGAAGCTTGCTCCACCTATAATTACCGCTGCAATCGCATCTAGTTCAGATTGTAAACCGGCATTTGGATAAGCGGAATTTGTTCTTCCAGCTAAAATTAAACCTCCAATACCAGCCAAGAAACCACAAAGGGTGTAAACTACGATTAAAATACGATCGACATTTATACCTGCTGCCCTAGCTGCTCCTGGGTTGCCTCCAATCGCATAAATCCATTTACCTATTCTTGTATGATTTAAAAATATCCAAAAGATAAAGAATATAACAATCATTAAAATTAAACTTGTGGGTATATACTCTCTAGCGCCTTCTCCAAAAATTACATCTAGTTTAATTTTACCATTTCCGATAACTCTAATCTGTTCAGCAAAACCTGTTATTGGCACACCTCCAGAAATAAGGTTTCCAATTCCTCTAAATATATACAGCGTGCCCAATGTCATAATGAATGGATGAGGCATGCGAAGTAAGGTAATGCCAATACCATTAAACATACCACACAAAAATCCAATTGCTGGCGCAACTAACATGACAACGTACCAAGGCATTCCTGCCTTCGAAGCAATAGCGAGTCCCATTAATGATAACATAATAATTGAACCGACTGATAGATCTATACCTGCAGTTACAATGACCATAAAGACACCAAGTGCTAACATAGACTGCCAAGAAACTTGTTTAAAAATATTTGTTACATTTCTCCATGATAAAAAAACATCAGGTTGCAACAAATGCAAAACAGCAATCATTATTAGGATAAGTAATAAGATTCCATATCTTTCAAAAAAAGGAATAAGTCTGACAAATAAAGATTCTTGACTCTTATCCATTAATCTTTTTTCCCCATGATCCATCCAATCACTTCGTCTCTTGAAGTGTTTTTTAATTCTGATTCAGCGAAGTTTGTTCCTTGAAAAAGTGCCATTACGCGATCACAAACAGTAAAAATATCATCCATTCGGTGACTAATTACTATTACACTAACACCTAACTTTTTAAGATTTAAAATTAAATCTAAAACTTTCCCAACTTCCTTAACAGCAAGTGCAGCTGTCGGTTCATCCATCAATACAATTTTTGCATTAAAAGCTGTAGCTCTAGCAATTGCAACTGCTTGTCTTTGTCCACCTGATAATTCTTCAACCTTTTGATCAGCACTTTTTACATTTATTTTTAGTTTTGCAAGATGCTCTTCGGTTAACTGTTTTCTTTTTTTATGATCTAAAAAATTAAAAGGGCCGACTTTTCTTGTTGGCTCTCTTCCTAAAAAAATATTATCACCGATAGGGAGATTCCCAGCTAGCGCTAAATCTTGATAAACCATTTCTAAGCCCAAATTTTGTGAGTCTCTGGGACTATTTAAAGTTACTTTTTCCTTATCAAAAAAAAGTGAACCTTCACTTGGCTTGTATAATCCTGATAAAACTTTCATTAATGTAGATTTCCCAGCACCGTTATCGCCGACGACACCAAGAACTTCACCTTTATTTAAATGAAGATCTACATTTTGAAGAGCTGTGATAGTACCAAAAAATTTTGAAACTGATTTAGCTTCCAGTACTAAATTATCTGACATAAGTGTGTTTTTAAATAAATTTTAATTAATATCAACTGGTTTTGATCGTAAATATTTAACAGTTTCTCTCTCAGCTTTTTTACATAATTTAGGAGGCAGGCCTTTTGAAATAAGTTTTAAATCTTGAATTACTAATTCACCCATCTCTTTAAATGCACTGTTTAATGCGCCAGCCCTATGCGGAGAAAAAATTACATTTTTGAGTTTTCTTAATTTATGATTTTTAGGAAATGGTTCTTTTGGAAAAACATCAATGGCAGCAAACACATTTCTATTTTTTAAAAAATTAAAAAAATCATCAAAATTTATTATGGCTGCTCTACTCATTAAGACAAACACTGATCCATCTTTTATTAATTTAAGTTTAGAGCTATTAATCATAGATTCATTAGAGGAAGTAATGGATGCAAGTACATAAATGATGTCAGCATTTTTGAGTAATGAATTTAAACTGGTTGGCTTAACATCCAATTTTTCAATTTCTTTATTGGGAATCCAAGGATCATAGGCAATGATATTGTTAGAGAATGCTTTTAGTATAGGAGTAAGTGATTTGGCTAAATCTCCAAAACCAATTAAACCGAATGTTTTATTTTTTAATAAAAAATTATTCTGACTAATTGCACCACCATATTTTTCTTTTTTTAAAATAAAGTCTGAGTGAGCAATATGGATACTTCTGGCTATAGATAAAGTAAGGCCCATTGCCATTTCAGCAACAGGTTGAGCAAACACAGGCGATGTTGCTAAAACGTGTATTCCATTTCTAAAACAATAATCATAATCCATATTGTCCATAAAATTACTCTCTACATTAAATATTGCTTTAAGTTTTGCAGATTTAGAAATTAAAGATGAAGGTAAATTGGGTTGCCCAAATATATAATCTGCCTTTGGTAGATTTTTTTCATAAAAATTATTTTTATTTTTTTTAGGAGCAGTAATGAGTTTAAAATTTTTTTTTAAGTATATTAAATTTTCTTTAGAAAAAAGTAGATCCATTGTTCTTGGATATGGATCTATTAAAATTATAGGCTTGTTTTGACTCATACAATTTTTAAACTTTAGAAAAATAAATTTATTTTTATACGCCTTTACGTTGTTTATTTTTTCCTTCTAAAAATTCATTAAGAGCTGATTTCTTACCTTCGGTATTATCTACTTGAAGTGTTGGGCTTTCCCAAAAAGCTGTTCCTTCTAACCATTCATATCCATCTGTTTTCATAGAAATTACGTATGTTTTGTCTGATTCTTTTGCTCTTTTAAAAGCTGCCTCCAACTCTGAAATAGATTTAACAGTCTCACCGTTTGCCCCCATACTTTTTGCGTGAGCTTCAAAATCTACAAACTGTACATTTGTCGCTCTTGCAGCATTCAGATTGCAAAGATATTCATTTCCACCTTTTGCTAGTTGCAATCTATTAATAACCATGTGACCACCATTATCACAAACAACTATAATTAATTTTTTATCATATAAAACTGAACTGTAGATGTCGCTATTTTGTAAAAGGTATGAACCATCACCTACAAATACAATTACATCTTGTTCAGGTTTTGCCATTTTGATTCCGAGTGCACCTGATATTTCATAACTCATGCAACTAAATCCCCATTCAGTTTCAAAAGTATTTAGTTCTTTAGGTTTCCATATTTGAACTACTTCACCTACTAATCCTCCAGCTGCGGTTACA
Organism: uncultured Alphaproteobacteria bacterium; assembly: GCA_902620425.1. Taxonomy (GTDB): domain Bacteria; phylum Pseudomonadota; class Alphaproteobacteria; order HIMB59; genus CACPNW01. Next base: position 431,904 of record CACNHX010000001.1, read on the forward strand.
ACAATATCTGATGAGTCTGAGTTTCTATAGACTGCACCTACAGCATGAGCATAGGATGGTAATTCTTGATTTGTTGGTCCACTTTCTTTGGCAACATATTCATCCCATTTATTTCTTTCCTCAATTGAACGCTGGTACCAATTATCTGGTGCTTTCCAATCTCCTAATGCCTTTGATAATTCTTGAAGTCCAATTTTTGCATCGCTTACAACAGGAGTAGCGCGATGTTTTGTAGTATCAAATCGTGAAGTATTTATTGATACAAGTTGAAAATTTTCGTTTTCAAAATTAGTCCAAGAGCCAGTTGTAAAGTCTCCTAACTTTGTTCCCACAGCTAGTGCTAAATCTGTATCAGTAGCAAGATTATTAGATGAGCCTTCCCCTAAGCATCCAATTGCACTTATGTAATAAGGATCATCTTTATTCATACAACCAATACCCATCACAGTTGCTGTTACAGGAATATTATGTTTTTTTGCAAAAGCGGAAATCTCCTCTTCTGCTTCTGAATATAAAACACCTCCGCCTGAAATAATAATTGGTTGTTTAGATTGTTTTAATTTATCAGCTGCCTTTTGTATTTGATTTGGATCAGGATGAATTCTTCTAATTTCATGAATTTTTTCTTCAAAAAAGATTTCAGGATAATCATACGCTTCTCCTTGAACATCTTGAGACATAGAAATTACTGCTGGGCCACAGTCTGCAGGATCAAGCATTACATTAATTGCCTGAGGTAAAGATGTTAAAATTTGTTCAGGTCTAGTAATTCGATCAAAATATCTTGATACAGATTTAAATGAATCATTTTGAGTTTCTGAGGGAGAATTAAAATGTTCAACTTGTTGTAAAACAGGATCTGGAAAACGACTAGAAAATGTATCACCTGGTAAAAGTAAAATTGGAAGTCTATTACTTAAAGCAACTGCAGCAGCTGTAACCATATTAGTAGAACCAGGTCCTACAGATGAAGTTGCAACAAATATTTGTTGTCTTCTTTTGGCACGAGCATATGCAATACCTGTTAGTGCCATATTTTGTTCATGATGACCTCTGTATCCAGGAAGTTCATTTTGATATTCTTCCATCGCTTGTCCGATACAAGCAACATTACCATGGCCATAAATACCAAAAGCACCTGGAAATAGTGGTTCTTTTTTTCCATTAATTAAAATTTTTTGCATAGTTAAATATTTAATTAATGCATGTGAACATGACATTCTAACTGTTTTCATGTGTTCCTTTCCCAAAAAAAATAGATACTATTATAATAAAAAAATAATTTAAAGAGTTAAACAATTTATTTTTCTAATATTTTAGAATATAAATTATTCATGAAAGTTGGGGTTGTTGGTGAAATTCATCCAAGTGGATATGAGATATTTGATAAAAATAATATTGAGTACTTTGTCACTAATAATATTGATGAAGATCATCTAATAGAAAAATTACGAGATGTGGATGGTATTGTTGTTAGAACGGCAGAACTAAATAAAAATATTCTCTCAAAAGCAAAGAACCTAAAAATTGTTGCAAGACACGGTGTTGGCTATGACAATGTGGATACTGATTATTTAAATAATAATAAGATAGCTATGGCCATTACTGGAACAGCAAATGCGACCAGCGTAGCTGAACATGTAATGACAATGATGCTTTGTTTAACAAAAAATATTTTTGAATCAGATAGATTAGTGAAATTAGGTAAATTTCAAGAAAAGGGCAATCTACCCAACTACTTTGAACTCTATAATAAAAACATTTTAATTCTTGGTTTTGGTCGAATAGGAAAAGCTTTAGCAAAAAGATGTAGTGGGTTTGAAATGGAAGTTTATGTACATGATCCATTTATTTCGGATGAAGAAATAAAAAATCATAAATGTATTCCAATCAATAAAGAAGAAGGCTTAAAAATTGCTGATTATATAAGTATCCATTTACCTTTAAATGAAGAAACTAAAAATATGATTTCTTTTGATCAGTTTGAAACCTTTAAATCTAATTTGATTTTAATTAATACCGCAAGAGGTGGTATAATTAATGAAGATGCCTTATATGACGCTTTAAAAAATAAAAAAATTTTTGGAGCTGGTGTTGATGTATTTGAAAAAGAGCCGCCAACAGAAAATCATAAACTATTTTCTTTAAGCAATACTTTGTTGACGCCACATAATGCTGCTTTAACTCTAGAATGCAGAAAAAGGATGTCTGTAGAGTCTTGTGAAAATGTTTTTGATTTTTTAACTAAAAGTAAAAATTTAAATAAAAATAATATTATAAATCTTAAGATTATAAGTTAGATATTTAAGTAAATATTTCCATCCTCTTCAGAGATGTCAAAGATCTTAAGACCATCTAATTCAGGATCACTAATACAATCACCCGAAACAATACTATAAGTCTTACCACAACCAACACACTCTAACTCTTCTCCTTCAATTTCAGATTCACTCAAAGGTGCTTTCTCCTCACAATTACAGTTTCCCTGTGTGCAAAAAAATCCTGGCTCTAAATGATAAACCGCATAATTAACATCGTCATGTTCAAAACTTTCTACAGTTCCAATTTCGATATCATCAGTTTCACCAACTAGTATTGGATCAATTTCATCATTCATAAAAAATTTGTAAAATAAAATTGAATTAGAATAAATATTTTTTTTAAGAAAGTTGTTGATTTATCTGAATTTTAAATTTTTTCTTGTGAGTTCTTTTACGTTAGAAACTCCCATTAATTTCATATCTCGTTCAATTTCATTGCGTAAATTAGATAAGCTTTTTTCGACACCTTTTTGACCTCCTGCTGCCAAGGCGTATAAATACATTCTTCCACCAGAACAGGCTTTTGCACCAAGTGATAGTGCTTTTAAAACATGAGTACCTCTTCTGATTCCTCCTTCACAAATTACATCTATTTTATCTCCAACTGCATCAACAATTTCAGCTAGTTGATCAAATGGTGATCTTGAGCCATCTAATTGTCTGCCTCCATGATTTGATACCATTATGGCTGAAGCACCTACATCTACAGCTTTTTTTGCATCGTCTACGGACATTACTCCTTTAATTGCAAATTGTCGTCCCCACTCTTTATTAATATTTTCTACATCTTTCCAACTCATGGAATTATCAAGCATTTTTGTGAAGTAATCTCCTATGGTTGTCATTACTGTTGTACCTTCATTAATGTGATCCTTTAGATTACTTAATTCCCATTTTGGTTTTGTAAAATAATCTACTGCCCATTTTGGATGGAGCATAAAACTTAAAACACTATTAAGTTTTAACTTCATTGGGATAGTAAAACCCGTATACAAATCTCGTTCACGGTTACCTCCAACAGCAGTATCTACAGTCACAGCCATTGCTTCAAAATTTGATTCTTTACATCTTTCTATAAGAGCTTTGTTCAGGCCTTTATCTTTGTGAACATAAAGTTGAAATAATTTTGGTGTTTTGACTAAATTTGATATTTCTTCAATACTGGCAGTACCTAAAGAAGAAATTCCAAACATTGTTCCAAATTTTTCAGCTGCTTTTGCAACTCCAATCTCACCTTCATGGTGAAATAACCTTTGCAGAGCAGTTGGTGCGCAATACAAAGGCATATCTAACTTTTGTCCCATTACCGTAGTTGACATATCAACTTTATCAACACCGCTTAATACATTTGGAATTAAATCACATTGCTCGTAAGCGTCTGTGTTTCTTTTATAGGTTATCTCATCATCAGCAGCACCGTCAATGTAATGGAATATTGGACTAGGTAATCTTTTTTTTGCTAAGTTTCTAAAATCTTTAACATTATGACAATTATTGATATTGCCGAACATTACGCCTGAATAGTTTTTTGAGTTTGTTCTCCTAGACCTTCAATACCAAGTTTCATTACATCACCTGCTTTTAAAAATACTTGTGGTTTCATTCCCATACCAACACCTGGCGGTGTTCCTGTAGATATGATGTCTCCAGGTTGTAATGACATAAATTGGCTTAAATAACTTATTAAAAAGTTTACTCCGTAAACCATTGTGCTTGTTGACCCATCTTGCATTCTTTTACCATTTACATCCAACCACATTTTTAAGTTTTGAGGATCTGGTACTTCATCAGCAGTAACCAAATATGGTCCAATTGGACCAAAGGTGTCACAAGACTTACCTTTAACCCATTGACCAGAATGTTCTATTTGAAATTCTCTTTCACTTAGATCATTGATAACACAGTAACCGGCAATATGTGATTGTGATTCGTTCTCAGAAATATACTTTGCTTCTTTTCCAATAATAACACCAAGTTCAACTTCCCAATCAGACTTTACTGATTTTTTTGGAATCTCTACATTATCGTTTGGTCCAATAACGGCACTTGTTGCTTTTGCAAAAATAATTGGTTCAGGTGGAACTTTCTGACCTGTTTCTTCAGCATGATCAGAATAATTGAGGCCGATACAAATAAATTTTCCAATACTTTCTTTACAAACACAAGGTGCATATCCATCACTATTTTCGACTAGAGGTAAAGATGTAGGATCAATTTTTTTCACTTCATTCAATTTGCTAATAGTTACATTTTTATTATCCCAATCCTTAACTAGAGATGACACATCTCGAATATTTCCTTCTTGATCAAGTATTCCTGGTTTAACTTCATTTCCAATTCTGTATCTTAAAGTTTTCATTATAAAGTCCATCCTCCATCAATTAAGTTTAATGTTCCAGTAACAAAGTCTGATTCATCACTTGCTAAATAAGTTGCAAGAGATGCTATTTCTTCTGGTTGTGCTAATCTTCCCATTGCCTGTCTTGCTATAAAATCTGATCTTGCTTTAACAGGATCATCAGCCATGTTAACTCTTCCCTCCCATGAAGGTGTTTCAACAGTTCCTGGCAAAATAGCATTACAGCGAATTCCATCTTTAATGTGATCTATAGCTATAGCTTTTACAAATCCATTTAGTGCTGCTTTTGTAGTTCCATAAATAAACCTATTAGGCACACCTTTAACATTAGATGCAGCAGAAGAAACAATAACGATATTACCTTTCTTTTCTTTCAGCATTTTTGGCAAAAGATTGTAGGTCATTAAATATGCAGAAAATATATTAACATTGATTGATCGTGAAAATTCATCTTCATCACAATCAAGAATTGTTCCGTGATGTACAAAACCTACTGCGTGAAATAAAACATCAATCTTGTCTACAGAAGAACAAAAGGCCTCTACATCTTTTTTGTTAGTTGAATCCAATTTCATAGTTTGGATACTCTCATTATCTTTTTTTAATTCATTTAGTTTATCTTCATTAATATCAGTTGCTAATACTTTAGCCCCTTCATTTGCAAACTTAAGAGCGGTTGCTCTTCCAATACCTTGTGCAGCTGCAGTAACTATAATATTTTTTTTATTTAATCTCATATGTTAGCACAATATGTCTATCTTTAGCATTAGCAGACTTTATTTTGAATTCAATAAATAAAGAGACTCATAATATTAGTCATTTATAAAATATATCAATTTTAAATTAATTAATTATAATTTATTAGATACTAATATGAATTTTCTTTTAACGGGTGGTGCAGGATATATCGGAAGTCATGCCGCTCTTTCTCTTCTAGATGCTGGTCATAATGTTCATATTATTGATGATTTATCTACTGGAAACGAAAGTCTTATTCCTAAAAATGCATTTTTTACAAAATGTAATATTAATGATGAAGAAGTAATTTCTGAGCTGATAAAATCTAATAGCTTTGATTTATTGATGCACTTTGCTGGTTTTATTCAAGTTGAAGAATCTGTTAAATATCCGCAAAAATATTTTGATAATAATACTGAAAATGCAACTAAACTATTTCAAACTTGTAAAAATAATGGATTAAATAAAATAGTATTTTCTTCAACAGCTGCTGCATACGGATCGGTAAGTGAAAATAAATTAATCAATGAAAATACAAATTTAAATCCTCAAAATCCATATGCTGAATCTAAAATAAAAACAGAAAATTTTTTATTTGAAAATAAGCATGACTACAAATTTATAATATTGCGATACTTTAATGTTGCTGGTGCTGATAAAAAATTAAGATCAGGTCAAATATCTAAAAGATCAACACATTTAATAAAAATTTTATCTGAAGTAGTTGTAGGTAAAAGAGATCATATTGAAATATTTGGCAATGATTATAATACAGCTGATGGAACAGCTATCAGAGACTATATTCATGTCTCTGACCTTGCTGATATCCACTTAGAAGTTGCAAAATATTTATTAGAAAATTCAGAATCTAACTTATTTAATTGTGGTTATGGAAATGGTTTTAGTGTTTTAGATGTTATAAATACTGCAAATAAAATTTCAGAAGATAAAATTAATTACAAATTTTCAAATAGAAGAGATGGGGATGTTGAACAATTAATTGCAGATACATCAAAAATATTAAAACATATTGATTGGAGGCCGAAATATAATGATTTAAGTGAAATTATAAATTCTTCAATTAAATGGGAAGAAAAAATTAATGAATCAAATACATAAAAGAATTTTTATAAGAAATGATAAAAAAGAACTCTATCTTTATGGCTATAAGGAACATAAAGAATCCCCAAGCCAAGAACTTGAGGTAACAGAAATTCCTAAACCTCATATGAGATGGAACCCTTCAAGAGAAGAATGGGTTACCTACTCAGCAGGAAGAAAAAATAGAACTTCATTTCCACCAAAAGAATATTGCCCACTTTGTCCAGGGGCAAATTTAAATTATCCTACAGAAATACCATTTTCAAACTTTGAAGTTGCAGTCTTTCCAAATCGTTGGGCTAGCTTTAATTCAAATGGAGAAAATATATTTTTAGAAAAAATTTTAAGTAAACCTTCAAAAGGAGAGTGTGAAGTAGTTGTATATTCCCCAGCACATCTAGATACAATTTCTGAAATGCCTTTAGACAGAATACAATTGTTAACTAAAGTTTGGATTGATAGATATGTGGAGTTACAAAAAAAACCAGAAGTGAAATATGTTCTACCTTTTGAAAACAGAGGGGAAGAGTGTGGCGTTACCTTACATCATCCTCATGGTCAAATATATGCATATCCTTTTATTCCTCCTGCAATAGAAAAGGAAATAAGATCATTTAAAAAAGAAAACTTTTTAATTAATATTATGAGTCAACTAGAAGAAAAATATTATGTATATCAAAATAAAAACTTTATTGTGGCTATACCACCATTTGCGAGATATGCTTATGAGGTATGGATAATACCAAGAAATCAAATTGAAGGTCCATGGAAATTTAATGATGAGCAAATTGAAGATTTTTCTAAATGTATTCAGCAAGTTGTTAAAGGATATGATAATTTTCTTAATAAAAGATGCCCATATATAATGGGTTTACACGCATCTCCTGAATTAAATGATAATGACTTTCATTTTCATGTAGAATTTTATCCACCTTTACGACACGGCGATAAACCAAAAATTTTAGCAGGATCAGAATCAATGGCTGGTGTTTTCATTATGGATGTATTGCCTGAAGATTCTGCTAAAGTGTTAAGAAAATTTATGTCATGAAAACAATTGAAGAAAAAATAAATTACTACAAGGAGAGTCTAGATCTATTCGATGACGGAATGGACAAGTATAAGTTTTTAATTGATCAGGCGAAAAATGCTAAACATTTTCCAGAAGAATATAGAAATGACTCGTTTAAAGTTTCTGGATGTCAGGCACAAGTTTGGTTGGTTCCTAAACTAAAAGAAAATAAACTTTCATTTTATTACGACTCAGATGCATTTATATCAAAGGGTATGGTAACAATTCTATGCGATATTTATGGTGACAGAAATCCATCTGAAATTAAAAATTCTGATTTTAGTATGTTAAATACTTTAGAGCTTGATACTCTTTTAACTCCAGGGAGAAGGAATGGGGTCTATTCTATGCTTGAAAAAATAAAAGAATACGCAAATTCTTATTTATAAAATAGATAATGTTTTATGAGCCAAAAAAAGGAAGTCCTTTTAAAATAGATCCATTTAAGTCACTAGTTTTTCCTAGACCTATTGGATGGATTTCTTCAATTAGTAAAAATGGAATAGCGAACCTAGCACCATATTCATATTTTAACGCTGTGGCTGATGAGCCTCCTCAAGTTATGTTTTGTTCAAATGGTAGTTCAACATATGGGAAATATAAGGATACGTTATCAAATATTTTAACTACAAAAGAATTTGTTGTAAATTTTGCAACCGCCACTTCAAGAAATCAAATGAATATATCTTCCAGGGATTACAAACCTGATGAAGATGAGTTTATTTTATCAAATTTAAAAAAGAAAAAATCAAGACTTGTTAAAACTCCATCAGTTAAAGATAGTCCTGTTAATTTAGAATGTAAATTAGTTAAAACAATTAAATTAAAATCAAATTCAAAAAAAATCTCTACAATGATTATTGGTGAAGTAATTGGAATTTTTATAAATAAAAAATTTATTAAGAATAATAGAGTTGATAGTGTTGCAATGAGATATATAGCAAGAATGGGATATAGTGAGTACACGACTATTTCTTCAAAATTTAATCTAAAAAGATAGTCGTAATAAAAATAAATAAATCATTAAAACTAATAGACTAATAATTAAATCCAGAGTAAACCTTAACTAAGGGAGTATGGCGGAACTGGTTGACGCGCCGGATTCAAAATCCGGGAGTTATTTTAAAAAGCTTAGCTTATCCAATATAATTATTCTTATTTAATATTTTAAGACACTTACACGACACTTTTCTACAGATCTAGAGGTTAGGAGTTCGACTCTTCTCGGATGTGCCAATCTTTACTTACATTTTTTCTAGTACAACAAAATTATTTTAGTAATTTGTTGCACTCTGTAGTACTCGGTTTTGAAAACGGAGTGATTAAGACAAAACAATTTTATTATAATTTATTAAATCTAAACTTTTATATTTTTTAGTGATAAAAGTCTTTTATGACTACTTATGTTGTGTGTGACATAGAAGCGGACGGACCTATTCCAGGACCACATTCTATGATAAGCCTTGGTGCTGTAGCCGTTAATAAAGAAGGAGAAAATTTTGGAGAATGTGAAATTAATTTCTTGCCACTAGAAAATGCCAAACCTCACTCCGCTACTATGCATTGGTTTACAACAGAAGCGCCAGAAGCTTTAAAACATACTCAGCATAATCAAATCTCACCCAAAGAAGGAATGAACAAATTTGGTGATTGGCTTCTTACATTGCCAACACCGCGAGTTATGGCTGCTCATCCAGCTCCATTAGATTTTATGTGGATCAATTGGTATATCCAAACTTTTCTTACAGAAAGATTAGAAAAAATTCCTTTCTCTATGCCTTTTTTTGATAAGAATGGACAAACAGCCTTTGATATCAAATCCTATGCTGCTGCTGTGCTGAAAAAAGATTATAAAGATATAGGTAGAGATAATTACTCTATAGAATTACATGATAATACAAAACATACTCATAAAGCCATAGACGACGCAAGAGAGTACGCACAATTATTAATTAAACTTCTTAATCATAAATAATTAAAGTTCCACTATTTAAGAGGTGCAAATCTGTAACACTTCAATTTCATTTTTTTCACTCAAGGAATGATTTTTAGCAGTCCCAGTTTTAATCAATAATTGAGCGACACTCTTACGACGCTTTTCGAATTCAATTTCTTCAAATAAGCTCATAGACTTAGTTTTCAAAACCAAGTATTACTGGGAAAAATAATATGGGAGTATGGCGGAACTGGTAGACGCGCCGGATTCAAAATCCGGTCACTTCGGTGGTGTGGGTTCGATTCCCTCTACTCCTACCAATTTATCTTCACGCATTATAAAAAACATTAGTAAAGCAATCAAAAACATTATTACGCCTAATGCATACATATTAAATGTTAAACCAAAAGCTTCAGCTGAAATTCCAACGACAGCAGGTCCAAATATAGCTCCAACAAAAGCAATACTTGATACATGAGAAATAGTAACTGGAATTGGATTTTGAGAATTTTTTACTGCCTGTCTAAATACTATGGGCATAACGTTGGAAATTAACATTCCAAAAAGTGTTATTGCTATAAAAATAATAATTATATTTTGAGAAAAAATACTTAACACCAATATTGTGGATCCAACCATTGCAAAACATGGACCTACAATTACTTCACCAAGTTTTGTAATTAATTTTGATGCAAACATATTACTTATGATCTCACCTAAATTAAAAAAAATAACTATTGAACCGACTAAAAAAATTGGCGCAGAAAGATCAGTAACGAGCCATAAAGGTGACCATTGAATTATTATTCCCATAAATGCGATAATACACATGTTAATTGATGCGAACATGATAATTTTATAGTTTGGAATTGAAAATCTAGGATTTTTGTTAACTACATCATACTTTACATGCAATCCAAAAAAGTACATTGTCAAAGTTGATATAAAAACAAACAAACCTACAATAAAAGTAGTATTAACAGGGTCAATTTCTAAACCTAGACATAAACTAGATATTCCTGCACCAAAAAGAAATCCAAAATTAAACGATGATTTAAAAATTGGATTAAGAATTTTTTTAGTTTTTTCTTCTATTATCGCAACTTGTGTAAAAATATTTGGTGCTTGTATGCCAATAGAAATACCCCACAACATAGATACAAAAATAAAAAAATTATAAGAAGAGAAATAAAAAATAGAAAAAGGAATAAATGCATACAATAGCCTGGCAATAATTAAACAATTTGTGCTTCCTATTTTTGGGAGTAAAAAACGGGTTGTTAGTTGATTGGTAATTACATTACAAATACCAAAAATAATAAATCCTATAGAAAATTCTGTTTTTGTCATATCAATCAAATCAAAAAGAATTGGTGAATTTACCATGAACATACTGAAGGTAAGCGTTGCAAAGAATCCTTGTGAAAAGGTAGCATAAAATGCGGTTTTTAATTCTTTAGTTTCTATATTTTCCATGTAGGTAATATTTATGATAATTTAGATTTAGTATCATTAATAGTATAAATCAAAATTATAAAAAAAAATAATTAAATGAATTTTCTTAAAAAAACTTACAATTGGACTTTAGAAAAAGCACAACATAAAAATGCAAAATGGTATTTAAGTTTAATATCATTTGCAGAAAGCTCATTTTTTCCAATTCCACCAGACATATTGTTAATACCAATGGCATTAGCTTCCAAAGCAAGGGCTTTGTTTTATGCTTTTATGTGTACACTGTTTTCAGTTCTAGGTGGAATACTAGGATACGCAATAGGATATTTTTTTTATAATTCATTAGGTATTTATATTGTAGACTTTTATCATTTAGAAAATTCTTTTAATATTTTTGAAAATTATTACAAAGAATTTGGTATATTGATTGTTCTTGGCGCTGGAATAACTCCATTTCCTTATAAATTTATTACAATTGCGAGTGGTGTATTTGGATTAAATATTTTTTTGTTTATTATTGTTTCTATTATTGGTCGAGGATTAAGATTTTTTTTAATTGCAATACTTCTTTATTTTTTTGGTGAAAAAATTAAGTTAATTATTGATAAATATTTTAATATTTTAACTATTGTGTTTATTATTTTACTTGTTGGTAGTGTTTTTATAATTAGATTTTTATGATAATTCGTAATTGGACAACACTTTTATTTTTTATTTCGCTTATTTCGATATCATCAGCGTTAATTGCAGAATATTTTTTTAATCTTCAGCCATGTGAATTGTGTTTAAAGCAAAGACATCCGTATTATTTAATTTTAATATGTTTAATTTTGATATTTTTATTCAAAAATTTAAATAAAATTTGGCTTTATTTAATTATACAGTTTGCATCAGTTTATGGTCTTTTTTATTCTATATGGCACGTAGGAGTTGAAAATAAAATTCTTAAAGGACCAGCAGGTTGTTCAGCAATGCTAACTAACAGTGATAATGCTGCAGATCTCAAAGCGCAGATATTATCAAAGCAGGTAATTAGTTGTGATGAAGTTATTTGGAGTTTTTATGGAATTTCTGCTGCTTCAATTAATACGCTTGTTTTACTAGTTATTTTTATTTTAAATGCTATTTATTTATTTAGAAACTATGGCTCTAAAAAAGAAAAAAACGTCTAAAAAAAAATCTTCGTCAAATAGAACTACTCATAGGGAGATTTTAGAAGAAATTATAAGAGTCGATCATGCTGGTGAATATGGTGCCACTAAAATATATGATGGTCAAATAGCAGTTTTTGGGAAAAGTTCAAAGCTTGGCAAAACTATTCAACATATGGCTGATCAGGAACAAGAGCATATTGATAAATTTAATGAATTAATATTAGAGCATAGAGTTAGACCAACTGCTCTTTTACCTTTGTGGAATGTTGCGGGTTACGCGCTTGGCGCATCCACTGCCTTAATGGGTGAAAAAGCTGCCATGGCATGTACTGTTGCTGTTGAAAAAGTAATTGGTGAACATTACCAAGAACAATTAGAGCTCTTAGGAGATGACCATAAAGATTTAAAAAAAACAATTTCCAAATTCCGAGATGATGAACTTGAACATCATGATATTGGAATAGAACATGATGCAGAAAGTGCGCCAGGGTATAAAATTATGTCAAAAGTAATAGAACTTGGATGTAAAACGGCAATCGCTATATCAAAAAAAATTTAATTTTCTAATTCTGTATCCCAATATAAATAGTCTCTCCAAGTCTCATGCAAAAAATTAGGAGGGAAATTTCTACCATTATTTTGTAATTGAATTGACGATGGTCGAAGAGGTTTTTTAAAAAGTTTCATATCTGTATTCTGTATAAGTTTTCTTCCTTTTTTTAAATTACAGGATGTGCACGCAGAGACAACATTTTCCCAAGTAGTTTTTCCATTCAGACATTTAGGAACTAGATGGTCAAATGTTAGTTCGTTTGCAGGAAAACGATTGGTACAATACTGACAAGTAAAATTATCTCTCAAAAAAACGTTAAAACGTGTAAAAGCAGGTCTTCGTTGTGGAGTAACATAATCTTTTAAAGCTATTACACTTGGTAACTTAAAAGTAAGATTTGGAGAATGAACTTCTTGTTCGTAATTTTCGATTACTGAAACTCTTTCTAGAAAAACGGCTTTGATGGCATCTTGCCATGAACATAAAGAAAGTGGGTAATAAGATAGCGGCCGAAAATCAGCATTAAGAACCAAAGCTGGATTTTCTGCGGTACTCATTTTAGTTTCTACTCACCCAAGTCATAATATTCAGATAGTAATATAATATGAAGATTCGATTACTTTAAATATTTTTTTTAATAAAATTTTGGAAAAAAGTTATTGTTTCTTGTGACATTGTATGCTCGTCAGTTTTAATAAGATAATTTTCATAATTGTAGTTATACTTTTTTAAGACTTCAAGTGACTCGTTGTAATTGGAAATAGGCAAAACAGCATCTTGAGCTCCATGAGAAATAAAAATTGGTGTTTTTAAAAATGCATTATTAGGCTTATGCTCTTTTGATATAATTCTTGAAGATATAAGTGCTAAGCCTGCCAACTGATTTTGAAGTATTTGCCCAAGTTCAAATGCCATCATACCTCCTTGAGAAAAACCCATAACAAAACAATCGGTCATTTTTAAATTTAAATTTTCTAATAAAAGAGAAATAGAGTTATAAATTTTTTCAACATTCTCAAAAATTTTCTTTTTGGCTACATCATATTCTTTTACACCAGCATTAGAAATATGAGTGCCATTGAGATATAATTGAAACCATTCATGCCCCATAGGATAATCTTGAATTGTATCTGGTGCATTTAAAGCAACATATTTCATCCCAAATTCATCTTGATCAATTAAATTTGCAATTTGAATAAAATTAGTAGCGTTATCTCCATATCCATGAAGCATAATCATCAATTTTTTTGGATTTTGATGTTTAGTAATTGACGGGCCTTTTAAAATATCAACCATAATAAAACACTTTATTCAAGTTATCTTGTTTCATAGAATAAAAGTTTTATATAGATATTATTATGAGCACAATGCAAATAATACTTGTCTTGTTCATGGCAGCAACTCTAGCAGTTGTTGTTGTTGGTGTTATTGCCATGGCAGTAAATGGAAAGCTTAACAAAAATCACAGCAATAAACTAATGCGGTTGAGAGTACTATTTCAGGCAATTGCTATATTTGTCTTTGTTGTAATTGTTTGGTTAGCTAGAAATTAGCAAATTAGAGTCTAGAAATATTTCATAATATTTAGTATATAGTTGCCAGGTTTATATGGGCATTCACTTTAATCACAAATCTAAAGCGGGAGACCGCAAAATGCAGAAAGAGCTTAAACTAAAAATGAAAGCTGAGGAACGCAAAAGAAAACGTGAAGAGCAAGAAAAGCTTAAAATGGAAGAGGAAATGCGTAAACTCGAAGAACTTACAAGACCTGATAAAGAAGAAAATCGGTAATAGCAGAAATATTAATTAATAAAAATTTTTAAAATTTACTAACTGGGTAAAGGATAATGTTCGGCTATAAATTTCTTTAGAATTTCTAATGTTTGATCTGCTTCTTCTAGGAGCATCATATGACCACAATCTTCAATGATCTTTACTTCCGATCCTTTAATATAATCAGCAAGAATTTTTCCATCTTTTAAACGGCACATTCTATCTTGTGCACCTAATATAGAAAGAGTAGGTAAATCCAATTTCTTAGCAACCTCAGGTCCATTTTTATAATTATCACATGCTCTAAAATCAACACCTAGAGTATCTTTAATTTCTTTATTTTGAACAATCATGGAACCAACATTTAGGTGATATAAACCTGGAACAGGATGGCCTCCAAAATGTCCTGCAGGCCCGTGCGCAAAATCCATCATAAGATCAACGGCCTTAGGATTACTCTCTTCAGCAAGCCTTAATAGTTCAGGATTCATTGGAATTGCAGATGCGCCACCCATAAGAGTTAACGTTTTAATTTTTTCTGGGTGTTGAGCAACACATTCCATTGTTACAAGACATCCTTGGGAATGTCCAACTAGTGAAGCTTCTTTACATCCAACTGCTCCAATTACATCACCAACCCAGTTTCCCATTTCTTCAATAGTTTTTAGACTTTCACCAGAAGAAAGTCCGTGACCTGGTAAATCAACGGCTAAAACGCTGTATCCACGAAATGCAAAGTAGCGTGTTTGTAAAACCCAAACCATGTGACTTAGTCCACTACCGTGAACGAAGATTATAAGAGGTTTGTTTTTATCAAAAGGTCTGCCTCCAGTGGAGGCAAACGTATCAATTCCGCGAACTTTAAACTTCATTTATTTGTTTGCAACTAAACGAGGTTTTTTTGCAGCTCTAAATCCATCTTCGAAATCGTTTACGATATCTTCAAAGTCTTCTAGGCCAACAGACAATCTAATCATATCATGAGATAGTCCAGCAAATTTTAAAGTTGCCTCATCCATTTGTGAGTGCGTTGCAGATGCTGGATGTATAACTAGTGTTCTCGCGTCACCTACATTTGCTAAATGAGATGCAAGCTTAACATTATTAATGAAAGCTGCACCTGCTTCTTTCCCACCTTTAATTCCAAAGGCAATCATTGATCCAGTTCCTTTAGGAAGAATTTTTTTTGCTAGTTCCTTATCAGGATGTCCTGGTGCACTTGCATGGGATACCCAAGCGACACTTTCATGATTAGATAAATACTCAACCATCTTTAAAGCATTGGAGCAATGTTTTTCCATACGAAGAGAAAGAGTTTCAAGTCCGTGTAAAATGTTCCATGCATTTTGAGGAGCTAAGCAAGGTCCCATGTCTCTCATTCCTTCAGCTCTTGCCATCATTGTAAACGCTGTTGGGCCAAATTCTTCTGCAAATGACAATCCATGATAGCCTTCATAAGGTTCTGTCATTGAAGGAAACTTATCATTTTGCATCCAATCAAATGTTCCACCTTCAACTAAAATACCAGCCATAGAAGAACCATTACCACTCATCCATTTAGTTAAAGAGTGAACTACAAGGTCAGCTCCGTGTTCAAAAGGTCTACACAAATAAGGAGTTTGATACGTACTATCAATTATTAGTGGGATACCTGCTTCTTTTGCTATGTTTGAAACTTCAGGCATATTCATCAATTCATTACCAGGATTACCAACAAGCTCACCAAAAATACCTTTGGTATTTGGTTGAATTGCTTTTTTAAAACCTTCTGTATCTCTTGGTTTTACAAAAGTTGTTTTAATACCAAACTTAGGAAGCGTTAATCTAAATAAATTTACAGTTCCACCGTAAAGCTGAGAAGAAACAACCATGTGATCACCGGCGTTACAAAGGGTCATAATAGTTAAAAATATTGCGCTCATTCCAGATGCAGTTGCAAGAGCAGCTGTTCCTCCTTCAAGTGCACAAACTCTTTCTTCAAGGACTTGTACTGTTGGGTTGGACATACGACTATAAATATGACCACCTCTTTCTAAATTAAAAAGTGCTGCCGCATGATCAACATCATCAAACATATATGAAGTTGTTTGATAAATTGGTACTTGCCTTGAGCCAGCGTTTTTACTTGGTTGATAACCAGCGTGTAGACTTAGTGTGTCAAATTTATAAGTTTTTGGATCCATTTATAACTCCTTTGCTTTTGTTCTTAATTCAAACTTTTGTATCTTCCCAGTTGATGTTTTTGGTAATTCACCAAAGATTACATGCTTTGGTCTTTTAAATCCAGCCATATTTTCTTTGCAAAACTGAATTATATCATCTTCTGTGGCATTTTTTCCAGGAGCTAGTTCTACAAAAGCACATGGTGTTTCACCCCACTTATCATCTGGCTTGGCAACTACTGCAACCAAGGAAACAGCTGGGTGTTTAGCAACAACATTTTCCACTTCCACAGATGAAATATTTTCTCCTCCAGAAATTATGATATCTTTCGACCTATCTTTTATTTGAATATATCCATCAGGATAGACTACAGCTAAATCACCAGAGTGAAACCATCCTTTTTTCATAGATGTTTCAGTTGCCTCTTTATTTTTGTAATATCCTTTCATTACAACATTTCCTCGAATTAAAATCTCTCCCATGGTTTCTCCATCCATTGGAACTTTTTCATAAGTCTCTGGATCTGCTACACAAACTTCTTCAGTGTTTGGATAACGAACACCTTGTCTTGCTTTAATATCAGCTTTTTCAGATTTTGATTGTGATTCCCATTCTTCATTCCAAGCACACTGAAGAATATGACCATATGTTTCAGTTAATCCATATACGTGCATAACTTCAAAACCTAAGTTATCCATCTTTTCAAGTATTGCACTCGTTGGTGGAGCCCCAGCAGTTAATACGTATACTTTATGATTTATTTCTTTTTTATCTTTCTCATCTGCGTTAGCAATTAAACTTAAAACTATAGGAGCACCTCCAAAATGAGTTACTTTATATTTATCTATTAAGTTATAAATATCTTTTGCAACAATGTATCTGCAGCAAATAATCTTTGCATGTATTAAAGCAGCTGTCCAAGGATACCCCCATCCGTTACAGTGGAACATTGGAACTGTATAAAGAAATGTTAATTTATTAGGCATGTTCCATGCCGTAACACTTCCTGTTGACATTAAATATGATCCACGGTGGTGATACACAACGCCTTTTGGTTTACCAGTTGTACCTGATGTATAGCTTAGTGAGATTGCTTGCCATTCATCTTTAGGTAAAGACCAATTATAATTATCATCACCTGTTTGTAAAAATTCTTCATATGTCATTTCACCAATTTTTTCACCCTCACCATCTTTAAAAACTGCCTGATCATCATGAATGTCAATAATAGGAATATTCTTCCCATATATTTTTAAAGCCTTTTTCATTGTAGGTGAAAATTGAGTATCAGTTATAAGAAGTTTTGCATCACTATGATCTAGAATATACGCAATTGTATCTGCATCAAGTCTAGTATTGATCGTATTAATAACGCCACCAGTCATTGGGATAGAATAATGTGCTTCGAATAATTCTGGAGTATTTGCCGCTATGATTGAAACGGTACTTCCTTTTGTAATTCCTTTTTTTGCTAATGCACTAGCAAACTTGGTACATCGATTATAGGTTTCAAGCCAAGTGTAACTTCTTTTTCCATAAACTAAAGAGTCATAGTTTGGATAAATATCTTTCACGCGAGTTATAAAACTTAATGGTGATAGTGGAACAAAATTGGCTGAATTTTTATCTAGGTTTGTATCAAAATTACTCATCTGTTTCCTAAAAGGATCAAATACTACAAGAAATTAATTTAATTTACTAATGGTTTTCCAGTTTCAAGTGTATGTTTTATTCGCTCTTGAGTTTTAGGCATCTGGATAAGTCTCATGAAAGCTTCCAATTCAAGATTATAAAGATCATCTTCACTTAATTCATTATCAATATTTGTATTTCCACCACTAAGTACAAAAGCAATTTGCTTACCTACTTCTAACCCGTGGTCTAAGATTTTATTTTCATTATATAGTGCTTCAAGTTTTTCAAACATTTTATCTCTGACAGCACTACCGCCTAAATTGAATTTAGGTTGAGATGGTTTTTCATAATCTCCCTCAATATTATTTAATAAATCGATAGCTGTTGATAATTGTCTGTCTCTATTTATTACCACCTTATCCTTTTCTAAAAAGAATTGATTTGGCAGCGCTTCATTTGGTGAGGTAGCAGTAATAGCATAACCAATAAGATCAAAAACTTTCATAGAAGCATGTTCAGAATTTTCTTTACCTTCTGGAGTTTGTAACCAACGCCACAGCATTTCCTTACAACCCCCACCAGCAGGAATGAGTCCAACTAAAGATTCAACTAGTCCAAGAACAACATTTGTATGAGCAACGTTATAATCACAATGCAATACCACTTCAAAACCACCGCCAATAGCAAGTCCTGATGGCGCAGCAATAAAAGGCTTATCTGCATATTTTATTTTTTTACACGTTTGTTGGAAATCAATTATAAATTTTTCAATTTTAGACCATTCATTATTTTTAGCAAATTCCATGACATAATTTAAATTTACACCAGCAGAAAATTGCATTGCATCATTAATCACAATTGTGCTTTTATTATTTTGAGCAGCTTCTTTTAAAGCTAACATAGAGTCAGTATCTAAAGCGTTTGCCTTAGTAGTAAATTCAACAACCTGATATGATGAAGCATTTTTAATATTAGCAGAAGGGTTCTCAAAAGTTTTTTGTAAATTTAAAGATCTTAAATTATCAATACTTGATTCTAAATATCCTGGTCTTTTTTTAAATTCAAAAACTCCCTTTAGATCTTTAAAGAAGTTAATATCAGTATTTTGATCAATAAAATTTTTTGTATCAATATTTGAAAGCATTTCAAAAGGGCCAACAGTCCAATTAAAACCTAATCTTAGTGCATCATCTATGTCTATATATTTTGATGATACATCAGGGATTAAATATGCAGCATACCTAATTACTTTTGTCAGAATTGATTTTGCATATTCACCATATTTGTCTTTTCTTTGAATGAGTTTATTTATGTCAATTTTATCTCCGATACCTAAATTAATTTTCTGACTTGGGTGATACTCGCCAGTTTCTAAATTAATTGCTTCAAGAATTTTTTTACCATCAGATTTATTCATTCTATAAAAACCACCCTTACCTTTTCTTCCTGTATACCCAGTCTCAATAAGTTTTGTGACCAATGGAATTTCTTGTGCAACCTCGTGGAAAGGATCTTCTTTTGGGAGTTCTTTGATAAAACTTTTTAAAACATCAGCCATCAAATCGATACCAATTAAATCGTATAGCCCAAAAATTCCAGTCTTCGGGATACCCATTGGTCTTCCAAATACTGCATCAGCTTCTTCAATTGATATCTTCATTTTAAAAGCTTCAGTCATAGCAACTTGCATTGCATAAACTCCAATTCTGTTTCCAATAAATCCTGGAGTGTCGTTACAAATAATGACACCTTTACCAAGTTTTTCATCACAAAATTGTTTTAATAAATTTATTTTTTCAATATCATTAACTTCTTCAGTTACTATCTCGAGCAATGCCATATATCGAACTGGGTTAAAAAAATGGGTAATGCAAAAATTTTTTTTCATTTCATCTGACATATTTGCAGATAAGATTTTCAATGGAATTGTAGATGTATTAGATGAAATTATAGAATTGTTCTTTCTTGTAGTTTGAATTTTATCATAAATGTTATGTTTAATATCTATTCTCTCAACAACAGCCTCCACAACCCAATCAGCTTCTGCAACTTCATTAAAGTCATCCTCAATATTTCCAACCTTAATTAATTCTGCTTTGTTTTTTTCTACTAAAAGTGGAGGTCGTGATTTTATAATTCTTTCTTTAGCGTTTTCTGTAATTTGGTTTCTAGATCCTTCTTTTGAAGGTAAGTCTAGAAGTGTAACATCAATATTAGCATTTGCTATTTGGGCTGCGATTCCACTGCCCATAGTGCCAGATCCTATTACTACTACTTTTTTAATATTCATGTGAGTTCTATAAAGGTGAGCTTATATAAGAAAAATTTGCTGTATGAAAATAATTTAAGCATAAGAGTGGAAATTAATATAAATATCTCTTATAGGCGCGCAAAATGAAAAAAAATCCTTCAAGAAATGTCCATTTTTCAAAAGGACCTAGTGAGATTTTAGATGCAATTAATTCGTCTATAGATATCGATCAACGTCTGTATAAAGAAGATATAACTGGGTCAATAGCGCATGCTAGAATGCTAGGTAAACAAAAAATAATAAATAAAAAAGAACAAAGTGCAATAGTCTCTGGACTTAAAGCAATTGAAAGAGATATTGAAAAAAACAAGGTCGTATTTTCAAAAAAACTTGAAGATATTCATATGAACATTGAAAGTTTATTATTTAAGAAAATTGGAAAAATTGCAGGAAAGCTTCATACTGCAAGATCTAGAAATGATCAGGTAGTAACTGATTTAAAATTATGGGTTAAAAAAGAATCTAAAATTTTAGATAGTGAACTAAAAAAATTTCAGAGAACTTTAATTAATATTGCAACAAAAAATACTGAAACAATTATGCCAGGTTACACTCATTTACAGATTGCTCAACCAATAACATTGGCTCATCATGTTTTAGCTTACGTTGAAATGATTGGTAGAGACAGAACAAGACTTGAAGATTGTTTATATCGTCTTAATGAAAACCCATTAGGCGCAGCTGCACTTGCAGGGACTTCTTTTCCTATTGATAGAAAATATACAACTAAAAAGTTGGGATTTAGAGAGCCAACAAAAAATGCTATGGACACTGTCTCAGATAGAGACTTTGTAATAGAATTTTTATTTGTTCTATCACTAATTGCTGTTCATTTATCAAAAATAGCAGAGGAAATAGTACTTTGGTCAAATCAACAATTTAATTTTATCAATTTACCAGATGATCTTTCAACTGGTAGTTCAATTATGCCTCAGAAAAAAAATCCAGATGGTGCAGAGCTTGTTAGAGGAAAAACAAGTATTATCATTAGTAATTTAAGTTCAATGCTTAATGTTATTAAAGGGTTACCGCTTTCTTATAGTAAAGACTTACAAGACGATAAACAAATAACATTTAATTCATACGACAATGTTTCTTTATGTATTAAAGTTATGAATGAAATATTATCAAAATCTACATTCAACAAAACTAGAATGAAAGAGTTGATTGATAATTCAAATGCAACCGCTACCGATTTGGCTAATTGGTTGGCTCAAAATCTTAAATATTCATTTAGAGATGCTTATGTTGTTACAGGAAAGATTGTTTCTTATTGTTCAAAACAAGATAGAAACATAGATTCATTATCTCTTGGAGAATTAAAAAAATTTGACAAAAATATAACAGCTGACGCAAAAAAAGTGCTATCAGCTACTAACAGTGTTAAATCAAAATCAAGTTTTGGGGGTACGGCTCCTGAAATTACTAAAAAAATTATAAAACTTGTTATAAAAAAATACTTATGATGATCAGATTAATATTATTATCATTTCTATTGTTTACTTTTAGCTGTGGTAAAGTTGGTCCTTTAAGTTTGCCAGAAGATCAAGTAGACAAATCCGTAATTACATATCCATGTGATGAGGCATGTTTAGAGAAATTAGAAGAAGAGAAAAAACGTCAACAATCCGTTATTATAAATACTGAATAAATGCTCACTTATAAAAATAATGAACCGTATATTGAGGGTACTTCTTTATATGACTTAGTTAAAGTTTGTCAGACACCTTTTTATGTGTATTCACAACAAAAAATTATAAATCAAGTAAATAAAACTAAAGAAATTTTAGGTAACAACATTTTTTATTCAATTAAATCTAATTCAAATCAAGCTATTTTGAAATTAATGAACTCGTTAGATATTGGAGCAGATGTAGTGTCAGTTGGTGAATTAAAAAGGGCCTTGGAAGCTGGTTTCGATCCAAAAAAAATAATTTTTGAAGGTGTTGGAAAATCTGAACAAGACTTACTCTATGCTATGCATAAAAATATACGTTTAATTAATACTGAATCTTTAGAAGAAATAAAACTACTCGATAATTTAGCAAATGAAAAAAATAAAAACGTTGATATTGGTGTTAGACTTAATCCAGATGTTGATGGTGAGACTTTAAGTAAAATTTCAACAGGAAAAAAAACTGATAAGTTTGGTATTGAATTTGAAAATTTAGATAAAATTATCAAATTAGTTAAAAGTTGTAAAAATTTAAATTTAATTGGTATTAGTTGTCATATTGGAAGTCAAATTAGTAAAATTGAGGCATATAAAAATACGTTTTCTCAAATGAAAATGGCTGCAAATAAGTTTATTGAATCAGGTATTAATATCAAGCATGTAGATTTGGGTGGAGGTTTTCATGTTAAATATGAAGAATCTGATCCTGATTTTAATATTGAGATGGTAAAAGAAGAACTTGATAATTGTTTTACGCAAACAAACTATGAATTATCGTTTGAGCCTGGTAGGTATTTAATTGCTGAGGCTGGAGTTATAGTTACCTCTATTCTTACAATTAAGAATAATGGAGGTATAAATTATTTAATTGTTGATGCTGGTATGAATACATTGATACGTCCAGCGATGTATGGTGCACATCATGAAATATCAGCGATAAATGTAAACTCAGAGGAATTTATGGATTATGCTATTGCTGGTCCTATTTGTGAAAGTTCAGATGTTTTTTTAAAAAATATTAAATTGGCTAAACAAAAAATTGGCAATCTACTGGTTATAAAAAATACAGGAGCCTATGGAAAAGTAATGTCTTCAAATTATAACGGTAGACCACTGCCCTCTGAAATTTTAGTACACAATGATAATTATGCAATTATTTATTCTCCAGAGAAAATTGAGAAAACAATTGAAGCTGATATTATTCCTAGCTGGTTGTAACTAATTTAAAGTATTGTGTATAATTTTAGCTAAGTCTGAAATTATCAAATTTAAATTAAAGAAAAATTCCCTAATATAGAAATCAATAATAATAAAAGTATTTACACCGTAGGATCGATAAATCCATATTGCTAAAATTACAACTATAGCTAGAGCAATTACTATCGTTGAATTAATAACACTTGGTTTTTCTTGTCTTACAACTGTGCTTGGTAAATTTCTGACTGGATCTTTTTCTAATTTTTCTTTTTGGTTATTATTTTTTATATTTTGATCTAATTCTTCTTTTTTTGTAGATGGGACTGATGATGTAATGTCAGTATCATCTAATTCTTGAAACCATTGATGATTACAATTTGCGCATTCAACCATTCTACCATTTGGTTTAAGATCTGCAGAATTTACTAAATACTTGAATTCACAATTAGAGCAAACAATGAACATAAATTATATATAGATCAGTCAGGCTAGTATATAAAACAAAATCATTAAGTATGTTAATTTTAAAAAGTATAATATTTTATATTTCCTTGGTTATCTGGACTGTGTTGATGGGTATTGTATGTTTACCTTTTCTCTTATTACCAAGTTATTTACTTAAATATCCAACAAAACTTTGGATACGTATTATTTTTGTTTTTCTTAATCTTATATGTAATATTAAACATAAAATTGAGGGTTTAGAAAATATTCCAAATGAAAGTGTCTTAATTACGTCTAAACATCAGTCCGCATTTGAGACACTTGCACTCTATTACTATTTAAAAGATTGTTTCTTTATCCATAAAAGAGAGCTTTTCTTTATACCAATTTTTGGACAATATTTATTCAAGTCTAATATGGTTGCAATTAATAGAGATGGTGGAACAAAAGCTATGAGAGATATGTTACAAAAAGTTCAATCAAAATTATCTTTTGGATCTTCAATTATTATTTTCCCCGAGGGAACAAGAAAGCTGCCTGGGAGCAAACCTGATTATAAGACAGGTTTTATTGGAATTTATAATCATACGAAAAGAAAAATCCTTCCTGTAGCTTTAAATTCAGGTTTATGTTGGCCAAAACAATCATGGGTACTAGAAAAAGGATTAATTACTATAAAATTTTTACCGACGATTGATGAAGGTTTAGATAAAAAAGTTTTATTAAACGAAGTTCAAAATAGAATAGAAACTGCTTCAAATTTATTATTGGATAACTAATTCTTTTCTGTGGGATCAAAAGTTCCTGCTTGACCAATCTCTTCAATAATTTTTCTAATTTCTTTTGATTTTATAAATTTTTCTTCCAAATATTTTAAATCATTATTTCTTATTGCTTTTTGATAAGTAAGTAGATCTTCACTGAAACGACCAAGCATTTCTAAAACGGCTTCTTTATTTTTTTCATAAACATCACGCCACATTACTGGATCACTACCTGCCAATCTTGTGAAATCTCTAAAACCTGCAGCTGAATACTTAATTACTTCATCTTTCATTTGAGATTCAAGCTCTGTTGCAGTTCCTACGACAGAATATGCAATGAGTTGTGGAATATGAGATGTCATAGCTAGTACTCTGTCATGACGTTTAGGTTCCATGATTTCTATATTCATTCCAAATGACTCCCAAATATCTGAAATTGATCTTGTTATCTCACTCTGAGTTTCTATTGGGGTCAAAATACAATACCTATTTTCAAACAGCTTTGCGAAACCAAATTCTGGTCCGCTTTTCTCTAATCCTGCAATAGGGTGAGCAGGAACAAATAAAATTTTTTTATTATTAATTGATTCTTTAAAATCTTCTATAACACTTACTTTTGTTGAACCAACATCTGTTACTAGTGTTGTTTTATTAACATAGCTATTCAATTGCTTAAATATATCCCTATATGAGCTCAAAGGCGTACAAATAAAAATAATATCAAATTGTTGATTATATTTATTTAAATCACTCTCTATTGCATCCACAAGATTTAAATTTTTTGAAATATTTATTACCTCACTATCTCTATCAATAGCAAAAATTTTTTTTGATATTTGTTTTTCCTTGATTGCCCTAACTATGGATGATCCAATTAATCCCATACCAATGACCAGAGCTGAATCATAAGTTATTTTAGACATTAAATTTCTTCAAACTTTCAACTGTCAAATCCATTTCTTCTTTTGTACCAATACTAATTCTCAAAAAATTGGGCAGATTATAACTATTTAAACGCCTTATAATAATGCCATCATTCATAAGATGATTACTAATTTTCTCAGCTTCTTCTTCTGAAGTTTCAATTAAAGTAAAATTACCTTCAGTTTGTCTGGTTTTAATATTTAGGAGTTTGAGCTCTTTTTCAAACCAATCTTTAATTTCAGAATTTAATTTAACAGAGTTTTCAATATGTTCTTTATCCTCCAAAGCTTTAATTGCAAGAGACTGTGAAATAGTTGTCGTATTAAAAGGAGGTTTTATTTTATTAATTATATCAGCTATTTTTTGACTGGTATAACACCAGCCTACTCTTAAAGCTGCGAGTCCATATGTTTTTGAAAATGTTCTTGTTAAAATAATATTCTCATATTCATCCGTTAAACTAAATCCTTTATCATAATCGTCTTTTTGCACATATTCGACATATGCTCCGTCTATAACAACTATAATATTTTTAGAAATACTATTCATTAATTTAACAAGTTGGTCTCTAGACAAATAAGTGCCGGTTGGATTATTAGGTGATGCAATATAAATTACTTTGGTAGCGTCATTTGTTTGATCTATGAGATTTTCAATATTTAAATTGAAATTTACATCTTCCTTAATTTTTTTTGGAACTGCACCAACTACTTTACTGACAATTGAATACATCTCAAAGCCGTGGTTTGCGTGGAGAATTTCATCGCCATCTTGACAAAATGCCAAAGCTGCAAATAATAAAACTTCATCTGAGCCAGAGCCAAGAATAATTCTATTATTATCAATAGAAAAATTTTTAGCTATTGCTTCTCTTAATGATGATCCATCAATTTCTGGGTATCTATGTAAATCATGATTAATATTTTTTGTTTCCAACAATTCAATTGCTTTCGGTGAAGCACCATAGGGATTTTCATTTGAAGAAAGTTTGATAACTCTTTTATTGTTATTTAACTTTGCCTTACCACCTTTATAAACATTAATGTTTTCTATAGATCTTTTTGATTGAATATTTTCTTTAGTTAACTTTTGAAGTTTTTCAGAAGATTGAAAAATTTCTCTCCAAAGTCTAACGATAGTATCTTTTGGATAAGATCCTGTAAATTTAGAACTTAATCTGTCGAGAATTTTTTGTTCTCTATCTAGATCAACAACTGAATTATCTTTTTTGTGTTTTCCTATTTCTAAAACAATTTTAGATCGATTAGATAATAAAGATAAAATTTCATCATCAATGTTATTAATTTTGCTTCTTAAATTGTCTAATTCTTTATTTTTCATAATTTTGGACGTTTCTTTACAAACTATCTTACGATAAATCAAAATAAAGTAGTATTTAATTTAAAAAATGACGATTTATTGACTTAGAAAGATATATAAATATAAGACCAATTATCACCGATTTGAGACAGCTTGCGGGTGGAGCAATAATCAGCTAAAGCGTTTACACTCCTCCTTCATTCTTTCAAATAGTGTTAGACTAAAAAGATATGAAAACAAAATTTACTACTGACACAAAACTTGAAAGCGAAATAGCCTATTTCCAGAATATTAATTTAAAACTAGAATCAGGAGATATAATAGATAGTTTTAAACTAGCATTCAAAACATATGGCAAATTAAATCCTGATAAAACTAATGCTATTCTTGTTTGCCATGCTTTAACTGGAGATCAATATGTTGCTGGGAATAATCCCATTACTGGGAGAGAAGGTTGGTGGTCTAGAATGGTTGGGCCTAATAAACCAATTGATACAAACAAATTTTTTGTAATTTGCTCAAATGTACTCGGCGGTTGTGCTGGCTCAACGGGTCCTAAAGAGTTACAAAATGGAAGTGATATTGCATATGGTGGTAATTTTCCTTCCGTAACAATAAAAGATATGGTGAAGGCTCAATCTTTATTGATTGAAAATTTAAATATAGAGAAGTTATTTTCTGTCATTGGTGGTTCGATGGGAGCAATGCAAGCGCTTCAATGGGCAATCGATTTTCCAGATAAAATTTTAAATATAATACATATTGCGGGCGCGTTAAAACATTCGGCTCAAAATATTGCATTTCATGAAGTTGGGCGACAGGCAATAATGAGTGATCCTATTTGGAAAAATGGAAAGTATTTTGAAAATAATGAAGTGCCAGAAAGAGGTCTATCAGTAGCAAGAATGATTGCGCATATCACATATTTATCCGAAAATGCAATGCATAGAAAATTTGGAAGAAAACTTCAATCAAGAGATATTATTTCTTTTGGATTTGATGCTGATTTTCAAGTTGAGAGTTATCTGAGATATCAAGGTAAATCATTTGTTGAAAGATTTGATGCAAATTCATATCTTTATTTAACAAGGGCTATGGATTATTTTGATCATGATGAAACATTTAGAAAAAATATTGAGTTTAGTCATAATCCAAATAATCATTTAAAATATTTAATTGTCTCATTTACCTCGGAT
Organism: uncultured Alphaproteobacteria bacterium; assembly: GCA_902620425.1. GTDB lineage: Bacteria > Pseudomonadota > Alphaproteobacteria > HIMB59 > CACPNW01. Next base: position 459,995 of record CACNHX010000001.1, read on the forward strand.
TGGTTATTCCCTACAATAGAAAGTAAAATGATTGTAAATCAATTAAATTCTCTATCAAGAGAAGTAAGCTTTCTAGAAATTGATACTGATAAAGGGCATGATAGTTTTTTATTAGAGGAACCACAGTTAGATGATGTAATAAAAGGTTTCCTAACAAACAACTTTGCGAAAATAGATGAATAAAATTAATAGCATAAGAAAAGATTGGTCTCTTATTGAAACACTTATCGCAGAAGATAGAAAAATCCTAGATATTGGATGTGGTGATGGCGGTCTTATGGAACAATTAGAAAATAATCGTAATGCGATAACTCACGGCATTGAATTAAATAGAGACCTAGCTGCAAATGCTATTGCAAGAGGTTTCAATGTTGTACATGGAAATGCCGAATTAGATTTGTCCCAATATTCAAATAATAGTTTTGATTATGTAATTTTAAGTCAAACTTTACAAGCAATGATGAAGCCTAAAGATATTCTGTCTGAATTATTAAGAATAGGATCAAAAGCAATAGTTTCTTTTCCTAACTTTGGACATTGGAAAATAAGATTACAGCTTTTAATATCTGGAAGAATGCCAGTAACAGAAAGTTTACCTTATACATGGTATGACACACCTAACATTCATTTTTTTACAATTAAGGATTTTTTGAATTTGTGTAATGAAATGAATATTGTAATTGAAAAAAGTATTGGATTAACATCAAAAGGTAAGCAATTTGATATAAGTGAATCAATTACTGGAGTTAATTTTTTCACTCACGAAGCTATCTTTTTATTAAGTTATAAAAATTTTGAACCAATAAAAATTAAATCATCAAAAAAAGTTTTTGCAAAAAATTCTGTTATTGCAAATTAGTTATTAGATGAAAGTTGAAATTATAAATCAATTAAAAGACAACTACTCTTTTGTTTTATATAATGACACACTTAAGAGTTGTGTTATAGATCCTGCTGACAGTAATCCTATATTAAATTTTGCTCTTGAAAACAATTTAACCATAGAAGATATATTTATTACACATCATCATAAAGATCATACATCAGGTGTAAAAGGAATACTTAATGCTTTTCCAGAAGTTAATATACACTCTCCCAGTGCTCAGATTGAAAATACAAGATTCGTTTTACGTGATGGAGATGAAGTCAACTCCTGCTTAAATACATTTAGAATAATAAAAACACCCGGGCATACATTAGATCATATAATTTACTATGATGAAAACAATGGTGTTTTATTTTGTGGTGATACACTGTTCAGACTTGGTTGTGGTCGTGTGTTCGAAGGAACATTAAATGAAATGTTTAACAGTTTACAAAAAATTAATGAATTTGATAAAAATACAATTATTTATTGTGGTCATGAATATACTTTAAACAATTTAAATTTTCTTGAGAAAACACTCAAAAAAGAAAGTTCTTATTTGACAGTTAGAAACAAAATTAATGATGATTTAAATAATAAAGGAAAATCCGTACCTTTTTTATTAGATGATGAACAACGCTATAACTTATTCCTGAATCAAAATTCAAAAATAGGTACTATAATTAAGAAAGAGCTAGGTTTTACAGACTTTGAATTATTTGCTTATTTGCGAAAAGCAAAGGATAGCTTTTAAGGTCTTTATTTCCAGTATTTACGCCATATTTTTAATTTGACTATTAGCATAGTTCACTATAAACCGCGCCATCTAAAGATATGTTAGCAATTTTCAAAACTGGTGGAAAGCAATACTCAGCAAGAGCTGGTCAGGTACTTAAGGTAGAAAAACTTGAGGGATCCAAAGGTGATAAAGTGTCTATTACTGATGTATTAGCGATCAGTGATAAAAGCACAAATAGCTTAGGCGAGCCATTACTAAAAGATGCTTCAATTGAAGCAAAAATTGTTGATCAAATCAGAGATAAAAAAATAATAGTTTTTAAAAAAAGAAAAAGACAAAATTACAGACTAACACAAGGTCATAGACAATATCTAACTGTATTAAGAATAGAATCAATTTCTTATGGTGGAAAAAAATCCACTGCTGAACCTGAAACAAAAAAAGTTAAAAAAACTGAAACTAAAGTTACTAAAGAAAAAATTGAGTCTAAAGAGGTAAAAGTTACAAAAAAGAAGACGGTTGCAAAAAAAGCAGTAAATAAAGCTTCACCTACTAAGAAAAAATCAGTAAAGAAAACTGTTAAAAAAACTGTTAAAACTAAAAAAGAAGATAAATAATGGCAACGAAAAAAGCAGGTGGTAGTTCTAGGAATGGAAGAGACTCGGCGGGTCGAAGACTTGGAGTTAAGAAATTTGGCGGTGAAAACGTAATAGCAGGAAACATTATTATTAGACAAAGAGGTACAAAGTTTCATCCAGGTGATAATGTTGGCATAGGTAAGGATCACACAATATTTGCTACAATAAATGGAAAAGTAGCTTTTAAAAAAACAAGAGTAAGAACTTTTGTATCAGTTGTTCCCACAGAACAATAATCCCAATTAATTAAAAATTTATTATGAAATTTTTAGATCAAGCAAAAATATATATTGCATCTGGTAATGGTGGAGATGGCTGCGCTAGTTTTCGTAGGGAAAAATATATTGAGTTTGGTGGCCCTAATGGAGGCGATGGAGGCAAAGGTGGAAATATTATTTTTAAAGTGGATGATAATTTAAACACACTAATTGATTTTAGATACCAACAACATTTTAAAGCAAAAAAAGGTGAAAATGGAAGGGGAAAAAATCAAACAGGAGCGAATGGAAGCAACATGGTTATTAAAGTTCCACCTGGAACAGAAATTTACAATGAAGATAAAACGGTATTACTAACTGATCTAACAAAAATTGATGAAGAATACATTTTATTAAAGGGTGGTAATGGCGGTTTAGGAAATAATCATTTTAAATCATCAGTTAACCAAGCTCCAAGAAAATTTACAAAAGGTGAATTAGGAGAAGAACGATGGATATGGTTATCACTAAAATTATTTGCAGATATAGGAGTAATAGGCTTACCTAATGCAGGTAAATCAACTCTGTTATCAACAATTTCTAATGCTAACCCAAAAATTGGGGATTATCCATTTACAACCTTACATCCTGTGCTTGGTACCGTGAAGCGCTTTGATAAAGAAATTGTATTAGCAGATATCCCAGGGTTGATTGAAGGTGCGCATGAGGGAAAAGGTTTGGGAGATAAATTTTTAGCACATATTGAGAGATGTAAATATTTACTTCATTTGGTAGATATAAATGACGAAAATTGGTACGAAAACTATATCACAGTAAGAAACGAAATTTCAAAATATAGTGAAAAAGTATCCTCAAAAAAAGAAATAATTGTTTTTACCAAAGTTGATTTACTTAATGAAAATTTAGAGCAAAAAAAAATTAAGATCAATCAAAAGTTAAATTCTGATATTCTTTTTATATCAAGTTTTAATAATGAAGGTATAGATGATCTAATTGATTATTTATTCAAATATAATGAAATCACAAATGATTAAAAAATATAAAAAAGTAGTTGTAAAAATTGGTTCAAATTCAATTGTTGATTCGAAAACAAAAAAGATCAAATCTAAGTGGTTAGATAATTTATGTAAAGACATTGCGGAATTGAATAAAACAAAAAAAATTGTGATTGTATGTTCTGGAGCTATTGCTTTAGGTGCGAAAAGTATTTCAAATACAAATTTAAGAAAATTAGAAGATAAACAGGCAGCAGCTTCAGTTGGTCAAATTGAATTAGCCCATCAATGGCGAAATAAACTAGGAAAATACAAGATAGGTGTTTCTCAAATTTTATTAACATTAGAAGATAGCGAGGAAAGGCGACGATATTTAAATGCTAGAAATACAATATCATCATTACAAAGTAAAAACATAATCCCAATCATTAATGAAAATGACACTGTTGCTACTGAGGAAATTCGCTATGGTGATAATGATAGACTTGCAGCCCGAGTAGCACAAATGATTGAAGCTGATTTATTAATTTTATTAAGTGATGTTGATGGTTTATATCAAGGTAATCCAAAAAAAGATAAGGATGTCAAAAAAATTTCAGAGGTATTTAAAATTGATAAAAAAATTGAAGAACTTGGTAATTATCAATCTTCTGAGTTAGGTAGTGGAGGAATGGCCACAAAAATTTTAGCAGCAAAGATATGTGCTGGAAACGGTTGTGCTACAATAATCACTAATAGTGATAAAAACAGACCAATCAGTAATATTAATAAAAAAAATTCAACAATTTTTTATCCCTTAACTTCTACCAATTCGTCCAAAAAGAAATGGTTATTAAATCATTTAAAACCATCAGGATCAATTATTATTGATACAGGGGCTCAAAATGCAATTTTGAAAAATAAAAGTCTTCTTCCTGCAGGTGTAATAGATATCAAGGGAAGGTTCAAAAGAGGTGATGTAATATCTATCTTAGTTGAGAATGGTCAGAAGGTAGCAATAGGTATATCTGCTTATGATTTTAATGATGCAAAAAAAATTATTGGAAAGAAAAGTAAAGAAATTTATAAAGTTTTAGGTTTCGAAGGAAGAGAGGAAGTGGTACATAAAGATAATTTAGTTAAGCTTTCTACATGAGTATTGAAAATAATATTATTGAATTAGGCAAAAAAGCAAAATCTGCCTCTCTAAATATGAAAGTCTGTAGCAGTGATCAAAAAAATCTTGCTTTAACAAAACTCACTAAAAATTTAGATAAAAATAGAAATAAAATTCTTGAAGCAAATAAAATAGATTTAGAAAATGGTGAAAAAAAATCTTTAGCTAAGCCTTTAATAAATAGACTTACATTAACTGAAAAATCTATTGATGGATTGATTACATCAATTGAAGATATAATCGAAATACCAGATCCAATTGGCATTACGTTAGAAGAATGGGAAAGACCTAATGGTTTAAAGTTTCGTAAAATTTCAACACCACTTGGTGTATTAGGGGTAATTTATGAATCCAGACCGAACGTCACTGTTGATGCGTCTTGTCTTTCCATAAAATCTGGTAATTGTATAATTTTAAGAGGCGGTAGTGATAGTTTTCATTCCTCTAAAGAATTGGTAAATAATATTACAAATGCTTTCACGGAAGCTGGCCTCCCAGAACATTGTGTCCAAATGATTAATACACCTGAAAGAGAAGCAGTTGATCATTTACTAAGCATGAGAGATTATGTTGACGTTATTATTCCTAGGGGTGGCAAAGGTTTGATTGAAAAAATTAATTCAGCAAGCAAAATACCCGTTATCAAACATTTAGATGGTATATGTCATGTGTATGTAGATAAAGATGCTGATTTAAGCATTGCTGAAAAAGTAGTTTTTAATAGTAAAATGAGACGTCCTGAAATTTGTGGTGCTGCAGAAACACTTTTAATTGATGAAAAAATTAAAGACGAAGCAATGAAAATATTAAAACCTCTAAAAGAAGTAAATTGTGAAATTCGAGGCGATGAATATATTCAGTCTTTAGATAACGATTTTAAAACGGCAAGTGAAGAAGATTGGTCATTAGAATATTTAGATAAAATTTTATCAGTAAAAATTGTTTCAGGAGTTGATGAAGCGGTTAAGCATATAAATAATTATTCTTCTGGACATACGGAAAGTATAATTACACAAAGTGAAAAAACCTTTGAAAAATTTTATAATAAAATTGACAGCGCAATAATACTTAAAAATGCATCTACACAATTTGCAGATGGCGGTGAATTTGGTTTTGGTGCTGAGATAGGAATCTCAACAGACAAAATACATGTAAGAGGACCAGTGGGAACAAAACATTTAACTACATTTAAATATGTAGTTAATGGTAGTGGTCAGGAAAGACCTTAATTGAAAAAGATTGGACTTCTGGGAGGGTCTTTTGATCCACCACATCGAGGGCATCTATTTATTTCAAATGAAGCTAAAAAAGTATTACATCTAGATGAAATTTGGTGGTTAGTTACACCTCAGAACCCTTTGAAGATTTCAAAACCTGCAACATACGAAGAAAGATTACAAAATTGTAAACAAATTACAAAAAATTTTCCTATAAAAATATTAGAAGTAGAAAAAAAAATTAAATCTCAATACTCTTATCAAACAATTAAATTTCTAATTCAATATTATAAAAATATTAAATTTTTTTGGTTAATGGGTGCAGACAATTTAGTTAATTTCCACGAATGGGAAAAATGGCAATCAATTTTTCATATTATCTCTATTGTTATTTTTAGAAGACATGGATATAATACAAATGCTTTGAAAAGTGTTGCAGCAAAAAAATTTATTCATCACAAATATATAGCTCAAGACATAGAACATGTTTCAAAAAAAATTCCTGCATGGACTTTGATTCAAAATAAAGAAATTAAAATTTCATCATCTGAAATTAGAAATCAAAGAAATAAATTAAGAGGCAAATATTAATAAAATTACTTCATTAACAGAAAATATTGTATCAATACTAAGTGATGCAAAAGCTGAAGATATAAAAGTAATTGATTTATCTAATAAATCATCCGTTGCTGATGCCTTTGTGATTGCTACCTGTAGATCAACTAGACATTCAGATGCTACAGCAGATGAAATGGTAAAAAAATTAAAAAAAGCAGGGATAAAATGTCCGAATCCTGAAGGAAGACCTCAATGTGACTGGATAATTGTTGATGCAGGTGAGATCATTGTTCATTTGTTTCGACAAGAAATTAGAGAATTATATGCATTAGAAAAATTATGGGAAGTAAGCTTTGATTCTTCACAAACTAAACTAGCTTAAAATATATGATAATTTCAAAAAATGTATTTTTAAAAGTAATACTACTGTTCACCCTCGTTACACTTCTTGCACCTAAAACATATGGATCTTCTTCAGATGAAGAAAAATATAAATATTTAGATCTATTTGGACAAGTATTTGATAGGGTAAGATCTTCCTATGTGGAAGAGGTTACGGATCAAGAATTAATTGAAAAAGCGATTGATGGAATGTTGTCAGGTTTAGATCCTCATTCTGGTTTTATGAATGAAGAAGTATTTCAAGAAATGCAAATGGATACTGAGGGTAAATTTGGTGGATTAGGTATTGAAATTACCATGGAGGAAGGTTTTGTGAAAGTCATTGCTCCGATAGAAGACACACCGGCATATGATGCTGGAGTTCTTGCAGGTGATTATATTATTCAAATAGACGAAACACCTGTTTTTGGTCTAACTCTAAATGAAGCTGTTGAATTAATGAGAGGTAAAAAAGGTGAGCCAATAGTAATTACTATTTCAAGAGCAAATACTGAACCCTTTGAGATTGAAATTATCAGAGATTATATCAAAATTAGATCAGTTAAAAGTGAAGTGCTTAACAATATTGGATACTTAAGAATAACATCTTTTAATGAACAAACAGAAAGTGGTCTTCTAAATGCTATAAAAAAGATTGAACAAGAAAAGAAAATAAAAGGTTACGTTTTAGATGTACGGTCAAACCCAGGCGGTCTTCTTACACAAGCAGTTAAGGTAACGGATATATTCTTGGAAAGAGGAGAAATTGTTTCAACAAGAGGTAGAGATAAAAAAGACATAAGAAGATATCGTGCAAAAAAATCTGATAGAACTAATGGAAAACCACTTGTTGTAATTATTGATGGTGGTTCTGCATCAGCTTCTGAAATTGTTGCAGGCGCACTTCAAGATCATAAAAGAGCAATCATTATAGGTACACAATCTTTTGGAAAGGGTTCAGTTCAAACAATAATTCCTTTCCAAGTTTCAAATAGTGATAATCTAACTGGTATAAGATTAACTACCGCCAGATATTATACTCCTTCAGGTGAATCAATCCAAGGCAAGGGTATTGTTCCAGATATAATCATTGAACAAGGAGAATTTGAATCTTTTGATTATAAAAGATTTTCTGAATCGGATCTAAAAGACTCTCTTGATAAAAATAATGAAGAAGATGTAGAAGAAAATGAAGATAATGAATTAAGTGAATTTGAAAAACGTTTAGAGATTGATTATCAACTTCGAAGAGCCTTTGATCTTGTGCAAGGTGTAAGTCTCTTTAATGAAACTCAAGAATAATAATGCAAAAAAAATATAGAAAATGTGTGGGAATGATGATTCTCAATGCAAGAAATCAAATTTTAGTTGGTCGAAGATTAGATCATCCAAGTGGATATTGGCAAATGCCTCAAGGTGGTATCGATGAAAATGAAAATCCTGAAGAAGCAGTTTGGAGAGAAATGATGGAAGAAATTGGGACCAATAATGCTGATTTACATAAAATTTCTTCACAGTGGATTAATTATGAAATTCCAGAGGAGACCTTAAAACACCTTCCATGGGGAAAAACTTATATTGGTCAGACTCAAAAATGGTTTATTTTTAATTTTACTGGAAATAATGAAGACATAAATGTTGAAACACAAAATCCAGAATTTAGTGAATGGAAGTGGATAGAGCATTCAGAGCTTATTGAAAATGCTGTCCCTTTTAAAAGAAAAGTTTATGAGACTGTTTTGGCTGAATTTGAAGATAAATTTAATTAAATAAAATTCAAACATCAAAATATCCTTTAATCATAAACGTTAGATAAAAGATCCACATTACCTCCCATTGCAACTACATTATTTGAAATACTATATTCATAACAAAATTTCTTTAGATATTCAGGACCTCCTGCCTTAGGTCCTGTTCCTGACTTATTGTGTCCGCCAAATGGTTGTGAACCAACAACAGCTCCTACAATGTTCCTATTTATATATATATTTCCAACATTTATATTATTAATCACAGTACTTATTACTCTATCAATTCTACTATGAATTCCTAAAGTTAAACCATAATTCAATGAATTTATTTGATTGCATAATTCATTTAAATTTTTCGATTTAAAAGTTAACACGTGAAGAACGGGGCCAAATATTTCATCCCTTACATCACTTATATTTTCAATTTCTATAATTGCAGGAGGGATGAAATTTCCCTGATTGACGTCTATAGCTAGTTGAAATTTTTTATTAAACTGACTTAAATACCTCTCTATTTTTTCTAGAGACTGAACATCAATGACTGGGCCAACATCGGTAGAAATTAATTCTGGAGATGAAATAGATAGAGTCTCTAATGCCCCTTTTAGCATTAACATAGTTTTATTGTATACATTCTCCTCGATAAATAAAATTCTACACGCTGAACATCTTTGTCCAGCACTATTAAATGCTGAATTAATAACATCATCCACCACATGTTCGGTAAGAGCAGAACTATCAGCAATAAGACAATTTAGTCCTCCTGTCTCAGCAATAAGATTAATTAGATCTTCTCTTTGATGAAGTTGTTGTTGAATGATTTTAGCTGTGTTTAAAGACCCTGTAAATACAACGTTTTGCAACCCCTTTGTAGAAAAAACTGTTGGTCCAATATTTTCTCCTTTTCCAAGTACTAATGCTGCAGCCTCTTTTGGCAGACCTGCTTTTAATAATAACTTAAAAATGAAATAACTAATACCCGATGTTTGTTCTGCAGGTTTAACTAGCGTAACATTGCCAGTAATCAATGAAGCTATCATTTGACCAACATAAATAGCAACAGGAAAATTCCATGGGCTAATAACACATGTTAGACCACGTGCTTTTAATTTGTAGATGTTTTTTTCACCAGTTGGTCCTGGTAAATTATTTTCCTGAAGAATTTTTTTTGCTTCTTCAGCGTAATATCTACAAAAATCTACAGCTTCACGTATGTCTGCGATAGAGTCTTGAATAGTTTTACCTGCCTCTTGAACGCAATAAGATACTAAGTTGTGATAATTTTTTTCTAATAAGTTTGCAAATTTATGGACTATTAAAATTCTTTCATCAAGAGAGCTACTTTTCCAATTTTGACTAAACCCATTTAGAGATTTAATTGCAGCGTTGATTACAGACTCATCAGCAAAATAAGCCTCACCTATTTTTAAATTTAAGTCATATGGCTTTGCTATTTTTTCTTTTACTTTAGTAATTTGATCAATTCCATTAATAATAGAATAGGCCTTAACATCATGCAAAATTTGTAAATTTGAAAAAGTTGTAATATTTTTTTCTTCCGTTAGATCAACGCCATAAGAATTTTTTCTATTAGGAAAAATACTTTCAGGTTTATTTATTTGGTTGTGCTCTATCATCGGTATTTTAGATAAAGGAGATTGGGTCAATTCATCTATAGTTGAATTTTTTTTATTCAACTGATGGATAAATGATGTGTTTGCTCCATTTTCTAGAAGTCTTCTCACTAAATAAGGGAGAAGGTCATTGTGTCCACCAACTGGCGCATATACTCTGCATGAAAAATCTTCGTTATTATCAAAATGGTTGTAAATTTCGTCTCCCATTCCGTGTAGTTTTTGAAACTCATGAGGTTTATCCTTAAATAAGCATTGCACATAAGCGATGGTAAAAGCATTATGAGTTGCAAACTGAGGAAAAATATTTTGTGATGTTTCTAAGATGTGAGCACATCTCAAATAAGATAAATCGGTTATAAATTTTTTAGTAAAAACAGGATAATTAATTAAGCCTTTTTCCTGCGCTAATTTTATTTCTGTATCCCAATATGCTCCTTTAACAAGACGCACATTCATTTTTTTATTTAATAATAAGAGTTTTGAACTTAACCAATGCAAAACAAACATCGCTCGTTGTTGATACGCTTGAACAGCTATACCAAACCCCGTATATTCGCTATCAATTAGATCGCTATTCAAAATATCTTCAACTAAAAATAGAGATAGATTTAATCGATCCGCTTCTTCCGCATCAAAACAAATATCAACATTCATGCTTTTAGCTAAATTTATTAATTCAAATAATTTTGGTAACAGTTCCTTTCTTAGAAGATCAAGTTTACTACGTTCATAACGAGGATGTAATGCTGATAACTTAATAGAAATGCTATGTTGTTTTTTAGAAGTTGACTTACCTATCGTTAATATTGCATTTTTATAATTCTCAAAATACTTTGTTGAATCTGCATAAGTTCTTGCTCCTTCACCAAGCATATCAAAGGAATAGGCGTATATTGAGTCCTTTAACTTTGAAGAAAGCTTTGATGCTTTATGAATATCTTTTTCAAATATAAATTGTTTAGCTAATAAATTAATTGATTGTTTAATTATTGTTCTTAAAACTGGCTTACTAATATTTTTTAATGCGGAGATGAATATATCAGTTTCATTTAGTTCCCCTTGCCTTAAGATTTTTCCTGTCATCAAAAAAGCAATAGATGAGATATTTACGAATATACTATTATCATTTTTAATATGATCTTTCCATTTACCTGAAGGTATTTTGTCTTCAATTAAATCATTAATGGTTTTGCTATCTGGAATTCTTAGCAGAGCCTCAGCGAGACACATCAATACTATACCTTCATCACTGGACAAATCATATTCTTGCATTAACTTTTCAAAAGCATTGTAAGAATTATATTGCTTAGCAGAATCAATTATCTTTTTAGCATTATCTTTTATTTCATATTCATGAATTGCCAGATACTCTGTAATCTGGGGAGTTAAATGCTCATGAGTAAATCTGACTTGATCAGTAAATTTGTTATTAAGTACATCTTTCATATATTGCAATTTTAATATATTTTATGCAATAATTTTTACTGATAATTCTTAATTTATAATAAATTTTTCTTGTTAAAACGTGATAAATAAAATATTTTATTATAAATATACATAAATACGAGAAATTTTATTATGATAGATAAAATAGATGATCAAATAATACGTATATTGGCAAAAAATGGACGCATTACTCTCAGTGATCTTGCCAAAGAAGTTAATTTGTCAATTTCTCCCTGCCAAGCTCGCTTAAAAAAATTAGAAGAAAAAAAATACATACTAGGATATCATGCAAGGATAAATTACGAGCAACTCCAAAAAGCTCATGTAGCTTTTGTTCAGGTAGTTTTGTCTGATACCAGGGCAAGTGCGTTAGAAAATTTTAATAGAGAGGTTAGTAAGTTAGAAAGTATAGAGCAATGTCATATGATAGCAGGGAGTTTCGATTATTTGTTAAAAGTAAGAACAAAAAATATATCAGAGTATAGATTGTTACTAGCAGAAAAAATTTCTTCTCTACCTAACGTAGCGTCCACGTCTACTTTTGTTTCAATGGAGTCGGTTAAAGATTAAAACTATTAAATCTTTTCGTAAAAACTAGAGTCAAGTGCTTCAATTTTTGCTTTAGCAATCGCTAGTTGATCTTTAGCTACATCAGTTTCTTGGCCACTTAGCTCCTCAATTTCTTTTTCAATAGATTGTTTTTCAATTGTGTTTATTTCGTTAACACTCTCTGCTAAAACAATACACTTCTCCGGATTTACTTCAGCAAAACCACCAGAGACAAAGAAAGCCTTAAGAAGGTTTTTATCTTCACCATAAACCATTACTCTTCCTGGTCTCAGTGAAGACATTACTTTGCTGTGTCCAGGAAGAACACCAAAATCGCCATCCTTTCCTGGAACAATAATCATTCCAACCTCATCATTAAAAATGAGATTTTCAGGTGAAACTAAATCAAAAGAAATTGTTGCCATTATGCCGCTTCAGCCTCTAATTTTTTAGCTTTTTCAATTGCTTCATCAATGCCGCCAACCATATAAAAAGCTGCTTCTGGCATGTGATCATACTCACCTTTTACTAAACCATCAAAGCTTTTTATTGTGTCTTCAAGGTCTACATATTTCCCAGGAGAACCGGTAAATACTTCTGCAACAAAGAAAGGTTGACTTAAAAATTTCTCAATTTTTCTTGCTCTTGCAACGGTGAGCTTATCTTCTTCTGATAATTCATCCATTCCTAAGATTGCAATAATGTCTTGCAGACTTTTATAAGTTTGAAGAACTCTTTGCACTTCTCTTGCAACTCTATAGTGATCATCACCCACAACTTGTGGATCTAGAATTCTTGATGTTGAGTCAAGTGGATCAACTGCAGGATAAATACCTTTCTCAGAAATTGCTCTATTCAAAACCGTCGTTGCATCTAAGTGAGAGAAAGATGTTGCAGGAGCAGGATCTGTTAAGTCATCTGCTGGAACATAAATAGCCTGAACTGATGTAATAGATCCTTTTTTAGTAGTTGTGATTCGCTCTTGTAACGCACCCATATCAGTTGCAAGTGTTGGCTGATAACCAACGGCAGATGGAATACGTCCTAGAAGTGCCGAAACCTCAGATCCTGCTTGTGTAAATCTAAAAATATTATCAACGAAGAATAACACATCTTGTCCTTCTTCATCTCTAAAATATTCTGCCTGTGTCAAACCTGATAGAGCCACTCTTGCTCTTGCTCCAGGAGGCTCATTCATTTGACCATAGACGAGGGCAACTTTAGAGTCTTTACCTTTAAGATCAATAATGCCTGATTCGATCATTTCGTGGTATAAATCATTACCTTCACGGGTTCTTTCACCAACACCAGCAAACACAGAATAACCACCGTGTGCTTTTGCAATGTTGTTGATTAATTCCATAATCAAAACTGTTTTTCCAACACCAGCTCCACCAAATAATCCGATCTTACCACCTCGGGCATAGGGAGCTAATAAATCAACAACTTTAATTCCAGTTACTAGAACTTCTGTTTCAGTAGACTGGTCAACAAACTCAGGGGCAGGTCTGTGAATAGGATAAGTTTTTGTTGTTCCAATGTCACCTCTTTCATCAACGGGCTCTCCGACAACATTCATTATACGGCCAAGTGTTTCTGGACCTACAGGCATAGAAATGGGGGCACCTGTATCAGTCGCCGTTTGGCCTCTTACTAATCCGTCAGTGGTATCCATTGCAATTGTACGAACTGCATTTTCACCTAAATGCTGAGCAACCTCTAGCATTAATCTTGTTCCATTATTATCAACCTCCAAAGCATTCATGATTGCAGGAAGTTCACCATCGAACTCTACATCCACAACAGCTCCAAGAACTTGTGATATTTTTCCAGTTAAATTATTAGCCATATATCCCCCTTTTAAATTGATTCAGCTCCAGAAATAATTTCAATTAATTCTTTAGTTATAAACGCTTGACGCGTTCTGTTATATTTTAATGTTAAACTATCAATCATTTCACCAGCATTACGCGTCGCATTATCCATGGCAGCCATTCTTGCACCGTGCTCACCCGCATCACTGTCTAGTAAGACTTTAAAAATCTGAATAGAAACATTTTTTGGAAGTAAGTCTTTCAAAATTGTTTCTTCATCAGGTTCGTAATCATAAATTGCTTTTGCAGCACTATCGTCAACATTCTCTTCTTTAGATGAATCAGATACATCTAGTGGAATAATCTGTTGTTGTGTAACCTCTTGTGAGATAGCTGATTTAAATTTGTTGAATACAATAATACATTTATCAAATTTACCATCAAAGTATAATTCTTGAAGCTTATTTGATACTTGCAATGCAGCATCATATCCATTTACTGAAACATTCAAATCAGCAAAGCTATCAAAAATTTTATCTTTCATTACACGGTTGAAAAAATCTCTACTTTTTTTTCCAACAGGCATGAGTTGAACATTTTTACCATCATCTTCAAGAGATTTTACTAATCGAAAAGTCTCTTTGTTGATGCTACTGTTAAAACCACCACATAACCCTCTGTCAGCACTAACAGGCACAACAACATAATTTTGATCATTTCCTGTTCCAGTAAGGAGCTTAATAATTCCCTCTCCCGATGCAGCAGAAGAAGCTAATGATGCTAACATTTCTTCTAAGCGAGAAGAGTATGGTCTAGCAGCTTCAGCTTTTTCTTGTGATCTACGAAGTTTACTTGCAGCAACCATTTTCATTGCTGATGTAATTTTTTTTGTAGATCCAACTGAATTGATCTGAGTTTTGATATCTTTTAAACTTGGCATAGATTAGTTACTTGCAAACTTTCCAACCAAATCATCTAAGATTGATTTTAATTTATCATCATTTTCTTTAGATAATTCTTTTTCATTAGCAATCGCGTCTAATAAATCACTATGCTTAGTTCTAATCTCATTTAAAACTTTTGCTTCAAACTTGACTACATCGCCTACTGCAACTTTATCAAGATATCCGCGCACACCTGCATAAATAGATACCACTTGCTCTGAGACCGTTAGTGGTGAATACTGACCTTGTTTTAAGATTTCAACAAGTCTTGCACCACGATCAAGTAATTGTTTCGTTGAAGCGTCTAAGTCTGATGCAAACTGAGCAAAAGCAGCCATCTCACGATACTGAGCTAATTCTAGTTTTACCGGACCAGCAATTTTTTTCATTGCTTTTGTTTGAGCTGCAGAACCAACACGACTTACAGAAAGACCAACGTTAATAGCAGGACGAATACCAGCAAAGAAGAGGTTTGTTTCTAGGAAGATTTGTCCATCTGTAATTGATATTACGTTTGTTGGAATATAAGCAGACAAGTCACCAGCCTGAGTTTCAATAATTGGCAGGGCAGTTAAACTTCCGCCACCATGCTCATCACTCATTTTAGCTGCTCTTTCTAAAAGACGACTATGAATATAAAATACATCTCCAGGATATGCTTCACGTCCAGGAGGTCTTCTTAATAAAAGAGACATCTGTCTGTAAGCAACAGCTTGCTTTGATAAATCATCATAAACGATTAATGCATGCATACCATTATCTCTAAAATACTCACCCATTGTACAGCCAGTATAAGCAGATAAAAATTGCAACGGTGCAGGCTCTGATGCAGTTGCAGATACAACAATTGTATATTCCATTGCACCATTATCTTCTAGCGTTTTTACAATTTGAGCAACTGTTGATCTTTTCTGACCAATAGCAACGTAGATACAATATAGCTTTTCTTTTTCATTGTCTGATTGATTTACAGATTTTTGATTTAAGATTGTATCAATAGCAACAGCAGTTTTACCTGTTTGTCTATCACCAATTATTAATTCACGCTGTCCTCTTCCAACTGGAACAAGAGCATCAAGTGCTTTAATTCCTGTCTGCATAGGTTCAGATACACTTTGACGAGGAATAATACCTGGGGCTTTTAATTCAATTCTTCTCTTTTCAGAAGATTGAATAGGACCTTTTCCATCAATAGGATTTCCTAAACCATCAACAACACGTCCTAACAATTCTTTTCCAACAGGAACGTCAACGATTTCTCCTGTACGTTTAACTGTGTCACCTTCTTTAATTCCAGTATCATCACCGAAGATTGAGACACCAACGTTATCCATTTCAAGGTTGAGGGCCATACCTTTAATGCCGCCTGGGAATTCTACCATCTCTCCAGCTTGTACTTGATCAAGACCATACACACGTGCAATTCCATCTCCAACACTTAGTACTGTTCCAACCTCAGCAACATCAGCTTTAGTTTCAAAATTAGCTATTTGGTCTTTAATTACAGATGATATTTCTGCAGCTTTAATTTCCATTATGCCCCCTTCATTGCAATTTTAAGTTTATTAATTTTATTCGCTATAGATGTATCAATCATTTTGGAACCAACCTTAACAATTAAACCACCAATAATGTCTTCATCAACATCAAAATTTAAAGATAATTTTTCACCTAAAGATTTTTTAAGTTGATTTGTAATATTATTTTTTTCATCATCAGATAATATGTTTGCTGATGTTATGTCAGCAGTAATATCACCTCTTTTTTCAGAGTTTATTTTTTTAAATTGTAAAATAATAGAACCGATATTTGAAATTCTTTTATTGTTATCAAGAACTTTTAAAAAAGTTGTCGTAAGATTATGTAAATTTGCTTTAGAAAATAATTTTAGCAAAATATTAAGCTTCTCATCTGAATTTACTAATGGACTTTTAATTACTTGTCTTAATTCTGAACTTTCTTTCAATGCTTTTAGCACTAATTCAAAGTCATTTAGAATATCATCAATACATTTTTTTTCAGAAGCAAGATCATAGAGAGCAGCTCCGTACCTTTCAGATATAAGGACTCCAGATAATGTATTAGATGCCATAAATTACGCTCATAAGAAGTTTAGAGATAGGCTATTAACACATCAGAAAAAGTAGGTAAACTGTCAGTTTGTGCGTCAAATGAGTTAAATCGAAGATATTTTTAAAATTGTGGGTAAATTACATAAATGAGTAGGGATCGACATCAATAATTAACTTTACAGAAGAAGGTAATTTAGTCTTTTCGACAATTTTTTTTGTGAATTTATTCAGATTTTTTCTACTATTGCTCTTCAATAATATTCTGTACCGATATTGTCCTCTAAGCAAAAAAATTGGAGCTTCAACTGGACCTAGAATTTTAATATTTTCAGTATTTTGATCTTGTTGAGCCAGTCTTGAAGCTTGTTTAAGAACTAAAGCTTTTGTATGACTAGAAAGAATTATTGAAGTCATAAAACCAAAAGGAGGTATATTAAAATTCTTTCTCTCTTCCAAAGCCCTTTCAATAAAAGCTTCTCTTTCTCGAAGTTGAATCGACTTAATTATTTCTTGGTCTGGAAAATATGTTTGAAGAAAAACTTTACCAATTTTTTTTCCTCTACCAGCTCTTCCTCCAACTTGCTGAAGTAGATTAAAAGTTTTTTCTATAGCTCTAGGATCACCACCAAATAATCCTGCGTCCGCATCAACTATTCCTACTAATGACAAATTTGGAAAATCATATCCTTTTGCCATTATTTGTGTAGCTACAATTATATCTATATCTTTGTTGTTTATATCAGTAATAAATTTTTTAATTTTGTTTGGTGTGTTAACGTTGTCGCTAGACATGATGGAAATATTTTTCCCAGGAAAGAATTCTTTTAGCTCCTCTGCAACTCTCTCAACTCCAGGACCAACAAATTTTATACTATCTTTTTCATTACATTGAGGACAATCTAAATTTAATTTTTTTATAGTTCCACATTGATGACATAAGAAAACTTTTTTGTGTTGATGCATAACCATCCATGATGAACACTGATCACATTCATATCTGAATCCACAACTGTTACATAAGGTTAATGGAGAATATCCTCTACGGTTTAAAAAAATAAGAGTTTGTTCCTTATTTTCTAAGCACTGAGAAATAGAATCTATAATTGATTGTGAAATCCATTTATCTTTATCAAGTTTATTTTTATTTAAATCAATTATAGAAATTTCAGGTAATGGAGTTCCAGAAAATTGTTTTGATAAATAGACTTGATCATATTTTTTAATTTTAACATTATTTATTGTTTCTAAAGACGGCGTTGCTGAAGCTAATAATATAAAATTTTTTTCAATTTTAGCTCTTACAACTGCAAGATCTCTTGCTTGGTAACGTATATTGTCCTCTTGTTTATAACTAGAATCATGTTCTTCATCGACAACAATCAATCCTAAGTTTGTAAAAGGAAGAAACAAACTTGAACGAGCACCAATAACAATTACTGGATCTCCAGCAAAACATTTATGCCAAATTTTTTGCCTATTTTTTTTTGTAATTTTAGAATGCCACAAACACACTTCCATTCCAAAACGCTTCTTTACTCTTGACTCTAATTGCGGTGTTAGGCTAATTTCTGGAACCATTATTAATATTTGTTTTTTTTCTTTTAAAAATTTATCTATTATTTCAAAATATACTTCAGTTTTACCAGAGCCTGTTACACCTTCTAATAAAACAGGTTTATTTGATTTATTAAATGATTGAGTAATTTCTTTGAATGAATTTGCTTGCTCTTCACTTAAGGTCACTAAAGAAGGTTTGGTGTTATTGAAACTATCTAATTTTTCGTTATCAAATTCAACTATATCATTATTAATAAGAAATAATTTTAAAACTGCTCCTAGTGGAGCTAAAGTATAATTTGCGATCCAATTTATAAAATCGATTGAAGAACTCTGAAGGATAAGATCATTACAAATTTTTGTAACCTCTTTAATATCATATCCAGGATTTTTAACATTCTTCTTCCAAATAATTCCAGCTTCTATTTTTTTTCCAAATGGAACTAAGACTACTTGACCAATTTCAAGTTGCTCATTTGTTGAAGAATAGGTGAAAACTTTATCGAAAGGTCTTGTTACTACTACATCGTACAACATTATATTTATTTTTTTTTATATGTTAACTTTCTAAATAACTTGTATATGGTATACAACAAACAATGAAATTTTTTATAGACACTGCCGATATACCAGAAATTGAAGAGTTAATGCCTAGTGGATTAATAGATGGTGTTACGACAAACCCATCTCTTATTGCAAAAAGTGGTAAGGATATGGGAGAAACAATTAAAACAATTTGCTCAATAGTATCCGGTCCAGTAAGTGCAGAAGTGACAGCAACGGAATATAACAAAATGCTTGAAGAAGGTGAGTACTTAGCATCATTAGCTAAGAATGTTGCTGTAAAAGTTCCTCTTACACCTGCTGGTCTTCAAACTTGCAAAGCTCTTAGAGAAAAAGATATCATGGTAAATGTAACATTATGTTTTAGTGCTGCTCAAGCACTACTAGCCGCTAAAGTTGGTGCAACATTTATATCTCCTTTTGTGGGAAGATTAGATGACATTGGTGAAAAAGGAATGGATCTGATTTCAGATATAGTAATAATGTATGAAAATTATGGATTTGATACGGAAGTATTAGTTGCTTCGGTAAGAAACACTCAACATCTTATTGATGCAGCTGTAATTGGTGCCCATGTTTCAACTCTACCACCTAAAGTTATTCACGAATTATATAAACATCCTCTGACAGATAAAGGACTTAAAGCATTTCTTGATGATTGGGCAAAAACAGGACAGCAAATCTTGCCAAAATAATCGTCATGGCCCATGAAGATGAAATTAGTGAAAAACAAATAATAAATTTTTTAAAAAAAAATAAAAATTTTTTTATCAAAAATTCAGAATTAGTTAATGAACTAAATTTTCCAACCGTAGATAATAGTTCTGATAAGGTTGTTGATTTAGAAGCTTATAGATATAAAAAAATATCGCAACAAAATATAGATCTACAAAATCAAATGACAAAAGTACTACTTGCAGGAAAAAGTCATTTAAATGCTCAAAAAAGAATTCTAAAATCTACAATTAGAATTCTAAATATAAAAAGTTTACAAAAATTAATAAGCTTAATTAAAAATGATCTTAAAACAATTTTAGTTTGTGATGAAATGAATTGTTTTGTTACAAATGAAAATATTAAAGCAGAAAACTTATCACAACTAGACATTAAAATTGCAAATAGTTATTTTAAAAACAAAATGGTTACAAATTTAAATCAAAATCCTAAAGGTTTACTTTTATTTTTTCCTAATAAATCAGCAACGATAAAATCATATATTTTATTAAAAGTTAAATTTCGTGAAGATAGTCTAATATTGGCTATGGGATCAAAAGATAAAAATAAATTCACAGTTGATATGCAAACTGATCTTGTTGAGTACTTAATTAAAATTATAGAAGTAAATTTATTAAGTATTAAATGAAAGGAAGGTAAAATGAAAGGTTATAGATTTATTACAGATGATGACACTGTTGATTTTTGCCAAAGAGTAACAGAGGCACTCTCTAATGGATGGAAATTACATGGTGAACCAAAAATGACTTTTGATCATAAAAGAAAAGTTATGAGGTGTGGTCAAGCAGTTGTAAAACAATCATCAAAAAAATACAAAAAAGGAATGGATCTAGCTAAAATTTAAATATGAATTGCTCTACCATCTACACTTAAAGCTGCTTCTTTTACTGCTTCACTAGTTGTCGGATGAGCATGACATACTCTAGCAATATCTTCTGAACTACCACCAAATTCTATTGTCGTAACAATTTCAGCGATCAACTGTCCAGCATCATGACCGATTATATGAGCACCTAAAATTTCATCTGTTTGTTTATCAACCAAAATTTTAACAAATCCTTCTGATGCAGAGGTAGTTAAGGCACGGCCATTTGCCATAAAAGGAAATTTTCCAACCTTGAAGTCTTTCTTTTCTTGCTTGAGTTGTTCCTCTGTTTTTCCAACTGATGCTATCTCTGGATTGGTATAAACAATCGCTGGTATAGCGTCGTAATTTATATGAGGTTTTTGACCGTTTATAAATTCAACACAAGCCACTCCTTCTTCTTCAGCTTTGTGTGCTAGCATTGGTCCTGGAGCTACATCGCCAATTGCGTAGATTCCTTCAACAGAAGTTTGAAAATTATCTTTAATCTCAATGGATTTTTTTGCGGTTAATTTAATACCAATTTTTTCGAGACCCAGTCCCTCTGTGTTTGGTTTTCTTCCTACTGACATTAAAACTATTTCGTAGTTTTCTTTTATTTTCTTTTTATCTGATGTTTCCATCTCAACATCTACACCAGACTTACCAGATTTGGCAGAACTAACTTTATGGGATAATTTAAATTCTAATCCTTGTTTAGTTAACATTTTCATAAACTCTTTTGCAATTTCACCATCCATAGTTGGAACAATTCTATCAAGAGCTTCAACAACTGTTACCTTTGAGCCTAATCTACTCCATACTGATCCCATTTCTAGTCCAATATATCCACCACCAATAACTAGGAGTGATTTTGGTATTTTAGATAGAGAAAGAGCACCTGTTGAAGATACTATTTGTTTTTCATCAACAGGAATATTTGGTATCTCAATCGAAGATGATCCTGTTGCGATAATAAAATTTTTA
Organism: uncultured Alphaproteobacteria bacterium; assembly: GCA_902620425.1. Taxonomy (GTDB): domain Bacteria; phylum Pseudomonadota; class Alphaproteobacteria; order HIMB59; genus CACPNW01. The sequence continues at coordinate 481,662 of CACNHX010000001.1, forward strand.
GCACTGGCAGTAATTTCATTTTTTCCATTTGTAACAGAAATAGTATTTTTATCTACAAATGAAGCCATGCCAGGAATATGCGTTATTTTATTTTTCTTAAATAAAAAGCCGATCCCTGTTGTAAGTTTTTTTACAATCTTAGTTTTGCGATCCATCAAAACATTTAGGTCTAAATCTATCTTTGATGTTTTTATGCCATGCTCTGCAGCATGATTTGAAATTTCAACAAATTTTTCAGATGAATTTAATAATGCTTTAGAAGGTATGCATCCAATGTTCAAGCAAGTTCCACCAAGTGATGGCTCTTTTTCTATACAAGCAACCTTCATTCCAAGTTGAGCTGCTCTGATTGCAGCTACATATCCGCCAGGTCCCGCACCAATTACTATTAAATCAAAATCTTCCATTTTATATTCCTAATACTAATTCGGATGGATCTTCTAGAAGTTCTTTCACTTTCACTAAAAATCCAACACTTTCTTTTCCATCAATAATTCTATGATCATAACTTAATGCAACATACATCATTGGCCTAATTACTATTTCATCATTTACAACTACTGCTCTTTTTTGAATATTATGCATCCCTAAAATTCCAGATTGAGGTCTATTGATTATTGGGGTGCTGAGCATTGATCCGTAAACGCCACCATTTGAAATTGTAAAAGTTCCACCAGTCAAATCGTCCATGGTCAGCGTTCCGTCTTTGGCTTTTGTACTAAGATCAATAATTTTAGTTTCTATTTCTCCAAAACTCAATTGATCGGCATCTTTAAGTATTGGTACGACTAATCCTTTTTCAGTTCCAACAGCTATACCTATATCAAAATGATTTTTATAAATTATATTTTCATCTTTAATTTCAGCATTCACAGCTGGATACTCTTGCAAACTTTTTACTACCGCTTTTACAAAAAATGACATGAAACCTAATTTGACCTCATACCGACTTTGAAATTCTTGGTTTTTTGATTTTCTAATTTCCATAACTTTGGACATGTCAATTTCATTGAAAGTCGTAAGTATGGCTGCTGTATTTTGAGCCTCCTTTAAACGTTTAGATATTGTCTGTCTGATTTTAGACATTTTAATTACTTCTTCTCTTTCACCTTTCTTAGTGCTTGTTTTATTTGAAGAAGAAAGATGAGAAACTACATCTTCTTTATTAATTCTTCCATCAGAACGGGATGAGGTGACATCTTCGAGTTTAATATTATTCTCTTCAGCAATTTTTCTTGCAGATGGTGAAGATTTGGCAGGTGAAGATTTTGTTTCAACCTTAACTTCTTTTACTTCTTCTTTTACCTTTTCTTCTTTAGTTTCAGTTTTTTTAGGAGTTGGTTTTTTACCTTTAGATTCATCTAAGATTCCTAAAATACCTCCAATTTCAACATCAGTTCCTTCAGAAACTTTTATTTCTTTTAGAGAGCCTGCATGAGGTGCTGGTACTTCAACTGTAATTTTGTCTGTCTCAATTTCAACTAAAGGTTCATCTGCTTCAAAATTATCACCTATATTCTTAAGCCATTTTGAAACAGTTGCTTCCGTAATTGACTCTCCAAGTGTTGGAACTATTAATTCAGTGCTCATTAATTAAATGCTTAATAACATTTACGTCAATTTATTCAATTGGCAGATTAGTCTTTAATTTTGTTGAAATACCTGCCCAAGATTTGATAATTTTGCTAATCGAATCTTCAGTTGCCATTTTTATAATAGTTTCTTGGTTACTTAAGTGTCTTTCTAAAGAACCAGCGGCAGGAGACGCAGCTGGACTTCTACCAACATAGAATATTTTTTCTTGTTTAACTTTGGCTTCCTGCATAACACTTTCCAATCTACCTTTCACAAAACCCCAGGCACCCATATTTTTTGGCTCTTCTTGTGCCCAGATAATTTCTGCATCAGTATAATGTTTTAATTCATCTCTAAAGTTTTCATAAGGAAATGGATAAATCTGCTCCAATCTTATTATGGAGAGATTTTTAATTTTATTTTTTGCTATGTGATCTGCAAGTTCAAAATATATTTTACCAGAGCAAATGATTAATCTTTTATTTTTCCTTTTTTCTTTAACAGATAATTTATCAGTAAGAATTCTATGAAAAGTTGATCCATTAATATAATCCTCAATATTAGAAACATTAGATTTATGTCTAAGTGTAGATTTTGGTGTAAATATAATTAGAGGTTTCCTAAAGTTTCTATGTAGTTGCCTTCTTAAAACATGAAAATAATTAGCAGGACTTGTGCAATTAACAATTTGCATATTATCTTCCGCACACATCTGTAAAAATCTTTCTAATCTTCCACTTGTATGCTCAGGACCTTGGCCCTCATGTCCGTGGGGAAGAAGCATCGTTAAACCAGACATTCTCAACCATTTTCTTTCTCCAGAACTAATGAATTGATCAATCATAATTTGTGCGCCATTTGCAAAATCACCAAACTGCGCTTCCCATATAACAAGTGTCTTAGGATCTACTTGTGAATATCCATATTCAAAACCAAGAACACCAAACTCAGATAAAAAACTATCTATAATTTCAAAGTAACCTTGTTTGTTTTGAAAGTGTCTTAATGGAACAAAACGATTTTCGTTTTCTTGATCGTATAGTACACCATGTCTATGACTAAATGTTCCTCTTCCAACATCTTGTCCAGATATTCGAACACCGTATCCCTCATCTAAAAGTGTCGCTAAAGCTAAACTTTCAGAGGTTGCCCAATCAATACCTTTTCCATTGATAACACTTGTTAATCGATCTCCATAAATTTTTTTTATTCTTCTATGAGCATTAAAATCTGCAGGTATTTCATGAATTTTTTTAGCAACATTAATTAATGTTTTTTCTTTAACAGATGTTTTTCCTCTTCTTGCATCAAATGTTGCAGTAGATAAACCTGTCCAAGTTCCCTCTAACCAATCTACTTTGTTTGGTTTATAATTTTTAGTTGATTCAAATTCTTTATCTAAAAAATGTTTAAAAGAATCTACAATGTCTCTAGATTCTTCTTCTGAAAGAGTATTATTCTCAATTAATTTTTTTTCATATTTTTTTCTTGTAGTAATTTGTTTTTTGATAGCCTGATACATTAGTGGCTGAGTAAAAGAAGGTTCATCAGCTTCGTTATGTCCTGATCTTCTGTAACAAAACATATCTACAACAACATCGACTTTAAATTTATTTCTAAATTCCGTTGCAAGTCTACAAACATGAACTACTGCTTCTGGGTCATCGCCATTAACATGAAATATTGGTGCCTGAACCATTTTTGCAATTTCAGTACAATAAGGTGCTGATCGTCCATATTGTGGCATAGTTGTAAAACCTATCTGATTGTTAATTACAAAGTGAATGGTGCCACCTGTTTTAAACCCTCTTAATTGTGACATAGCAAATGTTTCGGCAACAACTCCTTGTCCAGCTATTGCTGCATCTCCGTGAATTAATAAACCTATAACTTTATCTGTTGTTTTATCTTTAGCTAAAGTTTGTTTAGCTCTTACTTTTCCTGCCACAACTGGGTTAACTGCTTCTAAATGTGATGGGTTAGAAGTGAGCGATAAATGAATTTTCTTTTTTTCAAATTCACGATCAGCAGAAACTCCTAAATGATATTTTACATCACCCGAACCTAGTACCTCATTTGGATCGTTTAAAGATCCTTGAAATTTTGATAATATTTTTTTATAAGGCATTTCCAAAACACTTGATAGAAGTGTTAGTCTACCTCGATGAGCTGTTCCAATAATAATATCTTCAATTCCAGACAAACAGGCCTGTTTAACAATTTGCTCAATCCCAGGTATCATTGCTTCACCACCTTCGATACCGTATCTCTTTGTACCTAAAAACTTTTTATCTAAAAACTGCTCAAATAGTTCTGATTCAACTAATCTTTTATAGATTGCTTTTTTTCCCTCATTTGTAAAATTTGTTTTATTTCTTGCTTCTTCAATTCTTTCTTGAACCCATTGTTTTTGATCAGCTTGTTGTATGTGTAAAAATTCAACACCAATTGAAGCAGAATAAGTTTCTTTTAATATTTTAATAATATTTTTTAATTTACCTTTTTCTAAACCCAAACTTCCATCAATGAATATTTCTTTTTCTAAATCTGATTCAATGAAACCATAGCTTTTATAATCTAATTCTTGAGGGTACTCTCTTTCAGATATTCCTAAGGGATCAAGATCTGCAATTAAATGTCCATTAA
>CACNHX010000002.1:0-227500 GCA_902620425.1 uncultured Alphaproteobacteria bacterium
AATGATTTAATAATAATCTTATTTGTTACAGTTCTCCAAAAAGATAATCAATTATATGAGTGTCAGGAATATCAAACTATAGATAAAAATGTTGAGACTTTAGATATGAACTTAATATGTAAAGAATTAGTTCAACCTTATGAAAGAGGTATAGGAACTTAGGATCGCACAATGTTTAAAAAAAACCATTGTAATGCGATTAGTGTAAGCCCGTTTAAAATTTCTTTCTTTTTCATCTTTGTTTTTACTTCATCAAAACTATAACTTTTAACTAATATATCCTCGTTTTCATTCTCTAGACCTCTTATAATTTCTTTATCTGGAGAAATTACCTCGCCTAAAAAAAGATTATAAAAAGATTCGGATGATCCTGGGGCAGGAAAGTAACCTTGTATAGATGTAAGATTTCTTACCTCACATCCAGTTTCTTCCAAGCATTCTCTCATCGCGGTATCTTCTGGAGTTTCACCAGGATCAATTATTCCAGCAACTATTTCATCTAGATAATTTTGATCATCTTTAGAAATTGTCCCTGGTCTGAACTGTTGAATTAAAACAATTTTTTTATTTACAGGGTCATATGGTAAGACCGCAGATACTTGTGCGCCACCAAATAACTCCCTTTTTATTTCGTTACTCCAATTTCCATCATATTTTTTGTATTTAAGAGTAACTTCATTCATTTTAAAGAAACCGTCGTGAATATTCTTTTTATCTAAAATTTTAAATTTTGGACTCATAAAAATTGATATATTTTATATTACATATATATTTATAATTATGGAAAAAGCATTATTTGGTGCAGGTTGTTTCTGGGGTGTGGAAGAAACATTTTGTAAAACTCCAGGTGTAATAAATACCTTAGTTGGATATTCTGGAGGTAATACCATTAATCCTTCTTATGAAAGTGTTTGCCAAGGAAATACAAATCATACGGAGGTTGTTTTAGTTGAATTTGATAACACTAAAATATCTTATGAAGATCTTTTGAAGGTTTTCTGGAAGTGCCATGATCCTACAACTTTAAATAGACAAGGTCCCGATATTGGAACACAATATAGGTCAGCCATATACTATTATAACGAAGATCAAAAAAATAAATCTATTCATTCAAAAAATGAATACGCTAAAAGTGCAGGATTAAATATTGTTACTGAAATATCAGAAGCTAAGGAATTCTATAAAGCTGAAGAATATCATCAAAAATATATCCAAAAAACAGGTTTACACTGCGCTATTTAGATTAATTCTTTAGGGAAGTAATGTCTGTCGATTTCTATTACGCATTTTTAACAGGCTGGGTAATACTTTTGTTATTTTGGAGTACTATTGTTTTCTTTATATATTTGAGAAAACCTCCTAAATCCAAATTAACTAAAAGTTTTGTAATTAAATCCTATCTGTTTTTTTTGGCACTATTATTTATAATTTTATTTTTTCGATAAACCGATTCGTTTTTATTTATAATTATGTATCAACATATAGTAGGTCAAAAAGATTAAGATACTAACATATTGATAATTAACAACTTTTTTATATTTAATGTTGAATACTGGTTTTTTCATAAATATAAACTACCTCGAATTAATAAAAATATTATGTCTATATTAAAAAACTATTTTAAACAAAACAGTGTGATGCACAGTTTCTCAAGTTGCCAATGGCCAATTGGAGATCCTCAAGAGAAAGATTTTCATTTTTGTGAAACTGATACCGTTGCTGGAAAGCCTTATTGTCAGAGTCACTGTGATGTTGCGTATATTGACGAAAAAGAGCTTAAAAAAGAAAAAGAAGCTCAAAAAAATCGTCGCATTGCTGCTTAAGTCAATCTCTACAAATTATTTTCTCATCGAATGTTAATAATTTAGAGTTATTGACATAAGAGATGTTTTTCTTAAAATAAAAAAACATGTTATTCAGTGTACTGAAAAAACTTAACTTTGATGGAACATTAGAAATCATAGATTCTAATGACAAGACTCATAAATTTGGAAATTCAAACCCTCACGTTTGTATAAGACTAAAAAACAAATCTATTGAAAGAAAACTATTCTTAAACCCTAATCTCCATATAGGTGAAGCATACATGAATGAAGAGTTAGTTATAGAAAAAGGCACTATAGAAGACTTTCTTAATTTAATAACTAATTGTTACGATGACTTTATTTCTAACAATAAGTTTTATAAATTTTATGAATATTTATCTTCTATTTTTATGCCATTTCAGCAGATTAATCAGCTTGTAAATTCTAAAAAAAATGTAGCACACCACTACGATATAAATGAGGATTTATATAAATTATTTCTTGATCAGGATATGCAATATTCTTGCGCATATTTTCACAATCCCAATATGAGTTTGGATCAAGCGCAGAAAGATAAAAAACAACATATAATTAAAAAACTTCAAATTACAGATAATATGGATGTTCTTGATATTGGGTGTGGTTGGGGAGGAATGGCAATTGAAATAGCTAAATCTACTGGTGCTAAAGTTAAAGGAATTACACTTTCAGAAAATCAATTTAAAACTGCATCTGAGCGAGCACAAAAAGAAGGTTTGGCTGATAAAGTTTCTTTTGCACTACAAGATTATAGAAATGAGACCGAAAAATATGATCGCATAGTATCAGTTGGTATGTTTGAGCATGTTGGCGTTAAATATTTTAAAACTTATTTAAGTAAAGCTAATGATATTCTGAAAGAAAATGGTGTTTTTCTTTTGCATACAATTGGTCAAAGGGGTAAACCAACTGCTACAAGTCCTTGGATAAGAAAATACATTTTTCCTGGTGGTTATATTCCATCATTATCTGAAGTAATGAATGCAACACAAAAACTTAATATAAATGTAACAGATGTTGAAGTATTAAGACTACATTACGCTCATACACTTTCTAAATGGTATCAAAATGTTATTGAAAATAAAGATAAAATTATAAATATGTTTGATCAGCGTTTTTTTAGAATGTGGGAGTTTTATCTATTGGCAAGTAAGTATTCCTTTATAAATATGGGTAATGTTGTTTTCCAAATACAAATTGCAAAAAATATTAACAATTTGCCTCTAACAAGAAATTATATCTACAATTAAACAATTTATATTTATTGAATTTCCAAGACAGGTAATATAATCTTTCGTTTATGGCGCTATCCTTAAATAATTATATAATTAGAGCATCAATTTTTTTAGTCGCTGTCTTTGTTATTGTTGTTTTATTATACCCAGTTCTACAAAATGCTTTTTTATCAAATATTTTTATTAACATTATAATTTTATTAGCCCTGTTAACTGGAATTGTATTTAATTTTTTTCATCTAATTAACTTAAATTACAAATATATATCTTTCTCGAACTTTAATATTACAAATTCTATAGAATCATTCTCTAATTTAAGAGGGCAAGACAAAAATATTTCTCTCGAATTAAAAAATCTTGATGGAAAATTTGTTTTTAAAAGTTCATCAATAAATAGATTGATAGAGAATTCTGATATGAATTTGATAAGCATAAGAGAAACTTCTCGTTACCTGGTAGGCTTGCTAGTCTTTTTAGGACTCCTTGGAACTTTCTGGGGACTTCTAAAAACCATTGGATCTGTTGGCAATGTTATCAGCGGGCTAGGTATAGATGATACAAATGTTGCAGGTTTTTTTAATTCTCTTAAAGATGGATTAAATGCTCCACTTGAAGGAATGAGCATTGCATTTAGCAGTTCTTTATTAGGTTTAGCTGGCTCTTTAATATTAGGATTACTTGATTTAAATCTTGGACAAGCTCAAAATAAATTTAGTCAATACTTTGAAAAAATCCTTAATAGCAATTCTTCTCCAGATTTTTCTAAAGTAGAAGATAAGCCTACAGGTGAAGCAATTCAAAAAATCTATGATAACTTAGAAAACCTCCTAAATTCTTTTAAAAAAACATCTGACAATCAAACCAAAATTTCAAACAATTTAGAGAAGTTTAATGAAATACTTAACAAAATCAATTCCAACTCTTTAAATCTTGATAAGCAATTATCAAATTTCTTATCTTCACAATTAAACACACAATCTACACTAATGAACCTTACAGAAGCTTTGAGTAAAAATGGAATATTAGAAGCAAAAAAAGTTAAAGAATATTTTCAGAAAATTGAAAAAGAACTAAAGAAAATTAAAAAATAATAATGTCTACTAGGTCTTTAAGAAATAGACTTGCTGATACAACAAATATTTGGCCCGGTTTTGTTGATGTTCTAGCTACTCTTTTAATAGTAATCATATTTGTGCTAATGGTTTTTACTGTTTCGCAAATATATCTGAGTGATGCTATATCTGGCCGAGATAAGGCGCTTCAAGATTTAAGAACACAAATAAATGAATTATCTAAAATACTTGTAATTGAAACTAAGGATAAAGAAGAAGCTCTTTCAACTCTTTCTGAAACTGAGAAAAAACTTGAAGATACAGAATTAAATTTACAAAGTGAGCAATTATTAAGTGAGCAATTACAAACTGATGTTGCAAAAAAACGATCAGAAATATTTGTTCAGGAACAAAATATAATAGCTTTATCCGAGCAAATTAGTAGTCTTTTAAAAGAACTGAGAATAGTTGCAAATGCATTAGAAACTTATGAAGGACAAGAAATTACTTTACTTGAAACTGAGGGGCTTGGAGAACGAATTAATAAAGCACTTGCAACAAGAATTGATCAACTAAAAATACTTAATCAAGAATTAGATAATGCAAATTTTAAACTACTTGAAAGTGAAAAATCTCTCAAATCTACAATAGCAGAATTAAATGAGAAGAATGAAAATTTAATGGCCATTAACGAAAGTCTTGGTTTAGAGGAAGGAGGAATTGAAGAGCAATTACTTGCAATTAAAAATAAAAATGAAAAGCTTCTAAACTTAAATGATGAATTAGAAAAGACTAACATTGAACTATCATTAAGAGATGAAGAACTACAAAGTCAAATATCTCAATATCAAGAACTTATGAATGATCTTTTAGAGATTAATGATAGTCTAGGCTTAAAAGATGCATCTCTTAATGAACAACTTGATGCAATTAGGTTTAAAAATGAAGAATTAGCAAGATTAAATAAAGATTTAATTCAGAAAGATAGCACAATTTTTAATTTGCGAGGAAAAATATCTGAACTAAATAATGTTCTTTCTTTGTCAGAAGATAAACAAAAAAAACAACTAGAAAAACTTGAGTTACTTCAAAGTCAAATTGTTTCATTAGAACAAGAAAATCAAACACAAAAAGAAACATCACTTGAAGAAATTAAAAATATGGAAATACAAGCTTCAAAAACATTAGAACAGGTAGAAATTCTTTCTAATCAAATTGATACCTTGCAAAAAGAAATAGCTTTACTTAATGATGCTTTAGAAGCTAGTGAAAGCCAGGCTTTGATTAAAGATTTAGAAATAGAGGTGCTAGGTGAAAAGTTAAACAAAGCCCTTACATCCAAAGTATTTGAGCTCCAAAAATATAGATCTGAGTTTTTCGGAAAATTACAATCTATTTTAGGTGATAGAAAAGACATTAAAATTGTAGGAGATAGATTTATTTTTGAATCAGAGCTATTATTTGATTCTGCTTCAGCAGACTTACAACTATCTGGCAAAGAAAAGTTAAGTGAAATTGGCCTTACTTTAAAAGAGACTACTAATGATATTCCTTCAGATATTGACTGGATAATCATGGTAGAAGGACACACTGACAAAAAACCCATACAAACAATTAGATATCCTTCTAACTGGGAATTATCTTCAGCTAGAGCTAATACAGTTTTAAAACTTCTTCTTGATCTTGGTTTTCCACCAAATAGATTAGCATCTGCAGGATATGGAGAGTTTTATCCTATCAGTAATGGAGAAACTGAGAGTGATCTACAACAGAATAGAAGGATTGAATTAAAACTCACTTCACGCTAATTTGCCTTAAATTTAACATAAACTGGTCATAAAAATTAAATATGAGATTTTTAATTTTTTTTGTTCTAAGTTTCTTTAGCTCATATTCTGTATTTGCTGCATGCAGTGATCAACCAGCAAATGAGGTGGATTGGACTAATTGTAATTTTGTAGAAAATCTTGATCTTTCTGGTACTGGTTTGGCAAATTCTCAAATGTCAGGAGTTAATTTATCTTTATCTAATTTTGAAAAATCTCAACTTAATAATTCAAATTTATCTATTGGTAATTTTATCTTCTCAAATTTCAGTAATTCAAATTTATATGCTTCAAATTTACAGGGAGCTAATTGTAATAATGCTAACTTTGATAATGCAAACCTTGCAAAAGTAAACTTTGAGGGATCTAATCTCTTTGGAGCGACTTTTAAAGGTGCAAATTTATATGAGGCAAATCTACTCGGAGCTAATATTTCAGGTGCAATTTTTGATGAAGCAAATTTGTCAAATGCTATATGGATAGATGGAAAAAAATGTGCTCTTGGTTCTATAGGCAGTTGCCAATAATTTTTTTATTTCTTCTTATTGCCGGTTGCAAAATGTCAGACGTATCTGAAATACAAAAAAATGATGATAATAAAGTTAATTTTAAGATCTCAGGAAGTAAAGAAATTGGTATTCAAATAAATAACTAAATTATTAATTTACTTTTACCAAATTTAATGATTTGACCTTTAAACAATGAGTAAAAATTCTTATCTATATGCCTTTAGTTTAGTTTTTCTTGCTGGAATTTTTTGGAGTTTTGGAGCATTGACTGTTAGGTATATGATGGATGGTCATCAATATGTTTTTCAATATTTATTTTATAGAGGTTTAACTATTTCAATTATACTTCTTATATATTTATTTTTTCGGGAGGGATTTGCTTTTTATAAAAATTTTCTCAAAATAGGAATACCATCTATACTTGGAGGTTTATTTCTAGCAACAGCTTTTACTGGGTTCATTTTTTCTATTACTATGACTACGGCTGCCGTAACATTATTTATGTTAGCAGCAATGCCTTTTATTGCAGCCATTGTTGGTTATTTTGTTCTTGGCGAAATACTAAAAAGATCAACATTAATTGCCATGGTTGTAGCATTTATAGGTGTGTGCGTAATGATTATAAATGACAGTATTTCTGGAACTGCTTTAGGTGCAATAATAGGATTTATTTCTGCAACTGGTTTTGCACTATACACGGTAACAATAAGATGGAAACCTGAAACACCAAAATTCACAACAGTTGTTTTAGCGGGACTATTTTGTACAATATTTGCGTTCTTTATTTTAGGCTTCTCTTTTGAACCTTTTATTCTGATGCCTGAAATAAATAGTTATTTGAGTATACTTCATGGAATAATTGTTGCAGCCGGCTTAATACTTTACAGTCTTGGAGCAAAATACTTACCCTCAGCTGAGCTAGCACTTTTATCTTTAATGGAAGTTGTTGGAGGAGTTCTGTGGGTTTGGCTTCCTATTTTTGGAATTAATGAAGTACCAAGTACAACTGTAATAATTGGAGGTTTTATAATAACTTTAGCTGTAGTTTATTATGGTTTTGCTGCTAGGCAGATTGATGTTAATATTAAAACTTAAATATTTGCTGTAACTTTATTAATATTTTTTCTTGGTAAATTGTTTTTAGACCAAACAGAATCAAGAGCCTTAATCATTTTTTCAATATGTTCTTTTCTGTGTTTTGGGGTAACAGTTATTCTCAATCTTTCTAAACCTTTTGGTACAGTCGGGTAAAAAATTGGTTGTGCATAAATACCATGATCGTCAATTAAATCTTTAGACACTTTTTTGCATAAAAAAGGATCATTAATTAATACTGCTACAATATGAGAATTTGTATCCAAATAAGGGATTGCTAAGGAATCTAAATTTTCTCTTATTAAAGCTGCATTTTCTTTTATTCTTATTCTTAGTTGTTCTGCCAGAGAAACAATATCTATTGCTTTAGCTGCTCCTGCAGCAATTGATGGGCAGATTGAAGTTGTAAAAATAAAACCTGGAGCAAAACTTCTAATGTAATCAATTATTTCTGAACTAGCTGCAATATAACCTCCCATTTGACCATATGCTTTTGCTAAAGTTCCATTAATAATATCAATTTTATCTTCAACTCCCATTTCTACTGCAATACCTTTACCTTCTTCACCGTAAAGTCCAACTGAATGAACTTCATCAAGATATGTCATACAGTTATATTTTTTTGCTAACTCTACTATTTTTACTATAGGCGATCTTATACCTTCCATAGAGTATAAACTTTCAAAAACGATTAACTTAGGATTATCTACATTTGACTCTTTTAGTAACTGTTCTAAGTGATCAATGTCATTGTGTTTAAATATATGACACTTAGCTCCACTATTCTTAATACCTTGTATTAAAGATGCGTGATTTAATTCATCAGAAAATATCTCAATATCTTTAATTTTTTTTCCTAAAGTCCATAAAGTAGATTGGTTTGCTGTATAAGCAGAAGCAAAAACTAATGCCGCCTCTTTATTATGAACATTTGCTAGTTTTTTTTCAAGTTCAGTATGGTAGGTTGATGTACCAGAAATATTTCTTGTTCCACCTGAACCAGATCCATATTCAAGTAGTGTTTTTACAATTTCATTTACGACTTCTGGGTGTTGACTCATATTAAGATAGTCATTAGAGCACCAAACCTCAACTTCTCTTTCTTTGCTTTTAAAACTTTCATCCGCGTTTGGAAAACTTTTTATAGGTCTGTCTATGTTTCTAAAGTCCCTATAAAGACCTTGTTCTTTAAGATTTTTTAATTCAGATTTAAAGAAATTTTTATATTGCATTTTTATTAGATATCTTAGACATTGTTTAATTGTAAGTGTTTAATTGAATGAATTGTCACACCTTATTTCTACTAAAAGACATTCTCTTCCAAACACCATATTTATCTTTAATTATGAATCGATGATACAACGCTGCTGCAATATGAAGTGAAAAAAGAGCAGTTAATATAAGTGCTGAGTAGTAGTGTATAGCTAGAGCTTGCGGGTATAGAAAAAAGTTCTCTTCGATAAAAGGTGGTATTTTAATTAATCCCAAGAGATGAACATCCTCTCCTCCAAGCCATGTCATAAATGTACCTTGAATAGGAATAAGAATAACTAAACCATAAAGAACAAAATGGACTAAATTCGAAACCAATTTATGAAATAAAGGTATATTTTCATATTTGGGATGAGTGTTAAATATGTATTTCCACATTAATCTAAGCACAACTAAACTAAAAACTACGGTGCCAAAAAATTTATGAGTAATAATAAAACCCATTTTAAGAGGAGAAAATTCCATATTATGAAGGCTAATCCCTGTTGCAACTTGCCAAAAAAGAAGAAGTGCCAATGACCAATGAAAAAGTTTTGCAACCAAGCCCCACGAAGATTTTGTACCTTTAAATTCAACCATTACCAATTTTACAATATAGTGTTATTTATAGAAATATAAGTAATGAAAATAAGAATTTTATCTAGAAAAAGTGACTTGGCAATAATTCAAGCACGTGAATTTTCTGATTATTTGCAATCAAAACATCCTTTTGTAGAAATAGAATTTTTAACAAGAAGTACTTCAGGAGATAAAGATCTAAAGACACCTCTTTCTGAAATGCCAACAGAAGGTGTTTTTACCAATGATTTAAGAGATGAATTAATAAATAATAAATGTGATTTAATTGTCCATTCTTGGAAGGATCTTCCAATTGAAGTTGGTGAAAAAACTAAAATTGCTGCTACATTAAAACGTGCTGATAAACGAGATATATTATTCTTAAAAAAAAACATAACATTAGATAGTAAGAAAATTACTATTCTTTGCTCATCACCTCGTAGACAATATAATTTAGAAAATTTTATTGAAAATTATCTTCCACAAAAGTTTGATGAAGTTTGCTTTGAAAATATAAGAGGTAACATACCCACAAGATTTAAAAAATTTTTGGAAGATCCTAATAGTGATGGTTTTATTGTTGCTAAGGCAGCAATTGATAGATTACTTTTAAATAATTATTCTGAATTTAATGAATTAAAAATAACTCTAAAAAAATATATTAATGAATGTCTATGGTCTGTTTTACCATTGTCTATAAACCCTTGTTCTCCTGGACAAGGAGCTCTAGCGATTGAAACAAGAATTAAAGATAATAAACTTAACGAAATTTTAAATGATATTAATTATTCCAAAGATTATTCAAATGTTATTCAAGAAAGAAATATTTTAAAAAATTATGGAGGAGGATGTCACCAAAAAATAGGAGTATCTTATATCTCACATAAATTAGGATTAGTTGTATCTAAAAGGGGTGAAGATGAAAATGGCAATCATTTTGAGAGCTGGGATTTTATTGATTCAAAAGATATAAGTTTTTCTAGTAATACAACTGATGAAATTTATCCTGAAAATTTGAAAAATTATAAAATTTTTTCCAGAAAACAATTAAATGAAAATGTCGATGATATAAATAATTTACAAAATAAATGCATTTATGTTTCACGAATTAGCTCAATCCCAGATAAGTCAAAAATCCAATCAAATAATGTTATTTGGACTAGTGGTTTAAGAACATGGAAAAATTTATCTGAAAGAGGTATTTGGGTGAATGGAACTTCAGATGGTTTGGGTGAGGATTTTGATAAAGATATTAATTCACTTACAAATAATTCTTGGGTTAAGTTAACTCATTCTCAATCTCCTGAAAGTTCGATAAAAAATAAAATTGAAACGTATCAATTGGAGTCTATTGATTTTGAAATAGATATAGAAAAGAAAAAGTACTTTTATTGGATGAGCAGTTCAGCTTTTAAGGCGAGTATTGATAAATATCCTAAAATTATAGAAAAATATCATTTTTGTGGCCCAGGAAATACATACAATGAGATTAGTAAAATATTAGGTAATGATAAAAATCTTTTTGTTGAGCTATCTTATGATAGTTGGAAGAAAAAATTACTAAAAGCTTAAAAATGACAAATATTTTATTCGAAAATGCTCTCAAAAGAAATATTCAAAAAACACCACCCATTTGGTTTATGAGACAGGCTGGAAGGTACCATTCGCATTATCGCAAGCTCAAAGAAAAATATACTTTTGAAGAACTATGTAAAACTCCGGATCTAGCCGCAGAAGTTGCTTTTGGTCCAATACAAGAGTTTGATTACGATATTGCAATTTTATTCAGTGATATTTTATTCATCTTAGAAGGACTTGGTTTAGAATTAAAGTTTGACCCAGGACCTAAATTTAATTCTCATATAAATTCAGAAAACATAAATGATTATAGTAATATTGATCGCGGTATTGGGCATATGCAATTTCAATTTGAAGCTATAAAAATAACAAAAGAGAAATTGCCAAATAATAAAAGTTTAATTGGATTTGTTGGCGGACCTTGGACATTATCAAAATATGCATTTGGAAATAATAACTCTGATTTAATCGACACAAAAATGAATTTAGAATTTATTTCAAAAATTCTCTTACCCCTTCTAAAGAAAAATATTCAATTACAATTAGATGCAGGTGTTGAACTTGTCATGATTTTTGATAGTTCCTTGTATGATTTAGATAAAATAAATTTTCATGAAATTTATTCCAAATTTTTGGAAGAGATTGCAATTTCTTTTCCAAATAAAGTTGGCTTTTATTCAAGAGGTAAAAGTTTAACAGATCTAAATTCTATCATCAGTTTTCCCTTTGCTGGTTTTGGCTATGATCACACAATAGATCTAATATCTATGTTTGAAAATCAAAAACATGGATTTATTCAGGGAAATTTCAATGAACAATTAATGTTGAGTGAATCAGATACATTTCTAAATGATTTAAAAGATTTTATTGAAAAAATGAAATCAATTGAAAATCTTAATGGTTGGATTTGTGGCCTTGGACACGGAATTAACAAAAATACTCCAGAAAAAAATGTTCATTTATTTATAGAAAATATCAGAAAAGAATTTAGCTAATAGATATGGTTAAATATATAGGTGAAAAAGATTATGAGCACGGTAGTAAAGAAAAAATTGGTGTTTTAATAACTAACCTAGGCACTCCAGATGCTCCAAATAAAAAAGAACTAAAAGTTTATCTTAATCAATTTTTATCAGATCCTAGAGTAATCGAATTACCTAAAATCTTATGGCAAATTATATTGAAGCTAGTAATTTTACAAATAAGACCATCAAAGTCAGCAGAAGCATACAAACAAATTTGGACTGATAAGGGTTCTCCACTTTTAGATATCGCAAACAGACAACTAAATAAAATCCAATCATCTTTTTCTTTGAAAAATGAAAATATAGTTTTTGAAGTTGGGATGCGCTATGGCAATCCATCTATTCCAGATGCTTTGTTAAAACTTCAAAAAAAACAAGTAAGAAGATTATTAGTTCTACCTATGTATCCGCAATATTGTGCTGCAACAACAGGTAGTACATTTGATGAAGTAACAAATGTATTGCAAAAATGGCGTTGGATACCTGAAATGCGTTTTATCAATCAGTACTTTGAAGAAAAAAATTATATTGAAGCATTGTCAAATTCAATAAAGTCATTTTGGAAAAAAACTTCAAAACCACAAAAAATTATTTTTAGTTATCATGGTATACCAAAACGGTATTTGACTAATGGTGATCCGTATCATTGCTTTTGTCTTAAAACCACAAGACTTGTTAAAGAACATATGGGATTATCCGATGATGAGATAATGACTACTTTCCAAAGTAGATTTGGAAGAGAGGAATGGTTAAAGCCATATACAAGTGAAACATTAAAAGAATTACCAAAACAAGGGATTAAAAATATACATATAATATCTCCTGGTTTCAGTAGTGATTGTCTTGAAACACTTGAAGAACTTGAAGAAGAAAATAAAGAATATTTTATTGAGTCAGGTGGAGAAAATTATCATTATATACCTTGCTTGAATGATCACGATGATCACATAGACGTTTTTGTAAATCTGATAAAAAAACATACTCAAGGTTGGCCATTATGATTGCTGATCCCAAATTTAATACTGCAAAAGAATGGTTTGAAAAATTACGAGATAACTTAGTTGAAACTATTCAAAACATTGATGAAAATCAATTTAAAATAAGTAACTGGAATCACAAAGGTGATGGTGGCGGTAAAATGAGTAAAATTAAGGGTAATATTATTGAAAAAGGTGGAGTAAATATTTCTACCGTCTCTGGGACATTTAACGAAAATATGAGAGATGCTATTCCAGGTGCTAAAGAAGATCCAAATTATAATGCAACCGGCATCAGTGTTGTATTACATCCTGTTTCACCTAAAATTCCTTCTATGCATTTTAATACAAGATTTATTAAAACCACTCAGGAATGGTTTGGTGGAGGCATGGATATTACACCTTGTGTAATATTTGAGGATGAGAAAAAATATCATCGTGGTTTAGAAGTTTTGTGTAATAAGTATGATAAATCATATTATCCTAAATTTAAAAAATGGTGTGATGACTATTTTTTTCTTAAACATAGAAACGAACCAAGAGGTGTTGGAGGAATATTTTTTGATTACCTTCAAACTGGCGATTGGGGAAAAGATTTTGAATTTGTCCAAGGCGTAGGTACTTATTTCCATCAGTTTATCAAAAATACTTTAATTGCACTTAAGGATGAGGAGTGGAATGAAGAGGAAAAAAAGATACAATTAGTTAAGCGTAGTCGCTATGCTGAATTTAACTTATTATATGATAGAGGTACAAAATTTGGTCTAGAGACTGGGGGGAATGTTGATGCTATATTAATGTCAATGCCTCCTCACGCGGTATGGGAATAAATAATGTTATTTAATACTCTGAAAGTTATTCATATTTTTAGTATCATAGCTTGGATGGCCGGACTTTTATATCTGCCACGTTTGTTTGTAAATCATGCTAATCCTGAAATTACAAAAGAAACCTCAGAAACATTCAAACTAATGGAAGGAAAATTGTACAGAATAATTATGTTTCC
The DNA here is from genome assembly GCA_902620425.1 of uncultured Alphaproteobacteria bacterium. Classification (GTDB taxonomy): domain Bacteria; phylum Pseudomonadota; class Alphaproteobacteria; order HIMB59; genus CACPNW01. Next base: position 13,978 of record CACNHX010000002.1, read on the forward strand.
AGCTTTTATAGTGACGTGGATATCAGGTTTTACACTTACACATTATGTAGGTATTGATACTTGGTTGCTTTTAAAAATTTTATTTGTAATTTTATTATCTGGCTATCATTTTTTTTGTTTAAAATGTCTTAATGATTTTAAAAATGATAAAAATAAATACTCCACTAAGTTTTTTAGAATTACAAATGAAGCGCCAGCAGTAATATTGATTTTTATACTTATACTTGTTGTATTTCAGCCTTTTTAATTACTACTTTTTTGTTTTAATAGGCGTTTTTCTCTTTGGATTACAAACCTTGCATATTTCACACTCCAAACCATAACAACTTCTTGCCTGACAAAATTCTCTTCCATAAAATATTATTTGTAAATGAAGTTTGTTCCAAGATTTTTTTGGAAAAAGATACTTTAAATCTTTTTCTGTTTGGACAACATTTTTACCATTTGTTAAACCCCAACGTTGAGCTAAACGATGAATGTGCGTATCAACTGGAAATGCTGGATGACCAAATCCTTGAGACATAACAACACTGGCTGTTTTGTGACCAACACCTGGCAACTTTTCTAATTCTTCAAAACTTTCTGGAACATTGCCTTTAAATTTTTTTACAAGAATTCTTGATAGTTCAAAAATTGCTTTTGATTTTTGAGGTGCCAAACCACAAGGGCGAATAATATTATAAATTGTTTTTTTTGGCACTTTTGTCATTTTTATAGCTGTGTTAGCTTTTTTAAATAGTATTGGTGTAACTTGATTAACTCTTTCATCTGTACATTGAGCACTAAGAAGTACAGCTACAACTAATTCAAATTTATTTTTGTGGTTAAGAGGAATAGGTACTTTTCTGTATATACGATTTAGTATTCTAGAGATCTCTTGTGCCTTCTCTATTTTTTTCACTATATCAAGCCTCCTCCAAGGGTATGTCTAAATTAATACTAATAATTATGACAAAATATAGCACTTATTAATACTAATAATATTGAATATTTCCATTGAAGTTGTATGGGTCTACCATCAAATTTCTATGGAGGAAATAATATGAAAAAGACTTTAAGCATTGTTTTGTCTTTGCTTTTCATGGGTATTTTCTCACCAGCATTTGCAAACACTATTAAATGGTCAATGCCTGGTGACTCTTTAACTCTTGATCCGCATGCACAAAACGAAGGACCAACTCACATGGTTTCGCGTCAAGTATATGAAGGTTTAGTAACTCCAGGTATTAATATGGAAATACTTCCTCAGCTTGCTGAATCATGGAAAACAACTGCTGATGACACTTGGATATTTACAATTCGTAAGGGTGTAAAATTTCATGACGGATCAGATTTAACAGCTAGTGATATTGCTTTTAGTATCAATAGAGCAAAAACTGCTCCATCTGATATGGTAGATTTAATTAAAAGCATTAAATCAGCATCAGCATTAACTGATCACACAGTTCAGATTGTAACAGATGGACCAAATCCAATTCTTTTAAATCAATTAACTCAGATATTTGTTATGTCTGAAGATTGGGCAAAGGCAAATGGTTGTGAAGTTTCATACAACTGGGATGCAGGTGAAACATCTTATTGTGCTTCTAATGCAAACGGAACTGGACCTTTCAAAATTACTTTTAGAGAACAGGACGTAAGAACTGTTTTTGAAAAAAATAATGATTGGTGGGGTGATGATAGTACTTTCAATGTAGATACTATTGAATTACTTCCAATTGCAAATGATGCAACAAGAGTTGCAGCACTTCTATCTGGAGAAATTGACTACACAAACGTTGTTCCTGTTCAAGATATTGAGAGAATCAAATCTTCCGCTGGACATGGTGTAAAAATGACTCCTCAAAATAGAACAATATTTTTTGGAATGGATCAAGGTTCTGCTGAATTAAATTCATCTAATATCAAAGGTAAAAATCCTTTTGCAGATAAAAGAGTTCGTTTAGCTATGTACCATGCTTTAGATATGGAAGCTATTAAGGATAAGGTAATGAGAGGACAAAGTGTTCCTGCAGGAATTATCACTGCTCCTGGTGTAAACGGTCACACAGCTGCACGTGATGAAAGATTACCTTATGATCCAGAGCTATCAAAAAAACTATTAGCAGAAGCTGGTTATCCAGATGGATTTGAGGTTACACTAGATTGTCCAAATGATCGTTATATTAATGATGAAGCAATCTGTGTTGCTGCAATTGGTATGTTTGCTAAAATTGGAGTTGATGTAACTCTTGATGCAAAAACTAAAAGTCAACACTTCTCAGAAGTTAAAGAAGGTGACGCAAACGGTATGACAAGTGACATGTACATGTTAGGTTGGGGTGTTCCAACTTTTGATAGTCATTACGTATACTCGTACTTATTTGATAGTGCTGGTAGCTGGAATAAAGTTAATTTCAGTAATGCTAGAGTTGATGAGTTAGTAGCCGCAATGGGTGTTGAAACAGATCAAGATAAAAGAAATGCTATGATTGCTGAAGCTTGGGATATTACTCAAGATGATGTAACATATCTTCCTTTACATCACCAAGTTGTCAACCAAGCATCAAAAAGTAATGTCGATGTTCCAATTAGAATGAACAACGAGCCATTATTTAGATTTGCAAACGTAAACTAATAATTTTTATATTTTCTGGCCAGTAATCTGGCCAGAAATTAAACCATGTTAAGCTATTTCTTTAAAAGACTCTTTCAATCTATTCTTGTAATGATTGTTGTAGCTTTTGTTTCATTTTCCTTATTTAATTTTGTTGGTGATCCAGTAAATAGTATGACTGGAGAAGATGCTTCAGATGAAAGACGTGCTGAGGTTAGAGAAGTATTGGGTTTAAATGATCCTGTTTACGTTCAATTTACACGTTTTATAGGAAATGTAATTCAAGGTGATTTTGGAATATCATACCAATTAAAAAGAGAAGTTTCCGACTTAATTGCAGAAAGAATGCCTGCAACTTTAGAATTAGTTTTTGTCTCCGCTTTAATTGCAATCATCAGCGGTGTTATCTTGGGTGTATATACTGGTATTTATAGAGACAGTTTTATTTCTAATATTATTCTTGTGATTTCTCTGGCAGGGGTATCTTTACCAACATTCATTATAGGAATAATGTTAATTTATTTGTTTTCAGTAATTTTAGGAGTTCTTCCATCCTTTGGAAGAGGAGAAGTCACACAATTAGGTTTTTGGACTACAGGATTTTTAACTACTTCTGGTTTAAAAGCACTGATACTACCATCTGTTACGTTAAGTTTATTTCAAATGACTTATGTAATTAGATTAGTTCGAGCTGAAATGATGGAAATTTTACAGACAGATTATATTAAATTTGCAAAAGCAAGAGGCATAAAAAGGAGTGTTATTAATTATAAGCATGCGCTCAAAAATGGATTAATTCCAGTTATTACTATAACGGGTATCAACATCGGAACGTTGATTGCTTTTTCAATTATTACAGAAACAGTTTTTCAATGGCCAGGCATGGGGTCATTATTTATCAAAGCAGTATACTTTGTCGATATTCCTATAATGTCAGCATATATGATCATGGTAGCTTTTATATTTGTTATGATAAATTTTATTGTAGACATCACATACTATTTTATTGATCCTAGAATTAGGCTTAAGGAAGAGAGTAGTTAAAATGCTACTTAAAACGTACAATAAAATATATGATACTGATATTGGATACAGTTTCTTTAACTCTAAATTAGCAGTAATTTCTTCAACAATATTTTTTATTATACTTTTTTGTTCTGTATTTGCTGGGATAGTTGCACCTTATAATCCTTTTGATCCAGCATCAGTTTCTTTAATGGATGCCTTTACCCCACCGGTATGGTCGGAGGGAGGAAGTTTTAGCTTCATATTAGGAACTGATCAGCAGGGAAGAGATATGTTTTCAACAATGATTTATGGTTCAAGAATTTCACTGATCGTTGGTTTTGCATCTATAATTTTTGCAATGATACTTGGAGTTTTTCTTGGAATAACAGCTGGATATATTGGTGGTAGGTATGAGATTATTGTAATGCGTCTTACAGATGTGCAGTTAACTATTCCAAGTATTTTAATGGCTTTACTTGTTGATGGTATTGCAAGGGCAATTATCTCACAATCAATGCATGACGAAATGGCAATTTATGTTTTGATTTTCGCCATTGGTATTTCAGAATGGCCTCAGTTTGCAAGAGTATCGAGAGCATCAACCTTAGTTGAAAAAAATAAAGAGTATGTCTCAGCTTCAAGAATTATTGGATTATCAAATATATTAATTATGTTTAAGCATATTTTACCAAATATACTTCGGCCTATCTTAGTAATTGCTACAATCGGATTAGCACTTGCTATTATTACAGAGTCCACCTTAAGTTTTTTAGGTGTTGGCGTTCCACCAACAACACCTTCTCTTGGGACTCTAATAAGGTTTGGGAATAATTTTTTATTTTCAGGTGAGTGGTGGATTACTTTTTTTCCAGCAATTTTCTTAATTGTTTTAGCATTATCAATTAATTTATTAGGTGATTGGATGAGAGATGCTTTAAATCCAAAATTAAAAAAGAGATGAGTTTTTTAGAAGTTAAAAATTTAAACATCAGTTATCCAACACGAAAGGAAACTATTGTTGCAAGCAAAAATGTAGAATTTTCTTTAGAAAGAGGTGAAATATTAGGAATTGTAGGTGAGTCTGGATCTGGAAAATCTACAATTGCAAATGCGATAATTAACTTGATTGATCCTCCAGGTGAAATCACAGATGGCTCAATAAAAATAGACAATATTGAATTAAGAAGTAATGAAGAAATAATTCAAAATATTAGAGGAAAAAAAATAGGATTTATCTTTCAAGACCCTCAAACTTCATTAAACCCTCTGTTTAAAATAAAAGATCAATTAATTGAAACTATTCAGGCTCATTTAAATTTAAGTTATCAAGATTCACTTAAAAAATCAATTCAACTACTTAAAGAGGTTGGAATAGAGAACGCTGAAAAAAGAATAGAGGACTATCCACACCAATTTAGTGGCGGTATGCGTCAAAGAGTTGTGATAGCTTTAGCGATAAGTTGTGAACCTGACTTAATAATTGCAGATGAACCAACAACAGCTTTGGATGTAAGTATTCAATATCAAATATTAGAACTACTCAAAGATCTTACAAAGAAAAGAAATCTTGGTGTTATAATTATTACCCATGATATGGGAGTCATAGCGGAGACGACTGATAAAGTTATTGTCATGAGATACGGACATATTGTTGAACAAGGTGAGACGAAAGAATTATTAACAAATCCAAAATCAACAGAAGCAAGAAGCTTAGTAATTTCAGTGCCACCAACAAATAAGAAAATTGATAGATTTAAATTGATTAGCCCCGATGGTAAGGAAATAACATCTACTTCCAAGGATTTGACTCAAAATATTATTAAAACATGGGGCATTAGGGAAAATAAAAATCAAAAATTATTAAAACTTGAAGAAGTTACAAAAATTTTTGATGATAATTCTTTAGGTAGTGGTTTTTCATTTATTTCTAATAAAAGTTCTAATGATAAAATAGTTAAAGCTGTCGACAATGTATCTTTTGAATTATTCGAAGGCGAGACACTTGGATTAGTTGGAGAGTCTGGTTCAGGTAAATCAACTATTGCAAAGATTATTACTGGATTAATTGCACCTAACAAAGGTGATTTAATTTATAATAATGAACATCTATATAATTCAAATAAAAAATATCAAATTCATAATAGTAGAGGTCAAATTCAAATGATTTTTCAAGATCCTTACTCATCTCTAAATCCTCGTTTTAAAGTTAAGGATATTATTGCAGAACCAATTAAATTTTTTCAAAAAAATATTAGTAATAATGAACTTTTACAAAATGTTTATGACCTAATAGATATTGTGGGAATGACCAGACAATCTCTAGATCGATACCCGCACGAATTCTCAGGAGGGCAAAGGCAGAGAATATCCATTGCTCGTGCCTTGGCAACAAGACCAAGATTATTAATATGTGATGAACCAACTTCTGCATTAGACGTAAGTATACAAGCTCAAATATTGAATTTATTAAAAGATATACAAGATGAACTTCATCTCACTATGCTATTTATTAGCCATGATCTTCCTGTAATTCGCCAAATGTGTAACCGGATAATTGTACTAAAAAATGGTGCTGTTTGTGAAACAAAAGATACAGAGGAATTGTTTAATAATCCTGAGCATGAATATACGAAGGAATTAATTAGACTTATGCCTAAAATTGAATCAATTATTTAACTAATTAATAATAGGTAAATTTTCAGGAGTTCTAGTACTTAAAAGCTTATAGGAATTTTTAGTTATCAATAAATTTTCCTCTTGTACTAATATTTTATTTTCGTCCATTTCAATTGATGGTTCAAGAGTTATAATCATATTTTCCTCAAGTAATGTTTTGTCATTTTTCATAATACTTGGCGGCTCAGTCAGTTGTAAGCCTAAACCATGACCCATCCTTCCAACTGATATGTTGTTAATTGTTAAACTATAAGATAATTTAGAATATATTTCTGAACAACTAGTTCCAGGTTTTATAATTTCTAAAGTTCTCTCAGTTGCTTCCCACAATTTATTATATGCATCTAGAACTTTTTTGTGAATTCTTCCAAAGCCAAAATTTCTATCAAAATCTGAAAAATAACCATTTAAAGTTGCACCGGTATCAATAATTAGAATATCACCATTTTTAGTCACCCTTTCTGTTGGGTTACAGATAATCTGATTATAACCATTAAGTCCCGAAGCACACGCCATATATTGAATATAATCTGCACCACTCTCAATTAATTCTTTTTTAAATATTGATGTAATTTGTTTTTCACTCATTCCTAAATTAATTTTTTCAGGAAAATTATCAAACACCTTACTTGTAATAGAACAAATTTCTTTGATATTACTGATCTCTATTTCAGATTTTATTTTTCTTATACTCCAAAGTATTTTACTAGCATCAACAAAATTATATTCTGATAAATTTTTTTGAATATCCTGATAATCGTTAATACTCATTCGCAAAAAAGTTTCATTTCCTAATTCAAAACCAATATTTGAATTTTTAGGAAAACTTTTGATGTTTTTTTTCAATAAAGATATTCCTTCATCTTTCGGATTTGGAGACTCCCAAGTTTCGATATCATTGACTAATGTTTTTTGCATTGCTGTAATACCAATAGATGGTATTATAGCTTTAATTGGATTTTTTTTTGAAATAATCAAATACCAAGGTCTTGTAGGACTTTCCCAAAAATTACTATCAAGTCCAGTTAAATATCTAAAATTTGACGGTGAAGTTATAATAACTGCATCAATATTTTCTTTTTCAATATGTATTTGTATTTTTTCAATTCTGTTAATAAATTCTTCTTTTGGAAAATCATTCATAAATTGATAAGTAAGATAACATTAACATAAATTAACAATAAGAAATACTTTGATCTATTCATCATTATTTATTTTTTGTTTGTGTTTAGGCACTTTTTTTCCTTTTGCTTCAGAGACATATTTATCTGCACTATTATTATCTAATAATTATAATCCATTTTTATTATTATTTTTTGCTTCAGCAGGTAATATTTTAGGATCTCTAATCAGTTGGATATGTGGTTACTTTGTAAATTTTCTTATTAAGAAACCTTGGTTTCCAGTAAATAAATATTTATTACAAAAAGCTACAGATATTTTCAAAAAGTATGGAAAATGGTCATTATTATTTTCATGGGTGCCTATTATTGGAGATCCAATCGCATTTGCAGCAGGTACAGTAAAATATAATGTTACTTTTTTTTTAATATTTGTATCTATTGGGAAAATTGCTAGATATTTGATAATATATTTATATCTTATTTAAATTGTGATGTTTGAAAATTTTATATTTGTTTTCATTATTGGTTTTTTATCTGGAGTTGGTTTTTTATCAATTTTATTTTTTCTTCGCAAAACAAAAAGTTCTGAAATAAAAGATGATACTGATCTTATTTCCTTAAAAAATCACATGCAATCAATTCAGCAATCTTTACAAAATTTTAATTTAGCTCAAGATAGAATTGAGAATACATTAATTAGAGGTGGTGCGCTTCAACAAGGTCCTTGGGGAGAATTTGTACTTAAAAATATTTTAGATAGTGTTGGTTTAAGAGAAGGAGAAGAGTATTCAACTCAAAAAACTTTTAGAGATGAAGATGGTAATTTACAAAAACCAGATGTAATTGTTCATATGCCAGGTAATAGACACATAATTATAGATTCAAAAGTATCCTTAGATTCTTGGCATGATTATTCTAATACAAATGACAATCAACAAAAGAAGATATTTTTGAAAAAATTTTTGGATTCAACAAAAACTTCGATTAGAAGTTTGAGTAAAGATAATTATTCAAAAATATATGGAATCAATACAATTGATAATGTTTTAATGTTTGTTCCAATAGAACCAGCATTACTTACTTTATATAATGAGGCAAATAAACTTATCGAAGATTCATGGAGCAATAAAATAATTATTGTTGGTCCATCAACTTTACCCTTTTTACTTAAAGCTGTAGAAAATATGTGGCGGGTTGATAAACAATCTAAAACAATAAAAGATATAGCATCAGCTGCATCGGATATTTATGATAAAACAGTAAGTGTATATGAGTCGTTTGTAAAAGCTAATCAGTCAATAGATTTAGCTAAATCAAAAATGGATGAAGCTAAACAAAGATTGCAAGATGGTTCAGGAAGTTTGACTAAAAAAGTAGAAAAGATGAAAAAATTAGGAAGATTAAGTACTAAAAAACAGTTGCCAGATATAAATGACGATGTAATAAACTAAATAAATGCCTAGTTTTGATATTGTAAACAGATTAGATCATCAAGAAATTGATAACGCACTAGGAAATGCGACAAGAGAAATTACCACCAGATACGATTTTAAAGGATCAGATACTTCAATTGAAAAAAAAGAAAATACTATAGTTGTTATTACTAATGATGAAATGAAAGCTGGTCAAGTAAATGACATGCTCGTTACTCATTTTGTTAGACGAAAAGTTGATCCTTTATGTTTAAAAAAAAATGATATGGAAAAAGCGGGGGGAAATAAAATTCGTCAGACGTATGAATTAGTAGAAGGAATTGAGCAATCCCTGTGTAAAAAAATTACTTCTGATGTCAAAAGTTCTAAATTAAAAGTTCAAGTAAAGATAAATGGGAATGAACTTCGTGTTGAAGGAAAGAAAAAAGATGATTTACAAAGTGTAATGAAGCTTATTGAGAATGCTAAGATAGGTATACCAGTCCAATTTGTAAATTTTAGAGATTAAAAAATGATTACATGGGAATTAATAGCTGCTTTAGCAGTGTATAATTTTATTATGTACGTAACTCCAGGTCCAAACAATAGTATTTTAACTGCATCAGGTATAAAATTTGGATTTATAAGATCTATACCTAATATTTTTGGGATTCCTTCTGGTCATGGTTTGCAATTAGCACTTGTATGTCTAGGTCTTGGATCTTTGTTTATTACCTATCCTATACTTTATGATATTTTAAGATATGTTGGAGCAGGCTACATTCTTTATTTAGCATATAAAATGTTTGGGTCTTTAAATATTTCAAAGACTGAAGATAGATCAAGACCATTAAAATATCATGAAGCAATTTTGTTTCAATTTGTAAATCCAAAAGCTTGGGTAATCTGTTCAACTGCAGTAACATTATATTATCCAAAAGATGAAAATATAATAATTGGAACACTATTTATGGTTATTATGTCTACAGTAGTTAATATTCCTTCCATTAGTATATGGGCATATGGAGGAAGTGTTATCAGACAATATCTTAATAATGAAAAATTAAAAAAAATTGTTGAATGGTTTTTAGCAATCCTTTTAATTATAACCGCAGGCTCAGTACTATTTTACAACGCTTAGGGTTTAGGGATTTCATAAGATTCGCCTACAGAATTATATCCTTTAATAACTGCAGGTCTTGTTGATATTTGTTTATACCATCTCAACACATTTGGATAATCATGCAAATTTATTTGATGCCTTTCATAACGAGCTGTCCAAGGCCAAATTGAAATATCAGCTATTGAATAGTTATCTGAAAAATATTCTTGTTTAGAAAGTCTTTTATCCAAAATTGAATATATATGTTGTGCATAGCCTTTTGTTTTATCTTCTGCAAATTTGCTTTTACCAGGATGATAAAACAAATATTGATGAGCCTGGCCTAGCATTGGCCCAACGTAAGCCATTTGAAAAAAAACCCATTGTATTATTTCCCAATACTTATCTTTATCTAGAAACTTATCATATTTTTTTGCCAGATATAGAAGGATAGCCCCGGATTCGAACACTGTTTGGTTGTTATCATTATCTACAATTACAGGAATTTTATTTGCAGGAGATATTTTTGAAAACTCTTCACTAAACTGCTCTTTTTTATCTAAATTTATTAAAATCGGATTAAAATTTACATCTAATTCTTCAAGCATAATGCTAATTTTTCGACCATTAGGGGTAGGTGATGAATACAAATCAATCATTTTTTTTAGAATTTAATTAAAAGAGAACTATATTCATAATATGCAGGAGAATATAGATAATATTATTAAATTAGCCTGGTGCGATAAAACCTCTTTTGAAAAAATAAAAAGAATTCACGGTGCAACCGAATCTGAGGTTATAAAAATAATGAGAACAAATCTGAAACCTAGATCATTTAAGTTATGGAGAACTAGAGTAACAGGGAGAACGAGAAAGCATGAAAAGAAAAGAAATCTATCCGAAAAATCATTTAAATATGAGAGTTATCTCTAAAATATTAATTGTCAGTATAAGCCTTTTGTTTGCTAGCAAGATAGCGTTAGCAGATCAAAATGATCCACGGCTAAATAATTTGTTCAAAAAATTAAATGAGACTGAAAATCAGGATGAGATAAGAGATTTGATATCTGATATTTGGAATATATGGTATGAAGTTGATGATCCAAAAGTAATTGAATATTTTGAGAAGGGTATTCAAGCTATGAATTTAAGAAATTATCCACTAGCAATTAGATTTTTTAATAATTTAATTGAAGAAGATCCTAATTTTGCAGAAGGTTGGAATAAAAGGGCTACAGTTCACTTTATGATGGGTAATTTTGATCAATCTATGCAAGACATCATTAAAACTCTTGAATTAGAACCAAGACATTTTGGTGCTCTAGATGGAATGGGTTTAATTTTTATTCATCAGGGTCAGTTTCAACAGGCAATTGATGTATATGACAAGATGTTAGAGATTTTTCCTTTTAGTGTAAAAACTATGGATAAAAAAGAGAGAATACAATCGTTTATTTCTCAATCTACGTAATATCAAAAAATACTAATAATAAAGACAGTGTAAAAAAACTAACAAACGTACTTAATACTACATTGGAAGAAACTACAGCTTTTAGTGAGTTATATCTGTATGCAAAATAATATGACTGAGACCCACTTGGTAAAGCTGCGGCCATAGTAACAATAATTACCAAGAGACTATCAAGCTCTAATATAAATTGTGCTAAACAAAATGCAATTATAGGGTGAATGAAATTTTTTAAGATAGTTAATAGTATTGCACTATAAATATTTTCTCTAATTTTAAAATTTCCTAACGCAAGACCTAAAGAAATGAGAACCATTGGAAGAGCAAGGTTTACAAAAATATCTAAGGGCTCTTTCAGAATAGATGGAACAATAAGATTAGAGTAATTAAGAATGATACCAATAATCATTGCAAAAAGTACAATATTTTTAATTATACCTAATAATATTTGATAAAAAATTTCGACAATGCTTTTTTGTCTATTTCTATAAACTTCTATTATAATAACAGTATAGCTAAAATGAACAAAACCATGAAAAAAAACTAATATCATATAAGGAATTGTATTTATTGGACCCAAAACTGCATACATAAGAGGTATTCCCATTGCTACTGTGTTACCAAAACAAGCAGCTAATCCAAATAGTGCAGAGTCATCTGTTTTAAAATTTAAAAATTGTTTGCTAATTAAAAATCCAGTCATTGATATAAAAATTCCTGAAGCAAAAAATGAGATGATCAGACCAATAGAATTAATTTGAGGAAATGAGACTTGCCAAAAATATATAATTAAAGCTAAAGGCAGAAGAATGTTAAAACCTGTAAAATCAAAATAATCAATATATTTTTTTGGTAGTATTTGTAACTTATTTACAAAAAATCCAAAAAGGATATATCCAAACACACTGCTAACTATATTTAATAAGTCAATCATTTAAATCAAAAAAATTATTTAAAAATTGAATGACACTTTCTTCAATTATATTACTTTCATTTGAGTTTGAATTTTGAAAAAATTTTGAATTTTCATCAAAACTTATATTAGGATTATTTAAGTTTCCTTTAATCAAAGTAGTTAAATATATTTCATTATTTTGAGATAAGTTTAAAATAATATCTATAAAATTATTACTGTAATTGTATTCTCCTTTTATAAGAATTCTATTGTTTTTATTACTAATTTCTATTTTGTTAGTTTCTAAAATATTCTTATTTTTATTTATTTCGCCTTTAAAATTAGAACTTTCATTACCAAAAGCATTTATTAATTCAGAAAATGCAAATTTTTGATTTTTTTGATTTTCTAATTTTTCAAAGAATAATTTTAAAAATGAAATAAGAAATTTTTCTTCATTAGTTGTTTCTAAAAATATTTTTCCATTAATTTTATAAATTGAGTCAAATAAATTTTCTAAATTATCACTATATTTAAGATAATTCTCAATATAATTTACTTTTCCATTAATATTCACTTCACTAAAATTAATATTATTAATATTCAAATTATCAATTAGAATATCTAAATTTCCTGAAACTTGAAATACGGGCTGAGAAATATGAATTCTAATATTATCAAAGTATAAATTATTTTTGTAATCTTTAATTTCTAAGTTTGTGTTAAGCTTTATAATTGGAAAAATATTGATTTTAGTTTTATTTTTTTCATTAATTTTAATTTCTAATTTCTTCTCGATATCACTAATTATTTTTTCTTTTTCAAAATTATTTAGAAAAATATAAATAAAGATAGATAAAATTATTAATATAATTACTACTATAGAAAAAAATAATTTAATTTTTTTCATAAATTAAATCGTAAAAAACTATATTTTTGTAAAATTATTTTCAGGATCATGCAATGGATTAAATTGAACAGACATAACATATTTATTTTTAGCAACTTCAACTTCAAAATTGCTGCCATTTAATTTTTTTAAATCTATTTCTGAATCTATATATCCAAAGACCATATTTTTATTATAACAAAATGAATAATTGCTAGAAGTTGTTTCTCCCACAATTTTATTTTTATAATAAATAGGCTCATCATGTAATAAGAGAGGATTTCCTGGCGTAGATTTTTCTAAAACAAAATTTGTTAGTTGTTTCTTTTTAATTCTATTTTTTGTTTTTAAAGCTTCTTTACCTATAAAATCTGTTTTTTTATTTAATTTAACAGTTAATTCTAATCCAGCTTCAAAAGGGTTTTCAGCTGGAGAAATATCATGACCCCAATGCAAATATCCCTTTTCCATTCTCATGATATCTAGTGCATGCGCACCAGCATGTGAAAGGTTATATTTTTCTCCAACTTTAACTAACTCTAAATAAATTTCTCTAGATATATTTATAGGAACATAAATTTCCCAACCAAGTTCACCAACAAAAGATAATCTTTGGAAGATTAATTTATTATTTTTCAGTGATATATCTTTAGCAGTTCCAAATTTAAACTTGTCGTTTGAAAAATGTTTCCCAAATATTTCTGTTAGAATTTCTCTACTTTTAGGACCAAAAATACCAAAGCAAGCTAAACTTTCAGTGATATCAATTAAAGTTGTGTTTTTACTTAAATTTTCTGAAATATGTTTTTTATCATGTTCTCTCACAGATGAACCCGTTACAATACGAAAAGAATTAGTATTAATACAAGTAACTGTTAAATCGGCAACAATGCCACCATTTGAATTAAGCATTTGGGTATAAGTTGTGTGACCGGGATAATTTTTAATATTATTACAACATAATCGTTGAAGATCGTTGAAGGCAGTGTTTCCCTTAATTTCAAATTTTGCAAAGGCACTTAAGTCAAATAAACCAGCGTTTTTTCTTGTGTTTATTGTTTCATACTTTGCTGCATCATACCAATTTTGATAGCCATAACTATACTCATATTCTGGTTTCTTACCATTTATAGCATACCACATTGGTCTTTCAAAACCGGCCACTTGACCAAAGCATGCCCCTTCTTTTTTCAAATCATTATGAAAAGGAAGTAGTTTAATATTTCTCGAAGATTTATGTTGTTTGTAAGGCCAGTGCATTGCATATAAATCTCCTAATGACTCAGTAACTCTTTCAGTTATAAATTTTGTCTCAGAGTGAAATTTTTCAAATCTTGAAATATCTAAGGAGTAAAGATCATCATTAATCTCACCGTTCATCATCCATTCTGCAGTTACCTTACCTGCACCACCAGCACTCTGAATACCAATACTATTAAATCCACAACAAACATAAAAGTTTTTTATTTCTGGTGTTTCTCCTAAAAGATAATTTGTATCTGGAGTAAAAGCTTCAGGACCGTTAAAGAATTTTCTTATACCTACATTTTCAAGCGCTGGTATTCTTTTCATAGCATTTTTTAAATGTGGTTCAAAATGATCAAAATCTTCAGGTAGTTCTCCAAAAGAAAAATTATTGGGCACTTTATACGTATCAGTAAATGCAGGTTTAGCTTTAGGCTCAAAAATTCCTACTAAAATTTTTCCCGCATCCTCTTTTAGATATAAGCAATTATTGTAATCTCTAAGAACTGGAAGTGATTTAGAAATTTCTTTTAATGGCTCACTTAATATATAGAAGTGTTCATTTGGATATAGCGGTATACTAACGTTAATATCATTTGCTATCTGCCTAGACCACATTCCAGATGCTAGAACAATATACTCACATTTAATTTTTCCATGTTTTGTATCTACACCTTCTATTGATCCATTTTTAGTAAGGATTTTATTTACAGAACAATGTTCAAATATTTGAGCACCATACATTTTTGCCGATTTAGCAAGAACATTTGTTATACCAACAGGATCTGCTTGACCATCTTTTGGAATAAATATTCCACCAACAACATCATCAGTATTTATAAGAGAATAAATATCCTTAATCTGATTTTTTTCTAATTCATTAACTTCTATATTAAATCTTTGAGCAAAAGTAGCTTGCCTTTTTAATTCTTCTAATCGATCATTAGTTGTTGCAATAGTTAAAGAGCCGTTTTGCTTTAAACCTGTTGCTAATCCTGTTTCTTTTTCCAGGTCTTTATATAAATTTAACGAATAATTTCTAAGTTTTGTAATGGTTGCTGATGCACCAATCTGACCAATCAGTCCTGCTGCATGCCAAGTAGTTCCAGAAGTTAATTGATCTCTTTCTAGCAAGATCACATCTTTCCATCCAAATTTTGCTAAATGATAAGCTACAGAACATCCAGCTATACCACCGCCTATTACAACTACTTTTGCAGAAGTAGGAATTTTATTACTCATTTGTAATATTATAGATAAAGATTTTCAGTATGAGTTTCAAAATAAAAATCTAGATCTTCTATGTTTATTTCATTTATTGTTGATGGTTCCCAAATAGGATTATGATCTTTTGAAATTAGCACTGAATTTACACCATTATCAAAGTCACTACGGTATACTATTTTTTGACTTAATTGAAATTCAGTTTCTAAACATTCTTTTAACGATTTACCTTTTGCATCATCTATAAGTTTAGTGCTTATCGCAAGACTCATTGGACATTTAACTAAAAGAATATCTAAAATTTTTTTTGAAAACTCTGAGTTATGACTTTTTAAATTTGATATAATTGTTTGAATATTTCCATTGAATAGTTCATTTATTAAATTCATATTTTTAATTAGATATGTATCATTCTTTACTTCAAAATTATCGTGTGAAATTTCTCCTCTTGAAATAAATTTTTCTTTAACATCTTCTATTTTATTACTTTTAAAGTAGTGAGTTGATAATCCGAAAAAAATTAATTCATTTAACCCTAAAACCTCACCCGTTAAACCAATATACTTACCAATGTTACCTGGAAGATTTGATAAAAAATAACTTCCGCCAACATCTGGAAAAAAGCCAATTGCAGATTCTGGCATTGCAAATTTTGAATTGTCTGTTGCCAATCTGTGATCACCATAGATTGATAAACCAACCCCACCTCCCATCACTAAACCATTCCAAATTGAAAGAAATTCTTTACTAAATTGGCTTATTAAATAATTAAGTTTATATTCAATTCTAAAAAAATCATGTTTTAAAGAGTTTTCTTTTCCTGCAAGAACAAGAGATTTTACATCACCTCCTGCACAAAAATGTTTACCTTCTCCAACTAACAATACTCTTAAGATATTATCTTTTTCTTCCCATTCTAATAATTTGTCATGGAATTTTTTTGCCATTTCTAAATTTAGAGCATTTAAAGCTTTAGGACGATTTAGTTTAACAATTCCAGTTTGGTTAGTTTCTGAAAATACAATATCCATTAATTCTTTTTAAACTGCAAAACTTTATTAGAAAGACCCACTTCTTTTGCCTTTAATCTATTAATTTCATCTCGTAATCTAGCTGCATCTTCAAATTCAAGTTTTGAAGCAAATTCATTCATTTTTTTCTCTAAATTTTTAATATGTTTATTAAGATCCTTACCAACTAATTCTTTAGCATTATCAATTTCAACTGTAACATGATCTTGTTCAGCTGTGTTCTCAATTATTTCTTGAATATTCTTTTTAATACTGATTGGCGTAATTTTATTTATTTTGTTATATTCTAGTTGTTTTGTTCGTCTTCTATCTGTCTCTTCAATAGCTTCTTTCATACTAGTGGTAATGTTATCAGCGTACATTAAGACTTTACTCTCAACATTTCTTGCAGCCCTACCAATAGTCTGAATTAAACTAGTTCTAGAACGAAGGTAACCTTCCTTATCAGCATCTAATATAGCCATTAAAGCACATTCAGGAATATCTAAACCTTCTCTAAGAAGATTTATTCCTACTAAAACATTAAAAACTCCTAGTCTTAGATCTCTGATAATTTCTATTCTTTCTAATGTATCGATATCAGAGTGAAGATACCTTACCTTTAATCCTTCTTCATTGATATATTCAGTAAGATCTTCGGCCATTTTTTTTGTAAGTGTTGTGATTAGAACACGATGACCTTTATCTATAGTCTTTTTACATTCATCAATTAAGTTATCAATTTGATGTTTAGTTGGTCTTATCTCTATAGGTGGATCAATTAAACCTGTTGGTCTAATTACTTGTTCAACAAAGGTGCCACCTGTCTTTTCTAGTTCATAATCTCCTGGTGTTGCACTTACAAATATAGTTTGTGGACGCATTGCATCCCATTCTTCTCTTTTTAAAGGTCTGTTATCAACACAACTTGGTAGTCTAAAACCATATTGAGCTAAAGTTGATTTTCTAGAAAAATCACCTTTGTACATTCCTGCTATTTGACCACACGTCTGATGGCTTTCATCTATAAACAATAAAGAGTCTTCTGGAATATATTCATAAAGTGTAGGAGGAGGCTCTCCCGGTTGTCTTCCTGACAAATATCTAGAATAATTTTCAATACCACTACAACTTCCAGTAGTTTCCATCATTTCTAAGTCAAATGTAGTTCTCTCATCCAACCTTTGTCTTTCTAAGTATTTTCTTTCTTTTTCAAAAATCTCTAATTGTTTTTTCAGATCATTTTTAATCATTGTAATTGCTTTTTTTATTGTTGGCTTTGGGGTTACATAATGAGAGTTTGCAAAAATTCTTATTTGTTCAAGTTCTGCGAGCTTCTCTCCAGTAAGTGGGTCCACTTGTGTTATGCTCTCTATATCATCTCCAAACATAGAAATTTTCCAAGAAATATCTTCATAGTGAGAAGGGAAAATTTCTAAAATATCTCCCTTTGCCCTAAAGCTACCTCTTCTAAAATCCATGTCACGACGTTTGTATAAAAGTTCTACCAACTTTCTGATAATAATCTCTCTACTTATTGATTGATTTTTATCTAAAGTAAAAGACATTGAAGAATAAGCATCAACTGATCCAATACCATAAATACAAGAAACCGATGCTACTATGATTGTATCTCTTCTTTCCACTAAAGATCTAGTAGCTGAATGTCTTAGACGATCAATTTGTTCGTTGATTGAAGATTCTTTTTCAATATATGTGTCTGTCCTTGGTACATATGCTTCTGGTGTGTAATAATCATAATAACTTACAAAATATTCAACAGCATTATTTGGAAACAAATTTTTCATTTCGCCATAAAGTTGTGCCGCTAATGTTTTGTTTGGAGCCATTATCAAAGTAGGTTTCTGGACTTTTTCAATTACTTTAGCCATTGTAAATGTCTTACCTGATCCAGTGACACCTAAAAGAACTTGTTCTTGTTCTCCCTCATTTAGACTTTTAACAATACTTTTAATTGCTTCAGGCTGATCACCACTTGGATTAAAATCACTCACAATTTTAAAAGGTGTTGTGATTTCGGAAGAGAGATGATGTTTTTTTTCTGCTTTATTCATTAATTCTAATATAATCATTAAGATAATTGTACTTTTCTAAAAAACTACCATCTGTTGTAATTGTTCCATTTAATATTCTTCCATCATCTTCTTTTAATAAAAAAGGAAGAACTTCGTTGATAATACCTTCACTAAATTCTGTACTTGAATCCCGTGGTAATTCAGATGGTAAATTATCAACTGCCATAACAGCAATTCCATCATTATTTTCATCTATTTCTTTTAAATTATATCTTTCAATCCAATAATTTGGCTCCTCAATTGTTGTTGATCGTATTGTAGTTGGGACGGAGCCATTAATATCACAAGTAATATCACCAACAATTTTTAGATTTTGTAAGTTTTTTAAGTCTTCATTTTCAAATATTTTTGGAGAAGATGGATCCCAGTAATGTGCGCTTATAAGTATATTAGTTTCTTTTAAATATTGTAATGCAGAACTTGAATAATCTTGAGGATTATTAATAAAATGCTCAAGGTTAAAACTAGTGGATGAATTATTCGTAACATAATCTTTAGTTTCCAAATTACAAAAAATAGGCTGATCAAATTTTTTTTCTAAAAAGTCTTTTTTTGATACTGCTTTAATGTTTGTTTGATTCAAAAGCTCAATTACTCCTTTCGCAACTCTACCATCACCAGTTACTAGAATTTTAGTTTTAGGAAAATATAAATTTTTTAAATTTAATACCAATCTTTCATAATCATCAATTTTATAGGCACTAGCAAGAGATTGTTTTCCAAGCACTCTAAGTAATAAATTTAATGTATTATAACAACCAACAATACCTGCAAATCTTCCAAAACCTAAACATCTTGTACCATTTTTACCTCTGATATTTTCATAATCAATCAAAGTAATTTTTTTATTCAAAATTGATAAGAGTAGGTCTTTCTTATGTTTTTCAATATTTTTTTGTTGTTTATTAATTTTAAAAGTGTGAGAAAAAAAAAGATATGTTCTATTATTAATTAAAATATCTGGATCAATTTCTTTAACTCCGAATATGATTGAGCATTCATTTAAATTTTCATTAATTTTAGCACCACATAATTCATATTCTTCATCAGCAAAACATCTACTATTTGATGGCTGAATAATGAAATTAATATTCGGATTGCTTTCATTGTATTTTTTAATATGCTCTGGGACTAGAGGAGTTCTATTTTCATCATTTCTAGACTCTCTAACAATACCAATATTGGTTAATTGATTATCCATTCTCTTGTTGGATATTAATTTTATAATCTTTTAAAATTTTAAAAAAATACATTATGTCTTCTGTTTTATGTGGTGCAGTTTTAACACCAAACTCAATTTTATTACCCATAATTAGATCAATCGCAGCTGATAAAGTAATCGATACAAGTTTGCCCATTGCAGTATTTTCGCCACTTCCTTTTTCATCTAGAAAATAAGAACTATCGAAAATTTTATTATCATTTTCAAAAGCTTTAAGTTTTACAGAAAGCACAACGCGATCTTCTTCCTCAGGTAAATATTTATTATCTTTTAATAATTCTTCACTTTTTTTATTGATTTCAGATTCTATATTATCTGATTTTTTTTCAAGCATTAAAAAAATATCTTTCCATGCCTCTTTCCAACCATCAAGTCGCAAAGTTCCTCTTACGAACTCTTTGACTTTCCATTTCTCATCAAACAAGTATTCACTTACATATGGTGTTGAATCTCTGTTTGGATAAGCTTCAAAATTTTCACCAGATATTGAATAAGAACTAATAGATTTGTAAGGAGTTACAGTATTTATTTTACCTTTTGTTATATATTTTGCATTATTGTTTAAGGCTTTGATTACTCCAGCTGGAGACCAACTAAATTTATATTTGAAATCATTTGGAATTGCTGGAAAACCTCCACAATATGATTCATATACAACTTCTGTTTTTTCAGTCGAAATTTTTTTAAGATCACTGACAAGTAAATGAGAAAAAAAATGATCGATACCCGGATCTAAACCAACCTCATTGATAAATACTAAATTTTCTTTTTTTACATCTGAATTTAACATATTTATTTCTGGATTAAGGTAACTAGTAGATGCAAAGTGACATTTATGTTTTAAACAAAGTTCAGCTATTTCTAAATGTTTGTTTGCTGGTAGTTGAGAAATAACAATATCACCTGGATTTGTTTCATTAAATAACAAATCAACATCATACTGTTTTGCGTTCACATTGTTTTTGTCTACGTGGTCAATGCTCTTTATAGCTTTGTCTAATGTTCTATTCCATACTGTAAAATTATCTAAATTTTTAGCTAATCTTCTAATTCCTGGTATAGAAGATAATCCTGTTCCTATCCAATGTACATGTTTCATAGTCTTATTTACTTTTATATTAAATTGTTTACTACATTAATGAAACTTAAAATACGGTAATTTATTTGACTTCAATAGTATTTATTTTTTTATTAACAGGTCTTGTCTCTGGTTTTATTGCAGGATTATTAGGAGTTGGAGGTGGAATAATAATTGTACCTGTAACTTACTTTATTTTACTTAATCTTGGTTACAGCTCTGAAATTGTCATGCATGTTGCTGTAGCATCTTCTCTTGGTGTAATTTGTTTTACTTCTATCTCTTCTATAAGATCCCACGTTAAGCTTAAAAATACAAATTTGATAATTGTAAAAAAATGGGCAATAGGAATAATAATAGGATCAATTATAGGTTCACTTGCAGCGAGTGCTATTTCAGGACAGAGTTTAGTTATTCTTTTTGTAATTCTGGCATTTTTGATTTCATTAAATATGCTGTTTCAACAAAACCCAATAGTTGTAAGTAACGATATACCATCATCTAATATAGTTAATTTTTTAATAAGCTCTTCTATTGGTTTTTTATCTGCAACCATTGGTATAGGTGGTGGAAGTTTTAGTGTTCCAACTTTAACAATGTTTTCGAAAAAGATTCATGAAGCAGTTGGTACTTCTGCTGTTTTTGGTTTTTTAATTGCTTTTCCAGGAACACTTACATTTATGTATACTGGGTTAAATATAAATGAACTTCCCATTTATTCTCTTGGTTATGTAAATATTATAATAGTTTTTTTTATATCGCTAACTAGTATATTTACTGCGGGAATTGGTGCAAAAGTTTCATCAAATATAGATAAGTTAGTATTAAGAAAGATTTTTGCTTTTTTTTTGTTGTTAACTTGTGCTAGTCTAATTATTGAACATTTTATAATTTAAATGAATTTTGTTGCAGATAGACTAAGTAAAATAAAACCTTCAATGACCGTAGGTATAAATGTTAAAGCCAAAGCTTTGAAGGACGAGGGTAAAGATGTAATTGTTCTTGCAGCAGGTGAACCAGATTTTAACACACCAAAAAATATAAGAGATGCTGCTACAAAGGCAATGGAAGAGGGTAAAACAAAATATGTACCAGGTAAAGGTACACCAGAATTACAAAAAACAATTCAGAAAAAATTCAGAGAAGATAATAATATTGATTATCAATTAGATGAAATCATGTGTGGTGTAGGAGGAAAACACATTATCTATAATGCCATGATGGCAACAATTAATCCAGGAGATGAAGTCATTATAACAGCTCCTTTTTGGGTAAGTTATCCAGATATTGTTTTATTAGCAGAAGGGAAGCCTGTGATAGTTAAGTGTCCTCAATCACAGAATTTTAAAATTACACCAGAACAACTTGAAAAAAATATAAACTCTAAAACAAAATGGTTAATGTTAAATAGTCCTAGCAATCCAACTGGATCAGTTTATTCAAAAAAAGAGTTAGAAGACTTAGCACTTATCTTAAAAAAATACCCTAATGTTCTTATAATGTGTGATGATATATACGAAAAAATTGTTTACGATGGAGTAGAATTTCATACACTTGCTTCTATTGATCCTTCACTGAAAGACAGATGTTTGACACTAAACGGTGTTTCAAAATCATATTGTATGACAGGATGGAGACTTGGATATTGCGGAGCTCCAAAAGAGATTATTGCTGCTATGAACAAAATACAATCTCAAAGCACAACATCAACTTCTTCAATTACAATGGCTGCTGCAGTTGAAGCAATAAGTGGTCCACAGGATTTTATAAACGATCATAATAAAAAATTTTTGAAACGCAGAGATTTAGTATTGAATAAATTAAATGATATTGATGGAATTACATGTCAAAAACCTGAGGGAGCTTTTTACGTTTATCCAAATTGCGAGGGAATAATTGGAAAACAGACACCAAATGGAAAACATATCTCCAATGATGAAGATTTCATGACATATCTTTTAGAAGATCAAGGTGTAGCAGGAGTTCATGGTGCAGCATTCGGTTTATCGCCTTATTTTAGATTATCTTATGCAACTAGTGATGCAATTCTGGAAGATGCGTGCAACAGAATCAAAGAAGCTTGTAATAAGCTTACTTAAGATCTTTATCAGCAATTATTTCAGCTAATCTAAGTAGATTAGTAGTGCCAGCACTTCCAAATGGAACACCAGCCGAGATAACTACGTTATCTCCTGGTTTTACTAATTTTTTATTTTTAGCAATTGAACATGCAATATTAACCATATCTTGTGCATTTTGAGCATCTTCTTGAGTATGACAGGAGTTTACACCCCAGTATAATTGCATTTTTCTTGTAGTATTAATATTTGGAGATAAACCAACAATTTGAACTGGCGCTCTTTCTCTAGCCATTCTAGTCGTTGTTCTTCCACTTACAGAAAATGTAATTATTGCTTTTGCATCTGATTTTTTTGCAATTGAGTACGCTGCTAATGTTATTGCATCTGTATTATCAACATCATCAATATTTTCTTGTATAATTCGTAAATCATAATTATTTTTATCGTTTTCAACATTTTCTATAATTTTATTCATCGTTATTACTACTTCCATTGGATGTGCTCCAACAGCAGATTCACCAGATAACATAACAGCATCTGCTCCATCGTAAATAGCATTTGCAACATCCGATGCTTCAGCTCTAGTTGGAACAAGATTTTCAATCATACTTTCAAGCATTTGTGTAGCAACAACAACTGGTTTACCAAAGTGCCTACATCTCTTAATAATATTTTTTTGAACTATAGGAACTTGTTCTGTTGGCATTTCAACACCCAAATCACCTCTGGCTATCATAATACCATCTGCAGCATTTATAATATCATCAATATTTTTTACTGCTGAAGGTTTTTCAATTTTTGCCATCACGAGTGCTTTATTGTTAATTATTTTTTTTAGTTTGAGAATATCCTCTGCTTGTTGCACGAAAGAAAGTGCAACCCAATCAACTCCCATATCTAATGCCTTCATTAGATCAGATTTATCTTTTTTGGTAAGAGCGTCTATTGGAAGAATAATATCTGGAATATTTACACCTTTGTTATTTGAGATTTCAGCATCATTTAAAACTTCTGTAATTAAACTATCTTTTTTTTGTTCAACAACTTGTAATCTAATCCTTCCATCATTTACTAATAAAATAGAATTAGGTGTTAAAAAATCATATATTTCTTCATGGGGAAAGTTAACCCTATTATTATCTCCGGGTTCAGTTGAAAGATCTAGTATAAAATTTTGACCTTTAACTAAATTTTCTTTTGTATTCTTAAATTTACCCACTCTTAACTTGGGCCCTTGTAAGTCAGCTAATATGCATGATGCATGATTATATTTTTCTTCAAGAGATCTAATAGTTTCATAATTTTTTCTATGAATTTCTAAATCACCATGTGAAAAATTTAATCTAAAAACATCACATCCTGCCACAAATAAATCTTCAATTATTTTTTTATCTGATGATGCAGGTCCTAAGGTAGCTAAAATTTTAGCTTTTCTGTTACGTTTCATTGATTATTATATATATATCACAAAAAAAGATTTATATAATTTATTTACGTAATATGACCAAAAACTTTGATAGAGATTTACTTGCTGATGTTGCAGAAAGATTGATTCATCATCTAAAAAATAGAACAGATGTACAAAATATTGATTTAATGAATTTGTCAGGTTTTTGCAGAAACTGTCTTTCAAAATGGTATGTTAGTGCTGCAGAGAAGAAAAATATTTCTATTTCATACGATGAAGCTCGAGAAATGATTTATGGTATGCCATACGTAGAGTGGAAAACAAAATTTCAAAAAGAAATAACTCCTGAACAAAAAGAAAAGTTCGATAAAGGAAAAACTTAATATAGTTTTTCTAAATTTTCTCCATACATCTCTTTTACTTTAAACCTTCTTACTTTCATGGAAGGAGTCATCATATTGTTTTCAATTGTAAACTCATGATCAATGAGAATAAATTTTCTTATTTGTTCAATACTAGAGAGGCTTTTATTGACTTTATTTACAACTTCCTTCATCTTTTTATCAAATGAAGAATTTTGAATTATTTTATTTAAATCGCCTTCAACATTATTTTCTTTTGCCCATTCTAAAGCTAAATCTTTATTAGGAACCAGGATTGCTACTAAGTAATTTTTGAAATCTCCATATAACATTGATTGAGCAATTTCAGGTTCAATATCTAGTTTTGCCTCTATTCTTGAAGGAGAAATATTATCTCCACCAGCATTTACAATAATATCTTTTTTCCTATCCGTTATTTTTAAATAATCTTCTTCATCAAATTCACCAATATCACCTGTATGTACCCACCCATCAATTATAGTTTTATTTGTTGACTCAGGATCATTCCAATAACCATTCATAATTAGTTCACCACGTGCTAAAATTTCTCCATCTTCAGAAATTTTTACTTCATTTCCTTGAAGAACTTTTCCAACAGTATCTAATTTAATTTTTTCAGGAGGGTTCGCAGAAATAACAGGAGCAGTTTCAGTTTGTCCGTAGCCTTGAAGTAGTGGAAGGCCAAGGGCGCTTAGGTATAATCCGACTTCGAAATTTAGTGCTGCGCCTCCGGATATCAATGCTCTGAGACTTCCACCAAATCTTTTCTTAACTTTTTTTCTTACTATCCTATCCATCAATCCATTCATAAATCTTTCAGAGAAGCTCATTTGCTCACCAAAATATTTTTTCTTTCCTAGATTTAATGTAATTGCAAAGAAGCGTTGACTTAATTTACTTTGGTTTTTAAGACCTTGTGAAATACGTGTGTGTAAAGAGTCATAAAACCTTGGAACAGCTGTCATAAAATGTGGTGCTGCCTCAGCCATATTTACTAATAATTTATCTATACTTTCAGCGTAATAGATTTGTGCGCCTTGCCCCATTTCTAAAAATTGTAAAGTATGCTCATATGAATGAGATAAAGGTAACCATGATAAATATCTAATTTCTTTTGTTAAATCACTAGTAAGACTCTCAAGTAATTTATCACAGGAAGCACAGTTTCTCAGCATGGCTCCATGACTTAACATCACTCCTTTAGGGTTGCCTCCTGTACCTGATGTATAAATAATACAGGCTGTATCTTTTCTTTTAAAATTTTTTGATAAATTTTCTATTGCATTAGAATTTTTACTTTTTTCTAAATTATCATTTATAATTTTGTTGTATGATAAAATATTTACAACTTCTGTATAAGTTTCATTATCATCATTAATTTTTATTACATTTTGACAATGTGAAATTTTTTCTATTGCAGGTAGAACTTTTTTCATTAATTCGTGTGATGATACGATGGCACATCTAGCACCAGAATGCTCAATAATATATTTATAGTCATTAGTTGTGCTTGTTGTATAAGCAGGCACTGAAATTGCTCCGATGGACATTATTGCTAAATCAGTGATTTGCCATTCAGGTCTATTTTCAGATAAAATTAATACTCTATCTCCTTCTAAAATACCCAGATCTTTTAAGTATGTTGCTAAACTTTCGACTTGTTCTTTTACTTGTGACCAACTTAGAGAAACATATTTATCATTCTCTTTCTTCCATAAATATGGTTGATCTTTTAAATTATTTGCTTGATGATAAAATATATCCGGTATGCTATTAAAGTCGTCAAAATTAACAATCATGCTGTCTATCCTCCCTACAAAGCTTAGATATTAGACCTATATCGAATTAGTAAAATATGAAACAAAAAAATTATCAAAATTCAACAAAAAATTCCCTTGGTAAACTACCCATTTGGAATTTAAAGGATTTGTATGAATCCCCAAAAGCGAAGAAGCTCAATAATGATTTAAGTAAGCTCAGAATATCGACTAAGAAATTTGAGAAAAAATACGCATCCAAAATCACCAAGATTAGTTCCAATCAACTTTTAAAAGCCATTATAGAGTTAGAGGAAATTGATACAAAAATAGATAAAATTATGTCTTATGCACATTTATTAGTCGCAGAGGATGGTAACAATGAAAAGAATAAAATTTTTTATCAACAAATGCAGGAGCAAATAACAAATATTGCTTCCTCAATTGTCTTCTTTAGTCTTGAAATTAATGAGATTTCTGAAAAAAATTTAAAAAAAATTTATGCTGATAAAAAACTAAAGAATTATAAAAACTGGATAAAAAATATTCGAAAATTCAAACCTTATCAATTGGATGTTAAAACAGAAAAATTACTTCAAGAAAAAAGTATTACTTCTAGATCTGCCTGGGTTAGACTATTTGATGATACAATTGCCTCACTTAAATTCCCCTTTAAGGGAAAAAATTTATCTAGTGCTGAAATTTTTAATTTTCTTTCTGATAAAAAAGAAGCAAATCGTAAAAAATCAGCTGAGGTAGTATCTGCTGTTTTAAAAGATAACATTAGTTTGTTTACATCTATTACTAATAATCTTGCAAAAGATAAATCAATCAATGATAAATGGAGAGGATTGCCAAATCCAGTCAGTTCAAGAAATTTATCTAATGTTGTTGAAGATGAAGTTGTAGAAGCCTTAACTGAAACAATAAAAGAAAATTACCCAAAAATTGCTCATCGTTATTATAAAATAAAAACTAAATGGCTAAAAAAGAAATTCTTAATGTATTGGGACAGAAATGCACCTCTTCCTTTTCAATCACAGAGTATTTATTCTTGGAAAGATGCAAGACAAATTGTAACTGATGCTTATTCAAATTTTGATAAGAGGGCAGGAAATATTGTAAATGAATTTTTTGATAATTCATGGATACACGCTCCAGTAATCCCAGGAAAATCTCCTGGTGCGTTTGCTGCTTCTACTGTTCCATCAGCTCATCCATTTATACTTGTTAATTATCAGGGTAAAGCAAGAGATATAGCAACTCTTGCTCATGAACTTGGACACGGGATTCATCAATATTTAGCAGGACGAAAACAAACTTATTTTAATTCTTCAACACCGTTAACACTTGCTGAAACAGCAAGTGTTTTTGGAGAAATGTTAACTTTTAAATCGCTTTTATCTATTACGACAAAAGAAAATGAACGTAAGGGGCTTTTAGCAAACAAAGTCGAAGATATGCTAAACACTGTTGTAAGGCAAATTGCTTTTTTTGAATTTGAAAAACGTATTCATAATCAAAGAAAAATCAAAGAACTAAGTGTTGACGAGATTTGTGAAATTTGGATTGATGTTCAAAAGAAAAGCTTAGGACCATCAATAAAATTTAATGATGATTATAAATATTTTTGGAGCTATATACCCCATTTTATTCATTCACCATTTTATGTTTATGCATATGCTTTTGGTGATTGTCTTGTTAATTCTCTTTTTAATGTTTACGAGAGCAAACTACCTAAATTTGAAGACAAATACATTACTTTGTTAGAGAGTGGTGGTAGTGATACATATGATAAACTATTGAAACCTTTTGGGTTAAATCCCAAGAAAAAAGATTTTTGGCAAAAAGGAGTTAATGTTATTGAGAATCTGATTGACCAATTAGAAGAATAAAATTGATGAAAGATAAAGAAGCAAAATCCCTAACTAAACAACTTACCAGGTACGCTAAAGTTGGCGGAGTTGTTGGAAAATTAGCTACTAAACTTGCAAGTCAAAGATATTTAGGTGTTAAGTTAGATAAAGAAAAACATGCTTCAGAAATAAGAGCTGCTCTTGGAAGTATTAAAGGACCCTTGATGAAAGTGGCACAATTATCAGCAACCATACCTGACTTACTTCCTGATGAGTATGCACAAGAGCTTATGCATTTACAGTCTAATGCACCTCCGATGGGATGGTTGTTTGTTAAAAGAAGAATGGCCGCAGAATTAAAACAAGACTGGCAAAAAAATTTTATTGAGTTTGATAAAGAAGCAACAAGAGCGGCATCTCTTGGACAAGTTCATAAAGCTAAAATACAAAATGATGATATAGTCGCCTGCAAACTCCAATACCCAGATATGGCTTCAGCAGTTAGTGCAGATCTTTCACAATTAAAAATGATTTTTTCAATTTATCAGTCTTATAATAAAGCGATTAAGACTGATGAAGTATATAAAGAAATTACTGACAGACTTAAAGAGGAGCTAGATTACGAAAGAGAAAAAAAATTAATGGCTGTATTTAGAAATATATTTTCAAATATTAATTTTGTTCATGTCCCAAAAACCTATGATAAATTATCTACAAAAAGATTACTAACCATGAGCTGGTTAGATGGCGAGCCTATTTTGAATTTTAAAAAATCTCCTAAAGAAACAAGAAATACTTTAGCGGCTAATATGTATAAAGCGTGGTACAAACCATTCTTTGAATACGGGGTGCTTCACGGAGATCCACATTTAGGAAATTATTCTGTACAAAAAAAAGACCTTAGTATTAATATATATGACTTTGGTTGTATGAGAATTTTTAATGGTAATTTCATTCAAGGTGTAATTGACTTATATTTTGCTCTTCAAGAAAAAGACAATTCAAAGGCAGTTCATGCATATGAGCAATGGGGATTTACTGATATTACCAATGAGAAATTAAAAGTATTAAATAAATGGGCAGGATTTTTATATTCACCTTTGATGGAAGATAAAGTTCAAAAAATACAAGAAAGCGATAGTGGTATATATGGAGCACAAATTGCATCTGAAGTTCATCAAGAACTTAAAAAACTAGGCGGTGTTAAACCTCCAAAAGAATTTGTGTTCATGGATAGAGCAGCAGTAGGACTAGGTTCAGTATTTATGCATTTAAAGGCTGAAGTTAATTGGTACAGAATATTCCATGAGCTCATTGAAGATTTTAACTCAAAAAAATTAATGAAAAACCAACAAAAAGCTTTAAATTTAGCTGACCTATCAATATAAGAACTCATGCTCTTATCTGCTATTAAAGAAAATGATAACAACGAGACAAGAGTCTCTATCTCCCCTGAATCCGTAAAGCTTTTTTCTAGACTAGGTTTTGAAGTTATAATTGAAAATGGAGCAGGTGAAACTTCAGGATATCAGAATTCAAATTATGAAGAAGCTGGAGCAAAAATTGTAACTAGATCTGAATGCTTGAAGGCTGATGTTTGTTTATGTGTTAGAATGCCAAGCACTGATGATATAAATAACTTAAAAAGCAATTCATTACTAATTGGAATTTTAAATCCGTATGAAAATAAATCTGAATTTTCTAATTTAAACAAAAACAAAATATCATCATGTTGTATGGAATTAATTCCTAGAATAAGTAGAGCCCAAAGTATGGATGTTTTATCATCCCAAGCTAATTTAGCGGGGTATAGAAGTGTAATTGATGCAGCTGAGCAATTTGGAAAAGCTTTTCCAATGATGATGACTGCAGCTGGAAGAGTAAATCCAGCAAAAGTAATGATACTTGGAGTAGGAGTTGCAGGTTTACAAGCTATAGCAACAGCAAAAAGACTTGGCGCAGTAGTTTCTGCTACTGATGTTAGAGCAGCAACTAAGGAACAAGTTGAAAGCCTTGGTGGAAAATTCATAATGGTTGAAGATGATGAATCTCAAAATGCTGAAACCGCAGGTGGTTATGCAAAGGAAATGAGTGAAGATTACAAGAATAAACAAGCTCAATTGATAGCAGAAACAGTTTCAAAACAAGATATAGTAATTTGTACAGCCCTTATTCCTGGAAAAAAAGCTCCAGTTTTAATCACAGAAGAAATGGTTTCTTCGATGATACCAGGTTCAGTAGTAATTGATTTGGCTGTGGAAGCTGGTGGTAATTGCCCTTTAAGTAAAATGAATGAAATAGTAGTGCATAATGGAGTAAAAATCGTTGGTTATGGAAATGTTCCTGGAAGAGTAGCAAAAGATGCCTCAGCACTTTATGCTAAAAACATTTTTAACTTCTTAAGCTTATTAATAGATAAAGAAAATAAAAAAATAAATTTTGATTTTAATGATGAAATAATTAATTCTGTTTTGCTAACGCATGATGGTGATGTAAGATTGGAGCAATTTAAGTAATATGGAAGCACATTCTTCAGAAGTTTTTGTTATTGGTTTAACAGTATTTTTCTTAGCTTGTATTATTGGTTACTATGTAGTTTGGTCAGTTACTCCCGCTTTACATAGTCCATTGATGGGTGTGACAAATGCGATATCAAGTGTAATTATAGTTGGTGCAATATTGGCAGCCGGTCCTCAAGGTTTTGATACTTCAAAAATTTTTGGATTAATTGGTGTAGTATTAGCTTCAGTTAATATTTTTGGAGGTTTTCTAGTAACATATCGAATGCTTTCGATGTTTAAGAAAAAAACTAAAAAAACAAAGGAAAAAGAATAATGTCTTCTAACATGGTTGCGATATTATATTTAATATCTGCATTATTATTTATCTTTGCTTTAAGAGGTTTATCTCACCCTGAGTCTTCAAGAATGGGCAACATTTTTGGTATTATTGGAATGATTATAGCGGTGTTCACAACACTAATGTTTAAATCTGTTCTTAGCTATTACGAAATTGGAGCCGCAATACTTATTGGTGGTGCAATAGGTTCATTTATTGCTCTTAGAATTGAAATGACAGCATTACCTCAATTAGTAGCAGCTTTTCATAGCTTAGTAGGTTTAGCTGCTGTATTTGTTGCTGCTGCTGCTTTCTATGATCCTGTAGCTTTTAGTATTGGAAAAGTTGGATCAATTAAAACTGCTAGTTTAGTTGAAATGAGTATTGGAACATTTATCGGTGCTATTACTTTTTCTGGTTCGGTTTTAGCTTTTGGAAAATTACAAGGAACAATTTCTGGAAAGCCTATTGTATTTAAGTTTCAGCACCTTATTAATG
The DNA here is from genome assembly GCA_902620425.1 of uncultured Alphaproteobacteria bacterium. Classification (GTDB taxonomy): domain Bacteria; phylum Pseudomonadota; class Alphaproteobacteria; order HIMB59; genus CACPNW01. Next base: position 45,844 of record CACNHX010000002.1, read on the forward strand.
CACTAATTTTCTTTCTAATTATTTTCTTAATTGTTTTATTTGTTATTAATCAATCTCCAACAATTTTTTGGACAATAGTCATTGTTTCAATATTACTAGGATTTCTGGTAGTAATTCCTATTGGTGGAGCTGACATGCCAGTTGTCGTTTCTATGTTAAACTCTTATTCAGGATGGGCAGCTTGTGGCATAGGATTTACACTAAGTAATAATCTCTTAATTATAACTGGTGCACTTGTTGGAGCATCTGGTGCAATATTGAGTTATATAATGAGTAAAGGGATGAATAGATCTATTATTAATGTTGTTCTAGGAGGTTTTGGTGGTGAGCAAGACACTAGTGCTAGCAAGGATAACTCAGACAAAATTGTTAAACAAGGTAATGCAGAGGATGCTGCATATATAATGAAAAACGCAGACTCAGTAATTATTGTACCAGGATATGGAATGGCTGTAGCACAAGCGCAACATGCCTTAAGAGAAATGGGTGACATATTAAAAAAAGAAGGAATAGAAGTAAGATACGCAATTCATCCAGTAGCTGGAAGAATGCCAGGTCATATGAATGTTTTGCTTGCTGAAGCAAATGTTCCTTATGAAGAGGTCTTAGAGCTAGACGAAATCAATCATGATTTTCCAATGACTGAGGTTTCATTTGTTATTGGAGCAAATGATGTAACAAATCCAGCTGCAAAAACAGATGAGTCATCTCCTATTTTTGGTATGCCTATTTTAGATGTAGAAAAATCTCAGAGCGTTCTATTTGTAAAACGTTCAATGGCAACTGGTTATTCTGGTGTTGATAACGAATTATTTTATAGAGATAATACGACTATGCTATTTGGAGATGCTAAAAAAATGTGTGAGGATATTGTAAAAAGTCTTTCTGCCTAATCGTTATTTCTTTTTGCAGATTTTCTAGCCCTTCTAATATTTTCTTCTTTTTCTCTTGCACGTTTCAAACAAGGTTTTTCGTAATGTTTACGTAGTTTCATTTCTTTATACAAACCTTCGCGCTGCATTTTCTTTTTAAGCGTTCTAATTGCTTGTTCCACATTATTATCTTTTACGTTTACAAAAAGTGTCATTGGGACGGGCTAGTAACATAAACTTATATTATTTGCAAACGGATATATTGAATTAATCTATTGGTATATTAGAAAAAATACTTATATCTATTATGTGTCTATTCTCAAAATATCAAAAATCGGTCATCCCATTTTACTAAAAGAATGTTCTGAAATAAAAGAATTCTCTTCAGATTCTCTAAAAAAAATAGTTTATGATATGTCGGAAACAATGCTTGACTATAACGGTATAGGTTTAGCAGCACCCCAGGTGCATATTTCAAAGCAAATAATAGTATTTCGTAATCCTGATATTGAAGAGAAAGATAAAATTGAGATCACACCATTAATAAATCCAAGTTTTACATCTATAGGGAAAGAAACTGAGGATGATTGGGAAGGCTGTTTATCTATTCCTGGCATGCAAGGCTTGGTCAGAAGATTTAAAAAAATTAAATATTCTGGATTTGATATTGATGGTAAAGTAATTGAAAATGAAGTTGAAGGCTTACATGCAAGGGTAGTACAACATGAGGTAGATCATTTAAACGGCATTTTGTATACATCACGCTTAGCACATAAAAATGCTTTTGGTTTTGAAAAAGAAATAACTACATACTGGAAAAATGAACAAAACAGAAATTAAAAAAAAAGAAGATATTCTCAAAAAAACAAAAAAAATTGTATCAATTGAAGGTTGGTCATCAGAAATATTTTCAAAATTACAAAAACAAAATATAGACAAAAATGATTTATTCTATTTTTTCCCCGATGGAAATAAAGATTTATTAGAATATGCTTTACAAAATATTAATGAAAAACTTGAATATAAATTAAAAAAAATTAATTTAATCAATTTTCCAATTAACAAAAGAATAAAAAAAATATTATTATTACGATTTGATATATTAAATGAAGATAAAGAATTTTATAAAAAAACCTTTAACTATCTTTTGCTGCCCACAAATAACAAAATATCGAAAAAGAGTTTATATAATTCAGTAAATACAATGTGGTATTTAGCTGGAGATAATTCAACAGATTTCAATTTTTATACAAAAAGACTGATTTTATCAGGAATATATACTAATGCCTTATTCGTTTTTTTTTCAAAAGAAATGAAGCATGTTGAAGAAAATATTGATAAAAATCTTAAGAGAATATCAAAAATTCCAAAAATTAAGGAAAGAATTTCTTTTATTAAGGATAACGCTCCTAAATTTTTAAAAAGTTTTTTAGCTTAAGCTATACTATCTGGCTCTAATTTATTTTGAATTTCTAATATTTTATCTTTTAGGATTAATTTTCTTTTTTTTAACCTTTGAATTTGTAAAAGGTCTACAGTATTTTTTTCTTGAAGCCTAATGAGTATTTCATCAAGATCTCTGTGTTCTTGTTCAAAATTTTTTAAAATTTCTATAAGTTTGTTTATGTCATCCATGAAAATAAATAAGTAAAAATATAATAATAGTATATAAACGCCCTGTGGTAAAAAAAATAGCAATTTTAACAAGCGGTGGAGATTGTGCAGGTTTAAATGCAGTAATTAGAGCTGTTACCTTGAGAGCACATAATAAGTACAATTGGGAAGTTTATGGAATTAAAGATGGAACATTAGGCCTGTTGAAAGAACCACTAGACGTTATCAAATTAAATCCCCAAAATTTTGAGGGTAGCTTAATGAGAATGGGTGGAACTTTTTTGGGATCAAATAACAAAGGCAACCCTTTTAAAAAAATTATTAGGAATGGAAAAAAAATAGACTCATCTGATTTAGTTATAGAAGGTTTTAAAAAATTAGGAATAGATGCGCTAATAGGTATTGGTGGAGATGGAAGTTTAAAAATCCTACAAAGTATTACAAAAAAAGGAAATATAAATTTTGTGGGTATTCCAAAGACTATAGACAATGATGTAAAGCATAACGAGCTATCTATAGGATATGATACTGCAGTTGACGTAGCAACAAATGCATTAGATATGCTTCAACCAACAGCAGCTAGCCACAGAAGAGTAATGATTTTAGAAGTAATGGGTAGAGATGCAGGCCACATTGCTTTGAATGCAGGAATAGCTGGAGGAGCAGATGTTATTTTGATCCCCGAGATTCAATATTCTATAAAATCAATTGCTGATCATATCGAGAAACTTAGGTCTAAAGGAAGAAATCATGCATTAATAGTTGTTGCAGAAGCTGTAAAAAAAGAAAACGGTAAAAAAGCTACAGTGAAATATGTTGATGGAGAGGTGCGTCTTGGAGGGATTGGAAATTATCTTGGTGATGAAATCTATAAAATAACAGACTCTGAAACAAGAGTTACAGTTCTAGGACATGTTCAAAGAGGTGCTCAACCAACTCATAGAGATCGTTTAATTGCAAGTGCCTTTGGGGTTTACGCTGTTGATTTAATTGCAAAGAAAAAATTTAACAGAGTTGTTGTATGGAAAGACAGAGGAGTACAAGATTTGATGCTTAGTCAAGTTGCTGGATATTCAAAAACTGTTCAAAAAAATGATCCTTTGATTAAAGTAGCTGAAGGTCTTGGAATTTATATTGGTGAAACAAACTAAAAATTTCCTAATTTTCTCCAAATAAAAGAATAAATTTTTAAAGGTAAAAATCTCATAATTTTTACTGCAAAAACAACGACAAAAGGGAAATAGATTTCAAATTTATATTTCCCAGTTAATCCCTTAAATATTTTATTAGCAGCATAACTTGGAGGCTTTAAAAGAGGCATTTTAAATGAATTTAGTTTTGTTGATTCAGTATCTATAAATCCAGGATTGATAACTGAAATATTAATTTTTAACTTTTTGAAATCAAAATACAAACTTTCAACTAAGTTTAATTGTGCTGCTTTTGTCATCCCATAAGCACCTGCAGTTGGCATTCCCCTGAAACCTACAGGAGATGAAACTACTGAAATTAAATTATTTCTATCTTTCATATAATTTTTTAAAACATCTATACAGTTTATTGTGCCATTAAGATTAACTTCTATAAGTAAATTATAATTTTCTATATCGAATTCTTGAGTTCTATTAGGTGAGTAAGCAGCAGCATTTAGTAAAGCAATATCAATTTTTGATATATCTGTTTCAATATATGCTACAGTATCTTTGACATCATTATATTTACTAACATCGCAAGCTTTATAGAAAATTTCTTTTTTGCTTGTTTTATTTTTTAATTTTTCAACAGCTTTTTTTAATTTGTCTTCATTTCTAGAAGAAATTATTACTCTCCAATTTTCTTCCAAAAATTTTTGTGCTACTGCAAATCCAATTCCAGAAGATCCACCTGTAATCCAAATTGTTTGCAATTATTGACCCCAATCATTACGAATTATTGTTATAATATTTTTTTTATCATTAGGGTTTTTGAATTCCATTTTCATGAGCTCTTTTTCAAAATACCAAAGTGTATACTCTGGAAATGGCCCTTTATCTTTTGGATTTTTTGATGCATTGAAAAGATACTTACTAGTTAAAATTTCAATGTCATTGATTTTAATTTTTTCATCTTCAAGTTGCTTTACTTCTATAGTTCTTACAATACCCTTTTGAGTATCAAACACTTCTTTTTCATTTAACATTTCGAGATTCCAATAATTTAATGGTACTATATTTTTATCTAATTTTAATTGTCCATCCATACCACTAGCAATAAAAAAATTGTCTTCATCATTTCCAATTATTTTATACTCTCGATCATCTTCAAAATCTGTAAATCCATCTATTGATACAAATTCACCATTTGTCCAAGTTTCTTTTGTTTCTTGGAAAAATTTGTATGCTGGAATAAATAAAACCTTCACATTTATCTTTAAGACTGAATGTACAACAATACTATCATCATTTTCTATAAATTTCGAAATTAAGCTACCAATATTTTTCTTTTTTCTAATAACATCATAACTTACCTCATTATCTTCTGGTATTGGAAATGGCTGACAAAAAACACTAAAAGAAAAAAGAGATAAACAAATTATAAAGATATATTTCACGATTTAATTCTTAATGTTGATCTTCCTCCATCTATATGAAATATTTGTCCAGTAATCCAACTATTTTTATCACTTAATAGAAAACTTCCTATGTCAGAGAAATCATCACCAGATCCTATTTTAGGCAGAGGATGCATATTTTCAATTGCTTTCTTAATAGTTTCATTATTAAGTAACTTTTGTGTCATTTTTGCGTCAGTTAAACTAGGCGCTATACAATTTACTTTAATTTTTGGAGCAAATTCTGCAGCTAAGCTCAAAGTAAGACCTTCAATGGCACCTTTTGCGGTCGAGACTACTGTGTGATTAGTAAAACCTTGTTTTACGGCAATAGTTGAATAAAGTAGAATACTACCATTATTTTTAGCTAGAGTTTCTTGATTAAACTTAATTGCATTTATGGCACTAAGTGTATTTATTTTAAAAGAATCAATAAAATCTTCATCTTTAGTCATTTTGAGAGGCTTTAAATTTATAGAACCAACACAAAAAGCAATACCACATAATCGATCTTTGTATTCTTCCGAAATACTTTTAACTTTATCAAAATCTAAAACATCACAAACTTTATATTCGCAACCAATTTCCTCAGATAAGTGTTTTAATTCTTTCTCATTTCTAGAAATAATTATTGGATCATAGTTATTGCTCTTTAGTTTTTTTGACAAAGATTTTCCAATAGAACCCGTTCCCCCAAAGATAAATATATTTTTATTAGACATTTTTGACCTTTCTAATTTTAATTTGATGATAACTAATTAATAAAGTTGATAATAACAAAATTGAATTAGTCTGATGTAAACTTGCGACTGGTAAGTAAACATTACTCAATAGAGTAACAATTCCTAAAATTACTTGTAAGGTTAGAAAGAATAGAACTAAATAGACAAGAGTACTTGAAACGTTTTTATTATCAAATTTAATAAATCTAAAACATACAAATAGTATATAAAAAAAAACAAATATTGATAACCAGCGGTGGTTAAAATTTATTGTAACTGTATTTTCAAAAAAATTATAAATACCTAAATCATCAATAATGTAATCATCAGGTATAATCTTTCCATTCATTAGTGGAAAAGTATTAAAAGATTGTCCAGAGTTTGTTCCTGCCATAAATCCACCTGTTGCAATTGTGATAAATATTAAGATTACAGCAACTAAAATATAAAATTCAACTGTCTTTGGATTAGATAAAAAACTTATATTAGAAGAATACCTGTAATCCATTGCTATCCATAATAGTATAGAGAAAATTATAAGAGCATTTAAAAGATGAAAAGTAAGTCTATAAGGGCTTACGTAAGGATTTTCAGTCAAACCACTTTTTACCATCCACCAACCAATAACTGCTTGAAACAAACCAAACACAAAGACAATACCAAGTCTTATATACAGTGACGATTGAATTTGCTTTTTAAAACTAAAATAAATTAATGGTATTAAAAAGACAATTCCTATGGCTCTTGCAAATATTCTATGAAACCACTCCCACCAAAAAATATATTTAAACTCATTTAAAGTCATATTTTTGTTAACAATTTTATATTCTGGTGTTTGTTTATACATTTCGAATACAACCAACCAACTTTCTAAACTAAGTGGAGGAATTACACCTAAAATTGGACGCCAGTCAGTCATAGAAAGTCCAGAGTCGGTTAATCTTGTTAAACCTCCTATTACTATAATCAATAAAACCATTGTGGTTATTGTTAATAGCCATATATAAATCGCAGGATTATAATATTTTGAAGTATTAGCGTAATTCATTTAGATTATATATAATCCCTAGAAATAATAAAAAAAGTTGTTATTTTTCACATATGACAGAAAAAACTGATGTAGTAATTATAGGTGCAGGTCCGGTAGGCTTATTTGCTGTATTTGAATTAGGTCTTTTAAATATAAAATGTCATTTAGTTGATAATTTAGATAAGGTTGGAGGTCAGTGCGCTGAATTATATCCAGAAAAACCAATTTATGATATTCCCTCAAGACCAGTTGTAACAGGACAAGAATTAACTGACGATTTAATTAAACAGATAAACCCATTTAAACCCAAATTTCATCTTAACCAACAAGTTGAGAATATTACTAAAACAGATGATGGTTGGATTGTAGAGACTAATATAGGCACAAAAGTTGAAGCAAAATGTATTGTTGTAGCCGCAGGAGCAGGAAGCTTTGTACCTCGAAAACCTCCAATTGAGAATATTGAGAATTTCGAAAACAAAAATGTTTTTTACGCGATTAGAGACAAATCAATATTTAAGAATAAAAAAATCTTAATTGCAGGAGGAGGAGACTCTGCTTTGGATTGGACAAATGAACTATCTAAGGATTCCAATGTAACTCTAATACATAGAAGAAAAGAGTTTAGGGCAGCACCTGATTCTGTCTCAAAAATGCAAGAATTAGAAACAAAAGGAAAAGTTAAATTTTTAAAAGGCCAAGTAAAAAAGATTTCAAAGATTCAAAATAGTAAATTAATGCTTGAATACGAAAATGATGATGAAAGATCAAATATTGAAGTAGATTATCTTTTGCCATTTTTTGGTTTAAAAATGGAACTAGGTCCAATTGCAGAATGGGGTCTAAACTTACATGAGAATCTAATTAAAGTTGATACTGAAAAATTTGAAACTTCTACACCTTCAATCTTTGCAATAGGTGACATAAATTGGTATCCAGGAAAACTAAAGCTTATTCTATCAGGATTTCACGAGTCTGCCTTAATGGCTCAAGAAGTATTCAAGTATTGCTTTCCTGATAAGAAAAACATTTTTAGATACACAACATCTTCAAAAGAACTTCAGAAAAAACTAGGCGTTTAATGCCGAAGTTAATAATCACAGATAGATCAGGTAAAAAGTCTGAAATTGAATATGATAGTAATTTTACATTAATGGAAACCCTTAGAGACAATGGCTACGATATTGAAGCTTCCTGCGGAGGATGTTGTGCTTGTGCTACCTGTCATGTTTATATTGATGAAAAATGGACAAACAAGCTCAAAAATATGGAAGATGATGAAGAATCTATGCTAGATCAAGCTTTTGATGTTAAAAATAATTCTAGATTATCTTGTCAAATTGATCTTTCTGAAGAGCTTGATGGCCTAGAGATAGAAATTGCGCCAGAGTAGTATTGACATAAATTATTAATTTGTATACAAACAGTTTGTATAAAAACTATGGCAGACACTTCTCTTAATGAGAATAGATTAGCATTATTAATTTGGCAAACATCAAACTTATGGCAATCTAAAGTAAGACATAAATTAAAAGAGAGTCAAATAACATTAAATGAATATCTTATTCTTGAGACAATTTATTTATTACAGAAAGAAAACATCAATATTACACAACAGGATATATGTAAAAATGCTTCCATCGATAGATCAGTTGTTAGTTTACGTGTTTCTAAACTAGAAGAAAAGAATTTAATATCAAAACAACAACCGCGAGATAAAAGATCTGATAGTTTAATTCTAACTGCAACAGGGAATGACTTAATTAATAATATTATTGATAATATTGTAGATTTAGAAAATGAATTATTTAATAAATTAGGAACTGAAATTTTTAATTTCACAAATTCATTAAAGTTGTTATTGGGTAAAAAAATTAGAATTAGAGCAAAATTAAATGATTGATCAAAAATTATTACAATCCTTAAAAGCTTGGCCTTTTAAAGAAGCATTACAAATCATTAAGAAAAATGGTGGTTTACAAAATTTTAAAATTCCATCTAAAGGATATGTATTACTAGAAACTGGTTATGGCCCCTCAGGCTTACCTCATATTGGAACTTTTGGTGAAGTTGTAAGAACATCAATGGTAAAAAATGCATTTAGCTCTATAATTGATTGTCCAACAAAACTAATCACCTTTTCTGATGATATGGATGGATTAAGAAAAGTTCCTGAAAACGTTCCAAATAAAGAAATGTTAGAAAAATTTATAGGTAAGCCACTTACTTCCATACCAGATCCATTTGGTAAATTTGAAAGTTTTGGACATCATAATAATGCAAAACTTAGAAGTTTTTTAGATGAGTTTAATTTCGATTATGAATTTGTTAGCTCAACAGAGAAATATCAAAGTGGAGATTTTAATGAAACAATATTAAGCATATTTGAAAACTATCTAAAAATATTAGATATTATTTTGCCTACTTTAAGGGCAGAAAGAAAAGAAACTTATAGTCCATTTCTCCCAATAAGTGAAAATTCAGGTGAGGTACTTCAGGTAAAAATTGAAGAATATAAAATGGATTCAAAAACAATTATTTACAAGGATCCATCTTTAGATAAGTTAGTTGAAACAGAAGTAATTAATGGAAAATGTAAGTTACAATGGAAAGTTGATTGGGCAATGAGATGGATGTCCTTTGATGTTGATTATGAAATGTGTGGTAAAGATCTTACAGAAAGTGTTGATTTAGGATCCAAGATTTGTAAAGCGCTAAATAAAAAACCACCTACTAATCTAATTTATGAAATGTTTTTAGATGAAAAGGGTGAAAAAATTTCTAAGTCAGTTGGAAATGGTATTAGCGTTGATGAGTGGCTGCGTTATGCTTCTCCTGAGAGTCTTGCACTCTATATGTTTCAAAAACCAAAATCAGCAAAGAAACTTCACTTTGATGTCATTCCTAAAACCGTAGATGATTATCTTTCTCATTATAATTCATATTCAAAATTAGATAAAAATAAACAGTATGATAATCCAATTTGGCATATTCATTCAGGAAGACCAAAAGAATTCAAATCAGAAATAAATTTCAATACTCTAACCAACCTTGTAAATGTCTCTAATTCTAAAGATAAAAAAGTAATATGGTCTTTTATTAATAAATATGATGAAAATATTAATGCTGATAACAATCCTGAATTTGACCGTCTTATAGACTTTGCACTTAATTACTATGAAGATTTTATTTTGCCTAAAAAGAAATTTTTAGAGATTGATAGTAGTAATAAAGAAGTATTTATTGATATTATTAATGTTTTAGAAAATGAGGTTAATGAAAATAGTTCATCTGAAGATATTCAAACATTATTATATGAAGTAGGAAAAAAGCACGAATTTGAAAACTTAAAAGATTTTTTTAAACTAGTATATCAAGTTATGCTTGGTCAGGATCAAGGCCCGAGACTAGGATCATTTTTTAAATTATTCGGTTTAAGAGAAACTATTGATTATCTAAAAAAATTAATAGATAATTAATTTATTGTACAATAGTTCGTTAAAAATATTAAGATTATTACCTCCCGAGTTATCTCATACTGTTACAATTAATTTTTTAAAATATTTTAAAGTAAGACATAAAAATATTGAGGATCCTATTCTTGCACAACATCTAATGGGTTTAGATTTTACAAATCCTATAGGCCTCGCTGCCGGTTTTGATAAAAATGCTGAAGTAATGCATTCCATGTTTTCATTTGGGTTTGGATTTCTTGAAGTTGGTACAATTACACCACAACCTCAAAGTGGCAATTCTAAACCTAGAGTATTTAGATTAAGTGAAGATAAAGCTATCATTAATAGTTTAGGTTTTAATAATAAGGGTATTAAAAAAGTAAAAAAAAATTTAATGAAATACCAAACATCATACTTAAATAATAAAATTGTAGGAGTTAATATTGGAAAAAATAAAAATTCAAGTGAAGCTATTGATGATTATCTAATTGGTTTAGAAGAATTAGGCGATTTAGCAAGCTATATAACTATAAACATATCATCACCAAATACCGAAGGGTTGAGAGATCTACAATTGAGAGGAAAGATAGAAAAATTAATCAAAAAAATTATAAACAAAAGAGATGAAATAAAAAATATTAATACCAAGCCAATATTAATTAAAATTTCACCTGATTTAAATGAAGATCAACTTAGAGATATAGCATTAATTTCTTTGGCTAATAACATTGATGGTTTAATACTTACAAATAGTACTATCAAAAGAGAGAGCAATCTAATTTCTATAAATAAAGGAAAAAAAGGCGGTTTAAGTGGTAAACCTCTATATGATAATTCAAATATAATTTTAAAAAAAATGTATGATTTAACAAATGGTCAAATACCATTAATAGGAGTAGGGGGTATTTCAAGTGGAAAGGACTGCTATGAAAAAATTAAATCCGGTGCTTCTTTAGTTCAGTTATATACAGCTTTAATTTATTCTGGCCCAAATTTAATCAATAGAATGAAAAGTGACTTGATTGATCTTATTAAAACTGATGGATATAAAAATCTAACTCAAGTTATTGGAAAATCAGTATAGTAATGAAAGAAATCAAATCCATTGAAGAAATTATTTATGATTATGACAACTTTATAATTGATCAATGGGGAGTAATACATGATGGAGCATTTGGATATGATCATGCTTTTAATACTATAAATATTCTTAATAATAATAATAAAAATTTGTTTATAATTTCAAATTCATCAAAAAGATCAAAATCATCTATAAATAGATTACCAAAACTTGGTTTTAAAATAAATTCTTTTATACATACAATGACAAGTGGAGAAATGATTTGGCAATTACTAAAAAATAATTTTTTAGATGATAAAAATAGAAAAAATTGTTTTCATATTTATGATGAAGATAAAGAGGATGGTCTAGATTTTAGAGATGGTTTAAACTTTAATTTTGTAGAAAAAATAGAAGAAGCAGATTTAATTTTAGCTTGTACTCCTTTTATAAATTTACAGCCAATAGACTACATTCCATTACTAGAAGTAGCTTATAAAAATGAAGTAACAATGTATTGTGCAAACCCTGACTTTGAAACTGTTGAAAATAATAGTAACAATAATGTCTTTTGTATGGGTGCTATTGGTGAAATATACAAAAAAATGGGTGGAAATGTTATTATAAAAGGCAAGCCTGATGTAAGCATATACGCTGAAACTACTAATAAAATTAATTTAGAAAAAAAAAGAACATTAGCTATTGGAGATTCATTATTTCATGATATTCAAGGAGCCAATAATTTTGAAATAGATAGTGTTTTAGTAAAATCTGGTATCCATAAAGATTTAAATAAAATAAATAATTTAATTAAAAACCATCAAATAATCCCAACTTATATAATAGATAAATTTAGTATTTAGAATACTTGACAAAGTAATATTTATATTTACATGCAACATCATTATGTCAATGCGATGTGAATTAACTGGAAAATCGTTTCAAACTGGTAATAACGTTAGTCATGCTAAAAATAGAACAAAAAGACGTTTTAAACCAAATCTTCAGAATATAACTTTTGTTAGTGAAGTTTTAGGTCAAAAATTCCAATTGAAAGTTGCTGTCAGTACAATTCGAACAGTTGAAAAAAAGGGTGGTTTAGATGAATTTCTAGTTAATACACCTAATTCTAAATTACCGTTAAAAGCTAAAAAATTAAAAAAAACTATTCTATCAAAATCTAATTAAATTTTTGTAATGGGATTTTTCTTTGAATTAACAACAATACTTAATTCCCTCAGCACTGAACTAATGTGGTTCATAATGCTACTTTTTTGTTTTTTTTCTATTCTTATTTTTTTAAGGGTATTTGGATATATAGGAATTTTTATCTATTCCGCACTAGCTGTAATTGCAGGAAATATTCAAGTTTTAAAAACAGTAGACTTTTTTTATTCACCCGAACCGGTAGCATTAGGAACTATTCTTTTTGCATCAACATTTTTATGTACTGATATTTTATCTGAATATTATGGCAAGGAAAAAGCTAGAATGAATATTTTAATAGGTTTCAGCGCATTCTTATTTATGACTTTGTTAATGGTAATTACTATTGGTTTTCAACCTTCAGATGCAGATTGGGTACAAGAGAGTTTATCAAATGTATTTACTCCCATGACAAGATTTTTCATAGCTAGTATGATAGCATATTTAATTAGCCAATATTTTGATGTTTGGTTCTTTAACTATTTGAAACAAGCTTTATCAGGCAAGTCTCTCTGGTTAAGAAACAATTTATCTACAATTACCTCCTCTTTGGTTGACAACACTGTCTTTAGTATATTTGCTTGGATCTTATTAAATCCTGAACCAGTAAGTGTGTATAATGTCATAATGATTTATATTTTAGGCACTTATCTTCTTAGAATATTTATAGCTCTACTTGACACTCCTTTTATTTATATAGCTAAGTTTTTTATCCCAAAAACTAATGACTAACTTTTCTTGGAAAGTTAAAAAAACAAATATAAATAATAAAGCAAGAACAGGAAAAATTTCTACACCACACGGTGATATTGAAACTCCAGCATTTATTTTTTGTGCAACAAAAGCTGCACTAAAATCCTTTACTACCCATGAAGCAAAAAAAAATAATACACAAATTATACTATCCAATACATACCATTTAATGCTTCAACCAGGTAGTGAACTAATAGCTCAACATGGAGGTCTTCATAAATTTACTGGTTGGAATGGACCTATGTTAACAGATAGTGGTGGATTTCAAATTTTTTCTCTTGGACATGGTTCAGTTGCTGATGAAATAAAAGGGCGAAAAACAAATTCAAAAAATAAAAAAACTCTAATAAATCTAAATGAGGAGGGTGCATTATTTAAATCTTATATAGATGGTTCTACTCATATGTTGTCTCCTGAGAAATCAATAGAGGTTCAAAGAAATCTTGGCGCAGACTTCATCTTAGTTTTTGATGAATGCACTCCTTATAATGTAGATAAAACATATACATCTGATTCTATGAAAAGAAGTCATAGATGGTCTTTAAGATCAATCAATGCGTTTAACTCTAAACTTAATTATAATCCTAAATATGGTTCAGCTGGTAGACAAGAAATATATGGGATTATTCAAGGAGGGATCTACAGAGATCTAAGAGAAGAAAGCATTGAATTTAATACAAAAAAAATCAACACTTTTGGGATTGCTATTGGTGGAAGTTTAGGATCAAATAAAAATGAAATGAAAGATATTGTTCATTATACTTCTTCTAAATTAGATAATACTCGTCCAGTACATTTACTAGGTATTGGTGATCCAAGGGATATATGGGATTTTGTTGCAGATGGAATCGATACATTTGATTGTGTAAGCCCAACAAGAATTGCTAGACATGGATCAGCTTTAATAAAAGGTAAACAGGGAAAAATAAACTTAAAAAATGTTAAATATAAAAACAATTTAAACCCGATAGATAATGAATGTAATTGTTATACTTGTAAGAACTTTACACTAGCATATTTATATCACCTTTTTTCTGCACAAGAATTACTAGGATTGCATTTGCTTACTAATCATAATATTTATTTTATGAATAATCTTATGAAAGAAGTTAGGAGTTCAATTGATAACAATGATTTTGATAATGCAAAAAAGAAATGGTTAAATTCTTAATTATCTAAATTAAAAGTAGTAGATAATTGATTTAGTAATACTTCACCTAACTGATCGACATCCATTATTGTTACAGCCTTACTATAGTATCTTGAAACATCATGCCCAATACCTATGGCAATTAATTCAATTTCATCTTTTTTTTCAATTTCACCAATTATATCTCTTAAATTTTTTTCTAAATAATTACCTGGATTTACAGAAAGTGTTGAGTCATCAACTGGAGCACCATCACTTATAACAATAAGAATTTTTCTTTTTTCCTTTCGGAAAGATAATCTATTATAAGCCCATGATAACGCTTCTCCATCGACATTTTCCTTCAAAATTCCCTCTTTCAATAATAAGCCCAAATTTTTCTTTGACCTCCTCCATGGTGAGTCTGCAGATTTATAGATAATATGTCTTAGATCATTTAACCTGCCTGGATTAGAAGGCTTTCCATTTTTGATCCATTTTTCTCTAGAGTTTCCTCCCTTCCAAGCTTTGGTTGTAAACCCTAATATTTCAGATTTAATTAAGCATCTTTCCAATGTTTTTGCCAAAATATCTGAACAAAGGGCTGCAACCGTAATTGGTCTGCCTCTCATTGAACCAGAATTATCAATTAGAAGACTCACAATAGTATCTTTAAATTCAACTTCTTTTTCTATTTTGTAGCTTAATTTATTATTTGGATTAGCAATAATTTTAGCTAATCTTGAAGTATCAAGAAAACCTTCTTCCATATTAAAATCCCAATGACGATTTTGCTGAGCTAAAAGTTTTCTTTGAAGTCTATTGGCAATTTTAACAATTAATGGTTGAAAAGAAAATACTTGCTGATCAAGATTTCTTCTAAGTTTTTCTAATTCTTTGATATCACAAAGTTCTTCAGCATTAATAATTTCATCAAAATTATAATCATAAACTTTATAATTCTCTAAATTTTCTAGAATTTTTGTATCTGGTAAATAATCTAGTTCAGTATCCCCACTTTCTTCTCCCATATCATCATTTTCTTCTAATGAAACTGACTGCTCAATAGCTGTTTCACTTGTTTGCATTTCAATATTTGACTCAGTTTGTTCATCATTTTTTTGTTCATCATTATTTTCATTTTCATTATCTTGATCTTCATCGTTTTGATTAATATCTTCATTCTGAGTATTGTTTGCACTGTTATTAAGTAATCCAAGTTGATCTAGTTTTTCAACTATTGTAGATGTATATTTTTCCTGATCATGCAGACATTTCTTTAAATCTATAAAAAAGTTTGAATAATCTTTTTTTAATTTTTCTTTTACAATATTTTTAAAACTACTATTATTTTCACCCAAATCTACGCCAACAATTTCTTCAAATGCAACGTTTTTAAATGCTTTAATTAATAAATTTTGATCTTTTCTCATATTTCCAATTTTAAGATCTCTAATATACTTATTCTTTAGATTTTTTTGTATTCCCTTGAATTCACTACTACCTATAGCTTCTACTCGTGCTTGTTCCAAAACATTAATTATTTCGTTTGATAACTCATCTTGATTTAAAAAGTTTTGGTGTATGTCTTTTGAATGTAATCTGAACTCTAATGCAAAAGAGTCCGCTTCAGCTCTTAAATATTCTAGATTATTTTTGAAATTTTCAATTTTTGGTTCAGTTAAATTTATAGTGTTACCAATAATTGAAGGATTTTCTTTTACAAAATTAATCTCTATATCTTCTTTTTTACCTATTGATTTTATCGTAGCACTTAATGACTTTTTAAAATCTTCAATAATTTCGCTATTCTTTGACATTAGCTACCTTAGCATCAGTAATATCAATTCCAAATGACCTTTGAAAATATTCCTGTAAGATAGATCTCTCCATTTCATCGCATCTATTTAAAAAAGATAGTTTAAAAGAATATTCTATATCATTGAATAGAAGATAATTTTCTGCCCAAGTCAATACAGTTCTTGGACTCATAACAGTTGAAATATCACCATTAATGAACCCTGATCTAGAAAGATCTGCAGTAGCTACCATGCATTTAACCATGTCTTTACCATCCTTATTATTAAGTTTTTTTACTTTGCTTAAGATAATATTTATTTCTTGCTCGTTACTAAGGTAATTTAAGGTTGATACAATATTCCATCTATCCATTTGACCTTGGTTTATTTGTTGAGTACCATGATACAAACCAGATGTATCACCAAGACCAACAGTGTTTGCTGTAGCAAACAACCTAAAAAATTTGTGAGGTTTAATTACTCTTGATTGATCAAGTAGAGTTAATTTACCTTCTGACTCCAAAATACGTTGAATTACAAACATTACATCAGGTCTGCCTGCATCATACTCATCAAACACTAAAGCTACAGGATTTTTGTATGACCAAGGAAGTATACCATCCTGAAACTCTGTCACCTGTTTATTATCTTTGAGTACGATAGCATCTTTGCCAATCAAATCTATCCTACTGATGTGACTATCTAAATTAATTCTAATACATGGCCAATTAAGTCTGGCTGCTACTTGTTCGATATGAGTAGATTTACCAGTGCCATGGTATCCTTGAATCAAAACTCTTCTATTAGAAGAAAACCCTGCCAGTATTGAAATAGTTGTAGCTGGATCAAAAATATATGTTTGATCTATGTCTGGTACGTGTTCAGTTTTTTCTTTAAACTTATAAACCTCAAACTCACATGAAATCCCAAATATTTCTTTGGGGTCAATTTTGATACTAGGCGATATTTCAATATTTTTTTTATCAGTCATTTTTAAATTTTTTTAAAAGTATTCTGTATGAGTTATTTATTTCCTTAAACTTCTCTTCTGCTTTTTTATCGTTACCATTTACATCAGGGTGAAATATTTTCACTAGTTTTTTGTAAGTTTTTTTAATTTTTTCCAATGTCAGAGGTAGTTCTAGATTGAATAATGATAGAGCTTTACTTTCTTCTTTTGTAAGATTTTCATCAACCAACTTATTTCTGAAGTAATTATTCTCTCGTTCATTTGGGTTTAAATCATTCATTTCTTCGTTAAAAAAATTGTTAATTTGATCCATTACTTTATGATAATTTCCCTTTAATGGCCAAGATGGCCTGTTCCAGATTATATCTTCTCTCATTGAATTCTCAATTTCATTAACTGATAATCCTTTATAAAAATCCCATGACTTATTGTATTCCTTAATATGTTCAATACAAAAATAATAATATTGATTTAATAAAACTCTAGATTTTGGTGCTTTAAATTTACCTTCACTATTACAATCTTTGTTATCACATTTTCTAAAAAATGTTTTTTCCCAAGAGAGACTATTTTTATTAATATCTATTTTATGTTTTCTCACACATAATATATAGTTTAAAAATAATGAATCGTAAGCAAAGAATTGGTAAAATATTATCAAATAAATTTGACAATTTTTTATTAGAAATTGTTGACAATTCAAATTTGCATAAAGGGCATAATAATTTTACAGGTAGTGGTGAAACTCATATTAAGATCATCCTAACTAAAAAAAATAACTCCCCATTTAATAGATTAAATATTCATAGGATTATAAACAGTTTACTTGAAGAAGAATTTAAAAGCGGTTTACATTCTTTGGAAATTAAAATTAATTAATTTTTGATATTTCAACCTTAGATATTTGTTTCTTTGAATGTGATAAAATTTTATAGTTAAAGCAATTATCTTTAAAAGTTTCTCCGTATGAAGGTATTTTTTTTGACATATCTAAAATATATCCAGCTATTGTAGATGACTCAACTTCAGGAGGCTCTAAATCAAAACTTTTATATAGATCTCTAATATTTTTTTCTCCATTAATTATAACTTTACCATAATTATTTACCTTAAAATCATTTTCTGGAACATCAATTTCATCAACAATTTCACCAACTATTTCTTCGATGATATCCTCTAAGGTTATTAATCCAAGTAATTCGCCATATTCATCAACAACAAATGCTAAGTGTTCTTTTCTTTTTTTAAATTCTACCAATTGTTCTAATAGATTTGTAGTTTCGGGAATAAACCATGGATTAGAAATTTTATCAAATATAATTTCTTTTGATTCATTATGATTTTTTAAATCTATATTTAAAGTTCTTACGTTGAGTAAACCAATTATATTTTCAGGATTATCTTTCCAAAATGGAATACGGGTATATCTCGAATTATTAATTTTTTGAATGATATCACTAGTCTTAAGAGATGAATCTATTGAGTAAATATTTTTTCGATGTGTAAAAATTTCTTCAACAGTTATATCATTTAACTGTAATATACTTTGTAACATATCCTTTTCTTGTTCATAATCTGGATTTGAGGTCTTATAAAGATCAATAACACCTTTTAGTTCTTCTTCTGATTGAAGATCGTTATTTATTATATCATTATCATTTTTTCTAAAGATTAATCTTACGATTAAATTAATTATAAATACAAAAATAAATAAAATTTTATTTAAGAAAAAAATAATTGGAGCAATTAACAATGCAGTCCTATTTGGTCTATTAATCGCATAAGTTTTAGGAAGAACTTCAGCAAATATTACAATTACAACTGTCATAATTAGAGTTGCATAAAATATACCTTCTACTCCAAATAAGTCATAAAAAAATGCTGTAGCAAGAGAAGATGCTAGAATATTAACTAAATTGTTTGATAGTAAAAGTGTAGATATTACATTGTCTTTTTTATCTAGGAGTTCAAGTAAATACCCGGCCCTTTTACTACCCTTTTTTTTCTTATATAGAATTCTTGCTTTTGAAGTCGCAGTTATTGCAGTTTCTGATCCTGATAAAAAACCTGACATAATTATAAGGACAATGAGTAATGAAAAAAGAAATATACTTGTCATTTATATATTTTGTAAAATTTTATATACTTTATTTTTATCTAACTTTTTATAAAAAATTGAGCTTCCAATTTTATCTATAAGAGAAAAATTAATATTATTTAAAAAGTTTTTTTTATCTTTAATTAATTTTTTTATTAGCGTTTTATCCTTTAATATATTATCAAATATCTTAAGTTTACATTTTTGGAAGTGAACAATTATTCTGTCTAGTTCTTTAGATGATAGCAACCCTAGATAATTTGATATCTTTGCTTCAGTTATCATACCTATTGATATTGCTTCACCATGATTAAATTTTTTATAATTATAGCAACTTTCTACAGCGTGACCAATTGTATGACCAAAATTTAACATAGCTCTTGAATTCTTATTTAATAAAATTTCTTTTTCATCTTTTTTAACATAGAAAAGTTTAATCATAATTGACTTATATATGGCTTTTTCTAAAAAAGATTTATTTAAACTAAGTAATTTATTTGTATTTTTTTCTAACCAACAAAAGAATGAATAATCTTTTATTAATGCATGTTTTATTATTTCTGCATATCCTGATCTTATTTCTCTATTAGGTAAACTATTTAAAATTGAAATATCAATTAGTACTTTTTTTGGCTGATAAAATGTTCCAATTAAGTTTTTTCCATAATTACTATTAATTCCATTCTTTCCTCCAATTGAGCTATCTACTTGAGACAAAAGGGTTGTAGGTATAAGGTAAAAATCTAAACCTCTTAATAAAGTACTTGCAACAAACCCTGCCAAATCACCTAATGTTCCTCCTCCGATAGCGATAACTGCAGATTTTCTGTTTACGTTACCTCTGATTAGTTTTTCAGATAAATTTTTATATCTATCAAAAGATTTTAATTTTTCACCACAATTAATAGAAATAATTTTTATATTCTTTAGTTTAGTAATTTCTAAATTAATATTAATCTTAGAATCTAAAATACAAAAAACTTTTTCATTTTTAATTGATATATTTTTAATAAACTTAAAAATATAATTGTTTTTAATTATAATTTCAGTTTTTAGTTTTTTGTTTTTAATTAAATATTTACTCTGCATAGGATTTTAATTTAGATTTAATTCTCTTTAATACCTGAAATTTATCATTATTGTTATCTATAATAAAATCTGCTTTTTTATAAAATTTTTCTCTATCATTATAGATCTTTTGCAATATTTCTCCTCTATCTTTATTTATATTTAATAGAGGTCTTTTTTTTGAAGATTTTAACCTATTTAACAAATTACTTATTTTAACTTGTAAGTATATAGAATATGAATTTTTTTTAATTATCTTTCTAATTTTACTATTAATTATACTTCCACCCCCCAAAGAAATTACACAATTATCTTGTGTTAATAAGTCGATACAAACTTTTTCTTCAACATATCGAAAATATGACTCACCTTCTTCTTTAAAAATTTCACTTATACTTTTTTTTGTTATTAGCTCAATTTCCTTATCAGTATCATAAAATTTTAAATTTAGAAATTTACTCAAATCTTTTCCAATTATTGATTTTCCAGAGCCCATTAGGCCTATAATGCAAATATTTTTCTTTTTAATCTTAGTTAGATCAAACATATTATTAATATTTCTTATTCTTGACAAATTTTTGTTGAAATTAGAAAAAACTTAAAAAAATGGTAAAAACATATAATAGTCATTTTTTTAATATTATATATGAAAAATAAGTACATTATATATTTTTTTGCAATACTAACAATTGTAATTTTTGCTACGCTTTACATGATTGAAATACCTTCACCTTCTACAATAATTACTGAGAAATATACATTAAATATAAAATGAAAATTATTTTAATATTATTATTTATTCTTTTCTCAAATTCTATTTTTGCAAATGAAGATAATGATTCTTCAGTAGAGGTAATTAATTTGTATGAAAATAAAAGTCTCGATCAAATGGTATTAGAAAATCTTAATGAACAAGAAGTAATTGAAGAAATATTAGAAAATGCTGATAATAGTAATGAAATATCAGCAAATGAAATTGAAGTACAACAAATTGAAATCAATAAAAAAAATTTTATTCAGACAATTAAAACAAAAGATTTAGAAAACCATTTTCAGAATCTATTAAATATTAATTCCAAAACATTACAAATAGAAATAATTGAAGTTTTGGAAAACCTTCAATTGAATCTTGAAGTCGAAAAGGATAAAGAATTATTTTTCTTAGTGATAAATTATTTACAATCTATTGGTCAAATTAATAAGTCTTATCAATTAATTGAAACTTATGATTTAAGTGATGATGAAAATTTTAATTTTTATACTGGAGTTAGATTAAATTATTTTTTATCGACTTTTCAATTAAATGAAGCTTGTAATTTTAAAGATGAATTAGATAAAAATTCAAAGTTGGATTTTTTCTTTATAGAGAAACTTGATATATTTTGTTTAATTTTAAACGATAATCAATCTGAGGCAAGTTTATTAAATTCAATTTTAATTGAAACAGAAAATAATTTAGATCTCTATTATCAAAGTTTGTTATCACTCATTTCTGACTCATCATTTGAGAAAGATTTTAATAATGAAATTAATTATTCTGAAATAAATAAAGAACTAATATTTTTATATAGTGCCATGACTAGAATTGCAGAACTGCCTTTTTCAAATGATTTTTATGAACTTGATAAAAAAAATCTATCAATTCCCATAATTTTAAATCAATCTTCACCTATAGATTTAAGAATAAAAGCTGCGAATGATAGTTTTTTAGAAAATTTAATTACTGTAGAAAGTTTAGCAGCTTTATATATGTCAGCTGATTTTAACGCTGATCAATTAAATAATCCAAAAGAAACACTAGCATCTTTTTCAGATAATAAAGAATTGGGCATGGCTTTTTTATTTCAATTAGTAAATATTCAAATATTCCCAAATGATAGATTAAATATTTTGATACAATTTTGGGATTTTGCAAAAGAAAATGATTTAGAAGAAATTGCATATAAATTATCAATCAATATGCTAAGTTCTATTCAAGCTACTTCTGAAAATATAATTTATGGACCAAAAATAGCTTCGGCATATATTTATAACAACAACTTTGAAAAAGCAGTAGATTGGATAGAATTATACGAAAACTCAAAAGAAGTAGATTCAAAAAGTATTTATACAAGAATTTTATTAGATTTATATTCCTCTAATGATTTAAATTCTTTTATTAACTCTATAAATCTAACTTTGAATAGTTACACTTATAATCAAGATAATCAAAATACTGAATTATTATATGTCCTTAAATCAGTGATGAATTTAGATATCGTCACAGATACAGAAATTAATTTAAATAAAATATTTGATGATAGATTAATGCCAGCAATATTTCTTTTTAATGAGATAAATAATAGTATCGTTAATAAAGATCATGAAAAATTTTTATTTTATTCATTAATTTCTTTAAATGATAAAGAATGGAGCAATTTGCATCCAGAACATCTTAAGCTTATACTTAATGGATATCTAAATTATAATGATGGAATTCTTTTTAGAAATATAATTTTAGAAGTATTTAAAGATTATAAATTTATTATATGATAAAATATTTTGAATTTGAAAATGATATAGAAAAAATTGAAAATATTTTAAATCAATTAAGTAAAAATCAAGAATTAAATTTTGATAAAATTAAAAAATTAAATATTGAAAAAGATAAATTATATAAAAAAATTTACTCAAATCTAGATCCTTGGCAAAAAGTTCAAGTATCTCGACATGGAGAAAGACCTCACACACTTGATTACATTCACAATATATTTAATAATACAGTCTTTTTACATGGAGATAAAAAATATGCAGATGACAATGCGATTATAGGCGGGTTAGCAAAAATTGATGGAAATTCTGTTTTTTTTGTTGGAACAGAAAAAGGAAATACAATGGAAACAAGAATTAAACATAATTTTGGTATGGCAAAACCGGAAGGATATAGAAAGGTTCAAAGATTATTAAAATTAGCAGAAAAATTTAAACTACCCTTAATTTCATTTGTAGATACTGCAGGAGCTTTTCCAGGAAAAGATGCAGAAGAAAGAGGACAATCAGAGTCTATAGCATCCTCAATACTTCAATTTTTAAAAACTAAAATTCCAACAATATCTATAATAATCGGTGAGGGTGGTTCTGGTGGGGCTATAGGAATAGCAACTTCTGATAGAGTATTGATGTTAGAGCATTCAATATATTCAGTTATATCTCCTGAAGGGTGCGCCTCTATTTTATGGCGTAATACTCAATTTTCTCAGGAAGCTGCAAAAACCTTAAAATTAACTTCAGCTGATTGCAAAAACTTTAAAATTATTGACGATATTATTGCTGAACCATACGGAGGTGCTCATAGACATCCAATAAAACAATCAGAAATATTAAAAGAAAAAATTATAAGTTTAATTAATGATCTTAAACAAGTTCCAATACAAGAGTTAGTTCAGACTAGGAAGGAAAAATATTTAAATATTACTTCTGAAATTTAATTACCGTGACATTGTTTGTATTTCTTTCCTGATCCACAAGGACAAGGTTCATTTCTACCTATTTTTTTTGTAATTATTCTTCTTGGTTCCGGATTTTGTTTTTTTTTACTACCATCATAATTTTCATTTACTAATTTAATATTAAATAATGTTTTAATAACTCTTTCATTTTGGTTTGAAAGCATTTCATCAAAGTAATCAAATGATTCTTTTTTATATTCATAAAATGGATCTTTACCTCCCATTGCTCTTAAATTTACACTTCCACGTAATGAATCCATTGCTGCTAAATGATCTCTCCAATCTTTATCAATCTGAAATAACATTACCCTTTTTTCCGCAAACCTAAATAATTCTGAGGAATATTGGTGTTGTTTTTCTTTATATTCTTGATTTATTTGATCTAATAACCTTTTTTTAATTTCTTCATCATCCACACCTTCTTCATCAAACCATTTTGAAACAGGTATTTCTATATTGAATATCTCTTTTGTTTTTTCTTTTAATAAATTTTCATCCCATTCATGAGAATATTTTTTTGGAGGAATCGTAATATCAATTAAATGATCAACATAGTCAGAGATCATTTCTTGAATAATTTTAGATTGATCATTTGTATTAAGAATTTCTCTTCTATTTTGGTAAATTATTTTTCTTTGATCATTTAGTATATCGTCAAATTTTAAAATTTGTTTTCTCATATCAAAATTATGACTTTCCACTTTTTGTTGAGCTCTTTCTAAAGATTTAGTTATCATTGAATGAGTTATAACCTCACCATCCTTAAGGCCTAATTTAGATAATACGTTTTCGAGCGTTTTTGAGCCAAATATTCTCATTAGGTCATCTTCTAACGATAAGAAAAATATACTTTCACCGATATCCCCTTGTCTACCCGATCTACCTCTTAATTGATTATCTATTCTTCTACTTTCGTGTCTTTCTGTCCCGATTATGAGTAAACCACCTGCTTCAATTGCTTCTTTCTTTAAATTTGCATCACCATTACCTAATTTAATATCAGTACCTCTGCCTGCCATATTAGTTGAAATAGTTATATTGCCAGGCATTCCAGCTTCTTCAATAATTTTTGCTTCACTTGTATGATTTTTAGCATTTAGAATATTATGCTTTAGATTTTCTCTTTTTAATAAATCAGAAATCTTTATAGAATTTTCTACTGATGTAGTTCCTATTAGGATTGGTTGATTGATTTTATTTCTTGACTTAACAAGATCTAACACAGCATTGTATTTTTCTCTTTTTGTCATATAAATTTGATCATTCTTATCAATACGATTTACTTTAATGTTAGGAGGAATTTCAACAACCTCCAAATCATATATACTTTCAAATTCTTTCGCTTCTGTTGTAGCAGTTCCTGTCATCCCACTCAGACGATAATAGGTTCTAAAAAAATTTTGATATGTAACAGCAGCAATAGTTTGATTTTCTTTTTGGATCACTAAATTTTCTTTTGCTTCTATTGCTTGATGTAAGCCATCACCATATCTTCTCCCTTCCATGGCTCTACCAGTTAACTCATCAATGATGACTACACTTCTATCTTTAATTATGTAATCTTTATCTTTTATAAATAAATGATGAGCTCTAAGCGCTTGGATAATATTATGGTTCAAAACCATATTTCCTAAATCCTGAAGTGTACCTTCTGCAATAATTCCATTTTCTTTCAATAATTTTTCACAAAATTCCATACCCTCTGTAGTAAGTAGAATACTTTTACTTTCTTCATTAATTTCAAAATCATTTTCTCTAAGAATTTTTATAATTTTATCTATTTTTGGAAATAAATCTGTATCGGAATTTGATTCAGCAGATATTACTAGCGGTGTTCTAGCTTCATCAATTAAAATACTATCAACTTCATCAACTATGGCAAATGCATTTTTTTTAAAACATAAATTATTGTAATCGTTTTTCAAATTATCTCTTAAATAATCAAATCCTATCTCATTATTAGTTGCATACACAATATCAGCATCATATTGGTTAGATCTTTCTTCATGATGTGTTTCTGAAGTAACACAACCAACACTAAGACCAAGAAAATTAAATATTTGACCCATCCATTCTGCATCTCTTTTTGCTAGATAATCATTAACTGTAATAATATGTACCGATAAGTTTTCTATAGCATT
Organism: uncultured Alphaproteobacteria bacterium; assembly: GCA_902620425.1. Classification (GTDB taxonomy): domain Bacteria; phylum Pseudomonadota; class Alphaproteobacteria; order HIMB59; genus CACPNW01. Next base: position 71,839 of record CACNHX010000002.1, read on the forward strand.
TGCATAAGCAGCTAGAGTAGCAACTAGTGTTTTTCCTTCCCCTGTTTTCATTTCAGTTATCTTATTTTCGTATAAGACCATTCCACCTATTATTTGAACATCATAGTGTCTCATATTTAATGTTCTTTTTGATGTCTCTCTAACTACTGCAAATATTTCTGGTAATGATTGAGTTATTGATCCAGTTTCATTAAATTTATTTTTAAAGTAATTTGTTTTATCTTTTAATTCTTGATCAGAAAGTTTAGAAATTTCTTCTTCCAGTTTATTTACTTTTTCTACAAAACTCGCATATTTTTTAAGTGAATTAGATTTTATAGAACTAAATAATTTATTAACAATATTAATCATGTTATGATAAGTGGCAGTTAATATATGAAAAATATTTCTTCTACAAAGGAATTTAAGCTAAAATATGGTCAATAAAATGATTTCAATATTTAAGCCAAAAAAAATCAAAGATTTTAATCCTAGCGGCCTCAATATCTATACTTTTAATGCTGGATTTAAAAAAAAAGATAAAGATCTTTTACTAATAATTTTTAATAAAATTATAAATGTGTGTTGCGTTTATTCTAAAACATCAACACCTTCAGCCCCTATAATTTGGGATAAAATGAATAACAAAGGTAAAGCTAAAGCGTTAGTTGTGAATTCTGGTAATGCGAATGCCCATACTGGTAAAGATGGTCTTAAAATTATCGATAAGTACGTAAAAGCATTAACAAATAAAATTAAATGTAAATCTAATGAAGTATTAGTATCATCTACTGGTGTAATTGGTGAAAAATTTAACCCTAATTTAATTATAAATAAATTTGAAAAAATAAATTCTAAAAATAAAGATAGTTTAATTGATAGCGCAAAGGCAATTATGACAACAGATACTTTCCCAAAGGTATCAATTAAAAATATTAACTTAAACAATCAATCCTTTAAAATTTACGGAATAGCAAAAGGATCAGGAATGATGCAACCAAATATGGGAACAATGTTGGCCTATATATTTATAGAGTGTGAAATTTCAAAACAGTTATTGACTAGATTACTTAAAAATAATTTAGATAATACATTTAATTCAATAACTGTAGATAGCGATACATCAACAAGTGATACTTTAATGATGTTTTCTGTTGGTAATAAAAATATAAATTTAAATAAAAAGAATTTTAAAATACTAAATAATAAAATATATGAATTAATGCATGATTTATCTCTTCAAGTAATTAAGGATGGAGAGGGTGTCTCTAAGTTGATAATAGTAAATGTTTTGAATGCAAGATCAAAAAATCAAGCAAAAAGAATTGCATTTAGTATTGCTAATTCTCCTTTGGTTAAAACAGCTGTGGCTGGGGAAGATGCAAATTGGGGGAGAGTAATAATGGCAATTGGAAAAACTGAAGACAATATAAATCAAAATAAAATTAAAGTTTTGTTTGGAAATAATGTTGTATGTGAAAATGGTTCCATAAGTAAAAAAATAAATATTAGAAGACTTAATAATTATATGAAAAATAAAACTATAGCAATTAATGTAAAATTAAACTCAGGTAAATTTTCTCATACTGTATATGGAAATGATCTAACGTATGAATATTTAAAGATTAATGCTGATTACAGATCTTAATTTTATTTTTTCCAAGCACAAATTGTATTAAAATTTATATCAAGGTTAAAATTATCTTTATAATATTTTTTTCTGAATTGTTTTTCTAAATGAATAAAGTATTTCTTATTCTCAAAATTATTTTTTTTATCGTTACCTGCATACGGCAAGTTCAAAAATCTTACATCATCAAGTAGTTTTTTGAAAACTGAATATTCAATAGTAAAGTTATTATTATTTATTAAAGGTGCATCAAAATTATATATTTTAAGTAATTTAAAAATATCATTTGTATCTAAAATTGGATTAACTCTCTGATACATACCTCCGTATAAAATATTATCTGTATCATACATTGAATTTACAAGCTGAAATATATTTTCAGTACTTGGAATCGTTGCTATAAAAAATCCATTAGATTTTAAACTTTGAAAAATATTTTCTATCAATTTCTCAAAATTAGATGTTAATTGACAAAAAAAATTACTAAAAATTAAATCAAATTTTTTATCTTTGATTTGTATATTATCCAAATCAATTTCTATTAATTTTCGATCTGTCTTTTTTTTAAAAACTGACAAATCGATATCAGCACTTGTTATAGAACAAGAGGGAAATCTTTTTTTAAGATAATTAATTATTAAATTGTCATTAACTCCAAGTTCTAAAATATTATTAAAAGGAACTTTTAAAATATCTAAGGAATCAATTATATTTTTACTTATTTCATTATATATAAAGTTTTCTCCATATTTCCTATCTTTAGATCTTAATAGTTTAACATATTTTTTGTTTATCATTATTTTTATAAAGTATAAAATGCAATTATGGATATTATTCTTAAAGAGATAGTTGCAATAATTAAAGAAGAAACTGAAAATATTAATAAAAAAATTTATGGGACTATTTTTTTAGAAATATTAAAAGAGAGAATTATAGATAAACAAGATCAAATCAATTTAAAAAATCTTGAAATACATAATTCAAATATTAATTTAGAAGAAAATATAAGTGTTCTTGAAAAAAATCTTTTTTTTAAATTATCTTTTTATCAAACACCTAAATCTTTTTTAAAACTCAAACTTGATAAAAATTTTCTTCTTATTGTTTTTAAAGAACTTATAAAAATTGATGTATCAAATAAAAATAGTCAAAAATTTGTAAATTTTAGTTTGAAACCTTTTATGGGTGTAACTTTATCTAAGGGCACAGTATGTAATTTGAATTTTCCAAAAAATTCACTAATTATGCAATTAGAAACTGATGATGTTGATTTTGATATTGAAAAAAAATCAGATGAAACAATATAAGTAAGATGATTGTTTTTAATCTTAATTGCTCTGATTGTGCTTATTCTTTTGAAGGATGGTTTGAAAATACGAAAGATTATAATAAGCAAGTTAAAAAACGTTTGTTGTCTTGCCCTTCATGCAACAGTATTCAAATAAAAAAAGCTTTGATGGCACCAAACGTTGCAAAAAAATCAAATTCAAAAATCTATAAAAGAAATAAATCAATTGCCTCAAATGTTAAGAAGCTAAAAAAGATTATAGAAAAAGAATTTGAATATGTTGGTGATAAATTTACAGAGGAAGCAAAGAAAATTAAATATGGTGAAGTAAAGGATCGTTCGATATATGGTGAAGCTTCAATTGAGCAAACTAAAGAATTAATAGATGAAGATATCGATGTACTACCATTGCCTTTTTCAACAAAAAAAACTAACTAATTAATTTAGCAGTACAAAAATAATTTATCATATAATTTTTTGACAATTTCCATTCCCTATTTAATGGATCAAAAACCAAACCTTTAATATTCTTAAAATAAAATTTTTCTTTTAATAAAATTTTTTTTAATTCTTCAGGTTGAATTAATTTATTATAATCATGTGTTCCTTTTGGTATCCAATGGAGGAAATTTTCTGCTAAATCAATTGCAAATAATTTAGAAAGTAAGTTTCTATTAATTGTAGAAAATATAATTATACCATCTTTGTTTAAATTATTTCTTATATTTTTAATTGTTTTTTTCCAATTATCTAAATGTTCTAAAACTTCAAACATTAGTATTAAATCAAATTTTTTATCGAATTTTGATTTTTCAATATCTTTATAAATATAATTAATTTTAAGTTTATTTTTTTTGGAATGTATCTTTGCAGCCTTAATATTATTTGGGGCAAAATCTATCCCGGTAACTTTAGCGCCTAGTCTGGCTAGTGGTTCACAAATTATTCCCCCACCACAGCCTACATCAAGTATTTTCAAATTTTTAATGTTCCTATTATTAATTTGATCTAATATGTAAGTCATTCTATGACTTTTAATTTGATGAAGAATCTTAAATTTACCGTTTTCATTCCACCATTCATCAGAAAGTTGATTAAACAAAGCAAATTCTTCATTTTTTGATTTTATATTCATCATATTTCTTGTTTGTTAGAAACAATAATTATATTAGCTCAAATAATTTAAAATATATTTAAGTCAATGAAACTTGTAGTAATGAAATTTGGAGGTACATCAGTTGGCAGTATCGATAAAATCGATAATGTTGCAAATATAGTAGAAAAGAAATTACATGATGGAAAATTGATTGTTGTTTTATCTGCAATGTCAGGTGTAACAAATCAATTACAAGAGTATATAGACGAAATTAAGTCAAATGAGATTATTGAAAATGATTTAATTTTAACATCTGGTGAAGCTGTTTCAGTTGGACTTCTTTCAGCTATTTTAAAAAAAAGAAAAATTAAGTCCGTTCCATTGCTCGGATGGCAAATTCCAATTATTACTGACAGTAATCATCAAAAAGCTAAAATATTGAACATCGATAAAGTTAGAATTAATCAATACCTAAAAAATTATGATGTTATAGTTGTTGCTGGATTTCAAGGTGTCGATATAGATGGAAATATTACATCTTTAGGTAGAGGGGGCTCTGACACAACCGCAGTTGCTATCGCTGCAGCTGTTGATGCTGATAGATGTGATATTTATACTGATGTTGATGGTGTTTATACAACTGATCCAAATTTAGAACACAAAGCTAGAAAGATTAATAAATTAGCATTTGAAGAAATGTTGGAAATGTCATCTACTGGAGCTAAAGTACTTCATACCCGTTCTGTTGAATTAGCGATGAAAAATAATCTTACCTTACAAGTGCTTTCTTCAATAACAAAACAAAGTGGCACTTTTGTTGTAGATGAAAATAAATTAATTGAAAAAGAAATTGTAAGCGGAGTAAGCTATAGTAATAATGAATCAAAACTAACCTTATCCGGTATTGCCGATAAACCTGGCATATCTGCAACAATTTTTGGATTGTTAGCTAATAATAATATTAACGTAGATATGATTGTTCAAAATACATCACAAGATGGTGTAACAGCTAATATCACCTTTACTGTTCCGAACAGCGAAATTTATAATGCTAAAAAATTATTGGAAGAAAATCAAAATTTGATTAATTTTAAATCGATTAAAACCGATACTAATATTTCTAAAATTTCTGTAATTGGTATGGGGATGATGTCTCAATCTGGGGTTGCAAAGAAAATGTTTACAACATTAGCAGATAATTCAATTAATATACTAGCTATCTCGACGTCAGAAATAAAGATAAGTGTCTTAATTGATAAAAAATTTACAAAAATTGCTGTTAAATCTCTACATGAGGCATATAATCTAGGTAAATAAATGAAAACAGTAGGTCAGATTTTATCAATTGGAAGAAACTCTAAAAATCTTTCAATTAGCGATATAGCAATTGAATTAAAAATTTCTAAAACTATCATTATTGATCTTGAAAATGATAATATAAAAAACAATTCAGATATTATTTTTAATATTGGACATTTAAGGTCTTATTCAAACTTTCTTGAGCTAGATACAGACGCAATTATCAAAAAATTTAAAGATGAAGTATCATTTAATTTTAAGGAAGAGAAAAAGAATATTACCCCAATAGTTGAAAATAATTTTTTTAAAGCAGAAAAATTTTTTGCTGCTTCTATTATTCTAATTATATTTACTTCATTTTACTTTTTATTCATTGATCAAAATGATAATAAAATAAACTTTGCTTTAGTTCCAGATATACCTGAAAGTTTAGAACCTATAGTTGAAAAAGCTAATACTTTTGATAACTTATCTCCAAGCACTGATATTAAAAAAAATGATTTGGTAAATAATTCTAGTGCTATAGCATCTATAGAAATTGATGAAGATGTGACTATAGTTGCTACATTAAAAATGTTAAATCCAACTTGGCTTCAATTAAGAGATGAAGAGAATAATATTGTTTTAAGCAAGTTAATGGATAAAGATGAAGAATTTTCATATGAATTAAAATTGAATTACAATATTACTGCAGGAAATGCAGGGAATATTTTAGTACTTATAGATGATGAAGTAAGAGGGAAGATAGGTAAATACGGTGATATTTTAGACTCTTTTGTTTTATATAAAGATTTTACAAACTAAATAGATGCTAAGACCGTATCAACAGATTAATAGAAGAAAATCGCGCGTTATTAAAGTTGGAAATGTAAGCATTGGTGGAAATAATCAAATTGCAGTGCAAACCATGACAAATACTTTAACTTCTAATGCTAAAGATACTATTGCTCAAATAGAAAGGTCAGCAAAACTTGGAGTTGATTTAGTTCGAGTTTCTGTTCCAGATAAAGAGTCTTCACATTCTTTAAAAGAAATTGTTAAGCATAGCTCTGTACCTATTATTGCAGATATTCATTTTCATTATAAAAGAGGTATCGAAGCAGCAAATAATGGTGCCTCTTGTATTAGAATAAATCCTGGTAATATCGGTAGCACTGAAAGAATAAAAGAAGTTATTAAAGCTGCAAAAGATAATAATTGCTCAATTAGAGTAGGTGTAAATGCAGGAAGTTTAGAAAAACAAATTTTAGAGAAATACTCTGAACCTAATCCTGAAGCTTTAGTTGAAAGTGCTCAATTAAATATAAAGATACTTGAAGATAATGATTTCACTAATTTTAAAATTAGTGTGAAATCTTCAGATATATTTATGTCAATAAAAGCATATGAGCAATTAGCAGAATTATGTGATTATCCATTGCATTTAGGTATTACTGAGGCAGGAGGCAAGAGAACAGGTTCAATTAAATCTTCAATTGGAGTTGGAAATTTACTTTTGAGAGGAATAGGGGATACAATAAGAATATCATTGTCAGATGAGCCTGAAGAAGAGGTAAGAGTAGGATTTGAAATCTTAAAAAGCTTAGGACTAAGAAATAGGGGCGTAAAAATTATTTCATGCCCTTCATGTGCTAGACAACAATTTGAAGTAATAAAAACTGTAAAAAACTTAGAAAAAAAATTAGATGATATTTCAACTCCTATAACAGTGTCAATAATTGGATGTGTTGTTAATGGTCCAGGTGAAGCAACGATGACAAATATTGGAATAACTGGTGGTGGTAATGATACACACATGATTTATCTTGATGGTAAAAAAAATAATGTTGTAAAAAATGTTGATTTAGAAAATTATCTTGAAGATCTAATTAGAAAAAAAACTAAAGAAATAGAACTAAGTACTTAATATGAAATTAAGATCAGTAAGAGGCACACATGATATGTTTGGAGAAGAAATAGATAAGTTTAACTTTATTTCTAATATTGTTTCTAAAAATGCTAATTTAAAAGAATATAAAGAAATCCAGACACCAATTTTTGAATTTAGTGAATTATTTGCAAAACCTCTTGGTGAACATTCTGATGTTGTGTTGAAAGAAATGTATTCATTTGAAGATCGAAATAATGAATATTTAACACTACGCCCTGAGTACACAACACCTATGATTAGAGCGGCTATTACTAATAATCTCCTAAACGAACTTCCATTAAAAATTTATGGAATTGGGCCAATGTTTAGAAGGGAAAGGCCGCAAAAGGGTAGATATAGACAATTTAATCAAATTAATTTTGAAATACTTGGAACTAGAGATTTTCTTGCTGATGTTGAGTTAATTTCTCTGTCAAATAATATTTTAAACGAACTGTTACCTAAATCTAAAATAAAACTTAATATTAATTCTTTAGGAGATAAGAAAACGTTAATTGATTTTAAAAAAAGTCTTTCAAAGTATTTTAATACCCATAAAAAAAAACTATCAGAAGAAAGCATTAAAAAAATTGAAACCAACCCATTAAGAATATTAGATTCAAAAAATGAGGAAGATGTAGAAATTTCACTATCTTCACCTAAAATTTACGAATATTTAACCGATGAAGCTAAAAAGCATTACGAAGATCTTAAAAGATCTTTAAAAATACTAGAAATTGATTTCGAAGAAAACGCTAATCTTGTTAGAGGTCTTGATTATTATTGTAATACAGTATTCGAATACAAATCAGATAATTTAGGAAGTCAAGATACATTATTAGGTGGTGGAAGATATGACGGTTTAATAAAAGTATTAGGCGGGCCTGATATACCTGGTATTGGATGGGCCGCAGGTATTGAAAGAATTGCATTATTAATGGAGTCCGAAAAAAAAATAAGCTCAACTATTCATATTGCTGTAACAAATGAAAAATTTACAGATTATTTTCTTTATCTACAAAAATATTTGAATGAAAATAGAATTTCATATTATTGGAATTATAAATACAATTTAAAAAAATCATTTACAAAAGCAAATACATCATCAGCATCATATATTATTATTATTGGAGAAAATGAGTTTAATGGTGATTTTTTTACTATAAAAAATTTAATGACTGGTGAACAAAAAGAATTAAAGCTTAATCAAATATTTAATCATTTGAATGATAAATCTAGATAAACAATTTTCAATAATTTTAGAAAAATTTAAATTAATTGAAAATTCATTAAACAATATGAATGATATTGATTCAAATGAATTAATTAAATTAAACAGAGAATATTCAGAGCTCAAACCAATTGTAGAAAAAATTCAAGAATATAACAATTTACAAAAAGATATATTAAATCTTAATGAGTTAATAAAAGATAATGATTTAGAAATTAGTAAGATAGCAGAATCGGAACTAATTGAAAAAAAAAATCTAATCAAAGATCTTGAACAGGAATTATTGAAGTTACTAATACCAAAAGATGAAAATGATTCTAAAAATTCAATTTTAGAAATAAGAGCTGGTACTGGAGGCGATGAAGCATCACTTTTTGCTTCTGATTTATTAAATATGTATCAGAGATATGCTGATTTAAATTCATGGAAATTTGATATTTTATCAATATCAGAAACAGGTTTAAAAGGAGTAAAGGAAGTAATTTGTAATATTTCAGGATTAAATGTTTTTTCAAAATTAAAATTTGAATCTGGTGTTCATAGAGTGCAAAGGGTTCCCACTACTGAAAGTAGTGGAAGAGTACATACTTCAGCTGCTACTGTAGCAGTTCTACCTGAAGCTGAAGAGGTTGATATTGAAGTTCTTGATAAAGATCTAAGAATTGATGTTTTTAGATCAAGTGGACCAGGAGGACAATCTGTCAACACTACTGATAGTGCTGTAAGAATAACACATACACCAACTGGTATAGTAGTTTCTCAACAAGATGAAAAATCTCAACATAAAAATAAAGCAAAAGCTTTAAAGATTTTACGATCAAGATTACTAGACAATCAAATACAAGAAAAAAACAAAGAAAGATCCGAGCAAAGAAAAAATCAAGTAGGTTCTGGAGATAGATCTGAAAGAATAAGAACCTATAATTTTCCTCAAGGAAGGGTTTCTGATCATAGAATAAATCTTACATTGTATAATCTATCAGAAATACTTGAAGGTAAAATAGACGAGTTGATAAATCCTTTAATTGCCGAAGAAGAAAGTACAAAGTTAGCAAATATGAAAAATGAATGATTTAATTAAAGAGAGTTTAACTAAACTAAAACAAAAAAATATAAGTAATCCAGAACTAGATCTGAGAATTTTACTAAAGTATGCTTCAAAGAAAAATAATGAAATTATTTTAAGTAATCTAAATGAAGATAATATTGATATTGTGAAATTTAAATATTATCTTCAAAAAAGAATTAATAGACAACCATTAGCTAAAATCATTAAGAATAAACCATTTTGGAAAAATGATTTTTATGTAAATAATTTTGTGTTAGATCCGCGTCCTGAAACAGAATTAATAATTGAGGAAGTTTTAAATATTTATAGAAACAAAAACCTTAAATTAAAAATATTAGACATTGGTACCGGATCAGGTTGCATTGCAATATCACTAGCAAAAGAATTTAAAAATGCATCTATCACAGCTATAGATATATCTAAAGAAGCGCTAGAAGTAGCAGAAAGAAACTTAAAAATACATAATTGTTATAATCAAATCCAACTTAAGATGATTGATTTTAAAAATATTAATTCCAAGTTTGATTTGATTGTATCTAATCCACCATACTTAACAAACAAACAGTTTAATAATGCAGACCCAGAAGTTAAAAATTTTGAACCTAAAATAGCTTTAGTTGGAGGAGATGATGGGTTGAAATTTTATAGAGAATATTCAAGTTATCTAAAAAAATTAATGAATAAATGTGCTTATTTTGTATGTGAAATTGGTATTAATCAGAGACAAGATTGTGAAGAAATTTTTGAAAATTCTGGATTATATTTAAATAAAATAGTTAATGATCTTCAAGGAATCGAGAGAATTCTAAGTTTTTCAAAGATATAAGTTGAAATAAATAAAATGAACTGTATAGTTAAAGAAAAAGATTAATTATTTAAAAAAAATTTTTAATTTCCAAACAATATGTATAAAAAAAACGGTAGAACCGCTTATAAGAGTAATAGAAGAACCAGTTTTAAGAAACCTGGTGGATACAAAAATTTCAATAATAGAAATAGAGGAAATGTATCCCAGCAATATAACAAGTACTTAAAACTAGCTAAAGAAGCATCAAGATCAGGCGATAGAATTCAATCTGAATACTATTATCAATTTACCGATCACTACTACAGAATAATGGTTGAGTTAGGTATTAATATTGAAGAAAACACAAATTTTGATGAGCAAAAACAAAGTACTTCAAATGAACAATCTTCAGATACTGATAATCAAACCACCGAAGTAAATGATAATGATAAAGCAGAAGATGACTCTATCGAATCTATTCCATTTATAGCTGAACCATCTAAAGAAAAAAGAACAAGATCAACAAAGTAGTTATTCATATAACATGCTCAAATGATCAGCATATATTATTTTATATTCTTTTTTAAATTTTTCTAATTCCTTACCCTCAAGTATTTTTCCAGAAGGAAGTTTTAGTTTTAATGGATTTATATGTTGATTTTGATAAATAATTTCATAATGAAGATGAGGTCCTGTAGAATTACCTGTACTACCTACATAGCCTATAACTTCACCTTGGTTAACTCTTACCCCTTTAGAAATACCTTTCTTATAATTTGACAAATGTGCATACGCTGTTTTATATCCATTATTATGCCTTATACGAATATATTTTCCATATCCTCCATTTCTGCCAACGTATTCAACAATTCCGTTCCCTCCAGCATAAATTGGTGTTCCAGTAGGTGCAGCAAAATCAACACCTTTATGCATTTTATTGAAACCTGAGATAGGATGTTTACGCATACCAAAATTTGATGAAATTCTAGCGCCGTCTAAAGGTGTCTTTAATATTGATTTTTTAACATTTTTACCCTCTCTGTTAAAATAATCAATATAACCATCATCTGTTATAAACTTAAAATATTCTAATTGTTTCCCATCAATTATTATCGAAGCATATTTAATATCGTTATATTCTAATCTACCCGTTTCAATTATTTCATCAAATTCATAGGATATTGAAACAACAGTATCAACTCTAATATCTCTTTGAAAATCAAGATCAAAACTAAAAAGACTGATTATTTTAACTAAAATATCAGGTGATACACCATTTTTAATACCGTCTGAAAATAATGATTCTGTAATTGTATATTCTTTTGATTCAATGAATGAATCCTTAGTTAATTCTCTTATATTTAAATTTATTTCTTTATCTAAATAAACTGATATAATTGTCTCACTGTTCTTAAAAAATTCAATTTTTTTTATTTCTCCAAAACTATTTTCAAATACACTTATAATTTCTCCAGTTTTGATTTTCTTTAAATCAAAAAAGTTTTCTATCTCACTTATAATTTCATAAATATTTTCTTGTTCAAAGTTTAAGCTTTCTAAAATAGAAACAAAAGTATCACCTTGTAAAATTTTAATTTTTTTCTCAACATACTGCACTTTATCAATACTTTTTTTTATATTAGGTAAAGCCACTTCCTCTTTTTTTTCTTTAATTATTTCTTTTTTTTCTTCTATTATTTCATTTTTTACAATATCTCTCTCTAAAAATTTTTTCTCTGATAAGTTAAAATATTCTGAAATAAACAGATAATATCCTGACGATATTAAAGAGATTAAAATTAGATATCTTAAAATTCTAAACACTTAAAAATATTTTGAATTAAAATATACAAGTGGTTTCATTTTATCGTTAGATTGTAGTTCTAATATCTTACATATAAATATTATATGATCACCTTTTTTGATTTTATCTATTACTTTACACTCAAGATTTGCTATGCAATTTGGTATAATTGCTGTTTTATTTCTTCCTTCAATAAATTTTATATTTTCTAACTTTGGTGTAGTTGAAGCAAAATTATCAGATAATTCTTTTTGTTTACTAGATAAAATATTTATTGATAAAAATTTAGTTTTTGAAAATAGCTTTAATGAAGACGAGTAATTACCTAAAGAAAACAAAACCATAGGAGGGTTTAGAGATAGAGAGTTAAATGAATTAACAGTTTTCCCATATATTGAATTATTATGTTTAACACATACAACAGTAATTCCCGTCGAAAACTTACTAAGTGTTTTTTTAAAATTCTTAGTGTTTACTTTTTTCATAATCTTTTTTGCATATAAATTGAATCAATCCACTTATTTTTTTTAAAACCGGCTTTTTTTATAGTTCCAATATATTGAAAACCATTATTTCTATGTATTTTTATGGAAGCAAAATTATTTTTTCCACTAATCACTGCTATTAAATTTTTAATTTTTGTAATTTTTTTACATATTTTCATAAGTTCTTTTAATATTTTATTACCATAACCATTATTAATGTAATCTGGATTTACATAGATTGAGTGTTCATATGAAAATCTATATCCACTTTTTTCTCTAAACTTATTTACAAATGCTAATCCAATAACTTCATTTTCTTTAATTGCTAAAATAAATGGTAACTTATTTTTTTTTACTTGTTTTAATAATAAATTAAATTTTGATTTAGATAATTTTTTTTCTTCAAAATTAGAGAATGAATTTTCAATAAAATAATTATAAATTTTTAGAGCTTTAGAGATTTCATTATCTGTAAAATTATTTTCTTTTACTTTCATTTATCTCCTTATTTCAAAAATCAATTGTATGAATAATTCTAAATCCTGAATATTATTTAATAAAAAATTGATCAATATGTTTATAATTTATTTACCTAATTAATGATTAAAAAAGGTTAAATTAAGTAAAATTTAAAAATATTATATAAGCTTTCGATTGTTGCTTTAGCTTTAAAAGTCATTATATTTCAAATACTATATTTAAATAAAAAAATTACTTGGGTGTGTAGCTCAGCGGTAGAGCACTGCCTCGACACGGCAGGGGTCACAGGTTCAATCCCTGTCACACCCACCATAGAAATTTTAATAAATATTCTTGAAATTTAATAATATGATATATTTATAATATATGTTTAAATGTTTGCTAGTAGCGACTCTAATTGCTTCACTGATTTTCTTAATAATAGATATAATTTGGTTAAGCTTTGCCACAAAGTCTTTTTATAAACCTCTAATTGGTAACTTATTAACTGAAAAACCTGTGATGTGGGCAGCCGCTCTTTTTTACATATTATACGTCTTTGGTATGGCTTTGGTTGTAATTCAACCTTGTGTTGATTCTGGTAACTTAATGAAAACATTGTACACTGGATTCATATTTGGTTTGGTTGCATATGGCACATATAACTTAACAAATATGGCAGTACTTAAAGGATGGTCACCAACCGTTACCTTCGTAGATATGTTATGGGGTGGTTCATTGACAGCTGTATCAGCTACATCTGGGTTATATTTAGCAAAAAAAATAGTACATTTTTAACTTAGTCGATCCATTCCAAACGCTAGCATTTTTATTAGTATAGGGTTTTGACTTATTTTATTTTTATATTTTTTTATAAAAGTATTAATTTTATTATTACATAAATCTGTAACTTGTTTTTCACCAATTAATTTTAGTAAGGTACTTTTGCCTTGCTCAATATCTTTACCTGGTGTTTTTCCAATTTTTTTAAAAGTTCCAATTTCATCGATTAAGTCATCTATAATTTGAAATATTAAACCAAATAACATTCCATAATCTTTTGCAAATTGAATATCTATTTTACTTTTATCTTTTAATATAAAAGGTGCAGAAAAAGAGAATTCAAATAACTTGCCAGTTTTTCTAGAATACATATCTAAAATTTTATTTTTAGATAACTTTTTATTTTCGTATTCTAAATCTAAAGCTTGACCAAGAGCTAATCCATTATGTCCAATACACAAAGAAAGATAATTTATTAAATTTAATCTAGAAATAACATTTTTATTTTTTAAATTTCCTGAGATTAATTCAAATGCTAAATCATGTAAAGCATCTCCTGCTAAAATTGCAGTAGCCTCATTAAATTTTTTATGAGTACTTAATTTACCTCTTCTGTAATCATCATCATCCATTGATGGTAAATCATCGTGAATTAAGGAGTACGAATGTATACATTCAATACATGAGGCTATGATAAAGGCATCATTTGATGAAATTTTTGCTATTTTTGCAGACTCCATTACTAGAAATGGCCTTATTCTTTTTCCTCCATTCATAGAGCCATAAAAGATTGCATTAGATAAATTTGATTTGTCTAGCTTATATTTTAAAAGTTTTTTAAATTTATTATCAAACTTTCTTTTATTTGCATTTATTAACGTATTTAAGTTCATAGATAACAATTTATATTTGTTTTAATTTCTAAATTATTTAATACAAATATGCGAATGTATTTATGAGAATCGAAGAAGAAATTAAACTTGACTACTCAGATGTCCTTTTTAGACCAAAGAGAAGTACTTTAAAAAGTAGGAAAGATGTTGATTTGAATAGAAAATATACTTTTAAACACTCAAGATCATCATGGAAAGGAATTCCAATAATAGCCTCTAATATGGATGGTGTTGGTGAAATAGATGTCGCAAAAAAACTAAGTTCTCACAAACTAATGACTGCTTTAACAAAACAGCATGACATTAATCAAATAGGAAGTATTTATAAAAAAAATATCTTCTTTGATACAATTGCTCTTAGTTGTGGTACAAGTAAAGACAGTTACAATAGGTTAAATTCAATTCTAAAAAAATATCCAAAATTTAAATTTATCTGTATTGATGTTGCAAATGGTTATTCAGAAAATTTTAGTAATTTTGTTTCAGAAGTAAGAAAAAAATATCCAAAAAAAACTATTATTGCAGGTAATGTTGTTACTGCAGACATGACTCAGGAATTAGTATTAAGTGGAGCGGATATTGTTAAAGTTGGTATAGGTCCTGGAAGTGTATGTACCACTAGAATACAAACAGGAGTAGGGTATCCACAACTTAGCGCTGTAATGGAATGTGCTGACGCAGCACATGGATTAGGAGCGCATATTATCGCTGACGGAGGATGTACTTGTCCTGGTGATGTTGCAAAAGGATTTGGTGCTGGTGCAGACTTTGTTATGCTTGGCGGAATGTTAGCAGGTCATAAGGAAGGTGGTGGTGATATAATTGAGGAAAATGGAAGTAAATACATCGAGTTTTATGGATCAAGTTCTGAAGAAGCAAATGAGAAACATTATGGTGGTCTTGCAAATTATAGATCATCTGAAGGTAAAAAAGTTAAAATACAAATGAAGAATTCGCTAGATAGTACAATTAGAGATATTCTTGGGGGTGTACGAAGTAGTTGTACATACGTTGGTGCTTCATCATTGAAGCAGCTTAGTAAGTGTACTACATTTGTAAGAGTAAATAATCAGTATAATGACACTTTTGGTAAAGTGTAAGTTAGTAACCTATTGCCATACCATCCTTTCGTGGATCTGACCCGCCAATAATCACTCCATTTTTTCTATCTATTTTTATACATTGACCACCGCCAATAGCATTTTTATTTGTTTTAATTTTATGACCAATATTTTTTAATTTTTTGACAATTTTATCATCTAATGAACTCTCAACATTTAAGAGACCATTTAGAGCAAATGCTCTAGGTAAATCCAAGCCTTCTTGTACTGTCATGTTATAGTCGATTATATTTTGAATCAAATGAGACTGACCAACTGGTTGATATTGCCCTCCCATCACTCCATAAGAATACAGTGTCTCATCATTCTTATTAGTTATTAGTCCAGGAATTATTGTATGAAGTGGCCTTTTATGACTATCAATTGAATTGGGGTGACCATCTTCTAGTCTGAAATTTACACCTCTATTTTGAAAAAGAATTCCTGTTTTATTACTTGTAATTCCACTTCCAAAACCATGACATATTGAATTAATAAATGATACTGAATTCAAATCTTTATCTACAACACTTAAATATATTGTTTCGGGGTGAGAAGTTACATAGCTTTTTTTTGAAGAATAAATTTTATTTTTATTTATTCTAGAACATAAAGAGTTTATATATTCATTACTTAAATAATCTTTTATATTTATATTATTAAAATTAGGATCACCAAATATTGTTTCCTTAACCTCAAAACATATTTTTGAAATTTCAGCTTGAAGATGATATCTTTCAAAACTTGAATGATGGTATTTTTTGATATTTAATTTCTCAGTCATTGCCATCATCATCAAAACAACTAATCCAGGACTATTTAGGGGGCATTGATGTATTTTTAAATTTCTATATGAATTTGTTATTGTTTTTGAAAATAACGTTTTTTGATTATAGAAATCTTCTTCTGTATGCAGTCCTCCAAGTTTATTTAGTGTCTTAACCATGTCCTTAGTTATTTCACTTTGATAAAATCCTTTAATTTTATTTTTTGAGATGTTTCTTAAAGTATTTGCTAAAGGAATATTCTTAAAAACTTCACCATAACTATAACTTAGATTTTCATTTAAAAATAATCTTTTAGAATTAGAATTTTTTTTAAGTTTTTTTTCATTCTCTTTCCATGCAATAGCTTCAACTTCATGAACAGGAAATCCTTTTCTAGCAAAATTTTCTGCACCATTTAAAACTTCATTAAAATCAATTCTTCCAAATTTTTCATGCATAGAACACCATGCATGAACTGCTCCAGGAATAGTGACTGAATGTGGACTTGTTAAACCAATATTTTTTATTTTATTATCTTTATAAAACTCTAAATTTGCTCTTTTAGGAGCAATTCCAGAGCCGTTTACAGCAATTGGTTTTTTCCCATTCATTGAAATAATTGCAAAACAATCCCCACCAATTCCTGTTGCGCTTGGACATACTACAGCTTGAACAGCTGAAGCCGCGATAGCAGCATCAACAGCATTTCCACCTTTTTGAAGCACATTAATAGCCACCATGGAACTTAATGGATTTGATGTTGCCACCATACCATTTTGAGCTAAAACATTAGATCTTCCTGGGTAAGATAACTTTCTCATATTAATTCAGACAATATATGTTTGACAAAACAAATCCCAGAATTTAAAGCGCTTTTTATGAAAGTTAAATGTTCATTAAAAACTGCCAAAACTAGAGATAAGGACTGTAAAGTCGTTCGAAGAAAAGGTAGGATTTATGTCATTAATAAGAAAAATCCCAGAATGAAAGCCAGACAGGGATAATTAATTTTCTGCTATATATTTTTCAGCCTCTAAAGCAGCCATACAACCCATACCAGCAGCAGTTACAGCCTGCCTATAAATTTTATCTTTTACATCACCTGCTGCAAAGACTCCCTTAATACTTGTTTCAGTACTATCAGGTTTAGTAATTATATAATTTTCCTCGTCCATTTTTATCTTATCTATAAAAAGTGACGTAGCGGGATCATGTCCTATAGCTATAAAAGCACCATTTACATCTATAGTTTTTTTGGTGCCATCTAATATGTTCTCTAAAATAATTTTTTTTAATGTATTTGGATTTTCTTCTCCAACGAACTCACAAACCTTACTATTCCAAATTACTTCAATTTTTTTATTGTTAAATAGTCTTTCTTGTAAAATTTTTTCTGCTCGTAAACTATCTCTTCTATGAATTAACAAAACCTTTGAAGCAAATTTAGTCAAAAACATTGCTTCCTCTACAGCACTATTCCCTCCACCAATTACTGCTACTTGCTGATCTTTGAAGAAAAATCCATCACAAGTTGCACAAGCAGAAATACCAAATCCTTTAAATTTTTTTTCACTTTCCAAATTCAACCATCTAGCCTGAGCACCTGTTGCAATAATTATCGATTTGGACACAAATTCTTTGCCTGACTCAGTTTTGGAAGTAAATGGATTTTTTTCAAAATCAACTGAAGTTACAATATCATTATGAAAGATAGTTCCTACTTTTACTGCTTGTTCTTTCATTTGTTCCATAAGCCAAGGACCCTGAATTACATTTTCAAATCCTGGATAGTTTTCTACATCCGTAGTGATGGTTAGCTGACCTCCTGGTTCTAAACCTGAAACTAAATGTGGTTTTAAATTTGCTCTTGCTGCATAGATTGCAGCTGTATAGCCTGCTGGTCCAGAGCCAATAATTAAGACATCATTTTCTATTTTTTCAGTCATATAATTAAATTAATAATTTAAGCACTTTTTTCAACTGACCAATCTGTATTAAAAGTAACATAATTTATTTGAATACATCTTCTTTCTTTTTGAATTTCTTTTAATTCAAGCCCATGCCAAGTATCATCTCCTGAAGAAAAAAAATAACCACTATTATGAACATATTTAATTGTTTTAACTAATTTAAAATTTTTATCATATAGGTCGGTACCCAAATTTGACGCTTCATTATATGGGTTCGCCCAAACCATCATAGTCATTAATTTTTCTGAAATATCTTTGTGTGGTTTTAACCAAAATCCTTTTTTATCTCCAATTATTTCTAATCTGACGTATGAATTTGATAAATCTTTATCAATTATTTTTGATATTTTATTTACCATTTCTTTGCTTTGTAAAGACTGAATTAATTTTGTTAGATATGGAAAATTTTGACAATTATTTTTTGTTATAAAAAGTCTTAATTTGCCATCAACTCCCTGTCCTGTATGATCGGCAGCTCTTGTCCCATCGTACTTTCTTTCTCCTGACGGAATATTACTATACGAAATTTCATCTAATGCGCCTTCTTCTAAACAATTACTAAATACCCAGTGATTAAAGGGAAAATCTGCATGAGTTAAGTTCTCAAGATTCATTTTTCCTTTCTATAATTCTTTTTTTTATAATTCCAGCAATTCTTTTGCTTTCCTCTAGTTTTGTATATGTCCAATTTTCTAATTTATCTAAAGTATTAAAATCTCTTGTTATATTCATTTTTCTAAATTCTTCATGGAATCTTATAAATCTTTTACTTTTTCTCTTCATTGGTAATTGATAAACATAAATTGGCTTACAAGATATACTTGCTTCAGAAATCATAGAGGTTGAGTCAGAAGTAATAATAAAATAACTGGAATTATAGATAGCAAATTCGTATGGATTCTTTCCTTCTCCAAGCCATAATGTAGAGATAGTGCTCAATTCTTTTTTCAAAATATGCTTAATTTCTTTATTAGTTCTTCTTGAGGTAATAACTAAAATTTCATTATTATGAGACTTTAATTTTTTTATTCTTTTACAAAGATCTAAAGTATTTTCTTTTGAGAAATTATAGTGATTATTTTCACCTCCAATAATACATGTGATTAAATTTTTTGTATTAATTTCATAATGATTTTTCAAATTATTAAATTGTTTAAAATGATGTATTGCACCCGAAGAATTAATTACATTGTCACCATATAAACCATCATGATTTGGAGCTATAACATAAGAAAAGTTTTTTGAAGAAATTTTTGGGTTTTGAATATGAATATTAATAATATTTGGATATTTTTTTTTAAGATATATTGATAGGTAAACACTTTTTCTTCCACAACTGATAACTAAATCAGGTATCTCATCTATTGGTAACTTATTTTTAAATATCCAATTAAAAATAGGAAGTATCCCAGGCTGTAATTTATTCCAAGGAAAAAT
The DNA here is from genome assembly GCA_902620425.1 of uncultured Alphaproteobacteria bacterium. Classification (GTDB taxonomy): domain Bacteria; phylum Pseudomonadota; class Alphaproteobacteria; order HIMB59; genus CACPNW01. The sequence continues at coordinate 91,825 of CACNHX010000002.1, forward strand.
TATTTCAGTTTTAATTTCCTTTATATTCATACTCAATTCATTTGCCAGACCTTTTGTCTGACTTATCATTCCTTGTGAACCATCAGTTAAGGACCAAATTTTAGGATTGTCTATATTCAAATGTATTTTATTGATAATATTGTATAACTTTTTAAACCTTTTGGACTATTGATTTCAACATTGTCTTCTGCTGTTTTACCAATCAAGCCTCTTGCTAAAGGACTAGTAATTGAAAGTTTTTTATTTTCAATATCAGATTCATATTCCCCAACAATTTGATATTGTTGTTTTTCTCCACTTTCATCATCTTCTATTTCAACTGTTGCGCCAAATTTAATATCGTCACCTTCAATAGATTTAACATCTATTATCTCTGCTTTACTAATAGCACTCTCTAAATCTATAATTCTTCCTTCAATTAAACTTTGTTGTTCTTTAGCATATTGATATTCTGCATTTTCAGATAAATCACCGTGGCTTCTAGCTTCGGCAATTGCTTCAATAATTTTTGGTCTATCTTCAGAAGTTAATTTATTTAATTCATCTTGTAATTTTGTATAACCCTCAGCAGTCATAGGAATTTTATTCATAAACTCATGATGATTTATTTATTTTTTATAGTCAATAAAATTAATTTATTGTTTGAAGACTTTTTATTGTGAATTCCTGAGTTTTCATATGTTCAATAGCATCTACAGCAACTTTAGCTCCAGCTATTGTGGTATAATATGGAATATTATACATTAAAGATGTCCTTCTAATACTATAGCTATCTCTAATAGATGATTGAGTTTTTGTTGTATTAATTACTAGCTGAATTTCATTATTAATTAATGAGTCAACTACATGAGGATTACCTTCTTTTACTTTATTTACTATTTTTGTCTTGATGTTATTAGAATTTAAGTATTCAGCAGTTCCTTTAGTTGCAAGTAGATTAAAATCTAATTCTTTTAACTTTTGTGCTATCTCAATTATGAACTTTTTATTATCATTATCTATTGAAATAAATACTGTCCCTTCAGATGGAAGAATATTACCACAGGCTATTTGGCTTTTTATATAGGAAGATAAAAAGGTTTCATCTATTCCCATAACTTCTCCTGTAGATTTCATTTCAGGACCTAATATTAGATCCACTCCATCAAATTTATTGAAAGGAAAAACAGATTCTTTAACATTAAAGTTTTTTAGTTCATTAATTTTATAATCATTCAAAATTGCATTAAGATTTTCACCGACCATTACTTTTGCTGCAATTTTTGCGATTGGAATACCTTTTGATTTGGCTACAAATGGTACGGTCCTGCTGGCTCTTGGGTTTACTTCTAAAACATATATTTTTTTATCTTTAATTGCTAATTGAGTATTCATTAATCCAACAACATTAATCTCATTGGCAATTTTTGATACCCATTCAATAATTTTACTCTGAGTTTCTTTACTAACAGAATAAGGGGGTAAGGAACAGGCACTATCTCCAGAGTGAATTCCTGCCTCTTCTATGTGTTCCATAATCCCAGCTACATATATTTCTCCATTTTTATCTCTAATTATATCTACATCTATTTCTTTCGCATTCTCAAGATACTCATCAATTAAAATTACATTATTTGAAGAGACTTCAAGCGCTTCATTAGAAAATGATTCTAAATTATCTTTATCATATGCGATTTGCATAGCTCTTCCTCCAAGTACATAAGAGGGTCTAACTAAAACAGGATATCCAATTTCTTCAGCTTTTTCTAAAGTTTGAGCAACCGTATTTGCAAAAGCATTTTTTGGTTGAGCAATTTTTAGTTTCATTAATATTTCACTGAATCTATCTCTATCTTCAGCTAAATCTATTGCTTCAGTTGAAGTTCCTATAACTTTTATTCCAGCTTCTTCTAATTCTTTTGCAATTTTTAAAGGAGTCTGACCTCCAAATTGAACTAACACACCAAGAACATTTCCATTACTTTTTTCTTTATTGTAAATTTCAATAACACTTTCAGCTGAAAGTGGTTCAAAATAAAGTCTATCAGCAGTATCATAGTCAGTTGAAACTGTTTCTGGATTACAATTTATCATAATTGTTTCAATGCCCTTTTCTTTTAATGCATATACAGCATGTACACAGCAATAATCAAATTCAATGCCTTGACCTATTCTATTAGGTCCACCTCCAAGAATTATTACTTTGTCTTTTGATGTAGGATTTGCTTCACAGAATTTAGTATTTTCAAAATCCCAATCGTAAGTAGAATAAAGATACGGAGTTTTAGAATTAAATTCACCTGCGCAAGTATCCACTAGTCTGAAAACAGGATTAATATTATTATTATTTCTAAATTTTCTTAATTCGTTTTCTTTAATACTTAATATCGACGAGATTTTACTATCAGAAAAGCCTATTTTCTTAGCATATAATATTATATCTTTGTTGAGGTCTTTTTCTTTTAAGATTTTTTCAAAATCAATTATTGTTTTAATTTGATATAAAAACCATTTATCATATTTTGTAGTTTGATTTATTTCATCAACTGTTAATCCAATCCTTAGGGCTTCACCTACAACTAACAAGCGTTGCGAAGATTGTATTTTAAGTTCATTCAAAATTGTATTTTTATCATTTGAGCTAAGTTTTGGTTTATCAAAACCAGTTAGACCGTACTCAAGAGAATTAAACCCCTTTTGGATTGATTCATTAAAAGATCTACCTATACTCATTGCCTCACCAACTGATTTCATGGATGTCGTTAAGTCAGAATTAGCCCCAACAAATTTTTCAAAAGTAAATCTTGGAATTTTAGTTACAACATAATCAATAGTTGGTTCAAAACTTGCTGGTGTCGTCGTAGTAATATCATTTTCAAGTTCATCTAAAGTATAACCTACAGCTAATTTTGCAGCAATTTTTGCGATTGGAAAACCTGTAGCTTTTGATGCTAACGCAGAAGATCTACTAACTCTTGGATTCATTTCAATTACATTAATTTCTCCATCTTCAGGATTTATTGCAAATTGAACATTTGACCCGCCAGTATCTACACCTATTTTTCTAAGAACCTTAATGCTGGCATTCCTTAAAATTTGATATTCTTTATCAGTTAATGTTAAGGATGGAGCTACTGTAATGCTATCTCCAGTATGAACACCCATTGGATCAACATTTTCAATTGAGCAAACAATAATACAATTATCTTTATTATCTCTAACAACTTCCATCTCAAATTCTTTCCAACCTGAAACAGATTTTTCAATAAGTATCTGATTTGTTGGGCTAGCATTTAAACCCCTATTACATAAATCAATAAAACCCTCATCATCATAGGCAACACCTCCTCCTGTACCTCCAAGTGTAAAACTTGGTCTTATGACAAGAGGTAAATTTAATTCATTTTTTACTCTTTTTGACTCTTCAATAGTGTTAACCACATAACTTTTAGGACAGCTTAGACCAATTTCTTTCATAGCATCTTTAAATTTTTGCCTATCCTCAGCTAATTCTATTGCTGTTGGATTAGCCCCAATCATTTTTACTCCGTGTTTTTCAAGTATACGATTATTAAAAAGTTCCATTGAAACGTTTAAAGCAGTTTGCCCTCCCATAGTTGGTAAAAGAGCATCTGGTTTTTCGATTTCGATTATTTTTTCTACAAATTCTTTAGTTATAGGTTCAATATAAGTTTGATCAGCTAATTCTGGATCAGTCATTATTGTTGCAGGATTTGAATTAATTAATACAATTTTGTAACCTTCATCTTTGAGAGACTTACATGCCTGAGCACCTGAGTAATCAAATTCACAAGCTTGACCAATAACTATAGGACCTGCACCTACTATTAATATTTTATTTATGTCAGTTCTTTTTGGCATTTTTCTCAATAAGTTTATAAAATTCTTCAAACAAATAATGACTATCATGTGGACCAGGCGACGCCTCTGGATGATATTGAACACTAAATACTGGTAAATGCTTATGTCTTAAACCTTCATTAGTCCCGTCAAATAATGAAACATGACTTTCAATTATATCTTTGCCAAAACTATCTCTATCAACTTCAAAGCCATGATTTTGTGAAGTAATTTCAACAATTCCTGTTGCAAGGTTTTTGACGGGATGGTTTGAACCTCTGTGACCTTGAAACATTTTTTTAGTCTTTGCATTTAATGCCAATCCTAAAATTTGATGCCCTAAACATATGCCAAATATTGGAATATTATCATCAATTAATTTTTTAATCACATCAACTATTTTACTACCTGTGGCATAAGGATCACCAGGGCCGTTTGATAAAAAAATCCCTGCAGGATTAGTTTCTATTATTTCTTCATAGCTAGAAAATAAGTTTAATACAGTTGGGTTAAGATTAAATTCATTAAGATTTCTTAAAATATTATTTTTGATACCAAAGTCTAAACAAGTGACATTATATTTAAATTGGCTTTTAATTGATTTATCACTTTTCCATATTCCTTTTTTCCAACTATAGTTTTGCTCTGTCGATACTATCCCCGCCAAATCTAAATTTTGAAGACCTTTCCACTCATTTATTTGAGCTTTAAGTTTTTCAATTTTATTTTCACCTTCTCCAAAGTAAATAATTGCGGCCTTCATAGCTCCCTCAACAGATAATTTCTTAGTTAAGTATCTTGTATCAATTCCAAAAATACATGGAATTTTGTTTTTTAAAAAATACGAATTTAAGTCATTTTCCGCTCTCCAATTAGAATACTCTGATAATGGTTGATTTATTACACAACCATCAGCGTAGATTTTTTTTGACTCTTGATCTTCTTGATTTGTACCTACAATTCCAACATGTGGAAAAGTAAATGTAATGATTTGTTTTGTATATGAGGGATCCGATAATGCTTCTTGATAACCTGTTTGAGAGGTATTAAAACAAAGCTCACCTACAGCGGCCTTTTTCTCTCCTAATCCATAACCCCATAAGATTTCACCATTTTCTAATACAAGAGCTGCTGTTTTATTGTGTATATGTGGTTCTTTTTTTAAAACTTCCATTATATTTAGATGAAGCAAAATGATAGTTAGTAGGCATTTATAACAATGTAGTCAAGGATTAGTTGAATTTAAAAAGAAGAATTATATTATTAAATTAAAATTATTAGAAAGTGAAAAAATATGAGCTTAAAGGATAAAATTGAAATTGATTATAACAATTCTATCAAAGAAAAAGATAGTAATTCCATCAATACTTTAAGATTAATAAAGAGCGCTATTAAAGATAAGGAAATTTCTCTTAGAGGTAAACAAGACTCTTTGACCGATTCTGATATATTAAGTTTACTTCAAAGTTTAGTAAAACAAAGAAAAGACTCAATAGAAGCTTTTGAAAAAGCGAATCGCAATGATCTTATTGAAAATGAACTAAATGAAATCAAAGTAATTGAAATGTTTTTACCAAAACAAATGGATGAAGATGAAACAAAATTGATCATAAAGAATATAATTCAAGAGAATAATTATACATCAATCAAAGAAATGGGTGCACTTATGAAAATAATTAAGGAAAAATATGCTGGAAAAATAGATATGGGTTTAGTTGGAAAAATAGCTAAATCTTTACTGGTCAATTAATGTCATTTTCGAAAAATGATCTTGAATTAATAAAATCAAAAACTCTTCTTTCACAAGAAATTGAAAAAAAAACAAAAGTTATAAAAAAAGGAAAGGATAGTTGGTGTTGTTGTCCTTTTCATGATGAAAAAACTCCATCTTGTAAAATAAATGATGATTTAGGTTCTTATTACTGTTTTGGATGTGGGGCTAAAGGAGATATATTTACAATATACACAGAACTTTATAATTTTTCATTCCCTGAAGCAGTAAAAGAATTAGCTCAAAGAGTTGGTGTTAGAATACATGATAATTTTGATTCAAATATTAACAAAAAAAATGATAAAATTTATAAAATTTTAGAAATTTCGACAAAATGGTTTCAGGATAATCTACAATCAAATAAAGATTGCCAAAGATATTTAAATAAGAGAAATTTATCAGACGAGACAATTAAATATTTTAGGTTAGGATTTTCTTCTAGTTCAAAACAAACTCTTTATCAATTTCTAAAAGAACATGATTTTGAAGATAAAGAACTGCTTGAAAGTAATGTAGTAAAACTAGATAAAAATAATAAGATACGAGACTTTTTTTACAATAGACTTATTTTTCCAATCACAAATGAATATGGAAAAATTGTTGGATTTGGGGGAAGAGTATTAGATAGTTCAAATCCCAAATATATTAATTCACCTGAAAGTGATTTTTTTAAAAAAAGAAATATTTTGTATAATCTTTCTAACGCTAAACAAACCATAAGGTCAAAAAAAAATATGTTAATTTGTGAGGGTTATATGGATGTAATTAGTTTGTACGACAAAAATATTAAAACAGCTGTTGCTCCACTTGGAACCTCTTTAACTGATAGCCATCTTTTATTGTCATGGAAATATGTAAATAAACCAACATTGATGTTCGATGGAGATGCATCAGGCTTAAAAGCTTCTTTTAAAAGTGCTATAATGTCATTGCCTTATTTAACTCCTTCAAAATTATTACAATTTGTAATTTTGCCAAATGAATATGATCCTGATACTTACATTAATGAATATTCTTTAAGTAAATTTGCAACATATCTTAAAAATCCACTTTCAATCGTAGATTTTATTTTTCAGGAATCATCAAAATCAATTGATTTACAAAAATCTGATAATAAGGTTATTTTTGATAAATACATAGATGAACTAGTCACCAATATTAAAGATAGTAAAATAAAATATTTTTACAAAAATGAGTTTAAATCCTTATTTTTTCAAAAATTAAAATCATTTTCTAGTAAAAAACAATCTATTAAAATTACACCAAAAACAATTTCTTTAAAAGAAAAACAAATTTACTCTTTTTTAACAGCTTATTTAAATCATGTGAAATTGAGACAAGAGATCTACTCGCTGTTGATATCTTCTGAATTATTAAATGATGATCAGTTCGAATTTTTAAATTTTATACAAAAATCAGAGTTTTTTGAATATGATATAAATAATATTAATACTGTTAAATTACCTAGTAAAGTATCCGAAATTTTTGAAAAAACTAGGGATAATACTATATTTCAACTTTTTCCTTATGTAAGTTTAGAATATGATTCTAAGGAAGCTTTAAATGAAATTAAAGAATCCATAAATAATTTGAAGACAAGACTTTCAAATTTGAAAAAAATAAATAAAAGCCTAAATGATATACAAATTAATTCATCTTCTATGACTTGGGAGGAGTTAAAAAATATCACTTTTAATCTTCAAAGTAATGAAGAATAATTAGAATAAAGTTATGGCTAAAAAGAAGAAAAAAATTATTAAAAAGAAAACAATAGTACCCAAAAAGAAAACTACTGTTAAAAAAAAATTAACTAAGAAAAAATCAGTTTCTAAATCTTCCAAAGTTTCTAAATTAAAAACTATAAAAAAAACAAAAAAAACTATATCAAAAAAAGTACCCAAGAAGACATCTATTAAACCTTCTACAAAGGATAAACCAAAAAAAATTCCCAAAGTTATTTCAGGCTTCGAAGAAAAAATTAAAGAAATTTTTTCAAAGTTAATTAATAAGCATAAAATTGATGGAATATATACCAACAAGATAATTGAAAAAGCAATTCCAAAAAAATTTAGGATTGATGAAAATATAAAAAAATTTCAGGATCTTATTACTTCTAACAACATTAAAATATACTCAGAAGAAGAAGCAAAAGAATTATTATCTATAGCTAAAGAACAGAGTGAAAAATCTGAGGATGGTACTGATGAGCAAGAAAAAAAACAAACTGGAAAAACTGATGATCCTGTAAGATTATATTTAAGAGATATGGGTGCTGTTGAATTACTTAGTAGAGAGGGTGAAATAGCAATTGCTAAAAGAATTGAGGCAGGAAGAGAAAAAATGATTGGAGCTATTTGTGAGAGTCCAATGACAATTAGGTCAATAATTAATTGGAAAGATGCAATTAAAGACGGAACTATGCTTTTAAGAGATATTGTAGATCTAGAAGCTACCTATGATATGTCAGATATATCAGATTCAAAACTTGAGGATACACTTAAATTAATTGAAAGTGGCGGTGATAACAAAGAAGATGAAAATAAAAAGAAAGAAGATGCAAATAATTCTGAAGATAACAATGGAGAAGAGCAGACGCAAGAAGATGACGAGGATGATAGTTTAAACGTATCTCTTGCAGCAATGGAGGAAAAACTTAAACCAAAAGTATTAAATGATTTTAATGATATAACAAAACTATTCAAAAAACTCCAAAAACATAGTCAAGAACTAATAAATACAGATAAAAAAAATGAAAAAAATTATATCTCCTTAGAAAAAAAATATTTAAAAATTCAAAAGGAAATGGTTGCGGCCATGAAGGCAGTTCATTTTAACTCCACTACTATTGAAGCATTAATGGAAGCATTATACGAATTAAATAAAAAACTTCTATTTCGAGAGGGTAAAATGTTGCGTATGGCAACTAGTGCAGGTGTAAAAAGAGAAGATTTTGTAAATCAATATTTAAGTTTTAATTTTGAAAAAAATTGGATCCAAACTTTATTAGCAACAAAAGACAAAAATTGGGAAAAGTTTATTAATAGAAATCATATTGAAATAAATAAAAATATTGAAGAAATTAAGGAAATTCAAACTGCATCAGAATTACCTTTAACTGAATTTAGAAGAATAGTGGGAACTGTGCAACAAGGTGAAAGGTCAGCTAATAGAGCTAAAAAAGAAATGATCGAATCAAATCTTAGATTGGTAATTTCTATTGCAAAAAAATATACCAACAGAGGTCTTCAATTTTTAGATCTTATTCAAGAGGGTAATATTGGCTTAATGAAAGCTGTAGATAAATTTGAATATCGTAGAGGATATAAATTCTCTACTTATGCAACTTGGTGGATAAGACAAGCTATAACCAGATCTATTGCTGATCAAGCAAGAACAATAAGAATCCCTGTTCATATGATAGAAACAATTAATAAAATAGTTCGAACAACTAGACAGATTATGTCTGAGATTGGGAGGGAGCCTACTCCAAACGAACTAGCTGATAGATTACATATGCCATTAGACAAAGTTAAGAAAGTTCTTAAAATAGCTAAAGAACCTATTAGTTTAGAAACGCCAGTAGGAGATGAAGAAGATAGCTCTCTTGGAGATTTTATCGAAGATAAAAATGCTCTTATACCTATAGATGCTGCGGTAAAAAGTTCTTTACGAGATACTACAACTAGAATACTTTCTTCTTTAACACCTAGAGAAGAAAGAGTATTGAGAATGCGATTTGGTATTGGAATGAATAGTGATCATACCCTAGAAGAAGTTGGTCAACAATTTAGTGTTACAAGAGAGAGAATTAGGCAAATTGAAGCTAAGGCCCTAAGAAAATTAAAACATCCTACCAGAGCAAGAAAGTTAAAAACATTTCTTGACGAATAATGAAGCTAACGCTTCTTGGGACAGGATGTCCATCTATTGATCACAAAAGATGCGGTTCATCTAATCTTGTATCCTCAAAAAAAACCAAAATATTGGTAGATTGTGGCTCAGGCGTAACACAAAGATTACACCAAAGTGGAAATTCTTCTGCTGAGATTGATGCGTTGTTACTTACACATCTTCATACAGATCATGTTATAGATTTATATCAACTAATTATTTCCTCTTGGCATTCAGATAGAGATTCAATTTGGAATATATATGGACCAAAAGGTACAAAAAAATTTATAGATAAAATTTTTTTAGCTTGGAGAGAAGAGCGTGAACTAAGAATTAATTATGAAAAGAGAAAATCTATAAAAGGTCTCAAATATAAAGTTTATGAGTTCAATAATGAAGGTAATATAAAAATTAATGATATAAAAATTAAATATTTTGAAGTAGATCATAAACCCGTTCCTTTTGCCTATGGCTTTTCTTTTTTTAATAATAAAAAAAAATTAACAATTAGTGGTGACACAAAACCATGTGAGAGCTTAATGGTTAATGCTCAAAATGCAGATGTTCTTTTGCATGAAGTTTTTATTGAATATGAAATGAATAAGACTTCAAAACTTAGAACTAAAAAAACTTTACATAATGTTAAGGAATATCATACTCCAAGTAATTTAGTTGGTAAGGTTGCAAAATTATCTAATTGTAAAAAACTTGTGTTAACGCATTTTGTTCCAACAAGATTCAATATTTCAAAACTTAAAAAAATAGTTAAAAAAGATTTTGGAAAGGATCCAATAATTGGAGAAGATTTATTAACTATTAAAATTTAATTGATTTTATTCAATAATTTTTCAAATTCATCATCTTTAATTTCAACAATATTTGAGGATGTTGGAAATTTTTTAGTTTTAACGTCATCTATAAAGTTTTTCAAACCTTCTACAGTGTCATCTATAAGTTTTTCATAAGACTTATTCGTATCCTTAAATACTTTTGCATGTCGTGGTACTCGACCAGTATTAGTTCCAATTACATCTTGTATAAATAAAAACTCAACATCACAATTTGGACCACTTCCCATTGATAAAGTTAAAAGATTTACTTTTTTTGTAATTAATTCTGCTACCCGATCAGGAACACATTCTACCTCAAGACCAATAGCTCCCGCATTGTCATATGCAATAGCATCTTGATAAACTCTAAATGCTGAGTCAGCATCTTTTCCTACGGCTTTAAAACCTCCGGTCCAAGTACTCTTATAGGGAATTAAACCAATATGACTTACAGATGGTAAACCTTCTTTACGAAGAGCTTCAATATATTTTGGACTATTTCCACAATAAACTGCATCTGCTCCATTGTCTCTTGCAATTAATGCAGCATCAATTGCCTTATCAATAGATGAAAGTTGACCAAGGCCAAATATCATAAAAGTATTAGGAGCAGCTTCTCTAATATCTTTTATATGAGCATCTCTGAACCATTTATTTGTTGGTACACCGGTTCTTAATGTTTCTTTTTTAAAAGATACAATTTGGATATCTATGCCAGCTTTTTCTGCAGCATAAGCTTCTAAAGAATTCGTTACATATAGCTCAGTTAATTTTACTTTTCCTTTTTTCTCAAATAAATCTTTAACAGTTAATTTAGTCATTAATTATATTGAGGTAAATAATCACCATGTGCTTCAATCATTTTATCGGTCATGTTATAAATTTCATCAATTGTCAGATTAGCTCCTGTTAAAGGATCTAGCATTGCAGCATGGTATATATGCTCTCTTTTTTTTGTTAGAGCAGCTTCTGCAGTTAGTATTTGCACATTAATATTAGTGCGCATTAAAGCAGCTAATTGCTCTGGTAATTTACCAAATTTTTGAGGTTTATAACCTTTTGAATTAATTATTACAGGAACCTCTACACAGCAATTTTCTGGTAAATTATCAATTAAATTGTCATTCATAACATTAGCATTGATAGTAACTTCTTTATTATTTGCAATTCCATCCATTATAAATGATGCATACTCATTACTTCTTTTAAGAGGCATATCATAAATTGGAGTCATATCTTTTTCCAAATCTTTCCAAAGTTTAATGTTGCTTTTGCATCTATCGATATACTCTTCTATTGGTATCTTGTATTTTTTTATGACGTCATCTCTATTTTGTTTTATGAACCATGGAACATATTCAGCAAAATGCTCACTAGATTCTGTTACAAAATAACCAAATCTTCTAAGAATTTCATATCGTACTTTTTCATGAAGTACTTTATTAGATTCGTGATCAGTTTTTTTACTTCTTGAGGATATTTCTTCATCATTTACAATTTTATCAGCTAGTTTTTTTAATCTTGGATATAAATCTTCGTTTTCATTTTCATTAATTTTCTTTTCAAATTTTTTATAGAAGGCCATATGGTTTATACCGCCACAAAGATAATCAATATTATTAATATCTTCATCTAAATCTTTTGCCAACATTTCTGCGGTTCCTTGAACGGAGTGACATAGACCCATAGCTTTTATTTCTGGGAAAGCAGTATTTATTGCAATCATGTTTGAACACATTGGATTTACGTATTGCAACCAAGTAGCATTAGAACAAATATCCATAATATCTTTTGCGATATCTAGTAAAACAGGAATAGTTCGTAGACCTCTCATTATTCCACCTATGCCGAGAGTATCTGCTATAGTTTGTCTTAACCCAAACTCATTTGGAATTTTAAAATCAATAACTGTGGATGGCTCATATCCCCCTACTTGAATTGTTGTTTGAACAAAGTCTGCACCAACTAAAGATTCTCGTCTGTCAGTATGGGAAGTAACTTTAGGTGAAACATTTAATTTTTTTGAAATTACATCTATTAAATCATGTGATGCTTTTAATCTTACAGGATCAATATCTTGTAATGCAATCTCCATATTTTTAAATTGCTGAATAGCTAAAAGATCGGTTACTATTCTTCTTGTAAAAACAGCACTACCTGCGCCAATTATAGTGAGTTTAATCATTTTGATACTCCATGATTGAATTATGAGGTGCCACTTTTAAAGGAGTATACCTTGCGTGTCCAATTTCTTTATATGGATTATTTGTTTTAGTATTAAAGCATACTATTAAAGTTCTTCTTGAGTAGTTTGAATTATTTGCCTCTGATGAATGTAAAAGATTTGCATGAAAAAAAAGAGCATCTCCTGGATCGGCTTCAACATAAATACATTCATGTCTTTTTTCTAATTCACGTATTCTATCTAAATCTGCAGTTTGTTCAGGAGTATCAGATACACCATGACCTATTCTTCCAACTTTTTGAGATCCTTTTAAAACTTTAAGACAGCCATTTTCTTTTGTAGCCTTATCTAACATTATAAAACAAGATCCCATATCTGGATATAGACATGCATTATGATACCAATAACCATAATCCTGATGCCAATCAAAACCACCATCACCTGGCTTCTTCCAAATTACTTTTGAATGATAGTGGTAAACTTCATCTTCCAGGAATTCTTCCATTGGTTTTACAATTCTTTCGTTAGTAGAAAATTTCCCAAATAAATCATTTGAGGGTTCATTCCATAATGTAATATTTAATTTACCCGTAGAACTAAACGTTTCTCTAGCTTGATTTTCTTTCTCAGAATTTCTTTCAATAAATTCAATTAATTTAAATATCTCATCTTCTGAAAAGAGTTTTCTTTTAAGAATGTATCCATTATTTCTGAAATCTGTGTAATCTGACATATTAATTTCATGTTAAAAATAAATAATAATATTGTCAAATAATTTAAGGTGTTTAAGAATAATCTTATGAAAGTATCATTTCTTGGTGCAGGTAGTGTTGGCTTCACCCAAACCCTTGTTAGAGATATATTAAAAGTTAAAAAACTTCAAAATATAGAAATTTCTTTACACGATATATCTAGAAATAATTTGTTAATGGTAGCAGAGTTAATTCAAAAAGATATTAAAGCTAATAATCTTCCAACAAAACTTAGTATTGATCCAATTAGAAAAGAATCAATAAGAAATGCAAAATATATCATTAGTTGTGTTAGAGTTGGAGGTTTAGAAGCATTTGAAACTGATATATCTATTCCTTTAAAATATGGGATCGATCAATGTGTTGGAGATACAATTTGTGCTGGTGGCATAATGTATGGACAACGAAACATTCCAGTTATTTTAGATTTTTGTAAAGATATAAAAAAATATGCAAAAAAAAATGCTCTTTTCTTAAATTATGCAAATCCTATGGCTATGAATACCTGGGCGGCAAATGAAATTGGTAAAGTTAATACAATTGGTTTGTGTCACGGTGTTCAAGGTGGAGCAAAATTAATTGAAGATTCATTAAACATTCCATTTGGAAAAATGAAATATTCTTGCAGCGGTATAAATCACATGACTTGGTATTTGGATTTAAATTATAAGGGTAAAAAAATTACAAAAGACCAGCTTTCTAAATCGTTAAAGAAACATAAAAAATTTTCAAGAGATGAAAAAGTTAGAATAGATGTTTTAGATAAATTTGGATATTTTTCTACAGAAAGTAACGGTCATTTAAGTGAATATTTACCATGGTATAGACGTACACAAAAAGATGTGAAGAAATGGAGTAGTCTTTCAAACTGGATACATGGCGAAACAGGTGGTTACTTAAGAGTATGTAATGAAAAAAGAAATTGGTTTGTTGAGGATTATCCAAAATATTTAAAAAATTCTGGAATTAAGCTTAAAGATTACAAAAGATCAACTGAACACGGAAGTTATATAATTGAAGCAATTGAAACTGGAAAAAAATATAGAGGGCATTTTAATGTTATTAATAAAAAAACAATTTTTAATTTAGATGATGATTGCGTAATTGAGAGTACAGGATACGTAGATTCAAAAGGTATAAAAATGATTGATGGAATAACCTTACCGCTGCAATGTGCTTCTCTGTGCAGTACCTCAATAGATGTCCAAAGAATGGCTGTAAAGGCAGCAATAAAAGGAGATATTGAATTATTAAAACTTGCTGTACTGCAAGATCCACTAGTAAGCTCAGTATGTTCATCTGAGGAAGTTTGGCAAATGGTAGATGAAATGCTTGTTGCACAAGCACAATGGCTGCCACAATATCAATCAAAAATTAATAGTATTAAAAAGAATCTAAAAAAAATAAAAAATTATAAATATAATAAATCAATTAAAGGGCTGACCAAAAAAACAAAGCGTAATCAACAAAAAAGGTCAATTTTAGTTGAAAAGGAAGCATTTAATTTATAAATTACTTTATCTAATCTTAAATAGTTCTTCTCAATAATCCAATTTTATTATAGGTTTTTTAAAATTTTAAGTGGAGGACAGATGAAAAAAAATAAATTTAGATCCACATTACTTGCTAGCGTAGCATCAGCTACTTTTGCATTAACCAGTACAAATGCGTCTGCTAGACCGGAAGGTGCAATAGCACTTCCATCAGCACCTGCAATTGAAAATATGCAAGAAGTTCAGTTCATTGGAAGAGATGAATTGATGAGCTATCAAGATATTGGAGACTTTGAATTTCTTTATGAACCAGAATACATTAGTGCTCTAGTTCAAGAAGGTAAACTACCACCGATTTGGGAACGATTACCAAAAAGACCTTTAGTTTTTAATGGAGATGCAATGCCTGATGGTATTGGTCGTTATGGAGGAACTTTTAGACATACAATTGGTGGAAGACCTGAAGGATGGAACTGGACTGCTTCACAACATCAAGGATGGGGTGGAATTAATTACACAGTTCAAGAATGCCTAACAAGAAACGGTCCAATGGTAAGATTAAAAGCTGAAGACTCTTATCCTTTACCAAACTTAGCTACTGATTGGGAATGGGATGGAAATAAACTTACTATGAATCTTATTGAAGGAGCAAAGTGGTCAGATGGAGATCCATTTGATGCAGAAGATGTTCGTTTTTGGTGGGAAGATAACGTTTTAGATGAGAACGTTCCAACAAGAATGAATGCAACCACAATGGGAGAAGGGACTTCTTTGGAAGTACTTAGTCCAACCCAGATTAGATGGACATTCCCACAAGAAGAACCTAAATTAGTTCTTCACTCCATGGCATATATAAATGGATGCCCTGGACCATCACATTTACTTAAAGAACATCACCCTAAATATGGTGGTACGTCTTATGATGATTATGTTCAAGCATTTCCTGCTGGACGTTTACCATGGGTTAGCATGGGTGCATGGACTGCTGTTGAATATAAACAAGACGAGGTAGTAATACTTCGCAGAAATCCATACTATTGGAAAGTTGATAGTAAAGGACAACAACTTCCGTATATGAACGAGATGGTGTTCCAGTTAAAAACTTGGGGCCAAAGAACAGTTGATACCTTAGCTGGTAACGCTGACTTCTCGAATATGGAGAACGTACCTTTATACTTAGAAGCTGT
The DNA here is from genome assembly GCA_902620425.1 of uncultured Alphaproteobacteria bacterium. Lineage (GTDB taxonomy): Bacteria > Pseudomonadota > Alphaproteobacteria > HIMB59 > CACPNW01. The sequence goes on from CACNHX010000002.1 coordinate 107,774, forward strand.
TAAAGAGTCTAAGAGTGATGATGCACAAGCTCAACTATCTTTTAGTGGAAGAACCATGGGATATCAACTCGCCATGAACCAAGCAATTGGGTTAGGTGTATTGGATGATCAAATGGCAGCTATTCGAGATCTAAATAGAAATTTAGAATTCAGAAAAGCTGTTAAGCATGCAATTGATGGTAAAGCATTTGCAAAAGCAATGTCCAAAGGACCATTTGTGACAGTTTATGCAGGCGGTCTTGCTAGAGATAGTGCTTTCTTTGATGCAGATGCTACTTCATTTTTCCCTTATAATCCAGCAGGTGCAAATTCTATACTTGATGGATTAGGTCTTATAGATACTGATGGTAACGGAATTCGAAACCTTCCAAATGGAGGTGGAGATCTAGTTATTAATTTAGTTCAAAATAAAGGCAGTGATAATGAAATGTTGATTGGCGATGGAATGGCAACTATGATGGCTGAAGTTGGTATTAAAATTAATATTAAACCAATGGAAGATACTGAGCCAACAAGACAAGCAGGTGAATGGGATTGGTTACTTGTAAGATCTCAACAAGAAATGGCCTTCCCTAATTCGGGTTATTGGTCAGATATGGGTCCTGTAACTACGTCTTCATTTGATCCTCACTTAGGAACTGATGAACACCCTCAACAACTTCAACCATTTGAGAAAGAAATCGTAAGTATTCTTGAAGAGTGGAGAGATGGTGTTGAAGGTGCAGAGGCTCAAGCATTAATGTCTCGCTATCAGAAACTATTTACAGAAAATGTTTATATGCCTGGTATAGTTCAATATCCAACAGCACTTTTGATAAACAAAAGAATTCAAAACTTAGCTGATGGAATGCCTGTTTTGGCTTATCAATGGGCTGAAGATACAGTTATCCGTGAACAATTCTGGGTTTATCAATATGATCAATTAGATGAACTTTTCCCTGGAAGAGTTCCTGGTATTGATTAATAAATTTTTTAGTAAGGGGCTATTTAAGCCCCTTACTTTTTAAAAAAAAATGCTTTCATTTATATTCAGAAGAATTCTTTATTCAATTCCATTACTGTTCGTAATCAGTATTATAATTTTTTTTATTATTGAATTACCGCCTGGTGACTATGCAACATGGTATGTTAGTCAAACTAAAGCTTTAGCAAATATCACACAAGAACAAGCTTTAGAACTAACAATAATGTTGAGAGAAAAATACGGCCTTAATGAACCATTAGTAATAAGATATTTCAATTGGATTAAAAATATTGTTTTAAATTTCGATTTTGGTTTTTCCATGCATTACAACAAACCTGTCAGTGAAATGTTAGGTGATAGATTACCTCGAACTCTAGTAATAGCATTAATTTGTCATTTTTTTGCTACAACTATAGGTGTTTTTATAGGAATTTATGCTGCAAAAAATCAAAATAAGTTAGGTGATAATGTAGCTACTATCTTCGCTTTTTTAGGAATGACCATTCCACGTTTCTTTCTAGCATTACTAATAATGTATTGGTTAGCAATTGTTCTAAATTCAGACAACACTGGATCAATGTATTCTCCATACTACGCTGTTCAACCAATGTCTTTTGCAAAACTATGGAATGGCATACTTCATATTTGGCCAATATTTGTCATCGCTATAATCGGAGGTCTTGCCTACAATATGAGAGTTATGCGCGGAAATTTATTAGATGTAATGCGTATGCAATATATTGAAACAGCAAGAGCAAAAGGTTTGTCTGAAAATCAAACATTGTACCGTCATGCAGTACCAAATGCTTTGCATCCCCTTGTAATGTTTCAGGGTATTGCTTTACCATATATGCTAATGGGAGAACTAGAAGCTGCGATCGTTTTATCTATTCCAACTGCAGGACCACTTTTAGTAGAATCTATTCAAAGACAAGACACTTATACTACTGCAGCAATTTTATTTTGCTTAACAGTAATATTAATTATAGGAAATATAATTGCTGATATTTTGCTAGCAATTTTAGATCCTCGAGTAAGACAGAATTAAATATTATGGAAACAACTTCAAACTTACAAAATTCATATTTTTCACTAGTAAGAAAAAGATTTTTGAAAAACAGAGTTGGAATATTAGGCTTAATTTTTGTAGGCTTTCTAATTTTCTCTGCTGTTTTTGCAGATTTTTTATCTCCATATGATCCAGCAGCAAGAGATAGTGATAGAGTTTTTTATCCTCCTCAGGGAATACATTTCTTTGATGAGGATAATAATTTTTCGTTAAGACCTTTTGCTTATGGTTTTACTGAAGGATTTGATCCTGACACATATCTTCCAATAATGGAGATTGATTATACTCAAAAAAACTATCTTTATTTTTTTACTAGAGGATGGGAATATAAGTTTCTAGGCTTAAATTTGGACTTACATTTATTTACTACTAAAGACGGGTCTAAAGTATTTTTTATTGGATCAGACGCCTATGGAAGGGATATGTTATCAAGAATTTTTAAGGGAAGTAGGGTAACGCTATTATTCGCTCTGATAGTTGTAAGTATAACAACTTTCATTGGTATTTTAGTTGGAATTAGCTCAGGTTATTTTTCAGGAAAATTTGATATAGCTTCACAAAGAGTTACGGAACTTGCTTTAGCTTTTCCAGATCTACCTTTGTATTTATCCTTGGTAGCAATTCTGCCAAGGCAAATGGATCCATTTCTGATTTTTATCTTTATGGCATTTATTTTATCCTCTTTACGGTGGGCTCAACTATCAAGAGAGGTTCGGGGAAAAACCCTTTCTTTAAGAAGATTAGACTATATTAAAGCAGCTGAAGCTTTAGGCTCCAATGATCTAAGAATTATATATAGACATCTACTTCCCAATGTAACAAGTCACGTTATAGTAAGTGTTTCTTTATTGATACCTTCTGTAATTTTGACAGAAAGTTTTTTTAGCTTTTTAGGTTTAGGCATTCAATCTCCATTTGTTAGTTGGGGTCTTCAATTAAATTCTGCTCAAGATATGCGAACAATTGGAAGTTATCCATGGGTTTTAAGTCCTGTTTTTGCAATCTTAATTTCAGTTTTAGGATTTAATGCTCTTGGTGATGCTTTACGCGATGCAATTGATCCATATGCAACAACAACAAAAAAATAATGACTAATCTTGTTGAAATTGAAAATCTTCAAGTAAAGTTTAATACAGATAGTGGTAAAGTAAATGCAGTGAATGGCATATCCTTTAATATTAAAAAGGGTGAAACATTAGCACTAGTAGGAGAGAGTGGGTCTGGTAAATCTGTTACTGCTAGAGGAATTATTCGATTACTTGCAGAAAATGCAATTATATCTGATCAAACATCAATAAAGTTTAATGGTACAAATATAAATTCTTATTCTGAAAAAGAGTATCAAAATATTAGAGGAAAAAATATTTCAATGATTTTTCAAGAACCAATGAGTTCTTTAAATCCAATATATACAATTGAAAACCAAATTAGTGAGGTTTTAAAAATTCATGGAAAATTTTCAGATAAAGAACTCAAAGAAAAATGTCTTGAATTACTAAAACAAGTTCAAATTCCAGAACCAGAGTCTAGATTATCACAGTATCCACATCAATTGTCAGGAGGACAAAGACAAAGAATTATGATTGCTATCGCCATAGCTAATAATCCAGATTTACTTATTGCAGATGAGCCAACTACTGCTCTTGATGTTACAGTTCAAACAGAGATACTTAAATTACTTCAAAGTCTTCAACAAAAATATCAAATGTCCATTTTATTTATTACTCATGATCTGACTATTGTCAGACAAATAAGTGATAGAGTTTGTGTAATGTATAATGGAAAAATTAAAGAAACAGGCATTACAAAAGAAATTTTTGAAAATCCAAAAGATGATTATACAAAACATTTATTGTCATCAGAGCCAGAAGAAAGAGATTTACATTATGATAAAAATGGAAGAAGCATCCTTTCAGGAGAAAATCTTAATGTAACATTTAATACTAAAGTAAAAGTATCAGGTAGAAATAAAGTTTTATCAATTAACGCTGTAAATAATATCAGTCTCGATCTTAAAGAAGGTGAGACTCTTGGAATTGTTGGCGAAAGTGGATCTGGTAAAACTACTTTAGGTCAAACTTTATTAAGGTTAGTTGATAGAGAATCTAACACAGATGTAGAAGGTGAAATTAAGTTTTTTGATGATCGAATTGACCGTTTATCTCGAAAGCAATTTAAGCCATTTAGAAATCAAATGCAGATAGTTTTTCAAGATCCATATGCATCTTTAAATCCACGATTGTCTGTTAAACAAATTATAGAAGAGGGATTAATTGTAGCACTTAATATGAAAGATAAAAACGAACGGCTAAATAAAATTGAAAACATAATGAGTGAAGTTGGTTTAGAACCTAGCTCCATGCTTAGATTTCCTCATGAGTTTTCTGGAGGCCAAAGACAAAGAATAGCTATAGCAAGATCATTTGTCTTAAATCCAAAATTTGTCTTATTGGATGAGCCAACATCAGCTCTTGATTTATCTATTCAAAAACAAATTCTAGAACTATTACTTCAACTCCAAAAAAATCACAAAACTACTTATATTTTTATCAGTCATGATTTAAGAGTTATTAGATCAATAAGCCACAATTTAATCGTTATGAAAGATGGTTCGATTCTAGAACAAGGTGTGGCAAAAAATATATTAACCAACCCTCAGAATGATTATACAAAGAATTTAATAAAATCTGCTTTTGATATTATTTATTAATGAGGAAATTAAAAAACGTAACTATCCTAGGCGCAGGCACCGCCGGTTGGATTTCTGCATATATTCTAAGTGATTTTTTTTACACAAATAAACAAAATGTAAAAGTAACAATTGTTGATCCTTCAAGCATTCCTATAATTGGTGTTGGAGAAGGAACAACCGGAATATTTTATGATTTTTTAAAAAGATATAATTTAGATGAACTAGACTTTTTAAGAGAAACAAAAGCTACTCTAAAGTTTGGGATTGTTCATAAAGACTGGAAAGAATTAAATCATCAATATTATGGACCAATTGATGACCCACATTTGTTAGCATCTAAAAAAGACCCTGAAGATTTTGAATATTTAAATGTTTATGCAGTTGCTGCAGGTCGATCTGTTGCTGATGTGCATTTACACACAAAACTAATGGAAACAAATAAAGTTCCTTTCAATCTTGAAAATAGCAGACCCGATTTAAAAAGCCCTTTTTTCTATGCTTATCATTTTGATAATCATCTTGTTGGAAATTATTTAAGAAAAAGATCAAAAAATATAGAGATTCTTGATGAAGTCTATACGCATGCTTCATTAAATGAAAATGGAGAAATTGAAAAACTTCATTTTGAAAGTGGTAAAGAAATTGAAACTGATTTAGTTCTTGATTGTACAGGCTTCAGAAAACTCCTCATAAATAAATTATATAATGTTGGATGGAAATCTTATCAAAAAAATTTACCAGTAAATAGAGCTATGCCTTTCTTTTTAAAATTAGATGAAAAAAATATTAGTAATTATACTTTAGCTTGGGCACAAAAAAATGGTTGGATGTGGCAAATACCAACTCAAGAAAGAATTGGTGCTGGTTATGTATATTGTGATAATTTTACAAGTCCAGAAGAAGCTAAGATTGAAATAGAGAAAGTCTTAGGTCATGAAATAGAACCAAGAAACGATATTAAATTTACTTCGGGTAGAATAGAAAAATCATGGGTAAAAAATTGTATTGCCATAGGATTAGCTTCTGGCTTTCTTGAGCCATTAGAAGCCACTTCAATTCATAGCACTCTAATACAAATGATTTTGTTTGCAACTGATTACCTCAAAGAAGAAATGGATTTTAATAATGAAAAAATAATGGATGAGTTTAATGATAGAGTTGGACGTCAGTTTGATGATTTTATGATCTTTCTTAATACTCATTATGTGTCCAATAGAGATGATAGTGATTTTTGGAAATATGTTAAAAATGAATGTATTCACGAAGACACTTTGAACCTCATTAATAAATGGAAAAATCAATTACCTAGGATGAGTGATTTTGAATTATATCTTTCAGGCCTTCCTCATGTTCAATCACAACTTTATTATCCTGTTTTAGATGGCCTAGGTTTACTCCAAAAAGATGTTGCAAGGGAAGAAATGAATAATTTTAATTTAAAGCCCTTTGCAAGAGATGAATATAAAAGATTTAATGATCAGTATGATGATCAAATGAAAAGATTCATAAAGCACAATGATTATTTAGAATATGCATCACTTTGATAAATTAAAGCTTAATATTCATTTATTTTACATGTATAGGCAATAATTAGGGCTCTTAGCTCAGTTGGTTAGAGCGCCCCGCTCATAACGGGGTGGTCCGGGGTTCAAGTCCCTGAGGGCCCACCATTTAATTTTGTTGAAAAGTTAAATATAGTAAATATTAAAAAGAAAATTACACCAAATATGATTAAAAAATAATTGATATTAAAGCTTATTAAAGTACCAATGATAGTTGGACCAACAAAGGAACCAATATTTTCACATATACTATAACTTGCTACTCCAAAAACAATTAAATGGCTTTTTAAATTAGTGTTAATTAAATTGAAATTAATAAGGAATAAACTTCCTATAGATAAATAAAAAATAAAAGTAAAAAAAATGATACTAAAATAATTTTCTGTAAAAAAGAAAATAATTAAACCAGCAATGGAAATTAAGCAGAATATATTTAAAATTAAAACTTTGCTAATTTTATCTATTAATTTTCCTATTAATGGAAAGATTAATAACACTAATATTCCTGAAGTAAAATTAATTCTTCCAACATCTTTATCTGTAAAACCTTTTTCAATTAAGAATGATGGAAAAAGAGAACTCCAACCTGCATCACTAATTCCTAAAAAAAATACACAAATTAAAATAAATTTAATATTATTAATCACATTATAAGATAATGAAAACTCAACCTTTTCAACTTTCGTTAAGAGTATGCTCGATTTAGAAACAAAAACTGGTAAAAATTGAAATACAATAAGCAGTATAGCGATTACATAACTTAAATAATTAACTCCATTAAATGCAATAATAAGAGAGCCCAGTATTGCTCCAAATCCCGCACTAGACCAAAACAAAGAAATATAAAAACCTGATTTATTTTTAAATTCTGAACTAATATATGTTTCAATTGTCAAAAAATTGATATGATTTGTAAATCCCATGACAAATGTAATAATCACAATAGTGAAAATGCTGAATTGAAAAAATAAAAGTAAAAAAAATAATAATTGAATTAAAATAGAACAAATTAAAGTAAAAAATAAACTATACTTTTCTCTAATAATATTATGCAAAAATGAAGAAACAATAACTCCAAGTGCAAAAAAGGACAAAGAAAAACCAATTAAAGATTCATTATAATTTTTTAATTTAAGATCTATTGCTAGAGTAGAAGATAGAAAACTTGCTGCAAGAGCAAAAGAAAATATGATTGTCGAATAATTAATAATATTCCTCATTATTTTCTTGAATAATCTTTTTATACAATTAATAAAGCCTTAAATAGATGGCATTAATTTCACTAAGACAACTTTTGGATCACGCTGCAGAGAATAATTACGGTGTACCAGCATTTAATGTAAATAACCTGGAAGCGATTAGGGCTATAATGGAAGGGGCTAAAGAGTTAAATAGCCCAGTTATTTTGCAAGCTTCTGGAGCAGCAAGAAAATACGCTGGCCCCATTTTTGTTAAAAAATTAGTAGAAGCCGCAATGGACGAATTTTCAGACATTCCAACTGTTTTACATCAAGATCATGGTGGATCTCCATCAGATTGCAAAAATTGTATCGAACTTGGATTTACTTCTGTCATGATGGATGGCTCCTTAATGGATGACCAAAAAACACCTTCAGACTTTGATTATAACGTTAGAGTTACCAAAGAAACAACTGATATGGCGCATGCCTTAGGTGTTTCCGTTGAAGGAGAAATTGGATGCTTAGGTTCTTTGGAAACTGGAACTGGGGAAAAAGAAGATGGTGTTGGTGCAGAAGGCAAACTTGATCATGATCAACTTTTAACAGATCCAGATGAGGCATCAGATTTTGTTAAGGCAACTAATGTAGATGCATTAGCTATTGCTATTGGAACGAGTCATGGAGCTTATAAATTTTCTCGACCACCTACAGGTGATATTTTAGCAATTGATAGAATTAAAGAAATACATTCAAGACTTCCAAATACTCATTTAGTAATGCATGGATCATCTTCTGTTCCTCAAGATTTAATAAAAACTATTAACGAATATGGTGGAAAAATAAAGGAAACATACGGTGTACCTGTGCCTGAAATCCAAGAAGGAATTAAACATGGTGTTAGAAAGGTAAATGTTGATACAGACTTAAGACTGGCAGCTACAGCTGCAGTAAGAAAATATTTTCATGAAAATCCCTCTCAATTTGATCCCCGAAAATATTTATTACTTTCAAAAGATGCTATGAAAGAAGTTGTAAAAAGTAGACTTCAAGAATTTGGAACTGCAGGAAATGCTTCATCTATAAACTCAATTTCTTTAGGTGAAATGTCAAAAAAATATAAATCTGGTGAGTTTAAAGCTATTATAAATTAGCTTTTAATTATTGAAAAAAATTATTTTTTAATCCAAAATATAAATATGAAAAAAGTTTCACAGCTTGATGAATACTTATTTGATTTAAATGGATATTTAATAATTGAAAATGCTTTAAGTAGAAAAGAATTAAAAGATCTTAATAATATTCTAGATAAATTAAAAAGTTTAAAACATAAAGAATGGGCAGGCTATGTTCATGGACACAATTATGGTGGCAAGGAAGGTTTAAATCTTCAACAAATTTATGAAGCTGGAAAACCCTTTGAAAAATTAATTGATCATCCTTCATGGATAAATCATATGCTTCATTTTGTTGGAGGAAAAGATACATTTGATCAACATCATGGACCATTATTTATCGATGAAAATTTTGCGAATATTAGAGGGCAGGGAGAAGCTATTGGAATTCATTCTGGTGCTCACGAAGGAACTCAAAGAGGTCATTATAGATTTGAAAATGGAAAATTTCACTGCGGACAAATTAATATTTTGCTAGCTCTAAATGATATAGGCCCAGGTGATGGTGGTACAGTCATTATTCCTTCATCACATAAATCAAATTTACGTCATCCAGAGTTTGATAAACATGTTATGAAAAAGGGCAAAGTTACATCAGCTGATAATATGACAGCTTCAAAAGAAATTTATTTAAAAGCTGGAGACGGACTATTATTTGTAGATTCACTTTGTCATGGTTCTGCAAAAAGAACAAATAAAGGAGAAAGAAGAATTGTTGTTTACAGATATGGGCCTTCTTGGGGTTTTTTTAGACACCCTTATCGACCTTCAAAAAAACTACTTTCAAATCTCACTGAATTTCAAAAAAAAATAGTAATGCCTCACGAGCAAGTGCTTTCACCAAATAACTAAAAAAACAAGATTATTTAATAGTTAAATACATTTTTTTTATCTTGATTTTTCGATCAATTTAACTTTTAAAAGATATATTAAAGGGAGGAATAGATGAAATTAATTAAATCCTTAATTTTGTCTCTTGCAGTTTTAGTTGGGTTTTCATCAACTTCAAATGCTAGAGATATTACACTTTCAATGTGGACGCATAACCAGCTCTATGTTGATTATTTCAATACTTATCTTGAAGAAGTGCAAGCTGCATTTCCAGATGATAATATTACTTTTGATTTTCAAGTTACGCCTGATATGGCTACAAACAGTTTAACGGCGATTGCTTCAGGTTCTGAACATACTGATCTTTTAGGAATTGAGATAAGCGGTTTTGGTCTATTTATGGTTGATGATATTATTTCAGACAACTTTGTACCACTAACAGATATGTACGGTGACATGTCTCAATGGAATCCAGGAAAAGTAGCTGCTTGGACTCACACTAATGGTGAGATATATGGAATTGAAAGCGAAGGCTGTTATATGGTCTATTACTACAACCCAAGCATTCTTGAAAGTTATGGTAAATCAGTACCAAAAACTTGGGACGAGTTTATGGAAACTGGAAAAATTTTAGCAAAAGATGGAATTTCAATGATGCTATCTGAGTTAAGATTTATTGGAATGTACCAACAAGCTGGTGGTAAATTCTTCAATGAAGATGGTGAATTTGAAATGGATGAAGATCTTTTCATGGAGGTTTTAAAATTCCAAGAAGAAGCTTTTGCATCCGGAGTAATTAACTATACTACTGACTATTGGGGTCAAACACCTGGTGTTCTTTACAATTCAAAGCAAACTGTAGGAACTATGGCGCCTGACTGGTATAACAATTGTTGTTTACAACCTACAGTTAAGGATACACAATCTGGTGAGTGGAGAGTTGCTCCTCTTCCTACTTGGGGAGATGAAGGATATAAAACTTTTCACTGGGGTGGAACTGGTTTTGCCATTCATAAATCTTCAGAAGCTGTAGACGTTGCTAAAAAGTTACTTGAACTTGCTTACTTTTCATATGAAGGTCAAATTGCAAAATATGATTTCTTCGGAGGAATGCCTACTTTATTGGCTGCTCTTGAAGATCCAAGAATTGCAGATAAAAAATTTGATTTTTATGGAGGTCAAAAATTTGCAGAGCCATTTATTTCTGTAGCAGGGTCAAGTGCTGATGACTATCAGCATGTTGGTCGAGCTATTATTGATAGTGTTTCTCGTGATTTGACAACATTATTAGCAAATGGTGAAATAACTGCTGAGGAAGCTCATGAAAGGTTCATTTCACAAGTTCAAGATGAACTTGACTTTTTATAGACGATAATTTTTTAAAGCAGGGTTTTTACCCTGCTTTTTAAAAATCAAATCAAAATAATAATATGTCAGTTGTGAGTAATAGTAGAAGATTTAGACCCGAAAAGGTTGCGCCGTATTTTTTTATATCGCCATTTTATATTATTTTTACAATTTTTTTTCTTTTACCTACCATAGCTTCTTTTATTTTAGCTTTTTACAAATGGAAAGGTGTAAAGGCTCCTAAACCTAGAGGGTGGGGAAACTTTGAATATTTATTTTTTAAAGACCAAAACTTTTGGGAAACTTTCCAGAATACAGTATTTTATTCTGCTGGCAGTGTGTTTATTACTATTCCCCTTGCTCTTTTATTAGCTCTTGCTCTTAATAGTCATAGTTTAAAACTAAAACCTTTTTGGCGTTTAGTATTTTTCTCACCGATTGTTACTTCAGTTGTTGCAGCTGCATTAACTTTCAAGATGATATTAAATAGTGAATTTGGATTACTTAATTATGTAATTGGTTTTATTGGAATTGAACCAGTCAATTGGGTTGAGTCATCAGCAACCTCAAAGTGGTCTGTCATGATGTTAGTAATATGGAGATGGACTGGTTTAACCTGTATTTATTTTTTAGCTGGACTACAATTTATAGATAGAACTTTGTATGAAGCTGCAAAAATTGATGGTGCAACGGCATGGCATCAATTCTGGTATGTTACTCTTCCACAATTAGCACCAGTTACTCTTTTCGTTTGTATAATTGTTTCTATTGGCTCTTTTCAAATATTTGAAGATGTATTTGTTATGTATAGTGGAAATGATGTTCCAACTCACGCTAAATCAATGGTTGTATACATGATGGAAAGAGGTTTCAATCAACTTAAATTAGGTTTTGGTTCTTCTATTGGTGTATTTATGTTCATCTGTATTTTGGTTATATCATTATTTCAATTTAGATCATTTGCATCAAATTTAGATCAGGATGCTAGAAAAAGTTTTATTGAGAGAATTTTATCTCCTATCATAGATTTTATTGCTAATATTTTTCCAATAGAATCTGCTACTTCTAGTAAAAAATCTTTATCTCCAAAAATTGGTAAATACTCATTAAATTTCATTATAACAATTATTGGCTTGATAACACTTATCCCTTACGCTTTCATGCTTACCTCTTCAGTTAAATCAACAGCAGAAATAATGGCATGGCCACCAATAATGTGGTCTAAAAGTCCTAATTGGGAAAATGTAACAAAATTGTTTACTGAGTTTCCAGCAAGTTTGTGGATATTTAATTCCTTCTTTGTTGCGATTGCAGTTACAATTTTAACGATTTTTTTATGTACTTTAGCTGGGTATGCTTTTGCAAAATATAATTTTAAAGGAAAAAATAAACTTTTCATATTTATGGTAGCAACTGCAATGATACCTTTCCCAATTATAATGATCCCTCTTTACGTTTTAGTGGGGAGAATGGGAATGAATGATACTTTATCGGGATTAATCATTCCTTTTATTGCTCCTGCCATAGGAATTTTTATGATGAGACAATTCATAACTTCTGTTCCTGATGAATTAATTCAAGCAGCAAGATCAGATGGTGCTGGTGAGTTTAGAATTTTTTGGCAAATAATTGTCCCACTTGTTTGGCCTGGTATTGCCACTCTAGCAATAATTACATTTGTTAATTCTTGGAACAGTTTCTTATGGCCTCTTATAATTTTAAGAGATGATCTTAATTATACCATTCCTCTTGGTATGACAGAAGTATTTGCGTTAAGTGTTGGTCAGGAACCACAGTATGGACAAGCTATGGCTTTTGCAACCTTAACAACAATTCCAATTATATTCATTTTTTCTTTTGTTCAAAAATATTACATTGCTGGCTTATCAGCAGGAGCAGTTAAAGGTTAGTATGGAAAAAATTAAATGGGGCATAATTGGTCCTGGAAGTATAGCAAATAATTTTGCAGATGGACTTAAAGGATCATACTCTGGTCAACTGGTAAGTATAGCAAGTAAAAATGATGATCGCCGAAAAAGCTTTGGTGATAAATACGATATTCATCCTGATTTTAGATTTGAAAATTATGATGATATTATAAATTCAGAACATATTGATGCTATTTATATTTCGACACCACATACTCTACATGCTGAATGGACAATAAAAGCTGCAGGAAAAGGAAAGCATGTTCTTTGCGAAAAACCAGGAGCTGTAAATTTAATTGAAGGTAAAAAAATTATAGAGGCTGTAAAAGAAGCTGGAGTTTTTTATATGGAAGGTTTTATGTATCGATGTCATCCTCAAATTCCAAAACTTTTAGAAGTAATAAAAAATAAAACGATAGGCAATATCACATCTATTGAAGCTTCTTTTGGTTTTGATATGGGTAAAACAATACCAGATCACAGATTATTTAATAAAAATTTAGCTGGTGGAGGTATCCTTGATGTTGGGTTATATCCTATTTCTTTTTCTAGACTTATTGCAGGCGTCGCAACTGGGGAAAAATTTTTAGAACCTAATTTTATAAATGCTGAAGCGAGAATAGGGGAAACAGGGGTAGATGAAGTTGCACATGCAAATTTAGAATTTAAAAATGGTATCAAAGCTAAAGTCTCAACTGCAATTATGGAAAGTATGAAAAACAATGCAGTTATCTCAGGATCGGATGGCAAAATTGAGTTGCCAGATCCATGGATGCCTGGAAGAGAAGGCGGCCCATATCATGCTAAAATAATTATTACAAAAAACGGTAATGAAGAAATTATAGATGTTAAAGGACCAGAGCATTTGTTTTTCTTCGAAGGAGAGCTTGCAAGTCAATGTATTGCAAAAGAAAAAACACAACCACCTCATCCAGCAATGACTTGGGAAGATACATTAGGTAATCTTCAAGCTCTTGATACATGGAGAGAGAAAGTAAATTATAAACTACCACAGGATGAAATATGAAATATGATAGAATAGAAGGAATAGATAAAGACATATCCAAACTTGTCATGGGATGTGATAACCAAGATGATATAAACGAAGCTTCAAGGTTATGGGATCATTGGATTGAAGTCGGTGGTAATATGTTTGATACGGCATTCATTTATGGCGGGGGTAATCACGAAAAAGTTTTAGGACAATGGTTAAAAAACAACAATAATAGAAAAGATGTTTTAATACTTGGCAAAGGTGCTCACACGCCTGATTGCAATCCTGAAGCTATTTCAAAACAATTAACAATTTCTCTTGAAAGAATGAATACTGATTATGTTGACATCTATATTATGCACCGAGATAATACCGATTATTCTGTTGAAGAATTTATGGATGTTTTAAATGAAGAGAAAGAAAAAGGTAGAATAAAAATATTTGGAGGCTCAAACTGGACCATTGAAAGATTTAAAGAAGGAAATGAATGGGCACAAAAAAATAATAAACAAGAAATGTCTATACTTAATAATAATTTAGCTCTTGCTAAAATGATTAAACCTTTATGGAATGGTTGCTTATCTTCTAACACTAATGATACATTAGAATATTTAAATTCATCTCAGAAATCCCATATGTCATGGTCTAGTCAAGCAAGAGGATATTTTTTACCAGATGATATTACAAAAGAAATTGAAGACAAAATTACAAAAGCGGAAACATACAGAGCGCCTGGTGAAAATTCTAGTGGCCCTATCAGCTGCTATGATAGTGAAGATAATAGAGAAAGAAAAAAAAGAGCAATAGAATTAGCAGAAAAAAAAGGATGTTCTGCTCATAATATTGCAGCTAGCTGGACTATCAATCAATCTTTTCCTTCATTTGCATTAATTGGACCAAGAACTATTAATGAGCTTGATACAACATTACCTTGTTTAGATATAGAGTTAACAAAAGAGGAAATTAATTGGTTAAACTTATCTTAGTTTAGACTTTTTGATTCTATCACTCGTTCCTTCATTTAATATTGGCTCAATCAAAGTTGATACTTTACGAATTGGTATGTCTTGATCTAAATCCTGTAACATTTTTACAGAACGTTTTCCCATTTCCATTAGCGGGTGAGAAATATATGTAAGATTTTGCGAGCTTAAATAACTATCTTGATCGTTAAATCCTACTACTGAAATATCTTGACCAATATTCAGTTTTAAATCCTGACACTTCAACAAACACCCTGTAAAAAAACGAAGATGTGAACAAATTATAGCTGTAGGAGGTTTTTTTAAACCTAATAAATAACTTGTTAAAGCTGATCCTGATTCAACTGTTTCAATTAAACTATCTTGATAATATTCTTTAGAAAATTGAAGTTGTAAATTCCTTACTGAATTTTCATAAGCAACTTTTCTTTGAGCTCCATAATTAAAACTTCGATGGACATTAATAAACGCAATTCTTTTATGACCATTATTTGATAGTTTATTCATCAGAAGTTCTATGCTTTTGTTGTTATCCAAATCTATCCACGCATGGTCTTTCTGTTTATTTGTTCTGCCCCAAGTTACAAATTTAATATTTCTTTCATTCAAGAAAGTAACTCTTTCATCATTTTTTTTTATCTTATAAAAAATAAATTTATCTGCTTGTTCTGTAGAAATAAGTCTCTTGAAATAATTCATTTCTTCGTCTTCATTTAAGCAAAACTTTGTAATTAATTCAGTATTAGTATTCTTTATTCCTAGAGTAATTCCTGCAAGAAACTGCAAAACAACATGATCAGGTGCGTCAGGATCAATAGATGATATAAAGGCAATTGTATCAGTTTTTTTTGATGCCAATCTTCTTGCATTCAAGTCAGGAAAGTATTTGTATTTTTTTGCAGTTTTAAAAACTTTATCCTTAGTTTGCTGTGATATATTGTCATATCCATTTAGTGCTCTAGAAACAGAACTTACAGATAAACCAAGTTTTTGGGCCAATCCTTTTATATTTATTTTTTTATTTTTTCTCATTTTGTAAGATTAGCTTTTCATAATTAAAAATTATTAGTCTTACAAGTAAAACGTTTTATTGACTTGATTAGTAAAACGTTTTACTAATTATCAAACTATTAAGGGAGGAAAATAATGAAAAAATTTTTTTCAATTTTACTTACGTTATTTATACCCCTATCTTTTACTAACGCTTCCAAAGCTGGTGGTCACATGGAAGCTGAAGTTATTCACTGGTGGGTATCTGGTGGAGAGCAAGCTGCAATATCAAAATTTGCTGAAGCTTGGAAAGATATGGGTGGTACTTGGATTGATACTGCTATTACAGGTGGTGATAATGCAAGAGGAACTACTGTAAACAGAATTATAGGAGGAAACCCTCCAACTGCAGCTCAGTTCAATATTTCTAAACAGTTTGTTGATTTAGTTGAACAAGGACAACTTCAATCATTAGAAGAAGTTGCATCCGCTGAAGGATGGAGAGATTTTATCTATCCACCTGAACTAATTGAGACATGTGAATTTGAAGGTGAATTCTACTGTGTACCTGTAAATATTCATAGTGCTCAATGGATGTGGATTAACAATGAAGTTTTTGAAAAAGCTGGTGTACCAAAACCAAATACTATTCAAGATTTTATTGCTGTTGCGCCACAAATTCAAGATGCTGGATTTATACCACTAGCTTTAGGAGGTCAGCCTTGGCAAGAAGGTCTAATGTTTGATGTTGTAGCATCTTCTACATTAGGTTTTCCTCACATGGCTAAACTTTATAGAGATAAAGATGTTGAAGCATTTAGAGATGGTAAGATGGAAATGGTTTTACAAACTTACAGAGATCTAAATAAGTTCATTGATGAAGGTGCTCCTGGCAGACTTTGGAATGATGCGACAGCAATGGTTGTAGAAGGAAAAGCTGCAATGCAAATCATGGGTGATTGGGCTCGAGGTGAGTTTGCGGTAGCAGGAAAAGAAGCAAAAGTAGATTACGATTGTGTAATTCCTGGTAAAGAAAAATACGTTGCTCTTGGTGGTGATGTATTTGTATTTCCAAAAAATTCAGATCCAAAAGTTAAAGAAATTCAGCTAAAAATGGCAAGTATGATGGTAAATCCTACTGTTCAAGCTAACTTTAATAACGCAAAAGGATCACTTCCAATGAGATTGGATGTTGATACTTCAGCTGCTGATGCTTGTATGCAAATGGGTCTTGAATTAATTCAACAACCTAGCGCAATAATGAGAGAAAATGATGACTGGAATAGCCCAGCCTTCACTTCTGCTTGGGAAGATATTATTTCTGAATTTAGAAATGATCCTAATTACTCTGTTAGTGCTGCTATGGACGATTTAGAAGCTGTTTTAACAAGCGGATTATAGTATAACTTTTATTAAGGCAGGATTTATCCTGCCTTAGTTAACTTGCTTTTTAAATTTCCAATGTATTATTTAACAAAAAACTTGGCATCTAAAATCTCTTTACTGCCAATGATAATTATTTCTTTAACCGTATTTGTTGGATGTATTATATATTCATTTATTTACTCATTAACTGGATCAAAACTTATTCCCGCTTTAAATTATGTAGGTTTTCAACAATACGAGAGGTTATTTAAAAGTAGAAAGTGGGATGTAGCTGTAGAAAATATATTTATTTACGGTTTTGTCTTTACAATTGGATGTTTAGTAATTGGTTTTTTATTAGCTGTATTAATAGATCAAAAAATTCGAGGTGAGAGTTTATTTAGAACAATTTTTTTATACCCATACGCAATGTCTTTTGTTGTAACTGGGTTAGTATGGAAGTGGGTTTTGAATCCTACTTTTGGACTTGAGCATTCAATGCACCTATGGGGATTTGATTGGTTTAAACTTGACTGGTTAGTTAATAGAGAATTAGCAATTTATGCAGTTTGTATTGCAGCAGTATGGCAAGGCGCAGGTTTTGTTATGGTTCTTATGCTTGCAGGATTAAGAGGAATTGATGAAGATATTTGGAAATCACTTAGTATTGAAGGTATTCCAAAATGGAGATCATATTTATTTGTAATACTTCCTATGATAAGACCAATGGTTGTAACATCCATAGTCTTAATCGCTGCAGGAGTCGTAAAAGTTTACGATTTAATTTTAGCATTAACATCAGGCGGACCTGGTTACGCAACTACAACCCCGGCTATGTATGTTATGGAGAATTTTTTTAGTAGAGCAAATTTAGGCCAAGCTTTTGCTGCATCAATTATCATGTTTATTAGTGTTGTTTGTATCCTTGCTCCCTGGGCATACTATGAATTTTATTTTAGGAATAAGGAAGCAAAATAGTGAATATTAATTCCAATAATTTTCAACCAAATGGACCGCGACCAAAACATTTAACTATAGGAAGAATAGGGATGTATGGTTTTATTTTTATGTGCGCTTTATTTTTTCTTATGCCTTTATACGTCATGATTGTAACATCACTAAAAGACATGGATGAAATTAGATCTGAAAATTTATTATATATTCCAAAAGCTCTCAGTTTTTATGCTTGGCCAAAAGCTTGGTCGGAAGCTTGTACGGGTTTTGTCTGTGAAGGTTTAAAACCAGGTTTAATTAATTCAATTAAAATTACTATTCCTAGTGTCATAGTATCTGTTTCACTTGGTGCATTGAATGGATATGCTCTGGCATTTTGGCGATTTAAAGGAGCTTATTTTTTCTTTGGCCTTTGTCTTTTTGGAGCATTTATTCCTTATCAAGTAATGGTATATCCTTTGTTAAAGATTGAGAGTGCAATTGGCATTTACTCTTCTTTGCCAGGAATAATTCTTGTTCATACTATTTTTGGTATGCCAATACTAACACTAATATTTAGAAATTTTTATGCTAGTCTTCCAATAGATCTTTTTAAAGCAGCCAGAATAGATGGTGGTAATTTTATAAAAATATTTTTCTATGTAATAATTCCAATGTCTACTCCTATAACTATCGTAGCTGTTATTCTTCAAGTTACGGGAATTTGGAATGATTTTCTTCTTGGGTTAGTTTTTGCCGGCAGAGATAATCAACCAATGACAGTTCAATTAAATAACATTGTTCAAGTAGATTACGGTGTAGCAGAGTACAATGTAGATATGGCTGCAACAATTTTAACTTCTCTAGTACCTCTTTTTGTATACTTTATTTCTGGAAGATGGTTTGTGCGTGGAATAGCAGCTGGGGCAATAAAGGGGTGATTATGAAAAATAGTGTTGAGGTAAAAAATATATCCTTCAGTTATGGAAAAACTGAAATATTAAATGATTTAAGTCTTGATATTAAAGAAGGTGAATTTATGGTTTTGCTAGGGCCATCAGGTTGCGGAAAAACTACTTTGTTAAACTGTATAGCTGGTCTTTTGGATTTAACGGATGGACAGATTTGGATTGAAGATGATAACGTAACATGGAAAGAGCCAAAAGATAGGCACATAGGAATGGTGTTTCAGTCCTACGCCTTATATCCAAGTATGACTGTTGAGAAGAATTTGTCATTTGGTTTAAGGATGATGGGAACTGCTAAAAAAATTATAGATGAAAAAATAGAAAAAGCAGCAAATCTTTTACAAATAAATGAATTACTTAAAAGAAAACCATCTCAACTATCAGGAGGTCAAAGACAACGTGTTGCAATAGGAAGAGCTTTAGTAAGAGATGCAAAAGTTTTTTTATTTGATGAACCATTGAGTAATCTAGATGCAAAATTAAGAGCCGAATTACGTTATGAAATTAAAAAACTTCATAGAGATTTATCCAATACCATGATTTATGTAACCCATGATCAAATTGAAGCAATGACACTTGCTGATCGTATATCTGTTATGAAAGATGGTTTAATACAACAATTAGATACGCCTAAACAAATTTACAATAAACCAGCTAATTTGTTTGTAGCTGGATTTATTGGATCTCCGAGCATGAATTTTTTAAATGCTAAATTTGATAAATCAAATCAAAATTTAATTATTGGAAAACGACATATTAATATTTCTAAATATGAAAATACTAATGATTTGATTGATGATCAACAAGTAGTATTTGGTATAAGGCCTGAAAATATAATTATAGATAAAAACGAAAATTCTATTTTATGTAAAGTTGAATTAGTAGAGCCCATGGGTGCTGATACTTTAGTTTGGACTAGTATTGAGGGTACACCGATATCAATTAGATTAGAAGGCAGTTCAAATTACAATTTAAATGATGAAATAAATATCTCTTTTGATATAAATAAATCTTCAATATTTGATAGTAAATCTGAGGAGAGAATCTAATGAACAGAAATGATGTATCTATGCAATTATATACTACAAGAAAATTTCAACCTTATGAGCCAATTTTTAAATTCTTATCTGAGTCTGGAATTAAAAATATTGAATTATTTGATTTAGATAAAATTAATTTAGATAATTTTAAATCCATGATGGATGATAACGATATTTCTATAAAATCATCACACATAAGCTTTCAAGCTATAACAGATACTGATGAAACAATCAGAAGGATGAAATATCTTAATATAAAACATGCAATAGTCCCATCTGTACCAGAAAAATTCAATAAAGATTTTGCTTCAAATTTTGATCTTGATGAAGATACTTGGAATAGTTTTGGGAAAGATTTATCTTCATATGTTCAAATTTATGAAGATAATGGATTAACACTTGGATATCATAATCACTCTTTTGAATTTAGACCTCTACCTAGTGGAAAACTTCCAATTGAGTGTATGATGGATCATAATGAAAATCTTAAAATGGAATTAGATCTTGGTTGGGCAGTTGCTGGAAAGGCTAATCCACTTGATTGGATAGAAAAATATAAAAATAAAATTGTTGGCTGTCATTTGAAAGATTTTTATGATCAAACTAAAAATTTATTAGAACATGATCAGCAATCTGCAGTAGGAGAGGGTTTCATTGATTGGCCAAAACTAATTTCAGAAGTTAAAAAAACACCATGTGAGGTATTTGTTTTAGAGCACGATGATCCAAAGGATTATAAAGAATACACGACCAAGTCTTTAGAATATTTAGAAACAATTTAATGAATATTGGAATTGTTGGTTGTGGGAATATTTCTGAGACTTATTTTGAATGTCAAAAAATATTCAATAATTTCAAAATAGTTGCTTGCGCTGATATTAATAAAGAAGCTGCATCTAATGCTGCATCTAAATATAATGTTAACGCGTTATCAGTTGATGAAATATTAGAAAACAATGAAATTGATTTAATTATTAACTTAACAATTCCTGCAGCTCATAAAGAAATTATTACAAAATCACTTTATAATGGAAAACATTGTTTTAGTGAAAAGCCCTTAGCAATGAATTTTGAAGAGGGTTTAGAAATACAAAAATTAGCAGATGAAAAAGGCTTATATGTAGGATGTGCTCCTGATACATTTCTTGGAGCAGCAGGGCAAAGGGCTAGAAAATTAATTGAAGACAACAAGATTGGAAAAATTGTTCTAGGTACATTTAATTTGATGTCTCACGGGATGGAGCATTGGCATCCCAATCCAGATTTTTTCTTTAAACCTGGTGCTGGACCAGTTTTTGATGTTGGTGTTTATTATATTACGCAATTAGTAAACCTAATTGGACCAGTTAAAAAAATAAATGCAATTAGTGGAACTGCTACAAATGAGAGAACAATAACTAGTCAACCAAGATACGGAGATAAAATTAAAGTTGAAACTCCAACAACTCTGATGGGTTCTTTAGAGTTTCAAAATAATGCAAAAGTTCAGTTTTTTTGTACTTGGGATGTTTGGAAAAATAATCATTCAACAATTGAACTTTATGGACTTGATGGTTCAATGATTGTCCCTGATCCAAATTTTTTTAGTGGTGATTTATTAATGTCCAAAAAAGATAGTGAATGGGAAACTATCAATAACGATAACATGTTGTTAGGTATTCCGAATAAAAGTGACGGAGAAGGTAATAAAAAAGCAAATTATAGAGGAATAGGTCTCTCAGAAATGATTGATTCTATATCTAATAATCGAAAAGCAAGATGCTCTCTTGAGTTATCTCTTCATGTTCTTGAAATTATGGATGGAATTATAAAATCGGCTGAAGAAAACAAATCTTATCAACTATCAACCAACCCTAATCAACCTGCAATATTAACCGAAGAAGAAATAAAAAATTTAAAAATTTAATTATTGAGAATTTAATAAGATTTTATTCAGTAATTTTCTGATAACTTTGAAGGTTTTGATCAAATAAAACTTCATTAAATTTTGAAAGATTATTATCAACCTTTTTTAACATAGAATTAAATTCTGATCTTTTTGTTACTACTAAAGAAATGTCAGCAACAATTAAATCAATAACATAGAATCGATCTTTTGATTCTTTTACTCGCCATGTTACAATAACTGATCCAGTATCTGAAAAAATCTCCATATCAATCAAGGTGACTTGATTTTTGCTGTCATATTTTGATTTTGTTAATTCATAAGTTTGGTCTGAATAACCTTGCATCATTGAAGCTATATTTAAAGCCAAATGTCGTTTAAAATTATCAATATAGATTTTTTTTGTACTTTTATCTGATTTTTTCCAAGCTTCTCCTGCAACAAATTTAGCAATGCCAGTTCCAGCAAAATTATTATTTATTGTTTTTTCAATTAGAAGAAATCTGTTCTCATTTGAGAGATTTTGGTTTTTGTAAGCTTCAAGAATTATATCAATTTCTCTTTTAAGCCATTCGGACGTTTCATCAGAATATAAATTTTTGGAAATAAAGATTATAAAAAAAAATATAATTAAACTAAACTTCATTATTCAAATTCTATGCTAATAAGTGGAAGAGGGGTTAATTCTGAGTCATCGACATTATTAATTGCTGCTTTTCGGTTTTGATAATAAGAACTTCTCACTGCAGCATAATAATCTACTGAATTATCTCTTAATGCATTAACTTCATCTATTATTTGTGATCTTGTATCAACAGCATTAACTGCTGTTCTCATTGGTACTAACCAGGCTTCACCCTCACTTACTGCATATGCATTAATTGGATCAGTCATCATTGTTAAAACCATTCCTGAAGTATCTCTAAGGTTTGATGGACCAAATAATGGAAGAACAATATAAAAACCATCACCAACACCCCAAGTAGCAAGTGTTTGTCCATAATCTTCCTCTTTTTCTTCAAGACCAACCTTTTCAGCTACATCAAATAATCCAAATACACCCACAGTGCTATTGAGAATAAATCTTCCTGAAGATTGAATAGCGTTTTCACCTTGACCTTGTAACAATTGATTTACAACGACCAAGGGAGCTCTTAAATTGCTCAAAAAATTATTTATTCCACTTTGCAGTGGAGAAGGTAATTTTTTATAGCCTTTTGCAATTGGCTCTAAAACAATTCTATCTGCTACATTGTTAAAACTAAATATAGCTCTATTTACTGGTTCAAAAGGATCATATATTTCATCCTCTATCGTAGTTGTTTCAAAATCCTCTGAGTCAGTATTTACCTGATCGGCATCACTTGCTATTACTTTATAGGACAGTAAACTGAAAAATAGAAAAAATAGAATTATAATTTTTTTACTCATAGACTCATCACTAATATTTAAACTATTATTTAATATAGTTTATAAATTACATTATATATATCTCTAATATAGCAAAAAAATGACAGAAAATTCGCAAAATTATCTTGATTTATTAAATAAAGAGCAAAGAAATGCTGTACAGCAAACTGATGGCTCTTTACTTGTATTGGCTGGTGCTGGTAGTGGAAAAACACGGGTATTAACCTTTAGAATCTTAAATATATTAATTAAAAAACTTGCCACTCCTAGGCAAATCTTAGCAGTTACTTTTACAAACAAAGCTGCAAGTGAAATGAAATCACGAATCGGAGATGCTTTAAATTTTCCAATAGACAATATGTGGGTTGGGACATTTCACTCATTATCACTAAGAATACTAAGGCAACATTATGAGGAAGTAGGATTAAGAAAAAATTTTTTAATTATTGATGTAGATGATCAATTAAAATTAATTAAAAATATTTGTGAAGTAGAAAAAATAGATACAAAAGAAACTTCACCTAAATATTATTTATCAGCTATAGATAATTTAAAAAATAAAGGTATCAGCCCAAATGAATTGAGTGAAAATAAATATAGGAAGAATGATAAAGAAATTCGAAAAATCTATAGCATTTATCAGTCTGAACTTCTTCGATTAAATAGCGTTGATTTTGGTGATTTAATTTTATTTTGTATTAAAATTTTTCAAAAAAATAAAAATATATTATTAAAATATCAAAATATTTTTAAATATATTCATGTAGATGAATATCAAGATATTAATCCAATACAACAAAAGTGGATTCATTTTTTATATAAAGGAAATAAAAATATATGTTGCGTTGGTGATGATGATCAATCAATATACTCTTGGAGAGGAGCTGATGTTACTAATTTATTAAATTTTGAAAAAAATTTTGAAAATGTAACAATTGTAAGGCTAGAACAAAATTATAGATCGACAAGAAATATATTAAGTTGTGCATCAACTCTTATTTCTAAAAATAAAGGAAGATATGGAAAAGAATTATGGAGTAAAAATCAGATTGGTGAAAAAATTACAATAAATGGATTTTGGGAAACAAAAGAAGAGTCTGTTTTTGTAACAGATAAAATAGAAAACATAATTAAAGATAAAATAAATTTAAGTGAGATCTCAATCTTGTTTCGAGTTGCTGCACATACGAGATCGTTTGAAGAAAGATTAATAAATCTTGGACTTCCTTATAAAATAATTGGAGGATTACGATTTTATGAAAGAAAAGAAATTAAAGATATTATTGCTTATTTAAGATTAACAAATAATTTATCAGATGATTTAGCTTTTGAAAGAATAATCAATGTACCTAAAAGAGGAATAGGAAAATCAACAGTTAGTAAAATTAGTAGCTATGCAAGAATGAATAATATTTCTTTATTTGAATCTGCACAACAACTGACATTTAAAAGTAATTCTAAAGCCAAGGGTGAATTATATAATTTTACAGATAATATTTTGAAATGGCAAAAGGTTAAAAAGAAATTTGACCACATTGAATTAGCTAAAGTAATAATAGAGGACTCTGGTTATTTGGATTATTTAAAAAAAGAGGAAGAGAACTCAAATAAACCTGATAGCCTATCGAGAATAGACAATTTGAATGAATTTATTGAAAGTTTAAAAGAATTTGAAAACATAGAAGGTTTTTTAGAACATGTATCTTTGGTTATGGAAAACATCACAAATACTTCAGAAGAAACACTAACTCTTATGACAATGCATGCCGCTAAAGGATTAGAGTTTGATTATGTATTTCTTGCTGGTTGGGAGGAGGGAGTTTTTCCTAGTCAAAGATCAATAGAGGAGTCAGGTAATCAGGGTTTAGAAGAAGAAAGAAGATTAGCTTATGTCGCTTTAACGAGAGCAAGAAAAAAGATTTATATCACCTATGTAAATCAAAATAGATATTCATTTGCTTCACATGATTATAATTTACCATCAAGATTTATAAGTGAGCTACCAGAAGATAAAGTAGAGATAAACGACTCTAAATATATTCAAGATAATAACTTTTTAGATGATTTTTTAGAAACTGACTCATTTAGTGAAGAAATTATTACACCAGGAAGAAGAAGATTATTAGAAAACTCAAAAAAAAATAATATTGATTGGGATTTTAATCAAGATTTTGAATATGAAGTAGATATTTCTAAAGGGAAAAATGTTTATCATCAAAAATTTGGAAATGGAAAAATTTTAAAACTAGATGGTGATAAAGCTTTAATTGATTTTGATAATTTTTCTTCAAAAAAAGTATATCTAAAATTTTTGAAAATTATAGATTAATTTTTTTAAGGAACTCATTTTCATTTAAAATCTTGATTCCTAATTGTGTTGCTTTATTAATTTTTGAACCTGCTTTTTCTCCAGCAATGAGAAAATCTGTTTTTTTACTTATACTAGACAGTATTTTTGCTCCTTTAGTTTTTGCTAAGTACTTTGCTTCATCTCTTGATAATTCAGATAAAGTACCAGTAAAAACTAAATGTTTATTTGAAAAGAAATTATCTAATACTTCATTTTTTATATACGTAATAGATAAATGATTTTTTAAATTTTTAATTGTTTCTTTATTTGTTTCTTTTGAAAAAAATTCTATAATTGAAGAAATTGCTTTTGGTCCTAAACCATCAATATTTTCTAACATGCTTATATTATTTGAAGATGAAATAAATACATCTAATTTTTTAAACTCATTTGCTAAAATTTCAGCATTAACTTCTCCAATAAATCTAATGCCAAGTGAATAAATAAATTTATCGAGTGGAATTTTTTTTGAATTTTTGATGGAATTAATTAAATTAGTAAAAGATAATTCACCCCATCCATCTAACTCAATTATTTTTGATTTAAACTTTTCAAGATTGAATATATCTTCCACTTTATTTATAAACTTTAAATTAAATAATTGTTTAATTTGTTTTTCACCAAATCCATCAATATTTAAACTTTTCTTACTGACGAAATGAATTATTCTCCCTATTTTTTGTGAACTACAATCATATGTATTTGTACATCTGAGTATTGCTTCATCTTTTTCTTTTAAAACATTACTCTTACAGACAGGACAATTTTCAGGAGGTTTTATTTTAGTATTTAATTTACTATTTTTTTTTACTAATTTAGTAACGTATGGAATAACATCTCCTGCTCTTTCAATTTCGACAAGATCTTTAACATTTATGTTTTTTTTATTTATTTCATCAAAATTATGTAAAGAAGCATTAGATATAACCACGCCACCTAAATTCACTGGTTGCAATCTGGCTACAGGAGTAATTGCACCAGTTCTTCCAACCTGATAATCTACAGATTTAATTATAGTATTAGCTTTTTCAGCAGAAAATTTTATAGCAACTGCCCATCTAGGGTTTTTTCCCACATAACCTAATCTTTCTTGTAGTTTAAAACTATTTATTTTTACAACTAATCCGTCAATATCATAATCAATACCTGATCGTTTGTGATCTATTTGATCATAAAATTTTATAATTTCTTCAATTGAGTTACATTTTTTGCTTAGATTATTAGGAGTTATATTCCAATTTTTTAGTTGATCATAATAATTCTCAATTTTATCAAATTTGCTAGAACATTTACCAATGCCATGTGGTATGAATTTTAGTGGTCTACTATGACTAATAGAAGTATCAAGTTGTCTTAGACTACCAGCTGCAGCATTTCTAGGATTTGCAAATTTAGATTTATTATTTAACTTAGAATTAAGTTTTTCAAAGTCACTCTTATTCAAGAATACTTCTCCTCTAATTTCAATAAAATCTGGAAAGTCATTTTTTAAATTTGATGGAATATTTTTTATATTTAAAATATTTTGAGTAACATCTTCTCCAATAAAACCATCCCCTCTTGTTCCAGCAGATATCAATTTTCCATTTTTATAGACAAGATTTAAAGATAATCCATCAATTTTTGGCTCACAGATATATTCAAAATCATGTTCATTATTTAAATTTAAAAATTTTACTGAACGTTTTATAAACTCTTTTATATCATTATTATCAAAAGCATTTGCAAGTGAGTACATTTGAGAATCATGTTTTATTTTTTTGAAATTATCTTTAATTTTACTACCATAATTTTTGTTAGGACTATTCTTTAATACCAAACTCGGATATTTTTTTTCTAAATTATCATTTTCTTTAACTAATTTATCAAATTCTTGATCAGTAATTTTAGGCTTATCTAATGTATGATAATTAAAATTATGTTTTTGTATTAATTTTGCGAGTTTTTCTAATCTTTTAATTATTTTTTTTTCTTTATCCATCAAAAAAATTTCTAATTTTTTTTGTAAATGTCTCTTTGTCATCAATTTGTTTTATTAAATTGTAACTATATTTGTACCATTTTGAATCAGGATAATTATACCCTAACAGAGCTGCTGTTTTATAGCTTTCATTATACATTCCCATTTCATAGTAGATTTCAACCATTCGATGTAATGCTTCTGGTGTAAATTTTGACATTTCAAAATCATCAATTACTATTTTAAATCTATTTAATGCAGCAATATATTTTTTATTATTTAAATAAAACCTTCCTATTTCCATGTGTTTAGCTGCAATATTTGATTTAACCAATATTAATTTTTGTCTACTATCTTTTGCATATTTGCTTTCTGGAAATCTTTTAATAACTTGTTTGAAAGATTTTAAAGCTAATCTATTATAATAACCATCTAAACCCTCATTTTCTAATTGTTCATAATAACACATAGCTATCATATAATATGCATAATCTATGTCTTTATTTGATGGAAACTTATTAATTATTTTTTTAAAACTCAATATAGCAACTTCATAATCCATTTGGACGTAACTGATAAAAGCAATCATTATTTCAGACTCAACAGCTTCGTTAGATAATGGGTAAAGTTTTATAACTTCCAAAAATTGTACCCTTGATAATTCAAAGTTTTGTTGATCAAAACTTAATTTAGCTATCATAAAAAGTTTTTTTGGTTCGCTATTTAAATTTGTTTCTTGTTCTAAAATTTTATCAACATTAGTATTGGAACAACTAACACAAAAATATAATAACATTAGACAGATAAATTTTTTTATCATAATTTATTTATATATCTAAATATACAAATTTGAATGAAATATATAACTAAATACAAATCTCCAAATTATAATTCAAGAAATAAATCAATAATTAAGTTCATTATTATTCATTATACAGCCTTGAAAAACACTGCAGAAGCTATCTCAATTTTATGTAATAAGAGAAAAAAAGTAAGCTCACATTATCTAATTTCTACTAATGGAGCAGTTTTTAATTTAGTAAATGACAAATTTCGAGCATGGCATGCAGGGGAGTCTTTCTGGCAAAATTTTACAGATATTAATTCTATTTCAATTGGTATAGAGCTTGATTATAATCCTTTCGGTAAAAATAATAAGTTTTCTTCTAAAATGATATCATCGTTAAAAAAGCTTATTATAAAATTAAAAAATAAATATAATATTGATCAGAACAACATTTTAGCACACTCAGATATTGCGCCTTTTAGAAAAAAAGATCCAGGTAAGCATTTTCCATGGAAATCACTTGCTTTTTCAAAAATTATACCAAATTTTAAAAAATTAAGAAAAGATGATATTAAAGTAATCGAAAATTGGTTTTATATTAACAATCTTAAGACCAAAAAACAGCAAATTATTTTTGTTCTAACATTTATTGGTTACGATACTCGTAATGTTAATAAAAATTATAAACTTTATAACCGACTTAAAAATGCTTATAAAAATCGATATTTGAATGGTGTAGATAAAATGAATAATAATTTAATTTACAATACTTTAATTAAACATTTACATTTTTTATTGACGAAAAATAAAATAAATTTATTACACAATTTGATGGTGCGATGATCGCTTGAGTAATCAAGAGGAAAGTCCGGGCTCCACTGGGAAAGAAACCAGGTAACACCTGGCAAGTGAAAGCTTAGGGAAAGTGCAACAGAAAATATACCGCCTGAGAAGGTAAGGGTGAAATGGTAGGGTAAGAGCTTACCGCTTTTTTGGTAACAAAAATGGCTTTGCAAACCCTTTCTGGAGCAAGGTCAAATAGGAACGGCAATCAGTTCCAGCTGAGCTGTTCGGGTAGACTGCTTGAAACAAATGGTGACATTTGTTCTAGATTAATGATCATCAATTTTTTATTAAATTACAGAACCCGGCTTATGCACCATCTCTATATTTATTGAGAACATACAAAGAACATTTGTTATAAACTCATATACCCATTGACGCCCATATAATCCCATGATAACCCATAATACATGGATCTATTTGTATCTAAATATATTAATAAAATAGATAAAAAAGGAAGAGTTTCTTTACCCTCTAGCTTTAGAAATGTTCTTCCAAAAGCTAATAGAAATGAAATTATATTATACAAATCAATTAAAACATCTTCTATTGAAGGTTGTGGTGTTGGAAGATTAAAGGAAATAGCTAAAAGAATTAACAATTTAGATTTTTTTTCTGAGGACTATGATGATTTTTCAACGTCAATATTTTCAGAAATAATTACAACTAATATTGATAAAGAAGGAAGATTTTTAATTCCTGAAGAATTAAAATTATACGCTGGCATTAAAACTGAAGCTGCTTTTTTTGGTCAAGGTCATTATTTTCAAATTTGGGAGCCAAAAAAAGGACTAAAAAATACTGAAGATTCAAGAAGACGTCTTTTAAACGAAAAAAAATCATTACGAATGATGTTAACACAACAAAAATAATATGGAAAATTTACATAAGTCAGTAATGATTAAAGAAATAATATCCTTTCTACCATTAAAAAAATCAATAAATGTAATAGATGCAACTTTTGGTGGTGGTGGCTATTCAAAAACTATTCTTGAAAAATTTAATGTAAATCAGTTTTTGGCAATAGATAGAGATCCAATTTCAAAAATATTTGCAAAAGAATTAGAATCAAAATTTACAAACTTTATCCTAATAAATGATAAATTTAGTAATATTGAAGAAATTGTTAATAATACAAAGTTTGAAGACAAAAAATTTGACATAATTCTTTTTGATATAGGTACTAGCTCAAATCAAATAGACAATGCGCAAAGAGGTTTTTCATTCAACAAATCTGGACCACTTGATATGCGAATGGGTTCTTCAGATAAAAAAGCTTACGATATAATTAATAATTTTGAAGAAAAAAATTTAGCTGATATAATTTATCAATATGGAGAAGAACGATACTCAAGACTTATTGCAAAAGAAATAGTAAAAAACAGAAAAATAAAATTTATAAGTGACACTATAGAATTATCAAACATTATTAAAAAATGTTTACCAAAAAAAAATCAATTAAATATAAAGATTCATCCAGCAACAAAAACATTTCAGGCAATTAGAATTTATGTAAATGATGAGTTAAATGAACTAAAGACGAGTCTAGAAAAAACTTTAAAAATTTTAAATAAAGATGGTTTGATTTTAGTAGTTTCTTTCCAAAGTCTAGAAGATAGAATTGTGAAAGATTTTTTTAACCACAATAGTGGTAAACGATGGCGTTCCTCCCGCCACTACCCGGAGTTACCTGATAAACTGGCAACTCAACTTAAAATAATCACCAAAAAACCAATATTGCCGTCAGCTTCTGAGATTTTAGAAAATCCCAGATCTAGATCAGCAAAACTTCGGGTAGCTCAGAAAATTTAATAATGAAGTATACTAAATCAATTATATTCTTTTTAATTCTTAATTTAATACTGGTTTTTTCAATGATTTTTATTGCTAACAATACAAGAGAAATCGAAAAAAATAATCTTAATCTGAAAATGAATATTTCTAAGATTTCAGAAAACTTAAAAATCAATAAGATTGAACTAGCTGCTCATCAAAATAGCTCATATTTAAAAACACTATATGAATTGTATTTTTATAAAACTCAAAAAAATAATGTCCCTCTTATTGTAAAAATGCAAGAACTTTCAAATCAAGATAAAAATATTAAGCTTGTTAGTTCAAATAATTAATTAATGTTAAGTAAACTAAAATTATTTGATAGTGATTCTTTAAAATTACTTCATAGAAGAGTTTTTTTTTCAATTACAATTTTTATCTTCGTCTATTTTATTTCTATTTATAGAATCTCGTCAATTATGCTCTTTCCTGATGTGCATGATGATACCGCTAATTATATAAAAAAAGATATTAGGGGCAGTATTTATGATAGGAATGGAAATATAGTTGCTACATCAATTGAAAGTATCTCTTTATCAATTAACCCTAATAAGATAAATAATAAAAAAGAACTAGCCAATAAATTGGGATTAATTCTTGATTTAGATATAAAGAAAATAGAAAAAAAATTATTATCAACAAGTAAATTTATTTGGATAAAAAGAAATATATCTCCAGTTGAATATCAAGAAATAATTAATCTTGGTGAAATAAACATCAAAGCTCATAAGGAATTTAAAAGAATTTATCCTTATAAGAATACGTTGTCACATATTCTTGGATATGTAGATATTGATCAAATTGGTCAAAGTGGAATTGAGAGGTATTTTGAAAATGATCTCGCAAAATCACAAGATATAATTATTAGTATTGATACTAATTTACAGCAGTTGGTTAGAGAAAATCTCTTAAAAACAATAAATAATTATAAAGCTGAATCTGGTTTAGCTATAGTTATGGATATTACTAACGGTCAAATCTTATCATCAGTAAGTTTACCTGATTATAATCCTGAGGACAAATCCTCATATAATAACAATAATTTAATGAATAGAGTTTTTCAGTCTAATTATGAAATGGGATCAACTTTCAAACCAATAACTGCCACTATTGGATTTGATTTAGATATTTTAGATCCTCAAATGACTTTTGATGTTACAAAAAAATATTTAAATATAAGTGATCATGATAAATACAAAGATAACGGCATTTATGATGTTGAAAAAATAATTGTTGAATCATCCAATATTGGTACAGCTCAGATTGCTACTTTGATTGGAAAAAAAAACCAAATAGAATTTTTTGAAAAAATAGGTTTCAATAAAAAAATAAATATAGAAAATAAAGAAAGTTCAGCTCCCTTAGGAAACAAAAATAATTGGGGTAAGCTAGAAACAGCAACTATAGGATTTGGTCATGGATTTGCAATTACGCCTCTTCATTTAGTTAAAGCTTATGCTTCATTAGCGAATAATGGGAATGAGGTTTTTCCTACACTTCAATTAAACAAAGAATTTGAACAAAAACAAATTTTTAATAATAAAGAATCATCTAAATTCTTTATCAATTTATTAAATTCTGTTGTTCTTAAAACTGAATACACTGGTCCCAGAGTAAAAGTAGATGGTTATTCTGTAGGAGGTAAAACGGGAACATCAGAATTACTAAATCCAAATGGTGGATATTACAAAGATAGAAACTTAACTTCTTTTATTGGAATATTCCCAATAAATAATCCACAATATGTAATTTACACTGCTGTTGAATATCCAAAAAAGAAAACAGGCACTAAAGAAAGAATGACTGGAGCAAGAGTTAATGCACCCTTGGTAAAAGACATTATTATTGATATTATAAGCCTTTTTAATATTTCAAAAGATAAAAACGATGATCTTCTAAAAGTAGACACAAATTTTTTATATAGAAAATTAAATGCTACTGTCTAATTTATCAAAAGTTATAAGAGTAAATAAAACGTACAACTTTAATAAAAATAAATATTTCTCTGCAATTACCTCTAACTCAAAATTTACTAATAACAAAACGTTGTTTGTTTATGACAAACATACAAAGGTAAAAAAGATTTATTTAGATGAAGTACTTAAGAATAAAACTCCTGCTATAATTTCAAATAAATATATTAAAAACTTAAAAATTCCTCAATTTGTTGTATCTAATATTAATTTTGAGATACATTATTTATTAACTAAGCTTCATAGCAATATTCCCTTTAAAACACTAGCAGTTACAGGTACCAATGGAAAGACATCAGTTGTTTGGTATATTTCAAAAATTCTTAATTCACTAAAATATAATAATACGATGGTTGGTACTTTAGGACATTTTGTAAACGGAAAAAAAATAAATGATATAAATTTAACAACACCCGCTTATGAAGAATTATTTAGATATGGATCTTCGAATAAAAAGGAAAAAAATATTTTTATTTTTGAAGCTTCAAGTCACGCTCTAGAACAAAACAGGTTAAGAAATTATCAAATAAATATTGCAGCTATTACAAACATTTCAAAAGATCATCTTGATTACCATAAAACATTCTCAAATTATAAAAAATCTAAAATTAAACTTTTCTCTAATCATTTAGTAAATTCTGGATTTGCTATAATTAATTCAAGATTAAACATCTTATCTGAATTAAAAAAAACATTGATAAAAAAAAATGCAAAAATTAAATATTTCGGAAATAAAAATATAAAATTAATAAAAATCAATGATTTTGTATATTT
Source organism: uncultured Alphaproteobacteria bacterium (assembly GCA_902620425.1). Classification (GTDB taxonomy): domain Bacteria; phylum Pseudomonadota; class Alphaproteobacteria; order HIMB59; genus CACPNW01. The sequence goes on from CACNHX010000002.1 coordinate 141,611, forward strand.
GAATATTAATAATACAAAATATAAACTAGAAAATCTAAAACTTAAAACAAGTATAGAATTAGAAAATTTAGAATGCGCGATTACTTGTTGCTTAGCACTTAACATAAGTCAAAGTAAAATTATAAGAGTATTATCAAAAGTTACAAATCCATCAGGTCGTTTGCAAACAATTGATTATAAGAAAAAAAAATCAAAAATTATTATTGATTATGCACATACACCAGATGCTTTGAAAAAAATTCTACTTGCTTATAAAATCAAAAAAATGAAACCATCAATTTTATTTGGGTGTGGCGGTGATAGAGATAGAAGTAAGCGAAAATCTATGGCATTAATTGCAAATAAATATGCTGATAAAATTTATATAACGGATGACAATCCTAGAAACGAAAATCCATCTAAAATAAGGAAAAATATTCTAAAGTATTGTTCTAGAGCTATGGAAGTATCTGATAGAAGAAAAGCAATTAAATTAGCTATTAAAGAATTAAAAATGAATGAAATTTTAATAGTAGCAGGTAAAGGGCACGAAAAATTTCAAGTTTTAAAAAATAAAACAATTAAGTTTGATGATTTTACAGTTGTTAAACAATTATTAAATTAATGATCGAATTAAATCAATTAGAGAAATATATAATATCTAAAAAAGATAAAATTCAAATATCAAGTAAAGATATTAAAAGTGGCGATATATTTCTTGCTTTAAAAGGTAAAAGGTTTCATGGAAACAAGTTTTTAAATGAAGCAATAGATAAAGGTGCAAAATTTTGTGTAACTGATAATAAAAATTTCAACAAAAATAAAAAAATTTTATATGTAAATAATATTTATAAGTATCTTTCAAAAATAGCAAAAACGAAACGAGATTTATACAAAGGTAAAGTAATAGGCATTACTGGCAGTGCTGGTAAAACTACTTTAAAAGAAACTTTAGCATTTTTCTTAAAAAAAGATCATACCATTTCTTACTCAAAGAAAAGTTATAATAATCAGTTAGGCGTATTAATTTCTTTACTAAATTTAAATTTAAAATCAAATTATGCAATTTTTGAAATTGGAACAAATAATTTTGGTGAGATAAAATTTCTTAGTAATTTAGTCAAACCATCAGAGGTATTTATTACAAATATACAATCTACTCACCTTGAAAATTTCCAAACTAAAAATAATATTGCCAGAGAAAAAGCTGATATATTTATTTCTAAATATAATAATAATAGGAAAAATCTATATCTCAATGTTTCTTCTAAATCTGAAAATATTTTAATCACAAAAGCAAAAAAAGAAAAAAATCTTAAAATAATTCGTATTGATAATTCTTCAAAAAAATATTTTATTAAAAAAATATCTCCCTATAAAAAATTGCATAAAGTAACTTTATCAATTAATAAAAAAAAGGTTAATATTGTTACTGATGTAATAGTAAAGCATAGATTAAATAACTTATTATTTTGTCTTGCATTTTATAATGAAAATTCTCTGAACATTAAATCAGTTCTAAATCGTTTCAAGTTTTTAAAACCAGTGGAAGGTAGGGGATTAGTTCATAAAATTTCTTTAAATAAAAAAAAAATAAATATTATTGATGAATCTTATAATGCTAATCCTGATACAATGTTGCAAAGCATAAAAAACTTAGAAAATATCAAAGTAAAAAATAATAAAAAAATAATAATTCTAGGGACAATGAATGAATTAGGAAATAATTCTTATAAAATTCATTATAAATTACTACAACAATTAGATGTCACTATTTTTAAATTTGTAATTTTATGTGGCGAATTCTTTGAATTATCTGTAAAAAATTTAAATCCAAATAATGAATTTATCCATTTTAAAAATACAAATAAAATTATGCAATTTTTAAAAGAGAAAGTGCATAATAATGACATTATTTTAATTAAATGTTCTAATTCGACAAAAATAAATAAGTTTGCAAAAACATTATTAAAACAGGTATCGATTTGATTAAATATTTGGCCTTTGAATACCAATCTTTATTTAGTTTTCTAAATATTTTTAGCTATATAACATTTAGAGCTGGCGCCTCTATTCTTACTGGATTATTTTTCTCTCTCATATTTGGAAATTATATTATTAATAAATTATCAAATGTTCAGCCAACTGGCCAGCCAATAAGAGATGATGGTCCAGAGTCACATATAATTGCAAAAAAAGGTACTCCTACAATGGGTGGCCTGTTGATTATTTTAAGTGTTTTTGTTTCAACAATTATTTGGGCTGATTTACAAAATATTTTTATATGGATTTTACTTTCAACTATTTTAATTTTTGGATCTATTGGTTTTGCAGATGACTACAGTAAAATCAAATCAAATACCAGTAAGGGTATTTCATCAAAAATAAGAATTATATTTCAAATCATTTTTTCTTTTTTCATTACATATTTAATTCTTATCAATTTAGATCCAAGTATAAGCAAATCTATGACATTTCCTTTCTTTAAAAATTTAATTATAGATTTTGGAATATTTTATTTTCTAATTTCCATATTTATAATTATTGGATCGGCTAATGCAGTAAACCTAACTGATGGACTTGATGGTTTAGCAATTGTCCCTGTAATGATAGTTGCTATGTCTTTTGCTTTCATAGCTTATGTTTCAGGTAATATAGTTTTTTCTAATTATTTACTTATCCAATATATTCCTGGAACCGGTGAATTAGCAGTTTTTTGTGGTTCTTTAATTGGAGCCGCTTTAGGTTTTCTTTGGTTTAACGCACCACCTGCTAAAGTTTTTATGGGTGATACAGGATCTTTAGCATTAGGCGGCTCTTTAGGCTCAGTAGCAATAATATGCAAACATGAAATTCTTCTTGCAATAATAGGAGGTTTATTTGTTCTAGAAACCTTGTCTGTAGTAATCCAAGTATTCATTTTTAAAATGACAGGAAAAAGGGTTTTTTTAATGGCTCCACTACATCATCATTTTGAAAAAAAGGGATGGCCTGAGTCAACAATAGTTATTCGTTTTTGGATAATTACTATTGTATTAGCTTTGATAGGTCTTGCAACTTTAAGAATAAGATAATGTATTTAATTTATGGAATTCAAAAATCAGGACTTTCTATAGTAAATTATTTTGAAAATAAAAAAATAAAATTTAAGATGTGGGATGATAATCCAATAGTAAGAAAAGCTATAAAAAAAAATTATAATAAAGATTATTTTTTTAACATTAAAAAAGATAAGTTAAATGATTTTGAAAAAATTTTTGTTAGCCCTGGAATATCTTTAAGACTAAAAAAATTTCAAAGAAAAAATATATCTCAAAAAGTAAATAGAGATCTAAATCTATACATCTCAAATTTAACAAATGAAAAGATAGTAGCTATTACTGGCACAAATGGGAAATCAACAACAACCAAATTAATAGGAGATATTTTAAAAAAAAATAAGATTAAAACGTTTGTTGGGGGCAATATTGGAGAATCATTATGCAATGCTTTTCTTCTTAAAAAAAAATATAAAGCTCATGTTATCGAATTAAGTTCTTTTCAATTAGAAACGGTTAAGTCACTTGATAGTAGAATATCAGTAATAACAAATTTATCTGGTGATCATTTAGATAGGTACAAAGGTATTAGAGATTATGTTAGTCAGAAGAAAAATATTATTACTAAAAATGGAATTAATTTGTTATCAATTGATGATATTTATTCAAGAAAGATATTTAATCAAAAAAAAATTAAAAATAAAATTAGTTTTTCTTTAGTCGATAAATCAGCTGATTGTTTCGCTAACAATGATTATATTCTAGATAATTACTTCAAAAAAAACAAAAAATTATCTATAAAAAAAATCTCAAAAGATTTAGAAGGTAATTTTAATATTCAAAATATTTTAATATCATACATATGTAGCAAAATATTAAAAATTCCAGAATCTAATTTTCTTAAGGTTATTAAAACATTTAAGGGTCTGCCATTTAGATCATCTACAATTTTTACAAATAATAAATTAAAAATAGTAAATAATAGTAAATCTACTAATTTAAATTCAACAATAAATTCAGTTGTAAATTATAATAATATTTACCTAATCTTAGGAGGCATAGCTAAAGAAAAAAATTTTGAAATTCTTCTAAAATATAAAAATAAAATTAGCTGTGTATATACTTACGGAAAATCAGGAAATTTCATTGAAAAAAAATTAAAAAAAAAATTGGTTGTAAAAAAATTGATAAATTTAAAATCAGTTATCAAAGAAACCTTCAAGGATATAAAAAAAAATTCAAATCAATCAACTATACTATTCGCTCCTGCATGTGCCTCTTATGATCAATATAAAAATTTTGAAGAAAGAGGCATACATTTTAATAAATTAATTAAAAATTATATAAATTAACCATGGAATATTTAAAGAATTGGTGGAGTTCAATTGATAGAATTAATATTATATTAATATTATCATTGGGTTTTACGGGATTAATACTTTCATTTTCCATAGATGAAAATTTATCCATAAATAGACACTCTATTTTTTTTATTTTTTCAGTTTTTTTACTTATTGCGTTATCAGACTTAGATAGTAAAAATATTAGAAGAATTTCACTGTTTTTATTTTTTATTTTATTAATAATAATACTGCTAATACTTTTTTTAGATTACGAAGTTAAAGGCGCTAAGAGATGGTTTCAAATATTTAACTTTACACTTCAACCTTCAGAGATAATTAAGCCTATTTTTGTCATATTGACTGCATGGTGTATAAGTAAATCTATAGAAGATAAAAAATTTTATTTACCTTTACTATTTGTTTTTTTCTTCTTGCTTTTAACTTTAATACTTATGCAGCCTGATTTGGGAATGACAGTTTTACTGTCAGCAACTTTTTTTTGCCAGTTATTCGTTGCTGGTTTATCAATTTTTTTAGTTATTGTTGCATTTTTATTTATATTAGGAATTTCAATTTTTTCTTATTTTATTTTTGATCATGTTCAATCAAGAATTAATTCATTTCTTGGCGGATTAGGTGGGACTGATACATATCAAATAGATTTAAGTATTCAAGCTTTCAAAAATGGCGGGCTACTTGGAAAGGGTCCAGGGCAAGGTATTTTAAAAGAAAAAATTCCTGATGCTAACACTGATTTTATTTTTGCTGTTGCTGGAGAAGAATTAGGATTTATTTTTTGTTTAATAATTATTTTTATAATTCTATCTATTATAATAAGAAGCTTATTAAAAGTTCTACAACTTGAAGATACATATAAAATTATAGCAATTAGTGGTTTAATTTGCTCATTTGGATTACAATGCTTAATTAATATCTTTAGCTCGCTGGGCCTTATACCAACAAAGGGTATGACACTGCCATTTGTAAGTTATGGAGGTTCTTCCATGATATCAATAGCAATTTTATTTGGTTTTTTATTATCTCTTACAAACAAAAAAAATGAAGAATTATGAAAGAAAATTTTTTACTAATTACAGGAGGAACAGGTGGACATGTTATACCAGCAAAAAATTTTGCTAATTATTTATCTAATAAAAATATAAATTGTACAATTATAACTGACAAAAGAGGCTATAAATACTTTGATAATTATAATGGAAAAATTTATATAATTAGCTCGTCAAATTTGAATGGAAACCTAATATTTAAAATCTTTGGCATATTTCAAATTTTATTCGGATTAATTCAATCATTCATTATTATATTTTTATTAAAACCATCCCATTCTATTTCTTTTGGAAGTTATGCTTCGTTTTCTCCAATGTTAACTTGTATGTTACTTAAACCAATTTATAAAGTTAAACTTTATATACATGAACAAAATTCAATAATAGGAAGAACTAATAAATTTTTTTTAAATTTTTCAAATAAATTATTTTTAAATTTTGATATTAAATCTAAAATCAATTCAAAGTTTAAAGATAAAATATTTGTAGTTGGTTCTCCAGAAAATAATTTTCAAAAAAATTATAACATAAGCAATAAAAATTCTAAGAGTAACTTTACAATTTTTATTTCTGGTGGCAGTCAAGGATCAGAATTTGTATCAAATTTTGCAACAAATCTTATTAAAATTATAGATAATGAAAAAATTATAAAAGCTAAATTTATATTTCAGTGTTCTAAACATTTGATAAAAAAATATGAAGCAGAATTTCAAAATATTAAATCGCCAATAATTTTGAAAGATTTTTTTATAAATGTAGATGAAATACTAGCTAATTCTAATTTAGCAATATGCAGAGCTGGAGCAGGAACAATTGTTGATTTAATTAACTTTAAACTTCCCTCGATATTAATTCCTTTACCTTCTTCAAAAGATAATCATCAATTTTTTAATGCTGAAATATTAGCTAAACATGACTTAGCCATAATTTTTGATCAAAATAATGATGTTTTAGACAAAGCAAAAAGACATATTTATGAAACATATAGTAATGAAAGTAAATTAGAATCAATGAATAAAAAATTTGATATGATTAAAGTTAAAAACTCTAATACTTTAATTTATAAATTAATACTAAATGCAAATTAACAGTAAAATTCATTTTATAGGTATTTCAGGAATAGGAATGTCTGGTATTGCAGAATTGATGCTGGATAAAGGATATTCGATTCAGGGTAGTGATATATCAGTAAATGACAATACTAAAAGATTAAAGAAAAAAGGTATAAAATTTTTTTTAGGACATAATAAAAAAAATATTAAAAATGCTCATGCTATAGTTTATTCATCTGCAATTAGAAAAAATAATCCTGAAATAAAAGAGGCATATATTAAAAAAATACCAGTTCTTTCTCGAGCTGATATGCTTTCTGAATTAATGAAAAATAAAAAATCTATTGCCATAGCTGGATCTCACGGAAAAACTACTACTACTAGTTTGGTAGGAAATATTTTTAAAGAAGCAGGTTTAGATCCTACTATTGTAAATGGCGGTATTATAAATTCATTTTCTAATAATAATCGTTATGGAAAAGGTGAATGGATGATTGTTGAAGCAGACGAGAGTGATGGTACCTTTTTAAAGCTTCCACATCAAATATCAATTATTACCAATTTAGATATTGAACACATGGATTTTTATAAGTCAAAAAAAAATTTAATTAATGCATTTGAAAAATTTATAAATCTGCTTCCATTTTATGGAACCACAATAATGTGTTATGATGATAAGAATCTTAAATTACTAATTAACAAAATAAAAAATAGAAATGTTTTAACTTATTCAATAAAAAATAAAAAAGCAGACGTATTAATCTTTGATATTATACAAAACAAACTAAAAACTTCTTTTAAATTAAAAATTAAAAATAAAATTATTCATTTTTCTAATTATAAATTTACTCTCAATGCAATTGGCAATCATAATATTTTAAATGCAACTGCAAGCATTATTGCAGCCAAACTAAATGGAATTAAAAACAAAGATATTAATAAAGCGTTGACAAATTATGTAGGTGTAAAAAGAAGATTCTCATTTATTGGAAAAAAAAATAAATCCTTTGTTTACGATGATTATGCACATCATCCAACAGAAATTGAAGCTACATTAAGTGCAGCTAAAAGTCTAAAAAATAAAGTAATAGTTGTTTTTCAACCACACAGATACACTAGAACTAAAATACTTATTAGAGAATTTATAAAAGTTTTATCTAAAGTTGATTATTTATTTTTATTAGAAACTTATTCAGCTGGAGAAAAGATTATCAAGGGCGCAACTTCAAAAGACATATATTCTAAAATATTAAAAAAAAATAAAAATGCTATATATTTAAAAAATATAGATGATTTAAATAAATTAATGAAACCTTATACATTGCATCAAAATACAATTGTTTTTATGGGCGCGGGTTCAATATCAAGTATTGCAAAAAAATATTTGAATAACTAATGTCAAAAAAAATTATAGAATTAGCCGATAAACTAAAAAGTAAAATTTACTCAGATTATAATGCTGGTAAACATACATGGTTCAGAACTGGAGGTAATGCAAAAATATTTGCCATAGTTGAAGATAATTTAGAGTTAGAAATTATATTAAATGAAATAAATAATGAAAATTTTTATATATTAGGCGCTGGTTCAAATCTTTTAATTAGAGATAATGGTTATAATGGAACTCTCATAAAATTAGGTAAAGGTTTTAATACTATTAATATTAATGATAACAAACTTGAAGTTGGTGCTAGTATTTTAGATATTAATCTATCAAATTATGCATTAAGAAAAAATATAGAAGGTTTTGAATTTTATAGTGGTATTCCAGGATCAATAGGTGGTGCAGTAAAAATGAATGCTGGTTGTTATGGTTCGGAAACTGTAGATGTTATAAATAGTATAGAAATTTGTGATAATTTTGGTCAAAGAAAAACAATAACAAAAAATAAACTAAATCTAAAATATAGATCTTCAAAAATAAATAATACAGATATAGTTACAAAAGCTATATTTAATTTTAATTATGGAGATCAAAACTCAATAAAAAACAAAATTAATGAAATAAAGAAAAAACGTTTAGAATCTCAGCCAATTAAAAATAAAACTTCTGGTAGTACTTTCAAAAATCCTAAAAATCTACATGCGGCAAAACTAATCGAGGAAGCAGGATGTAAAGGGAAAAATTATGGTGATGCATATGTGAGTGATCAGCATGCAAATTTTATTATAAATAGGGGAAGTGCGTCAGCAACAGATATAGAAAACCTAGGAAAAAGTATTGTAGAAAAAGTATATGCCAAATTCAATATAAAATTGGAATGGGAGGTAAAAATAATAGGTGAGTAATAAAAAAATTTTAATTTTAGAAGGTGGTAATAATGAAGAACATGATGTATCTTTAGTAACCTCTAGAGAAATTCAAAAAATTCTTAATCAAAATAAATTGAAGTTTAAGACTTTAAGAGTTAATCCTAAAGACTTTCATAAAAAAATAATCAATTATAAAAATTTTCTTTGTATTAATGCTTTACATGGGCCTTTTGGTGAAGATGGACAAACTCAAAAAATTTTAAAAAAAAATAAAATTCCTTTTTCTCATTCAAATATAAAATCATCTAATCTATGTTTTAATAAATCTGCATCTAAGAAAGAAATTATTAAAAATAAATTAATGACACCAAAGTATTATCTTTTAAATATAAATGATTTGAATGAGAAGAAATTAATTACTATCAAAAGTAAGTTAAAGAAATTTGTAATTAAGCCCAATAGAAGTGGTTCAAGCTTTGGTATTAAAATAATTAAAAATCAAAAAGAATTTGATATTTTAATTTCTTATTTGGAAGAATTTAAAAAGAAACTTAATAATCACAAAGAAATTTTAATCGAAGAGTACATATCTGGTAGGGAGCTTACAGTTTCAACTATTAAATTAGATAAAAAAATTCACGCACTTGCAGTTACAGAGATAAAATCAAAAAATAATTTCTTTGATTATAAAGCAAAATATTCAAAAGGTTACGCAAAACATATTTTGCCAGCTAAATTAAATAAAATAAATTATAATAAATGTCTTAAATTTGCTACTAAAACTCATAAACTCTTAGGTTGTAATTCAATTGCAAGAACTGACTTTATTTTTGATACAAAAAAAAATAAAATATTCTTTTTAGAAACAAATACTCAACCTGGACTTACTCCTATATCTCTATTACCCGAACAAGCAAATTATAAAGGTTTACCTTTTTCAGAAATTATTTTTATATTGATCAAAAATTTAAATTATTAGTATGAACAATATTAATAGAAGAAGATATGTCTTAAGTTTCAGATCATTTACTTATTTTTGTATTTTCTTATTTTTAATTATTTTTTCATTTTTAGTGTATTCTAACAAAAATAAGTTAATTGAAACTTCTAAAAATATAATTCAGAGTTTTTCAGAAAACTTTCAATATCAATTTACAAAATTTGATATTTCAGGTTTGGAGAAAATCGAATTCAAATTTGTAGAGGATAAACTGCAAAATTATATAGGATCTTCTATTTTTTTATTACCATTGGATCAAATTAATGATTCAATAAAAGATAATAATTGGGTCAAACAAATATATTTAAATACAAATTATAAAGATACTCTATTTATTAGGATTGAAGAATATAAACCATTAGGAATTTATTTATTTAACGATAAATACTTTGTTTTTGATAAAAATGGAAAAATTATAGATCAAATTAATATTACAGATTTCACTCATCAGTCATTATTAATTTTTAAGGGTAATTCTTCAAACTTAAAAGCTAATTCACTAATTAATATTTTAAAAAATAATAATTTTGAAAAAAAATATCAAATAGAGAGTTTAGAATTTATAAATAAAAGAAGATGGGATATAAATTTATACAGCGATGTGAAATTAATGCTTTCAGAAGAAGATCCAAATAAATCTATTCAGAATTTTATTATGATCCAAAATAAACTTAGCGAAACAGATATTCATAATATACAAAGATATGATTTAAGAAATTTAAAAAAAACAATTTTAATAAATTTAAATGATTAAAGCTGGTTTAGATATTGGTAATTCAAAAATATCATGTGTCATTGCTGATTATAAAAATACCAAAAATATTAATATATTATCAATTTCTAGTGTTCCTAATAATAATATTAAAAAAAATATTATTTTAAATTTTGAAAATTTACATGATCAGATTAAATCTTTAGTAATTGAGGCTGAAAAACAATCTCAAACAAAATTAAATTCTATTAATCTTAATTTATCTCTTTTAAATTCTAATTCTCATTACTACAATTCAGAAATAGAATTAAAAAATGAGAGAATTTCTGAGTTACATCTAAAAAAAATAATTAATCAATCAGAATATTTTAATAATCAAAATGAAAAATTTGAAATATTTAATAACATAACTTCGTATGATATTGATAATAACCTGTATTTTAATGCTCCGATTGGAAATTATTCAGATAATATTAAAATAAATTTTTATAAAATATATATTCAAAAAAAATATTCAAATAATATTTCCAGTGTTATTAAAAAATTGAAACTTAATATTGATAATTATATTCCTTCTCCATTATCCTCATCTTTATCATCACTTACAAAAGATGAAAAAGAACTTGGAACTATATGTTTAGATTTGGGTCATTCCACATCTTCTATATCAGTATTTGAGAATAATAAATTTGTGTATGGAGATGCAATAGGTATTGGCAGTAATAACGTTACATTGGATATTGCTAGAGGTTTATCAACTACAATTTCAAGTGCTGAAAGGTTAAAAACTTTATATGGCTCTCTAGTTTCATCGCCTAGCGATGATCATGAAATAATAGAAATACCAATTGTTTCAGGTGATAAAAATACGTTTAAACAAATTACAAGGTCGAGCTTAAACGCTATTATTAAACCGCGTATTGAAGAAACTTTAGAAATGATATGGCAAAAAATTAAAGATAACAATTTAAACAATAAAAAATTAAATAATGTAGTTCTAACCGGCGGTGGGGCAATGATGGATAATATTGAAAAATATGTAGAAACAATTTTTGCAAGTGGCGTAAGAGTATCAAATCCCTTAGAACAATTAAATTTGGATAATAATTTTAAAAAACCAAATTTTTGCGACATTGTTGGATCTATATTGTATGATCAAGATTTATTTAAAATCGATTTTTTAGCAAATCATTCAAAAACTTTAAAAAAACGTGGAATTTCCAGCTTTTTTACTTGGCTTGATCAGTATATTTAGATAATACTATATATAGTAAATTATATTGACGATTTCGAACATAAATCGTTAAAAACTATTTAAAACGGCGGAGATTACAATGACTATCAATATTTCAATACAAGATGTAGAGCAAAACTTACATCCCAAAATAACAGTTTTAGGGGTAGGTGGTTCTGGCGGAAATGCAGTTAACAACATGATTAATGCTAATTTGGAAGGTGTAGATTTTTTAATAGCTAATACAGATGCACAAGCTTTACAAATTTCAAGTTGTCCAAATAAAATTCAATTAGGATTAAACAGCACAAAAGGTTTAGGCGCAGGAATGAGACCTGATATTGGAAGACAGGCTGCTGAAGAAGCAATTCAAGATCTAAGTGAAAAATTTGAAGGTAGTCATATGCTTTTTATAGCTGCTGGAATGGGTGGTGGTACTGGTACAGGAGCTGCTCCAGTAATTGCTAAACTAGCAAGAGAAAAAGGAATTCTGACTGTTGGTGTAGTAACTAAACCTTTTCATTTTGAGGGCTCTCAAAGGATGAAGTTAGCTGAGAAAGGAATTAAAGAACTGCAACAGTATGTTGACACATTGCTAACAATACCAAACCAAAATTTATTTAGAATTGCTAATGAAAAAACAACTTTTTCTGATGCTTTTAAGATGGCAGATGATGTGTTGTATGCAGGTGTTAGAGGTGTTACAGATCTTATGGTTCAACCTGGAATGATAAATTTAGATTTCTCAGATATCAAAACTGTAATGTCTGAAATGGGTAAAGCTATGATGGGTACTGGTGAAGCACAAGGCGAAGGTAGAGCAATTGCAGCTGCTGAAGCAGCTATTGCAAACCCATTAATTGATGATGTGTCATTAAAAGGTGCAAAAGGATTAATAATTAATATTACTGGCGGAAAAGACATTACCCTTTATGAGGTTGACGAAGCTGCAAATAGAATCAAACAAGAAATTGATGAAGAAGCAAACATTATTTACGGAACTACTTGCGATGATAGACTTGAAGGCGTTGTAAGAGTTAGCATTGTAGCCACAGGTATTGATGTAAACAATAATATATCAGCTAAACCCATAGAAAGCTTTGCACCAATAAATATAAATAATGATATTTATAAACAAGATATAGAAAAATCAGAGTTATTGTCTGAAAGTACTATATTGCAGGAAAATGCCTCACAAGATGGGAGTATTCTAGATGAAGAGATTAAGGAGATAGCTAATGGTGGAGTGCTTAATAACAAAAATTCTGATAACATTAATGTAGATGAGCAAACAAATATTAACCAATTAGAGATTTCAAGCTTAGAAGAAAATATTGATGATAAAGAATTTATTCAAAACGAAGCTTCACAAAATCTAGATCAAATTGAAACAGATAATATTTCTGAGGAAATATCAAGCTCTTCTTTAGATATAGATAAAACAAATGAAGCAAGTGTAAGAAGGTTAAGTTTATTTGATACCCTTTCTACTGAAAATAAATCTGAAGATATAGCTGCAGAAAATGATATTTTTACTAAGACGGAACCTGTTTTTGCTACTTCAGAGGAAAAGATTGAAGAAAATGACTCTGAGGACAACAATTCTAAAGATGATAACTTAAGCACTGTTGAAAAAGAGGAATTCAGTGCTGAAGAGAGTGAATCTTCTGAAATAGATGATGAGTTCAATCAGGAGACACAGGAAGAACTTTTAGATATACCAACTTTCCTTAGAAGACAGGCTAATTAGTAACCAAACTATTATCTGCAATATTTTGAAATATTAGGTTAGTTGTTAAGAGCGTCAAAAATATATAATAAAAAAGTGCTGAAATTAGCACTTTTTTTTTAAATGATAGACATTTCAAATTATTCTAAAAATCAACAAACAATAGGTGAACCAATATCAATTAATGGAATAGGGTTACATTCAGGACTAGATGTAAACATGAAATTATATCCTGCTGAAGCTGATTATGGAATAAAGTTTATACGAAAGGATCTTGATAAAAATAACATCATTGAAGCCATATGGTCAAATGTAACTAATACAAAATTAAGCACAACTATAAGTAATCAAAATGGTGCAAGTGTCTCAACAATTGAGCATTTGATGAGTGCTCTGTCTGGACTTCATATAGATAATATCAAAATTGAAATTGATGGGCCAGAAGTCCCAATAATGGATGGAAGTTCAATAAAGTTTGTTGATCTTATTGATCAAGCTTCGACTCAAAGTTTAAATAAAAAAAGAAAAATTTTAAAAGTTAAAAAAAATATTAAGGTAGAAAATAATGATTCATCTGTTGAATTAAAACCAAATAATCAGTTTTCAATCGATTTTGAAATTGATTTTCCTAGTAAATTAGTCAGCAAACAAAGCTGTCAACTACAACTAGTAAATGGCAACTATAAAACTGATATTGCATCAGCACGCACCTTTGGATTTGAAAGAGATGTCGATATGCTGAGATCAAATGGTTTGGCACTAGGAGGTTCTTTGGATAACGCAGTTGTTGTTGGAGAAAGTAAAATACTTAATTCAGATGGATTACGTTTTAAGGATGAGTTTGTAAGACATAAAATTCTTGATTCTATCGGAGATTTGTATTTAGCTGGATCCCCAATTCATGGATTTTTTTTAGGTAACAAATCAGGTCATCATTTAAATAACTTATTATTAAGATCTTTATTTGCTGATAAAGATAACTACGAATATATTTAGTTAAATCATTTTCTTTGGATCAACTATCCTATCAAATTCTTTTGCAGAAATTAATTTTAATTTTAATGCCGCTTCTTTAAGAGTCAAATTTTCATCAAATGCTTTTTTAGCAATTTTTGCTGCATTATCATATCCAATACTTTTATTTAAGGCAGTTACCAGCATTAAAGAGTTATTTAAATGATTATCAATTATTTCTTTGTTTGCTTGTAATCCCTTTAAACAATTTTTATTAAAACTTTTAATACCATCACTAAGGAGATTTACAGATTGTAGAATGTTAAAGGCTATAACTGGTTTATATGTATTTAATTGAAAATGACCATTTGCACCAGCAAGATCTACAGTCGTGCTATTTCCAATTACTTGAACACATACCATGCTTAAGGCTTCAATTTGAGTAGGGTTTACCTTTCCTGGCATAATTGATGATCCAGGTTCATTAACAGGCAAAATTAGCTCTCCTAAACCAGATCTAGGTCCAGATGCTAAAAATCGAATATCATTTATTATTTTTAATAATGAAATTGATAAAGTTTTTAAAGAATTTGAAAAATTAATTAGTGGATCATGAGATGCTAAAGACTCAAATTTATTTTGAGATGGTTTATAATTATCCCAAGTAAGTTTATTCAAATATTTACAAAATACGTGATCAAATTTTTTTGGTGCATTAATTCCAGAACCTACGGCAGTCCCACCTTGAGCAAGATATCTCAATTCTGATTTTGAAATTTCTATTCTTTTTAAACAAGCTTGTAATTGAGAACAAAAGGCAGAAAACTCATCACCTAAAGTAATTGGTGTTGCATCTTGAGTATGAGTTCTTCCTATTTTAATTATATTTTGAAATATTTTTTTCTTTTTTTGAAATTCTTTTATTAGATCTTGAAGATTTGGAATTAAATTTTTTATTGATAACTCATTTATTGCAACATGCATTATTGTTGGAAAGGTATCATTGGATGATTGAGATAAATTTACATGATCATTTGGGTGAATAGGTTTTTTACTTCCAATTTTTCCATTTAATGTTTTAATAATATGATTACTAATTACTTCATTTGCATTCATATTAGTTTGAGTTCCTGATCCAGTTTGCCATACTGATAATGGAAACTCTTCAATAAGTTTTAAATTAATAATATTATCACAGGCTTTAGATATTAATAAACCCAATTTTTTATCTATAACACCTAGTTCTATGTTTGCTTGTGCAGCTGCTTTCTTTTGTTTACCCAATGCTATAATCAATTCTGATGGTATTTTCTCACTGCCAATTTTAAAATTTTCTAAGGATCTTTGAGTTTGTGCACCCCAGAGTTTATTTTTATCAATTTTTTTGGAACCTAAACTGTCAAATTCTATTCTTTTTTTATTAGTCATTACGTATTAACAAATTCTTTATAACATATTATATGTAACTTATGAACAAACTTGTTTTACTTAGACATGGTCAAAGTCAGTGGAATTTAGAAAATAGATTTACTGGATGGAAAGATGTTCCATTAACTGAAAAAGGCATTAAAGAGGCTAATAATGCAGGACATTTATTAAAAAAAAATAATATAAAAATTGATAAAGTTTTTAGTAGTGTTTTAGAAAGAGCAAATAAAACAGCAGAAATAGCTATGCAAGCATTAGAGATAGAAAATTTACATAAAAATGGAAAATTAATTTATGAAAAAAACCAAAATCTAAATGAAAGGGACTATGGAGATTTAGTTGGTTTAAATAAGGCAGAAACTGCTGATAAATTTGGAAAAGAACAAGTACAAATATGGAGAAGATCTTATGATACACCACCACCAAACGGAGAGAGTCTTAAAGATGTAGTAGATCGAGTTTCTCCTTATTTTACTGAAACAATTCAACCACATATTTTAAATAAAAAAAATGTTTTAATTGCTGCACATGGTAATTCCTTAAGAGCAATTATGATTAAAGTCGGTATGTACAAACCTGAAGAAATATCTTCAATAGAACTGCCAACTGGTAGTCCATTATGTTTAGACTATCAAAATGGTGATTTAATTGAACATTATTACTTAGATTAATTTTTTTTATAATTTGAAAAATTAATTACATTATCCTTCTTTGACATATTGGTTTCTAGTTTTTTATTTACTTTCTTCTGAACTTTACTTTTTTGCAAAATTAAACCAAAATTAGCTGAAGGATCTGCAAATGAAACAATAGCATTATAATTAATTTTTAAGTTTGTTTTAATATCACCAAATGAGAGTGTAATAGAAAAATTATTTTTATTTATTTCTAGATCATAATATTCATATTGAATAATAATTGTCATTTCTTGGGGATATTTTTGTTTTAACCAAATAGGTAATTCAACGTTTTTATGGTTCGTTATAAATGTAACGTAGAGATGATTATTATTTGATAATCCATTATCTTTTATGTTTTTAAGAATATCTTTAAATACATTTAGCATATTTTTATCCAGTATTTTTTGATATTCAATCATTTCTGTTTTATTTTTTTATTAAATATTTAAAGTATTGCAATAAAATTTATGAGTTTAGATAAAAATAATTCGCAATATAGTAAAATAGCAATATTATTTCATTGGGGGTTTGTTCTTTTATTTGTTTATGGTGTAGCCAAGCAAGTAGATGATATTAATCAACTTGAAGACCAAGCCTTTTTTAGATTTGAAATTATTTTTGCATTAATTTTTTTGTTTCTTCTTTTAATCCGTCTAGTTTATATGAAAACAACACAAAAGACATCCTTACCTGAAGATACGCCAAAAGCTCAAAAATTAGCTGCTAAAATTGTTCACAACGGTATGTATGCTCTATTAATAGGTACTGTGTTATCAGGATTATTGATTGGTTTTTTATTTTGGTTAGAACTTAAAGATGGAATTATAACTGATATTGTTATTATTTTTCACGAACTAAACATTAATTTACTTTATTGGTTTATAGGTATTCATATCTTAGCAGCAACCTATCATCGTTTGAAAAAAGATGGTGTTTGGAGCTCAATGGTGCCTTTTTTTAAAGAAAAAAAACCCAAATAAATTTCTAATTTAATAAAATTATTTTTTTAATTTTTCCCATTCAGCCATACCGCCAGTAATATTTTTAACATTTTTAATACCCATATCTTTCATTGTTTTAGTTGATAAAGTTCCTTGTCCGCCTACACCACAAAATACAACATATTCTTTATCTGGGTTTTCTTTGAAAAATTTATTTTCTAAAGGACTACCTTCTGCCAAATAAAATTCAAGAAAAGCTCTATCCAAATGAATTGCATTTCCTATTGTTCCTTTATCAAAACTTTCTTTATCCCTAACATCAATAAATTGCACATTTGGATCATCAAGTTTTTCTTTTGCTTTCGATGCAGAAATATTTTCAATTTCATTTCTTATACTCATTAAATCTTCAAATTTTTTCATATTTATTTACCTTATTATGTTATTCGTTTTATTGCTCGGTGCATTAAAAATTGCTTATTATAATTATACACATCAAAACACTTGAAAGGTTAAGCAATGCTTTTGTAATTAGCTCATTCTTTCTTAAAAATTTATATCATATATTATTTAATATGAGAGAATTTTTAGTTTTTTTTAAGCATATAATACACATGTTATAAAATATTTTAATTAAATTATTTTAAATTTATTGTACTGTTTAATTATGTTTTTAAAATTAATAAAAAAAATAACAATCTTCTTATTTTTTGTTAATCCTGCTCTAGCTTTTCATGATGTAGAAGTTTCTAATGAGGATATAGCTTCTTTAGGAGGATTATGGGTTCAAATATTTGTTTATGAAGAAAACTGTATGGATAATCAATATTACACTTTAATAACTGAAAGATTACAAGAAAGTCCTAGATTTGAAAGATACTCATCTGAATTAGATCATTTAACTGGAAGTCAAGAATTGGCTTGGGAAAATGGTGCAGAAGGTGCAGCTTTAGTAATTGAATCAGGTGGAACAAGCTGTGATATTATTGCTGAAGTTATTTGGGAATGGTTTGGTGAAAATTAATAAATTTTAATTTGTTTAGCAAATATTATCCGCAGATTTATAGCAACTAAAAAAAACAAAATAAAGAATCAAAAATCAAGATTGTAGTGGGGCGTTCTGTATAACGACTACTAAATCATTATTAACAGAAAATAAGGACTTTTGGAAACTTCTTCGTAGAAACTTCGTAGTAAGTTTTCTTTATTTGTCAGATTTCTTGTTTTAGTTCTTCGTAGTCTTTTTTATTCTTTAATTAAGGATAATAATTTCTTTGCTAGTCTAGAAACTGCCTTTCTTCTATCTTTTGAAAGTTTTTTAATAATTTTTATATTTTCTTTTATTGTTTTATTATCAATTTTATTGAAAGTTATTAGAGCATTCATTGATTGACACAAAACAATCCAATCACTGGAATTATTAAGATAATCAGATACAATTTTTTTTGCTTTTTTTTGTTCTTTATTTTCTAATTGATTAACTAATTCTGAAAATAATTGAGCGCAGGTCCATTGTGTGGAAGATTGTTTTATTTTTGAAATTTTGTTTAAGAAAATATGTTTAAAATCTAAAAACCATTCTGGTTTTTGTCTAAATATTCTTTTTAAAGCATTTGATGTTCTTAATCTTACTATTTGGTCTGTGCTTGAATAACACTTAATTAATGGATTAATTCTATTTTTTTTAACAATAACATGTTCAACAACTTTTATTGTATTACCTAGTGAATTTGGATGACCTCCAGTTAGTTCAGACTCATAATTCATTATCAATTAATTTGTTTAAATAAATCTGACAATTAACATTACCTAATAATAAATTATATATTTTCCTTCGTAGTAACTTCGTAGTAAACTTCGTAGAGAGGTTTTTAAAAGAAATTGTTGATTTGATTAGATAATATTTAAAAAATGGGGCGTTCTGTTGCTCGGTGCCCCGGACCGCGCTCACCTAGAATCTAGGCAGCAAGTGCTAATCTATTATCGTTAGCGTTTATAAAATAGCCCGATAACGGTGGTACAATACCGGATAAAGTCTTTGTCTTTGAATTACCGTCAAACCTATTTCGTCCCCATCTTTGGTGGAGACGCCGGGTACCGCCCCCGGGTCCGAATAACTTATTGCACAAAGCATTTATTATCTTAGTTGCAAAGCAACATTATTATTATACCTCAAACTAATTATACTTGAAAGTTTTGTCTTGAGACCTAGCAATTAAAAAAAAAAATTGTTACTAATTAAGCTTTAAAATAAATAAAACATGATTAAAGCAATAATGGCAGTAGATGAAAAAGGTGGCATAAGTAAGGGGGAAAGTATGCCTTGGCCTAAAAATTCAATTGATTTGAAATGGTTTAAAGAAAATACAATTAATAATATTGTAGTAATGGGAAGAAAGACCTGGGAAGATCCTTTTATGCCTACACCTCTAAAATCAAGAATAAATGTACTAATTACAAATAAAAATAAAGAATTAATTGAAGGAGCAGATTATTATTTAAGTGGAAATGTGAATAATGAAATTCAAAATATTCAATCTGAATATATAAACAAGGATATTTTTATAATTGGTGGATCAGAAATAATAAATTTAACATTTAATTTAATAGAACAATTTTACCTAACCAGAATCTACGGTAATTACAATTGTGAAAAATTTATAGATGTCTCTTTAATAGAAAATAATTTGAATATGATTAAAAAAATTGATGGCGATACAACATGTCATTTTGAAATTTGGGAAAAATGAAACAATACTTAGATGCATTAAGATATTGTTATGATAATGGAACTGATGTTCAAAGCAGAGCAGGTAGCGTTAGAAAATCATTTGGGTTTCAAATGTATTATGATTTATCAAAAGGCTTTCCTGCTATAACAACTAAAAAACTAGCATGGAAATCTGTAATTTCAGAGTTACTATGGTTTATTGAAGGTTCTGATGATGAAAGAAGGTTAGCAGAAATTTTATACAATGATTCAAGAAAAAACTTAAAAGATAAAAAAACTATTTGGACACAAAATGCTGAAGCAGATTATTGGAAGCCAAAAGCTCGATTTGATGGTGATGTTGGTAAAATTTATGGTGTTCAATGGAGAAATTTTAATGGAGAAGATCAAATTGTAAATTTAATAAAAGGACTAAAAGAAGACCCAAATGGCAGACGACATATAATTTCAGCTTGGAATCCTCCTGAGATAAAAAATATGTCATTACCTGCATGTCATGCATTCTCACAATTTTTTATTTCAAATAACAAATTAAGCTGCCAATTATATCAAAGATCATGCGATATGTTTTTGGGAGTTCCATTTAACATAGCTAGTTATAGTCTTTTGACTCATATGTTAGCTAGAGAGTGTAAATTAGAAGTAGGAAAATTTATTCATTCTTTAGGAGATTTTCATATTTATAAAGAACATTTTGAGCAGGTTAAAATACAATTACAAAGAGAGCCCAAAAAATTACCTGAGCTTCAGTTTGAAACAAAAAACTTTTTTAAATACAACGTTAATGATTTTAAATTAGTTAACTATGAGCATCATGAAAAAATTGATGCTTCAATGAATGTTTAATCTAGAGATTTTTTTAAATTTTTAGCAATTGATATAAATTTTTTTGAAATTTCACCATCTGGATTGTCTATCAGAGCAGGTATTCCATTGTCTGATTGAATTCTTAAATTTGTATCAATAGGAATTTCTCCTAAAAATGGTATTTTAGATTCTTCAGCTTCTTTTTTTACACCATCTTTTGAAAATATATAATGTTTCTGATTACAATTATTACATATGAAATAACTCATATTTTCAACAATACCAAGAATCTCAACATTTACTTTTTTAAACATATTTATTCCTTTTCTAGCATCAGTAAGAGCTACATCTTGAGGTGTAGAAATTACAATTGATCCAGAGAGTTTTGAACTTTGAGCCAAAGTAAGCTGAGCATCTCCAGTGCCTGGTGGCAAATCTATTATAAGGTAATCTAATTCACCCCATTCAACTCCATTAAACATCTGCTCTAAAGCTTTCATGACCATTGGCCCTCTCCAAATCGTTGGAGCTTCAGAGTCTAGAATAAATCCAATAGACATCAATTTTATTCCGTAATTTTCTAAAGGTATAAGTTTTTTGTTTTCATTCATTATAGGTTTTTTTGAAATACCCATCATTCTAGGAATACTAGGGCCATAAATATCTGCATCAAGTAAGCCAATTTTAAGATCTAGTGAGCTTAATGCTGTGGCAAGATTTACAGAAAATGTTGATTTGCCAACTCCTCCCTTACCACTAGCGATAGCTACTATATTTTTTGCATCAATTTTAAATCTTTTATTATCATTATTATTTGTTTTAGTATTTTCTACATCTGAGTTTATAATTACATTCACAGAAAGTATTCCAGAAATTTGTTCAACATTATTTTTAAGCAATCTTGCTATATTTAGATAAAGATCTTCTTTTTGACCTTTTACAAGTAAGGAGATGTTTACATTGCCATCTTTTACAACTGCTGAAATATTTTGATTTTTAGGATCAAAACTAAGATTTGTTTCAGGATCACTAAATTTCTTAGAAAATGTGTAAATTAAAGATAAAATTTCTTCAGACATACTTGATTTTTCCAGATTTACTCAAATATTAGTTATTAAATAATACAATTAGTGTTAGTAGATAGAGCCAATATTATCAATAATATATGAACTGGAATAAAAATAACAACGACAATAATCCTTGGGGATCAGGTGGAAATAACAACCCTTGGGGTTCAGGAGGGTCTGGAAACGGCCCAAATAGAAGAGATTTTGAAGATTCCATCAGAAAAGCAAAAGATAGATTTGGCAATTTTAAATTTGGAGGCAGACGTAACCTTTCAATATTTATAATAGTAGCTGTTTTACTATGGTTAGCTACAGGTTTTTATAGAGTAGAGCCTGATGAACAGGGTGTAGAGCTTTTATTTGGGAGATGGAATGGTCAAACAACCGAGCCTGGATTACATTACTTTTTTCCAACTCCAATCGGTCAAACTGTTACACCTAAAGTTGAAGTAATTAGAAAAATTAACGTTGGATTTAGAAGCGCAAGTGATCTTGGTTTTGGCTCAAATTCAAATGCAGAAAGAAAAGTTATTGAAGAAAGTTTAATGCTTACGGGTGATCAAAACATAGCAGATGTTGCATTCACAGTACTATTCAAAATTAAAGACGCTGGAAATTTTTTATTCAAGCTTAGAAATCCAGAACTTACTGTCAAAGATATGTCTGAAAGTGTTGTACGTGAAGTTGTTGGTCAAAGAGATCTTCAGTTCTTACTTACAGAAGGTCGTCAAGAGGTTGAACAAGTTGTAAGAAATGAATTACAACTTGTTTTAGATTCCTATGAAAGTGGTGTTTTAATTCAATCAGTGCAGCTTCAAAGTGTTGATCCACCTGATCAAGTTATTGACGCTTTTGATGAAGTTCAAAGGGCAAGACAGGATAAAGAAAGACTAGTTAACGAAGCAAACACTTATTTAAATAGGATTGTACCTAATGCGCGCGGTGAAGCAGCCAAACTTGTTGAAGCTGCTACAGCATATAAAGAGCAGGTAGTTAAACAAGCCGAAGGTGTGGCACAAAACTTTATTGATGTTTACAATAGTTATAAAAATGCGAAAGAAGTAACTAAGAGAAGAATTTATTTAGAAACTTTGAGAGAAGTTTTAGAAGGTAAGAACAAAATAATTTTAGATGATACTGGAAATGGACAGGGTGTAGTTCCTTACCTTCCATTGAATGAACTTAAAAAGTCAGGAAGTAATTAAGATGAGATTTAGTGCAAGAAATTTACTTATAGTTTTAGTTTTATTTATTCTTTTCCTTACTTTCACAGGTGCTTTTTTTATTGTAAATGAGACTAAGCAAGCATTAGTACTTCAATTTGGTGATCCAAGAAAAGTTGTTACAAAACCTGGTCTTCAGTTTAAAATTCCATTTATTCAAGACGCCATCTTTTTAGATTCAAGATTATTAAATCTTGATCCTCAACCAGAAGAGATGATACTTTCAGATCAAAAAAGAATTATTGTTGATTCTTTTGCTAGATACAACATTGTAGATCCATTAAAGTTTTATCAGACAGTTAGAAATGAAACTACCTTCTCAGATAGATTTGGAAGGATCATAAACGCTGCGGTTAGGGGTGTAATTGCACAATATTCTTTAACATCACTGTTGAGTGATGAACGTATTAATATTATGAATGAAATTGAAAAACAAATTAAGGTTAATGAGAATTCTTTTGGTGTTAAAATTGTAGATATAAGAATTGGAAGAACAGATTTAACAGAACAAGTATCTAATAACGTTTATCAAAGAATGCGTTCTGAACGTGAAAAGGAAGCAAATTTATTAAGAGCAGAAGGTGAAGAACTTTCTAAAGAAATTGTTGCATCAGCAGATAGACAACAAACAGTAATTCTAGCAGAAGCCGAGAGAACTTCATCAATACTAAGAGGTGAAGGAGATGCTGCTAAAAATAGAATATTAGGTGATGCTTATAGTCGTGATGAGGAATTTTTTGATTTCTTAAGAACAATGCAAGCTTGTAAAGATACTTTTGGAGATACAGAGATGTCCATGGTAATTGCTCCTGGGGAAGTTTGTGAAAAATTTTTTGGTGAAATAGATATCCAAAATTAATGTTTGAAATATTTCTAATAAGCATAGGTCTAGTGCTGATCATTGAAGGTATACTCTATTTTTTCTTAGCGAACAATTTAAAGAAATATCTCGATATGCTTTCCCTTATTAATCCACAAACTGTAAAAAATATTAGTTTATTTTTTGCGCTTCTAGGACTGTGCCTTATTTATTTCACGTTCAAATACTATGACAATTAATATGAGAATTAAATTTATATTCTTAATTTCTATTTTATTCTCGAAACCATTACTTGCTGTACCTGAGAGTTTTGCTGATTTAGTAGAAAAATTATCTCCTGCAGTAGTTAGTATTGCATCAACTACGATTGTTGAAAATAATAACCAAAATCAAATACCACAATTTCCAGAAGGATCTCCTTTTGATGATTTTTTTAAAGAATATTTTGACCGAGATCAAAGGCGGTCACAACGACCAATGACAGGACTTGGGTCAGGTTTTATAATAAGTGAAGACGGTATAGTTGTTACAAATAATCATGTAATTGAAGGAGCTGATGAAATAACAGTTATTCTAAATGATGAAACAGAGTTTACAGCCGAATTACTTGGAAGAGATCCCAAAGCAGACATAGCTGTATTGAAAATTGATCCAAAAAACAAAAAACTTACATATGTTGGTTGGGGAGATTCGGATAAAATGAGAGTTGGAGATTGGTCAATTGCAATCGGAAACCCTCTTGGTTTGGGAGGAACTGTCACAGCAGGAATTATATCTGCAATCTCAAGAGATTTAGGTAGTGGACCATATGTTAAATTTTTACAAACAGACGCATCTATTAACCGTGGTAATTCTGGCGGACCATTATTTAATTTAGATGGAGAAGTAATAGGAATTAATACGGCAATTGTTTCGCAAACAGGTGGAAGTATTGGTTTAGGATTTGCAATACCTGCGAACAGCGCCAAAAAAATAGTACAACAATTAAAAGATTTTGGAAAAACTAAAAGAGGTTGGTTAGGTGTACAAATTCAACCTGTAACTAAGGATTTTGCGGAAAGTCTTGGATTGCCTGATCAAAAAGGTGCATTCATATCCAATGTCAATCCTAATGGTCCCTCTAAAACTGCTGGGTTAGAACCAGGCGATGTAATTTTAAAATTTAATAATATAGAAATTAAAAAGATGCCTGATCTACCAAGAGTTGTTGCAGAGTCAGATGTAGGTTCTACTGCAATATTAGAAGTTTGGAGAAAAAATAAAAAGATTAATATTGAGGTAATATTGGGTGAATTACCTGGAGAGGTAG
The DNA here is from genome assembly GCA_902620425.1 of uncultured Alphaproteobacteria bacterium. Taxonomy (GTDB): domain Bacteria; phylum Pseudomonadota; class Alphaproteobacteria; order HIMB59; genus CACPNW01. The sequence goes on from CACNHX010000002.1 coordinate 166,978, forward strand.
TTACGGAAAGAAAAACAACTTCAAATATTGAAAGAAATTTAAAAATAGAATCTTTGGGAATTACTATTGAAGATCATGACAGTGGAGTTAAAGTAATTTCAATTGATGATGTTGATAGTAGTTTGCAAAATGGAGATATAATTACAGAAGTTAATAGAGAGATTATTAATAATATGAATTCATTTGAAGAATTAGTAAATTCTTTGGAAAAAACAGGTAGATCCTCATTATTACTAAAAATAATTAGAGGTGATGAGCAAAATTGGGTAACAATTAAATTTAAGAATAATTGAAAACTCAAATCTATTTTGTATTAGGACCCACTGCATCAGGAAAATCAAAATTTGCTTTAAGCTTAGCAAAAAAACTAAATGGTGAAATTATAAATGCAGATAGTATGCAGATTTATAAAGAGTTAAGTATTTTAACAGCTAGACCTACTATACATGATCTAAAAAAAATAAATCATCATCTTTATGGGTTTGTAAAAGGCGATATTAGATTTAATGTACAAAAATGGTGTGAGGAAGCATCAGCAAAAATTAATTATTTGGTTGATAAAAACATAACTCCAATTTTAGTTGGAGGCACAGGTCTTTACATAGAGTCTTTAATTAATGGAATAGTTTCAATTCCATTTATTCCAGAAAAAGTAAAAAAAGAATCAGAAAAAATGATTTTAAAAATTGGTAAGGAAAATTTTTTTAATTTAGTTAAAGAACATGATGTTGATGCAATGAAAAATATTTCACCCAATGATATTCAAAGAATAAGAAGAATTTGGGAAGTAAATTTTTTTACTAAGAAAAAATTTAGTGACTGGAAACAAAATAAAAATAAAAAATTAATTAATTTAGGAGATTATAAAATTTTATTATTTCTTCCTGAAAGAAAAGAAAATTATAAAAGAGTAGACCATAGAACACATCTAATGATTGAAGATGGTGCGATAGATGAAGTAGAAAATTTGCTTAAATTAAATTATAATAATAGTTTACCAATAATGAAAGCTCACGGAGTTCCTGAAATTCAATCTTATCTTAATAACGAAGTATCAATTGAAGAATGTATTTCTAAAATTCAGCAGGTCACAAGAAACTATGTAAAAAGACAACACACTTGGTGGAGATCTTCAAATCTTAATATTTTTAAAAAATTTGATCAATTTCCGGACGAAATTGACATAAAATCCATTAATTTAGACCAAATTTAAACTAATTTATTGATTTTATTTTATCCACAGCCTATGAGCTAAAGTCAATGAATAATGAAATTACAGGCGCTGAAATTGTCTTAAAAAGCTTAGCTGAACAAGGCGTAGAAGTTGTATTTGGATACCCTGGCGGAGCAGTATTACCCATATATGATACTTTATTTAAACAGAATTCAATTAAGCACGTTTTAGTAAGACAAGAAGGTGGTGCAATTCATGCAGCTGAAGGTTATGCTAGGTCTACTGGTAAAACTGGAGTAGTTCTTGTAACGTCAGGACCTGGAGCAACAAATGTTGTAACTGGTTTAACTGACGCTATGATGGATAGTGTTCCGATTGTATGTATTACCGGACAAGTTCCACAACACTTAATTGGTAGTGATGCATTTCAAGAATGTGACACAACTGGTATTACAAGACCTTGTACTAAACATAATTACTTAGTTAAGGATGTAAATAAATTATCTTCTGTGTTTCATGAGGCATTTACTATTGCTCAAAATGGAAGACCAGGTCCTGTATTAATTGATATACCTAAAGATGTTCAATTTGCTTCAGGAACTTATGAAGAAAAAAATAAAATTATTATTCCTTCACATAGATTGTTTGAGCCAAGTCCTGATTTTGAAAAAAATAAAATTGAAGAAGCAGTAGAATTAATTTCAAAAGCAAAAAAACCAATTTTTTATATTGGTGGTGGATGTATTAACTCTGGTCCAAAAGCTTCAACATTAGTTAGAGAATTTATAAATATGGTTGGATCACCAGTTACAATGACTTTAATGGGTCTCGGTGTAGTAGGTTCATCAGATAAAAATTCACTTGGCATGCTTGGTATGCATGGAATGTATGAAGCTAATATGGCAATGCATGAATGTGATGTTATGATTAATATCGGCGCAAGATTTGATGACCGTGTTACAGGAAGACTTGATGCTTTCTCGCCAAATTCAAAAAAAATCCATATTGATATTGATGAAAGTAATATTAATAAAACTATAAATGTTGATGTTCCAATAATAGGTGATGTAAAACAAGTTGTTGAGAAGATGATCACTGTTTGGAAAGAAAAGAAATTTCAAATAGATGATAAAGCACTAAAATTATGGTGGGATAAAATAAATAAATGGAAACAGGTAGATTGTTTAAATTACAATAATGAAGGTAAACAGATAAAACCACAATACGCAGTTCAAAGACTCTATGAGTTAACAAAAAATACAAAAACCTTTATTACAACTGAAGTAGGTCAGCACCAAATGTGGGCTGCTCAATTTTATAAATTTGAGGAGCCTAACAGATGGCTGACGTCAGGCGGTTTAGGCACGATGGGATATGGATTTCCTGCAGCAATTGGGGCTCAAGTTGGACATCCAGATGCCTTAGTAGTAGATATAGCAGGTGATGCTTCTATACTCATGAACATTCAAGAAATGAGCACGGCTGTTCAATATAGATTGCCAGTAAAAATATTTATTTTAAACAATGAATATATGGGAATGGTAAGACAATGGCAGGAACTGTTACATGGCGGAAGGTATTCTGAAAGTTATACTGATAGCTTGCCTGATTTTGTTAAATTAGCTGAAAGTTATAAAGCTGTTGGTTTAAGAGCAAAAACAAATGATGAACTTGATGACGTTATAACTCAAATGATTGAAACAAAAAATACAGTAATTGCTGATATCTGGGTCACTAAAGAAGAGAATTGTTTTCCAATGATTCAAAGTGGATCTGCTCATAATGAAATGATGTTAAGTAAAGATCAAAAACAAGATAAAAAATCAGCCGAAAAAGGAAAAATTTTAGTTTAATGAATAAATCTGTTTACGCTTCTCCTGATCAAGTATCAGAGACTAAGAGACATATATTAACTGTATTAGTTGATAATGAACCAGGTGTTTTAGCTAGAGTAATTGGAATGTTTTCTGGAAGAGGATATAACATTGATAGTTTGAATGTAGCTGAAGTTAGTAATGATGAAAATATTTCAAGAATTACTATTGTAACTCATGGAACTTCAGAAGTTGTCAGTCAAATAGAAAAACAATTACTTAGAATCGTTCCTGTTCACAGTGTTACAAACTTAGATCAAGAAGGTAATTCTGTAGAAGCCGAAGTTGCGTTAGTTTATATCTATATTTCTGAGACAAATAAAAAGAAAGTTTATCAACTTTGTGATTTATATAGAGCTAGAAAAATTGAAAATGAAAATAACACCACAATTTTTGAAATTGCTGGTGCTTCAGAAAGAGTAAATAGATTTATAAAAGAAATTAACGAAATTACGAAAGTTGAAATTGTTAGAAGTGGTCCCGTTGCAATATCATCAATTCAAAAAAATGAGGAGGAATAATGAGAGTATATTACGATAGAGATGCAGACTTAAATTTAATAAAAGATAAAAAAATATCAATTGTAGGATATGGAAGTCAAGGACATGCTCATGCAATGAACTTGAGAGATTCTGGAATAGAAAATGTTTCAATTGCTTTAAGAGAAGGTTCAAACTCGAGAAGTAAAGCAGAACAAGCTAATTTTAAAGTAATGACACCTTCAGAAGCAGCAAGTTGGGCTGATGTTATTATGATGTTAACACCTGATGAGCTTCAATCTGAAATCTATAAAAATGATATTGCTGAAAATATTAAAGAGGGCACAACAATTGCATTTGCTCACGGGCTAAATATTCATTTTGATTTAATCAAACCTAAGGAAGGTATAGATGTAATAATGGTTGCACCAAAAGGTCCTGGTCATACAGTAAGAGCAGAATATGTAAGGGGTGCTGGTGTACCTTGTTTAGTAGCTGTAGATAAAAATCCTTCAGGTAATGCACTAGAAATAGGAATTGCATATGCATCAGCAATTGGCGGAGGAAGAGCCGGAATTATAGAAACAACCTTTAAAGAAGAATGTGAAACAGATCTTTTTGGGGAACAATCCGTTTTATGTGGAGGTTTAACACATTTAATTTTAGCAGGTTATGAAACTCTTGTCGAAGCTGGATATGCTCCTGAGATGGCTTATTTTGAATGCCTCCACGAAGTTAAGCTTATTGTTGATCTTCTATATGAAGGTGGAATGGCAAATATGAGATACTCAATTTCAAATACTGCTGAGTATGGAGATTATTCAAGAGGCCCAAGACTTATTACTGATGAAACAAAAAAAGAAATGAAAAAAATTCTCTCAGAAATCCAATCTGGTCAATTTGCTAAAGAGTGGATGCAAGAACATCAGAGCGGTCAAACTAAATTTAAAGTAATGAGAAAAGAACAAGCTGAACATCCTATTGAAGCAGTTGGTGAAAAGTTAAGAACTTTAATGCCATGGATTGCTGAGGGAAAAATGGTTGATAAATCGAAAAATTAGATGAAAGTATAATTAAATTTTGATTAGTATATAAATAGATAAATGACTGAAAAAATCTACATTTTTGACACAACTCTTAGAGATGGAGAGCAATCTCCAGGTGCATCAATGAATTTAGATGAAAAACTTCAAATTGCTGAAGTTCTTGATTCAATGAAAGTTGATATTATTGAAGCAGGTTTTCCGATCGCTTCTAATGGAGATTTTGAAGCAGTTTCTGAAGTTAGCAAACAGGTAAAAAACTCAACGATAGCTGGCTTGGCAAGAGCAAGCTTTAAAGATATTGATCGTGCTTGGGAAGCAGTTCAGCATGCTAAGTCTCCAAGAATTCATACTTTTATTGCAACAAGTCCTCTTCATATGAAATATAAATTAAAGAAAACAGAAGATGAAGTTTTAGAGGCTATTCAAAAGACAGTCTCTCATGCAAGAAATCTTTGTGATAATATTGAGTGGAGTTGTGAAGATGGTGGAAGATCAGAGTTAGAATTTTTATATCAATGTATTGAGCTTGCTATTAATTCCGGTGCTTCAACTATTAATATCCCTGATACTGTTGGTTATACATTACCAGAAGAGTTTGGTAAAATTTTCAAAAATGTAAAAAATAATGTTCCAAATATTGATAAAGCAATTCTTTCAACGCACACACATAATGATTTAGGTTTAGCAACAGCAAATAATGTTGCAGCAATTAAAGAAGGTGCCAGACAAGTAGAATGTACTATTAATGGTATGGGTGAAAGAGCTGGAAATTCTTCACTAGAAGAAATTGTTATGACTTTAAAAGTAAAAAAAGATCTTATGCCATTTCATACAGATATTAAAACAGAGTCCATTATGAAAGCTTCTAGATTGGTATCATCAATAACGGGTTTTCCAGTTCAGCCAAATAAAGCGATAGTTGGCGCAAATGCATTTGCTCATGAAGCTGGAATACATCAAGATGGTATGCTTAAACATGCTGGAACTTATGAAATTATGACGCCAGAGTCTGTAGGACTCAACAAATCTTCATTAGTTCTTGGAAAACATTCAGGCAAACATGCTTTCTCAGAAAAATTAAAAGAACTTGGTTACGAAGTAGGTGATAATGCTTTAATGGAATTATTTGGAAGATTTAAAGATCTAGCTGATAAGAAAAAAGAAATTTTTGAAGAAGATTTAATTGCTTTAGCAGAAGATAGAACTTCGTCATACGATGAACACATTAAATTTGTATCATTAGAAGTAAATGCTGGATCTGTTGAAAAAGCTGAGGCTAAATTAAAGATAGAAATTAACGATAAAGTGGAAAATACTAAAATTAATGGCAATGGTCCAGTTGATGCTACATTTAATGCAATAAAAAAACTTACTAATACTGAATTTAAACTCAAACTTTACCAAGTAAATGCAATTACAGCAGGAACTGATGCGCAAGGGGAGGTAACTGTAAGACTTGAAGATGATAATTTATCGTCACAAGCAAAAGGCAGTGATCCTGATATTATTGTTGCATCAGCAAAAGCTTATATTAATGCATTAAACAGATTGATCTTTAAAAAATCTAAATCTATTAAAGAGAATGCAGCAAGTTTAAAAATAGAAGGAGTTTAATTAATGGTAATCGATCGTTTTTTTAGTTTATTTTCTAAAGATATGGCTATTGATTTGGGTACGGCAAATACTCTAGTATATGTTAAAGGTGAAGGTGTAATTCTTAATGAACCTTCAGTTGTCGCAACAATAGAAAATGATGGAAGAACTCAAGTTTTAGCAGTTGGTAACGAAGCTAAACAAATGCTTGGAAGAACACCAGGAAAAATTCAAGCCATACGCCCTATGAAAGATGGTGTAATAGCTGATTTCGATGTTGCCGAACAAATGATTAAAAGTTTTATTAAAAAAGTCCATAAAGGTAGATCTATTTCAAACCCTCAAATTGTAATATGTGTACCTTCTGGTGCAACAAATGTAGAAAGAAGAGCAATTAGAGAGTCAGCTGATGCTGCTGGTGCTAGAAGAGTTTATTTAATTGAAGAGCCAGTTGCGGCTGCAATAGGGGCAGGATTGCCAGTTGCTGAACCAACAGGCTCAATGGTTGTTGATATTGGAGGAGGTACAACGGAAGTAGCAGTTTTATCTCTTGGAGGTGTTGTTAATTCTAGTTCAGTTAAAGCTGCTGGAGATCGATTTGATGAAGCTATAATGGATTATATGAGAACAACTCATAAATTAGCAATTGGAGAGACTACAGCCGAAAGAATGAAAAAAGATGTAGGCTCTGCTAGTCCACCAGATGATGGAGATGGTAGAAGTATGAGTGTTAAAGGTAGAGATTTAATAACAGGACTTCCTAAAGAAATTTCTATCTCTCAAAGACAAATTGCAGAAGCACTAGCTGAGCCAGTTGCTCAAATAATTGATACAATTAAAAGAGCTTTAGAACAAACACCAGCTGAATTATCTGCTGATATTGTTGAAAGAGGAATAATGTTGACTGGAGGTGGTTCTCTCTTACATAATCTTGATAAAGTATTAAGAAGATCAACAAGTTTGCCAGTTTCAATCGCAGAAGATCCACTTTTGTGTGTTGTGATGGGTACAGGACAGGCACTTGAAGAAAAATCACGATTGAGTGATGTATTTGCCTCTGATTAAAAATTAAAATGGCACCTAAGTTCCAAATAAAAGCTTTTCAAATTTCAAGCTTAGTAAAGAATTTTATAATTATTTCTATTGTTACCTTATCTTTCCTGTTAGTTTTTTTTTCAAAATCTGATTTGTACCTTATAAATGGGATAAAAAATATATCTAGCTCAGTAATTATTCCGATTACAAGAGCCATTTCAGCTCCAGTAAATGCCCTTTCTAATTTTGTTGATGAATATAATAAGTTTAGAAGTTTAAAATTTGAAAATAAAATTCTTCAAGAAGAAATAATACGATTAAAAAAATGGCAAACATTAGCAATACAAAATTCAAGAGAGAATAAAGTTTTAAAAAAATTATTAAATGCAACTGATAATAATCTAACTCTAGTAAAGACAGCATCCCTTATCAATAGAAATGATACACTCTATACCAAATTAATAAATTTAAATGCTGGTTATGATGATAAAATTTTGAAAAATATGTCAGCTATAAACGAACGGGGATTGGTAGGTAAGGTAATTGATACAACTGCAAATAATTCTAGAGTAATTCTTTTAACTGATCCTAATCTATCTATTTCTGTTAAATCCATATCTGATGGTATTTTTTCTTTGCTCACTGGAAAAGGAGATGGAAAATATCTAGTAAGTTCATTTGTTAAAGAAAATAAAATGCCTAGATTAGGAGATATTGTAGTTACAAGTGGAACAGCTCAAATTTTTCCTGTAGATTTATTAGTTGGAAAAGTAGCAAAAGTTGAAAAAAATAGATTTTTTGTTTTACCATTTGTTGATTTTAAAAATATTGATTATGTTCAAATTGTTACTTCAGAATAATGGAGTTTTCCAAATTTCTTAACTCCTCATCTAAACTAAATATTATTTTAATTATAAGTTTCTCAATTTCAGTAAATTCCTTTGTTTTATTTCCTAATGTTAATAATGCATTTTATATATTATTTCATTTAACTTTAATTTATCTAATATTTTATCATTACCACTATTATCTTTATGTTCTAGCTTTCATATATGGAATTTTATTTGATTTATTATTATTAAATAATATTGGAGCCCATTTAATTACCTTTTTATCTTTATTAACTTTATTTATATTTTTAAGAAAATATTTAATTAGGTTATCTTCGTATCAAATTATATTTATTTATTTTATAACATTAGTTATATTACTTTTAATTGAACAAATTTTAGCAATTCTAATACACAACTATAAATTTAATTTTAGTTCCTTCTTTAATTTCTTTTTAATATCTTTAATTATATTTATTCCTACTGTATTTTTGTTTACTAAATTGGATAAGTGAAATGTTTTACTCAGAGGATAAAAAACAATATTCAGTTCTAAATAGAAGAACTTTTTTATTATATTTATTAAAAGTATCTTTTTTTGGTGTTGTAGGCTGGAGATTGTATAATATTCAAATAAAAGATTCACAAAAATATAAAACTCTTTCAAAAAATAATCAAATAGATGTTGAGATTATATACCCTATTAGGGGTAAGATTTATGATACAAACAAAAAGGTTTTAGCATCTAATATAAAGGTATTTGATGTCTACATAATTCCTGAAAACACAAAGAATATAAATAAATCATTAAATGAATTAAATCAAATTATTAAAATTAATTTTAGTGATAGAAAGAAAATACTAGATTTATCTAAAAAAGTTAAAAAATTTCAAAAAATAAAAGTCTTTGAAAATATAAATTGGTCACAGCTCGAAAAAATTGAAACAAATAAACTTAATATAGAGGGTATATTTATTTCTCAAGATTATATGCGAACTTATCAGTTTGATAATACTGTTTCACATTTGATTGGTTATACAAATAAACCCAATCGTGAAGAAGTTGATTTACCTTTTATTTCAAATATGCCTAACCTAGAGATTGGGAAAGATGGTATTGAAAAAAGTTTTAACCCGTACTTAATAGGTAAATCAGGACAAAGAGAGATTGAAGTTAATTCTTATGGAAGAGTAATTCGTGAAATATCAAGGCAAGATAGTCGAAAAGGAAAAGATATTCATATAACTATCGATCTTAGAATTCAACAATATGCTTTAAATTTATTAAAAGAACACAAAGCAGGATCTGTAGTACTTATGGATATTAAGAATGGTAACATATTATGTATGGCCTCAACTCCATCTTATAATCCAAATAAAATTATACAAAAACCAAATAAGGAATATTGGGATTCAATTTTAGAAAACGAATTGTCTCCCCTTACTTATAGATCTATTCAAGGTTTATATGCTCCAGGTTCAACTTTTAAAATGGTTGTTGCAATAGCTGGGATAATCCATGGAATTATTGATACAAATACCAAACATTTTTGTAGTGGAAAAATTGGTTTAGGTGATAGACTTTATCATTGTTGGAAAAATAATGGTCATGGCTCGATGAATGTTAGTAATGCAATCAAAGAATCATGTGATGTTTTCTTCTATGAAATTTCAAAAAAAATTGGGATAGATAAAATCTCTAAAGTTGCTGAAGATTTTGGTTTAGGCAAAATATATGATATCCCTTTACCTAATCAAAAAAAAGGGATTATTCCTTCACGTGATTGGAAAAAGAAAGAATATGATGAAAGTTGGTATCCTGGAGAGACTCTAATCTCTGCTATTGGTCAAGGATTTGTATTAACTAATCCACTACAACTTGCAGTAATGACTTCAATTATTGCTTCTAATGGAAAAAATATAAAACCAAATATTATCAAGCAAAATAACGACATTGAATTTGAAAGTTTAGAAAAATACCAAAATGCAATTCAAATTATTAAAAGTTCGATGTTTAAGGTGGTTAATGAAAGTAAAGGTACAGCTTATAATTCAAGATCTGCTTTTGCACCTTTTGCTGGTAAGACAGGAACTTCTCAAGTTAGAAGAATAACTGTAGCTGAAAGAGAAAGTGAAGATTTTAGGAAAAAAGAAGTAGAATGGAAAAAAAGAGATCATGCTTTATTTGTTGGATATATGCCAGTTGAAAATCCTAGATATGCTGTTTCGGTTGTTATTGAACATGGAGGTTCGGGAGCATCAACTGCAGCACCCATAGCTAAAGAAATTTTTCAATTTACTAAAAATTTAGAAATTTAATGTTAAATAAAATACAAAATTTAAATTACTTATTGATTTTCTTAATAATATTAATGTCTTTTATTGGTGCAGCAGGTTTATATTCTGCAGCAGGAGGATCATATAATCCTTGGGCATCAAGACATTTGATTAGATTGGTACTTTTTATTTTTTTAGCAGTTATCTTAGCTTTAATAAATATTAAATTTATTTATCAATTTGCTTATGTCTTTTTTATTTTATCATTATTACTTTTGCTTTCAGTTGAATTAATAGGTGTTTTTGGTAAAGGAGCAACTAGATGGATAAATGTATTTGGTTTTAGTATCCAACCATCAGAATTAATAAAAATTACTATAATACTAGCACTAGCTAGATTTTATCATGATTTAAAATTTGATGAAATCAAGCGAATAAAAAATTTATTTTTTCCAATATTAATCTTATTTTTACCATTTGCTTTGGTTGTTATACAACCAGATCTTGGAACTGCTTTAAGTATAGCAATGCTTGGAATTCTCATTTTATTTGCAAGTGGAATAAGAATTTGGAAGTTTGTATTGGGATTTTTTGTTTTGATATTATCAATTCCATTGTCATTAAATTATTTACAACCATATCAAAAAGATAGAATTTTTTCTTTTTTAAATCCTGAGGCTGATGCACTTGGAAGAGGATATCAACTTATACAATCTAAAATTGCTTTAGGATCTGGCGGTCTAACTGGTAAAGGTTTTTTAGAGGGATCTCAATCATATCTTCAGTACTTACCTGAAAAGCAGACTGATTTTATCTTTACTTTAATTGGAGAGGAATTTGGTTTTATTGGTACTATGTTTATAATTTTACTATTTCTATTATTAATATCAGTTTGTTTTTATATAAGTATTAAATCCAATCATATTTTTGGTAGAATTCTATCTATCGGCGTTGGTAGCAATTTATTTATATATGTGATTATGAACATATCTATGGTATCTGGCTTAATGCCTGTTGTTGGAATTCCATTACCTTTAATTTCTTATGGGGGATCAGCAATGCTTGCAATAATTATATCTTTAGGACTAGTACTTAATGCAGAATTGAATGGAAATTTAAAAAAATTACATAATGCTTGAAATAAATAATGTTAATAAATTTTTTGGAGGATTAAAAGCAGTCCACAATGCAACAATGAAAGTTGAAATGGGCTCAATCACAGGTTTAATAGGTCCAAATGGAGCAGGCAAAACAACATTATTTAATACTATTGCAGGATTATATGATCCAGATGAAGGAAATATTATTCTTAATAATGAAAATATTTCTTTTTTAAAACCTCACGAATTATTTACAAAAGGAGTTCTAAGAACTTTTCAAATTGCTCATGAGTTTTCAACTCTAACTGTTCTTGAAAATTTAATGATGGTGCCACCAAATCAATTTGGTGAAAAATTATCATACGCTTTATTAAGTAATACTAAAGTAAAGCAACAAGAAGAAGAAATAAGACAAAAAGCTATCGAAGTAATAAATTTTTTAAATTTAAGTCACTTAACTCAAGAACTTGCAGGCAATTTATCTGGGGGACAAAAAAAACTACTTGAGTTAGGGCGAACTATGATGGTTGATCCTCAAATCGTCTTACTTGATGAGGTTGGGGCTGGAGTAAACCGAACATTACTTAATGAAATTACTGATGCAATTTTAAGATTAAATAAAGAAAAGAATTATACGTTTTTTGTAATTGAGCATGATATGGACTTGATAGAAAAAATTTGCGATCCTGTAATTGTGATGGCTGAAGGTTCAGTTTTATTCAAAGGGAATTTTAATGAAGTGAAAAATAACGAAACGGTTATAGAAGCATATTTAGGCAAAGGTATTAATAAGAATTAGAATTTTATGAATAACTTAATTGGTAAAAATTTAACTGCTGGATATGGAGGGGTCGATATTATTAAAGATATCAATTTAGAAGTAAATGAAGGTGAAATTGTTGTTATAGTTGGCCCAAATGGAGCAGGTAAATCAACAGCAATGAAAGCATTGCTTGGTATGTTAAGTTTAACGTCAGGTTTTGTTGAATACTCAAATGAAGAAATTTCTTCAATGCTACCTCAAAATAGAATTAATTTAGGATTGGCATTTGTTCCTCAAACAAACAATGTTTTTACTGGTATGACAGTAGAAGAAAATTTAGAAATGGGAGGATTTTTAAGAGATGATGATATTATTCATACAATTAATGATGTTTATGATCTTTTTCCTATTTTAAAAGAAAAAAGAAATCAAAGTGCAGGAGAATTATCTGGGGGTCAAAGACAACAAGTAGCTTTTGGTAGAGCTCTTATGACTCAACCTAAAATTTTGATGTTAGATGAACCAACTGCAGGAGTATCACCAATTGTAATGGATGAATTATTTTCAAGAATAATAGAAGTTCGTAAAACTGGTGTTGGCATACTAATGGTTGAACAAAATGCAAAACAAGCACTTGCTATTGCTGATAGAGGGTACGTGTTAGTAAATGGAAAAAATAGTAGAGAAGGTACAGGTGAAGAACTATTAAATAATCCAGAGGTTAGAAAGTCTTTTTTAGGAGGTTAAAATGATTGATTTTCTAAATTCTATAATTGTACTTCTAAATTTTATTATAATTCCAGGTATTTCTTATGGCTCTCAACTTGCACTTGGTGCACTTGGAGTGACATTTGTTTACGCTATACTTCGTTTTGCCAATTTTGCACATGGTGAAATCATGTCATTTGGAGCGATGATAACAATTTTATTTACCTGGTTTTTTCAATCACAAAATATTGGTTTAGGAATTCTGCCAACTGCTTTATTAGCTTTACCTATAGGAATAATAGCAACAATTATCTTATGCATTATTTCTGATAAATTTGTTTTTCAATATTACAGATATCAAAAAAGTGTTCCTGTTGTTTTAGCAATGGTTTCAATTGGGGTTATGTTTGTAATAAATGCAATAATAAGAATTATAATTGGAACAGAAACTATAAAATTTTCTGATGGACAGAAATTTATAATGAAAGCCAAACAGTTTAAAGTAATGACAGGTTTAAATGAAGGATTAGCATTAAAATCTTCGCAAGTTATTACAATATTAATCACTATTTTGCTTTTAACTTTTACTTTCTGGTTTTTGCAAAAAACAAAAACTGGAAAATCAATGAGAGCATTTTCTGATAATGAAGATTTAGCCTTATTGTCTGGCATTAATCCTGATAGAGTAGTTTTTACTACATGGATTATTGTAGGTGTTTTGGCATGTGTTGCAGGTACACTTTATGGATTAGATAAAAGTTATAAGCCAATTATTTATCTCAACTTAGTGTTGCCAATATTTGCATCAGCAATTGTTGGAGGAATTGGTAGTCCCTTTGGAGCTGTAGTAGGTGGATATGTCATCGCTTTTTCAGAAATTATGGTAACGTATGCTTATAAGAAATTTTTTGTCTATCTACTTCCAAGTTCTATAGAGCCAACAGGTTTAGTACAATTACTTTCAACTGATTATAAATTTGCTGTATCATTTTCAATTTTAGTTATCGTTTTATTGATTAGACCATCTGGAATATTTAAAGGAAAAGTCTTATGATGAAGTTTGAAAGATATGAATGGTTAGCTATCATAATCATGATCTCTTTATTTATTTTTGTAGGCTTTATTCAAGGATGGTCAGTAAGTTTAGTAATTTTAAATATGTGCATTATTTCAGCAATAATGACAATGGGAGTAAATATTTCTTGGGGTTATGCAGGAGTAATTAATTTTGGTGTAATGGGTTTTCTTGCCATGGGTGGATTAGCTGCAGTTCTTGTTTCTTACCCTCCAATTGCTGAGTCATGGCAGGTTGGAGGTATAGGGTTAGGTATTAGTTTTGCTTTACTTGTCGTATTGGTCATTGCTGTAATGTATATTAATAAAACTGTAATCCAAAAAAGAAATAGGTATATTTTAAATTCTCTTATAATTTTTTTTGGTATTTTAATTATCAGACATTTTTATTTAAATGCTACACATAATATTGAAGATGTTAATCCTGCAATAGCAGGTTTTTTAGGTGGCCTTGGATTACCAATAATTTTCTCATGGATAGTAGGAGGTTTATTTGCTGCAGGTGTTGCATTTGTAATTGGTAAAGTAGCTCTTGGATTACGATCAGATTATCTTGCTATTGTTACTCTTGGTATTTCAGAAATAGTTGTTAGTGTTTTAAAACATGAAGAATGGTTATCTAGAGGGGTAAAAAATGTAATCGGTTTAAAGAGACCAGTTCCTTATGAAATTGATTTACAAAACGCAGATTGGTTTATAAATTTAGTTACATATCTCAATTCATCAAAGTTAAATAATATTATTGATGTGACTGATAGACAACAAGTATTAAACAATCTTATAATTGATGGTTCAGGAATTTTTGTAAAATTATCTTACGCTATTTTATTTCTGATTGTTATGTTGATAATTTTCTATTTTGCAAACAAAGCTCAATTATCTCCATGGGGAAGGATGATGAGAGCTATAAGAGATAATGAAACTGCTGCAAATGCAATGGGTAAAGATGTTGTAAAACAACATTTAATTATTTTCGTCATAGGAGCTGCAATTGTAGGTGTTGCAGGTGCAATGTTAGTCACATTAGATGGGTTATTTACTCCATCTGGATATAGACCACTTCGTTTTACTTTTATCATTTGGATTATGGTTATTGTTGGTGGCAGTGGAAATAATTTAGGTGCTATATTTGGTGGTTTTGTCATATGGTTTTCTTGGATTGAAGCAGCACCACTTACAACATTCATTATTAATCAACTTACAGCAGGATTAGAGCCTACTAATGCTCTAAAATTACATTTACTCGATAGCGTTCCTTACTTTAGATACTTATTTATGGGTTTAATTTTATTATTAATTTTACGCTATAGGCCTAAAGGAATTATTCCAGAGAAAGTAAGGCACTCATAAAAAAACCCCAGCTAAAAGCTGGGGTTAAATTAAAATAATTTTTAAGTATTAAAGAGCGCCAACAGTAACGAATTCGCCACCGCTAACTTCTAATTCTTTAAACGCACCAGCGGCATCACCAAACGCATTAAATTCTACGTCTGTTGCACCTTGGTAATCAATATCTTTACCTGCAGCTAACATTTGTAAGCCGTATGATAATTGACCAGGGTTAATTACAATACCTGGAGCGTTAGATACTTTAGCAATATTGTTTAGGATTGATTGCTTATCAGCAGATCCACCAGCTTGAATTGCAAGAGCAATAATTGCTGCAGCATCATAAGACTCTCCAACATATGGAGCACTTCCATCCATGCCATTTGCAGCAGCTAGTTCTCCGAACTTAGCTGAACCTTTTGAAATTGCACCTGGCATAGAACCAAATGACCCCTCAAGATCAGCACCGATATTATCTACAATTGATTGACCAATCATACCATCAGAAAGAACAAAAGTGTCAAATGCACCTGAATCTAAAGATGCTTCGATCATTCCTTTTCCACCATCATCGATATAACCAATTACTAGTAGCGCGTCTCCACCAGCTGATGCAAGAACACCAACCTCTGATGAATAATCTGCTTTACCATCTTCGTGTGCAGCTGATGCTGTAATAGTTCCGCCACCACGAGCAAATGAAGATTCAAATACTTCAGCTAAACCTTTTCCGTAGTCATTGTTAGTATAGGTTACAGCTATACTTTCAATTCCTCTGCTTAAAGCAAGTTTAGCTAACACTTGACCACCTTTTGCATCAGATGGAGCAGTACGCCAAAAAGTTCCATTATCAGGAACTTTACTTAGACCTGGTGAAGTTGCAGATGGAGATACCATTAAGATACCATTTGGTACTGCAACATTTGCATTAATAGCACCTGTTACACCTGAACAGTCAGCACCCATAATAGCAGTTACACCTTGTGCAACTAGATCCTCAGCAGCAGCAGTTGCAGCAGCAGAGTCTACACAAGTTGAGTCAGCTTCTAAGATAGTAATTGATTCACCACCTAAAAGATTTCCAGAGTTTGATGCTTCATCAAATGCCATTCTAGCACCATCTCTCATAGCAGGAGTTAAAGATTCAATTGGTCCTGTAAAACCAAGAATAATTCCTACTTTAATTTCTGCTAATGCAGCAGTCGTTACAGTCGACAAACTTACAATAACAGCTAGAAGTAATTTTTTCATATTTCCTCCAAAAAGTATACTTTTTATATACGGTACCTCATATACTAGTTCCAAAAATCAATCATGCAGTTTTTTTATAAAAATACCTAAGATTTTAGCCAAAAACCATAAATTGACTTCATTTGCCTCACCGGATAAAGATCAAACGTATGACAATTGGAATTTTAGGCGGAGGAGTTTGGGGGAGTGCACTTGCTCGAGTATTAAGTAATAATAAAGTTATCATTTATGCTCGAGATGAAAAAATTGTTAAATCAATAAATGAACATAAAATTAATCCAAAATTAAAATACAGTTCATTTAATGAAAATGTCACTGCTACTACCTCTTTAAAAGAAATTAGAAATGTTAAATTTGTATTTATAACTTTACCAGTACAAAACATTAGGGAGGTAATTAAGAATTCATCATTACATAATAAAAATCATAATATTATTATATGTTCTAAAGGGATTGAAATATCGTCCTCAAAATTTTTAACAGATGTATTTCAAGAAATGATGCCTTTTAAATCAATAAGTATTTTATCTGGACCATCATTTTCAAATGAAGTATCTCAAAGTTTACCAACTGCAGTAACGCTTGCAACAAAAGATAAAAAAGATTTTGAGAATATTTCTAAACTTATACCTAACAAAGAGTTTAGAATTTATTATTCAAATGATTTAATCGGAACGCAAATAGGTGGTGCGTTAAAGAATATTTACGCAATAGCTGCAGGCATTGCAGAAGGTTTAAACTTAGGCGAAAATGCTAAAAGTGCACTCATTTCAAGATCTTTTGCAGAAATGGCACGATACGCAAAAAAATTTAAAGCTGATAAAAATACTTTATTTGGTTTATCTGGGCTTGGTGATCTTATTTTAACATGTAGCTCTAAAAATTCACGTAATACACAGTTTGGTATTAAATTAGCTTCTTCAAAATATGATAATTTTTTAGATCTTTTAAAATCACAAGAAGTAACAGAGGGTTATTATACAGTTAAAGCAGTCTATAATATTTCACAAAAAAAAAATATTGATATGCCAATAATGGAGTCTGTATACAATATACTTTATAAGCAACATGATTTAAAAGAAGAACTAAGTAATTTACTAAGTAGACCAATAACAGAAGAAAAAATTTAATTCGATGACAAAGAAAACATTTTATAACTTAGATATAAGCTGGGTTAACAATACACAAATTAATTTAAGTGCGGTAGAACGTCGAACCTCTACCTTAACTAAAAGAAGAACGGTAAAAAAGGAATTTCAAGTCGCTTGGTTGTTAAAAGCTATTACTTTAATTGATCTTACTACGCTAAGTGGCGATGACACTTTTGGAAAAATTGAAAGATTGTGTAATAAAGCCCTTAATCCTATTGATGATTATATTCTTCAGGATTTAGGAATAGAAAATAATGCAGTAAGAGTAGGAGCTGTGTGTGTCTATCATCATCTAATAAAAGATTGCACAAAACTTATTCAAAACAAAATCCCAATTACAGCAGTTTCTACGGGTTTTCCTGCAGGTTTATCATCTTACACAACGAGAAAAAAAGAAATTTCTGACTCTATTAAAGATGGTGCTGATGAAATCGATATTGTTATCAATAGAGGATACGTTCTTCAAAATAATTGGAAAAAATTATATGATGAGGTTCACAGTTTTAAAGAAACTGCAGGTAAAACAAAAATTAAAGCTATTCTTGGTGTTGGTGATCTTGAGACTCTTCGAAATGTAGCAAAGGCATCTTTAGTTTGTATGATGGCTGGTGCCGATTTTATTAAAACATCAACAGGAAAAGAAAGTATCAATGCTAACTTAAATAATAGTCTTGTCATGTTGAGAATGATTAGAGATTTTTATACAAAAACTGGAAAAAAGATTGGTTTTAAACCTGCAGGTGGAATATCAACATCAAAATCTGTTTTAGAATTTTTAATATTGGTTGCTGAAGAGCTAGGATTTGAATGGGTTAATCCTAAATTATTGCGAATTGGTGCTTCTAGTTTATTAATTGATATAGAAAGACAACTCTATCACTACACTAGTGGCAGGTATGCAAATAAAGAGAAACTTGCAATAGGATAATATGGATAAAGTTATAAAAAATTTTCAAAATATATCTTATGGACCAGCACCAGAAGACAGCAAAGAAGTTAATAGTTGGATAAAAAATTTAAAAAATCCAAATAATCATTTTATTAATGGTAAATTTGTAAAAACGTCTAGCTCAAAAAAATTAAATGTAATTAACCCTTCCACAAATAAAAAAATTGCAACATTATCTGTTGCTTCAAAAAAAGATGTTAATGCTGCAGTAAGTGCTGCAAAGAAAGCTCATATTAAATGGTCTAAATTATCATCTTTTGATCGATCAAAATATTTATATGCCCTAGCTCGTTTAATACAAAAAAATTCAAGATTTATTTCTGTTTTAGAGACTATTGATAATGGTAAACCAATACGAGAAACAAGAGATATAGATATTCCCCTTGTTGCAAGACATTTTTATTATCACGCAGGATGGTCTGCTAGGAATACAAATAACTCTGATAATTCTATTGGTGTCATAGGGCAAATTATACCATGGAACTTTCCCTTATTAATGTTAGCTTGGAAAATTGCCCCTGCAATCGCTCTTGGAAATACCGTAGTGTTAAAACCAGCAGAATATACTTCTCTTAGCGCACTCTATTTCGCTGAACTTTGTCAGAAAGCTAAAATTCCTCAAGGTGTAATTAATATTATTACAGGAGATGGTTCTACTGGTGAACATATAACATCGCATAAAGATATTAAAAAAATTGCCTTTACTGGATCGACTGAAGTTGGAAAAAAAATAATTCAAACAAATACTAATCCAGATAAAAAAATGACAATGGAACTTGGAGGTAAATCTCCTTTCATTGTTTTTGAAGATGCTGATTTAGATAGTGCTGTAGAAGGTGTTGTTGATGCGATTTGGTTTAACCAAGGCCAAGTATGTTGTGCGGGATCAAGACTGTTAGTACAAGAAAGTATCGAGAAAAAATTTATCCAAAAACTTAAGAAAAGAATGGAAAAACTTCGAGTTGGTGATCCATTAGATAAGTCTATTGATATTGGAGCTATAATTGCGCCTGTCCAACTTAAAAAAATTAATTCTTTAGTAAATAAGGCTCAAAAGGATGGAAATAAATTATGGCAACCTTCATGGTCATGTCCAACAAATGGTTTATTTTATCCTCCATCTTTATTTACAAATGTAACACCGTCATCTTTTATTGCTCAAGTAGAAATATTTGGACCAGTTTTAACAACAATGACATTTAGAACGCCTAGTGAAGCTGTATCAATTGCTAATAATACGCCTTACGGACTTGCTGCAAGTATTTGGTCTGAAAATATTAATTTAGCTTTAGATATTGCTCCAAAAGTAAAAGCTGGAGTCATTTGGATAAATTCTACAAACCTATTTGATGCTGCCTGTGGTTTTGGAGGATACAAAGAAAGTGGTTTTGGAAGGGAAGGCGGATCAGAAGGTATAAGAGCATATTCAAAATTACTACTTCCTCTTTCTAAGTCAAAAAGAGGAAAAAAATCATCTAAAGGTCAATCATCTAATGCTATCGATAGAACACCAAAATTATATATCGGAGGGAAGCAAAAAAGACCTGATAGTGGTTATTCCTTTTCTTCTTATGATGCTCATAATAATTTTATTTGTGATGTTCCAAACGCAAATCGCAAAGATGTAAGAGATACAGTCGAGGTAGCATCTAAAGCAGCTAGCAAATCCTCCACAAACTTTAATAGAGCTCAAATTCTTTATTACTTAGCTGAAAATTTACAAGACCGAAAAAATACCTTTTCTAGTTTACTATCATCTCTAATTGGTATTTCACAAAAAGATGCCGAAAAAGAATTTGATCAATCAATTGAAAGATTATTTTATTATGGTGCTATGGCTGATAAGTTTGAAGGATCTATTCATAATCCTCCTATAAGAGGTTTAACACTAGCTGTTAAAGAGCCAATTGGTGTTGTGGCAAATATTTTAAATGATGATTTTCCTCTTTTAAGTTTAATTACAACATTAGGAGCAAATTTTGCAGCAGGGAACGCTAGTATTATTGTTCCAGGTCAAAATACTTCTCTTTTAGCAACAGAATTATATCAACTACTTGAAACCTCTGATGTTCCAGCTGGTTATATTAACATCCTTACAACTAAACAAAATAGTTTGAATAAAATCTTAGCAGAACATGAGAATATCGATGGTATTTGGTATTTTAGTGAAAATAATAATGAGCGTCTGAAGGTTATTCAAAGTACAACTTCAAATTTAAAGAGAAGTTGGTGTCCACAATCAAAAAATCTTGATTGGTCTTCTAAAGAAGAAGAATTCTTAGAAGAGTTTTTATATCAAAGTACACAAGTAAAAAATATTTGGATCCCATACGGAGAGTGATATACTAAAAATATGTTAATTAACGTCGATCCTATTTTAAGTCCTGATATATTAAAAACATTACGTGAAATGGGTCATGGTGATAGACTCGTTATATCCGATATTAATTATCCTGCTCATTCGAATCACAATAGAGTTCACCGATTAGACGGCCTTGATATGACAACTGTGATGAGAGCTGTTTTATCTGTTTTTCCATTGGATAGTTTTGTAGATTCTGCTGTTCACCGAATGGAAGTTGATAATCAACCAGATGAAATTAATCATGCTAATAAAGAAGTAATTGATGCAATTAAGGAAGTATCAGGAGATAATTGGAAAATAGGTTCATACGAAAGACAAGAATTTTATAAGCAATCAAGATCAACCTATGCTTATATTACAACAAGTGAAAGACGACCTTACTGCAATTTTATTTTAACAAAAGGTGTTATCAAACCAGATGGAACTGTTTGGATAATCGATAAATAATTATGTCGATTAGTATTCTTGGAATTTTTGTTGCTGATCTCGTTTTTTTTGGAGAAAAAATTCCTGTTGAGGGAGAAACTATTCTTGGTAAAAATTTTGTTATTGGTCCTGGTGGCAAAGGATCAAACCAAGCTGTAGCTGCAGCCAAAGCTGGTGCAAAAACTTTTTTTATTTCAAAGATTGGTGATGATCAATTTGGCTCTATGGCAACAGAGATTTATGAAAATTCTGGTGTTGATTACAGTAATGTAATTATCTCAAAAGATCATTCGACTGGTGCTGCAGGCATACTTGTAAATGAAGGAACTGGAGCTAATGCTATTAATGTTTTTCCTGGGGCAGCAGGTGCAATCACTATTGAAGATATAGATAAAGCAGAAGAGGCAATTAAAAACTCAAGTATATTTCTTACACAACTAGAAGCACCAAAAGATGTTGTTACCTATGCATTAAAAAAAGCACATAGTTTAAATGTAAAAACAATTTTAAATCCTGCACCAGCAGCTGAAATAGACGCATCCTTATTTTCAATGATTGATTATTTTACACCAAATGAAACAGAAGCAAGTTTTTATGTGGATCACAATGTTGAAACTCATGAGGATGCTGAAAAAGCTGCAAAGCAATTATTAGAAAAAGGAATTAAAAATGTCGTTATTACTCTTGGAGAAAAAGGAGCTTTTTTTGCCAACAATGAAGAAAAATTTTCTTTACCTGTAGCTAATTTTTCAAATCCAGTAGTCGATACAACCGGTGCTGGCGATGCTTTCAATGCAGGTTTTGCTGCAGCACTTACTGAGGGTCAAAATATTAAAGATGCTCTAAAATTTGCTAGTGCTACAGCTGGCTTATCAACAACTAAAATTGGTACGGCAAATTCTATGCCTTCTCGAGAGGAAATTGATAAACTTTTATAATTATTGTATAATATAATTATTATGCAATTATTTTTAGAAAGACTGATCTATTTTTGGGCTGGGATCACAGCTATTGGTCTTTTAATAGCCGTAGCTTACTGGGCAATCGCAACTATAATTTACGTAGCCTTTATCTCTCTCTTTGTTGCTATCGCAGCTACTCTTTTCTATCATTTTTATTGGTCCAAAAGAGATAATTAATAGTCTATAAATACCAATAAGGTTATTTATCAGTGTCAAAATATATATTTTACGATTTAGAAACATCAGGAAGAGGTAAGAAAGAATATCCAACTGCTTTTGGCACTACTCCTAAATGGGAGCAGATAATGCAAATTGCTGCAATAGTTACTGACTCCAAGTTTAATCAAACAAATCAAAATATGAATGAGTTCTGCAGACCTCGAACATCAGTGATTTCTCAACCTGGCGCATTAATAACAACACTTAAAGGTATGAGAGAGGCACTTGATGCACCTCAATCATCTTATGAGTTAATGAAAAAAATTAATGAGACTTTTGATGAATGGAAAAAGGATGATCCAAGTTCTACTTTTATAGGTCATAATATAATAGAGTTTGACGAGTCAGTTCTTGAATACAATTTGTTTAGTCATATGTTTTATCCTTATGTAACAAGAAAGAGTAGAGGGGATACATTAAATTTAGCGAGAGGTTTATATGCAATTAATCCTTCAAGTATAAAAACACCTTTAACAGAAAGAGGTAATCCCAGTTTTAAATTAGAAAAAATTGCAGAGATGAACAACTTGCCTGTTGAATTTGCTCACGATGCATTTTCAGATGTTAAGACATCAATTGCTCTGACAAAATATATTAACGAAGCAGACACTACTAATTGGAGTCAACTTCAAATGACAATGAGTAAAGAAGATACCATTGAATATATAAATAAAAATAAAGGTTTTTGTTTTATGACGAGTTTTGGGGGAAGAATTAAACTTCAAGCATTATCGATGGTATGTGAGTCTCAATATAATGGTTGGTTTCACACAATTGATTTAGCTCATGATCCGACACTATTACTAGAAGCTAATTCTGAGGAATTTAAAAAACTGATCAAAAGAAAAAATAGATATGTTATTACTAACCAGCATCCTATAATTCTGCCAGGTAAAATTGCTTCTAATTATGAGCCATACGATGAGATTGGTTCTGATGTACTAAATGAAAGAGCTAAAATAGTATTCAAAAATAAAGATTTAGCAGACAAGTTTAAACTTATGGAAATTGATAGGCGTATTGAAAAAGAGGATGAAAAATCTCAAGATAATATATTTCCTGAAAGTGCGGCAAATGCTTTTCTTGATTTTAAACAATCAACAGAAATAGCTAAATTTCATGAACAGAATGACTGGAAAGAAAAATATAAAATTGCTCTTTCAATTAAAGAGCCAAGAGCAAACTTTATTTTAAAAAGACTTATATTTGATGAAAGTCCAAAAACTCTATCAAAAGAAGATTTTAAAATGATTCACCGGGAGTTACATGAAAGGTTAGTTATTAATCAGGAAAGGCCTTTTACCACAATACCAGAAGCAATGTCTCAAACTGATACAGAATTGGTTAAAATGGAAGACAGTGATGATGAAAATAAAGATCAAAAAATGAAAATTTTAAAAGATTACAATGTCTATTTAAATTTTATGGAGAAATATTTTTCTAATAAAAATGCTGAACCCCTTCCAAGTGGTAAAGAACTAAGCAAAATAATCTTTGGTTAATGTTTGAGCTTCAATATTTTATCATTGGTATTGTCCAAGGCTTCACTGAATTTTTACCAATTAGCTCTTCTGGACATTTAGTTCTTGTTTCAGAACTAACGAGTTGGCAAGATCAAGGTCTGTTTACTGATGTCGCTGTACATACTGGAACATTATTAGCAGTTATAATCTATCTAAGATCTCATATGACATCATTAATTAAGAGCTTATTATCTTTTCAACCTACTCAAAATGATAACTTGATTAAAGTCATTATTGCAACAATACCTGCGGTTATAGTTGGGTTTTTTATTTTTGATTTTGTTCAATTATATTTTCGAGATATCAAAGTTGTTGCAGTATCAAGTGTTGTTTTTGCTGCTTTATTATTTTTAGCAGATCATTTTAAGATGAAAATATCTTCTTGGGAGAATATGACTTATGTGCAGGCCTTTATCATTGGTGCATTTCAAATATTAGCATTTATACCTGGGGCAAGTAGAGCAGGTGTTACAATTACTGGTGCACGTTTTCTGGGCTTTGATAGATCATCTGCAGCGATTTTTTCTATGCTTTTATCTATACCACTTATTTTAGCATCTTTAATTTTAACAAGTTTAGACTTAATTAGTAGTGCTGAGGTAAACACAAATTTATACAAATCTTTATTTGCAGCAATTGTTGCTTGTATTACTGCTTTAGTATCAATAAACATCATGATGCGAATAATACAGAATTCAACATTTAATATTTTTATTACTTATAGAGTTTTACTAGGATTTATCTTATTATATTTTTATGCATAAAATATCTGGAGTCTTTAGCGCTGCATTAACACCAGTAAAAAGTGATTTATCAATAAATAAAGATCTCTACCTTCGTCATTGTCAGTATTTAATGAGAGAAGGGCACGATGGTCTTGCCATTTTTGGTACAACAGGCGAAGCAAATAGTTTTTCTGTTCAAGAAAAAAAAGATCATATAGATTTTTTAATTTCAAATCGAATAGATCCAAAAATTCTTATGCCAGGCACAGGATCCTCATCATTGAAAGAAGCAATTGATATGACAAAACATGCTTCCTCTCATAAAGTAAGAGCAGTTCTTTTACTGCCACCATTTTATTATAAGAATGTTACAGATGAAGGAGTAATTAACTATTATCGTCATTTAATTGAAAATGTTGGCGATAATGAACTTCATTATGTTTTATATCACATACCACAAAACACATATGTTCCCATAAGTTTCAAAACTATTGAAACACTATTAAAATTGTATCCAAATAATATTGTCGGTTTAAAAGATTCAAGTGGTGACGGTGAACGTATGATGAAGGTTATAAAATATTTCAATAATTTTTCAGTATTTTGTGGTCATGATAGTCTAGCTTTAAGTATAAGCAAAAGAGGAGGAGCTGGAGCAATTACTGCAGGTACAAATGTTTGTGGAAAATTACTTAGCTTTATTTTAAAAAATTATAAAAACGAAAATTCAATTAAAAATTTTAATGAATTTCAGAGTCTTTTAGAAAAAATAAGACAAGTTATTACAACACACGAACCTATTAGTTTAATGAAGGCTTATTTTTCCATAGTAGATAATATTTCTGAATGGAATAATGTATTACCACCATTAAAAAAAATTGATGATCCTGAAAATCATAAACTTGTTTTAATATTAAAAGAGTTAGTAAAAAAAATAGATCCGTTAATAGCGAATACGTGAGTTAAAATATTTTTTTGCTTGAGTAGCAATTAAATTTTGGACAGGTTTTAAAAAGACAGCAAAACCAATACAATCAGTAAAGAAACCAGGAGTAATCAACAATAATCCTGATACTAATAGAAAAATACCCCCTTTAATTTCTTCGGTGGGCATTACACCTTGTGATAAGTTTCGTTGTGCATCAAATAACAATTTGATCCCTTGTCTACGCACAAGAAATATTCCTACTAAAGCAGTAGTTAGTATGATTGCGATAGTATTTAAAATTCCAATATTGGAACCAATTGTTATAAAAATACTTATTTCAATTATTGGAATAATAATAAACGCTAGAAAAATCACTAACGAACTATACCAGTTTTTTCATCCTGTATGTTTTTTTCTATTTTATTCTCAAATTCTCTTAATCTTTTATAGACACTAGCAAGTTCTATAATTGTAGGCCATGCTCTGAATAAATATTGTAGTGAACCTTCTACTCTTCCAAACGCTCTTATAATTTGTTGC
This sequence comes from uncultured Alphaproteobacteria bacterium, assembly GCA_902620425.1. Taxonomy (GTDB): domain Bacteria; phylum Pseudomonadota; class Alphaproteobacteria; order HIMB59; genus CACPNW01. The sequence goes on from CACNHX010000002.1 coordinate 193,299, forward strand.
ATAACACCAAGTGTCATTACCCCAGCAACAATTGCTGGTGCTAAAAAAATATACGCTGCTAGAACGTTAGCTTGCAGATAAGCTAATCTTCCAATACTAAAATAGAGATAATACAAATAACTCTTAAAATGAATTTCTCTAACACCTTGGAAAAGTTCTTCTAATGATTTTGGTCTAATACTTCCATCATCCTCTGCAATAACTAAAATTTTTCTATAAGCTGCTTCTTTTTTTTGAAGATCATACTCAATTCCAACTAATCTAAGTAGCCATGCTAATACAATCATTAAAATTGTACCACCTACAGCCCATATAAATGCTCCAGATACTAAACCGTATTGCCAATCACCAAACCACAAAATTGGTATACCAACTGATAAAGTCATTAAGAGAGGGAAGAACTCTATTAGTACAAGAACTGATTCAATTAAGCTCGTTCCAAGACCTTCCATAATTCTACTAAATTTTATCGTATCTTCTTGAACCCTTTGACTTGCACCTTCAATAGTTCTCGCTTGATCATAAACACTATGGTACCATTCAACCATTGCAGTTCGCCATCTAAAAAGAAAATGTGAAGTCAGAAATGAAATTGCTAGTCCTAATGCAATTGAAATAGCAGCAAGTTGAGCAAAACTAAATAAAGCACCCATGTATTCTTGCATAGTTATAGCATTTGGTGTCCCCAGTGCTTTTTGGATCATGTCATAAAATTCACCAAACCATTCATTTATTTGTACATCGATTTGAACTTGAACCCATATAGAAGTAAGAATGACTACAGAGCCAACATAAGCCCAGACGTACCATTTTGGTTCAGTGAAAAATTTAAACATTATATGTATATATGTTCAATTTGTTTTTAAAAAAGAAGGTAGGTATTAATTATTTCTTCTTTTGACGTTTTTTGTTTCTTCTATATTTAGACCCTCTTTTGCGTCTACCTCTATGTTTTTTTGGATATCCCATAATGTAGATACGGTATACAAAAATAAAAAATTAAGTCAAAGACTAATAATGCCAATCTTTAGCTTCATTAAATAAAAAATCCCTAAAAACTTCGAGTCTTCTATCGTTTTTAAAAGATTCAGAATAAACAAAGTATGTTTGATAAGATGGCCCTTCTAAGTTAGGTAGAACGCGTACAAGTTGAGGTTTATCTGCAACCATGTAATCAGGTAAAGATGCTAAACCTCCACCTTTTTCAATTGCAAGTGACATCGCATAAATACTATTCACTCTAAATTTAGGTCGTCTTTTTGTGCCTTCTTTTCCGATTTTTAATATCCAATCAATATTAGATACCGGAGAAGGTAATCCAGCACCAAAGCAAATTAAATCATGTTTATCTAGATCATTGACATTTCTTGGTATGCCACTTTTCTGTAAGTAATCTGAAGAACCATAAATGTGGTTATGGAAATTAACAAATTTTTTAAAAATTAAATTAGCTTGCGTTGGTTTTTTAACTCTAACTGCAACATCAGCAACTCTTGCAGATAAATCAACTTCTTCATCACTCATTATTAAATTTACATCTATCTCTGGATATTGATTAGCAAATTTGGTTATTCTTGGCGTTAGCCATGCGGATCCAAAACCAACAGTTGTGCTCACTGTTAATTTTCCTACTGGTTTAGTTTTTTTATCTAATAATTTTTTTTCAAAATCAGAAATTGAAAAATTAATTTGATTTACTGTATTAAATAAATTTTCACCTTGTTCTGTTAATCTTACACCTTTTTGATGTCTTATAAATAAAGGCGTCTTTAAATCGTATTCGAGATCTTGTATTTGTCTACTAAGTGCAGATTGACTGATATTAAGTTTTGCACTTGCTTTAGAAATACTTCTTGAGATTGCAATTTCGTAAAATGATTTTAATTTGTCCCAATCCATTATCTTAAAGATTTTATAATTTCACTATAGTTATTTTGATTTTGAGATAATAAATAAGACCCTACTGCTAACACATCAGCTCCATTATCTTTGCATATTTTTGCATTTTCATTATTCACTCCGCCATCAACAGCTATATCATACTTATAATTATTATTTTTTCTAATTTCATCTAAATCTTTTATTTTTTGCACTTGATCATTCATAAATTTTTGACCGCCGAAACCAGGTTTGACTGTCATAACTATTATTTGTTGCACTTTACTAAATAAATGATCAATATCTGTAATATTTACCTTGGGGTGAATGGCAATTCCTGCCTTAATTTCAGCATCACTTATCATTTTAATAATTTCTTCTGGGTTATCATCAGCCTCAGGATGAAAAGTAATGATATCTGAGCCAGCTTCTACAAATTCATTAATATATTTTTCTACTGGTTTAATCATAAGATGCACATCTAAAATTTTAGAGGTAACCTGCCTTAATGATTTAATTATATTTGGTCCAAAAGTAATATTGGGGACATAGTGACCATCCATGATGTCTATATGAATATAATCAGCGCCATTCTTATCTAAAAGTTTAACTTCTTCTTCTAATTTAAGAATATCTGCTGATAATATAGATGGTGATATTTTTATCATTTAAAAATAGATATATAATATATAAATAAACATTCATAATGAATTCTATTACAGAAAAACCTTGGGGATCATTTGAGATACTAAAGTCGGGTAAAAAATTCCTTGTAAAAAAAATTTTTGTTAAACCAGGAGGAGTTTTATCTCTTCAAAGTCATGAACATAGATCCGAGCATTGGATTGTAGCTGAAGGAGTAGCTGAAGTCACAATTGACAAAAAAGTAATTAATTTAAAAGAAAATGAGAACATTTTTATTCCTAAAGGGGCAATTCATAGAATGGCTAATAGAAAAGATCGTGATTTAGTTATTATAGAAATGTGGTACGGTGATAATCTTGATGAAAATGATATTAAAAGATACGAAGATATTTATGAAAGAATTTAATGCTTATTAATACTCCTATATCGCTTGGCGAACTTGTAGATAAAATTTCAATATTAATTATTAAACAGAAAAATATAACTGATGAAATTAAGCTTGATCATGTCAAAAAAGAATTAGATTTTCTTCAAAAAACATTGATGAACTATGTTCAACAAGAAGAAATAAATACTTATTTAGAAAATTTGATAAATATTAATTCTAAACTTTGGAATATAGAAGATGATATTAGAGAGTGTGAAAGAAAAAAATTATTTGATCAAACATTTATTGATCTTGCTAGAGGTGTCTATTTTACCAATGATGAAAGAGCAAAAGTAAAAAATGATATTAATAAAACTTTTGGCTCTGAATTAGTAGAAGTTAAATCATATGAGGAATATTAATTAATAAATTCTCGAAACACTTTTTGAAACAAGAGATACTAATTTTTCTTTGTAAATGTTATCTTTAAATATATCAACTGAGTCTACAGCTACATTTGAAAAGTGATTTGCTCTTGTAAGAGTATCTTCAATACATTGATATTTATTTATTATTTCTATTGCCATTTCAAAATCACCATCATTTTGTTTAAGATCAGATATTGTTCTTTCCCAAAATTTTTTCTCTTTATCATTTGATCTTCCGTATGCTAATATTATTGGTAGAGTAATTTTACCTTCTTTAAAATCATCTCCAGTATTCTTTCCTAATATTTTTTTGTTTGAAGAATAATCAATGGCATCGTCAATTAATTGAAAAGTCATCCCAAAGTTTGTTCCAAATGATTTTAATGCATTAACCTCAGCTTCTGTTCCATGACCGCTAATTGATCCAACTTGACATGCAGCACTAAATAAAGAGGCAGTCTTTGCATTTACAACTTCAAAATAAATATTTTCATTTATTTCTAAATTTTTATCATTAGCAAGTTCTAAAACTTCTCCTTCGGAAATTACAACACTAGTATCAGCTAATATTTTTAACGTTTCTGAATTCCCATATTTTGTCATTAGTTGAAAAGCTCTACTGAATAAAAAATCACCTACTAAAACACTTGTTTTATTTTTCCATTTCTCATTTGCTGTAGGTTTTCCTCTTCTTTGTTTACTTTCATCTATTACATCATCATGTAATAGTGTTGCTGTATGTATAAATTCTACTGCTGCAGATAGACCGATATGATTCATTTTATTTTCAATTTCACTATTTCCATTTCTTGTCATATAAAAACTTGAAACAGTTAAAAGAGGTCGTAATCGTTTTCCTCCTGATAAGATAAGATATTTTCCAACTTCATGAACTAAAGGTACATTGCTATCTAATTTATCAAGGATTATGGTATTTACGGATACCAGATCCTCTTTGCATAAATCTGTTAATTCTTTGATTTCATCTTCAAATGAAAAATCTTTTTTTCTAAGGGGAAGAACATTATCCATATTATTTAATTATTAGAATATTATGTTAATTCATTAACTTAATTGACGCACTTAAACTCAAATTACTAAAATTACAAACAAATGCTACATAACGCTTTAAGAAAAGATTAACATTTGTTATTAGATAATATGTTTAAAACGTTATTTTCGAAAAGTACTACAATACCGGTTTTACGTTTATCTGGCATTATATCATCACAGTCAGGCTTAACAGGCTCTGGTTTAGCAATCAACAATTTAGAAAAGTTAATTGATAAGTTATTTGCTGATAAAAAATCTCCTGTTGTAGGTTTGGTCATTAATTCACCTGGAGGTTCTCCCACACAATCCTCTTTAATAGCAAAAAGGATCATTGATCTAGCAAAGGAAAAAAACAAAAAAGTTTTAGCATTCGTTGAAGATGTTGCTGCTTCTGGTGGTTATTGGTTAGCATGTGCTGCTGATGAAATATATATTGATCAAAACTCTGTTATTGGATCAATAGGTGTTATTTCACCAGGTTTTGGTTTTGTTGATCTTTTAAAGAAAGTTGGAATTGAAAGAAGAGTGTACACATCTGGAAAAAGTAAAAGTTTTCTTGATCCTTTCAAAGAAGAAAAACAGGAAGACATTGATAGATTAAAAAATATTCAAGAACAAATTCATGATAATTTTATTAATTATGTAAAAGATAGAAGAGGTTCAAAACTTGATCAGAATAAACTAGATGACATCTTTTCTGGTTTATTTTGGGTTGGCAATAAAGCTATCGATTTAGGTTTAGCAGATGGTATTGGTGCAATAAAACCAATTTTAGAAGAAAAGTTTGGAAAAAAAATTAAAATTAAAATAATCACTCAAAAAAAATCATTTTTACAACGTAGGTTTTCTTCTTCAATATTCAATTCTGATGAAATTTTAAATAAACTTGAAGAACGAATTATGTTTTCTAGGTTTGGTTTGTAATGAAATTTCTAGTTTTAGTTGTAATTTTAGCTTCTATTTTATTATTTTTAAGATTTAAGAAAAAAAAACAAGACAAATTCACTAATAATAAAGTAAATAATGACTCAGTAATCGATTTAGAGAAAGATCCAAGAACGAAAGAATATAAACCAAAAGATTAAGAGTTATATGACTGCACAAACAATGGAAGAGTTAGTTTCTCTTTGTAAAAGAAGAGGTTTTCTATTTCAATCAAATGACATCTATGGTGGTATTAAGGGGTTATATGATTATGGACCAATGGGAGTCGAGTTCAAAAATAATCTCAAACAAGCTTGGTGGAAATCAATGGTATATGAACGAGATGATACCGAAGGTTTGGATGCTTCAATTTTAAGCTCTCCAGTAGTTCTAAAACATTCAGGCCATGAAGATACTTTTACCGATCCTCTGGTTGATTGTCGGGCATGTAAGTCAAGGTGGAGAGCAGATCAATTATTGGAAAATAACAAATGCCCAAATTGTAAATCGGAAGATCTTACTGAGCCAAGACCTTTTAATTTAATGTTTAAAACTGCAATTGGACCAGTAGATGATGGTTAGTCATTCGCATATTTAAGACCAGAAACGTGTCAGCAAATTTTTACTAATTTTAAAAATATATTAGATTCAACTTCTAGAACTGTTCCCTTTGGTATCGCACAAATGGGAAAAGCATTTAGAAATGAAATAACACCTCGTAATTTTATCTTTAGAGTTAGAGAGTTTGAACAAATGGAATTAGAGTTTTTTGTTAAACCAGGTACTGATGATGAATGGCATGAATATTGGATAAATAAGAGAATAGAATGGTGGGTTAATCAAGGAATAAAAAAAGAAAATTTAAAAAAAATTGAAGTAGAAAAAAATGAATTAGCTCACTACTCAAAAAGAACTGTTGATATTAATTATGTTTTTCCTCATGGTGAAGAAGAACTAGAAGGTGTAGCCAATAGAACTGACTTTGACTTAGGTTCTCATACTAAAAATCAAAATGATTTTAAAATTACATCAGAAGTTATGAAAAACTCCTCTTCAACTACAAAATTAGCTGTGCAAGATTTAGAAGAAAAAAAATGGTATATTCCTTACGTAATTGAGCCATCAGCTGGTGTTGATAGAGGAGTTCTTGCTTTGTTAAATGAAGCTTATCGTGAAGAAAATGTAGATAAAGATAATAAAAGAATTCTTTTATCTCTAAAACCTCATCTTTCACCCATTAAAGCTGCAGTTATTCCTCTCAAAAAGAATAATGAGGAATTAGTTAATTTATCTAAAGAAATAAAATCTAATCTACAGAAATTGGGATTGGGTAGAGTTGTTTTAGAAAATTCAGGAAACATTGGTAAGAATTATAGAAGACATGATGAAATAGGTACACCAATTTGTTTAACTGTAGATTTTGAAACTCTAGAAGATAAAAGTGTTACTGTTAGGGATAGAGATACTATGAAACAGGAAAGAGTTTCTATCGAAAATTTATCTGAATATTACAAAAAATATTTTAATTAATAAAATTGTATGAAAAAAGTTAGTGATATTCATGCAATAAAATTTATTTTTTTTATAACTGCTTGTTATGTAGGTTTATGGGCTATTAGGATACCCACTATAAAGGATCAACTTCAAACTGATTATGTTGGTGTTGGATATATTATGTTATCATTTGCAATTGGTTCAATTGTTGCAATGATTTTTGCAAATGCTCTTATTCTGAAAACTTCTACAAAATCTATTTTAACATGTACCTTAATTGCCGAAGGTTGTTTGTGGTTGCCAGTACCTTTCATTCAAGAGTTATGGCTTTTTATGGTTTTCTCATTTATTTTTGGTATGAGTTATGGTGCATTCGAAATAGCATGCAATGTTTATGCATCAAATTTAGAAGTTAGAGAAAAAAAATCAATGATGTCAGGGTTTCATGCATTTTGGAGTCTTGGAGTTTTATTTGGATCTCTAATTACAAGTTTTTTACTAGAGTGGAATTATTCTTTTATTTATAATATACTTTTGTATGTCATCATTCTTCTTCCTTTAAGTTTATATTTTGTACTTTGTTTAGAGTCACAAATTGAAACAAAATCAGAAGACTCCAGTAAAAAAAATATATTTTTTATTTGGCCCTTACTTATTTTTTTATTAGCTTTAATTGCAATGGCAAACGCTCTAACGGAAGGAAGTGTTGATGCATGGGGAGCTCTCTATATGAGAGATTTTATTCAAGTTGATGGTTTCTATATCGGCTTAGCAACTCTAAGTTTTAATATTTTTATGGTTATCGGAAGATTTAGTGGTGATTGGGTAAGAGATAAAATCGGAGTTTTTCATTTGATTTTCTTTTTATTTTTATCGACGATTATAAGTTTAATAATTTTATCTAATTTCAGCAGTATTTATGCAGCTATTATTGGTTTTTCATTATTAGGTATCGGAGCATCTTCAATTGTTCCTATCGCATATAGTTTAGCTGGAAAAATTGAGGGAATTGACAGTGGAGTAGGGATAACAATTATTTCAATTGCAGTTTACGGAACATTTATAGGGGCTCCAGCTTCATTAGGATTTATTGCAAACAACTATGGAATTAATAATATATTTATTCCAATGCTAATAATTTTTATGATTTTAATAATTCCAATAAGTTTTTATAGAAAAAAATTTTCAGTTTAAAAAATCAAAAGATAATGAATCATTAATTACTAAATTTTGATTTTTATTTTTTATTTCATTAACAAAATTAATATTTAATGCTGCAAAAATATTTGAATTTGCTTTTGATACAATTGTACCTATTTTTTTATTATCTACTATCAACTCATCTCCCTTTAGCACATCACCACTTTTTATTTTTAAAGCATAAAGTTTTTTCTTTAGTAATCCACGGTATTTCATTCTTGCAGTAATTTCTTGACCCACATAGCATCCCTTATTCCAATCAATAGCATTTAAATTATCAAAATTATTTTCTAATAATAAAGATTTATTTTCTAAAATATCAAATGGTGAATAGGGTGTTGTATGATTAATTAAAATTTCATGATATTCTGTTTCATTAATTTCTTTCAATCTCTCTTTTTCAATTAAAATTTTTTTATCCGTTATAAGTTTTTTACCCAAGTTTATATTTCTAGGATCATTTAAATAAACACTATAATCACCTTCATAATCTATATTAAATAATGAATAAGAATTTAGATTATTAATTTCTTTAATTTCTATATCAGAACGAAGTTTGTAAATTTTTAATCGTCCTAATAAATTACTATAAAATTTATCATTTGTTTCAAAAATATAGTTTTCATTTATATTGAATATAAAAAAATCTGCTAAAAATTTACCCTGAGGTGTTAATAGACATGAATAAATAATTGATCCATCGTTACATTTTTCAATGTCATTAGTAATTAAATTTTGAATAAATGATTTACTATCTTTTCCAGAAATCTCAAAAAATCTTGAATTCAGATGATGAAAAAAGTATTTATCTTTCATAATTATCTAAATATATATTGAATATATTAAAAGTGTAATATTTCTGTGAAAATTCTTGTTATTTCGTCAAATCTTATTGGAGATACAATTCTATCTACTGGAGTAATAAATTATTTTAGTAAAAAATATCCAGGAACTAAATTTACATTTGTAATTGGTCCATCTGCTAAATCAATTTTCAAAAACTTTAAATCTGTAGAAACCATAATCACTATTTCAAAAAAAAGATACAATATGCATTGGTTAGATATTATTTCTAATTGTTATGGAAAGAAGTGGGATATAATTATTGATTTTAGAAGTTCGTTGTTATCATATTTTTTAAAACATAAGCAAAAATTTATTTTTAAAAAAAAATCTAATCTTAACCATGTTCATCAATTATCTAATTGCTTTAAATTTGATTGTTCAGATTTGTTTATTGAGACAAATACAGAAGAAGAAGAAATAGTTACAAAACATTTGTCCGATGATTTTAAATATTTTGTTATATTTCCAGGTGGAAATTGGAAACCAAAAATTTGGAGTATTAAAAATTATAATTCACTATTAATCAAAATTTTATCTCGAAATAAAAATATTAAATTTATTTTAGTTGGCTCAAAGTCAGAAGAAGAAAATTATTTAAATGAAATAACAAAAAATATTGATAGTAATATGATAATTAATTTATTTGGTGCATCATTGACTCAAACTGCTGCTTATATGAAGAAATCAAAATTATTTATTGGAAATGATTCAGGATTATCACATATGGCTTCAGCTACAAAATTAAAGTCTATAGTATTATTTGGCCCAACAAATGATCTGATTTACGGTCCATTTATGCAAGATTCACAAGTTATAAGAACAAATGAAAGCTATGACTATTTTAAAAGTATAAATATTGATAAAACAAAGTCCTATATGGACTCTATAAGCGTAGAAAAGATTTATTTTACATTACAAAAAAATAATTATTGTGAATAAAAATATTGAAATAATTCAGCCTGATGATTGGCATGTACATTTTAGAGAAGGCGACATGTTAGAAATGGTTACTAATTTCTCCTCAAGAATAAATAATAGATGTGTGGCAATGCCAAATACAGAAATCCCCATAACAGATACTAATAAAGCCTCTGCTTATAGAAAGCTTTTAATTAAAGCATCTGGTAATAATTTTGAACCACTTATACCTTGTTATTTAAATGAAAATTTAGATTTAGAAGATTTTAGAAAAGGTATGCAAAATAAAATTTTCTTTGGGTCTAAACTTTATCCCTCAAATGCAACTACAAACTCAAGTCATGGGGTGAGTGACATTTCAAAAATCTTTAAATTTTTAGAAATTTTAGAAGAAGAAAAAAGTCCATTACTAATACACGGTGAAAAAGTAGCTGAAGATATAGATATTTTTGATAGAGAAAAATATTTTATAGATGATGAATTAAGCATTATTAGAAAAAAATTCCCCCTTTTAAAAATCACACTTGAACATGTATCAACTTCATATGGAGTTAATTATGTGAAAGAAAATGAAAATATTGCAGGAACAATTACACCTCACCACATGCTTTTAACAAAAAAAGATGTATTTCATGATGATTCTATTAATCCTCACCATTTTTGTATGCCAGTTGTTAAAAACGAAACAGATTTAATAGAATTAAGAAAAGCTGCATGTCACAATAATTCCAAATTTTTTTTAGGTACGGACTCAGCACCACATCCAATTCAAGAAAAAAAACCAGATATGTCATCTAAGCCAGGAATATTTTCATCTCCTTGCTCAATAGAATTATATGCAGAAATTTTTGACCAAGAAAATGCAATTGATAAGTTAGAGATATTTTGTTCAATTAATGGTGCAAAACATTATAGTTTTCCAATCAATGATAAAAAAATTAAATTAGAAAAAAAAGAATGGATTATGTCAGAATTATCTAGTTATAATGATATTCAGGTTAAGAATTTTTATGCTAACAAAAAAATTAATTGGAAAGTAGTCCATTAATCTTTATAGAAATATTAATGTCATTAGGAACAAAAATCTATACTTGGCTTAAGGGAAACTTAGTTGGTAGTGATGATTTAGGGAATAAATATTACTCTAGCTCCAAAGATTTTAAAGATTTAAAAGCAAAAAGATGGGTAATTTTTAAAGGTGAAATAGAGGCATCAAATATACCACCGCACTGGCATGCTTGGCTGCACAAATCTATTGATAATCCCCCAATTGACTATTCACATAAATACAAATGGCAAAAAAATCATAAACCAAATATGACTGGTACTAGTGATGCATATTTCCCATCATCTCATCCTCTTTCAAAAAATTATGACCCAGAAAAAAAAGAAGAAGAATATAAATCTTGGACTCCTAATTAGAGTAACATTTTTTTTTCTCCTACCGTTAATTGTTTCTGCTGAGACTATTGAAAAAAAGTATGCCTCTTTTAAGTTATTAAACAAGACTACTAATAAAGTTTCTACTAAGGATATTTTGGTAAGTTCGAAAATATCATGGGAAACTTTAAATATTGAAGTTTTGTATTGCGGTAGCACTCCTCCAACTGAAATTCCTGAAGATTATGTTTTGATAGATGTATACGATACTATCAATAATGAAAATACTAATATTTATAAAGGCTGGATGATTTCCTCTTCTCCCGATGTTACTCCTTTAGAAAATCCTATTTATGATCTTTGGTTAGTTGATTGTAGTAATGATAAGACTTCTTGAAAATTATTAATTTCTTTAAAAATACTTTCAATTTCTAAATTTTCTTTTAATTTATTTTCATAAATTTCAGTTTCTATCTCATACGCTCCAAACTGAACTAAATGAGGATTGAAAAACTGTGAATCTAAAATGGAAAAATTATTTTTTTTTAATATTGCTAATAAATAAAGTAAACAAAACTTACTTGTATTGGTCTTTAAACTAAACATGCTTTCACCAAAAAAACATGATCCTATATGTAAACCGTATAAACCACCAATTAGATTATCCTCTTCATAACATTCTACACTGTGACATTTACCTATTTTATGTAATTCAATATATGTATCCAAAATAATTTCATTAATCCAAGTATCTTGATCTTTTCTTTTAATCTCTTTGCAAAACTCTATAACTTTTGAAAAATTTTGATCAATTTTAAAATTATATTTTGTTTTTTTAAACTCACTAAAAAGTTTTTTTGGATAATGAAAATTTGAAATTGGAATAATAAATCTTAATTTGGGTTTATAAAATTTTATTTCTTCAGAATACTTACTATCAGCCATCGGAAAGTAAGCTTTTTTATAAAATTCTATTAAGCTGTTTAAATCAATTATTTTACTCAATTAAATTTGACATAAAATTAATGTTGTAACTTCCTCTTTTAAACTCATCAGTTTGAATAATTTTTTGATGCAGTTGAATATTAGTATTTATTCCCATAATTACATATTCTTCTAGTGCTCTATTCATTTTTTTTAGTGCTTCTGATCTTGTTGCACCGTAGGTAATTAGCTTACCAATCATACTATCATAGTGGGATGGAATTGAGTATCCATCGTAAACAGCTGAGTCTACTCGAATACCTAGGCCTCCAGGTTGGTGATATTGTGTTATCTTACCAGGTGATGGTATAAAGCTTTCTGGATGTTCGGCATTAATTCGACATTCAATAGAACTACCTTTAAGTTTTATATCTTCTTGTTTTATTGTAAGTTTTTCACCGTTAGCGACGAGAATTTGCTCCTTAACAAGATCTATTCCAGTAACCATTTCTGTTACTGGGTGTTCAACTTGTAATCTTGTATTCATTTCCATAAAATAAAATTCATTATTTTCATATAAAAATTCTAATGTTCCAACTCCTTCATATCCAATTTCTTTCATAGATTTTCTACAAAGTTCAGAAATTTTTTCTCTATTTTCATTTGTTAGAACTGAACTCGGACTTTCTTCAATAAGTTTTTGATGCTTCCTTTGAATTGAGCAATCTCTTTCACCAAGAGTGACAACATTTCCAAAAGAATCACAAAGAACTTGAATTTCAATATGTTTAGGAGATGTTAAAAATTTTTCTAAATAAACATTTTCATCATTAAATGATTTTTTTGCTTCAATTTTTGCTTCATTAATAGCTTTATTTAAATCATCTTCTTCTGTGACAATTCTCATTCCTTTTCCACCACCACCACTCGCTGCTTTTACTATAATTGGGTATTTTACTTTTTTTATAAAATCTTCAATTTTATTTTTATCGCTTAAGTCATTTATACCTTGTACTGTTGGCACCCCAGTTTCATCCATTATTTTTTTTGCATCAATTTTGTTACCCATCATTTTGATATGTTCTGATTTTGGCCCAATAAATTTAATATTGTGTTCTTCAATAATTTCGGCAAACCTTTGATTTTCACTTAAAAAACCATATCCAGGATGAATTGCATCTACATCAGTTAATGTTGCAGCAGTTATAATTGCAGGTATGTTTAAATAACTAGATTGTGCAGAGGCTGGTCCGACACAGATACTTTCATCTGCCATTCTTACATGCATTGCATTTTCATCAACATCAGAGTGAATGGCTACAGTTTTTATTCCTAATTCTCTGCAGGCTCTAAGAACACGTAAAGCAATTTCACCTCTATTAGCAATCAGTATTTTTTTGAACATTATTCAAAAATTATAAGAGTATCACCATATTCAACGGGCTGGCTATTCAACGTAACTATTTTTTTGATAATACCAGATCTAGGAGCTTTGATTTCATTAAAAGTTTTCATTGCTTCAATTAACAATAAAGTATCACCAGCTTTAACATGTTGACCAACTTTAACATAAGGTTGCGAATTTGGATCAGCAGAAAGATAAGCTACTCCTACCATTGGAGACTTAACAATATTATCTTCATTTACAACATCATTTGTATTTTCAACCTCTTTAATTTCAGTATTTTTTTCTATTTTTTGAACGGAAACATTGTTTCCAACGAAGTCATTTGAGGTAATCTCAATTTCATAATCATTTTTTTTTATTTTTATTTTAGCAACACTATTAATTTTTGATTCTTTAACGATTAACTTAATATTTTCTAAATCTGTTTTATCTATTTTAGTCATACTTAATTATAAATTAATTTGCATATTGCTTCAATTCCTAGAATATAACTATTTCCACCAAATCCACATATTAAACCATGCACTCCTTCGGAAGTAATACTTTTTTTTCTATACTCTTCTCTTGAATAAATGTTTGAAAGATGAATTTCTATCTTGGGCTTATTTATTGCCCTTAAAGAATCTAGAATAGCTATTGATGAATGAGTAAATGCTGCTGGATTAATAATTAAACCATCAAATTTATCATTTACTTCATGAATTTTATCAATTATTTCCCCTTCATTATTAGATTGAAAAAATATAATTTCTAGTTTCTTCTCTATACCTTTTTTTTCACAATCAGATTTAATCTTATCTAAACTGTCTTTACCATAAATATCATCTTCTCTATTACCTAATAGATTTAGGTTAGGGCCATTAATAATTAATATTTTTTTCATTCTATTTAAAATGCTTACTTAATTTTAAACCTTGATTTTGATAATTTGATTTAATATCTTTTCCGTATACAATATTACTATTTTTGTTCAACTTCTCATATTTAATTCTAGCTATAGTTTGACCATCTTCTAATAAAAAAGGCACTTCATTTGTTTTTACTTCCAAAACAGCATATGATCCTCTACCTAAACCAAAACCAGGATCAAAAAAACCTGCATAATGTGCTCTGAAGTCTCCAATCCCTGTATCGTATGGTATCATTTCTCCAGCTAAATTTGATGGTATCACAACCTTCTCTTTTGATCTCAAAATATAAAATTTGTTTTTTTCAATTACTAATTTTTTATTGTTTTTTCTAATTACATTCCAAAAATCGTTTATTTTATGAGATTTAATTTTAGAAAAATTAAGAACTGGAGCATGTTTTTTGGCTACGTAAGCAATTATATTTGATCCAGCTAGATCAACTGATAACTTTAATCCGTTATCAATTTTAATATTGTCTCTAGTTTGATTTGAAATTTTTCTTTTTTTATTTAGGTTTATTAATTGTTTATCAGTCAAATAATTATGATTTTTATTTACAAGTCTCAATTGATTTAAAGAATTATTTTTTTTAAAAGATACATCAAATGATCTTGATGTTATTTCTAAAAATATCTCACCTTTATAATTTTTAGGAATTTTTTCGTATTCTTCTGCATAATCAACAAGTGTTCTACAAAAAATATCTAATCTCCCAGTACTACTTTTAGGGTTGCAGTGACCAAATATATTATTTTTTAAATTAAGACTTTCATTAAGTTTAACAATGTAAGTCTTGTTTTTTCTAAATATAAATTCTTTACTTAGATTTATTTTTTTAATAGCTAAATCTTTCAATCTATCTCTAACTTTAGAATTATAGGATAAGAAGCTATACTTAATTTCATAGCATTCCTCACTTAATGACAAGTCCATGCTTGATGGTTGTATTTGGTTATTTTTAATATTTTCAGTTATTACGAAATTTTTATTAATTAAATTTATGTAATCTTGATATACTAGAGATCCGTTCATTGATTTACATTCTGGATTATAATAACAAGTTTTAATAAATCACTATCATTAGTACTTTTAAAATTTTTTATTTCAATATCAAAAACTTCTTTTTCAATGTCATTAATTGATAAAAGAAAGTTAAAGAATTGTAACCATTCTTTTTTATTTAATTTTTTTACTAGCTCAAAATATTTTAAGAGAACATTTTTATTATTATAAAATTTATATAAAAGATCTTTATTACTTTGAAAAATTATCTCTGTATCATTATTAGATAAATTTTTTATTTCTATATTTTCAAATATTCTAATTTGAGCATAATAATTTAAAGGATATTTTTCTAAATTTTTTTTATAAAATTTTTTAGCTTCTTTAGTATATCCATAAGAGAATAATATATCTGCTTTAGTTTCTAGTAGAAAATTATTTTTATTCATTTTAATTAATTTATTTAAATTTTGTAGGGATATTTTTAGATTGCCACTTCTAGCTAATTTAATTGATTCTGCATAAGTTTTAAAAGGTTCATTTAATTCACTTAAGCCTTCCTCGTTATCACTGTAACCTATGAATTTTGCTCTAATGTAGTTAAATCTTTGATTGTAACTTTCATTAAAATTTTTTTCTTTATTTTTTTCGAAGTTTTTTATTAATAAAATCCTATCCTCAAAATATGGATGTGTACTAACTCTTTGTTTCTCTTTTGAAAAACCCTGATTTAATAATTTTTGCTCTATTGTTTCTAATAATATTTGAATAGATTTAGAATTTGTTTTTAGTAAATTTAGTGTTTTTAATGCATATAAATCCGCTTCCATTTCTTGATCTTTACTAAAAGCAATATAATGATTTGATAAAGCGGCTGAAGTTAGAATATTGCCTTGTAACAATTGAGAGGTTTGACTTAATGCTGATCCAGCTATTACAGATAAAAGGCCTAAGGTATTATATTTTTTAGTATTTTCTATTGTTTTTTTTCTAAGTGCAATATGATTGAGATCTATATGCCCAACTTCATGAGCCAATACTGACAATAAAGCGACATAATCTGAGCAATGAATAATTAAGCCAGAATTAATATGAATTACATTATTAATATCTACAAAAGCATTTATTTCATTACTATTATTTATTTTAAAATTAATTTTCTTATTTATTTTATTTACTGCAGTAATATCTTTAACAATTTCTTTAATAAATTCTTCTGTTTCATAATCTAGTATTTGTGAACTATAACTAATGTTTGAAGAAAAAATAAAAAATAATAAATAAATAGATATTTTTTTAAGACCACCATCCACTTTTTTCTTCATCTTCATTTATTTCACCCTCTCTTAAATCAACATCTTTTTGTATATTAATTTTATCATCTTTATTTATTTCATTATCATCTATATTTTTCTCTTTGAGATTTTCTTTCTTTTTTTTAGTTTTTATTATTTTCTTTTTTTTCGTAACTTTAGTAGTTTTATTTTTCTTTTTTTCACTTATTTTTTCAGGACCTTTGGAATTATTATTTTCATCAATTTCAATTAAAGGATCATGTAAAGAATATTGCGGATTGAAGAAAAAATTAATTTTAGATTCAAATTTATTTTCCAATGAATGAATCTCACTTTTTTTATTATTTAATAAATTTTCTGCTAAACCACTATTACACTTTACATTTATTATTGAATTTTTGTTATCAGAGATTTTTTCTTTAATCACTTTTATTATTTGATCTATAATTGATGAAGAATTTAATATTAATCCCGATCCTTTACAATAATTACATTTCTCAAATGATTTATCTATCAAGCTTGATCTTAATCTTTGTCTAGATAGCTCCATTAATCCAAACATACTTATTCTACCAACTTGAACTCTTGCTCTATCTCTTACTAGAGCAGTTTTTAAACTTTTTTCAACTTTAAAATTATTTCGGTAATCATCCATATCGATAAAATCTATAACTACTAAACCTCCAAGATCTCTTAATCTAAGCTGTCTAGCCACCTCTACTGCAGCTTCTAAATTTGTTTTTAGGGCGGTATTTTCAATATTTCTTTCTGATGTATTTTTGCCAGAGTTTACATCTACTGCAACCAATGCTTCAGTTGTATTAATTACAATTGAGCCACCAGATTTTAGTTTTACATTTAGACTAAAAAGATCATTAATCTGTGTTTCAATATTATTGGAAGCAAAAAGTGAGTTTTCAAGAGATTTGTATTGTATTACTTTTTTAACGAATGTTGGTGCTAGGCTCTTTGTAATTTTTTTTACTTTGTTGTATCCTTCTTTTCCTTCCACTAAAATATTATCAACATCTTCACTCAGCATATCTCTTATAGCCCTTTTGAGAACATTTCCTTCCTCATGTATCATTTCTGGTGCTTCTGATTTTAAAGTAAGTTCTCTGATTTTATTCCATTGGCTGACAAGGAAAGATAAATCTTTTGATATCTCTTTCTTTGTTCTTCCAATACCTGCAGTTCTTACTATTACTGACATTTTATCTGGTATTGTTACTGAAGATAATATTTTTTTTAATTTTTTTCTTTCCGAAATGTCTCCAATTTTTCTAGATATACCATCACTATTCATACTATTTGGCATTAAAACACAATATCTGCCAGCAAATGATAAATATGTTGTAAGAGCTGCTCCTTTTAAACCTCTTTCTTCTTTATTAATTTGAACAAGTAATACTTGCTTTGGTCGGATTACATCTTGAATTTTGTATTTTCTAAAAAAATTAAAATATTCTTTTTTTGGGCTTAACTTTTTATTTTTTCTTTTTTTTATGGAGATGATTTTTTCTCCATTTTTATCTTCCTCATCTTCCTCAGGTTTGATATCGATATCTTTTTCATCTATATCCTCTATTTCATTTTCAGAAATGTTTATTTCATCTTCATCAAGTTGATTTATTCTTTCATTTAATTCCTTTATTTTTTCTTCATCTGCAGCAGGAATCTTAAAATAATCAGGATGTATTTCAGTCAGAGGTAGAAATCCATTTCTGTTAGTTCCAAAATCAACAAATGCAGCTTGAAGGGATGGCTCTATTCTAGTTATTTTTGCTAAATATATATCGCCTTTAACTGCATTTTTTTTGCTAGATTCAATTTCAAAATCATCAAGTTTACCGTCTTCAGTAACAGCAATTCTTGTTTCAATGTTATTAGTAGTATCAATAAGTATATTTTTTGACATAATGCCGAAACTCCGTAAAAATTTTTATATGTTAAAATCATTTTTTAATATTTGTATAATAATTGCTTAATGTCATATTTTTAACTATTTCTCAATGTAGTTTAATAATATGATTAAAATATACAATTATATAAAATTATTATTAATTTTACTATTTATTTTTATATTTATATCAATTTCTACAATTTTCTTCACTCTTTGGAGATATTCACCCGAACTACCATCATATGAAAGTATCTTAAACTACAAACCGAACTTAACATCTAGAGTGTATAGCTCAGACGGTCTTCTTTTAAAAAGTTTTTATACTCAGGAAAGAATATTTATCCCTGAAAATAGAATACCTGAAAATATTAAATACGCTTTTCTAGCATCCGAAGATAAAAATTTTTATAATCATTACGGTATAGACATCGTAGCAATTTTTAGAGCTTTTTTAACTAATATGATTAATATAAACTCAAATAAAAGAGTTGTTGGAGCATCAACAATTACTCAACAAGTAGTAAAAAATTTACTACTAAGTAATGAATTAAGTTACTCAAGAAAAATCAAAGAAATTATTTTAGCTATAAGAATTGAAAATATTTTAGATAAAGAGGATATCTTAGAATTGTATTTAAATGATATTTACTTAGGATACGGTTCTTACGGAATAGGTTCAGCAAGCTTAAATTATTTTAATAAGTCTATTTATGATCTTCAACTACATGAGATCGCATTTCTAGCAGCACTTCCAAAAGCTCCAAACAATTATAACCCAAAATCAAATTACTCAAAAGCAATAGAAAGAAGAAATTGGGTTATTGACAGAATGTATGAAAATGGTTTTGTCAAAAAAGAAGATCTTAAGTATAAAAATAAACCACTTGAAGTATACAAGAGAGTTGATATTGAATTCTCAGAAGCAGATTATTTTTATGAAGAAATTAGAAAAGAACTTTTTAAGAAATTTGGTAAAGACAAGCTTTATTCTGAAGGGTTAATAATCAAAACAGCACTTGATTCAAGTATTCAAAAGAGTGCTAATCTTAGTCTAATCGAAGGATTAATCAAATATGAAAAAAAACAAGGTTGGGATGGATTAATAGACAATACAAATTTTGAAAATTTTTATAATAATATAAATTATTATAACAAACAAAATCCTTTTTATCCAAAATGGGAAGTTGTAATAATTAATAAAGTATACGAAAAAAAAATAGAAGTACTTAATCAAGATAAAATAAAAATTGATATAAATTTAAATGATAATTTTAATAATTGGCTTTTAGATGTAGAATTTAAAATAGGTGATCTAATATATATTGAGCAAATAATTGATAAATATATCATTAAGCAAGAACCTAAAGTTAATGGGGCAATCATTGTTTTAGATCCTTACACAGGCGATATATTAGCACTATCTGGAGGATATAGTTTTAAAAAAAGCGAATTTAATCGAGCAACTCAAGCTAAAAGACAGCCTGGATCAGCTTTTAAGCCAATTGTTTATTTAGCTGCTTTAAATGAAGGTTATTCCCCTGCAACTTTGATTTTAGATGCACCTTATGTAGTAGATCAAGGTCCAGGATTGCCAAAATGGAAACCTTCAAATTATACTGAAGAATTTTATGGTCTGACAACAATGAGAACTGGAATAGAAAAATCTAGAAACTTAATGACTGTAAGACTCGCTAATAGAATAGGTATGAACAAAATTTTAAGTATGGCTAATAATTTTGATATTAATGATGGGTTAGATTCAAATCTTTCAATGTCTTTAGGCTCTGGTGTTGTTTCATTAAAAGACTTAACAAATGCTTACGCTATGATTGCAAATGGTGGAAAAAAAATCGAACCAAAATTAATAACTAGTATTTATTCTAAAGAAGGTAAAAAAATTTTCGATACAAGATTAAAAAAATGTTTAGAATGTAGAATTGATTCCATATTATTTAATAATGAAATTCCTAAATTTTTTGAAAATAAAAAAACAATTATTGATCCTAGATTAGCTTATCAAATTACATCAATGATGGAGGGAGTTATATTAAGAGGAACAGCAAAAAAATTAAAAGATTTGGATGTTCCAATTGCTGGAAAAACTGGAACAACAAATCAGAATAAAGATGCTTGGTTCATTGGCTATACGCCTGATTTAGTAATAGGCGTGTATGTTGGATATGATAAACCAAGATCATTAGGATACAAACAAACAGGTTCAAGTGTTGCTGTTCCCATATTTAAAGATTTTGCAAAAAGAATAAAAATTAACAAAAATAAGAAACCATTTAGGATTCCAGATGGTATCAGTTTTGTAAGAATTGATCCTAAAAGTGGGATGATTTCAAATCAAAAAGAAAGTATAGTTGAGCCATTTATTCTTGGATCTGAACCATATTCAGATAATATAAATATAATAGATGGATTAGAAAATTTTAATAACAATTCCATTTCTGGTACGGGTGGTTTATTAGAATAAACAAAATGTCAAATATAGAAATAATTGAAATTAATTTAAAAAAAATAAGATTAAATTATGATCTTATAAGGAGGGGAGTTTGACCATAAGTCTCTAAAAAATAAATTAAAAGATTTAAAATCAAAAAGCTCAGACCCAAACATTTGGGAAAAAAATGATGCGAAAACAATTTTTCAAGAAATTAAAAATATTGAAAATAAAATTGATGATTTTAACAAGCTTAAAAATTTAATTAATGAAAATCAAGAAATATATAATTACATTCAAGAAAATAATGATAACTCTCTTTTAGCAGATCTTGAAAAAGAAGTAGATTTTGCTTTAAAACTATCTGAAAAAATTCGTTATGTTAGTTTATTAAACAAT
The DNA here is from genome assembly GCA_902620425.1 of uncultured Alphaproteobacteria bacterium. Taxonomy (GTDB): domain Bacteria; phylum Pseudomonadota; class Alphaproteobacteria; order HIMB59; genus CACPNW01. The sequence continues at coordinate 214,720 of CACNHX010000002.1, forward strand.
GAAGCTGATCATTTAAATGCATTTATTGAAATTCATGCTGGAGCTGGAGGTACAGAAAGTCAAGACTGGGCAGAAATTTTACAAAGAATGTATTTAAGATGGTCCGATACTCAAGAAAATTGTGATGCTGTGTTATTGCAGGAAATGAGAGGAGAGGAGGCAGGTATCAAATCTTGTACAATAAAAATTATTATGAATTATTCTTATGGATGGTTGAAAGCTGAGAGTGGAATTCATAGACTAGTAAGAATTTCACCTTTTGACAGTAATAAAAGGAGGCATACAAGCTTTGCTAGTGTTTGGGTCTATCCAGAAATTGATGATAAAATTGAGATTGAAATAAAAGACAATGATTTAAGAATTGATACCTATAGAGCGTCTGGAGCTGGAGGCCAACATGTAAATAAAACGGATAGTGCTGTGAGAATAACTCACTTACCTACTAATACAGTTGTTCAGTGCCAAAGTGATAGATCTCAACATAAAAATAGGGCCAATGCAATGAAAATGATTAAATCAAGAATCTATGAAGCTGAGCTTCAAAAAAGACGAGAAAATGAAAATGTAAAAAATAAAGAAAAAAAAGATATAGGCTGGGGAAATCAGATTAGATCTTATGTATTACATCCCTATAAATTAATCAAAGATTTAAGAAGTGGTTATGAAACTTCAAATGTAAATGATGTTTTAAATGGAAAAATAAATGATTTTTTAGAAAACTCTCTTACATTATAAATGTTTAAACAATTTTTAAAATTCCAATTTTCTTTTTTCCAATTCCAATTTTAATCTCTTTTAAATCTGAAAATTCTTTCAATGATAAATTACCATTCTTGTATAATTTATTATTTACTTTAACACCATTTGACTTTATCAATCTTTTAGTTTCACTTCTACTTTTTACTAGTTCGAGCTCTTCTATTGCATCTAAAATTGTATACTTCTCATTTATCAAATTTGATTTTTTTTGAGAAATATTTGGCAGTCTTTCATCAATTATTTTTGAATTAAAAATGTTATCAGCTATTTCCAATGCTTCATCAGCGTCTTCCTTCCCTCTAACAATTTTTGTTACTTCGTAAGCGAGTATTTTTTTTGCTTCATTTATTTCTTGATCTTTGAGTAAAGAGAGTTTGGAAATTTCACTTAATGGAAGTTTAGTAAATAAATATAAAAATTTCGAAACATCGTTGTCATTAATATTTCTCCAAAATTGAAAAAAATCTAAACTTGATATTTTATCTTTGTTTAACCAAATTGCACCATCTGCAGTTTTTCCCATTTTTGATCCATCACTATTAGTTATTAGTGGTGAAGTAATACCAAATGCAATATTTTTATTAATTTTCCTTATTAAATCTATTCCACTTAATATATTGCCCCACTGATCTGATCCCCCCATTTGTAAAATACAATTTTGATTTTTATTTAAATACAAATAATCATAAGATTGTAGGAGCATATAGTTAAACTCTAATATTGTTAATGGTTGTTCTCGATCAAGCCTACTTTTGACGGAATCAAAAGTTAACATTCTATTTAAAGTAATTCTAGATCCAAAATCTCTAAGAAAATCAATATAGTTTAGTTTTGAGAGCCAGTTATAATTGTTAATAATTAAAGAATTTTTATTAAGATTAATAAATCTACCAAAAGTACTTTCTATATTTAAAATATTTTTATCAATATCTTCTTTGCTTAGTATTTTTCTTGTTTGATCTTTTCCAGAGGGATCACCAATAAGTGTTGTACCACCTCCAACTAAAGCAATTGATTGATGTCCATAAAAATCAAGCCAGTGGAGAAGCATTAATTGAATTAAACTGCCAATATGTAAACTATCACTTGTTATATCAAAACCTATGTATCCAGATATTTTATTTTTTGACATTATTTTATCTAGATCTTCAATTTCTGTGTGCTGATATATAAATCCTCTTTCTTTAATTTCATTTAGAAATTCTGATTTAAACTTCATTAAAAATTAATTCGTCTCAATTGTTTGTTGAATATATTCATTGATTGAATTTTCAAATTCTTGTGAATAGTTTTCATAAAAATGGTCAGCACCTTTTATAGGTTTAAACTTAATATCTACTTTTTTTTGTTGCTGTAATTTTTCAACTAATATTTTTGTTGAATCATATGAAGCAATATTATCTTTATCTCCATGAATAATTAAACCAGAGGAAGGACAAGGAGCTAAAAAACTAAAATCTCTTAAATTTGCAGGAGGAGAAATACTAACAAAGCCATTTATTTCTGGTCTTCTCATCAAAAGTTGCATTGCAATCCATGCCCCAAATGAAAAACCAGCTACCCAGCATATTTTTGAATTTGTATTATATTGTTGTAACCAATCTAAAACACAAGCAGCATCACTTAATTCACCTTCGCCATCATCAAATATTCCTTCGCTTTTACCAACACCTCTAAAATTAAATCTTATTGTAGAAAATCCAGCTTTAATGAAAATTTTATACATTCTAAATATTATTTTAGTGTGCATTGTTCCACCTTTTGACGGATCTGGATGCAATAGAATGACTATTGGAGAATCATCTCTATTATTGTGAGAATACTTTGCTTCTATCTTTCCTTCAGGTCCAGGAATTAATATGTCTACCATTTGATAAAGCTAATATTGAAGTTATATGATTTTGTAAATATAGATGTTTTAAATATATGAATTCTCTTGGTTTTGATAAGTCTGAAAAAGATACAAAAGTAGTCGTAGCGATGTCAGGGGGTGTAGATAGTTCTGTTGCTGCTGTAATGTTGCATAAACAGGGTTATGATGTAACAGGAATCACATTAAAATTGTATAATAATTCTAATGTCTCAAAGTCTAAATCATGTTGTGCTGGCATTGATATTGAGGACGCCAAAAATGTTGCTCTAAATAATGATTTCAAGCACATAGTTTTAGATTATCAAGACAAATTTTTTGATGGAGTAATTAGCAACTTTGTTGATTCCTATGCAAATGGTGAAACTCCTTTACCTTGTGTTAAGTGTAATGAAACTGTAAAATTTTCAGATTTACTAAATGAGGCAAAAAAAATTGGAGCTGATGCCCTTGCTACAGGACATTATGCCATAAGAAAAGGATCATTAAACAATGCAAGTTTACATAAAGCTAAAGACTTTTCAAAAGATCAAAGCTTTTTTCTTTTTTCAACATTACAAGAGCAATTAAATTATGTGAGATTTCCATTAGGTGATTATAAAAAATCTGAAATTAGACAACTAGCTAAACAATATAAATTAAGTGTTAGCGATAAACCTGATAGTCAAGATATATGTTTTGTGACATCAAGCTCTTATAGAGATCTTGTCAATAATTTAAATCCAACTGGTAATAAAAAAGGTATAATTTATGACATAGATAGTAATATTCTTGGAACCCATGATGGTATTAGTAATTACACTATTGGTCAAAGAAAAGGTATTGGCATTAGCGGCTCAAAAGATCCCTTATACGTGATAGATATAAATAAAAATCAAAACTCAATTACTTTAGGTACAAAAGAAAAATTGAAAAAAAAAGTAATTAAATTTAAAAATATCAATTGGTTGGGAGGTGACATTCAGCCTAAAGAGCTTGATTGTTCTGCAAAAATACGATCTACCCAACAAGATTTACCAGGAATTCTTGATATAAATAGTGATCATGGAACTTTTACCTTTGAAAAAGAATTAGATAAAACTTCTCCTGGACAAGCTTGTGTTTTTTATAAAAATGACCAATTATTGGGTGGTGGTTGGATAACCGCTTAAATTTAAAATCAGTTCTAAATTTGGTTAATTTTTGTTGAATTAACTAGATTTTTTAAATTAATGAATTAGATGAAGTACTGTGAACTCTGAAACTCTTAATACATTAGATTCCTACAGTAAAAATAAGTACAAATATGGTTTTGTAACTGAAATAGATAATGAAAAACCAAAAAAAGGTTTAAACGAAGAAACCATAAAATTTATTTCATTAAAAAAGAACGAACCAGAATGGATGTTGGACTGGAGATTAAAAGCTTATTCAAAATGGAAAAAAATGAAAGAACCCAAATGGGCAAACTTAAACTTTCCTGATATTGATTATCAAGCAATCTATTACTATTCAGCTCCAAAAGGTTTTGAAAAGAAGCCAAAAGATTTAAGTGAAGTAGATCCAAAACTTATTGAAACATATAATAAACTGGGTATTCCTCTAGAAGAGCAAAAAGTTTTAGCTGGTGTTGCTGTAGATGTTGTATTTGACAGTGTATCAGTTGCAACGACTTATAAAGGTCAGTTAGAAAAGCTAGGAATAATTTTTTGCTCTATAGGTGAAGCTATTCAAAAACATCCCGATCTAATTAAAAAATATTTAGGTTCAGTTATACCTCCTGGAGATCATTCTTTTTCAGCGTTAAACTCAGCTGTGTTTACTGATGGATCTTTTGTATACATACCAGAGGGTGTTAAATGTCCAATGGAGCTATCTACTTACTTTAGAATTAATGCAGAAAATACTGGTCAATTTGAGAGGACTCTAATTATTGCCGATAAAGGTAGCTATGTTAGCTACCTAGAAGGTTGCACTGCTCCCAAAAGAGATGATAATCAATTACATGCAGCAAATGTAGAATTAATTGCCCTAGAAGATGCGGAAATAAAATATTCAACTGTTCAAAATTGGTATCCAGGGGATGAGGATGGAAAAGGTGGCATTTACAATTTTGTTACCAAAAGAGGTCTATGTGCCGGTAAAAATAGTAAAATATCTTGGACACAAGTAGAGACTGGTTCTGCTATTACATGGAAATATCCTAGCTGTATTTTAAAAGGTGATAATTCTATTGGTGAGTTTTATTCTGTCGCAATAACTAATAATTTTCAACAAGCTGATACAGGCACAAAAATGACTCACATTGGCAAAAATACTAAAAGTAAAATAATATCCAAAGGTATTTCTCTAGGTAAATCTCAAAACACCTACAGAGGCGAAGTTTCTTTTTTAAGGAAAGCTGAAAAAGCAAGAAATTATACACAATGTGATTCTTTGTTAGTAGGAAATCAATGCGGAGCACACACTGTACCCTATATTGATTCAAAAAATAATACTGCAATCATTGAGCATGAAGCCTCAACCTCTAAAATAAATGAAGATCAACTTTATTATTGTAGACAAAGAGGTTTAAGCCATGAGGAAGCAGTGTCATTAATAGTTAATGGTTTTTGCAAACAAGTTTTACAAGAACTTCCAATGGAATTTGCTGTCGAAGCACAAAAACTGGTATCCATATCTCTTGAGGGAAGTGTAGGGTAAGATGTTTTTAGAAATCAAAGACCTATCAGTAAAAATTGAGAATAAAAATATTCTAAAAGGGCTTAACTTGAATATTAATAAAGGTGAAGTTCATGCAATTATGGGTCCAAATGGATCAGGTAAAAGTACACTAGCAAACGTTCTAGCAGGGAAAGAGGATTACGAAATTTTAAATGGCAGAATTAATTTCAAAAATAATGATTTATTTGATTTAAATATCGAAGAAAGAGCGCAAGAGGGAATGTTTTTGGCTTTTCAATATCCTGTTGAAATACCTGGAGTAAATATCACTCCATTTTTACATTCTGCAATTAACTCAAAAAGAAAACGTATGAATGATGAAGAAATTGATAATTTATCATTTGCTAAGCTTTTAAAATCTAAAGCCAGTGATTTAGGTATAAACATTGATATGCTTAAAAGATCAGTTAATACAGGATTTTCTGGAGGAGAAAAAAAACGTTACGAAATATTACAAATGAGCATTCTTAATCCAGATTTAGCCATACTAGACGAAACTGACTCAGGGCTTGATATTGATGCTCTTAAAATCGTAACAGATGGTGTTAACAAACTTAAAACTAAAAATAATTCATTCTTAATCATTACTCATTATCAAAAACTTTTGGATTATATTAAACCAGATTATGTTCATGTTATGGTAAATGGTTCTATTGTTAAATCAGGAGGAGCTGAAATTGCCGCTGAAATAGAAAAAGATGGATTTCAAAAATTTCAATAATGAATATCCAAGATAATTTTATAAAAAATAAAAAAAATATTTTTTTTTCAGAAAACAAATATATTCAAAATCATAGAGAGAAATTAATAAATATTTTTGAAAATGATAGATTTGATAAAAAAAATAATGAAAGCCTTAAAAATATAAATCTTAAACACTTTATTGATTTCAAGTATAAATATCTGATCTCTGAAGAAACATCAGTAATAAACAGTAATCAGGAAAATAGTTACTCAATAGTTTCTGTAAATGGTCAGTGTTCGAGTTTTAAAGATGATAAAATTGAAATTACAAAAATCTTAGATGAAGATTACAATGATTTTATCAAAAATGATACAATTGATAAAAACGATCATTTTGTAAATCTAAATTCATTATTTTTAAATAGTGGTTTTAAAATAATTATAAAAAAAAATAACAATATTAAAATAAAAATATCAAACATTATAACTGATGATGATTTAACTATTTTCCAAAAAAATAATTATATTTGTGAAGAAGGATCATCTCTAAATCTTATTGAAGAATATGAAAATAAAAATAATTCTACGTTAAATATATTGAATGTAATTAGATTAGAAAAAAATTCTAAATTAAACCATTTTCTAATACAAGACAATTCTTCCAATCATAATTTAATAGTAACAAGTCATTCTTCATGTAAAAAAGATTCAACCTACACTCAAAAAGTATATAATTTTTCAGAAGGCTACGTAAGAAATTTTCATTATTCAGAATTAATAGAAACGAATTCAGAAGCTGATTTACAAGGAATATTTTTTCTTAAAGATAATAACACATCTAATAACAAAACATTTGTTAAGCATTCAGCCGAGGATTGTAAAAGTAATCAAGTCTATAAAGGTATCTTGAACGATAGGGCTAAAGCCACATACTTTAGCAATACTTATGTCGATCAACTTGCCCAAAAAACAGAGGGGTATCAACTCAGTAAAGGTATACTTTTATCTGATAATGCATCATATTTTTCTAAACCTGAACTAAAAATATTTGCTGACGATGTAAAATGTAGTCATGGTTCTACCATTGGGCCAATAGATGAAAATGCTATTTTTTATCTTAGATCTAGAGGTATGAGCAAAAATGCAGCAACTAAAATATTGATATCATCATTTATTAATGAAGAATTAAGTAGTATTGATAATGAACAAATGTCTGAAATGATACAAAAGAAGCTTGTAAGATACTTAAGTAAAGTAAAATGAATATTTCAAATTTAAAATCTAGATTTCCCGTCTTCAAAAAAAACCCTAATCTAGTTTTTTTAGATACTGCAGCGTCAGCATTAAAAGTTGATAAAATGATTGATGCTACTAAAAATTGTTACACAAATGAATATGCAAATATTCATAGAGGTAATTATGAATTAAGCTCAAAGTTAACAAAAAAATTTGAAGATGCACGAAAAAACGTTGCTAATTTTTTGAATACATCTGAAAACAATATTATTTTTGTTAAAAGTGCTACCGAAGGTATAAATTTAATTGCATCTTCTTTGTCTAAAAGATTTTTAGAAGATGGTGACGAGATAATCTTAAGTTATCTTGAGCACCATGCTAATTTGATTCCTTGGCATTTAATTGAAAAAAAAATAAAAATTGTTCCTCTTGGATTTAACGAAAATAGTGCAATTAATTATGATGATTTAAATTATAAAATTAATTCAAAAACTAAATTAATTACATTGACCCATATGTCAAATGTTACGGGATCAATAACTAATTTTGATAAAGTAAAAGAAATTGCAAAAAAAGATAATATACCGCTACTACTTGATGGTTGTCAATTTGCTCCTCACAAAAAAGTTGATCTAAAAGATTTAGATCCTGATTTTTATGTCTTTTCTGCACATAAAATGTATGGCCCTTCAGGTCTTGGCGTACTTTATATGAAAGATAAGTGGATAGATGAATTTACCCCTTATCAAGGAGGAGGGCAAATGATTCATGATGTAGATATTGATAAAAGTACATATGCAAATGGTTATGAAAAATTTGAGGCAGGGACTCCTCCTATTGCACCAGTTATCGGATTTTCATCTTCTATAAATTTTATGAATGAAGTAGATCCAAATGTTATTTATGATCATGAAATGAAAATTCATGATTACGCTTATGAAAAACTCTCCAAGTTCAATAATATAAAAATATATGGACCCAATCAAAACAAAGGTGCAATTATTTCTTTTAATATTGAGGGAGTACATAATTCCGATTTAGGTGCGATGTTAGATAAGAAAAATATAGCAATAAGAACAGGACACCATTGCTGCCAACCTCTTATGAAATATTTTAATATTGCAGGAACTTCTAGAATTTCATTTGGAGTATATAATACAAAAGACGATGTTGATTATTTAGTACACAGTATTAATGAAATAACAAAAATTTTATTAAACTAATGGAAGAAAAACAATTAGAAGATTTTTTACCAGACAAAAAATCAACTTATATAAAAAAGTTCACTAATTCAAATATCACAAATAAAATTAATAAAGAACAAGTGATAGAGTGTATTAGAACTGTTGTTGATCCTGAAATACCAGTCAACTTATATGATTTAGGTTTAATATACGAAATTAAGATTAATGATAAAAACGATATTAAAATTAAAATGACTCTAACTAACCCTAACTGCCCTGTTGCAGGAACTATGCCAGAAAGTGTAGGAAAATCTGTTGAAAAATTATCAAACATAAATTCTATAGAAGTTTATTTAGTTTGGGATCCGAAATGGCACAAAGATTTAATGTCTGAAGAAGCAAAACTTGCTTTAGATATTTTTTAATTTAATTTATAAAAGAAATATGAATAATTTATTAACTATTACAACTAGTGCCTCAGAAAGGATTAAAAAGATTATATCTTCTGCTCCAAATGGTATAGATTCAGTTGTCATTGGCGTTGATAAGTCTGGGTGTAGCGGATATTCTTACAAATTAGATTTTGGTAATTCATCAGATTTAAAAAATTTTGAAATTATTCTTCAAGATGGGGCAAAAGTTTTAATTGACCCTAAGGCTACTATGTTTTTATTAGGATCAGTTATGGATTATAAAGAAGACAAGCTTGCTTCAAGATTTGTTTTTGAAAATCCAAATGAAAAAAGTACATGTGGTTGTGGTGAAAGTTTTAGTATTTAAAAATTAAATTCATTTAATTTTATAACTTCTAATAATTTTTTGCTCCTTTTTAAATTTACATATTTTAGTATTTTTTCAAGTAATTTGAATTGATCTTTCGTATATGAATAAAAGTTGGAAGGATGAAACCATAAATGAAAAGTTTCATTATTAGTAATAGCTCTATCGATACCAGATTTAATTTTTTGAAACATAGAAAAATTAGTAACAGGATATCTTATTCCGCCCCTGCTTATTAAAAGCATAGATGATGGTATTTCTAATAAACCAAATTTATTTATTTTTGGAGAAATGGTGTTGGTTTTAATTGGAAAGGTTTTGTCTATTAAATTAGCTATTTTGCCAGCAAAAATATTTACTCGACTTACACTTTTATACCAACTTTGATCAACACTCCTGTAGAAATTAAAATTATATTTTTTAAGAATATTAAGATGATTTATTTGATTTCTAGGAAAAACTAAGGTGTCAACATATGTATTATATTTTTTAAAAAAATAGATAGATTTCTCAAAATCTTCAGAAACCTGCTTAACGTTACTAGTTTTAAAATTTAAATGACTATAAGAATGTGAAGCTATATGATGTTTTATTTTTGAATTCAAAATTTCTTCAAAAATATCCGGTGCATACCAAGCTTTCATATTAGACACATTTATATTTTCATTTTTTTTATCTAATAATGCTGCAACTATTGCCCAAGAAACTGGAATGTCATAACTTTCAAAAATTTTAATAAGATTTGAGCAAATTTTTCTTTCTGAATTTATAGCATGATTTATAAAATAATTATTTACTTTATGTGATACACCCCATGCTAACTCAAGATCAATTGATATTGAAAAGTAGCCTACATTTTTCTTCATAGAAATTAATTTATACTAATTGTATTACTTAAAAATTAAAATTATTGTAAGCAATATATTTTCTTAAAGAAAAAATTTTTAAAATGTTATTTTTTTCAATATTTGTAGTATATGTTTAAATAAAGAAATTAATTACAGGCGGAGTAGCTCAGTTGGTCAGAGCGCACGGCTCATATTCGTGATGTCGGGGGTTCAAATCCCTCCTCCGCTACCATTTTTTTTGTTGTAATTTCAATACTATAGTAATAACAGTCCATTTTATATCGCGGGATGGAGCAGCCCGGTAGCTCGTCAGGCTCATAACCTGAAGGTCGTAGGTTCAAATCCTACTCCCGCAACCAAAGATTTGATTAAGATTCTTTAATTTTAGAATAATTTTTAAAGTTATACATTAATATCCCCAGAAATACTGGGTTTTTTTTTATTTTTTATGATTTGACAAGGAATTTTTATACTATTATAGGCACATACTCTTTTCTTTAAGAAAAGAACAATCCTCTACTTTTTAATATAATTTGTAGGGTTTTGTATGCTCTTTAAATTGTTAATAAGATAATAAAGAGATACGTAGACAACAATTCGTAATTTAAATTTTACGAATGTTAATGGAATACGTATCAACAAATACTTTTGTTTATACAAGAAGTATTCCGCTTTAACGGACGTTCCGTAATTTTTGACTTCGGTCAAATTTACTTAACTTAAGAGTTTGATTATGGCTCAGAACGAACGCTGGCGGCATGCCTCATACATGCAAGTCGAACGAAGTCTTCGGACTTAGTGGCGCACGGGTGAGTAACATGTGGGAATCTACCTGAAGGTTCGGAATAACTGCGGGAAACTGTAGCTAATACCGGATGTGTCTGCAAAGAGAAAGATTTATCGCCTTCAGATGAGCCCGCACTAGATTAGCTAGTTGGTGAGGTAACTGCTCCACCAAGGCTACGATCTATAGCTGATTTGAGAGGATGATCAGCCACACTGGGACTGAGACACGGCCCAGACTCCTACGGGAGGCAGCAGTAGGGAATATTGGACAATGGGGGAAACCCTGATCCAGCAATGCCGCGTGAGTGAAGAAGGCCCTCGGGTTGTAAAACTCTTTCATCAATGATGATAATGACATTAGTTGAAGAAGAAGCTCCGGCTAACTTCGTGCCAGCAGCCGCGGTAATACGAAGGGGGCTAGCGTTGTTCGGAATCACTGGGCGTAAAGCGTATGTAGGCGGATCAAAAAGTTAGATGTGAAATCCCTGGGCTCAACCCAGGAACTGCATTTAAAACTAGTGATCTAGAATTTGGTAAGGGTTAGTAGAATTTCCAGTGTAGAGGTGAAATTCGTAGATATTGGAAAGAATACCAGAAGCGAAGGCGACTAACTAGGCCATTTTTGACGCTGAGATACGAAAGCGTGGGTAGCAAACAGGATTAGATACCCTGGTAGTCCACGCAGTAAACGATGAGTGCTAGTCGCTGGTGCAATAGTATCAGTGTCGTAGCTAACGCATTAAGCACTCCGCCTGGGAAGTACGGTCGCAAGATTAAAACTCAAATAAATTGACGGGGGCCCGCACAAGCGGTGGAGCATGTGGTTTAATTCGAAGCAACGCGAAGAACCTTACCAGACCTTGACATGGTATGTTTGAATTACAGAATCGTAATTCTTCAGTTCGGCTGGCATACACACAGGTGCTGCATGGCTGTCGTCAGCTCGTGTCGTGAGATGTTGGGTTAAGTCCCGCAACGAGCGCAACCCTCATTTTTAGTTGCCATCAGGTCAAGCTGGGCACTCTAGAAAAACTGCCGGTGATAAGCTGGAGGAAGGCGGGGATGACGTCAAGTCCTCATGGCCCTTACGGTCTGGGCTACACACGTGCTACAATGGTGGTGACAGAGGGCAGCAATATCGCAAGATAAAGCTAATCCCAAAAAACCATCTCAGTTCGGATTGGACTCTGCAACTCGAGTCCATGAAGTTGGAATCGCTAGTAATCGTAGATCAGCGTGCTACGGTGAATACGTTCTCGGGCCTTGTACACACCGCCCGTCACGCCATGGGAGTTGGTTTTACCTTAAGCCGGTGCGCTAACCGCAAGGAAGCAGCCGTCCACGGTAGGGTCAGCGACTGGGGCGAAGTCGTAACAAGGTAACCGTAGGGGAACCTGCGGTTGGATCACCTCCTTTCTAAGGATATTGATAACTAGTTCGCTAGTTGTCCGGATTGTTGTCTATCTATCTCTTTAATTTATTAGCTAGTACTGGGTGCTTATTTAATTATATTGGGCTGGTAGCTCAGTTGGTTAGAGCGCGCGCTTGATAAGCGTGAGGTCGGAAGTTCAAGTCTTCCTCGGCCCACCAATAACAGGGGGATTAGCTCAGCTGGGAGAGCGCCTGATTTGCATTCAGGAGGTCAGCGGTTCGATCCCGCTATCCTCCACCACTCACTAATAAAATCTTATTTGTTCTTTAATATGTAAATATGAAATTAATAACTGATCAAAATAATTTTTTGATTTTAATACGTACAAAATTTTTCTCTGTACGTAATTGCAATCAAGCGCAAAAGGGCATTTAGTGGATGCCTTGGCATCAAGAGACGATGAAGGACGTGGCAGGCTGCGAAAAGTTAAGGGGAGTTGTCAACACACTTTGATCCTTAAATATCCGAATGGGGAAACCCAACTCTTTGAGTTACTTAT
>CACNHX010000002.1:230000-254264 GCA_902620425.1 uncultured Alphaproteobacteria bacterium
ATTAGAGTCGTGGAAGACCACCACGTTGATAGGTTAGATGTGGAAGTGCAGCAATGTATGAAGCTTACTAATACTAATAACTCAATTGGCTTGATTACAATATCGTACAGAGAAAAGTTTTGTAGCTAAGAATTTCCTGGTGACAATAGCAACAGATAAACACCCGATCCCATTCCGAACTCGATAGTGAAAGCTGTTAGCGCCGATGGTACTTTGTCTTAAGACATGGAAGAGTAGGTCGTTGCCAGGATTATTTAAATATATTATTTATTTATTCTAAGTTATACTGCAAAATTAAATGCAAAAAATTTCAATTATTGTCCAGAATATATTTAAAAGTCTAATCTATACTATACCATTATCATTAATTTTTTTTGTTATCTTCTATGTGCTTTATAATTTCCAAATTAAAGATGATAACGTAGAAGATAAAGAAATTATTGGTTTAAAAGTTTATCCACTTAACACTTACTCTTTTTCGAAATTAGAAAGTATAAACTTTGAAATAAAAGATCTTTTTAAAAAAAATGATGAAGTGTCCGTTGGCTATGATTTTTTATTAAATAGAAATCAAGAAGAATATTTGGACCTTTTTAAACATAATTTATTACAATCTATAACAAAATTATATCCTGAAATAAGTTTTCAATTGTATGATGAAAGAAATAACATACCTTATTATAATAAAAAAAATTTTAAAATTATTATTCATACAAATAAAAATAAAAGTTTAAATGAAAACAAAGTTTTTACTGAATTATTTAATTATACTACTAATTCTGTAAATAGTTTTTTAGAAATAAATAAAACTAAGGAAAATTTAATAAATAGATTTGCAATCATTTCTAAAAATGTCAATTCTGAAATTCTTTCAATTAAAAATACTTTGTCTCGACTTGAGTATAATCTAAATCTAGTTAACAATTTATTAAGTAATGATTCTTTTTTGGATAACTCTTGTAGCGATTATCAAGCTGAACAATTATTAAACTTTATATTATTATACCAGCAGACTTATGTAATTAATGAAGAACTTTTAGATAAATGCACATTTTATCTAGAGATTATTAAAGAAAAAACATTACAAGCTCTACTTTCTTTTGAAAATAGCTATAGATCCATTCAACATCTTGATAAGTTATCAGACCTATCCGATGAACAAATTTTTTTATCTCTTATTGATAGGTTTCACAAAGAATTCAAATATATAGAGTATGACTTAAATACAATTAAATATAATGATTTTGTAAATGATAAAGAATTTAATCTTTTAGAATACATACTAATTTACGTACTCCTATTAATTATATCCAATTTTCTTGTTATTTTTCTTAAAAAAATTAGAAATGAATTTTCATAATCTAACTATTTCAAGAAATAATTTTTTAGCCATAGCATACTCTTTAATACCTTTAGGTTTAATGATTGGGCCATTTATTAGTGATTTATTGATAGTAAGTATTTGTGTAATTTTTTTAATTGAAATTTATAAAAATAAAAAATTATATTATTTTAATAATTTCTATTTTAAAATTTTTATGATATGGTGGTTTTATATTTTACTTAGATCTATTTTTAGTCAGCATATATTATTATCTTTAGAATCATCACTATTTTATTTTCGGTTTGGATTGATTTCACTATGCTGTTACTACTTGCTAAACGAATTTCCAAAATTTATAAACTATTTTATTTTTTTAACATTATTTGCTTTTGGCTTCCTATTATTTGATTCTTATTTCCAACTAATATTCGGTTATGATATTTTTGGCAATATTTATAACCCAAATAGAATGACAGCTCTATTTGGAGAAGAAAGAGTTTTAGGTAGCTATTTATCAAGATTATTTCCCTTAGTTTTTTCGTTTGTATTTTTGTTTAAAAAAAACACAAAAAAAATTTTATTTTTGTCAATTATTTTTTTTGTATTAACAGATGTAATCGTTTTTTTATCTGGAGATAGATCTTCATTTTTTTACCTAACTTTATTTTCTTTCATAATTATTTTTTTGATAAATGATTTTAGATATATAAGAGTAATTTCTTTTATAATCTCAATAATTGTAATTTTTTTAATATCTAATTTTAATGAGAATATTAAAAACCGTATGTTTGTACAAACTGTAAATCAACTCAATTTAAATCCGTTGAATCAAAGTGAAAAATTTTTGGACAAAAACTCTTCTGAAATAGACACAAACAAAAATAGACTAGTTATATTCTCAAGCGGTCATGAACAAATCTATAATACTGCATTATTAATAATAAGAGACAATTTTTTATTTGGAATTGGTCCCAAAAACTTTAGAATTTCATGTAAAATATACGTTGATCAATTTCCTGAGGGGTGCTCATCTCAACCTCATAATACTTATCTTCAAATATTTGCAGAAACTGGTGTTGTAGGCTTTCTATTTATCTCTACAATATTATTATTAGTTCTTTACTTACTGTTTAAACAGTTTTTTACAAAACTAATCTATAAAAATATTTTTTTAAGTAACTACCAAATATGCTTACTAATAGCAATTTTAATTACATTGTGGCCGATTATTCCAACTGGAAATTTTTTTAACAATTGGCTTTCTGCTATATATTTTCTTCCTGTTGGATTTTTAATCAAAAGTTTTGATAAAAGTAAAAATATTTGATAATAGTCACAATTCTCTCATAATTTTTTTTAAATAATATGGAATTAAAATCTTTTTTTCAAATTTGGACAACATTTCAAACAAAAGAGAAAAAACAATTTTTATTTTTGTGTTTGTGTTTGTTTATTCTCGCAATTCTACAAGCTATTGGAGTTGTTTCAATACTTCCTTTTATTTATGTTTTGACTAACCCAGAAATAATTAATGAAAATCCCATTTTAAATTATTTAAAAACATTTTTAGCAATTAATAGTAGTCAAAATTTCCTAATTGTATTAGCTCTTTTTTCGTTTCTATCTTTACTAGTTGCAAATTTATTTGGATTATTGGTCATGTATATCAACGAAGTTTTCTATAGTTCGTATGGGGCGAGATTATCACATACATTATTTGATACATACTTAAGACAAAAATATAGCTTTTTTTTAAAATATGATTCTACTCAACTTTTAAAAAATACTACTGAAGAAATTGATAGATACGTAAGTGGGGTAATAATTCCACTTCTTAAAATTATAAACAAATCAACCCTTTTAACAGTTATTATTTTTATAATGATTTATGCAAGTTTCCAAATCACTTTCTGGACTTTGATAACTTTTGTTCCTGGTTATGCTTTTATATATTATTTTTTTAGAAGAAGTTTAGTAGATGCAGGTAAAGAAGTTGAAACAGCAATAAGTTTAAGACATAAACTTATTAATTTAACATTAAGGGCAATTAAAGAAGTAAAATTATTTAATACAGAAAATTATTGGTCAAAAAAATATTACATTCAATCAAGAAAAAGAGGAATATTATATATAAGAAGTAAAGTTTTAGGTCAAAGTCCACAATATTTTTTTGAAACCTTTGCTTTTGGTGGTTTGCTTTTAATATTAGCATTATTCATCTCTACTGATACTAATGTTGAACTAATACCTCAATTAACATTGTTTGCTTTTGCTGCTTATAAAATTGCCCCTGCCATTGCTCAAATTTATTCTGGATATGTAAAAATGACATTTCATTTTGATGTTTTTATAAATATTTATAATCATTTAGAATTTGGCCATAATATGTTTGATGAAAAGAAAACTGATAATTCAAAAAATTTAAATGAAATCAATTTTTCTTTTGATTCAGAAATAGAAATAAGAAATTTATCATTCAACTACAACGAAAAAGATGGAAAGATATTTGATAACTTAAATTTAAAAATTTCTAAAAATGAGAATATTGGAATTATTGGAGAATCAGGAATTGGAAAAACTACTCTAATAGATATTTTATTAGGACTAGTTGATAATTATTCAGGAAAAATATTAATTGATAAAAATGAACTAAATAGTGAGAATCTTAAATCTTGGCAAAATAAAATTGGTTATGTGCCTCAAATTGCTTATTTAACAAATGAAAGTTTAAAAAAAAATATAGCTTTCTCTGTAGATGAAAAAGACATTGATGAAGCAAGGGTAAAAGAATGCATCGAACTGGCTGAGCTACAATCAATAGTTCAATCAAATTCTTTAGAAACTGAATTTGGTGATGGAGGAGCTAGGCTTAGTGGAGGTCAAAAGCAACGAATTTCTATAGCTAGAGCATTATACACAAACCCAGAAATTCTTGTATTTGATGAAGCTACAAACTCATTAGATAACCAAACTTCTGACAAAATTATTAAATCAATTAAAAAAATATCTAAAAATAAAACAATAATTTTCATTTCTCACAATTCAAAAAATTTAGACTTTTGTGATAAAATATATTCAATAAATAATAAAAAATTGGAAATTTTAAGGAATTAAATATACTATAATTATATAAAATATGTTTTCAAAAAAAGTTGTATTAGTAACAGGAGGAACTGGTTCATTTGGCAATCTATTTGTTAAAACACTTTTAGAAAAGCATAATCCAAAAAAAGTGATTGTTTTTTCAAGAGATGAATTGAAACAATTTGAAATGAGGGAAAAAATACAAAATAAAAAATTAAGATTTTTAATTGGTGATGTTCGTGATGTAGAAAGGCTTAATTATGCTTTTAAGGATGTAGATTATGTCGTTCATGCAGCTGCACTTAAGCATGTTCCTTCTTCAGAGTACAACCCTATCGAATGTATAAAAACTAATATTCATGGTGCCGAAAATGTAATTCAAGCTGCAATAAAAAATAAAATTAAAAAAGTAATTGCTCTTTCTACTGATAAAGCTGCAAATCCTGTAAATTTATATGGTGCAACTAAATTAGCATCAGATAAATTATTTGTTGCTGCGAATAATACGGTAGGAAAAAATAAAATCCGTTTTTCAGTTGTTAGGTATGGTAATGTTATTGGGTCCAGGGGATCAGTAATTCCATTCTTCAAAAAATTGATTACTGAAAAAACACAATTTTTACCAATTACTCATAAAGAAATGACAAGATTTTGGATTACTTTACAGCAAGGTGTTGATTTCGTATTAAAAAGTTTTGTAAGAATGCAAGGTGGTGAAATCTTTGTCCCTAAGCTACCATCCATAAAAATTGTCGATTTAGCTAAAGCAATAGACAGTAAAATAAAAATAAAATTTGTTGGAAAAAGACCAGGGGAAAAAATTCATGAAGTAATGTGTTCATCAGATGATTCTTATTTAACATGGGATTTTGGTAATCATTATGTAATAGCGCCAACAATTAAGTACTTTGATCATAATATAAATTATGGGACTAATGCTTTAAAAGAAAAGGGAAAAAAAGTTAAAGAAGGTTTTGAATATTCCTCTGATAACAATAAATTTTTAAAAATAAATGAAATAAAGAAAATAATTTGAAATGATACCTTATGCAAAGCCAAGTATATCTAATCAAGAAATTAAATCAGTAGTAAAAGTTTTAAAAACACCAAATATAGCTCAAGGTAAATATATAAATAAATTTGAAAATAAAATTTCATTAATTACCAAGTCAAGATTTTGTTTAGCTGTTAATAGTGCTACTTCAGGTTTGCATCTCGCATGCTTAGCCTTAGGTCTTGGAAAAAATGATATTCTTTGGACCACTTCTAATACATTCGTTGCAACATCAAATTGTGCATTATTATGTGGCGCTAAAGTTGATTTTATTGATATTGACCTAGAAACATTTAATTTTTCGATTGATATTTTAGAAAAAAAATTAAAAAAAACAAAAAAAAAATTTCTCCCTAAAGTTATAATAAATGTTCATCTTGGAGGTAATCCTTCAAATCAAAAAAAATTATATAAATTATCAAAAGTATATAATTTTAAAATTATAGAAGACGCATCTCACTCTATTGGTTCAAAAATTGAGAATAACCCCATAGGTAGTTGTAAATGGTCTGATATAACTGTTTTTAGTTTTCATGCAGTAAAGATTATTACAACATGCGAAGGTGGCGCTATCACAACAAACAATAGATCATTAGCAAAAAAAATTGAACTCTTGCGCTCTCATGGTATTACAAAAAATGTTAAAGAATTTATTTCTAAATCAAATTATTCATATTATTATGAACAACAATTATTAGGTTTAAATTATAGACTTAATGAAGTACAAGCGTCAATAGGTCTATCTCAACTGAGGAAACTTAATTTTTTTGTAAAGAAAAGAAATCAAATAGCCAAAAAATACATAAAGGAATTAAAACATTTGCCTATAAAATTTCAAAAAATTGAAAAGAACACAACATCAAGTTATCATTTATTTATTATATTATTTGACCAAATGAAAAAAGAATTTGATAACATATATTTATCTAATGAATTGAAAAGAAAAAATATTTTTTCTTGTCTGCATTATATGCCAGTTCATTTACAGCCTTATTATAAAAAAATTGGTTTTAAAAAAAACTATCTTAAAAATACTGAGCATTACTCAAAATATGCTCTAACACTTCCAATTTTTACAGATTTAAAAAACCATGAACAAGACTATATAATCAAGACAATAAAAAAAATATTTAAAAAATGTTTAACAAAATTATAATAGGAAGTGCGCAATTTGGTTTAAATTATGGCTACAACAACTTAAGTACCCCAATAAAATTAAAAGAAATAGAAAAAATAATCGAATTAGCTCATAACTATAAAATTAATAAAATTGATACAGCAATTTCATATGGAAATTCAGAAAAAATCATCGGATCTTTAAAATTAAATAATTGGGATATATTTACTAAAATTCCATCAATACCAAATAATATTAAAAATATAGAAAGCTGGATTAGTAATAATTTAGAAAAATCTCTTGAAAATCTTAAAATAGATAAACACAAAGGTGTACTTTTTCATGATACAAAGCAATTAAAAAAAATTACAGAAAAAATAAATATTAGTAAAATTAAAAAAAAGTTTGAATTTGATTATTTTGGCTTAAGTATTTATGATATAGAAGATTTTTTTTGTCTAAATTCAAAATATAATTTTGATGTTATTCAAGTACCTTATAATATTTTTGATAGACAGATAGAGTCAAAAATAAAAAAAATTAAAGAAATGAATATTATTGTTCAAGCAAGATCGATCTTTTTACAAGGCGTACTACTAACTAAATTTAATAAATTAAACAAATATTTTCATAAATGGAATTCAATATTTTATTGTTGGGAAAACTGGTTACAAAAAAAAGGCCTCAATCATCTGGAAGGGTGTTTATCATTAATAAAGAATGATAACACAATTGACTATGTGGTTATTGGGATAAAGAACAGCATTGAATTAAAAACAATTATATCTACGTTAAAGCATAACTTGCCAAAACCTCCAAAATACTTATCATCTAATAGTAAGCATTTAATAAATCCAACTAATTGGGATATAAATGAATAATTGTAATTTAATTTGTATTATTCAGGCTAGATTAACATCAAGTAGATTGCCAAATAAAGTTTTAAAAAAAATTAATAATAAAAATTCACTTCAGATTATTCATGAAAAATTAAAAAAAATTAAAGAAATAGATGAGATTGTATTTGCAATCCCAAATAATAAAATGAATATGCCCTTAAAAAAATTTTTATTAAAAAATAATTATAAAGTATTTTGTGGCAGTGAAAAAAATGTCTTATCAAGATATTATAAAACTGCTCAGTATTATAATGCTGAAAATATTTTAAGAATTACAGCGGACTGCCCACTTATAGATTACAAAATAATAAGAAAATTAATTAAAAACTTTTTTGAATTAAATTATGATTTTGGATCGAATACAATTATAAGAACGTTTCCTGATGGCTATGATGCAGAAATTTTCAAGTTTAATACATTAAAAAAGACATTTATTAAATCAACTAAATCTTACGATAAGGAACATGTTACAAGTTATATGAAATCAGAAAAAAGTTTTAAAAAATATATATTAAAAAATAAAATTGATTATTCTTTCCTTAGATTAACATTAGATACTAAAAAAGATTATGAATTTATTAAATTTCTTTTTGAAAAATTTAAAAAAATAGAGGATATTTACCTAGCAGATATTATTAATTTTTATAAAAAAAATCCAAAAATTTTCTCAAATTATATTTTTAAATTTAATAATGATATCGATGAAGCAAATAAGGGAATTCAATTATATAAAAAAGCAAAAAATATTATTCCTGGAGGAACAATGCTTCTTACAAAAAAACCAGAAATGTTTTTACCAAATAAATGGCCTGCTTATTTTTCAAAGGCTAAAGGAATTAATGTTTGGGATATGGAAAATAAGAAATATTTAGATTTCTCTTATATGGGTGTAGGAACTAATATTTTAGGTTATGGAAATGAGGAGGTTGATGAAGCTGTCCAAAATACTGTAAATGCAGGCAATTTATCCACACTAAATTGTCCAGAAGAAGTTTATCTTGCTGATAAAATTATTAAATTGCATCCGTGGAGTCAAATGGTTAAATTCGCCAGGACTGGTGGAGAAGCCAATGCTATTGCAATTAGAATTGCTAGATCTTTCAGTGATAAACAAAATATTGCTGTATGTGGATATCATGGGTGGCATGATTGGTATCTAGCTTTAAATTTAAAAAATAAAAATAATTTAGACAGTTTTTTAATAAAAAACTTAAGTATAAAAGGTGTTCCAAACAACTTAAAAGAAACAATATTTTCTTTTCAATATAATGATTTCGATCAATTAAATTACTTAATTAAAAATAAAAATATAGGAATTATAAAAATGGAGGTCACTCGAAATTTAAGCCCAAATGATAATTTTTTAAAAAAAATAAGAAGAGTATGTGATAAAAATAAAATTGTTCTTATTTTTGATGAGTGTACATCAGGTTTTAGAAAAAATCTAGGAGGAATTCATAAATTATATGATGTAAATCCAGATTTATGCATGTTTAGTAAGGCAATAGGAAATGGATATGCAATCTCTGCAATAGTTGGAAAAAAAAATATTATGAATTATGCAAATAAAACTTTTATAAGTAGTACATTTTGGACAGAAAGAATTGGACCAACTGCAGCATTGAAAACTTTGCAAGTTATGGAAAGAGAAAAGTCATGGAAAACCATATGTAGGCAAGGAAAAAAGATTAAATCTGGTTGGAGTAAAATATTTCATAAATATGGTTTAGATGTTTCAATAAGTGGTATCGATTCACTTCCAATTTTTAATTTTAAATCTGAAAATCATAATTTATTTAAAACATTTATTACTAATGAAATGTTAAGACATAATATTCTTGCTACAAATACTTGTTATATGTCTATTAAGCATGATGACAAATATATTGAGGAATATCTGTATTATTTTGATGCAGTGATTAGTCAATTAAGTAATTATGTGTATGACAAGAAAAAATATGACTTAAATTTTGATAAGAGAAATTTATCTCACTCAGGTTTACAGAGATTTAATTAATTATGCACTTTATTTTTCGGGTTGATTCTTCGCAGGAAATTGGATTAGGTCATCTTATTAGGTGTTTAAATTTAGCAGATTTTTTATATTCTCGACGTAACAAAGTTACGTTTATTATGAGAGATTTACCTGGAAATTCAATCAAATTAGTTAATAACAAATTTAATAAAATAGTTTTAAAATATAAAATTACTTCAAAACAAATTAAATGGCTAGCTGTCGATCGATTAACTGAAATTAAAGAATTAAAATATATTTTAAACAAAACTAATTGTGATTATTTTATTTTTGACCATTATGGTATTGATAGTTCAATTGAAAAAGAAATTAAAAAATATTGTAAAACGATAACTATTTCAGATATAAAAAATATAAAGTCAGTATCTGATTACATAATAAATCCAAATTTTAAGTTAAAAATTAACAAATCATCCAACAAGAATCAAAGCTACTATCTAGAAGGTACTGATTATAATTTTATTCCTTATAGATACGAAGATTATAGAATTAAATCATTATCTAGAAGATCAAATAGAATAAAAAATATTTTAATTTATTTCGGGGGATCTGATTCAAGAAATTTGACAAGTAAAATTCTATCAGTTTTATCAAAAATGAATTATAATATTACTGCAATAATTCATAATAATTATGATGATTACGAAACTATTTTAGAAAATTATAGTAGCAAAAAAAATGTAAAAATATTTAAAGAATTTACAAATATAGCTAAACTGATGATTTCTACTGATTTAATGATTAGTTCTGCAGGTAGTGTCAATTGGTTGAGATGCTATCTTGGAGTTCCAGCAATTTTGTTTTTAACAGCAAAAAACCAAACAGATATATTTAATGAATTATCCAAAATTGATGCATGTATTGGTTTAAAAATTGATGATATAAATAAATTGCCAAATATAATAAGAAAAAATAAAAATAAATTTTTAAAAATATCATACATTTCTAGAAACATAGTTAATCAATCTGGTTTGGAAAATATTTATTCTGTTATTTCAAATTCAAATAATTATACAAAAAGCTTGTCATTAAGAAATGTCAATAAAAATGATATGAATTATTTATTTAAATTAGAAAATACAAAAAATGTTAGAGTTTTTTTTAAAAATCCCAAAAATATTAAATTATCAGAACATCAAAAATGGTTCAACAAGACATTTAATTCATTTACTTCAATAATATTTATTATTCTTTTAAATAATAAAAATGTAGGAATGCTTAGAATTGATAATCTAAACCTAAGAACTGTTGATTTATCAATATTGATACATCCTAGGTATTCAAATAAGAAACTTGGTAATCAATCTTTATCACTTTTAATTTATCAAATATTTAATAAAGAAATAAGAGCTCAAGTTCATATTAAAAATATAAATGCTAATGCACTTTTTAAAGGATTAGGTTTTACAGTAAGCAATACTTTAGGCAAATTTCATAACTTAATTCTTGATAACAAAAGACATAGAAAAATTCAAGAAAATGGAAACAAACTTGTAAATATTCTTACAAGTCAAAAATCATGGGTAGTTGATTATCTTTCTTCATTAAAAAATTTAGTTAGATCAAATGGATATTCATTAACCTCATCTTTTCAAATGAATAACGAATTTAGTTATTTTATAAATCTAATTTTAGGTTATCCAAAATTATTAAAACAAGATAAGCTACGATTAAGTAAGTATAATATAGTAATTCATGAAAGTGATCTACCACGTGGAAAAGGTTTTAGTCCAATAAGCTGGCAAATCTTAAGTAATAAAAATATTATTCCTGTATCTATGTTTGAGGCTGTCGAAAAAATGGATTCGGGACCGATTTATATAAAAGATAAAATATCTTTAAAGGGTAATGAATTAAGTCCAGAGTGGAGAAAACTACAAGCACATAAAACGATTGATTTATGTAAAAAATTTCTTAAAAATTTTAAAACAATTACTCCTAGAGAGCAAGTTGGAGATGAAACTTTTTATTCAAGAAGAATTCTTAAAGATAGTAAACTTAATATTAATAAAACATTAAAATCACAATTTCAATTATTGAGAATAATAGATAATAATAAATATCCAGCTTATTTTAATTATAAAAATCAAACATATTATTTAAAAATATATAAAAAAAATGACTAAATTTTTAATAGTATCATCAAAAAAATGGAATGACGATATTATAAAAAAATTTATTTTTAAAAATAAAAATTTTGCATATCATTTTGATAAAAAGAAACTATTATCCAGAATTAAAGAAATTAAACCAAAAAAAATATTTTTCATTCACTACAGTTATAAAGTTCCCAAAAAAATCTTTGATAAATATGAATGTATCAATTTTCATATGACAGATTTACCGTTTGGTAGAGGTGGTTCGCCACTTCAAAATTTAATTTTAAGAGGTTATAATAAAACTAAATTGACAGCACATAAAATGGTTGAAAGTATAGACTCTGGAGAAATTTACATGAAAAGATCACTCAGTCTTAAAGGTTCTGCAAAATCAATATATATAAGATCTACTAAGATATCATTAAATATGATTGAAAAAATTTTAATAAAAAAAAATAAAACCAAAAAACAAAAAGGTAAAATTACATTATTTAAACGAAGAACTCCAAATCAAAGTAAAATTGATTTTAAAAAAAATATTATAGATATTTATGATTTTATAAGAATGCTTGATGCTCCTGGTTATCCAAAAGCCTTTATTAATTATAAATCAAAAAAATTATTTTTTACAAGTGCATCATATAATGATAAAACTTTATTTGCAAAAATTACAATTAAAGAAGATGAATAAGATTAAAATAGCAAATACCTACGTTGGTAATAATTATCCTCCATACATAATTGCAGAACTATCTGCTAATCATAATGGAAGCATTGAAAGAGCATTAAAAACAATTTATGCGGCTAAAAAAGCAGGAGCAAATGCAGTAAAGTTACAGACTTATACCGCTGATAGTATGACAATAAATTCTAATAAAGATGATTTTAGAATTAAAACAGGATTATGGAAAAACAAAAAACTTTATGATTTATATAAAGATGCCTCGACACCATACGAATGGCATGAAAAATTAATGTTATATGCCAAAAAAATTGGAATTACTTGTTTTTCAACTCCTTTCGATGAAGCTGCGGCAGATTTTTTAAAAAAATTAAAAGTTCCTGCATATAAAATTGCTTCCTTTGAATTAAATGATCTAGAATTAATTAAACATGTTTCAAAAAATAATAAGCCAATAATACTATCTACAGGAATGTCAAATTTAGATCAGATTTCAAATGCTATTAAAACTGTAAAGAAAACTGGTTTAAAAAAAATTGTTTTATTACATTGTGTTAGTGGATATCCAGCGCCAAATAAAGATTTCAATTTGTCAACAATTCAGGATTTAAAGAAAAAATTTAATGTAATCGTTGGTTTGTCAGATCATAGTAAAACTTCCATAGCAGCTAATGCTGCTGTTTCTCTTGGCGCTTCTGTAATTGAAAAGCATGTAAAATTAGATAACGATGAAAATGGTTATGATTCGAAATTCTCTATTACGCCAAATGAACTAAAAGAACTTTGTCAACAAACTTATTCAACTTGGGAAACAATAGGTAAAATAAATTATAAGTTAAAAAAATCTGAAAAAGAAAGTATAAAATTTAAAAGATCTCTATATTTTGTTAAAGATTTAAAAAAAAATCAAATTATAACTAAAGATAACGTAAGAAAAATTAGACCTGGATATGGATTAGATCCTTCATATTATAAAAAAATTGTTGGTAGTTATGTAAATAGAAATATTTCAAGGGGCACACCAGTTAAAAAGAAGTATTTATATGATAAATAAAATATTGGTTGTAGCTGCTCATCCTGACGATGAGGTTATTGGTTGTGGAGGTACACTAATTAGACATGATAATAAAGGCGATGAAATATTTATCATATTTATGACAAACGGAGAAGGTTCTAGAAAAAATACTAGAATCAAAAATAGATTAAAAAGCGCAAAGACAGTATGTAAATATTTAGGAGTAAAAGAATTATTTTTTTTAAATTTTCCTGATAATGCTATGGATACAATTCCATTATTAAAAATAGTAAAAAAATTAGAATCTATAATTAAGAGAATTGGACCTAATATTATTTATACTCATCACTATGGTGATTTAAATATTGATCATAAAATTGTAAATCAAGCTGTATTAACTGCTACTAGACCTGAACCAGGCAATACAGTTAAAAACATTTTTTCATTTGAGATTAATTCAAGTACTGAGTGGAATTTTGCTAATCGAAGTATTTTTAATCCAACGTATTTCACAGATATAACTGGACAGATAGAGAAAAAAAAAGAATTGTTAGATATTTATATTGATGAAATGCGTCAAAAAACTCATTCTCGATCAAAAGAATCTATTATAAATTTATCTAAAATTAGAAGTAAAATAGTGGGGTCAAAACATGTTGAGTCTTTTGAAGTACTTAGATATATTGAACCTTAATAATAAAATTGTTTTTTAAAAATTTATTCAATTATGTCAGAAAAATATAATAATTTAAAAAATTTAATAAATAAAAATGGTTTTGTTATTATTAAAAATGTATTTTCTAAAGAAGAAATTAAAAATTTAGAAAAAACATGTTTTAAACACTGTTCAATTAACAATTTTAAAAGTTCTCCTAAAAAAGATGCACTTTCACTAAATGGAATTGATAAATTCATATTAACTAAAAAATTTCTTGATCCTATTAAAAAAATATTAAATGATAATGTAGTATATTTTGGAGATAGTGCACTTCATTGTAAACCAAATGAAAGATTGTTTCATAAAGATGCACGTGCAGATAAAAAAGATCCATTACTAAGTGAATATCAAATCTACAGAGTTGGGGTTTTTTTACAAGACCATTATTCTTATAGTGGAGGAATAAAATTTAGAAGAGGATCACATAAAAAATTAAGTTTTAGGCTATCTAGTTTAAAAAAAATTTTAACAAAGAAAGCAGGTTTGAGAAGCATATTAAATTTTGGTAGAATTGTTAATGCACGCACTAAGATTGGAGATATGGTTATATGGAATTTAAGAACTGATCATAGTGGTGGTGCAGTATTAAATAAGTTTTTTCCAAATATTGGTTTTCTACCAATTATTGATGAATACACACCTAATTTTTTAAAAAAACCTGAAAATTCAAATAGAATGGCAATTTTTTCATCTTTTGGCGCTCCCTCAGATGAATTAGAAAAATATCTAAAATATAAAATTAATGATAAAAGATATATTGAGCATTGGAATAATTCCAGTTTTAATTCCCCTGAAATTATAAGTAAGGCAAAAGACTTAAATCTAAAAATATTATCAAATGGCTTAACTAACGAATAATGCTTAATTCTAAATTATTCGCATTCTTATTTAAATCATCTTTCTTTAGGAATTTAATTCGATATATAAGATGTTTTTGGTATATTAAATTTTTAAAAAAAAAAATTAATATTCTCGAAGAAAATGAAAATATTTCATCTAATACAATCTTCTCAAATAAGAGACATATACAAGAAGATAAATCTAATCTAAGTAAAAATCATAAACATCCAAGTAATAAATATTTTTTTGGTATTAAATCTTATTCCAATGGGGGTAAAATTTCTTTGTTAGCTAATCCGTTACTATCTATTAATAATGTATTTAATAATAAGAAAAAAATGAAAGTTTTATGTATTGGGCCAAGAGATGAGGCTGAAATTTTTAATCTATTATCATATGGTTTTTTACTAAAAAACATATTTGCCATAGATTTATTCTCATATTCTCCATTGATTAAATTGAGTGATATGCATGATATAAAGTTTGATGATAATTATTTTGATATAGTTTTTTGTGGTTGGTCTTTAATATATAGTAATGACAAGCAGAAAGCTTCCAACGAAATTTTAAGAGTTTGTAAAAAAAATGCTTACATATGCACTGGATCTACTGTAACAACACTATCCAACGAAGAAATAGTAAATAAAAGGGGTTACATGATTGGATCAGACGACAGAATTAATAATTCTAAAGACGTTTTGAAGTATTTTGAAGGAAGTTTAGATAAAATTTTTTTTGATAATTCATTTGAATTTGAAAATAAAAAAATTAACGGTAAATTAATAATAATATTTTCAATAAGTAAATAAATATGACAAAAAAAATTTATGACTTTTGTATTATTGGCAATGGTATTTTAGGTTCAACTCTAGCATGGAAATTATCAGAAAAGTTAAAAAATAATAATATTGCAATAATTGGACCAAAGAATAAATTTGGAAGCGCTTCTGTAGCTTCAGGAGCTATGATAAATGTATTTGCAGAAATTGAGGATGGCTTTCAAGATTATAAGCCTTTAGTAAAAAGATTTGAATTGGGTTATCGAGCTCTAAAACTTTGGAAAAGTCATCATAAAGAAATTCAGGATAAGTCAGGTAAAAAAATTCAGATTAAATGGGGAACACACATACTTAATTCATCTAATGGAACTCAATCTGAAGATAGTACTTTTTTATATCTTCAAAAAATTCTTAAAAATAAAAATTATAAATCAAAATACGAGTTAAACATTGATCCAAAGAATATAGAAGGTGTAAAAACGCAACATCGAGAAAGACCGATTAGATCTTTAAAGGTAGAAGATGGCATAGTACATAGTGGAGAATTATTAAATGCGATTGATATAATTTTAAATAAATTTAATCAACTAGACATATTTGATAATGAAGCTATAAAAATTTTAGTAGATAAAAAAAATATACACAAAATTTATCTGAAAGATAAATCTGTTTTATCCTCTAAGAATATAATTTTAGCTAATGGAGCTTATGCACAAAATCTTATTAAAGATAATAAAGATTTAACTCAAAATATACCGGAATTATTTTATGGAGGAGGTGCAGGCATTGATTTAATTTTTAATAATTATTCAAATAAATTCAGAAAAGCTAATTTTGCAGAACCAAAAAATGCAATAAGAACCTTAGATAGAGGCAATGCCTGCGGTCTGCATTGGCTACCATTTAGGGGCGGTGAATATTACCTCGGAGCTTCAAGTGCTATCTTTACAATTCCTGAAAGTAATGTAAGAGCTGCTTCAATATCATATTTACTAGGTGATGCCTCTAAACAATTTAGTCCTATTATTGGAAGATCAAATATTAAAGAAATTAAATTTGGATTTAGACCCGTTTCAGCTGATATATTTCCTTTAATAGGAGAAACTCATATTAAGGGGATTTGGTATCTTAATGGTACAAAGAGAGATGGTTTAACAATGTCTCCTTATATTATAAATGAATTAGTGAAATTATTAATAAATGGCAAATCAATGCTGCCTAAAATATTCTATCCAAGTAGAAAACTCATTTCATATTATAATAAAGAGAAAGCTATTATAAAAGCCATTAGAAGTATATCTTCCAAAGAGCACACTCATGGAATGACACTTACTGATGGGGGTAATTATGAAGAGTATTACGATCGTTTAAAAGATGAATTTTTAAAAGTTTATCAAAAACATAATATAAAAAGTTTTGGAATTCATCCAGAACTTCTTCCATTGTATAAAAATAATCTTATAAAATCAAAAAGATCAATAAAATAATTAATGAATTTTTTAAAAAAAATTTATATTTATTTAGGAAATTCCTCCAAGTTTTTTTCTAGAAAAGGACTTTATAAACTTTTGGCAGTTGAACTTAGCAAACTTCCTGAGCAAAATATAAAAGCTTTGACAGTTGGTTCTGGCGGCGATACCGAAATGTTTATAAAAAAAAAATTTAAAAATATAAATTTAATTTCTATAGATAATCAAAAGATTAAAAAACCTGATATAATAATGGATGTTAATAATCTAAATTTCCAAGATAATACCTATGATTTAGTTCTTATCTTAGAAGTAATTGAACATTTAAAAGAACCCAATATTGCTATCGACCAAATATACAGGGTTTTAAAGCCAAATGGAACAATTATACTAAGCACACCATTTGCTTTAGAAATACATGGAGCTCCTAACGATTTTTATAGATTTACAAAATATGGTTTAAAATTTTTACTTAGAAGATTTAAGGATATAAATATCTATGAGAGAAATTCATATTTTGAATCTATTTTAGTTCTATATGTCAGATTAATAAGATCAAGATTCAAAACAGATAAAATTTTTGGATTTTTTTTTCTAATTTTATTTTTTATAATTTTACCAATTAATTATATTTTTTCAAAACTAATTAGGAGTGATCTAATTACTACAGGATATGTTTGTAGTGCAAAAAAGTAATTCTAAATCCAAAAATACAATAAAAATTGGTTTTTTGTCACATTTTGCAAGAACTGGATCAACATATCTCTCAACAAGAATAAATAGTCATAATAAAATTATAGTAATCCCTGAGGCAAGAATTTTAAATGAAATTAAAAAATATTTTATTTATAATAAAAATAATCTAAACAAAGATAAAATAATTCGGCTTTTAAGTAACTTGTATAATGACACAAAATTTAAAAGTTGGAAACTCAATAAATTAGAGTTAACTGAATTTATTATTTCAAAAGACATAAAATGTTGGCAAAATTTATTCTATTATATTTGTATATTTTATAAAAATAAAAAAAAACCAGAAGCAAATACAATAATATTTAAAAAAAAAGAATCTTATAAATATTTTATTGAATTTCATAAAATTTATAAATTATCATTTATAATTTTTATGATTAGAGACCCAAGAGCAATTTATTATTCTTCTATTAATTTAAAACATAGTATTACTGGAAAAACATTCTTTAAAAATTTTTTTGATTTATCTTTTAAATGGAATCATTTCATTTACCATTTATTTAAAACATATAAAAAAAATAAACAAAATTTTAAATTAGTTAAATATGAAAATATGATAGATAATTTTGAAGAAACAATTATCGATTTGCTAAAATTCTTAAATATTATCAATTTAAATAAAAATGAAATTTATTATAAAGAATTAAGTTTTTTAAAAAAAGATAATAAATTTAGTTTAATATCAGAAAATGATAAACATCTTCATCTTAACATTAGAAAAAAAATTATGGTTAATAATAATTTAAAATGGATCAATAAAATATCATTCAATAAAAGAATTTTTATTTTTTTCTTATGTTTATTTTTTATTAAAAAATTAAAATATAATTTTTAATGAATCAACAAATTGTTATATCTCATCAATACGAATTTTTTTTAAATAAAAATTATAAATTAATTTCTAGGCATAATAGTTCTTGGCTTGATGATTTTCATAAATATAAAAATATTCCATACAATTTTTCTGAGTTATTTTTGAAATATAATGAAGAATATTTTTTAAAAGATAATAAATTTTATGATATATCGTTTTTTATTTATAAAGAAAATTCAATTCTAGCATTCATTCCACTCACAATATCTAAATTAAATAATAATAATAAGATTTCATCACAAGGTAAAAATATTGTTAATCCATATTTTTTTAAAAATGAAAATAACATTAATCTCTTTGAAGATCTTTATAATTATTTCATTGAATTAATGTCAATTTTTAAAATTAAACACATCAACATTAATTCATCACTAAACATTTTACAAAATTCCTATTTTCACAATTACTTAAAAGAGGTATCCTATATTAAAAATAGTACTATCTGTGGAATAATAGATTTAGAAAAAGATTTGAATTTTATAAAAAGTAAATTTCGCAAATCATATAAAAGTTTGGTTAATAACAAATATCCAAATTTTAAACTTAGTGAAGTAAAACCTGATGAATTAAATAAATGGAATACATTTAGAGATTTTCATTTTAAAATTTCTAATAAAAAAACAAGATCCGATAAAACATGGGATATTCAGTTTGAAATGATTAAAAAAAAACAAGCCTCCTTATTTTTGATCGAGGATAATGCTAAAATGATTGGTGCTAGTTTTATTAATATATCAAATTTTAACTCATTTTATTCAGTTGCGGTTTTTGATCGATCATACTTTCCAATTCCTTTAGGACATATCTTACAGTTTTTTGTTATAAAATCTTTAAAAAAAAAGAATATTAAGTATTATTTAATTAGTGAGTATAAAGAAAATGATATGATATCCGATAAAGAAAAAAATATTCTTCATTTTAAAAAGGGATTTTGCAGTGAATTTGTAAAGCTAAATAACTTTCAAATAAGTATAAATGAGTAAGTCTAATAATTATTTTAATCGAGCATTTAAGAAATATGGAGTAAACGCTCAAAGAAAATATCCTAATGAAGAATTTTGTCGTTTTATTGGAAGAAATTATGGCAATATTAATAATCAAAAAAGAAAAAAAATAAAAATATTAGAAGTTGGCTGTGGTAATGGAGTACATCTAAATATGCTTTATAATGAGGGTTTTGATTGTTATGGTATCGATAAAAGTAATGAAGCAATTAAATCATCAAAAAAATTTCTTAAATATAAATTAGATAAAATAAATTTAAAAACATGTGATATGATTAATATTGAATATCAAAATAGCCAATTTGACTGCATATTTGATATTTTTAGCAGTTATTGTTTAAATCAAGATCAGGGTAATACTTTCATTAATGAAGTTTCAAGATGTTTAAAAAAAAATGGTATATTTTTTTCTGTTTTTCCAAGTAAATCCTCTGATGCTTGGAAAAAAGAAAAAAAAGATAATTTAATTGATAATTTTACTATCAAAAATTTTAAAAGAAAAAAAAGTCCATATTTTAATAATCAATATCCATTTCGATTTTTATCGAACACAGAATATCTAAATTTACTTAAAAAAAATAACTTCAAAATTTCCTACAACGAATCACTAATAAGAACTTATAATTTTCAAAAAGAAAAATTTGAATTTATAATTGTAGAAGCAATTAAAAAATAAGATGGAAAAAATATGAAATCTATAGCTTTAATTGGTACGAGTCCAATTATGTTAATTTTAGCAAATAAACTTTCTAAAGATAATCATAATATTTCAATATATGATATTAACCCAAGGATAGGAGGGGCATGGTCATATTATGAATATGATGGAAAGCGTATAAATACCCAAACAAATGTTATAGTGCCAGCAAATCAAAATGAGGAGGAAAAGTTTAATTTAGTAAATAGCTATTTAAAAAACGAGTTTAACATAAATATTCAAGAGGATTTTGGTGAAAACAAACCGTTAGGTTATTTATCTAAAAAAAATTATTTATATGATTTACAAAGTTTATATCAAACTTCGAATAAATATAATTTAATTAAAAAAAAAATAAATACATTAGAAATAATCAATAACAAAATCAAAATAAATGAAACTATATATGATGAAATATATATCCCTTATTTTAGTGGTATAGATCAATTAAAATTTAAAGATCAAATTATCAAAATTCCATATAATATAATTGTAAGTGAACATGTTTTGATTATCGCAAAAAATATAAAATATCACAATGTTTCTTATTCTGAAAATTTTGATAAATATTTTGATAGAATACAAATTAGAAAATATGATAACTTTTCATCCTTTACTGCTAGAGTTAGAAAAGAATATAAGGGAACCCAATTAGATATTTTAATCAAGAAATCTGAAATAAGTAAATATCTTGAACAAAAGCTAATGAGTAAATTATTCAAATACAGAAATTTTTATAGAAGTTTTGAACAATTAGAGGAATTAAAAAAAATTGATAAATTTGATCAAGTGAATATAATCAATACTTTCCAGTTTTTTGAGGGTTTTCTGGAACTAAAAACAAAATATCTTTAATGCATAATATAAATTGTGAAATAGATTTATTAAATAAAGAAATTTTATATAAAAATTTGAATATTAATGAGTGTAAAAATAATTCAATAAAAATAATATCAATAGGTGCTTTAATTGGGGGTTATTATAAAGATAAAATTTATGAACCTAAGGATTATTTAAATTTACTTCTAAAATATTCTAATTCTATGCAGGTATTTAACGAGTTAATGAGAGCTTTAATTGGACCTTGTTATATTATCATTATTAAAAAAAATACTTACCGCATTTACGCTTCAAATAGTAGCTCTGGTTTTTTGTACTTAATAAAAAATAATAAACTTTTTATTAATAATATTGAAGGAGATTTTTATTACTCAGCTAATAACCTTTATAATTTTCAAGAAATTAATGAAGAAGCCATTTATAATGCTTTGTTATCTCATCACTCATTAATGAGATCGCCATTTACAGGATTATTAAATAATACATTTAGGTGTCCACCAGGTTTTTTTTTAGAAATAGATAAAAGTAAAAATAAATTAAACAGTTTTATTTTACTAAATGAAAAAGATTTAGAAAATAATAAGGATAGGACAACCGATCTACATAAATCTTTTAAAGCAATTTCAACTTTATATAATTTATATTGTGAAAAGAACAATATCAAAATGAATATTTTAATGTCAGGAGGAATTGATTCTTCTTTACTATTATCCTACTTCATTCAAGATTTTAAAGATATTAAATTGCTATATCATAATTATAATAAGAAACTTGAAAACAAATTAGCGCATCAAATATCTGATGTATTTAATTTAGATCTTGTTGAGGTTGAAAAATCCCAAGTAAAAATAAAAGATTTAGAAAACTATGCTAATAAAGGTATGGGGATGTTTATACATCCTTCACATTTTGATTTTATTAAAAAAAATAATCAAAATACAGATTTTAAATTAAGAGGACAGAATGGAGATACATTATTTCATGTTGATCATTTTGGTCCAAATAATAGAGTTGGAGGATTGGCAAGAGTTTTAATGTCAATTAAATCAATTAAATTCAGAATATATCATTATATTAGTTTTTTTAAAAAACGTCCGTATTTAAGACTTTGGCCATTTAGTGTAAAACTTAAGAATTTTAATTTTGAATTTAAAGAATTAGTCTACAATTCATTATTTTCTATTAAAGAACATTCAGTACCTTTTATGAAAACAACCACAAATGATAAGTTAATTATAAATTATAGAAATGATTATTATTGGAAACCTATAGAAAAAATTTTTAATGAAAACTATAAAGATAGATGGAAAAATAACTATAATCCCCACTTAACAAATCATTTAAACAGAATTGTACGTTGGTTGAGAACAATAACAAATTTTTCTCAACAATTCTCAAATAGATCTGATTATGAAAATTCAATATCTATCACCCCTTATTGTGAAGGGCCAATATCAACTATCTTATTGAAGTGGGAATTGAATAATAAAGATTTTTTTGTAATTAAAAGATTTTCGTTAAAATACTTTAATTATAATTCAAAAAATAAATACTCAAAGATAAGAATTAGAACTATAGGATATTATAACTTATTTAAACAAATTTTATCTATTTTTATCATTACAAATAAGAAAAAGATGAATATTGATTTTAAAGATTTTGAGAAAATTAATCAATATTATAAGTATTTTCAAAATGATAACTTTAAAATTAATAAGAATTTTCAAAATAAAATAATTTCTGAAAGAATTAATAAAATTTATAATTCAATTTCAAATTATGAAGAATGTATAGACAATAAAAATGATACATCAGAATTATGCAATTTACTAAATTTACATATTCTATTTAAAAATATTTTTCATAAATCATGAATATTTATATTAAAATAGAAATTCTAAATAGGGAATTTGAATCTAGACTACTACTTGCTTTTTTTGCAGCTCAAAAGAAACATAAGATAATTATAGCTAATGAGTCATATTTTAGAAAAGCCGCAAAATTAAATATTTTAAAACCAGGAATTATAATTGATAAAAGCATATTACCTAAACCAGATAAAATAAATGAAATAAAATTTTTTAAATCTAAAGGTTTTAAGTTTTACAGTATAGATGAAGAAGCTGGAATAACATATGAAAACTATGATTATTTTGGCAAAATTAGATATGGAGATGAAACTTTAGAATATTGTGACGGAGTATTTAATTGGGGTAAGTTTGATCATGATTTTCTAATTAATTATTTTACAAAATTTAAAAATAAGTTTTTTATAACTGGCAACCCAAGAGTAGATATGTGGCAATCAATATTTGATGATTATTATCTTGATAAAAATTTAAAAAAATTAAATTATATTTTCATACCATCAAGTTTTGGAAGTTTTCTTTCAGAAAAAAGGTTTTGGAATAGAATAGAAGTCAGAAGAAGGAACAATCATTTTATAAATGGTGTAGATGAATATAAACTTTATGATATTGAATCTAATAGCTTACAATTAACTAAAGAATTTATTAGAATGATTAGGCATTTACTAAAAAAATACAGTAATATTAATATTATTTTAAGACCGCATTCATATGAAAATAAAGATGCTTGGCAAAAACTAATTGGCGATTATAAAAATCTAAAGATAATCAATAAAGATGGAATTTCAAAATGGATTAGAAATGCTCAGATAATTATTCATAATGGTTGCACAAGTGGAATGGAGGCTTCTTTTTCAAAAAAAAATGTAATAGCTTATGTTCCATATGAAAATAAACTTATCAGAAATATCCCTAATGAATGTAGTACAATAGTAAAAGATTTAGCATCGTTAGATAAAGAAGTAGAAAATGCATACTATAATAATAAAATACCAACAAATAATAATAGTGAAAAAATTTTATCAAACAGATTTAAAAATTATAATAATGAACTAGCTGTTTTAAAAATTCTAAAAATTATTGAAAATAATTCAGATAATTCTTTATCAAAAA
>CACNHX010000003.1 GCA_902620425.1 uncultured Alphaproteobacteria bacterium
AATTTTGCTTCTTCAAAATCAAAACCGTCAAGTTCGGCTAAAGAATCAGATCCTAAATTCCTTATAAAAGTTGTAAATGTGTCATAATAAAAAACCCAAATTAAAGAGATAAAAAAATAAATAAAAGAGAAAATATATTTTTTATTTGTAAATGTATTAATCGTAATTATAAATATTCCAAAAAAAAATAAATATTCACCAGCGTTTAAAAATAATTTAATTTTGTATAATTCAAATAATTTTTGAAGATATACATCGTAGTATTTAAGATTTAAGTCTAAACTATTAAAAATTAATAAATATAAGAGTAATAATAAGCCAAATAAAATTAGTATAATGAACTTATGCTTATTAAATAAAAACATAATTAATTTTAATTATTATCATTCATTTTTAGTGCATTTAAAAATGTATTTTGAGGAATATCAACTTTTCCAAATTGCCTCATTCTCTTTTTACCCTTTTTTTGTTTTTCAAGTAATTTGTTTTTTCTTGTAACATCTCCACCATATAATTTTTGCGTAACATCTTTTCTGAAGGATGCTACTGTTTCTCTTGCTATTATTTTACCACCAATTGCAGCTTGAATAGCAACTTTAAACTGCTGTCTTGGAATTAAATCTTTTAATCTTGAACAAAGAGCTCTTCCCCTTTGTTCTGATCTGTCTTTATGAACAATTAAAGATAGTGCATCGACTGGGTCACCATTAATAAGTATACCTACTTTAACTAAATTATTAACTTCATAACCTATAATCTCATAATCAAAACTTGCATACCCCTTTGTAATTGATTTTAATCTATCATAAAAATCAAAAACGACTTCATTAAGTGGGAGTTTGTACTCCACTAAAGGTCTGTTACCTGCGTAACTCATATTTTGTTGAATGCCTCTTTTGGAAGTGCATAATTCTAAAACTGATCCTAAAAATTCTTCAGGTACAATTATTGTTGCTTTTATCCAAGGTTCTGAAATATTTTCTACCTTCACCGGATCAGGCATATCTGTAGGATTATGTAGATTTAAAGTTGATCCATCTTTCATTAAAATTTTATAAACAACTGATGGCGCAGTAGTTACGAGCTCTAAATTAAATTCCCTTTCAAACCGATCTCTAATAATTTCTAAATGCAATAAACCTAAAAAACCACAGCGAAAACCATACCCTAAGGCAGGACTTACTTCAGGTTCATAAGAAAAACTTGAGTCATTCAAACCAAGTTTAGACATACTATCTCGCATATGTTCATAGTCGTCAGAGTCAACTGGAAACATTCCACAAAAAACTACAGGTTGGGATGGTTTAAAACCTGGAAGAGCTTCTTCAGTTGGAAGTTTATCATCTGTTATTGTATCTCCAACTTTACAATCCGAAACACTTTTAATACCAGAATTTATGAAACCAATTTCTCCAGGTCCAAGCATATCAACTTCAATTGCTTTTGGAGAAAATATTCCCACTCTATCAATTGAATATGTGGCACCTGTTGCCATAAATCTTATTTTCTGACCTTTTTTTAGCTCTCCATTTATAACTCTTACAAGTACCACAACACCAAGATAACTGTCGTACCAACTATCAACTAACATACATTTCAATTCTTTAGTTATTTCACCTGATGGTGATGGTAGAAGTGTTATAATTTTATTTAATAAATCTTCTATGCCAACACCTGTTTTAGCTGAAACAAGAGAGGCATTGTCAGTTTCAATACCAAGCACATCTTCAATTTGTGATTTTATTTTATCTGGTTCAGAAGAAGGAAGATCGATTTTATTTAGAACAGGCAAAATTTCATGATCATTATTAATTGCCTGATACGCATTAGCTAATGTTTGAGCCTCAACACCCTGTGTAGAATCTACTATCAATAAAGAACCCTCACAAGCTGCTAATGATCTGGATACCTCATAAGAAAAATCAACATGACCTGGAGTATCCATAATATTAAGAATGTAAATCTTGCCATCGTTAGCTTTGTAAGAAAGTCTGACTGTTTGAGCCTTAATCGTAATACCTCTTTCTCTTTCTAATTCCATTGAATCTAAAACCTGCTCTTTCATCTCTCTA
Source organism: uncultured Alphaproteobacteria bacterium (assembly GCA_902620425.1). Lineage (GTDB taxonomy): Bacteria > Pseudomonadota > Alphaproteobacteria > HIMB59 > CACPNW01. The sequence goes on from CACNHX010000003.1 coordinate 2,073, forward strand.
TCAGTTAGACCGCCACAAAACTGTATTAGTCTATCGGCTAATGTTGATTTTCCATGATCTATGTGAGCAACAATTGAGAAATTACGAATAGAACTAAGTTCTGTCATTAGTTTCTTATAGATGCATCAAGTGATTGAGATATTTCGTCTATTATTTTGTTAGATAATTCTTCAATTTCTTGATCATTGAAAGTTTTATCTTGAGGTTGTAGTAAAACCCTAAAAGCAATACTTTTTTTATTTTCTGGAAGTTTATCGCCCTCATAAAGATCAAATATTGTTACGTTTTGAATTATATTTTTATCTATTTTTTTTACTTTTTTAATTATCTCACCAGCCTTAACTTCTTTTGGGAAAAGAAAGGCAAAATCTCTTTCAACCATTTGATAGGGATTGTTAGTAAAACCACCTTTGGAAGAGGATTTATTCTCTTGAAATTGTGAAATATTCTCCAAATATATTTCAAAACCGTATACCTTGAAATTAACATCCATTGTTTTTAATAGAATTGGATGTAATTCTCCAAAATTAGCTATTTTGTTTTTACCAAGCCTCAAAGAAGATGATTTGCCAGGATGATAAATTTTACCTTCTAATTTTTCATATAGCAAATTATCTATAGGTACATTTAAATCAGCCAAAATAGAAAATAAATCAGCTTTTATACTAAAGACATCAATATTTTTTTTATTTGATAACCAATTTTGTTCACTAGATGAGCCATAAGCTATAGCAGTGGCAACATTTTCTTGTTGGTCAGGTAGTGATTTAGAAAAATTTGGACCTACTTCAAATATTTTTGCTCTAAGATACATTCTAGCTTTATTTTGATTGATTGCTTCTAATAAATTTGGAAACGTAGATGGTCTCATTGTATTTAAATCGGTGCTTATTGGATTTTTTAAACTAATTATTTCATCTGATATAATTTTTGCATTATTTTCATCCATAAATGACCAAGTTACAACTTCTGAATATCCACTCAGAGCCATAGTTTTTTTACTTTTATAAAAAGTTTTTGTTTTGGAATTTAAAATTTGTTTTTTTTCTTCTTGATTAGTTATTTTTTTAAAAGGAATTTTATTATAACCATAAATTCTAATTATTTCCTCAACTATATCTGCCTCACCAACAATATCTGGTCTAAAAGAAGGGCTTTGAATTACAAATTTTGATTTTTTATTCTTAACAGAAAAACCAAGTGAAACTAAAATTTTTTCTTGTTCCTCATTATTAATTTCTATTCCACCAAAAGTCTTTAGTTTTTTTGTATCAAACATAAATGGTTTACTTTTTTCTATATTAATTTCTGAAGAAACAAACTCACTTACTTGCCCACCACATAATTCTAAAATCATTTGAGTTGCAGCATCTACACCCCAATAGATGGAATCTGTATCTATCCCTCTTTCAAAACGGTAACGTGCATCACTTTGAAGATTAAGTTTTCTTCCAGTTTTAGTGACAGAAACCGGATCAAATAACGCAACTTCTAAAAAAACATTTTTGGTCTCCATACCACAACCACTATCAAGACCACCCATGACCCCACCAATTCCATGAAGTTTATTTTCATCATCAGAAATTACAATCATATCACTGTCACATTTATAATTAACTTCATTGAGTGCTAAACACTGTTCATTTTTATTGGCTAATCGCATTGTTAAATTGCCCGAAACTTTGTCCGCATCATAAACATGTAGTGGTCTTCCTAAATCAAAAGTAATGTAATTTGTAATGTCAACAAGAGCTGAAATTGGCCTTAAGCCTATTGCAGTTAATCTATCTTGAAGCCATTTAGGGCTTTCTACATTTTTGACATTTTTAAAATATCGACCTGCTACTCCAGGACATAGATTATTATTTTGAAATTCTTTTTTCCACTTAATTGGGCTTTTGAATGATTCTTTTGATTTTTTATAATTTATGTCTTTTAATTTACCAATTCCTGCTGCCGCTAAATCTCTTGCAATACCTCTGACTGATAAACAGTCAGATCTATTTGGTGTTAAATTAATTTCAATAACAGGTTCATCTATTTGAAAAATTTTACTAAATTGATCACCAATTTTATAATTATCTTTTATGTCAATAATACCATCGTGTTCGTCAGAAATACCCATCTCTCTTTCTGATACAAGCATTCCACAAGACTCAACTCCTCTTATTTTGGTTTTTTTTAAATGTAAGTCTGTGCCAGGAATATAACTATTTTCTGGAGCAAAAATTCCTAGCATGCCCTGTCTTGCATTTGGAGCACCGCACACAACTTGAAAATTTCCATTTATTGTTTCTACCTGACATACTTTAAGTTTATCTGCATTTGGATGTTTTTCTGCTTTTAAAACTTTAGCTACTGTAAAATTCTTAAATATTTCTGATTTATCTTCTACACTTTCAATCTCTAAACCAATATTGGTTAAAGTATCTGTTATAGTATTTAAATTTTCAGAAGTATCTAAATGATCTCTTAGCCAATCTAAAGTAAATTTCATTTATAGTCCTGATCGTGATTGATTATCTAAAATACTAAAACCATAATGATCTAACCATCTATAGTTTGGATCAAAAAAACTTCTTAAGTCTGTAATTCCATATTTAAGCATAGATAAACGCTCAATTCCCATCCCAAAAGCAAAACCTTGATACTGTTTTGAATCAATATTACAATTATCGAGAACAATAGGATTAACCATACCACAACCCAATATTTCTAACCATTTATCTCCTTCACCAATTTTTATTTTATTATTTACTTTAGTATAAGCTACATCCATCTCTGCGCTAGGCTCAGTGAAAGGAAAATAACTAGGGCGAAAACGGTATTGTAAGTTTTTTACTTCGAAAAATTCTTCTAAAAATGAAACGAGTGTTGATTTTAAATCTACCATAGTAGAACTTGAATCAACAACTAAACCTTCTACCTGATGAAACATTGGAGCATGTGTAGCATCAGAGTCACTTCTATAAGTCCTACCAGGCACAATTATTTTAATAGGTGGTCTTGTTTTTAGCATAGTTCTTACTTGAACAGGGCTAGTATGGGTTCGAAGAACATTTTTGTCTCCATTATCCTGAACATAAAAAGTATCCTGCATTTCTCTTGCTGGATGATGTTCTGGAATATTTAAAGCTGTAAAATTATTAAAATCTGTTTCTATATCTGGACCTGTTTCCACTGCATAATTTAAATTTCCAAAAATTTCTATAATATTAAATATTGTTTGACTAATTGGGTGTATTTTTCCTTTTTCAGAAATAATAGGTGGTAAAGTAACATCAATTAATTCTAAATTAATCTTGTTTGAAATTTCAATATTTTCAATTTCTGTTCTTTGATTTTTAATAGCTACTTCAATTTCTTTTTTAATGATATTTAATTCTTGCCCTTTTGATTTTTTTTCTTCAATCGACAATGAACCTAATCCCTTTAAAGCTTCAGGTATTAATCCTTTTTTACCTAAATAATATAATCGAAGTTTTTCTAATGCTTCAAAAGATTTCGAAGCTTTAATTTTTTTTAAAACATCAATTTTATCTTCAGCAAATGCCATCAATATCTATTATATTTTATTAATTAAAATTATCTAGCAGATTGAGCTTTATCAACTAATGCTTTAAAAGCCTCTGGCTGGTTAACGGCAAGATCCGCTAAAATCTTTCTATCTATTTCAATAGATGATTTTTTAAGACCAGATATAAATTGCGAATACGTTAAACCATGGAGTCTAACTCCAGCATTAATTCTTTGAATCCATAAGCCCCTAAAGTCACTTTTTCGTTTCTTACGATCTCTATATGCATATTGCATACCTCTTTCAACTGCTTGTACTGCAACTCGAAAAACATTTTTTCTTCTACCGTAATAACCTTTTGCTCTTTTAATTACTTTTTTGTGTCTAGCTCTTGCTGTAACTCCACGTGATACTCTTGCCATAGATTTCCCCTTACTTGTTGTATGGTAACATATGATCAATCAAAGCAGAATCACCTGATGACATAATTGCAGATCTTTTAGTGTTACGAATAAATTTGTTGGAACGTTTACTCATTCCATGTCTTTTTCCAGCAGGTTTAAATTTAATTTTACCAGTACCTGTTCTAGAAAATCTTTTTTTTAAACTACTCTTAGTTTTAAGCTTGGGCATTTCAATCTCCTATATTTTAAGTTTAACCGTTAGGCTGCCCCGCAGGCCATAACAAGTTTGCTAAGCTTATACTGATAAATAAATATTTTGCAATATGAAGAATTACTTAGCAACTTGAGGAACAAGTATCATCATTATTTGTTTTCCCTCAAATTTAGGAGCTACTTCAACTTTAGCATATTCTTCTACTTCAGTTGTAAGCTTTTTAAGCAAATCAAAACCTAAGTTTTGATGCTCCATTTCACGTCCTCTAAAACGCATGGAAACTTTTACTTTATTTCCACCGCCAATAAACTTTGATAAAGCCTTTATTTTTACATTGTAATCATGAGTATCTATTCCAGGTCTCATCTTAATTTCTTTTACTTCAATTGTTTTTTGTTTTTTCTTTGCTTCTTTTTTACTTTTTTGCTCTCTGTATTTTAGCTTACCATAATCAATAATTTTGCAAACTGGCGGATTGGCTTCAGGAGAAACTTCAACCAAGTCAAATCCCTCATCTTCAGCTTGTATGAGTGCTTCACGGATACTTAATATACCTAGCTGTTTTCCATTACTAGATATGAGTCTAACCTCACTTGCAGTAATCTGCTCGTTTATTCTTGGACCACTATCTTTCTTTGTTTTGAAATTTACAGCCAAAATTATATAGAGATTGAGTTAAAGCTATTATTTAATAGCATATTAGGAAATTAAGTCTTTTGTCATATTTTGTTAGGATATAATCTCAAATGAATTTAAATTCAAGGGCTGATTTTAGAAAATATAGACTGTTTTTTAAGTTATTAAATACACTTTATGAAAATTTGTTTAGTTAGAAACGATAAAATGGGAGATATGATACTTACTCTTCCAGTTGCTCAAGGACTAAAAGAAGTTAATCAGGATTATAAAATTGATATTGTATGTTCTGAAAAAAATCAAAAAATATGTAAAAACTATAAATCTATTAACAAAATTTTTTTACTTCAAAATAAATTTCATCAAATCTTAAAAATAATTTCAAAATTAAGAAATGAAGATTATGATTATATTTTCACATTTAGTCCTGGTATAATCAGCATATTAATATCAATTTTTTCTAAAAGTAAAATAAAGTCATTGTTAATTTTTAAATCTAGATACAAAAATAATTACATGAGTAAGTTTTTTGATAAAACTTTGGGTAAAGTCTTTTTTACTCACTGCTTAATAATCGATCGCCAATCAAGATATTCAAAAAAAATCCCAATTCATCAAACAAAAATTATGATGGAGTTAGTTACTAAAAGTGGATTAATTTATAATAATACTGCAGAGATTAAGAATGAATTAGGATTAAATAAAATAGAAATAAGTTCTAAAAAATTATGCTTAATTCATTTATCTTCAAAATGGATCAATAAATATTTTTCAGAAGAAAACTTTATTAATCTATTAGACAATCTTAAAAATTTGAAAATCAATATTGTAATGACAACTGATAGAACATCAAAAAATGTATTCTATGAAATTTTTAGAAAATATGAGATTATTACTAATGAAGAGTTTGAAAATCTTAAAAATATCAATAATATTTTAATCTTAGATCAATTAGATTTTAATAATTGGACATCAATAATAAACTCTTCAACATATGTAATTACACCTGAATGTGGATGCACACATATTGCATCACTTTCTGCAACGAAACTTTGTGTTATTTATGATTCAGATAATGTTCCGGATATGATTGCAGAAGAATATGCGCCATGGAAGAAAAAATATACTAAACTATTCTCTAGCAACCAAAATTTAGAAAAAGAATTAATTTCATTTATTGATTAATTTACTATCGTGTAAAAAATCTAAAACTTTTTTTACTGAAATTGAGTCCATTGTATCGGTCAGAATCGTATAAGCATTTTTATATTCAGATAAGTTTGATTTTGAGATAGCATTATCTTTAGCTAAAAAAAGAATAGGTGAATTACTTAGAGCTGCTATATGACCTGGGCCAGTATCATTACTAATTATAAAATTACTTCTTTTAGCGATGGAATAGATGATTTCAGGAGGTGATTTATCGCTTAAATCAATAACCTTTTGACATGCATTATTGATCGTTTCTACTGTTTGTTTATCTGATTTTTGCCCAATAACACAAATACTATATCCTTTTTTTTCTAGAGTACTTGCAAGTATTGCAAATTTATCTGGTGACCATTGCTTGTCCTTACCTGATATAGAAACACCAGGTATTATTAAGATTATTTTATCTTCATTAATTGCCGTAATATCTCTGGAAAGCCAATCTACATTTTGATTAATTTCATTTACTCCAAGTAACTTTAGTTGATTGTATAAACCTTGTTGTGGAGATTCAGTTCCTTGTGGAGGAATTACATATTGAATATCACAATTAGAACGAGATCCGTTAACTTTTACTTCTGAAATAAATTTTAAGAATGACCAATAATTATTTGTTCTTTTAGAATTCTGTAAATCTATGATTAGATCATATTTATTTTGATTAATTTTAAAGATAACCTTGAGTGAATCAATAATTCCTTTTCTATTATCTTTAAAAATCGAATTAAAATAATTTGAATTGCTTAAAAAATTTACGTATTTTTCTTCAGTTAGTAAGTCAATAGTGGCTTTATTAAAAAATTGCTTAATTGATGCCATAGCAAGTATAGAAAATGCAATATCACCAAGCGATCCATGCTTTACAACTAGTATTTTTTTAAATTGACTGCTGTTCATATAAGTCTACGTAACTTTTTACCATTTGGTTTTTTGAAAATGTTTTTGATATGTAGTCTTTACTATTTAAAGAAATATTAGAAAATTTTTCTTTATCTATTTTTATAATATTTTGAAGTTTTATATCTACTTCATTATATTTATGAGGATCTACTTTATAAATATCATCTAATTTATCAAGTTGATCTTTGACACCACCATAGTTAAAAGTAAGTATCTTTTTTTTCATTATTAATGCTTCGCTTATAGTTCTTCCAAACCCTTCAGCTTGTAAAGGAAAAGAGGTAATAATTGATGATAGGTAATATAAAGTTTTCAAATCATCTCTTAGTAGATTACCTATAATCTTACATTTATGACCAAGGTCAAAACTTTGAATTTTATTTTGTAGTTTCTCTGTATAAGATTGGTTTTTTGTATCACCTGCAAAATAAAGTAAAAAATTATCATTTTGCATCTTATTAAATATATCTAAAAATTCAATTTGACCTTTCCAGTTTGTTAGCCTTGCAGGATATAGAATAATATTTTTTGAGGTATCAATTTGATACTTATTTATTATATTTTCTATTTGAGGATCTAAAATTGGTTTTTCAAAATATTTAACATCAACTCCTCTATTAATCACTTTAATTTTATTTGAATCCAAATTGTATTTTTTACAAATTTCATTTTTTACATAATTTGAAATCGCAACAATCTGATCAACTTTGGATAATTGCTTATTATAGATTTTTTTAAAATAAGAATTACCACTATACACATTATGAAATGTAGATATTGTTTTGAAGTTTCTATTTTTTATAAAACTTAAAATCCATGCTGGTGCTCTTGATCGTACATGAACAACATTAATATTTTGATTAAAAATTAATTTTTTTAATTGATTAGCAATTAATGGATAAATAAAAAAATTTTTCGAGTTAACTGGTAATTGAAAATGATCAGTATAATTTTTATCAATTTCTTTAACTAAACGTCCTCCATTTGAAATAATATTATTTTTTAAATTTAATTCAGATAAATAATTTGCGACTTCAATAGTGCCTCTTTCGACACCACCAGAATCTAAAGAGGGAAGAATTTGAGCGACATTAAATGATGACATTTTATTAAAATATAACTATTTGTATCAAAGATGCCTTACTTTATTAATAAGAAAAAAGAAAGAATTCGCTATAAATCTATAAAGGGTAAGGGGCCTGGTATTATCTTTATCCATGGCCTTAACTCAGATATGAGTGGTAAAAAAGCTTTGTCTTTAGAAAGATTTGCCCGAAAAAATAAATTGCGGTTTATTTGTTTTGAATGCCGTGGTCATGGTAAATCTGATGGAAAATTTGAAGATTTTACAATTTCGGATTGGAAGAAAGACTTAATTGATATCATTGATAATATTGCAAAAGGACCGCAAATTCTGGTTGGTAGCAGTATGGGTGGATGGTTAATGTTTTTAGCTGCCAAAGCAAGACCAAAAAGAATTGCTGGATTAATTGGCCTAGCGGCAGCACCTGATTATATCGATGGGTTTTACAAAAAACTCCCTTTAAAGAAAAAACAAGAGATGAATAAAAAAGGAATTATTAAATATTCCTCCTTCGGGTTTAGTTATCTTATAAAAAAGAAATACATTGTTGAAGGAAGAAAAAATAAAATTTTAAATAAAGAATTCAAATGGAATAAGCCATTAATTTTAATACAAGGACTAAAAGATAATGTTGTCACTCCAGATGTTCCAGAAAAAATAGTAAAAAAAGTTAATGGTAATCAAATCCAAATAAAATTATTAAAAAATAGTGATCATAGATTATCCGATCCATTTGATTTAAAAATAATGAATGATTCTATTCAATCAATAATAAAAAACTAAGCAGATTTTTCTTCTTGGATTAATACAGGTTGATCAAATTTATTGATCATCTCTTTTGGAACAATCTGCCAGAAGAGTAATTTTTCATTTTCCCAATTTTCGAGTAAATTTTTTGCGTACATTGAATTTGTTTCCTTAATATGTTCTTCAATTTTTTGATGTAAAACTTTTTCCCAATAATTTGTCATTTGTTGTTGATAGAAAATATCCTCAAGATTAATTCGAAGTGGTAGAGTGCCTTCTTTATCGTACACAAATGCCATACCTCCAGTCATTCCAGCTCCAAAATTATTTCCTACTTCACCGAGAATAACTGCACTTCCTCCAGTCATATATTCACATCCATTATCACCACATCCTTCAATAACAGCATGTGCGCCAGAGTTTCTAACAGCAAATCTATCACCGGCAGTTCCAGCTGCAAAAAGTTTACCACGCGTTGCTCCATATAGGACAGTATTCCCAATGATAACATTTTTGTTTGTTTTTAGTTGTGAAGATGAGCGTGGTTGAATAACAATCTTACCCCCTGATAATCCTTTTGCAACATAATCGTTAGCGTCACCAAAAACTTTAAGAGTAGTTCCTTGCACACTCCATGCTCCAAAAGATTGCCCAGCAGAGCCGTGAAAATTAACTGTAAAGAAATCCTCTGGAAGAGAGCTCATTCCTTTTGTTGTAGTAATTTCTGATGCAAGTCTTGTACCAATAGCTCTATCAGTATTTTTGATATTATAGTTTAGTTCAATTTTTTGATCTGTTTCAAAGAAAGACTTAGCATCCTCTATGATTTTAATATCAAGGCTATCGCTAACTTTATTAATTGTATTTTTCTTTATATCAAATTCTCCAACTGATGAATCAATGGTTTGAATAATTGGATTTAAATCTAGATCATCAAGATCAGCACTTCCTCTACTGACTTGATATAAAAGATCAGATCTTCCAACTACTTCATCAAGAGAAGAAAAGCCTAGTGATCCTAAAATTTCTCTTACTTCATCAGCAATAAAACTAAAAAGGTTAATTACTTTTTCTGGTGTACCGGTAAATTTTTCTCTAAGTTTTTCATCCTGAGAGCAAACTCCAACGGGGCAAGTATTTGAATGACATTGTCTAACCATTATACAGCCCATAGCAACTAAACTTGCTGTCCCAATTCCATATTCTTCTGCTCCAAGCATAGCCGCAATAACAATATCTTTTCCTGTTTTCAAACCTCCGTCAGTTCTAAGAACAACTTTATCCCTTAAGTTATTTAGAGATAGAACTTGATGTACTTCACTTAATCCAAGTTCCCAAGGAAGTCCTGCGTACTTAATGCTTGTTTGTGGGCTTGCTCCAGTTCCACCATTGTGACCCGATATGAGTATCGTATCAGCTTTTGCTTTTGCAACACCAGCTGCGACTGTCCCAATCCCTGACTGAGCAACTAACTTAACGCATACTTTAGCTCTTGGATTAATTTGTTTCAAATCGTAAATAAGCTGAGCTAAATCTTCGATAGAATAAATATCATGATGAGGAGGAGGACTAATAAGTGTCACACCTTCAGTTGAATGTCTTAGTTTAGCAATTAATTCTGTAACTTTTCCTCCTGGCAATTGTCCACCCTCACCAGGTTTTGCACCTTGTGCAACTTTAATTTCAATTTCTTCACAATTATTTAGATACTCCGCTGTTACACCAAATCGTCCACTTGCAATTTGTTTAATTTTTGATGATGCGTTATCTCCATTTGGTTTAGGTTTAAATCTAATCGGATCTTCACCACCTTCCCCTGAATCTGATTTAGCTCCTATCCTATTCATTGCTACAGAAAGAGTTTCGTGCGCTTCAGGACTTAGGGCTCCAAGTGATATTCCTGGTGCAACTAGCCTTTTTCTAATTTCTTGAGAAGGTTCTACTGTGTTAGAGTTACTATTGTCGTTATTCTTTTTGAAGTCTAAAAGATCACGTATATTTATAGGATCCATTTCATCTATCATTGTAGAATATTTTTTAAATAAAGAATAATTATTAGAAGTTACTGCAGTTTGAAGCATGTGAATTGATCTTGCTTCAAAAGCATGTTTTTCGCCACCAAATCTGTAGCGATAGTTTCCTCCAATTGGTAACGTAATAATACTTTCTTCATAAGCCATGTCGTGAGCTAATCTAGATCTTCTTTCAATACCACTAATTCCGATACCAGATATTTTAGAACTCATAGAAGGGAAATATTTGCTCATTAAATTTCTACTAAGACCAATTGCTTCAAAGTTACAACCACCTCGATATGAATTAATCACTGATATTCCCATCTTACTCATAGTCTTGAGCAAACCATTATTTATAGAATTGATGAATCTCTCTACACATTCTTCATATGAGAGATTTTTAAATAATCCCTTTTTATGTCTTTCCGCTATAGCTTGTTGTGCCATATATGCATTCACACTTGTTGCTCCTACTCCGATAAGCACTGCAAAATATTGTACATCTAAACATTCTGCAGATTGCACATTCAAGGAAATAAAAGTTCGAAGATTTTGTTTAATTAAATGATGATGAACAGAACTTGTAACTAATATCATAGGAAGAGCTATTCTTGTTTTAGACATTTCTTTGTCACTTAAAATTATATGAACATACCCCTCTCTAACAGCTTGTTCTGCTTCTAGGTTAATTCTTGCAATTTCTGTCTCAAAATTATTTTCAGTATTTGTTTTATCCATTGTAGTGTCAATGATCTTCACAGTATCTTTCATATATTTACGCATAGATTTGAATTGCTCAATTGAAAGAACAGGGGAATTCAATTGTAAATGATCACATTGATCTTCATCTTCATCAAGAATATTACTTAAGTTTCCAATTCTAGTTCGAAGACTCATAACAACTCTTTCTCTTAATGAATCAATTGGTGGGTTTGTAACTTGACTAAAATTTTGTCTAAAAAAGTGATGGAGTCCTCTATATTTATTTGAAAGTACAGCTAACGGAGTATCATCTCCCATCGATCCCGTTGCTTCTTTTTTTTCAGCAATCATTGGATGAAGTATTAATTCGATGTCTTCTACTGACCAAGCAAAGCATGCCATTCTCTTTCGTAGATCTCCAGAGTCTAAATCTCTAAATTCCTCATCAACAGATTGAACAAGTTTATCAATATACGTAATTTTTTTAGTCCAATCACCAAATGGTTTAGTTTCTGCCAAATACTTTTTTATCTCATGATCTTTAAAAAATTTTTTCTCTTTAAAATTGACTGCTATTAATTGACCTGGTCCTACCCTACCTCTTTCTACTATTTCATTTTCTTTAATATCAACCATTCCAGTTTCAGAACCAGCAATAAGAAGATTTTTTGTCAGTGTATATCTTATAGGTCTAAGGCCATTTCTATCCATCCCAGCAATAGCCCAATCACCGTACGCACCACATATTGCTGCTGGACCATCCCATGGTTCCATAACTGCTCCACCATAAGCGTATAAATCTTTTATTTTTTTTGGAAAATCTCTTCTATGGGACCAAGCTTCTGGAATTGTTATTATTTTAGCCATAGGTAAAGAGCGATTAGCTTTGACTAATAACTCAATTGTTGAATCTAATGCAGCAGAGTCAGACGCTTTAGAATCAATTATGGGTTTTAAATCATCTACATTATTGCCAAAATTTTTATGTTCCATTCTTGGCTCATGAGCAGCCATCCAATTTTTATTACCTTTAAGTGTATTTATTTCACCATTATGCGCAATCACTCTAAAAGGCTGTGCTAAAGACCATGTAGGAAATGTATTAGTTGAATAACGCTGGTGGTAAACTGCATATCTAGAGATAAAATTCTCATTTTGGATATCTGGATAAAAATTGGAAAGCTGTTCTGCTAAAAACATACCTTTATAAACAATAGACTGACAAGATAGTGAGCAAATATAAAAGTCTGAAATATTTTGATTTCTAATTTCTTTTTCTATTCTTTTTCTAATTATATAAAGTTTATTATCAAATTGCTTTTCATCTTCTAGTTCTTCATTACAAATTAGTATTTGTTCTATTTCAGGCCTTGTTGCTTTTGCTTTATCACCAATAATCGATGAATTAATTGGAACGTGTCTCCAACCATATATTTTCAAACCTTCTTTAATTATTTCAGATTCAACAATTGTACGAGCATTTTCTTGAGCGGCAAAATCTGTACGTGGTAAAAAAATCATGCCAACCCCGAAAGGTAAATTATTAGGAGTGTGACCCGTTCTTTCTATTTGTTGAGTAAAAAAATTCTTTGGTATGGATAACTGTATTCCTGCACCATCACCTGTTTTACCATCAGCATCAACTGCTCCACGGTGATACAAAACTCTTAAAGCTTGAACTCCTAACTCGACTATTTCTCTTGTCTCAGAGCCGTCCAAAGATGCTATTAGTCCAACACCACATGATGAATGTTCATCTTGTTCATTATAAACGTGATTTTCTTCTAGAAATTTTTTATTCTTTTTATACTTTTCAATAAAGTGATTAGGCATTTACTGCTTTCTTATTAATATTATTTTTATCAGCATAATTATTTTCTAAATATTCATTAATATTCTTTGCTGCATCACGACCATCTTTAATTCCCCAAACAACTAAACTTGCACCGCGAACAATATCTCCAGCAGCAAATACTCCATCAATTGATGTCATCATATTTTTATAATTAATTTTTAATGTACCCCATCTTGTAATTGTTAGGTTGTTATGATCAAAAAGCTTTGGTAAATCTTCAGGTTCAAAACCCAAAGCTTCTATAGCTAAATCAACATCTAGGTTTTTTTCCGTACCTTCTTTTGGCTCTGGCTTCCTTCTACCTGACTCATCTGGTTCTCCAAGTTGCATTGAAACGGTTCTGACATTTTTTAAAGATCCGTTTCCCGAATATTCAGTTGGTAAAGTCAACCATTGAAAATCAACACCCTCTTCTATTGCATTTTGAACTTCTCTTTGCGAACCAGGCATGTTTGTTTTATCACGTCTGTAAAGACACTTAACAGATTTTGCTCCTTGTCTTACAGCTGTTCTAACGCAATCCATGGCGGTATCACCGCCGCCAATGACAACTATATTTTTTCCATTTGCGTTTAATCTTCCATTTGTAAAATCTTCAACTTTATCTTTTAAACCAGTCTTGTTACTTGCTATTAGAAAATCTAAAGCTGGTACAACATTATTAAAATTAGATGTATTTAGATTGATTTCTCTAAATTTGTAAACCCCGGTTGCGATAAGAACTGCGTCATGCTTAATTTTAATATCTTCAAAAGTAATGTCTTTGCCAATATCGCAGTTTAATTCAAACTTAATTCCACTTTCTTTAAGTCGATTTGTTCTTCTTATAACAATATCTTTTTCTAATTTAAAATTAGGGATACCATAAATTAAAAGACCACCTGGTCTGTCATAGCGATCATAGATTGTAACTTGAAATCCTTTTTTACGAAGTTCTTCTGCTGCGGCTAGTCCAGCAGGGCCAGAGCCGATAATTCCCACGCTTTGGTTTCTTTCTTCAACTGGCTCTATATTTTTAACCCAACCTTCTTCCCAAGCTTTATCCGTAATATATTTCTCTATTGATCCTATAGTAACAGTACCGTGGCCAGATTGTTCAATTACACAGTTACCTTCACACAAACGATCTTGGGGACATATACGACCACAAATTTCAGGCATATTATTTGTAGAGTTGGAAATTTCAAATGCTTCCTGCATTCTATCCTCAGCAGTTAGTTTTAACCAATCTGGAATATTATTGTGTAAAGGACAATGAACTTGGCAAAAAGGTACGCCACATTGAGAACATCTGGAGGCTTGTTCTTCTGCCTTTTGTGAGGCATATTTAGCGTAAATTTCATCAAATGTTTTTACTCTTTCTTTAGCAGATATTTTACTAGGATTTTCCTTATTTATTTTTGTAAATTTTAGCATTTAGTTATCATTTGTTTACTATTTTATCTAGATCGAACCAAATACACATTCAAGATAAGAAAGGAAACAAAAATTTTGTAATAATAGTACCAATTATGTACTAAATTTAAAGAAACCCTTATTTTACAACAATATTTTTTAGTATTTGTAGAGTGTCCTGTGGATTAATATCAAGATTTTGGAATGATTTATCAACGTTTACGATAAGATTGTCTTTTTCAAATAATCTTAGCTGTTCTGAAGTAAGAGGAGAAAATGGTGTTTTTTCTGCAATGTTTATCATAGGTTTAATTACTCCCATAGGAACAGGAACAAAAACTCTAGTTTTGTTTAAAAAATTAGAAATATGATTAAAAAATTCTTTGTAAGAATAAACCCTAGGACCGGCAAGCTCATAAATATTTTTCTTTTCAGTCTGAGAATTAATTATTTCATCAACAGCTAGAGATACATCATCAATAAATACAGGTTGGAATTTTGTTGAACCATCTCCAAAAAGTGGCACAAAAAATGAAGCTTTAAATATTGGCAAAAGTCTTTTCAAAAAAATATCACCACCGCCTATAATAACCCCTGGTCTAATAATAATTGCATTATCTAGTTGTTTAAAGGCTTCCTTTTCAGATTTATGCACTGCTATGCTTCTTATTGAATTTTTATCAATATCCACGCCAAGACCAGAAAAAAGAATAAATTGTTTTAATTCCTTACAAGATTTTAAAATTCTAATAAGTTTTTGATTAAACTTATATATTGTATTATTAAAATCACCTTTTTTTTGATCATATGTAGTTTTCAAATTAATGCATACATCTGCATTATTTAAAACAGATCTAAGCCTTTTGTCTTCTAATGAAGAATAACGAAATGGAATTACCTGTCCTGTGACACCTAAAAGTCGGATTTTAGCTTCTTGTACAGATCTTTGATATGGAACAATGATTTTATGGCCATTTTTAGTAAGACGCCTTATTAAATGTTTACCTACAAAACCTGCGCCTCCAAAAATTACTATTGATTTCATGACCTTTAATTAAATAAGTGATATAGAGAAAAAATATAAATTATACAGGCAATAAAATCAAAATGAAAATAAATTTCTATACAGGAGATCTTCCAGCAAGTTTTAAAGCTTCTAATATTATTGCATTGGATAGCGAAACAATGGGATTAAATCCTAAAAGAGATAAACTATGTTTAGTACAAATTTCTAATGGGGATGAAGTATGTCATCTAGTAAAAATTGACTTATCTACTGAAAAACCTTTAAATTTAATTAAAATTCTCAAGAATAATAAAATTCAAAAAATTTTTCATTATGCTAGGTTTGATGTAGCAGTATTCAAATACAATTTTAAAATTAATATTAAAAATATTTACTGTACTAAAATTGCATCAAAGTTAGTTAGGACTTATACTGATAAACATGGATACAAAGATCTTTGTAGTGAATTACTAGGAAAATCAATTTCAAAAACCGAACAGTCTTCTGATTGGGGTGGAGAATTAACTAAAGAACAACAAAAATATGCTGCTACCGACGTTTTGTATTTACATAAGATAAAAGACAAGCTTGATAAAATGTTATTAAGAGAAAGTAGAAGTAAACTAGCTAAAGCTTGTTTTGATTTCATTCAATACAGAACAGAGTTAGATATTAATGGTTGGTCAGAACAAGACATATTTAAACATTAATGAAAAATAATACAAAAATAATTAATAGTGCAAAAAGGACGTTAAGCAGAGAATTAAACAGTATTAAAAATTTAAAATCTACTTTTAATAAAAATTTTTGTGAAGCAGTTAACATAATATACAGGACTAAGGGTAAAATTGTTATTACTGGCGTCGGCAAAAGTGCTCACATCGGGAATAAGTTTTCTGCAACACTTACATCGACTGGAACACCATCTTACTTTATACATGCAACAGAAGCTAGTCATGGAGACTTAGGGAGTATTAAAAAAGACGACTGTGTCATAGCTATTTCTAATTCTGGTGAGACTTCAGAGTTAAATAACATCATACAATTTACCAAAAGATTTAATATAAAACTTATAGGATTAACCAGCAATAATAAAAGTAGTCTTCACAAAAACTCAACAATTAGCATTTTGTATAAAAAACCTATAGAAGCTTGCCCATTAAATCTGGCACCAACTAGCTCTACATCAATGGCTATGATAATTGGAGATTGTATTGCGATTGCCTTATTAGAATTAAAAGGTTTTAAAAGTAATGAATTTAAAAAATTACATCCAGGAGGCAATCTTGGCAAGGATTTAAAAAATTTAAGTGAAATAATGCATATTAAAAAAAAGCTGCCGTTGTCCGGTTTAAATGAAAAAATGTCAAAAGCTCTTATTACAATGACAAAAAAAAGTTTTGGTTGTGTTGGAGTCATCAATAATAAAAGGGAAATGGTTGGAATCATTACTGATGGAGATTTAAGAAGAAAACTAAATTCAAAATTTTTTGAAAAAAAAGCTTCTGATGTAATGACTAAAAATCCTACTTTTGCTGATAAATTTATGTTAGTTGGTGAAGCAATTAACTTAATGAATTCTAAGAAGATAACAAGCTTATTTGTTTGTGAAAAAAGAAAACCAATAGGTATTGTGCATATTCATGATTTACTTAGATTGACGAGTTAGCTTGAACTTTTTTTTGTACATAAATAGAAATATTTTTTTATTTTCTTCAATTATAATTATAATATTTTTTTTGGCTCTGATTTTTACTAAGAAAATTTCAATTAATAATATCACTATTGATAATTCAGATACACCTTTATCTAAGGCAGATATATCTGAACCTAAATTTTCAATTAATAATGAAAGTAAAAAAATTTTTATAACTGCAAATGAAGGTAATTTTATTAATAATGACGAAATTTTTTTAAAAAATAATGTGAAATTTAAATCAAACGACTTTAGTATAGAAACTGAAAATGTTATTTTTAACAGAACTGATCAAACAGCACAAAGTAAGACTAGATCAATATTTAAATCTGAAAATACTTCAATTTCCTCAGATGGTTTTGACATACAAGATAAAGGAAACGTAATTATTTTTTATGGTAAATCGTATTTGATATTGAAATGAATATTATTATAAAATTAATAATCATTTTACTAATAACAATAAATGTAGTTTCAAAAGCTGTAGGTAAAACTGAGATTACAACTGAAGAAGGAATTGAAGTATATCAAGACTCTAAATACTATTTATTAAAAAAAAATGTTCATATAAAATCAGATAACTTTAATTTAAAAGGTGACATAGTAAAAATTTTTTTTGATAAAAGTTTATACGATATTAAAGAAATAGAAGCAAAAGGAAGTGTTACATTTGACTCATCAGAATTTAAAATTAATGGAAATGGAGAATATTTAAATTTCAAAGTTTCAAGTGAAGAAATAATTATAGATGGATTAAATTCTAAATTAATTACTAATAATATAAACATGGTTTCAGATGGTATAATAAAGGTCAATAATTTAAATGGTGATTTTATTATTAAAGGTAAAAATTCTAAACTAATTAACGAAAATATATTGATAATAGGAGATAACATCAAAGGTGGCTTTGAAAATGATTTTAATCAGAAAGAAATTAAATATTTAGATGTTGATGACAAAGAAATCTCTTATGTAAAAAATCTTAATACAGAAATGTATGCAAAAAAAATAAATTTTGATAGTGAGTCTTCGTTAATAGAACTAAAAGATAATGTAACGATAATTAGAGATGGAGAAAAAATTAAAGGAGATTATGGAACGCTTGATACAAAAAACAATTCGTATAAAATAAAATCAAATAATAAAAATAAGGTTATTGTTATAATTGAAAATAATGACGAGTAAATTTACAGTATTGGATGATGGTTTAAATATTACTAAAATTTCAAAAACTTATGGTAATAAAAAGGTAGTAAGAGATGTTTCTATTTCTATTAAAAGAGGAGAAATTGTTGGATTGCTCGGTCCAAATGGTGCGGGTAAAACTACTTCATTTTATATAATAGTTGGATTAGTTAAGCCGGATAAAGGTACAATAGTTTTAGATAAATTAGATGTATCTAATTTACCAATTTATCTTAGAGGAAAACTTGGGATTAGTTATCTACCCCAAGAAGCTTCAATATTTAGAGGAATGAGCGTAGAGGATAATTTGATTTCTATAATAGAAATAAATGAAAAAGATAAAAGTAAACAAAATATAATTTTACAAAATCTTCTTAATGAATTTGATATTAATCACGTTAGAAAATCTAAATCAATAGTATTGTCTGGAGGAGAAAGAAGAAGATTAGAAATTGCAAGAACATTAGCAACTAATCCAAAGTATTTATTACTAGATGAGCCTCTTACAGGTATTGATCCTGTTTCTATTGAGGAGATAAAAATTATAATAAAAAAACTAAAAGATAGAAATATTGGTGTTTTAATTACAGATCACAATGTTAGAGAAACATTAAAAATTGTTGACAAAGTATATATTGTAAATGAAGGAGCTATATTCTACGAAGGTGATCCTATTTCTGCTGTCAAAGATGATAAAATTAAAAAATTTTATTTAGGTTCCGATTTTAAACTATAAATGATCAGCAATATTATATCTAAGGGTATTAATGGTTCTCCAAATATACCAGGAGACAAATCTATCTCTCACAGATCAATAATAATACCAGCGATTTCAAATGGAGTATGCGAAGTCAATAATATTTTAAACTCTGAAGATGTTTTGCATACACTTGAAGCGTTTAAAAATATGGGAGTTAAAATTATAGAAGATAAAAAAAATATAATAATTATTGGCAATGGATTAAATTCATTAAAAAAACCAACAAATGAAATTTATCTCGGTAATTCAGGAACAAGTGCGAGATTATTAACAGGCCTTTTGGCAAGTCAAAAATTTAATTCAATTTTAAAAGGAGACAAATCTTTAAGTACAAGACCGATGGGGAGGATTGCAGATCCATTAACAAAAATGAACGCAAAAATTTATACTAATAATGGAAAATTACCTTTAAAAATAACACCAAGCAATCTAGTACCTACTAAAATAGATTTAAAAATACCATCTGCACAAATCAAATCTGGTTTAATTTTAGCAAGCTTAAATATTAAAGGTGAAACTGAACTAATTGAAAATAAAATTACAAGAGATCATACTGAAATTATGCTTAAATCTTTTGGTGCTGATATTAAAATTAATAAATTAGATAATAAAAAACATATAAAAATTATTGGAGGTAAAGAATTAAAATCTAAAAATATAGATGTTCCTAATGATCTTTCTAGTAGCGCTTTTTTTATAATTACTGCTTTAATAAATCAAGGCTCACATATAATAGTTAAAAACATAAACAATAACCCAACCAGAAATGGTTTAATAATTGCGTTAAAAAAAATGGGAGCAAATTTATTTTTTCACAACAAGAGATTAAGCAATAATGAAGAAATTTGTGATATTGAGGTATTTTCTTCAAACTTAAATGGCTGTGAGTTAGGTCCCGAAATAGCTGATTTAATGATAGATGAGTATCCAATTCTTTCAATTGCTGCATCATTTGCACAATCGCCAAGTGTTTTCAGGGGATTAAAAGAGTTGCGAGTAAAAGAAAGTGATAGATTAAATTTAATACTTATAAATTTACAAAATTGTGGAGTTGATTGTAAAATAATTAATGATGATTTATATATTAATCCATCAAAAAAATATGATGTTAAGAATAACATTATAAGAACAGACTTTGATCATAGAATTGCAATGGCCTTTAGTGTTATGGGTACAAAATTAGGTCCATTAGAAATTAGAGATTCAGAATCAATAAATACAAGTTTTCCAACATTTAAAAATGAATTTAATAGGTTGGGTGGACAAATTTTTTGAAAAATATTATTATAACAATTGATGGCCCTGCAGCTTCAGGTAAAGAAAAAATATCACAGTACATAAGTAAAAAATGGAAATTAAAACATTTAGACTCAGGGATACTTTATAGAAGGTTAGCATTTATTTTTTTAAATGATAGAATAGAAATAAACAAAGTATCTAATATAAAAAAAAAATTAAAAGAGATAAGTTCTATTTCATATAACAAGAGTCAATATTTAAGAACACAGGAAATAAGCAGATTAGCCTCAAAAATTGCAGTTCATAATTGTGTAAGACTTTTTATTAATAATCTGCAATATAATTTTGTCAAAAAAAATAAAAAAATTAAAGGTTTTGTAATTGATGGTAGAGATATTGGGTCAGTAGTTTTTAAAAAAGCAGATTTAAAACTATATATTGATGTAAATCCTAAAATTAGAGCAAAAAGGAGATATAAACAGTTGATTGATAGTGGTGAAAAGTCTATATACCCAAAAATTTTGAAGGATATAAAATTGAGAGATAAAAAGGACAAATTAAGAAAGAATTCACCACTCGTCGTGCCTAAGGATGCACACATAATTAATAATAATGGTTCTTTTAATTCAACAATCAAACAAATTAATAATTTAATTAAAGAAATCTAGTATGAATCAAGAAATTAATAATAAATTGTCAAATTCTGAATATGATACGCTAATCGCAAATTCTTTAAAAAGTTCTTCAGTTAAAGAAAAAAGTATTGCTACTGGGAAAATTATTTCGATTGAAAACGATATTGTTACAATAGATGTTGGTCTGAAAAGTGAGGGTCGCATTCCATTAAGTGAATTTTCTAGACCAGGTCAAAAAGCTGAAATACAAGTTGGTGATGAAACAGAAGTGTTTATTGAAAATGTAGACAGTTCTAATGGTGAAACATTACTTTCTAGAGAAAAAGCAGTGAAACAAAAAGCTTGGCATAACTTGCAAATCAGTTTTAATGAAAACAAAGTAGTTTCGGGAACTCCATTTAATAGGGTTAAAGGAGGGATGAGTGTAGATTTAGATGGCGTAGTAGCTTTTTTACCTGGAAGTCAGATTGAGACAAGACAGATCATAAAAGATACCAGAGAACTTTTAAATAAACCAATTGATTTAATGATACTAAAAATGGATAAATATAGAGGAAATATTGTAGTATCCAGAAAAGCTATAACTGAAAATGAATTGAAAGAGCAAAGAACAGAATTGCTAAATAATATTAAGGAAGGTTCTGTTATTGAGGGTAAGGTAAAGAATATAACAGACTATGGAGCATTTATTGATCTAGGTGGCATAGATGGGCTTGTTCATGTGACTGATTTATCTTGGACAAAAATTAACAATCCCTCTGATATGCTTGAATTAAATTCTACAATTAAAGTTAAAGTTCTAAAATTTGATGAAGAGCTTTCTAGATTAAGTCTTGGCGTAAAACAATTGACTGACAATCCATGGGAAAATGTTAATTCAAATATAAAAATCCAGGATAAAGTAATTGGAAAAGTAATAAGTATGAATGATAATAACGTCCATATAATTATAAATAATTTATATGATGGAGTTGTTTCATTAAATGAATTAAGTTGGTTAAAAAAACCTCCTCATCCATCTAAAATAGTTAACTTAAACGATGAGGTTGAAGTTTTAGTTATTGAAATAGATGATGACAAAAAAAGGATTAATTGTAGCTTAAAACAAATGAAAGAAAATCCTTGGGTTAAACTTAATGAAAATTTTAAAATAAATGACACATTTGACACTGAAATAGTAAATATTGTAGATTTTGGTATTTTTGTAAAAGTCTTAGATGAAATAGATGGTATGGTTCATATATCTGATTTAAGTTGGGATGAAAAAGAATGTGAAGAAATTATCAAAAACTTAAAAAAAGGAGAGAAAGTAAAAGTCAAAATACTTGATATTAACGCTGATAAGGAAAGAATTAGTTTAGGTATTAAACATTTAAAAAATGACCCAGTACAAGAATATATTGAAACGTATCCTTTAAATTCTAAAGTTACAGGAAAAATTATAGAAATTGATGAAAAGGGTTTAAAGATTGAATTAGACTCAAAAAGACAAATATACGGTTATATAAAAAAATCAAATTTATCTAATGAAAAAACAGAAAATAAAACTGAAAGGTTTGCTCTAGAAGAAAAAATAGATTCTATAATCTTGTCTATTGACTCAAAAAACAGAACTTTAAATCTTTCTATAAAAGAACTAGAAATTAGAGATGAAAAAGAGGCTTTATCAAAATATGGATCTAGCACATCAGGAGCTTCATTAGGTGACATTTTAGGCTCAGTTCTTAAAAAATAGAGTTAATGCTCAAATCACAGATTATTCAGGCATTACATCATAAACACAACAACTTAAGCTTAGATGATATTGAACAGCTATTTGATATATTTGTAAGTAAGATTTCAAATTCCCTTAAATTAGGTCATAATATTGAAATAAGAGGTTTTGGAACAATTAGTAGAAAAATAAATAGAGAAAAATTTGTAAGGAATCCTAAAACAAATGAAAAAATATATAAACAAGAAACTTTTAAACTACATTTTAAAACTGGTAAAATTTTACATAAAAAAATAAATCATCCTCTTGTATCTGATAACAATGACTCCTTCTAACAAGGTTATTGTAGCTTTAGATAGTAAAAATTTAAATAAATCTATAAAGCTAGTAAGAATTCTTAAAGATTATGTTTATGCCTTTAAGGTTGGGTATCAATTTTTCTTTAATTTTGGATTAAATGGATACAACAAAATATATTCAATATGTCCAAAAATTTTTTTAGATTTAAAACTGCATGATATTCCTAATACAGTTAATAATGGTTTAGAAGCTTTAATTAAAATTAAACCATTGTTTACTACTATTCATATCTCTGGAGGTGATGAAATGATGAAAGCTGCAAAGATAAAAAATAAAATTACAAAAATTTTAGGAGTATCTATTTTAACTAGTATGGATTCAAAGCAGACTCAAAAATATTATAATCAAAAAAATGTATCACTCTTAGTTAAAAAATTTGCTAAATATGCGAAAAAAAATAATTTGGATGGTATCGTGTGTAGTCCTAAGGAGATAAAGTACATAAGAAAAGAAGTTGGTGAGAAATTCATAATTGTAACACCTGGAATAAGAATTGATGACAAAATAAAAAGTGATGATCAAAAAAGAGTCGAAACTCCAAAAAAAGCTATTGAATTAGGGGCCAACTATTTAGTTATTGGTAGGCCTATAACAGAATCAAAAGATCCACTCAAAGTTTTAAAAGCAATAAATAAAACACTATCATAAAAATGATTATCAAAATTTGCGGAATACAAACTAAAGACACTTTACTTTGCTGTGAAAAAAATAATATTGATTTTTTTGGTATGATTTTTTACACGCACAGTCCAAGAAATATATCAATTGAAAATGCCAATGTTCTTCAGAAGATTTCAAAGAATTTAAATATTAACGGTGTTGGAGTTTTTGTGAATAACAATATTAATCAGATACTAGAAATTATAAAAATTTTAAAATTAAAATTTATTCAATTACATGGTGCGGAAGATGAAACATACATTGAAAATCTAAAAAAAACTGGAGTTAAAATAATAAAATCAATTTCCGTATCTAATCAAAGTGATTTAAATAATATTAAAAAGTATCAGAATGCTGATTATTTTTTATTTGATTATAAGCCTCTTAAAGGAGAGTTACCTGGTGGAAATTCTAAAAGTTTTGATTGGAACATATTAAAAAATTTAGAGACTGACAAACCTTGGTTTTTATCAGGAGGTATAAATATAAATAATATTGAGAAAATTAAAGATTTAAATCCAATAGGTATAGATTTGTCATCTGGGGTGGAAAAAGAGCTTGGCATTAAAGATAATGGGATTATAAATAATTTTATTGGAAAATTAATAAATGCTTAAAAATACTTACAAAAATTATCCAAACGAAAAAGGGTATTTTGGTCAATTTGGTGGAAGATATGTTTCTGAAACCTTAATGCCATTAATTCTTGAAGTAGAAAAAGAATACGAAAAAATAAAAAATGATAAAAATTTTATAAATGAGCTTAAACATTATTTAAAAACTTATGTTGGTAGACCTAGTCCGCTATTTTTAGCTGAAAGAATAACAAAAGACCTAGGAGGTCCTAAAATTTATTTTAAAAGAGATGAACTAAATCATACTGGTGCTCATAAAATAAATAATTGTATGGGGCAAATCCTATTAGCAAAAAAAATGGGTAAGTCTAGAATTATTGCTGAAACAGGAGCGGGGCAACATGGGGTTGCAACAGCAACTGTATGTGCTCTATTTGGTTTACCTTGTATAGTTTATATGGGAGAGAAAGATATTGAGAGACAATCACCAAATGTTTTTAGAATGAAATTACTTGGTGCAGAAATACGATCTGTCTCTACTGGTTCAAAATCTCTTAAAGACGCGATGAACGAGGCGCTAAGAGATTGGGTTACAAATGTTAAAGATACTTTTTATATAATAGGAACAGCAGCAGGACCTCATCCATATCCAGCAATGGTGAGAGATTTTCAATCTATAATTGGAAAAGAAGTGCGTGAACAACTTGAAGATTCAGAAGGAAAATCACCAGATTTATTAATGGCGTGTATTGGTGGTGGTTCAAATGCTTTGGGTTTATTTCATGAATTTCTAGATGATTCTAATGTTGAAATGATTGCTGTTGAAGCAGCTGGTCATGGTATAAATACTGATAAACATGCAGCTAGTTTAACTGGTGGAAAACCAGGTGTGCTTCATGGTAATAAAACATATTTGCTACAATCAAATACTGGGCAAATTCAGGAAGCACATTCTATTTCAGCTGGTTTAGATTATCCAGGAATTGGTCCCGAACATTCATTTTTGTTTGAAGAAAAAAGAGTAACATATATGTCAGCCACAGATAATGAGGCTCTGGAAGCTTTTCAGTATTGCTGCAAATTAGAAGGTATAATTCCAGCTTTAGAACCAGCTCACGCGTTAGCTGTATTAAAGAAAATAGCAAAAAACTATAGTAAAGATAAAATTATTGTCATGAATATGTGTGGCCGTGGTGATAAAGATATTTTTACAATAGCTGATGAATTAAATATTAAGATTTAAATGACTAATTTAATTAGTCAGGCTTTTAAAAATAATGAAAAAAAACTAGTAACATTTGTTACAGGAGGTGACCCTGATTTCGAGACAAGTTTACAAATTATTAAGACAATAATTAATAATGGGGCTGATATTATAGAAATTGGAATGCCTTTTTCTGATCCAATGGCTGATGGCCCAACAATTCAGCTATCAAGTAATCGAGCAATAAGTAAAGGAATTGACTTAGAAAATATTTTTTCTTTGGTCAGCGAGGCTAAAAAAATAAAAGATGATTTGCCAATTATTCTAATGGGATACTATAACTTAATACTATATTTCGGAATTGAGAAGTTTGTTAAAAGATGCAAAGAAAACGGAGTTGATGGTTTAATTATTGTCGACCTACAACCTGAAGAGGATGAAGATTTGATTAATGAACTAAAGATTAACCAGATTGATTTGATAAGATTAATTACTCCAACAACTGACAAGGAAAGACTAAAATTGATATTAAAAAATGCTAGTGGTTTTTTATATTATGTAAGTGTTATGGGAATTACTGGACAAAAATCTGCTGATCTTAATGATCTTGAAAAATCAGTTTCTTTTATCAAAAGATATACAAATTTACCTATAGTTCCTGGTTTTGGTATTAAAAACTCAACAGATGTAAACAATATTTGCAAAATAGCTGATGGAGCAGTTGTTGGTTCAAGTATAATTAAAATTATTGAGGAAAATTTAAATAATAAAGAAAGAATGTTATCAGAAATTGATAAGTTTTCAAAAGATTTGAAAAATGGAACTATAGTATGAATTGGCTAACAAATTTTGTTAAACCTAAATTATCATCACTTGTAAAAAGAAGAGATGTGCCAGAAAAATTATGGAATAACTGTGTTTCATGTGGGAATATGATCCATCATAAAGATTTAAAAGAAAATCTATTTGTTTGTATTAATTGTAATTATCATTTTAGAATGTCTGCAGAAGACCGGATAAAATTATTTTTCTCAGATGTAGATTATAGAGAGATTATCCCAGACAAAATTTCTGATGATCCACTAAAGTTTACAGATAAAAAAAAATATAAAGATAGGTTAAAAGAATACAGAAAAAAAACAAATAGAGATGATGCATTCATTCTGATTAAAGGAAAAATTAAAGATAAAGAAATTATCTTAGGACTCATGAATTTTGAATTCATGGGTGGATCTATGGGCAGAGCAGTTGGGGGAGCAATAGTTAAAGGAGCTAAATTGGCAATAGAAAATAAATTACCTTATGTGATTGTTACCTCATCTGGTGGAGCAAGAATGCAAGAAGGAATTGTAAGTTTGATGCAAATGCCTAGAACGATTGCTGCTGTTGATTTGTTAAATGAAAATAGTATTCCTTACATAGTAGTTCTTACCGAACCTACTACTGGTGGAGTGACTGCTTCATTTGCAATGTTAGGTGATATAACAATAGCTGAGCAAGGTGCTACAATAGGTTTTGCAGGTAAAAGAGTTATACAAGACACCATTCGAGAGGAGTTACCTATAGATTTTCAAAAAGCTGAATATCTAAAAGATCATGGGATGGTAGATATTGTTTCTCATAGAAAAGATCTTAAAGAAACTTTATACAAAGTATTAGATCACATAAGTTAATAAGTGAAATCTAAAACAGAAAAGTTATTAGATGAACTTGTCAAACTTCATCCCAAATATATAGATCTTTCATTAGACAGATTAAAATTATTATTAAAAAAATTAAATAATCCTCAAGATCATCTCCCAAAAACTATTCATATTGCGGGAACAAATGGAAAAGGGTCTGTTCAAAGTTTTATAAGAAATATTCTATTGAAGAATGGGTATAAATGTGATGCTTATATCTCACCTCATTTATCTAAGTTTAATGAAAGAATAATTCTGAATAATAAAGAAGTAAGTACAAAGAAACTTTATGAAACTCTAAAATTTGTAAAAAAAATAAATAATAATAAACCAATAACTTTCTTTGAAATAACAACAGCTGCAGCATTCATATTGTTTAAACAATCAAAATCTGACTTTCTTATTTTAGAGACAGGATTGGGAGGACGATTAGATGCAACTAATATAATACCAAAAAAGATATGTAGTATTTTGACTCCAATTAGTTTTGATCATGAGGAATTTCTTGGAAAAACACTTAAGAAAATTGCTAATGAAAAATTGGGTATAGTGAAGAATTGTAAGTTTGTGTTAGTTGGTAAACAAAAAAGAGAATTAAAAGATCACATTCAAAAAAAACTAAATAAATTTGAAAATAAATATTTTTATGGAAAAGAATATCGAGTCACAAAATCATTAAAAAATAAGTTTCAGATAAAAATAGATGGAAAAAAATATTACTATAGTCAACCTTCATTGAATGGAAAACATCAGGAAGAAAATGCATCAATATCTATTTATTTTGCAAAAATTATGAAAAATATGGGTTATAAATTAAATACAAAAGATATTAATGAAGCGATAAAAACAACTGCATGGCCAGGAAGATTGGAAGTTATTAATTATAAGCATAAAAAAATAATTCTTGATGGATCACATAATATTGATGGAGCTGATAAACTAAATGAATTTTTAAAAACTGAAAGAATAAAACCCGTAGTCTTGTTTGGAATGTTGAACAATAAGAAAGCAAATTTATTTTTGAATAAAATAAAAAAAAGAATATCAAAAGTTTTAGCTATAGAAATTCCAGATGAAAAAAATTCATTTAAAAATAAACAAATAAATGAAATATGTAATTTTTATTCTATTAAATGTGAGCAAATAAATAATATAAATGATGCTTTAAAATATTTTAGATCTCATAAACAAAAAATATATTTAATTACTGGTTCATTATATTTGATAGGAAAAATTAGAAAAAAACTATTGTAAATTGGATTGTATCCAGGTCTCTAATGCTGTTTTAGGAAGACTGCCAACCTTAGTGTCGATTAACTCACCATTTTTAAAAATCATTATTGTTGGAATACCCCTAATACCGTATTTTTGCGGTGTCATAGGGTTCTCATCAATATTCATTTTATATATTTTAACTTTATCTTTATTCTCAACAGCAATTTCTTCTAAAATTGGGTCAAGTACTTTACATGGACCACACCATTCTGCACCAAAATCAACTACCACTGGAACATCATTAGTAGATATATCTTTATCAAAAGTTTGATCGTTTGTTTTAAGAGTAGACATAACTAATATGTAAGAAATATTTAACTATTATCAAGTTAAATTAAATCTAATTTTCTAAAATTGATTTTTTATCCCCAATATGTCTAATTTTAGATGGAATTACATAACCTTTGATTTGATTGTTTTTAATTAATTTTTTCCAAATATCATTCATTGGGAATATTTTTTTTCTTTTATTAAAGATATTTTTAGATACGATTTGAAGGCCGGAATAATACAATTTCTCATTTTTATTATTCCAATTTGTGACTACATTTCTTTTTAAATTAAAGTCTCCATTTTCTTTTTTTAAACCTAAAAAATTAATATCTTTAGATAACAACATTTTACAGTGAGAAATATCTTGATAATTACCAAGAAAATATTTGATATGTGATTTATTTTTTTTAGTCCAAAAAATATCAGAATTAACAACACATATTTTTTTTCTATTTGTATAATTGAAAATATTTTTTACTCCACCCCCTGTACCAAGTATTTTTTTTTCATAGATAATCTGAATGGGATATTTTTTAAAATTTTTGTCCAAATACTTTTTAATTTTATTATGTAAATAGTGTGTATTTATTAAGATTTCATCACATCCAATATTAATAAAGAAATCAATTGTGTTCTTTAATAATACTTTATTTTTATATTTTAACAGAGGTTTTGGGGTACTGCGTGTCAAATTAAGCATTCTTGTTCCAAAACCTGCACATAAAATCATTAACGTAAAATTCTTCATAAATTACAAATACTTTTCATACATTGATCTTAGTTCATAATCTTTAATATTATGTAATGTCGCTATTGTTCTAGATTTAGTTATTTTTAAATAGTTTAGGTATTTATTATCATTATTTTTGGCAAGTAATTTTCTCCATCTACCAAGTAATCGAGTCTGTCGAGCTAAACTTAAAATATAATATTGCTCCAGAAAAGTATTAAAATTTTCAATAATCAAAGTGTTATCATAAAAATATTCAATTAATTTATCATTGTAATCTCGTGTAAAATTTATTCTTGGGTTTTCTAATAGTGATATTAGGTCCCATCCTATAAATCCTTTAAAAGCGCTTTGAAAATCAATAATTCCACATTGTAAATGTGATTCACAATTTTCTAAAAAAAATAAATTAACAAATTCAAAGTCTTTGTGAACAAAATTTTTCATATTATAATTTTGAGAATAAAATATATTTTTCCATAATTTATAAAATTTTGAAGTTGGAAAATTTAAATTTTTGTTGTTAGGAATATAATAAGTAACAAACTCTTTAAGTTCAATTTTTAAATCTTCAAAGGTGTATTCTTTTAAATTTTTTAAATTATTTAAATTTGATTCATTTTGGATAACAATTATATTTTCTACAGCTAGTTTTAAAAGTTTATAAAGATTATCTTTATTGTATATTTTATTAAATCTATTTTTTCCAAAATCTTGCATATATATTTGATATTGCTTTTGATTAACTTCATATATCTTAGGAATTGATATATTAATCTTTTGTAATATTTCATAAACAATAAGGAAATTTTTAAACTCATGTTTATCTCTAGAAAAATCAATTATTATTTTGGTATTCTTTTTTTCAGTAATTCTATAAATTAATTTGTTAGATAATCCGTCCTCAATTTTTTCTAAATCATTATGATCAGAATTCATTAGACTATTGTTTAAAACAAATATTAATTTTTCTTTTAGTTTCCGAAATCATATCTAAATTTATTAAATAATGATTTTTGTTAAGCGGTAAACTAATTAACATTTCAGGCCATTCTATAAATGTAATATTGTTATTTAAATTTTCGAAGAAATCTAATTCCTCTAACTCCTTTAGGCTCTTTACTCTATAAAGATCATAATGATAGACTTGTGATGAATTCAATTCATAGGTTATCAAAATAGGGAATGTTGGACTAGTAATGGAAGATGGTTTTGGTAAATTATTTAATACAAAAAGATTATTAATTAATAACCTTATAAATGTTGTTTTACCAGCACCTAGCTCTCCTTGAAATAAGTAAATATCTCCAACAGATATGTCTTTACATAAATTAGTTGAGAGTTTTTCAAGTTCACGCAGATCTAAAATTTGATTACTTAATTTTTGCAAATTTTATTATGCAATACCTTTTAGAGCTTCCACTAAATCAGTTTTTTCCCAAGTAAAATGTCCCTTATCACTTGGTTCTCTACCAAAATGACCATAAGCAGAAGTTGGAACATAAATTGCATTTGTAAGTTTTAAATGTTCTCTTATTCCTCTTGGGCTTAGATCAAATAAATCTTGCACAGATTTTTCAATTTTCTGTTCATCAACTTTATTTGTTCCATTAGTATTTACATAAACCGATAAAGGTTTTGATACTCCTATTGCATAAGATAACTGTATAGTACACTCATCAGCTAGATCCGCTGCAACAACATTTTTTGCTAAATATCTAGCTGCATATGCTGCAGATCTATCAACTTTAGATGGGTCCTTTCCTGAAAAAGCGCCTCCACCATGGGGCGCTGCACCACCATATGTATCAACTATTATTTTACGGCCAGTTAAACCAGAATCGCCATCAGGGCCTCCAATTACAAAGTTTCCTGTGGGATTAACATAGAATTCTTCATCTTTAAGATCTTCTAATAATTCATTAGGTATACACTCATATACATAAGGTTTGACAATTTCTTTTACGTCTTCAGGAGATAAACCTTCTTTGTGTTGTGAAGAAATTACTAAAGATGTAACTTTGCTTGGTTTTCCGTTTTCATAAAGCATTGTAACTTGGCTTTTTGAATCAGGTTCTAGACCAGAAGCAGATCCATCTTTACGAGCTTGTGCCATTTTATATAATATTTGATGAGAATAATGTATCGGTGCTGGCATTAATGATTCAGTGTCTTTACAAGCAAAACCAAACATAATTCCTTGATCGCCTGCGCCCTCATCTTTATTGCTACCAGAATCAACACCCATAGCAATATCAGCTGATTGCTCATGAAGAAAACTTTCAATATCACAATTCTGCCAATGAAAACCATCTTGTTCATAACCAATATCTTTAATACAATCCCTAACTTGAGATATAATCTGATCCTTAGAAACTGATGGTCCCCTTACTTCTCCAGCTAAAACTACTTTATTAGTGGTAGTCAAAGTCTCACAAGCTACGCGTGTTTGTGGGTCACCAGATGATAAATAAGTATCAACAACCATATCTGAAATTCTATCACAAACTTTATCTGGATGGCCTTCAGAAACTGATTCACTTGTAAATAAATAAGATCTTTTCATATTAACTCCTAATATCTGTATGTATTATCTTTAAATGGACCCTGCTTACTAACACCAATATATTCTGCTTGTTTATCAGTTAATTCTGTAAGTTTTGCTCCAACTTTCTTTAAGTGTAATGATGCAACTTTTTCATCTAAATGTTTTGGTAAAACATAAACTTTATTTTCATAATTTTTAGAATTTTTCCAAAGTTCAAGTTGCGCTAAGACCTGATTAGTAAATGATGCACTCATAACAAAACTTGGATGACCAGTAGCATTTCCTAGATTAACAAGTCTTCCCTCTGATAATAATAATATTTTCTTCCCATCTGGAAATTCTACTTCTCTTACTTGTGGTTTAATCTCATCAGACTTGTAATTTTGAAGAGCTTCTGTTTGTATTTCGTTATCAAAATGTCCAATATTGCAAACGATAGCACGATCTCTCATTTGCCTCATATGATCTTGCGTAATAACATCAAGATTACCAGTGGCGGTAACAAATATATCACCATATTTACAAGCATCATCCATTGTAACAACTTCGTAACCTTCCATTGCCGCTTGAAGTGCATTAATTGGATCTATTTCAGTCACACAAACACGTGCGCCTGCGCCTCTTAAGCTAGCTGCTGAACCTTTACCAACATCTCCATACCCAGCTACAACAGCTATTTTACCAGCCATCATTACATCAGTACCTCTTCTTATTCCATCTACTAAACTTTCCTTACAACCATATAGATTGTCAAATTTAGACTTAGTAACTGAGTCATTAACATTTATTGCTGGCACCTTTAATGTTCCATTTTTTTCCATTTCTTTCAAACGGTGGACGCCTGTAGTTGTTTCTTCTGATAAACCTAAAATTTCTTCCAACATTTTTGGATACTTTTCATGAATTATTTTTGTAGCATCGCCACCATCATCTAAAATCATATTTGGCTTCCAACCATCTGGACCTTCTAATGTTTTTTCAATACACCACCAAAATTCTTCCTCTGTCATTCCTTTCCAAGCAAATACTGGAATGCCTTTAGCAGCTATTGCTGCAGCAGCGTGATCTTGAGTGGAAAATATATTACATGAGCTCCATCTAACAGTAGCACCTAAGAACACCAGAGTCTCAATCAAAACAGCAGTTTGTATTGTCATATGTAAACAACCTACAATTCTTGCCCCATCTAGGGGTTTAGAGTCACCATACTCTTCTCTTAATGCCATTAAACCAGGCATTTCCGTTTCAGCTATTGCAATTTCTTTATCACCAAAATCAGCTAAACTTATGTCTTTAACTTTAAAATCTTCACTCATGATTGTATCCTTTTATGATTATTTTAACTTTTTAATGGTAATTTAATGAGAAAACAAGCACCTCTAAAGTCTAATTTGTCACTTTCTGTTAATTCAATTGAACCATTGAATGAATTGATTATCTCGTAGGATATGGATAGCCCAAGACCTGAGTGCTTGTCCCGATCATCTATTCTATCAGTGTAAAATCTATCAAAAATTTTATTTTTTTCTTTCAAATCTATACCTTTTCCTTGATCATAAATTTTGATTTCAACACAATTTTCATTTTTTTTATTTGATGTAATTAAAATATTTGAATTATTTTTGGCAATTGAAATACTATTATCTATTAAATTTAGTATTACCTGCAAAAATTTATCTTTGTTAAGAAGTACTAAATTTTTATTATTATCAGATTGAAATAAAATTTTAATATTTTTCTGATTAGTTGACTTTTCACTAAAATTTTCTTTTAGAAATTTGTTTATATTAGTTAGTTCAAAATTTTCTATTTCAATTTCTGCAATAGTTTTTGAAAAATGAGAAATGTCGGAGATCAATCTATTCATTCTGTCGATATCTTGATTAAAATTATTCATTACTTTGGTTCTATTTTCATTAGTTATGTTTTTGCTAGTTAATAATTCAAACGAAGATTTTATTGCTGTTAGTGGGTTTTTTAGTTCATGAGCAACATCAGAGCTAAATTTTTCTAATTGATTGATTTGTGATTTCAATTCGTTTGACATAAGTTGTATTTGGTTAGATAAAATACCAATTTCATCAGATCTTAGAGGGTATATTAATTTTTTCTTATTTGTTTTATCTCTCTCAAGGACAGTGATTTTGGTTATTTGCCTTAATGGTGATATCAAACCTCTCAAAAAAATAAATGATAATAAGATTGTAACTAAAATAAATAATAGAAAAAAATTAAAGAAATTCAAAGATTGTCTAGCTAGTTCATTATTATTTAATAATAATTTATACTTTATTAGAACAACTCCATAGACGTTATTATCTTGGATTATAGGTGAAGTTAAAATTCTAGTTATATCATTATTTTCATCTTCAAAAGTTTTAACAAGTTTCTGCTTTTCTTTAATAGTGTCAATAATCAAAATAATTTCATGGACATTTTTATCTAAATTTTTAGTAAATTTATTTTTAAGAAAGTAATTATTAATATAATTAAAATTATTAATATAAATTTTTTCAAATAAATTTGAGAAATCAGCTATATTTTCACGCGTTTCAGATAAATCTATTTCCTCAACATCTGTGCTCAGAAATAAATTTGATGAATCTGCAATTTTAATCCAATTTTCATTATAAATAATAGTGTTAAAATCTTTATCACCAAAGTTTTGAAATATAAATTGTTCAGTTGTAAACTTTTCTAACTCAGGTTCTGACAATTCTATAGGATTAATATTATCTACCAAGTCACAACTTTCCTTGTACGCTTCAATATCTTGAAGATATCTACAACGATAATCATACTGAAAAATTGGTACTCTTAATATTGAAGTGTTTTCTAAATATTTTGTTATATTTGATAAATTTAATCTTATTGATTGATCCCTATTATATATAAATTTATTATTTTGAATTAAGTTGAAATTGAAATAAGATAAAAATACTAAACCTAAAAATACAATTATTAAGTTAATTATAATGAGTTGAAATGTTAGATTATAACTTGATAAGGTAAATAATCTCTTAATCACGCCAAGAATATCCAGAGCCATATCTTGTTCTTATTTGATCAAAAGAATTATCATAAGATCTGAATTTTTTTCTTAATCTCTTGATATGGCTATCAATAGTCCTGTCATCAACATATATTGAATCACCATACATTGCGTCCATTAATTGATTTCTATCTTTTACTACACCAGGATACTGAGCAAGAGATTTTATTAAATTAAACTCTGCAACCGTAAGTTCAATTTCTATATCTTTCCAAAAACATAATTGTTTATCTTCATCTAGTATCAAATCACCCTTAATAAAATTTTGTTTTTTAATATTATTATCTTTTTGTTCTTCGTTTCTATTGTTATGAATTCTTAACACTGTTCTTATGCGCTCATTTAATAATTTTTGTGAAAAAGGTTTTTTTATATAATCTGAAGCTCCCATTCTTAATCCAATTATCTCATCTTGTTCATGATCTTTTGAAGTTAAAAAGATAATAGGAAGTTCTTTAAGATTTTCAATCTTGCTCGAACGTACTTTTGAAAGAAGTTCATTTCCATCCATTTTTGGCATCTTAATATCAAACAGTCCCAAATCGTATGATTTGCTTTCAAGAGCCTCTAGGGCTTCAACTCCATTAAGAAATGTATCAACTGTAAATCCCTCACTTTGCAGAGAAAGAGATACTGATGTGAGAATCGACTGCTCGTCGTCAACTAATGCTATCTTTGGCATACTGCTTTTTATTAATAATTTATGGCAGATTTAAGTTCAAAGAAAAAATGACTCAGTTAACAAAATGTGACTTAGGTTGATAAGTAAATGTAAATATTTCAATAACTTGTTTGCCTCATAAAAATATGAATTAAGTAAGGGATTGACATGATAAAAAAAATATTTATGTTCTTATTTTGTTCTTATTGCGATATTGAGCAAATGTTGTATTGTCCCTTTTCGGCGGCACTACATATTGTGTTTTTCGACAATAATTTTTTAAAAAATGGATAGAATTTAA
The DNA here is from genome assembly GCA_902620425.1 of uncultured Alphaproteobacteria bacterium. Lineage (GTDB taxonomy): Bacteria > Pseudomonadota > Alphaproteobacteria > HIMB59 > CACPNW01. Next base: position 38,307 of record CACNHX010000003.1, read on the forward strand.
ATGGCAGACAATCTACAGGTATCAGCAAAAATCTCAGAAGAAAAAAGTGTAAATATTTTAACATTAAGTGTCGTGCGTCGTGACGGAGCTATCACCCCTTTCAAATCTGATAAAATTTCAAACGCTATAAAAAAAGCATTCTTAGCACAAACAAAAATTAGAAATGATAAAAATAAAGAAAAGGAACAACAAGATGGAATTCATAAAACTGTTGAAGCTTTAACGCATAAAGTTGTGTCAGCTCTAACAAGAAGGATTGCTGACGGTGATATGATTCACATTGAGGATATACAAGATCAAGTGGAGTTAGCACTTATGAGGGATGAGCATCATAAAGTTGCTAGAGCGTATGTTTTGTATAGAGAACAGAGAGCGGCTTCAAGATATCACACTAAAAAACTGAAAGAACAAGTTGGAGAAAAAGCTTCTTCAATGATGGTAACTAAAAGAGATGGAAGTAAAGAGCCAATTTCACTAGATAAAATAACCAATAGAGTTTCTGTTCTATCTACTGGCTTAAACATTGATCCAATTGTCGTTGTTCAAAAAGCTGTTCCAGGCTTATATAGTGATATTAGTTCCGTTGAAATTGATACTTATCTTGCTGAAACTGCTGCTGCTTTAACAGTTGAACATCCTGATTATTCTTATCTTGCAGCAAGAATAAAAGTAAACTCACTTCATAAAGAAACTCCGGGTTTCATCATAGCAACAAAAAATTTATACGATGATGGATTGTTAAGAGAAGATTATTATAAAAAGGTCATGGAGAATGCAGACTTAATTGAGTCTGTAATTGACTATGACAAAGATTATACTTTTGATTATTTTGCTCTCACAACTCTAATAAGAGCATATTTATTAAAGTTCGATAATAAAACAATTGAAAGACCTCAAGATCTTTGGATGAGAGTAACTTTAACAGTTACCGGTAATGAGTTTAATTTAGATAAAATAAAAGAAACTTATAAAAGTTTATCAACGGGTATGTATACACATGCTACCCCAACATTGTTTAATAGTGGATTAAAAATGCAACAATTATCTTCATGCTTTTTAATAGGAATGGAAGATGACTCCATAGAAGGTATTTTTAATACTATAAAAGATTGTGCCCTAATTTCTAAAACAGCTGGTGGTATTGGCATGCACGCTCACAATATTAGAGGTAGTGGAAGTAGAATAAAATCAACAAACGGGAAATCTAACGGCCTTATTCCATTTTTGAAAATATTTAATGAGACTGCTAAATCAGTTGATCAAGGCGGTGGTAAAAGAAAAGGTTCTTTTGCAGTTTACTTAGAACCTTGGCATGCTGACATTGAGAAATTTCTAGAACTTAGAAAAAATACAGGTGCCGAAGAATTTAGAGCAAGAGATTTGTTTTACGCTTTATGGATACCAGATTTATTCATGAAAAGAGTAGAAAATGATGAAGAGTGGACACTTATGAGTGAACATGAATGTCCAGGCCTCTCAGATGTTTATGGAGACGAGTTTGAAAAACTTTACACAAAGTATGAAAATGAAATGAAGCATTTAGAAAAAATTAAAGCGAGAGATTTAATGTCTAAAATCATAGAAGCACAAATAGAAACAGGACAACCTTATATGCTTTATAAAGACTCTATTAATAATAAGTCTAATCAAAAAAATATTGGTATCATTAAATCTTCAAACCTTTGTGCAGAGATAGTTGAATATTCAGATAGGAATGAAACATCTGTATGTAATTTGGCTTCCATAGCTCTGCCAAAATTTGTAAAAAAATCAGATAAAAAATTAATATATGACTATGACGCTCTTTACGAAACTGCAAAATTGGCTACAAAAAACTTAGATGAAGTAATTGATATTAATTTCTATCCAACTGATAAAACGGAAAGATCTAATAATAAACATAGGCCAATAGGTTTAGGAATACAGGGACTTGCAGATGTCTACTTTAAGATGGGAATAGCCTATGAATCTGAGGAAGCTAAAGAAATAAATAAATTAATTTTTGAGACAATTTATTTTGGAGCTTTAGAAGCTTCATGCGATTTAGCAAAAGAAAAAGGAGCCTACGAAACATTTAATAATTCACCCATCTCAGAGGGTAAGTTTCAATTTGATCTGTGGAATGTTAATCCTTCTTCAAAGTGGGATTGGGATTCACTTAGAGCTAAAATTAAAGAGCACGGTGTGAGAAATTCTTTAACCACAGCTTGTATGCCAACTGCGTCAACAGGTATTATACTAGGTAATACTGAAACATTCCAAATACAAACGTCTAATATATATAAAAGACAAACACTCTCTGGTGAGTTCCTACTCGTAAATAGATATTTAGTGAATGAACTTTCTCAAAGAGGATTATGGAATAAAGAAATGAGGGACAAAATAATTTTAGAAAATGGATCGGTAGAGAACATAAATGAAATTCCAACCGAACTTAAAGAAGTTTATAAAACAGTATGGGAAGTATCACAAAAAACTGTAATTGATATGTCAGCAGATAGAGCACCATTTATTGATCAAACCCAATCGATGAATCTTTGGCTTTCAACACCTACATTTGGAAAAGTTAATTCGATGCATATGTACGCTTGGAAAAAAGGTCTTAAAACAGGAATGTATTATTTAAGAAGTAGATCAGCAGTTGATGCTGTAAAAGTCACAGTTTCATCAGAAAAAGCAGCTAAAGATGCTTATATAAATACTGCTATTAAACAAAACAATGAACCAGAAGATTGCGAAACTTGCAGTGCATAAGAAGGAGTAAAGAATGATATCAAAAGGCGTTAAATCAATATTTCCAATAAAAAACCAAGAAATTTGGGATAGGTACAAGCAACATATTCAAGCCTTTTGGACAACCGAAGAAGTATCTTTGCAAGATGATTTAAGAGATCTTGAAACTTTAAATGATGGTGAAAAACATTTTATTAAGCACGTACTTGCATATTTTGCTAACTCCGAAGCAATGATTAACGAAAACCTAGCAAGTAGGTTCTACAAAGAAATTTTAATTCCTGAAGCGAGATGTTTCATATCAATGCAAATGTTGAATGAATCAATTCATGCAGAGATGTATGGTCTTCAAATTGAGGCTTATGTAAAAGATGCAAAAGAAAAGGATATGCTTTTTGATGCAATACAAAACGTACCATGTATTAACCACAAAGCACAATGGGTATCAAAATGGCTTAATGGTAGTCAAAACCTACTAACCAGACTAATAGGTTTTGGATTAGTTGAAGGTTTATTTTTTGCAGGCTCTTTCTGTGCTATTTATTATTTTAGAAAAAGAGGTTTACTGCCTGGTTTAGCCTTATCTAACGATTGGATTGCAAGAGATGAAGGAATGCACTTTAGCTTCTCATCGTTAATGTTCAGGACTTTAAGAGACAAGTTTAATAATAAAACATTAACAGATGCGGATATTAGTGATTTATCTTTGATTCCTTCTGACGTTCCTCAATCACAATTTGAGGAAATTGTTAGAGAAGCGGTAGCATTTGAAAAAGAATTTGTAAGAGATGCTTTACCTGTGGATTTAATCGGTATGAATGCTGATTTAATGTGTCAGTATATCGAGGCTGTTGCAGACAGAATTGCAGATTTGTTTGAATTTGATAGAGTCTTTAAGACAGAAAATCCTTTTGATTTTATGAGAGCTTTAGATGTACAAAACGTTACAAACTTTTTTGAAAAAAGAGTATCTGAATATCAAAGACCTACAGATAGGGCTTTAAGTTTTGATGAAGCATTTTGATGGAAGCAGAGATATATTCTAAAACTAATTGTGGATACTGTGATAGAGCTAAACTACGGTTAGCGAAATATAATCCAAAAATTTATATGCTTGATACAGATTATACGAGAGACGATTTTTTTGAAAAGTTTCCAAACGCAAAAACTTTTCCTCAAATAATTTTAAATGGTAAAAAAATTGGAGGGTATCATGAGCTTGAAAAATGGTTTGAAATGAATACCTTTGATGAGGAGTTCTAAATAACCTTTTTGTTTCCTTTTCTCGTGTAAGTTTTTTTACTTTTAACAATTCTTTGTTTGTACTTAGGTAGTTTCAAATCTTGAGCAAAGGGGTTGCGTTTTTTTATTTTTTTTTTAATTAACATAAATTAAGATCTAATGTGCCTGACCCCAATTATCGCCAACACCAAAATCAACTGTCAGTGGAACTGAAAAATCTTTATATTTTAAATGTATTGATTCCATAATTGTTTTTACATTGCTCACTAAATTGTCAAATTTTTTACTTTCCACTTCGAAAATCAGTTCGTCATGTACTTGTAAAAGCATTTTTGCCTCAATGTTTTTAACTTTTATTTCTTTATGAATTTCAATCATTGCTAACTTAATTATATCTGCTGCACTACCCTGTATTGGAGCATTAATAGCTTGTCTTTCAGCAAACCCCCTTACAGCAAAATTCTTATCCGAAATTCCCTTAATATTAATTTTCCTTTTAAAAATTGTTTCAACATATTGATTTGTTTTAGCAAAATCAATTTGATGATCCATATATTTTTTAATATTTGGATATTTTTTAAAATACTCATTTATATAATCTTTCGCTTCTGTATTAGAAATGTCAAGTTGTTTAGCTAAGCCGTATGGACTGATACCATACAGAATACCAAAATTAATTGCTTTTGCTTTTCTTCTATAATCATTATTTATTTGACTATCTTTCAAATTAAATATTTCCTTAGCAGTTGATGCATGAATATCTTCATTATTTTTAAAAGCTTTAATAAAATTTTTATCACGAGAAATTTCTGCAGCTAATCTAAGCTCTATTTGGGAATAATCGAAACTTACTAATTTTTTTCCTTTTCCACTAACAAAAGCTGTTCTAATTTTTTTTCCATTCTCAGTTCTAATTGGAATATTTTGAAGATTTGGATCTGTAGAGCTTAATCGACCTGTTAATGTATTAGCTAAACCAAATGATGTATGAATTCTACTTTTACTGTCTGTTAATCTAAATAGAGCATCTGTATAAGTTGATTTAAGTTTTGTTAATTCCCTCCAATCGAGAACTAATTGAGCAATTTCAAACCCATCTGAAGCAAGGTTATTTAAAGTTGAGGAATCAGTAGAATATGTACCTGATTTTGTTTTTTTACCACCAGGTATTTTAAGATTCACAAATAATATCTCCCCTAATTGTTTAGGTGAACCAATATTGAACTCTTCTTTAGATAATTTATAAATATTCTTTTCAAGTTTTTTACTTTCATTTTCAAATTCATTACTTAGACTTGTTAAAAACTTTTTATTTACTTCAATACCATTTGCTTCAATTGAAGATAATACCTCTACAAGAGGCAAATCTATATTTTGATAAACAAAATTAGCCCTTTCTTTTATTAAACGAGGATAAAGATTTTGAAAAAGTCTAAATGTTAATAGAGAATCTTCAGCAGCGTAATTAGTTGCTTTTTCAATTGCTACTTTATCAAAAGTAATTTCATTTTTCCCTGTGCCTACAACTTCCTTATATTTAATAGTTGTATGATTTAAGTGATTAAACGATAGATCGTCTAAATTATGCTTATAAATCCCATTATCAATTGAGTAGGAAATTAGCATTGTGTCTGCAATTGAGTTAAAAATTACTCCATATTTATTTAAAATTCTAATATCATATTTGATATTTTGACCAATTTTTAAAATTGATTTGTTTTCACAGATTTTATTAATAAGATTAATTACATATTTTTCATCTAACTGACCATTAACTCTTTTAGATCCATCTGGGGTAGTATGATTGATTGGAATATAGTAAGAAATGTCTTCACTGTAGCAAAGTGAGATGCCAATTAATTCAGCTTTTTCTAAATTTAGTGAATTTGTTTCAGTATCTATTGCGCATAAGCCGCTCTTTTCTATTTCCTTTAAAATAATTTCAAAATTATTTTTTGAATCAATTAACTGATACTTTGGTTCTAAATCTTTTTTTAAATTAATATTATTATTTTCATTAGATATAAAAGAATTTGATTTTAATCTTTCTGATGTTGATTTAAAACCCTGTTCTTTAAGAAATTTAAAGATGTTATTATTTTCTTTTTTTAGTTCGTTATAACTCTTTATACTCTTAATAGTATTAGGTACTTGAACATCTTTTTTTAGTGTTACAAGTTCTAAACTTAATCTTATATCATTTTCTGCTACTGCTAATATGTTTCTTCTTTTTTCTTGTTTAATTTTATCAATGTTTTTAATTAAACCATCAATATCATTAAATTCGTTTATTAATTGAGATGCAGTCTTAGGCCCAATACCTGGGGCACCTGGAATATTATCAACTTTATCTCCAGTTAAAGCTTGAATAAAAATAACTTTATCCGGTTGCACTCCAAATTTTTCTTCAACATCTTTAATTTCTATTTTTTTATTTTTCATTGGATCAAGCATTGTCACATTTTTACTAACAAGCTGCATTAAATCTTTATCTGAAGACACTATAATGGTTTCAATTTTATCTTTTTCAGCTAAACTAACATAAGTAGCAATTAAATCGTCGGCTTCAAATCCTTCTATTTCTAATTGTGGGATATTGAAACTCTTAACACACTCTCTTATTAAAGGAAATTGTGGTATTAAATCATCAGGAGCTTCTCCTCTATTAGCTTTATATTCTGGGTAGATTTTATTTCTAAAGTTTTCCCTTGCTGCATCAAATATGACAATCATTTTATCATCACTATAATCTTCTATCAGTTTAACGAGCATATTTGTAAATCCAAAAACTGCATTAATAGGTGTTCCATCGGATCGATTCATTGGGGGAAGACCGTAATATGCTCTAAATATATAAGCAGAACCGTCAACTAATATTAATCTTCCCTTTTTATTCATTGTAAATTTAAATATATAAGATTTTAATTAAATGTCAGATTATAAATTTTCAATAGAAGCAGAAAATGTAAATAAAATTTTTTTGAAGAAATCTCAAAGAGTGGATGCTTTAATTGATTTCAATATTAAAATAGAAAAGGGTACTATTCATGGATTACTGGGGCCAAATGGAGCAGGAAAATCAACTTTTATAAATATTCTTGGAGGATTGGTTAAGAAGGATTCTGGAAATGTAAAAATTTGTGGGATAGATATTGATAAGGACATAAAGTCGAGTAAATTTAAAATTGGTATAGTTCCACAAGAACTAAACATAGATCCTTTTTTTTCACCAGCTGAATTATTAGAACTTCAAGCCGGGTTATATGGTGTTCCAAAAAGAAAAAGAAAAACTGATGAAATATTAGAAAATTTAAAATTAACAGATCAGAGAAATGCCTATGCAAGAACTTTATCAGGAGGCATGAGAAGAAGATTGCTTATAGGGAAGGCATTAGTTCATGATCCTGAAATTATTGTTTTAGATGAACCAACTGCAGGGGTTGATATTGATATTAGAACATCAGTTTGGAACTATATCAAAAGCATTAGCAAGCTAGGAAAAACAATATGCTTAACAACTCATTATTTAGAAGAAGCAGAAAATCTTTGTGATAATATTACCATAATTAATTATGGGAAAAAAATAATTGAAGGATCAAAAAATGAACTTTTACGTATTATTTCAACAAAGTCTGCATCCTTTGTTTTAACAAAAGATATTAAATTACCAAGTGAGTTAAAAGAATTTAAACCAATATTAAATAATAATATTTTAAAACTTAGTTATGATAAAAATCAAACAAATTTAAAAAAAATTATAGATATTTTAATAAAAAATAAAATTGAATTTATAGAAATAAATACGATTGAAGGCGATTTAGAGGATGTATTTATAAAAGTAGTTAATAGTAATGATCCATCAAACTGAGAAAATATATAGTTATTTATTTTTACTTATACCTTTTTTCCTTATAACTGGTCCAGCTATACCTGACATTATTATAAGCACAGGTGGGATATTTGGGATTCTATATATTATTTTTTTAAATAAATATAAAAAAATTTTACAATTTAATATTCTAAGGATTACAATTTTATTTTGGATAAGTTTAATATTTATTAGTTTTTTTGCATATAATAAAACTATTTCATTTCAAGATTCAATCATATTTATAAGATTTTTATTAATCCCAATTTTTATTTATTTTATTTTTTTTAATAATAATAAAAATTTAGATTTGTTTTTATTATTTAATTTTATAATTGTCATATTTGTTTGCTTAGATACACTTTATCAATTTTTTAATTATAGTTCAGAGAATGGTTTTGGTGAAGATTTACTAGGATTTAAATCAAACTGGTATGGAAGGTTAACTGGCCCATTTGGTGACGAGTTAATTCCTGGTTCTTATGTGTCAAAATTTGGTCTTCTTGGATATGTATTTCTCATTTCAAAAAAAAGGTTTAGCTCTAATATATTTATGCAATCTAGTTATTTATCTTTGATCCTTTTAGTTACTTATGTATCTGGTGAAAGAATGGCTTTTGCTACTTTTTCTTTAGCATTGGCCTTTTTATTTATATTCCTAAATGTAAACAGAAAATCAATTTTAATATCAATTATTTTTGGAATTATATTGATATTTTCAGTTGTAAAACTACACCCATTTTATAACGACTTTAAAGTAATTGAATCTACAGAACATCATCAAGGTCTGAAGATTGAAAAAAATTTTAAGTGTAAAGAAAATAAACAAGAAAAATGTACAAAGATTATAGAAGTGCAACCAAACTTCATAGAGGTAATTAAAAACTTTAATACATCTGCCTATGGTGAAATTTATTTATTATCCATAAAAATGTTTACTGATAACCCAATTACCGGGATTGGTATCAATAATTATAAATACCTATGTAACTTAAAAAATTCTTATAAAAATTTAATGATTAACTATAACTGTGCCTCTCATCCTCATAATATATATATTCAATGGTTAACTGAAGGTGGGTTAATTACCTTTTTGTTTTTTATTTTATATTTATATTATTTGATAAAGTTTATAATTTTTAATAATGGTGAAAGAAAATATAAAGTAATTTCATTAGCAATTATTTTAATTATGTTTTGGCCAGTAATGTCTACCGGAAGTTTAATTAAAAATTGGTATGGAATCTCAACCTTTTTTATTATAGGAATTTGTATGATTTTGAGTAATTTTAGAAAATATAATTAAATTTTGAATGTAAAAAATATTTTTTGATATTTCTTGCAACAAATAAACCAAAAATAAAAAATATTAAGACCGCAAGTGATGTCCCATTTCCTTTACCAAATAAAGATCCGATAAATATAAAGAAAAAAATAATAGTAGAAGATAGTATCTTAAAATGTATTCCAATTACAGATCCAATTATAAAAAAAATAATTATAAAAAGTGTATTACCGAGACCCATTCCAAAGTGAGAACCAACAAAAGACATATATATTGCAGAATATGCAATGGAAAGATTTGTAGATCCTGAATTATCAAAAAATCTTGCCTTAATAAGATAATAAAATGATTTAATACCATCTATCCAAGTAATTTTTTTTCCTTGAGCTTTGGATCGAAAAAAATATGAAACTCCAAATTCGTAAATAAAAAAATTATTTCTGACTATTTGCGATGCCAAATCAATTTCAATTCCAAAATCATTAACTGTTAAATTGATCTTATTAACAACAGTTCTATGCATAACTTTAAGACCGCAATGAACATCACTTAATGACTGAGAGAAAAAAATATTAAAAATTAATGAATTAATTTTTCCAATTAAATTATTAAAAAAATAATTATTTTTTTTTAATTTACCTGAAAGATATCTACTTCCAAAAATACATTTTATTTCCTTGTTTTTAGTGATCATTTCATACATTTCTTTAGCATCTTTAGTATCTAATTCTAAATCAGCATCTTGCAATAAAACATAATCTCCAGTAGAATTTTTAATTCCTGTTTGAATTGCTTTTCCTTTTCCAGAATTAATATCTAATTTAATGATCTTAAATGTAAATCCATATTCATTATTTTGTTTAATTTTTTCTAGTCTTTCTAAGGAACCATCTGTTGAACCATCATCAACAAAAATTACTTCAGTTGTGGAATCATTAAAATATAAAACAAGCTGATCGTAAAGTTTATTAATAAAGTTCAATTCATTAAAAACTGGAATAATTATTGATAATTTTTTTTTATTCTCTTGGGGCATGTTTATTCAGAATTCTTTGTAATGTACGTCTGTGCATTCTAAGCCTTCTTGCAGTTTCTGATACATTTCTATTACACTGTATAAACACTCTTTGAATATGTTCCCATCTAATTCTGTCAGCTGTCATAGGATTTTCAGGAGGTGGCGGCAGAATCTCCTTTGAATTTGTTAAAGCATCATAAATTTGATCTATTTCAGCTGGTTTTGGCAAATAATCTATTGCTCCTGATTTAATTGCAGCAACAGCAGTCGCAATATTTCCGTAGCCAGTGAGCAATAGTGATTTAGTATCAGGGCTAATTTTTTGCAATTCTTTAACTAGCTCTAAGCCGGAACCATCTTCCAATCTCATATCTACAACTGCATAGTCAAAATTTATTTCATTAACCTTTGTAATTGAGTCTTTAAATCCATGAGAAGATATTACTTCAAATCCTTTTTTTTCCATAGATCTTGTGAGTCTTTCTCTAAATGGAAGATCATCATCTACTATTAATAATTTCATACTCATAAGTTTAAGATAGAGTTGTTAAAAGTAATTTCAACAACAGCTTTATTACTATCAGAATTATATAATTTAATATTTCCACCCATATTTTCAATAAGATTTTTTGATATAAATATACCAAGGCCCATTCCCTGATTATTTTTAGAAATATATGGTTCACCTAATTTATCTAATATATCTTTTGAGAATCCATTTCCATCATCAGAGATGATAATTTTCATAAATGTTTTAGAGTAAATTAATTCAGCACTAACAATTTTAATTGAATAAGTTATAGCATTTTGGACTATATTTCCTAAAGCATACATGATCTCATCTTTAAATATAATTTCTGGTTCAAGTGTTTTCTTATCCATAATTAAGTTTAATTGTTTATTTTTATTAAATTTTTCAAAATTAATCTTTATCAAGTCTGTAATTTTTACTTTCTCTAAAAATTTGTCTTTTAATTTTAGTGGATTTTTTGAAAACTTTTGAAGTATTTCTCTACATCTTTCTGCTTGAGATTTTAATAAATTAATATCTTTTACAATATTTTTATCATTAGTTAGTTTTTTTTCTTTTAATAAATCATTTAGTACTAAAAATATTGTATTCAAAGGAGTGCCTAATTCATGTGCTGCTGCCGCACTTAAAGAACCAACTTCTGTTATTTTTTTTTGATTGAGAATTTGAAGTTTTGATACTGATAAAGCGTTAGATATTTTTCTTGATGAACTTGCAAAAAGATAGGCATATATTGCAATGAAAATAACAGTGATTATGAGAGATGTAACTAATCCAAAACTATAAATATTTGGTAGATAAAATTCTGTACCTAAATCAAGTGCAATAAAATAAAAATTTAACAATATTATTATTATGATAGAAATAATAGAAAGTAATACTGTCATTAATGCTGGTAAATATGAGGCTGAGGTTATTACAGGAGCTAAAATAAGTATAGAAAAAGGATTAATTATTCCACCTGTTAAAAATAGTAAAAAACCTAATTGCAAAATATCAAAAAGTAAAAAAGAAAAAGCTTTAATGTTTGTTATAGATTTATTTTTTCTTTCTTCATAATATGAGTAAAAATTCACCAAGACAGAAAGCAAGATGATTATTAATGTTTCATATAAAGGAATGTTAATTTTAAGAATATAATAAACAAAAAAAACTGCAAAAAATTGACCAAATATTGCAATCCATCTTATTTTAATGAGATTCCCAAGAAGTATTGTATTCATTAAAATTAAATATCAAGGTTAGCGACTTTTAAAGAATTTTCAGCAATAAATTTTTTTCTTGCATCAGTCTCGCCACCCATTAGATCTTCAAAAGCTTTATTTGCCGAGTCTACTTCATTAATTTTAACAGATAATAATATTCTTTCATTTTGATCTAATGTGGTTTCCCATAATTGATCTGGGTTCATTTCACCTAAGCCTTTGTATCTATTAATTTGTAAACCTAATTTTCCAATATCTAATATTTTGTCTATCAAATCTAAGGGTCCAAATATTCTGAATTCTTCATTTTTATGATTTAGTACTCCACAACCAGCTTCTTTAAGACGATAGAAATTTTCCATTAACTGATCTTTCATTTCGTTTAATGCTTTTGCCTCAGGAGAAATAACAAAATTCTCATCAATTATGTATTTTTCTGTAAAACCTCTGATTGTTCTTTCAAATAAAATTGAGTTAGTTTTGTAAACTACTTTCCAATTTTTTTGAGATATATCAGAAATTAAATTTAACCTTTTTTGAAGGTATTTGGCTATTTCTTCACCAATATCTTTATCTTTGAGATTTCTTAAATCCAATGCTCTCACAATTGCAGCATGTTCAATAATATCGCGATTATCAATTCTTCTTAATAATGGAATCACAAAATTTTTGGTTTTTTTTGAAAGATAAATTATTTTTTTTAATTCTTTTCCAGCTATTTGGTTGCCCTGAGTGTTTTCAAAAAATGTATTTTTTAATCCTTCTTCTATTAAGTAATTTTCTAAATCATTATCATCTTTTTTGTAAACCGTAGAATTACCCTTCTTAAGTCTATAAAGTGGGGGTTGTGCTATATATAATCTACCAGAGTCTATAATTGGTTTCATATGTCGATAAAAAAAAGTTAAAAGCAATGTTCTTATATGACTTCCATCTACATCTGCATCAGTCATAATAATTATTTTGTGATACCTCATTTTAGAAATATCAAATTTTCCCTCAATTTTGTTTTGATCATTATCGTCAGTTGGATTTCCAACCCCTGCTCCAATTGCAGTAATTAGTGCTCCAATTTCATTACTTGTTAAAACCTGCTTATCATTGGCTCTTTCTACATTTAAAATTTTACCTCTTAAGGGAAGAATAGCTTGATTTTTTCTATCTCTTCCTTGCTTAGCAGATCCTCCTGCAGAGTCACCTTCTACAATAAACAATTCTGATAATTCAGGGTTTTTCTCTTGGCAGTCAGCAAGTTTCCCTGGCAGAGAAGTATTTTCTAATCCTGTTTTTCTCCTTGTAAGCTCTCTTGCTTTTCTAGCTGCTTCTCTTGCATTAGAAGCTTCAATTATTTTGTCAATTACCTTTTTAATTTCTGTGGGATTTTCTTCAATCCATTGTTCTAATTTATTCAAACTTGTTGACTCTATAACAGGTCGAACTTCAGATGATACAAGTTTATCTTTAGTTTGACTAGAAAATTTTGGATCTGGCAATTTAACTGAAATGATACAAGTTAATCCTTCTCTTGCATCTTCACCAGTAACATTATTTGAATTTTTTGTATTTTTGTTAATGTAATTTACAATTGATCGAGTAAGAGCTCCTCGAAAACCAGCTAAATGAGTTCCACCATCTCTCTGAATGATATTATTTGTAAAACAAATTGTGTTTTCGTGATAATTATCAGTCCATTGTAAAGAGCATTCAATTGAAATATTATCTTTTTCTCCATTAAAATATATTGGTTTTGGATTTATAAGATTTTTTCCTTCATTTAAATATTTAACATACTCTTTAATTCCACCATCAAATTTGAAATTAATATTTTTATCTTCAGATTGTCTCTTATCAGATAAAAAAATGTTAATTCCTGTATTTAAAAATGCTAATTCTCTTAATCTTTTCTCTATTGTTTTAAAATTAAAATTAATATCATTAAAAATTTTAGTCGTAGGTAAAAAAGTTATTTTAGTACCAGTAAAATAATTTTCCTCAATTTTTTTCGAATCTCCAATTATATTTAATTCCTTTGTAACAACACCGTTTTTAAATTCAATATTATGTATTTTACCATCTCTATTAATTTCCAAAATTAGATTTTCTGAGAGAGCGTTAACTACTGACACACCTACTCCATGTAAACCACCTGAAACTTTGTAGCTATTTTGGTCAAATTTACCTCCCGCGTGTAACTCAGTCATTATCAATTGAGCAGCAGGTATTTTTTCAGTTTTGTGTAGATCGACTGGTATCCCTCTACCATTATCACTAATGGTTACTGTACCATCTGCATTTAAAATAACATCTATTTTATTACAATAACCAGCTAGTGCCTCATCTATAGAATTATCAAGTACTTCATAAATCATTTGATGTAAGCCTGATCCATCATCAGTATCACCAATGTACATCCCAGGTCTTTTCCTAACAGCTTCTAGACCTTTTAATACTTTAATTGAATCAGAGGAATAATCAGAATTCATATAACAGTTATATTATAAAATTGTGCATTTGTTGATACAAAAGAAAATAAATCTTTATCTGTACCAGTAAGAAAAAATTGTAATTCAAATCTGTTAATCATATCTAATAATATTTGTCTGTTAAAAGTATCTAAGTGAGACCCTATTTCATCTAATAGTAAAATTGGTTTTATTTTTTTCGAATTTACCAAAATGTTACATTGTGCCAATAATATCATTAGAACAATGGCTTTTTGTTGTCCTGTCGATAATAATAAAGCATCAAATTCATTATTAATGATTGCTGTGATATCAGATTTGTGGGGTCCAATTTTAGAACCACCAAATTGTTTGTCATAGCTCCGTGAGTTTTGCAAACTTATAATATATTGATCATACGATAGGTTGTTAGTGAAATATTCATCTTTTATTTTAAGCTCTAGATTAAATTGAAAATTATGATCATTTTTCAGCAAATTTAAATTACTATTTATAGTATTTAAATGAGAATGTCTTAGTTCATATATTTCCAATCCCGTTAAACTTATATCTCTTTCAATTTGGTTTAACCAATTATAATCTGTTGAGTAATTTTGAAGTATTTTTGTCCTTTCAAGTAAAAATTTTTTATATTGATTAATCAATCTATTATAATTATTTCTTCCTGAAAAAATTAGTCTATCTAAGAAATTTCTTCTATATGATGGTGAGGCTTGAAATAATCTTTCCATTTCTGGTAAAAAAACAATATAGGATATAGATTTGTTAAGAATATCAATTGAGTCTTTTGATATGTCATCATTAACTTTAATTATTTTTTTATATTTATCTTCATTTTTTTCTGAATGTATTTCAATATCAAAAATATTATTTTGTATTTCAAAAGTATTTTGTATTTTAAAATAACTTTCTTTTTTTTTAATTAAATTAGAAATACTTGAGTTTCTTATTCCTCTTCCTTTTGCATTCAAAGAAATTCCCTCTAAAATATTGGTTTTACCACATCCGTTTTTACCAAAAAATATATTTAACTTTTTATCGAATGAGAGTTTATAATTTGTAAAATTTCTGAAATTGTGAAAATGAATATTATTAATCTTTGCCAAATTTTAGACTCGCATTGGCATCAAAACATAAACTAGTTTATCATTTGATTTTTCTTGAGCTGTTATAGGTGAAGTGTTATCATTTAAGTTAATACATATCTCTTCATCTTCTAAATTATTTACGATATCCATAATATACTTTGAATTGAAACCTATTTCAATTTCATCTCCAGAATAATTAATTTTTATATCTTCTGACGCAGTACTACTTTCATTGTTAATTGAATTTAAATTTAAAATATTCTCAATTAATTTAAATTTAATCACAGGAGACTTATCATTTGCAATAGTACTAACTCTATCAACAGCAGCTAAAAGTTTTTCTCTACTTACATTTAAAACATTGGTATTATTTTTTGGAATAACTCTTTTGTAATCTGGAAAACTACCATCTATTAATTTAGAAACAAATATAATTTTTCCTATAAAGAATACAATCTTGTTTGTACTGATTGATATTTCAATATCTATATCAATTTCTGATAATAATTTTGATAATTCATAAATTGTTTTCTTTGGTATGATAACACCTGGTATTTGTTCAATATTACTAGAAATATCATGACTAAATTTAGCTAACCGATGTCCATCAGTCCCAACTAAAGTAACTATATTTTTATTATCATCTTTATTTACACTAAAATACAAGCCATTTAAAAAATACCTTGTTTCTTCATTAGAAATTGCAAACTTAGTCTTGTCTATTAATTTAAATAATATTCTAGAATTTAATTTTATATTTATTCCAGTATTTTCATAATCTATAATAGGATAATCTTCTTTAGGTAAGCAATGCAATGAAAATCTTGATCCATCTGCTCTTAAAGTTAATAATTTTCCATTGTTTGAAATTATCTCAATTTCACCATTATCATCAATCTTCCTTACTATATCGTATAAAATTTGAGAGTTTATTGTAGTAGATCCATCTTCAAAAATTTTGCAGCTAACTTTTTCTACAATTGAAATATCCATATCAGTTGAAGATAAGATTAGTTGATTATTTTTTGCTTCAATTGATATATTTGCTAAAATTGGAAGAGAATTTTTTTTATCAACTATACCTTGTAAGTGTGAAAGAGTTTTAAAAAAAAGTGAGCGTGATATTTTAAATTTCATACTTAAACATATGATAAAAAGAATTAAGAATCTATAAGTCTTTTTAGTAATTCTAAATCTTCATTAAAGTTTACATCACTTAGTTTAAGTTCCTCAATCTTTTTTACTGCATGCATAACAGTAGTATGATCTCTACCGCCAAATTTTCTACCAATCTCCGGTAAAGATCTTGAAGTTATGGATTTGGCTAAGTACATTGCTATTTGTCTAGGTCTAGCGACAGATCGCGATCTTCTAGGTGAATGCATGTCAGTAATTCTAATATTAAAATGTTCTGCAACTTTTTTTTGTATTTCTTCAATTGTAATTTTTTTATTTGATGATTTTAATAAATCTTGAAGTACTAACTGTGCCGTTTCAACTGTTATAGGCGTTCCTACCAGTGTTGCGTGCGCAACTAATCTATTGAGTGCACCTTCCATTTCTCTAACATTTGAAATAATTCTATGTGAAAGAAATTCTAAAACCTTTGGCGGAATTTCCACACCTCTTTTGTGAGCCTTTTCTATTAAAATACCGAGTCTTAATTCATAAGTTGTTGGATGGATATCTGCTACGAGGCCACAACCTAGTCGAGATTTTAATCTTTCTTGTACCCCATCTAGATCAGTTGGTGTTTTATCAGCTGAAATTACTATTTGTTTATTTTGTTCTATTAGAGCATTAAATGTGTGAAAAAATTCTTCTTGAGTATTATCTTTACCACTTATAAATTGAACGTCATCGATCATAAGCACATCTATTGACCGAAACTGTTCTTTAAAAGCTGATGTATCTTTATATCTCAGAGCTCTTACAAATTGATACATAAATTTTTCAGCAGAAAGATAGATTACCTTTCTTTCTGGTTGTTGTTGTTTAATTTTCCATCCGATAGCATGCATAAGGTGAGTTTTACCTAACCCTACACCGCCACATAAAAATAATGGATTAAATGTTATTTTATTTGCTTCTGATACTCTTTGAGAAGCTGCAAAAGCTAATTCATTTGGTTTCCCAACAACAAAATTTTCGAAAGTAAATCTAGGATCTAACGGAGCACCAAATTCATTAGGATATGTTGAGGATTGATTAGACCTTAAGTCCATTGAAGATTTCCAGTGATTATCATTGCTTTTAATAGTTCTTGTTGTTCCAGGAACTATTCTTCCACCTGAGGGTTTAACAACAAATTTAATGGTATCAATTTTGTCAATAAAATTTTTTGCTTCACTTTTTATCTTGTCAGAATAATTATTAACTATCCAATCTCTTAAAAACTTTGTTGGTACGGAAAATGTTATGATAGTTTCTTCTACAGAAACATAGTTTAAATGTTTTAGCCAATTGTTGAAGGCGGAGTCACCAACATTTTTTTTTAGATTTTTTTTAAAGGATAGCCACTTACTGTCATCAAATATAGTAGATGTATTATCCATTTTCCCCCAACAAGACGATTTTATAGCTTAACAAATTTTACGCAAAAAATCTAAAGTCGCAAAATCAATCACCAAATTTATTTCTTAATCAACACCCTTTAAGTATTTTTAGCAAGAAGAAAAGTGAAAAAAATTAAAAAAAAATTATTTTTTTGAAATTTGTTTTGATAAAGAGGATAACTTTCTGGATATGTATTCTTTTTTAAAAATACCTTTTTTTGATGCTCTAGCCATTATTGAGTTGACATTGGTAAAGGATCTTTGGATTTCTTCCTCATTTTTTGCTTCAACTGACGATTTAAATTTATTCAGAGCGTTTCTAAATTTAGATAGGTATTGAGAATTAACAGTATTTCTAGTTTTGTTCTGTCTAGACCTTTTTTTTGCAGAAGCATGATTAGCCATATGCGTGCTATAAATTCAAAATAAATTAAGTCAATTAATATTTAATATAGAATTACTTGTTATTTTGAAGTTTTGGACAATAAAAAGTAGATCTTCCGTATTGAACTATCTTTTTAACCTCATCTCCACCTATTTTTTTTCCTTCTTTATTATAAACCTTAAAATTTGACTGAAAATTTCCTAATGTACCGTCAGTAGACCTATAATCTCGTATACTCGATCCTCCATATTTAATTGCTTTCTTTAAAATTTTTCTAATGGACATAATTAGTTTCATAATGAGACTAATTTCTAAATCCTTACCCAAAGTAAGTGGTGAAATTTTAGAATCAAATAGAATTTCCGATGCATAAATATTACCTATACCAGCAATTAGTTTTTGATTCAGTAAAATCTGCTTTATTGGGACCTCAGATTTTGAAATTTTTTTAAATATCATTTGTGCTGTAAGATTTGGACTCAGTGCATCTACACCCAAACTAAATATATACTTTTGTTTTTGTAGATCTTTTGTTTTTATTATGTCTATAAATCCAAATTTCCTTGGATCATGATAAACAAGTATCATTCCACTTAAAAAGTAAATAACAAAATGATCATGTTTTATTCGTTTGTAGCTTTTATTAACAGTTTTTAATCTTCCTGACATTCCTAGATGTATTACTAGAGAATAATCTGTATCTAAATCTATAATTATTAACTTTGCTATACGTCTAAGGTTGGATATCTTGGAGTAACGTAGTATATTAATTATATTATTTGGAATTTTAAAACGAAGTTTTGAAGTATGAATTTTAACATTAGATATTTTTTGATTCAATATTACACTAAGTCCTTTAACTGTAGTTTCAACTTCAGGTAATTCTGGCATAATGAAAAAAGATTATAATTTTGGTTATACAAAAGTAAATTCAAAACAAAAGACTAAACTTGTTCAGAATGTATTTTCAAGCGTAGCTCCAAGCTACGATATTATGAATGATTTAATGAGTTTAGGTATGCATCGTTTATGGAAAAAAAGATTTGTAGAGACTGTGAATCTAAAAGAAAATGAAATTATCTTGGATGTTGGTTCTGGTTCTGGTGATATTGCCAGCGAAATTTTAAAAGAGAATTTATCAACCAGTCTTTATCTTTTAGATCTAAATGAAGAAATGTTATTAGAAGGAAGAAAAAGATTAAAAAAAGAAAAAAATATAAAATATTTTATTGGTAATGCTGAAAAGTTAAATTTTGAAAATAATTTTTTTGATAAATATACTATTTCTTTCTGCTTAAGAAATGTGACGGAGTATTTATTATCTATAAAAGAGGCTTACAGAGTTCTTAAACCTGGTGGTAAATATTGTTGCTTAGAATTTAGTACACCTAAATCATCTTTGGTATCAAGTTCATATAAAATTTACAAATCAAAGATTTTACCTCTGTTAGGAGAAATAGTTGCTGAAGATAAGAATGCTTATAAATATTTGAGTGAAAGTATTGATTTGTTTCCATCACAAGAAGAACTTAGCAAAAATCTACGTGATTGTGGATTTACTAAAGTTGAAACTATTAATCTATTTAATGGAATTGTAGCAATACATACTGGCTATAAACTATAATGAATAAAATTTTATTAATAATAACTGGCTCTATTGCTGCATCTCGATGTAAAGAAATTATTGCTTTGTTAAATATTAATGAAGTTAAAATTAGCTGTATTCTAACTAAAGAGGCAAAGAAATATGTAAAAATATCAGATATAAAAAAATTACTTAAAAATAGAGTATTTACTGATGAAGATGAGAAAAAAAATAAGATGCTTCATATTAATTTATCAAGAGATAATGATATAATAGTTATGTGTCCAGCAACAGCTAATTCTATTGCAAAATTTGCTAATGGATATGGAGATAATTTAGCTTCTAATACGTTGCTTGCTTCAAATAAAAAAATTTTGTTTGTCCCTGCAATGAATAGTTTTATGTGGCATAATAAAATTAATCAAAAAAATGTGAGATTATTAAAAGATAGCGGTCATGAGTTTATTGGCCCTTCAGTTGGAAATCTAAAGTGTGGAGAATTTGGTTTAGGCAGAATTGATAACTCAAAAAATATAGTAAATAGAATTTTAAACAAACTAGAAAATGTTAATTTGTTAAAAAATAAAAAATGCCTAGTAACTGCAGGACCAACAATTGAAATGATTGATCCAGTTAGGTTTATTTCAAATCAATCTTCTGGGAAACAAGGCTATGAAATTGCTTCACAATTAGTTTTATATGGAGCGGATGTAACCTTGATATCTGGACCAACAAATTTAGATCCTCCACCAAATTTAAAATTTATTCAAATAAAATCAGCAAACGAAATGTATCAAAAAATTAGAAAAATTTCTAAAATTGATATAGGAATTTTTACTGCTGCAGTATCTGATTTCAAAAATAAAAATATAAATAAATCGAAGATTAAAAAAAATAAAAAATTAAATATTAGTCTTTATAAGAATATTGATATTTTAGAAAAAATTGGAAAAAGCAGAACTCAGAGGCCTAAATTTTTAGTTGGTTTTGCTGCAGAAACGGAGAGCATTGATAATGCCAAAAAAAAATTAGTTGATAAAAAATGTGATATGATGGTTTACAATAAAATCGATAGTAAAAATAAAGTTTTTGGTTCAGATTATAATCGGATATCAATAATTACAAAAAACCAGATAAAAAAATTTAAGAAAATGACAAAGGTAAATTGTGCAAAGCAAATTATAAAACAAATTTATAATTCTATATAGAATTATGAATAATTACTCTGAAGAAGAATATAAAATTTTCAGTAGATTATTTATTTTAAAAGAATTTTCTGAAGAAAACCTAAAAAAATTATCAAATATAAAAATTGGTATTGTAGGTATGGGAGGTATAGGATGTCCTTTAAGTCAATATTTAGTCAACTCTGGAATAAAAGAATTGTTAATAGTAGATGGAGACATTGTTGAAAAAAGTAATCTTAATAGACAAATTTTGTTTAATTTAAATGATATTGGAAGAAAAAAGGTCGATGTAGCTAAAAATAAATTACAATTAATCAATACTGAATGTAAAATTCATACTATTGATGAAAATATTAATTCTTTAAATTTAAATTCTTTAAAAGAATGTTCTATAATTGTTGATGCAACTGATGATTGGTTGAGTTCTAGATTATTAAATGAATATTGTCTTAAAAACTCAATCAATTTTTTATATTCCTCTGCATTAAGACACGATTTACAAATAATTCTTTTCAATAACTCAAATAAAAATAATCATCTATGTTTAAATTGTATCTTTCCTAACAAAGATGATGTTGATCTTCCCAGATGTGATGTAGTAGGTATTTCAGGTATTTCTGCAGGGTTAGCAGGTTTGATTGCTGCTCAAAAAATAATTAATTTCTATTTAAATTTAAAGGATGAAACTAATATAATGACAATTTCTGATGGAAAAAAATTAAGCATTGATAATATTGTTATTAAAAGTAAACATGATTGTTATTTAAAATCAGTTTAAGTTAATTGATAAATACATTAAAAAAGTTTAATTTAAATTATGAGACAAAATTCATTTACCTACGATCAATTAATTGATTGTGCAAAAGGTGTTCTTTTTGGAAAAGGGAATGCACAACTTCCAATGCCTCCAATGTTAATGTTTGATAGAATTACTTCAATAAATGAGACTGGCGGAGAATTCTCTAAAGGTGAGGTTATTGCAGAACTAGATATTAAAGAAGACTTATGGTTTTTTGAATGTCATTTTAAAGATGATCCGGTAATGCCAGGTTGTTTAGGTTTAGATGCTATGTGGCAATTACTTGGTTTTTATTTAGGATGGCTTGGCCAACCAGGAAAGGGTAGAGCTTTAGGAGTTGGTGAAGTTAAATTTACTGGTCAGGTATTACAAAAAGTAAAAAAAGTAACTTACCATATATCTCTTAAAAGGCTTATACTAAGAAAATTGATTTTAGGAGTTGGAGATGGTATTTTAAAAGCTGACGGTGAAACAATTTATGAAGCTAAGGATATGAAAGTCGGTTTATTTTCACCTGAAAGATAAGTAATGAATAGAGTAGTAGTAACAGGTTTAGGTATAGTATCATGTATTGGTAATAATCAATCAGATGTTATAAACAGTCTTAAAAATTTGAAATCTGGAATAACAAGTGCTGAAGAGTATGAGGAGTTTTCTTTTAGAAGTCTTGTGCACGGTAAACCAAATATAGATATAAGTAACGAAATTGATAGAAGATTACTAAGGTTTATGGGTGATGGAGCTGCCTACAACTATATTGCGATGAAAGATGCTATAGATGACTCAGGACTAGAGGATAGTGATATTTCAAATGAAATGACTGGTATAATTGTTGGTTCAGGCGGTCCATCTACACAAAATTTATTTAAATCTTCTGAAATTGGAAAGAATTTGGGTTCAAAAAAAATTGGGCCATTTATGGTACCTAGAGCAATGTCTAGTACAAATTCTGCAACTCTTGCGACTCCTTTTAAAATTAAAGGAGTTAACTATTCGATTACTTCAGCATGTTCTACAAGTTCACATTGTATTGGTAATGCATATGAACTCATTCAGATGGGAAAACAAAACATTGTTTTTGCTGGAGGAGGTGAAGAGCTCCATTGGACTTTATCAATTTTATTTGATGCAATGGGTGCTTTGTCATCAAAATATAATTCTACTCCAAACAAATCTTCAAGGGCATATGATGCAGATAGAGATGGGTTTGTAATAGCTGGAGGGGGTGGGACTTTAGTACTTGAAGAATTAGAGCATGCAAAAGCTAGAGGTGCTAAAATATATGGTGAAATAACAGGATATGGAGCAACCTCAGATGGATACGATATGGTACAGCCTTCTGGAGAGGGAGCAGAAAGATGCATGAAGCAAGCATTAAAAAATATTGATGGTAAAATTGATTATATCAATACACATGGAACAAGCACTCCAATAGGAGATGTAAAAGAATTGGAAGCAATCAAAAATGTTTTTGCTTCCAATATTCCTAAAATGAGCTCGACAAAATCTTTGACTGGTCATTCTTTAGGGGCAACTGGTGTGCATGAAGCAATTTATAGTTTATTGATGATGAAAAATAATTTTATTAGTGGTTCTGCTAATATTGAAAATCTTGATGATAGTGCCAAAGATTGTAATATTCTTTTAAAAACGGAAAATGATGTTGAAATAGACCATGTGATGTCGAATAGTTTTGGTTTTGGCGGTACAAATGCAACATTAGTATTTTCAAAATATCATGCTTAAAAATAAAAAAGGCTTAGTATTTGGTATTGCAAATAATCATTCAATTGCATGGGGAATAGCAAAACAACTAGCTGAAAATGGTGCTGAAATAGCCATTGGTTATCAAAATGAAATATTATTGAAGAGAGTGAAACCGCTTTCTGAAAAAATTAATTCAAAAATATTAATAGAATGTGATTTTAATAATGATGAGTCAATAAACAAATCTGTAGAAATTATAAAAAAAGAATGGGGCACAATTGATTTTATAATTCATGCTGTTGCATTTGCAGATAAATCAGAGTTAAATGGCAGATATGTTGACACTACAAAGGATAATTTTATTAATTGTTTGGAAATATCATGTTTTTCATTAACTAGTCTTGCAAAAAGTTTTGAACCTATAATGAATAAAGGAGCAAGTATTCTAACCCTTACTTTTTATGGTGCAAATAAAGTGATACCAAATTACAATTTAATGGGAATTGCAAAAGCCGCTTTGGAAACAAGTGTGAAATACTTAAGTGTGGATTTAGGCACAAAAAATATTCGTGTTAATGCAATATCAGCAGGACCAATGAGAACAATTGCTGGTGCAGCGATAAATAATGCTAGGGAGGTTTTTAAATTTACAGAAGAACATTCAGCATTGAAACGAAATGCACATCTAGATGAAATTGGTAAATCTGCTTTATACTTTATTAGTGATTTATCTTCTGCAGTTACTGGTGAAGTACATTATGTTGATTGTGGTTACAATATTATTGGAATGCCCAATAAGTTCTAAAATTTTCCAAGTAAATCTAAAGGATTATCAACAAAAATACTATCTACACCTATGGAGAAAATATCATTAGCGCTAGATAAATTTATATTTTTATCTGAATACACAGTTATTACTATATTGGATTCTTTAATTTTTTTTATAATATCAGCTGTAACAAGATCTATATTTAATCCACAAATTTTTAAATCGTGATTAATGGATATGTTAATCAAATCATCAATATTATATTCTTTAAAATCATCTAATAAAAGACTACGTATAGATTGAGGGTAAAGCTTTGAAATTTCTAAAATAGAAATTATATCAAATGACGAGAAAAAAATATCTATTTGATTAATATTTTTTGTAATTTTATATATTTGATAAGCATTTTCTTTTTCAAAATTTTTATTGGGTTTTAATTCGATATTTAAATTACCATTATTATTAACGCAAAAACTAAGAACATCTTCTAACTTTGGAATAAAAATATTTGTATTTTCTTTATAAAAAAATTTTCCCGCATCAAGTTTTTTTATGTTCTCATAATCATAATCAATTGCAAGTCCACTTCCATTAGTAGTCCTATCAAGTGTGTCGTCATGTAATAAAATTGGGACTTTATCTTTAGAGATCTTAACATCTATCTCTACAAAATTTAAGCCTATTTCAAATGCTCTGGAAATAGATACTAAAGTGTTTTCTGGACACAGATCTTTTACACCTCTGTGTCCAATAAATTTAGGTAATTTAAGAGTTTTCTTCTGCGTCAACTGCTTTCATAGAAAGTTTTATTTTTCCTCTTGAGTCGATATCCAATACTTTTACTTTAACGATATCTCCTTCACTAATAACATCTTCAACTTTCTCTACTCTTTCGTTTTTTAATTGACTAATATGAACAAGACCGTCTGTAGATCCCATGAAATTAACAAAAGCACCAAAGTCCATTATCTTTATAACTTTACCATCATAAATTTTACCGATCTCTGGCTCTTCGACAATACCTTTGATCCATTCTAATGCATCATTGCCAGATTTTTGATCTACAGCTGCAATACTTACTAAACCTTCATCATTGATTTCAATTTTAGCTCCAGTTGTTTCAGATATTTCTCTAATAACTGCCCCTCCTTTACCAATAACTTCTCTAATTTTATCTTTGTTTATTTGTAGGTTAGTTATTGTTGGTGCGTATTGGGAAATCGATTGATTAGGTTTATCAATTGCTTTAGCCATTTCACCAAGTATATGGAATCGTCCATCTTTAGCTTGCGCTAATGCTTCTTCCATAATTTCAGCTGTGATACTAGTTATTTTAATATCCATTTGTAATGAGGTTATTCCTTCAGAAGTTCCTGCAACTTTAAAATCCATATCACCAAGATGATCTTCATCACCAAGTATGTCTGATAATATCACATATTTATCATTCTCTTTAATTAAGCCCATCGCGATACCTGCTACTGGTCTTTCTAAAGGCACTCCTGCATCCATTAAAGACATTGAGGTACCACAAACAGTTGCCATAGAACTAGAACCATTTGATTCTGTAATTTCAGATACAACTCTATAAGTGTAAGGAAACTTTTCTTTAGAAGGTAACATTGGGTGAATAGCTCTCCAGGCTAATTTTCCATGTCCTATTTCTCTTCTACTGGTAGAACCTATTCTTCCAACTTCCCCAACAGAATAAGGTGGAAAATTATAATGCAACATAAAATTCTCTGTATATTCGCCGTCAATTGCATCTATTCTTTGCTCATCTTGTCCAGTTCCTAAAGTTGAAACTACAAGAGCCTGTGTTTCTCCTCTCGTAAATAATGCAGACCCGTGAGTTCTTTCTAAAACTCCAGTTTCACACACAATTGGACGGACTGTTTTTGTATCTCTTCCATCAATTCTGTTACCAGTATTAATTAATTCTCCTCTAACTATATCTTTTTCTACATTTTTTATTGCATCTGAAACCAATACTGGTGAGAGTGTTTCACTTACAAATTTTTCAGAAATTTCATTTCGTAACGAAGATAATTTTTCTGATCTTTTTTGTTTTTCAGTTATTTTATAAGCATCTATAAAATTTTTACCAAAGTCTTCGTTGATTTTAGATGGTAGATTTTTAATTTCTTCATCTTTTTCTTTAAGTTCCCAAGGTTCTTTTGCCGCTTTTTTAGCTAAGGAAATTATTGCTTCAATCACTGTTTTATAATTTTCTTGACCAAGAACTACTGCATCTAGCATTTGTTTTTCTGAAAGTTCGTGAGCTTCAGACTCGATCATTAATACACCTTCCTTAGTCCCTGCCAATACTAATTCTAGTTTAGAATTTGATAATTGACTCTTACTCGGGTTAACAACAAACTCATCGTCAATAAAACCAATCTTAATTGCTCCGAGTGGACCTAAAAATGGCAAACCAGATAAAGTTAATGCGGCACTTGCTGCTACCATTGCTACAACATCTGAATCATTTTCTTGATCATGTGATAATACTGTACAAGTAACTTGGGTCTCATTTTTAAAATCTTTATGAAATAAAGGTCTAACTGGCCTATCAATTAATCGAGAAACTAATGTTTCTTTTTCAGTTGGTCTAGCCTCTCTTTTAAAAAAACCACCAGGTATTTTTCCTACAGAATAATATTTTTCTTGATAATTTACTGTTAAGGGAAAAAAATCCATATCAGGATTTGCTTCTTTTGCAGCAACTACATTACACATAACTGTCGTACCACCATAAGTGGCTATAACTGTTGAGTCAGCTTGTCTTGCTATTTTTCCAGTTTCTAATTTAAGTGTTCTTCCAGCCCATTCAATTTCTACATTTTTCACATCAAACATAATTTTTATTTTTCCTCTTTTTTTAACCTCTAATATTTAATTTTTTTATTAAATCTGAATATTCAGATTTATTTTTTTTAGATAAGTAGTTTAATAATTTTTTTCTTTTATTAACTAATGATACTAGTCCTCTTTTTGAATGATTATCTTTACTGTGAGTCTTAAAATGTTCAGTTAAATTTTTTATTCTTTCTGTTAAAACTGCTATCTGAACACCTGCTGATCCAGTATCTTTTTCATTTTTAGAAAATTCATTAATAAGATTTTTTTTATTTTCTTTTGTTATCGACATCGGTTCTCCTATATTAATATTTTATTTGGTTTAAACAAATTACCATCTAATTTGCCTATTGAGACAATGTCTCCTTTCTTAAATAAAAAAATATTTTTTTTATCTAAGTTTAATGACGAAGGATTTATAACTTTTCTTTCATCAATTTTAATAGATCTTCCAAAAGATAAATTTTCAATATCTAATTTTTCTTCAATTTCATAAGCCAAGATGTCGTCCAGCATAGAAATTGTAGTGGAGATACAATTAATTTCATCGTGCGTTTGTCCTATTTTTAGAAGATCGTCCAGTAAAATCGAATTTTTTTCACTGAATTTACCTACTTTTGACCTTTTCAATGAAGAAATGTGTCCATATGTTTTAAGATCTATAGCTAAATCACGAGCTAGACTTCTAACATAAAAGCCCTGTCCGCATAAAATTTTAAATGACGTTTTGTTTATACTATGACCAGTAATACACAAATCTTTGATAAAAACTTTTTTTGGTTGAATCGTAAATTTTTTATTTTCTCTAAATAATTTATAAGCTCTTTTACCATTAATTTTAACTGCCGAAACTTTTGGAGGTATCTGATTTATATAACCAATATAATTTATAATTTTTTTTTCTATTTCTTTTCTTTTAGGAAGATAATTTGATTCAAATAAAATTTTACCCTCAGCATCATCTGTTGTTGTTTGAGTTCCCCAAGTTACTGTAAATTCATATTCTTTATTTATTTTACTAATATATGGAATTAATTTTGTTGCTTTTCCTATAGCAATTGGTAACACACCTTCCGCCATAGGATCTAAAGTACCCGCATGACCAATTTTATTAACTGAAAATTTTTTTTTTATTGAATTAATTGCTTTAAAAGATGTAATATTTTTGGGTTTGTATAAATTTATCCAACCTTGTTTTGTAATCATTACTTAATATCTCTTAAGACATTTTTATTTAATAAAAGGTTTTCAATTTTTTCTGCCTCGTCAAATGTATCGTCTAAATAAAAAGAGAGTCTTGGAGTAAATTTTGAATTAATTTTTGCTTTTGACAGAAATTTTTGAAAAATATATTTTCTATCTTTTAAAACTTCTAAAATTTGTATTTTGTCCTTACCACCAAGAGGCATGAAATATACATTTGCTATCTTTAAGTCCTTGGACATTCTAACAAATGAAATTGTGATGGATGAAGAGTTAATATTTTCGTCAAAAAAATCTTCTTTTAATAAACAATCACTTAGTAATGACCTTATTAGTTCACCAAATCTAATTTGCCTTTGTGTTTCCATTGTTAAAAAACATTATAACTTTCTACTTGTAGAAACTTCTTCGAATGTTTCAATTATATCACCTACTTTTATATCACTATAATTATCTAGCATTACACCACACTCAAAACCTGACTTAACCTCGGACACTTCTTCCTTAAATCTTTTTAAGCTACTAATTTGTCCTTTATGAATTACGATATTATCTCTAAGAATTCTAATCTGTGATTTTCTAGAAATAAGACCATCCTTAACCATACATCCTGCAATATTTCCAACATTGGAAATATTAAACACCTCTCTAATTTCTACATTACCAGTTATATTTTCAGAAATATCAGGTTTTAATAAACCAGATAAAAGATTTCTTACATCGTCTATAAGCTCATAAATAATTGAATAATATTTAATATCAACACCATCTCTTTTTGCTATATCTCTTGCATGAGGTAATGCTCTAACATTAAAACCAACAATAAAGCCTTTTCCAGATCCAGCTAGAGTAACATCACTCTCGGTAATTGCGCCTACTCCTTTATAAATAACATTTACTTTAACCTCATCGGTTGAAAGTTTAGTTATTGAATTTTCAATAGCTTCTGCTGAACCTTGAACATCCGTTTTAATTACTACTGGAAGACTTGTTGCTTCACCTTTATTGATTTGGGCAAACATTTCTTCAACATTAGATTTAGCCACGGTATTTTTTTGAATTTGTAGTTTACTTGATCTAAATTCTGCAATTTTACGAGCAATACCCTCATTTTCAACCACAATGAAGTCATCACCAGCTAATGGATTAGAATCAAATCCAAGAACTTCAACCGGCAAAGATGGTTCAGCTTGTTTTATGTTTTTACCTTTATCATCAATTAAAGCTTTAACTTTTCCCCACTCAGACCCTGATACAAAAATATCACTTACTTTTAGTGTTCCTTTTTGTACTAAGACTGTTGCAACTGAACCTCTACCTTTTTCAAGTTTAGATTCAATTACAGATCCTCTTGCTTTTCTATCAGGGTTAGCTTTGAGATTAAGAATATCTGCTTGTAAATGGATTGCTTCTTCTAATTTATCTAAATTTGTTCTTTTTATTGCAGATACCTCAATATCTAAAACTTCACCACTTAATTTCTCAACAATTACTTCATGACTTAGTAATTCATTTCTTACTCTATCAGGATCAGCTCCAGGAAGATCAATTTTGTTTATAGCTACAATTATTGGGACTTCTGCAGATTTTGCATGAGCAATTGATTCAATTGTCTGAGGTTTAATTCCATCATCAGCAGCCACTACAAGTATAACTATGTCCGTTGTTTTAGATCCTCTAGCTCTCATATTTGAGAATGCTGCATGACCCGGAGTGTCAATAAATGTAATTTTTTTGTTATTATTATTGATTTGATAAGCACCAATATGCTGTGTGATTCCGCCAGCCTCACCGGATACTACATTACTTTCTCTAAAAGCATCAAGCAAAGAAGTTTTACCATGATCAACATGCCCCATTATTGTTACTACTGGAGCTCTTTTAATAAGATTATCTTCTTGGTCTTCAAAATCTTTAATATCATTTAATACATCATCATCTTTAACTACAGTCACTTTATGACCTAATTCTTCTGCTACTAGTTGAGCTGTATCAGACTCTAAAGATTGTGTTGCATTTGCCATAACACCCATTTTCATTAAAACCTTAACTACATCTGCTGTTTTCTCAGCCATTCTGTTCGCTAAATCTTGGACAGTAATAAAATCAGGAATAGAAACTTCTCTAGAAATTTTTGTATCATCTTCGTCGGTTATTGATTTTAATCTTTCTTTTTCCCTAGCTCTTTTTATTTTAGCTAGACTCGGAAATTTATCAAATTCCTGTTCTTCTTGTTCTAATATTTTTTTAGCATCAGATTTACTGAAATCATCTTCAAGTGGTCTAAGAGTTGATTTTTTTTGTTGGTTTTTTTTATCTACATTTTTTTTATTTTTATTATCAAAGTTTCTAGTTTTATTTGGAGAAGAAAAGTTTGGTTGTGGTGATGAATTTATTCCTAGCCTAGGTGTTCTTAAGCTAGATGATCCTCTAAAATTAGATTGAGTTGTAGATGAACTTTTCTGTTGATTGTTCTTATTTTTAAAAACAATTTGTATTGTTTTTTTACTACCACTATTTCTTGCTTTATCACCAGCCGGACCAAGATTTTTTCTTATTTGAAGTCTCCCTGATGAAGATAGTTTTAATGGTTTTTTTTTATTACCTTTATCTTTATCCAATTTTAATCCTTATTTTGTTATTCAGACCAGAAACTTCTTGCTTCCATTATCATATTGTTAGCTATTTCTTCATCAAGATCTAATTCCCTTAAAATACCTTCTTCTTTGTCTATAAGTTCAAATGTAGCTAAATCAGCAAAATCATTTACATTAAGTATATTTGATTTTGCTAATTTTGCTAGGATACTGTTATTCATGCCCTTCAAATTTTTTAATTTTTCATCACTAATATTTTCATCTATAATTTTTTTATCCGACTCTTCTTTTTCCTGCACAAAGTTTGTTGATCTATCAATTATTTCTTGAGCTAAAGTAGTATCAAAACCTTCTATTTTTTCTAAGTTATCTAATGTTTCGCTAGCTATAGACTCCACGGTTGTATAACCATCAGTAACAAGTAGTTGCGCAATGACATCTTCAACATCAAGTGTCTCAGCTAATAAAACACTTTTTTCTTTAAATTCTTGTTGCCTTCTCTCTGATTCTTCATCTTCAGTTAATATATCTATTTCCAAACTAGTTAAGTTAGAAGCTAATTTTACATTTTGACCTTTTCTTCCAATTGCTAGACTTAATTGATCATCAGGTATTACAACTTCAACTTTATTTTTTTCTTCATACAAAAAAATCTTACTAACTTCAGCAGGCGCAAGAGCATTTGCTAAAAAAGTAGCTTGATTATCTGACCATGTAACAATATCTATTTTCTCTCCTTGTAATTCATTTACGACAGCTTGTACCCTTGAACCTCTCATACCAACACAAGCTCCTACTGGATCTATAGTAGAGTCTTCAGTAAAAACACTAATCTTAGCTCTTGATCCAGGATCTCTTGCAACACTTTTAACAGTAATAACTCCTTCGTATATTTCTGGCACTTCTTGAAAAAATAATTTTGATAAAAATTGAGGATGTGTTCTTGATAAAAAAACTTGGTATCCTTTTACATCGTTTTTTACTTCGTAAATATAAGCTCTAACTCTATCTCCATTTTTAAATGTTTCTCTTGGAATAAGTTCTTCTCTTTTAATTATGGCTTCACTCTTACCCAAATCTATAATTAAATTTCCAAATTCTGTTCTTTTAACTATACCAATTGCTATTTCACCAACTTTATCTTTATATTCTTCAAACTGATTTGATTTATCAGCTTCTCTTACTTTTTGAATTATT
The DNA here is from genome assembly GCA_902620425.1 of uncultured Alphaproteobacteria bacterium. Classification (GTDB taxonomy): domain Bacteria; phylum Pseudomonadota; class Alphaproteobacteria; order HIMB59; genus CACPNW01. The sequence goes on from CACNHX010000003.1 coordinate 70,583, forward strand.
ACTCCTTTAGCATTTTGTGCTGCAACTCTTCCTAGTTCAATTGGTGGAAGTTCTTTAATAATGAACTCTCCTAAACTGACATCAGGATTAGTTTTTTTTGCATCTTCTAAAAGAATTTGTCTAGATTGAAACTCTTCTTCAATATTTTCCACAACTTCCAAATAAGAATTAAGTTTAATATCCCCTGTGCTTCTATCGATAGATATTCTTATATCAATCTCTTGGCCATATTTTACTCTTGCAGCTTTTTCTAATGCTTGTTCCATTGCAGAAAAAACTGAATCTTGATCAATATTTTTTTCTAGCGCTACATTAGATGCAACTTGAAGCATCTCTTCTCTGATTACATTATATTTTTTTTTAGCCATAGTTATAAAAAAAAGGTGGGAAAACCCACCTTAATATTATTGCGTATATTAATATTTTATAAAATTTCAAGCTTATAATTTTCTCAAAATGAATAAAGAGGGAATTCTCTCATAATTAATTGCTTTTTTATAATATTTTGTCTCAACATCGAAATAATCTTTTATATGTAGATTCATTTCTGATTGGTTTAACCACGCAAAATAATCCTTACAATTGTAAATTGAGTTTAAAATAAACCTTGTATAAATTGTTGAATCTGTTGCAATATGTATTTCGGAACTCTGTTTTAAAATTTTATGTATTTTTATTAAAAAATCACTAGTTATTAATCTGCGCTTTGCGTGTCTATTTTTAGGCCACGGGTCAGGAAAGAAAATCCATACAAGGTCAAAACACTCTCTATGTATATGTTCTAAAACATCATATACATTACCGTTATGTAATCGAATATTTTTTATTTTATTCTTTTCAATATTATTAAGTAAAATTATATTACCATCAATGTATTTTTCACAAGATATAACAATTTTATCTAAAAATTGATTTGCAAGAAATATACTGGTTTCACCATATCCACTACCAATATCTAAAATATAGTTTATTTTATCATTACAATTATCAAACTGATATTTGGCAACCATTTGATGATATTTTTTTAGATCAATTTTTTTCTTGCTTCTTCCTCTTGTTCTTCCAAATAAACGATTGCTATAATTTTTACTAAGCATGTTTTCTTAAATAATAGAAAATACTAAATATAAATACAACAAAGAGATATATTTTAAATATAGAATGAAAATTAACAAAATTATTATTTTCTTTGAATAATAATTTGTGTTTAAAATTATCAGATTTGTTAAATTGGGTTTTATTTAGTATAACGCCTTTATTATCTATAACAGCAGATATTCCATTATTAGAGACACGAATAATTGGCTTGTTAAACTCTGCTGCTCTGATTTTAGTAAGATAGAAATGTTGATAGGGGCCAAGATAATCACCAAACCAAAAATCATTAGTAATATTTACAATAAACTTACCTGTGGTATTAAATTTATTTAAAAGTTTCCAATAAAAAACAATTTCGTAACAAATAACAGGAATAAAACTTATATTGCTAGATAGATTTATTATTCTTTCAACTTTACCTTTTGAATAATCATTTTGACCCACAATAGTTTCTAAAAAAGTTAATGAATCTCTTAAAGGTAGAAACTCTCCAAAGGGAACAAGAATTTTCTTATCAAAATAAGTTACATTTAAAGAATTAATATTTACTAAGCTATTATAGTATTCATTATTTTCATATCTTGTAGCTCCAATAATTAATGTTTGATTTTCTTTTAAAGAATCTTTTATGATTTTTAGTTCAAGATCATCTAAAAGAAATGGAAAATTATTTTCGCCAAAGATAAGCAAATCTGCGGTACTTTCATCTATATGTTTAATTATTCTTTGAAGTTTTTTTTCAGATGTTAAAGATTGATCATTATTTTTAAAATTTAGTTGGAAAACTTCAATATCAATTGTCTCAATTTTTAAATTATTTTTTTCAGTGTTAAAATTTGCAATCAATAAACTAATTATTGGAAGGGCAATAAACAATGAAAAATATTTCAATTCTTTTCTAAAGTTTTTTTTGAGTAAAAAAATACAAGGTATGCAAAATATTTGAATTATTAAATAACTTGAAAATAATGTTCCAAATGATTTTAGTGAAAATAGTAAATATTCATTACTGGAAAGCAATAACGAAAATGTAAACCAAGGAAATCCATAAAAGAGTATTGATATTATATATTCACCAGATGTGAACATAAATGGAATAAGAAAAATTATTGGTATATTTTTTCCTAATTTAAAAATTATTGTAAAAATTAAACCTAGAACTATAGATAATAATATTATCAGTAGTAAAAAAATCAGGAAGAAATTTTTGGTTTCTTCAAAAACAAAAAAAGGGTTCTTGACCCAAAATAAATAACTAAGAAAAAAACCAAATCCAAATATTGAGAATTTTTTAAAAATATTTTTTTCGCAATTATTTTCTTCATTTGAATCTAATAAAAAACAAAGAAATGGAAAAATAATAAAACCTAGTGGTAAAAAAAAATAGGGAGGAAATAAAAGTGAAGTTAAAAGTCCTAAAATTAAATAAATTAATATACTCAATTATTTTTATTTACTTCAACTATTTCAATTTTTCTATTATTTGATTTAATAATCTTGATCCTAAGATCACTATTAAAGTCTATTATCTCATTATTTTTTGGTATCCTGTTTATTTTTTCATATACAAGACCGCCTACAGAAGATGTCTCATCATCTTCATTTCTTGGAATATTTATTTCAAAAAATTCTTCTAAATGTTCCACCCTATAACTTGCATCTACAGTTATTGAATTATCTGATTTTTTATAAACTAATTCTTCTTCATCTTCCGCATCATGTTCATCTTCTATCTCACCAACAATTTCTTCAACTAAATCTTCAATTGTGACTAGTCCGTCTACACCACCAACGCCATCAACAACGAGTCCTATATGAATTCTTGATGATCTCATCGTTTTTAATAAATCTAAAATTGGTGATTTGGGTGCAACATATAAAACATCTCTTATTATTTCACTCATTTTAAATGTATCCTGTGATGACTTAATAAAATCCTTTATGTGAAAAAAACCAATAACATTATCAATATTTTTTTTGTATACTGGAATTCTTGAATGTCCCTCTTCTTTAATTACTTCTAAAATTTCTTTATAAGATTTGTCCTGATCTAAAGCAACTATTTCACTTCTAGGTATCATTAAATCTTCAACACTCTTATCATTCAAATTTACAATATTCTTAATTAGATTTTTTTCATTATTATCATTTAAATCTTCTATTTCTTTATTATCTTCATCATTAGCTATAAAATTTAAAATATCTTCTTTAGTAGAGTCATTAGATAACAATTTTTTAATTATCCAATTTTTCCAACTTGATGATTTATCAGCGTTATTTGTATTCATTAAATTGTATACGGATTATTAATACCAAATAATCCTAAAATTTTTATCTCCTCTTTCTTCATTTTTTTAAAATCTAGTTTTTTTTTGTGATCATACCCATTAATATGCAATAAACTATGGATTAATAAATGATTAAAATGATCATATATACTAACTTTATTCCTACGTATAAATTTTTCAATAGTATCTATAGAGAAAAAAATATCACAATATAAAATTTTTCCAACATTTTTATTAGAATTCTTTGAAATAAAAGTAAGAACATCTGTGTCTGATTGTGTATTTTTATAGGTTTTATTAAGTTTTATCATTTTTGATTTATCTGTTAAGATTATATTTAATTCGAATTTATGATCTTTTTTAAAATAAGATATCATCTTATTTATAGTTTTTTTTGTAATGGTCTTAATTTTTGGCATTCGCCTTGGCCATTTTTTTGATTCAGAAAAAAAATCAACTTTTATATTTTTCATATGCATTAATAATTTTTTTTACTAAATCATGTCGAACAACATCCTTTTCTGATAATTCAATAAAACCTATATCTGTTACTTTGTTTAACTTTTTTAATGCATCTTTAAGGCCTGAATCTTTTTCACTTACAAGATCTATTTGTGTAATATCTCCTACAACTACCATTTGACTATTTTTACCTAGTCTTGTTAAAAACATTTTCATTTGTGTTTTTGTTGTATTCTGAGCTTCATCTAAAATTATAAAACAATCTTCAAGAGTTCTTCCTCTCATAAATGCGATTGGTGCTATTTCAATTGTATTGTTAAGTAATTTTTTTTCTACCTGCTCATAAGGGAGCATTGAATATAAAGCATCATAAATAGGTCTTAAAAAAGGATCTACTTTTTCTTTTAAATCCCCTGGTAAAAAACCTAACTTTTCTCCGGCTTCAACAGCAGGTCTGGATAAAATAATTTTATTTACTTTTCCATCTTGCAGGGCTGAAACTGCTTTCGCAACCGCCATATAAGTTTTTCCAGTCCCAGCTGGGCCAATAGCAAATGTAATATTTTTAGTATTTAATAGTTGAAGATATTTATTTTGTACCTCAGTTCTAGGTATAATTTTTCTTTTTTTAGTTTGAATAAATAAATCCATCTGTTTGTCTGTTTTAATATTCATAGATATTAAACTTTTATTATCTCTTATTCTATCCTCATCTATTTCTGCACCATTTTGTGCTTCTTTAAATAAATTAAGAATAGTTTTCTTAGTTTCAAAAATTGATTTTTTATTTCCTGAAATTTTTATTTTATTTCCACGATATTGAATTTTAACTTGGTTAATCTGTTCTATAAGAGACAAGTTTCTATCATTAATTCCAAATAAATTACTTAAAATTGTATTATCGTCTAATTCCAATTCTATATTTTCGTTCTTACTTACTATATCTGACATTCAAGAGCAAAATTAGTTGAGTTTATAATTTTAACATTCATAATTTGATTTAATAAATTTTTTTTGGAATTAACAAATGTACTTTGATTGTAGATTGTACGACCTATAAATTGATCTTTGTGCCTGCCTACCTTTTCAAATAATACTTCCATCCCTTTATTAACAAATGATTTATTAAAATTTATTTGTTGTTGTGTAAGTAAAGATTGCAAAGCGCTTAACCGTGCTTTTTTATCTAACAAACTAATATTATCTTTGTTTTGAGCAGGTGTTCCTGGTCTTGGACTATAAATAAATGAATAAGCAATAACAAAATTTACTTTTTCAATAAATTTCATTGTATCTTCAAAATCATTATCTGTTTCTTCCGGGAAACCGACAATAAAGTCTGATGAAAGAGCAATATCAGGGCGAACATCTCTTATTTTTTCAACTATTCTTAAATAATCATCAACTGAATGTTTTCTATTCATTTTTTTTAAAATTTTATCTGAGCCAGATTGAATGGGTAGATGAAGAAAAGGCATAAGTTTTGAATTATCAGCATGGGCATTTATGAGGGAATCTTTCATATCTATAGGGTGAGATGTCATATATCTAATCCTTTTTATTTCTTCGATTTCACTGATTTTATTAATTAAGTAAGCTAAATCTTTTGATTTTCCATCTGATGCAACACCGTGGTAAGCATTAACATTTTGACCTAGCAAAATTATTTCTTTAATACCATTTGATACATATTTTTTTGTTTCTTCTACTATATCATCAACTGGTCTAGAAAATTCAGGTCCTCTTGTATATGGCACTACACAAAAAGAACAAAACTTATCACACCCCTCTTGAATAGATAAAAATTCAGAAGATAAATTAGAAGAATTGAAAATTAAGTTTTTAAATTTTTCATTTTGTAAAAACTCACTATTTTCAATTTCATCAACTTTATCAATCATATCAGGTAATTTGTGATAAGATTGAGGTCCAACGACATAATCGACTGAAGGAGATCTTTTTTTTATTTCAAGACCTTCAGCTTGAGCTACACAACCGGCAACTACTAATTTCATATTTTGTTTTTTGTCTTTAATTTTTTTTACTCTGCCAATATCAGAATAAACTTTTTCAACTGCCTTTTCTCTAATATGACAAGTATTTAAAACAGTTAAATCTGCTTTAGAAATATCTTTTGTAATTTTATATCCCTTATTTGAAAACAAATCTTTAATACGATTACTATCATATACATTCATCTGACAGCCATAAGATTTTATATAAATATATTTATTACTCATTATTAATATTTTTTATGAAGCATTTAGCATGAATATTTTTGTCATTATACCTATAATAGTTATGTCTAAAATTTAAAAAGACAAAGTTGTTTTTTTGATAAAAATTTATTGCTTCTATATTATCTTCAGCAACTTCAATGAAAATCTTTGAAAAATTAAGATTATTTGTTTCAATATAATTTAATAAATTTGTTGCAATTTTTTTTCTTCTTTGATGTTTTGATACAAATAAAATATGCAATTCTAAATTATATTCTTTATTATTTTTAATTGTATCACCAATTAAGACTCCTACAAGATTATTATCCTTAAAATAACCAAGAGAGTAATTATTATCTTTGCTAAATTGACTTTCAATATTTTTTGAATTCCATCCTATGTTTTTAAAATAATTAAATTCATCGCTATTATCATTAATAAAATTGATTATTAATATTAGGTGTTCTTTATTTATTAGGCTAATTCTATTCAATTTAATAATTGATTATTTGATATATATATTGGTTCAATAATAATATTTTTTTTAAAAGAAAAATTATTGTAATTATTATAAAATTCTTCAAAAAAAGAAAACTGCATTTGCTCTAATTCAATGTTATCATTAATTTTGCTTTTATTAAAAAGAATCAAATCGATATTTTTTGGAATTGAATATTTATTATTTTCAATTTTATTGTATTCCATGTTGTTATCCATATTTTTAAAACAGAAAAATTTCTGATTATTAGAAGAGGTTATAAAAACTCCCAATTGTTTTTTAGAATGCTTTATTGCGTTTAAGTTTAAGATATCCTCAATAGTTAATGGGTAATAAGGAATATTACGAGAAATCATAAGACCAGATATAAATGCTGAACCAACCCTTAAACTTGTATAAGATCCAGGACCAATTGTTGTAGAAATTTTTTTGAGATTTTTAGTTAAATTTAATTGTTTATCTATTTCTATATAGGATTGTATTATATTATCACTCAACTTATCTGTTTCAGATTGAATAATTTTCTGTTGTAATATTATTTTATTGTCATCAATTACACAAAACTCTGGTATTGATGATATAATATCTAGAAATAACAACATATGAAATTACATAACTATATTCTATTTCCATTTTTAAAAAGTATTACTTTAATTTTTTTATTAGTAAGTGGAGCTTTTGCTAATGAAGTAAAAAACTCAGCAACTGTATTTATGTATCATAAATTTGGAGTTTCTAAATATCCCTCAACAAGTGTAACCATTGACCAACTTAATAGTCATATTGAAGAATTAACTAAAGAAAAATACACAATAAAATCATTAGATTTTATTATTGATACAATTATTAATGATGGTGATCTTCCAGCAAATACTATTGGCATAAGTGTAGATGATGCTGATAAGTCTTTTTTAGAAGTTGGGTGGCCTTTATTTAAAGAAAATAATATTCCTGTTACCTTATTTGTAACAACAGGGACAATTTCAAATAATAAAAAATATATTAACTGGGATCAAATAAGAAAACTTAAAGAAGAAGGCGTAGTAATTGGTGCTCACTCTCATACACATGCTCACATGCCAGATATTAGTATTGAAGAAGTAAGAAGTGAAATAGAAACATCTAATAAAATTTTCTTAAAAGAACTAGGAGAGATTCCAACTTTATTTGCATTTCCTTATGGTGAAACAACAGATGAAATAATTGAATTAGTAAAAGAATTTAAATTTAAGGTTGCTTTTGGACAACATTCCGGAATAATTAATGAAACTTCTAACATGTATTATTTACCAAGATTTTCATTAAATGAAAGGTATGGTGAAATAGATAGAGTAAAATTTGCTGCTTCTTCTAAAGGGTTAGGAGTTTATGACTTTATACCTCAAAATCCAACTATTAAACAAAACCCTCCATTCATAGGTTTCTCTCTTCTAGATGATAAAAAAGCTAAATCTCTAGATTGTTTTATCTTTGATAGCAAAGGTCAGGTTGATAGAGAAATTTATAAATTTAACGAAAGAATTGAAATAAGACTTTCACGAGAATTGTCACCTGGAAGATCTAGAATGAATTGTACTGTTAAAGATGGTGAAGGAAATTGGAGATGGTTTGGTCACCAATTTTATTTTTAACTAATAAGTAATCGTTTTTTGATCAAAGATATTAAAGTTATTTGTTTTAATAACTTGTCTTATAGTATTAATATAATTTTCATCTTCAGCATAAGTACTTAGTTTATTAACAAGTAAGTTAACGTTTGAAAAATTATTTCTTTTTCTCATGATATTTCGGATATCACGAAAATCTTCATAGGCATAATGAGAATTAATATTATTAAAATATGATTCAACACTGTTACTATATGAGCTGAATGCTTTAATTAAATGAGTATCTCCATTTTCTCTTTCAAGTGGAATTACACCTTTGGAATTATCATAAGTATATTCACCAAAAAGTGCGTTGTATTCTTTTGCAAATCTAGACTTACCCCATCCACTTTCGATAGCTGCTTGAGCTAATGCTATTGAATTTGGTATTATATCAACATTTGAAAGTATCTCGTCAACCAAGTCTAATTTATGTTTGTTATGATATTTAATGTTATATTTTTTAGCAATTTCATTAAGTTTTCTTATTTCTTTATTGTTTAGAGTTCTTAAGGTTTCTAACTTACCCTTAAGTTCACTAACAAAGCTTCTGATCATTAAAATATTTTGATTTTCATTAATAATTATTGGTAAAACCGTTTTTACAAATTCTTTTTTATTTGAATCAAGATAATCAAAGTCTTTATCTGATAGTGTTAACTGTATACTTAGTTTGTTTTGCTCATCAATCTTCGAAGTGATTGTAGGATTAATAGGCTTTATTCTTATTTTAACAATTAATTTTTCATCCACTATTTCTGTAATAGGAGGGCCCTTAAGGGTAATTTCTTTTTCAGATGGTGTGATTTCTTTTTCAGAATATAATTTGTTTATTTGATTTGCAGATTGAATATTGTTATGAGTATTAATATTGTTATTTTCTACAAACCCAACAAAGCCATTACTTATAAAAATTAATCCAAGTAGTAATAAAGAGAAGCAAAAAAAATTTAACAGTCTATCCATCAATAGGCCTTACTTCTTGAACTTCTGGAACATAGTGCTTTAACATATTTTCAATACCCATTTTTAAAGTAGCAGTTGAACTTGGACATCCAGAACATGCACCTTGCATGTGGAGATATACAACACCATCCTTAAAACTATCATAAATAATATCGCCACCATCCATAGCAACAGCTGGTCTTACTCGTGTATCCAACAATTCTTTAATTTGTTTTACAATATCAGTGTCGTTTTCATCAATCTCTAAAGATTTATCATCAGCCTTTTTTGTAATGTTAATTGTTGTATCTCCAGAATTATAATGGTCCATTATTGAGCCTAAGATCAACGGCTTCATAACTTGCCAATCCAAAGATTGATTTTTTGTAATAGTAATAAAATCGCTTCCAAAAAACACTCCTTCAACTCCATCGACATCAAATAAGCGTTTTGCAAATGGTGAGTCAGCTGCTTCGCCAATATTTTGGAAAAAGGCAGTTCCATCATCCATTACAACCTTCCCTGGTAGAAATTTTAATGTTTGTGGATTTGGAGTTTGTTCAGTTTGTATAAACATATGCAATATATATAGTTATTAATATGTCTTTAGTATGAATTTTCTAAAAAAAAATTTAAAATTTGGGGAATTTTTAGGATAAAAAACCAATAATTTCTTTAGTTTTTTGCAAAACAGGTTCTGCCACTACCATAGCATTCTCTTTACCCTGATTTAAAATAGAATCGATGTAAGAAACATCACTCATAAGTTTATTCATCTCACTTGTAATAGGCTCTAATTTAGATACAGATAAATCTGCCAAATCTTTTTTAAAGGTGGAGAATTCTTTCCCTGCATAATCCTTAATAACACTTTCAATTGATGTATCTTGTAAAGAAGCAAATATAGAGATTAAATTTTCTGCTTCTGGTCTTTTTTCTAAACCAGTTTTATCTTGTGGTAATGGTTCAGGATCTGTTTTGGCTTTTTTAATTTTTTGTGTAATATTTTCTGCAGTATCAGTTAACATAATTCTCGAATAATCAGATGGATCTGATTTACTCATTTTCTTTGACCCATCACGAAGACTCATCACTCTTGTAGCCTCTCCTAAAATTAATGGTTCAGGAATAGGGAAAAAATCTGTTTTAAAATCATTATTAAATTTTTGTGCAATATCTCTAGTTAATTCCAAATGTTGTTTTTGATCATCACCTACAGGAACGTGCGTTGCTAAATAGATTAATATATCTGCTGCCATTAATGTTGGATAAGAAAATAAACCAACAGATACATTCTCACTATTCTTTCCTGCCTTATCTTTAAATTGCGTCATACGGTTTAACCATCCCATCCTCGCAACACAATTGAACAACCATCCAAGCTGTGCATGTTGAGGAACTTGTGATTGAACAAAAATATTATTTTGATTTGGATCAATGCCAGACGCAATAAAGGCGGCAGTTACTTCTCGTGTTTTATTTGCTAAAACTTTAGGATCTTGCCAAACGGTAATCGCGTGCAAATCGACAACACAAAAAAAACATTCATATTCTTTTTGAAGTGTAACAAAATTTTTGATGGCACCAAGATAATTTCCTAAATGAAGATCACCGGATGGTTGGACACCGGACAGTATTCTTTTTGTTGGTTTTTCCATATTATCTTTTTAAATATTCTCTTAACTGATTTACCGATAGGACTTTTAACATAATTACTAATCCAAAATAAATAATTATAGCTAAAAAGATCAGTAGAAGTAAAAGTGCTGAATTTAATAAGCCTGAATTACCACTAATATTCGTAAAGAATAGTCCATTTAATACGTATATTCCTATAAATAATAGGGATGAACTTAGTAAAATTTTAATGGAATTCTTTACTAATAGATCATCAAATTTCATATGGCTTCTAATAGCTAAAAAGAGATACAATAATAATGCGTTTACCCATGCACTAATTGCCGTTGCAACAGCAATACCCATTTCTCTCATTGATCCAATTAAAATTAGTGATAACACAACATTACTAATCACACTTACAATAGAAATGTAGAGAGGTGTTTTAGTATCTTCTCTTGCAAAGAAACAAGAAACTAAAACTTTAATTATAATGTAAGCAGGTAAACCTAAGGCAAAGTAACTTAATACTTTAGCAGTATAAAAAGTATCTTCTGCTACAAATGCACCTCGTTCAAATAAAATTTGTATAATGGGTTCAGCTAAAATAAATAATCCTATAGCTGATGGTAAAGAAATTAATAACGAAAATTCAATAGATCTATTTTGAATATTATTTGTTGTTTCTTGATCTGATTGTTTAATTGCTTTTGATAAACTTGGTAACAGAACTATGCCAAGTGCTATTCCAAATATCGCAAGTGGTAATTGGTTAAGACGATCCGCATAATAAATATGACTGATTGCACCAACGGGTAAAAAAGAAGCAATAATAGTTCCAATAACAATATTTAATTGAATAACACCTGAGCCAACAACACCTGGTAAAAATAATTTGAAAAACTTTTTTAATTTTTCATTTAAAACTGGAAGGATAATACGTGGTCGATAAAAATTTAAAACCGCTCTGTATAAATATAAAAATTGTAAAACTCCTCCTATTAATACACCATACGATAATGCGTGACCTGCAGTAGTTACAAAAGGTGTTAAAAAAAATAATGACAGAATAAAACTTATATTCAAAATTGCAGGAGCAAATGCACCAGCAGCGAAACGTTCATGAACATTATTAATTGAAGCAAAGTGAGCAGCTAAGGATATAAAAATAATATAGGGGAAAATTATTTTTCCAAAATGTACAGCAAGTTCATAGGCTTCTTTATTATCAGTAAAACCTGGTGCTAAAACTTGAATGATATAAGGCATCCCAAAGAAGAAAATGATCGTTAAAACGACCGTAGCAAATAGTAACATTGAGGTCGTGTTTTCAACAAAGTCAGAAGCCTCGCGTTCATCTTTTGGATTAAGAACAACACCTGAGAAAACAGGGATTAATGCAGCACTGTATGCTCCTTCAGCTAGGACACGGCGAAAGAAATTAGGAATACGAAATGCTACGAAGAAGGCATCAGCAATTACTGTCGATCCAAGATATCTTGCTATTAATATGTCTCGAATAAAACCTAATACTCGACTTAAAAATGTATAGAAGCTGACAGTAAAGAATGATCTAAAAAGACTCTTCATATGGTGGTTTTATAGTTTGGTAAGTGATTTGTATAAGTGAAATTTATGGCTTAATTACGAGCCAAAACAATATCCTGCTGATCTCACGGTTCTTATAAAATCTTCTTTTACGTCATTATTAATGGCCTTTCGCAGTCTTCTTATATGAACATCAACTGTTCGAGGTTCTACATGGGCCTCATTTTTCCAAACATGATTAAGTAATTGTTCGCGGCTAAAGACACGACCAATATTTTCCATGAAGAAAGCTAATAAATTAAATTCTGTTGGACCAAGATGAAGAGTTTCTCCATCTCGTGATGCTGAGTGAGATACAAGGTCAATTACTATTCCTTTATAAGTTAAAACTTCATCTACAAACATTGGTCTAATTCGTCGAAGAACAGCTTTTACTCTTGCCACTAATTCGTTAACCGAAAAAGGTTTTGTTATGTAATCATCTGCTCCAGTTTCTAAGCCACGAAGTTTATCTTCTTCCTCGCCTTTTGCTGTTAACATTATGATAGGAATATTCTTATGTTCTTTATTTTTTCTAATTCTTCTACAAAGTTCAATTCCTGATAGTTTAGGTAACATCCAATCAAGAATAATTATGTCAGGTGGTTTATATAATATTTTTTCTAAAGCAGTTTCACCGTCCGTTGCAGTATCTATTTTATATCCTTCTTTATTAAAATTAAATTTAAGAAGATCTAGTAATGCTTCTTCATCTTCGACGATAAGCATTTTTAGTTTCATGAATCTCTACTATTAAATTTTTGTTACAATTCTATTACAATTTATTTTTTCTTTGGAAGAATTGCTTCCCAGGTTGGGTCTGGATTACCATCAAATAGGGGCTCACCAGAAACTGCATAATAAATATCTTCAGCTATATTTTGTACATAATCACCAATTCGCTCTAGGTCTTTAACCATATATAAAAGACTTGTACATGCTGTGATTCTTTTTGGTTCTTCCATCATGTAGGTTAATAGTTGTCTTAATATTCCAAGATATTCTTCATCAATTTGTCTATCCATTAACCAAACTTTTTTTGCGGCTTGATCTGAAAATTCTAAAAAAGCTTTTATTACTTCACTAATCATTATATTTACTTGTGCACCCATATTAATAATATCTCTCGAAGGTTTTTCTGGCAAAACTATTTCTGCTACTGCTACTCTTTTGGCAATATTTGTTGCATGATCTCCTATTCTTTCTAGATCTTTATTGATTTTAATTGCTGAAAAAATTGTTCGTAAGTCTGCAGCCATCGGTTGTCTTTTGCCAAGTATTTCAACTAAGCTTTGATCAAGAGTATTATATGCTTTATCAATTACATCATCGTTTTCTATAATTTTTTCTGCAAATTCTGTATCTTTATCCTTTAAACATTGAAGTGAGTCTTTTAGTTGATTTTCAACTAAACTGCCCATATCAACAATATTATTTTTAATGTCTCTAATTTCTTCATCATATGATTTTACAATATGTCCTTCTTGTTTCATTAACCAAATCTCCCTGTAATGTAATCCTGTGTTTTTGTATTATCAGGATTTGTAAAAATTTTGTTTGTCTCACCCGTTTCTATTAATTCTCCTAAATGGAAGAAACATGTTTTCTGCGAAACCCTGGCTGCCTGTTGCATAGAATGAGTTACTATAATAATTGTATAGTTTAATCTTAACTCATCAATTAATTCTTCTATAATAGCAGTTGCTATTGGATCTAAAGCAGAGCAAGGTTCATCCATTAGGATTATTTCAGGATTAACAGCAATTGCTCTTGCAATACATAATCGTTGTTGTTGACCGCCTGATAAACTTGTTCCAGGTTCATTTAATCGATCTTTTACTTCATCAAATAGACCTGCCTTTTTTAATGATGAATGTACAATTTCTTCTAATTCATTTTTTGAGTCAACTAAACCATGTATAGTTGGGCCATAAGCAACATTATCAAAAATAGATTTAGGAAAAGGATTTGGTTTTTGAAATACCATTCCAATTTTAGATCTTAGACTTACAACATCGGTTTTTTCACTAATAATTTCTTCGTTATCTACTTTTATTGATCCCGATACTTTACATATTTCAATTAAATCATTCATTCTGTTTATACATCTTAAGAAAGTTGATTTACCACATCCTGAAGGACCGATTAATGCCGTAACTTCTTTCTCCTTGATATCCATTGAGATTCCAAAAAGAGCTTGTTTGGATCCATAATATACATCTACACCATTTGCCAATATTTTAGAGTTACTCATGTTTTACCACTTCCTTTCAAATCTATTTCTTAAGAACACTGCAATGGCATTCATCATAAACAAAAATATTAAAATTACCATTATTGCTGCGGCTGATTTTTCTTGAAAACCTCTTTCTGCACTTTCCACCCAAAGATATATTTGAACAGGTAGTGCTGCTGAAGGTTCTGTTAAACCAGTTGGAATATTAGGAATAAATGCAATCATGCCAATCATTATTAGTGGTGCTGTTTCTCCTAATGCTTGTGCTAATCCAATAATAGTCCCTGTTAAAGTCCCTGGTAGTGCAAGGGGTACGACATGATGAAATACCGCTTGTGTTTTTGTTGCTCCAACTGCAAGTGCTCCTTCTTTAATTGAAGGAGGAACAGCTTTCAATGAAGCTCGACAGGCAATGATAATGGTTGGTAACGTCATTAAGGCTAATACGGACCCTCCAACTAACGGTGTACTCCTTGGAAGACCAAAAACATTAAGCAATACCCCCAACCCAAGTAGTCCAAAAACTATTGATGGGACTGCTGCTAGATTTGAAATATTTACTTCTATTAATTCAGTTATTCTATTTTTTGGAGCAAATTCCTCAAGATAAACAGACGCTCCTATAGCAATTGGAAAAGATAAAATAAAAACAGTAAAAAGAGTAAATAATGATCCCATAAATGAACCAGCTACACCAGCAATTTCAGGATGCCTTGAATCTGCTTTAGTAAAAAAGAAATTATTAAAAACTTGTTTAACTCTATTTTCTTCAACTAATTGATCAACATAACTTAATTGAATATCATTTAATTTTCTTCTATCTTCTGGCACATCCCTTCTTGAATTACCTTTTAATAGTTGATCCACATCACTATGGGCGGTTACCCAAATTTGTTGCTTAGTATTAATAACTTCAGGATTATCTAAGAAGTAGTCTTTAATTTCCTTATCTACATTTATAGAAAATAATTTTTTTACTAATTTAATATCTGATTTTGAGAGATCAGGGAAAAAATTTTCAATAGCCTGTTTTTTAACTCTAAAAAATTTTCCTTTTTCCATATCTTCATCTGAAGAGTCAGGTGTTAGTTTTAAAACCTCTTGATTATAATCAACTTCTAGGAGAACAATTGTTTTTTGAAAAGCAGTGTATCCTTTAGAAAATATTGTATACAAAAGAAAAACTAAAACTGCTAAAGATAAACACATAGCTGTAAAGCCGTAATACTTAAATCGCATATCTTCTAAGCTTCTCTTTTTTCTCAAAGAAACAATTTTTTCTTTAGCAATAGAATTATTCATAACGCTCCCTGTATCTCTTTACTATTTGTAGAGCTATAATGTTAAGAAATAATGTAATAACAAATAAAACTAATCCTAAAGCAAATGCTGATAATGTTCTTGGGTTATCAAATTCTTGATCACCTATTAAGGCCACAACAATTTGAACTGTAACTGTTGTTACGTTTTCAAAAGGATTGCCAGTAAGATTGGGGGCTGTGCCTGCTGCAACTACAACAATCATAGTCTCCCCTATCGCTCTGGATATTGCTAATAAAAATGCTCCTACAATTCCAGGTAAAGCTGCTGGTAAAATTACTTTTTTAATAGTTTCTGCTTTATTAGCGCCAATACCAAGAGATGCTTCCCTTAGACTTTGTGGAACAGAGTTTATTACATCATCAGATAAAGAAGAAATAAAAGGAATAATCATAACCCCCATTACCATGCCGGCTGCAAGAGCGCTTGTTGGTGAAGCATCAATTCCAATTGATTGTCCAAATGCTTTAACGAAAGGTGCAACACTAACAAAAGCAAAGAACCCGTAAACTATTGTTGGTATCCCTGCCAAAATTTCGAGAAGAGGTTTAACTATTTTTCTAACTCTTTGACTTGCGTATTCTGCTAAATAAATTGCTGTTAATAATCCAAGAGGTGCCGCAACACACATGGCTACTACCATTACTAAAAATGTTCCAGCAAATATTGGTACTGCACCAAAGGATCCCTCTGCAGCTGTTTGACCTTCTCTAATTGGAATAAAAGGATACCACTCAGTACTAAATAAAAATTCGAAGATTGATACTTCTGCAAAAAAGCGAAGGCTTTCAAATATTAGTGAAAAAACTATTCCTATTGTAGTGAAAATAGCAACAGATGAACAAAATATAAGTATATATTGAATATATTTTTCAATTGTATGTTGAGCATGAAATTCTGGTTTTAATTTTTGTGAAGCGTATAAGGCTCCAAGTAACATTATAATGATTATTGAGGTATAAAAAGATATTTGACTTATTTGTCTTAAGGAAGAATAATGAGCTGCAGCATTAATTATTTCTATAGATTTACCATCAGCAAAAGAAGGGTTATTAGCAACATTTCTAATCTCTGCTAACAATAATCCTTCGTTGTAAACTGCGCCCTCAATATATTCAAAGTTACTAATAACTATGTTTTGAATAATCTGTTCTTGAAAAATAGCCCATGAAAAATAAACAATTAGTGCAGGAAACAAACACCACATTAAAACGTATTGTGCGTAATAATTGGGAAGAGATTTGCTTTTCGTACCTTGTTTTTTAGAGTTTAATTTAATTCTTGATCTTCCGTATATAAAGGATGAGAAAATTCCGACTGCAATTAAAACTAAAGACCAAAAAAACATTTATAACTTAGTATTAAAAAAAAGGGGGCTTGTATGCCCCCATTTTATAAAAATTTAAGATTTTTATTTATAATTTGTTTGATTAGAAATAGCATCAAGAACAGCTGCTCTATCCGCAGGACTTAGTTGAACAAGTCCAGCATCTAGTAAGTAACCTTCTGTTGCTTCTTCACTTACAAACTCATTAACATAATCCATTAAACCAGGAATAACACCAATGTGTGCTTTTTTAATGTAGAAGAATAAAGGTCTTGCTATTGGATATGAATAATCTTGGATACCTTCCATAGAGATTTCAACACCGTTAATCATTGACGCTTTAACTTTATCAGAATTATTAGATACAAAACTATAACCAAAGATACCGAATGCACCTTGTTCTTTAGTTATATGCTCAACATACAGTTCATCATTTTCACCACCTTCAATAACATGGCCATCTTCACGATACGCTTGACAATCACCGTCAGCAACTAACATATCTTTAACACAACCCTTTTTCATTACAAGTGAGTCAAATGCATCTCTTGTTCCAGAAGTTGGAGGAGGTGCCATGATAGAAATTTCAACTTTTGGTAATCTTTTATCTATTTCATACCAAGTTGTTGGAGCATTTGCATTATCTCTAGCCATTGCCTGCCAGATTTCTTCTTTAGTTAAATCAATGCCACCTTTCATTGTAGCACCGTTAGTATATTTCCATTCATAATCTGCAGCGTATGCAAAAGCTATACCATCATTACCAACTCTAACTTCGATGATATCGGTTACACCACCATCTTGACAAAGTTTGAATTCTTTATCTTTTTGTGCTCTTGAAGAGTTAGTGATATCTGGATGTTCAACTCCAACACCTGCACAAAATAATTTGTGTCCTCCACCAGAACCAGTTGATTCAATTACGGGTGCTTTCATTCCTTGAGATGCCATTTTTTCAGCAACTAAAGTAGCGAAAGGATAAACTGTAGAAGATCCTACAATTGAAATATAGTCTCTTGCTGAAACTGAAGTAGTTCCAAATAAAGCAAGGACAGCAATTAATTTGATTACATTTTTCATATTAAGCCTCATTTAAAATAAGGTTGTCCTACAAAATATATATTAAGAATTTATTACAGTTTGCTGAAATACTGGTAAAGAAATAGTAAATGTTGAACCCTTATCTACCTTGCTTTTTATCGATAATTTACCATTATGCCTATTAGTTATATGTTTAACAATAGATAAACCCAAACCCGTACCGCCTTGATTTCGAGATCTATTTTTATCTACTCTATAAAATCTTTCAGTAAGTCTAGTTAAATGCTCTTTCGATATGCCTTCTCCCTTATCTATAAAACTTATTTGGCAAAAGGTGGTATTGTCATCAATTACACTCTCAAGCTCAATTTCAATAGTAGAATTTTCTTTGCTATATTTGATTGCATTATCAGTTAGATTTAAAAAAACTTGAATCAAAGCATCTTTGTTTGCTGATATTGTAGACTTATCAAAATCATCCTTGATTTGAACTTCAATTTTTTTTGCCATTAACTTGTTTTGTAAATTATCTACTACGCCATCAATTAATTGCCTTATATTCGCTTCTTGAAATTCTATCGGCTTATCTTCAGTCTCATATTTACTTAGTAATAATAAATCTTCGACTAATCTAGTCATACGCCAAGCCTGATCTTCCATTGTGTCTAAAAATTTACCAACCGTTTTGTCTTTGTTCTTATCTTCATTGAGTGAATTTTTAATTGTTTCAACATAGCCTAGAATTGAGGAAAGAGGAGTTCTCAATTCATGACTTACATTAGCCACAAAATCTGTTCGCATTTGTTCGTAGTTTTTAAGAAGACTTTGATCGTTTAGTGATATTAATAATTCTTCATAATCTTTTTCTACAAATATTAAGTCAGCAATAAAATACATATCACTAAAATTAGATGGGGTGAATTCAAACCTAAAATCTTCTTTCTCCCTAAAGGCTTTATCAATAAAAGTATTTAACTCTGTTGATCTAATAATATTATTGAGATCTCTTCCTTCATCTATAAATAAAAATTTTTGTTTAGCTGCATTATTGTAAAAAATTATTTCCTTATTTGTATCAATTGCAATAATAATCGAAGGTATCTTACTTAGACTTAGTCTTAGTTTTTTTTTCATATTTTTTTAATTTTGGCCAATCATTGTCACTTAAAATATAACCTACACAATTTCTAGAACCACACTTACAAATGTGATCCATAAAATCTGTATCAAAAGGATAACCATAGTTATAGAAAAGTTCGTCTCCTTTTTTTATTCGTTTAATAGAAGAAATCCAAATCTCATTATCTATGATGTCTACTTCACAATTCGGATTACATGAGTGATTAATAAATTTTGCAAAGTTATAATCAACATCACCGTCTATGTCGTATCGCTTGTTTAGTTCAAAAACATAGACCATGCCGTTATTTTTATCTTTTTTTGCTTTGCGGATTTGTTTATCTGCTCTTTTGTCACCCTCTCTTTTAGTAACTTTATCACCAATATATTGGATTACTTTCTGGCCTTTTTTAATATTAGTTTTTGCAAATAATCCAGAACCGTGAAGGGGTGATTTTTTTTTAAACCAAATTTTCTGCGTCATACTGTTATTTTTATACAATACACACATATAATAATAAATTGTATTATAAAATGATACTTTTATGTATAAGAACAAATCTTTAATTAATGAAATTTGAAAGTAATAAAAAATTTTACCGCACAATTTGGATTTCGGATACACATCTAGGAACCAGTGGTTGTAAAAGCAAAATGCTTTTAGAATTCTTAGAAGAAACAGATTCAGAATATTTATTTTTAGTAGGCGACATTGTAGATGGATGGCGCATGCGTAAGAAAATGTATTGGCCTCAAGAACATAATGATGTGGTTCAAAAAGTTTTAAAAAAAGCGAAAAATGGAACTAAGGTAGTGCTTATCCCAGGAAATCATGATGAAGTATTAAAAGATTTTACAAATTTTTCCTTTGGAGAAATTTCAATCAAAAATGAAGATACACATCAATTAGCTGATGGAAGGAAAGTACTGATTACACACGGAGATGAGTTTGATGCTGTGATCATTAATGCAAGATGGTTAGCCAAAGTGGGATCAGCACTTTATGAATATTTACTAAAGTTAAATAATGTATTTAATTTTATTCGACGAAAGATGGGTTTATCTTACTGGTCACTGTCTCAATATTTAAAAAAGAAAACAAAGCATGCAACAAACTTTATTAGTAATTTTGAGTTTGCTGTATCTGATAGGGCAAGAAGAGAAAATGCCGATGTCGTTGTGTGCGGGCATATACATAGACCTGAAATAAAGGAATTAAATGGTGTTCTCTATTGTAATGATGGTGACTGGATTGAAAGTTGCACAGCACTCGTTGAAGATGAAATTGGAAATTTATCTATTCTTAATTGGCCCGAAGAAAGAGAAAAATTAAAATTAATTTCTTTTGAAGAAAGACGAAAAATTAAAGAGGATGCAGCCTAAAAAAATCGCGTTAATTAGTGATGCGTGGGTTCCTCAGGTAAATGGCGTAGTTACGACATTTCAAAGCGTTATACCTATTCTAGAAAAAAAAGGTTTTGAAATTAAAATATTACATCCTGAGATGTTTAATAATTTTAGTTATCCTTGGTATAAAGAAATAAAAATTTCTTACAATACTAAAAAAGTTACTGAAAAATTTTTTAAAGAATTTAATCCGGATATTGTTCATATAATGACTGAAGGTCCGGTAGGTTTTGCTGGTCGTAAGTACTGTCTTAAAAATAAACTACAATACACTTCTTCCTTTCACACCCGTTTTCCTGACTACATTAAGCAAAGAGCTTTTATCCCAAAGAGATTTACATACTCCATATTAAGAAGACTACATAGTGATTCAGAAAGAGTTCTTGTTCCATCAGTTTCAATGCTAAATGAGTTAAAAAAATATAATTTTAAAAATTTAGTAGTTTGGAATAGAGGTGTTGATACAGAATTATTTAATCCAAATAAAAGAGACACAAACAGTAAAGATAGGCAACTGACTTATGTTGGTAGAGTAGCAATTGAAAAAAATATTGAAGAATTTTTAAAACTTAAAGGAAATTATAATAAAACTGTTGTGGGTGATGGTCCCGAATTACAAAAATATATTAATAAATATCCTGAAATAAATTTTGTCGGTGTAAAAACTGGAGATGAACTAGCGAAATATTATGCAAACGCAGATGTATTTGTCTTTCCTTCTAAAACAGACACTTTAGGAAATGTAATACTTGAAGCATTGGCTAGTGGAACACCAATTGCTGCATATCCAGTAACCGGGCCCATAGATGTGTTAACAGATGAAAAGATTAACACTTTAGATAATAACTTGTTACAATCAGTTAAGAAGGCACTTAAAGTAAAAAGAGTTGATTGTAGAAATTTTACTCTTAAATTAACTTGGGACAAATGTGTGAATGAATTTTTAGAATTCATGGTAAACGTTTAGTTATTTAGGGTAATTTGATAGTGACATTTTCTTTAAGACAAAAAATACTAGCAGAATTTATCGGGACATATTTTCTTGTACTAACAGTTGTAGGTAGTGGAATTATGGGAGAGTTAATGTCAAATGACCTTGGTATAATATTACTAGGAAACACTATCGCAACAGGTGCCATTTTATATGTAATTATTTCTATGTTTATTAATATCTCAGGAGCGTACTTTAATCCTGCTGTTGTATTAAGTGATATTATCCAAAAAAATATTCCTATTAATTACGGAATAATTTTTATTATTACTCAGATTATTGCTGCTATATTTGGTTGTTTAACTGCAAATTGGTATTTTGAATATCCTATAATTGAATGGTCACTCAATGAAAGAGTTGGGGTATTTAAATTCTTTTCAGAAATAATTGCAACTGTTGGATTATTATTAACTATTTTTATATTAAAAGAGGTAAACAAGGAAAGAATAGCTATTGGTGTAGCTCTATTTATTACCGCAGGATATTGGTTTACTTCATCAACAAGTTTTGCAAATCCAGCAGTAACTATAGGAAGAATGTTTACAGATAGCTTTAGTGGGATAAGTCCATCAAGTGTTCTAGGTTTTATTTTAGCTCAGATTATTGGTGCTCTTATTGCTACAGTTATTGTTAGATTGTTTTTTAAAAATTAGTTCAACATATTGTACAAGTAGCCTTCACGGATTCCATATCTTACAAAAATAATATTTTTAATGTTATAAAATGAAGCAAGGCTAAATAAAATATATGTAGATAATTTTAATTTATCTAATCGATTGGGTTGGACAACATTCAATTTTTGAATTTGTTTTTTTTCCATAGAGTATAATTTGTGATAAAATATTTCTAACTCTGAAAATGGTATCATGTACCCATGTAATTTATTTTTCTTGATTCCATTTAGGTGCAAATGAAGTTTTGCAAGATTGCGCCACATGCCTCCAATAACATAAATATTTCCTACGTTTTTAGAAAATTTAAGAGATTGGTTTTTAAATTTAGAAAATAAAAAATTATCAAATTTAATTTTAGTAGTTTTGTACATATCAGATTCACTTCTTAAGATGCCAATTTTTAAACTTTTAGTTTCAAGTATGTTTTCATTTTTTATAGTACTAAGTTCTAAACTTCCACCTCCCAAGTCAGCAACTAAACCGATTGGATTTTTTATTGAACTAATTACACCTAGGGATCCGCATTTAGCCTCATTTTTTGGTGAGAGCACTTCTACTCTAACTGACTTTTTTTTCTTGAAGGGTTCAATAATTTCTTTTCCATTTATTGTTTCACGAATTGCGGCCGTTGCAATCATATGAATATCTGAGGACTCATAATCTTTTGCAATCTTAATATATTCTTCTAAGCATTTTATAGCTTCTTTTATTTTTATCGATGGGAGTTTACCTATTTTAATACTTTCACCTAATTTTAAGAATTCTCTTTTTTGATAAAGTATTGGAAAAGGATGAATAGCTTGCGCGTATATAACTAGTCTAAATGTATTAGAGCCTAGATCAATAACTGTTATGGGATTTTTATTTTTCTTTTTAGCCATGGAAATGTATACATCTAAAGTATTAAACTCGAATGCTACAAGTCTATTTATTACGTCACGCCAAATCTAGTTGGGATAATTTAGAACTTGATGACATTGATAGGCCGCTAAATAAAAGAGGTATGAGAAATGCAAAACAATTTTCTAAAATATTAGATAAAAGAAAATTTCAAATTGGTCAGATAATATGTTCTCCTTCTAAAAGAACAACTAGCACATATAATATAATTTCTAATTCATTTGATCGCTCAGTAAAATTTACAATTGATAACGATATTTACGAATGCCCACCAAATATACTTGTAAGCAAAATTAAAAAATTAAAAAAAAATACTCTTATCATTGGACACAACCCTAGTTTGATAGAGTCAATTAATATTTTATGTAATTCAAATATTGAACATTTTCCAACCTGTGCTTTTGCTATAATATCCTTTAAAAATAGCTGGACTATTGATAAAATTTTAAAACCAAAAAATAAAAATTATTAAAGAAATATGAATTTTTTATGAACATGTTTTTTTTATACCTAAAAAATATAAAAAAAAATTATGTTAAAAAAAAATACCGCTTATAACTATGCAAACAGGGAATTGTCTTGGCTAAAATTCAATGAAAGAGTCTTAAGTCAGACATCTGATAGTAAAATTCCACTTTTAGAAAGGGTTAGATTTTTATCAATAGCATTCTCTAATTTAGATGAATTTTTTATGGTTAGAGTAGCAGGATTGAATGTTCAAAAATTTTCACGAAATAAAAGTTTTGATGGATTAACACCACAACAACAACTCAAGCTGATAGATAAAGAAACATCGAAGATGATTTCAAATATAAAATCAATATGGATAGATTTACTAAGAGAGCTTTCAGAAAACAAAATCCATATAGATGTAGAAAAAACACTGAAAACAAAAGATAAAACATTTATTAAAAATTATTTAGAAGAAAATAATTGGGGGGTTTTAACGCCAATTATTATTGATCCATCTCACCCATTTCCTTTTATACCAAATAAAGAAACAACCTTAGTATGTCGTTTAATGAATAATAAAAAAACTTTTTATGGAATACTAAGAGTGCCAGAGGGATTAGAAAAATTTATTAAATTACCTGGTAAAAAAACACGTTTTGTATCTATGGAGACAGCCCTACTTATTTCTTTAAAAGAAATTTTCCAGTGTGATAGGGTTTTGGATAAAGGTGTTTTTAGACCAATTAGGAATAGTGAATTAGAATTAGGAGGTGAAGGAGAAGATTTATTTTTAGTATTTCAAAAAGCTATTTTTGAGAGAAGAAGACAAGAGGTAATAAGAATTGATTTTGATGAAAGTATATCTAGTCACTTAATTAAATTCATAAATAAAAAACTTAACTATAAGGATGTAAATACATATAAACTGCCAATACCCGTTAATCTTTCGAGTATAGAGTCAATTTTTTTGAAAGATTTTAAAAAATTATTTTTTCCAAAATTTAAGGTACGATTTCCTGAAAGAATTAAAGATTTTAAAAATGATTATTTTAAAGCAATAGCTAATAAAGATATTGTTATTCATCACCCTTTTGAATCTTTTGAAGTAGTGACGCAGTTTATTGATCAAGCTGCAGATGATCCAAAAGTCTTATCAATAAAACATACTTTATATCGAACTACTGATGACTCACCAATAGAAGCAAGTTTAGTTAGAGCAGCACAAAAAGGAAAATTAGTAACTGTCATTATAGAGTTGCAAGCACGTTTTGATGAAGAGCGTAACTTAAAATGGGCAAAAGAATTAGAATTAGCTGGAGCGCAAGTTGTTTTTGGCAATATTGATATGAAAACTCATGCAAAAATTACACTTGTAACAAGGAAGCAAATGAATTCTGTTGTAAATTACGCACATTATGGAACAGGTAATTATCACCCGAGAAATGCAAGAGTTTATATGGATTTATCTTACTTCACCTGTGACAAAACATTAACAAATGATGCTGCAAAAATGTTTAATTATTTAACTAGTTATTCAGAACCAACCACAATAAAAAAAATAGTATATTCTCCAATAACTGCAAGAAACAAATTAAATGAACTAATTAGAAATGAAATTACAAATGCTGGAAAAAATAAACCATCTGGAATAGTTTGTAAGTGTAATGCTCTTGTTGATAAACAAATTATTGATGAATTTTATAAAGCATCTCAAAAAAATGTAAAAATTGAATTGTTAATAAGAGGAATTTGCTCTCTAATACCTGGTAAAGAAAATCTATCAGAAAATATAGTTGTTAAAAGTATAATTGGTCGTTTTTTAGAACATACGAGAATATATTGTTTTTATAACGGTCATAAATTCCCTCATAGAAAAAATATCTTGTTTATTTCTTCTGCCGATTTAATGCAAAGAAATCTAGATAGGCGGGTTGAAACATTTATTCCTATTGAAAATGAAACTGTACATGAACAAATATTAAATCAGATCTTAATTGCCAGTATGACAGATAATACAAATTCTTGGCAAATGTTAAGTAATGGCAATTATCAGAAAAAAGAAATATCAAGCAAAGAGAAAAAATTTTCCTCTCACAATTTTTTTATCAAAAATCCAAGCTTGTCTGGGAGGGGTTCAGCAAAACTCAAATCTAGAGCTAAGTCTAATTTAAAAATTAGAAAATAGAATTTAATCCCACTCACAATAATTGGACATAAGCAGGAAGAAATAATACTGTGAGTGGTAAAAAGTATTTAAATTTTATTTTTTACAGACGTATTAATAGAATATTAAATTTTTATAAATTAAACTAATATTTAAATTTATTAGTTTTCAAATAAATTTTTTAGTTCTTTCAATTTAATAAAAATTGAGTCTCTTACTTCTCTAAATTTATCTAATTGGTTTGAACTAAAATGATCTGATGCTGGATCATCAAATGGTATTGAAAATATCTGAGCTTTGGAATTTAAAACTGGACATACCTCTTCTTTACAAAGCGTAAAAACGGTATTTAATTCATCTCTAAATTTTTTGTCTAAACTTTCAAAATCTTTTGAATAATGTTTTGATATATCAATATCGATTTCACCCATAACCTCGATAGCATTAGGATTAACTTCTTTGGGCACTGATCCTGCACTTTGAATAATACAATTAGGATATAATTTTTTTGCAATTCCTTCAGCCATTTGACTTCTTGCTGAATTAGCAACACACATAAAAAGAATATTTTTATTTTTCATGTTAGCAAATAAATATATCCAAAAATAAATAGTGGGAGTTGTAAACCAAAGTTTGTGAGCAGAGCTCTATCTTTTGTCATATAACCAACAATTGACCAACCAACAGCACCTGTACCGTGAATAATTATGTTAATTGGATACGCATTTAAATTGGTTAATAATATTCCTGATAAAATTAACGCGGTGCTAAACCACTTAATTCTATTAATTGATAAATCTGTCATATCTTCTCCTAAATTCTATAGATTGCGAATATTACACTTTACTTAAAGATAAAGATATTAATCAAATTGTAACAAAAATTTAACATTTCTTTCTTTTTTTTTGAAAAGTTCTATAAGCACGCCATGTTTGGATTAAAAAGTGCATCATTATTTGGTGATACCAAAAAGCTTGAAAGAGAAATTGATGAGTTTGTTGATATTGTCTCTGAAGTGGGCTTAGTATTTAAATCGATAGTTCCAACTTATCTCAATCATTCCGCCAATGGTAAGTTTGAGGAAATGGTTGAAAAAGTTAAAGAAATGGAAAGTAAGGCCGACAAAATTACAAAAGATGTTGAGCATACTCTTTATGAAGAAACACTAATCCCAGATGCAAGAAGTGATGTGTTACGACTTCTAGAACACATCGACGAATTAATTGGAATGTACCAAGGAAATTGCTATCACTTCTCTATTCAAAAACCTAATTTTCCAAAAGAATTTCATGAAGATCTAATTGAGTTAACAGAGACTGTTGTAAATTGTGTTGAGTCACTTTGTTTGACTGTCCGATCATTTTTTAGAGATATTAAATCAGTTAGAGATAATGCTCATAAAGTAACTTTTTATGAAAAAGAATCAGATATAAAATTTAGTGCACTTGCAAGAAGAATTTTTGATTCCGAATTACCTCTAGATCAAAAAATGCATCTTCGATATTTTGTAGAGAAGATTGATCGTATTTGTGATCAAGCAGAAGACATAGCTGACGAGGTTCAAATTTACGCTATTAAACGCTCCGTTTAATTTTCAATGGAAATTACAATTCTAATTTTTTTATTTGGTGGTCTTTTTTTAGGTTGGTCACTTGGCGCCAATGATGCAGCAAATGTTTTTGGAACTGCTGTTGGAACACGAATGGTTAGTTTCACAAGTGCAGCAATTATTTGTAGTGTCTTTGTTATTCTAGGTGCAATTATTAGCGGAGCAGGTACAACTGAAACTTTAGGAAAGTTAGGTGCTATTAATGCATTGCCTGGTGCTTTTGCAGCATGTGTGGCTGCAGGAATATCTGTATATTTAATGACCAAAGTTGGCTTGCCTGTTTCAACAACGCAAGCGATTGTTGGAGCAATTGTTGGTTGGAATTTATACACGGGATCTTCAACTAATCTTCAAGTTTTAATTACTATTTTAGGAACATGGATACTCTGTCCTATAATTGCAGGAGTTATTGCAATGGGTTTATTTACTTTTACAAAAAGAGTTATACTCAATAGAAAGTTACATATTCTCAGACTTGATGCGTATACAAGAACAGCTTTACTTTTAGCAGGTGCTTTTGGTGCTTATAGTTTAGGTGCAAACAATATTGCTAATGTAATGGGTGTCTTCGTACCTATATCACCGTTTACTGATGTTACTATTGGAAATTTATTTGTCTTTTCCTCAAAAGAACAACTATTTCTGCTGGGTGGTTTAGCAATAGCTGTTGGTGTTTTTACTTACTCGAAAAGAGTTATGTTTACCGTGGGTAATGATCTCTTAAAAATGACACCAGTGGCAGCATTTATTGTTGTTATATCGCATTCTATTGTTTTATTTTTATTTGCATCCCAGGGTATAAGTGCCTTTTTACAATCTATAAATCTTCCCTCTATACCTTTGGTACCAGTATCAAGTTCCCAAGCTGTTGTCGGCGGCGTAATTGGAATTGGTCTTTTAAAAGGAGGAAAAGAAGTTCAATGGTCAATTGCGGGTAGAATTTCTTTGGGTTGGATGACGCTACCTATAATTGCAGCTTTAATTTCTTTAATTGTTTTATTTATTCTAGAAAATATTTTTAATTTAACGGTCTCTTTTTAATTAACTGCTCGATAAGAAAAAATAAAATCTTCTTGGATTTTAGATTCAATAGCTCCTTTTCTTCTTGATCGCACTAGATCAATAGCTTCTTGCTTTTCATAATTAAATTCAACAAGTAAAATCGCAGCTATAGTGCCAGCTCTTCCTTTTCCTCCACGGCAATGTAAAACTGTATTTTTACCATCTATCAATTCGTTCTTTAATAAAACTTTTGTTGTTTCCCATTTATATTTAAAATCTTTATCTGGTGCTCCCATGTCATAAATGGGTAAATGGTACCAATTTAATTTATGTTCATAAATATTTTTGACAAACAAAGTTTTATCACACAATTTTTCAAACTCGCTATCTTCAACAAAAGAAGTAATAGAACTACAATTATTATTTTTAAATATTTCTAATTCGTTTGCTAAAATTGTTTCTTCAAATAAACCATTAGAGTTAAGGCCTGGGAAAGAAGTTAATATAATTTTGCCTGCAAATGACTTAGAGTCAATAAAATCATAATTGCTAAATTGCATTTACGCTTGTTTAGCTAAAAAAGACTGTCTTGCTTCTTCTAAATAGGAACGGAAATGTTCAACATCGGGAGTTTTTTTATCTAGAACTTTTGCTAAATCATCAAATCTTCTAAGCTCTACTGCTTCATCCATAAAAGGTTTGCTTATAAACGCATCTGCTTCTTCTTTTGTGAAAGGACCACCTTGAACTTTTAACGAAAGTTTCGATGCTTCTGATAGACTATCATAATAACCTTCTTCTACACTTGATAAATATCTTTTTGAGTCAACATGTGCTCTAATTGGTAGAATAACATCCTCACCAAAATATTTTTTTAAAAAATCAGCACCTAAATTTTCATGATGACCATCTTTCCCTTCATGAATGGGATCACCATCCTCATAGATAAGGTGGCCAACATCATGCAGTAATGCTGCAGCAATTGTTGGTCCTGGTAATTTATGTTTTTCAGCAAGTTCAGCACATTGGAGTGCGTGCTCAAGTTGGGTCACATCCTCATTACCATATTGAATATCAGCTCCTTTTGTTTTCAAAAGATCTAAGAGATAATCTACAATATTTTCTTCCATCTCATTTATAATTAACTTATTAGAAAATAAATTCAATTCCAACTTTAATAAGATTGATCAAATTTATAATAATATTTATTAAGTAAATATTTAATGGATAAAAAATTATTAACCCCTGGGCCTCTCACGACATCGATGTCAACAAAAGAGGCTATGCTTCATGATTGGGGTTCGAGAGATACAAAATTTATTGATCTCAATGCATCAATTAGAGATTCCCTTGTTAAATTAATAGACGGTGAAGATAAATATCAATGTGTTCCAATGCAGGGAAGTGGAACTTTTGCTGTAGAGTCGATGGTGAGCTCTCTTACTCAAAAAGATTCTAAAATTCTAATTCTGATCAATGGTGCTTACGGACAAAGAATGAAAAAAATGTGCACTTATTTAGGTAGAGATTTTATTGAATATGAAGTTGCTGAACATGAAGTACATGACATCAATAAAATTGAAGAGTTAATTGATAGCAACAACTTAACACACGTCTTTGCTGTATATTGTGAAACAACATCGGGTATTTTAAATCCTATTGAAGACATTGCAAAATTGGTTGAGGGGAAAAATTTATCGTTATTCATCGATGCAATGAGTGCATTTGGTGCATTACCCTTAAGTTCTAAAACAATTACTTTTGATGCTGTAGCCGCTTCATCAAACAAATGCTTAGAAGGTGTGCCAGGTGTTGGTTTCATTCTTGTTAAAAATGAAGTTATTCAAAATGCAAAAGGCAATAGTCACTCACTAAGTCTAGACTTATATGATCAATGGCAAGCAATGGAAAAAAATAAACAATGGCGATTTACACCTCCAACACATGTATTGGCTGCATTCAATCAAGCTATTGAGGAACATAAACAACAAGGTGGTGTAGAGGGAAGAGGTAAAAGATATAAAAAAAATTGTGAAATTATTTGTAATGGAATGAAAGATTTGGGATTTGAGCAACTACTTCCTGATAATTTACAAGCACCAATTATTATTACGTTTAAACAACCTAATGATCCTAAATTTAACTTTGAGAAATTTTATAATGCTCTTAGTGAAAAAGATTTTTTAATTTATCCAGGAAAACTAACAGTGGCAGAAACTTTTAGAATTGGGTGTATTGGTAATTTAGATGAACAAGACATGATGGATACAATAAAAGCTGTAAAAGAAGTCGTTACTGAATTGGGATTAACATTAAACTAACAAAATAATGACAAAAGAAATTGAAATACCATTAGTTAAAGCAACAAATGAAAATCTTAAAGGATACGGATATTTAATCGATAGTTTTGAAAATAGTGATATTGAAATTGTTACTTGGCCAAAACAAGGATGGCGCGACATAGAAGAGGGAACTGGTAATGAAGGTGGAACTACCGAAGGTTCTTTTGATACCTGGTGGCAAGGTGATGTGCTTTATGGACAAAATAATGCTGTCCAACATAAGAGCGATTATGAAGTAGATGGAAAATATATACTGGGTTATGCCAATAACCCCGATCAAGAATTGCAAAAAGATAAATATTCAGATCCAACAAAAATATTTCTATGGCATGCAAATTATCATCCTGATGGAGGTCAGCTTTTTTTTCCTGCAGAAAATAAACCATTTATTTGTCCTTTAGCTTTACCAACAGACGACATCGAACCAGAACATTTCAAAGCATTTTATTGTGATGGATCAAAAGGTTTGTATATTCATCCAAACATTTGGCATGAAGGGGTGTTTCCAGTTAAAGAAAAACAATCATTTCATGGAAAACAAGGTAAAGTACATGCAAGAGTTAGCATCGACTTAAAAGAGGAATTTAATAAGTATATTTATTTTAAAACTGCGATCTAATTATAAATTTGTATAAAATAATGAAAATTATTCATCTTTCAGACCCTCATATTTATATAGATAAGATTCATGGCATAGATCCTGTCAGTAAATTTAAAAAAGCATTAAGTCATATAAAAAATAATCATGGTGATGCAGATTTATTTGCCATCACTGGTGATATTACAGACTTAGGTGATAAAGATTCTTATCAGTTATTTTTAAAAATAATTGATGAAGCAGGTCTGCCGAAGAATTTAAATCCT
The DNA here is from genome assembly GCA_902620425.1 of uncultured Alphaproteobacteria bacterium. Taxonomy (GTDB): domain Bacteria; phylum Pseudomonadota; class Alphaproteobacteria; order HIMB59; genus CACPNW01. Next base: position 102,393 of record CACNHX010000003.1, read on the forward strand.
CAATTAATTATAGGTAATCATGATAACAGAGATGAGTTTAAAATAAACTTTCCTAATATTGAAACCGATCCAAATGGATTTATTCAATACTTTAAGGATATAGATAATAAACGTTTAATTTTTATAGATACTAATCTAATTAACACTCACCAAGGACATTACTGTGAAGAGAGGCAAGAATGGTTAAATAATATTTTAAGTAATACTAATACAGATACGTATATCTTTATGCATCATAATCCACTGGCATTAGTAAAAGAGGAAAGTGATGGAATAGGATTACAACAAAAAAAAGAGTTTCAACAAATTTTAACTAAAAATAATAAGATAATAAAACATATTTTTTTTGGTCATCAACACATTACAAGTTCTGGCTCTTATTGTGGTATTACTTTTTCTTCCCCAAGAAGTACTTGGTCTCCTCTAATACCTAACTTTTCAAATGAATATCGTTTAGGAACTGCTAATACAGATACAAATTATAATGTTGCAATAATTCGATCTGACGCCTTAATTATTCATACAGAGGATTTTTTAAAAACAGAAGTTAATTGGTTTAAATAAAAAATTATTTTTTTTCGATTACAAATATTTCATTGTTAAAATAAAGGCCTTTATTTTTAGCAACAATATTTTGAACTACTTTTTCGTAATTTTTTGTTTTTTCTACCTTCATTACTTTATCATCATCCATTTGATTGACATATATGGAAGCATTCCAAGCAGAAAAAACTAATGATGTAGCTATACCTCCACTGATTTCTGTTGGTAGAGCTCTCAATTTACATTTAATAATTCTTTTTTCTCCAAAAGATAAGCTGCTTAATAAATCTTTATCTAAATTTTTCTTAAGATAAGAAATGATACTATTTCCAAGAGAAGGAAATGGGTCCTCTTTTGGCCAAATTTTACGAATTATTTCATTAGCAGGATCTTTTCCTGAAGCATGAATGGTTAATAATTTCCCTTTTGATTTTAACGCTCTAATCATTGGTTCGATAACGTATTTTGATTTCTTTTCTGCTGAAATTCTTGAACGATAAGGCTGTGAAGCAATAATAAGATCAAATTTATTATCTGATTTTTTTTTGGTAGGTATTAATTCATTAACATTAAATTCTTGATCTTCGCGGTAGATAACCATGACTGAAGGCTCTTTATAAGTATGGTTACCTGACTTTTTATTAATTTCTATATTCCATTTTTTTTCTAAAAATTCATTTTGTTTTCTTAATTGTTGAGCAAATTCAAGAGAAGTGTCACCTTTTAATTTAATAATATTCCAATTAATTTTTTTCTGTTTAACTTCATTTTTTGATTTTAAGTTTGCGGCTTCAGCGTAGTGTAGATTTGAAATGACAAAAACAGTATTCTTATGTTCAACAAACCTATCGGGTAATTTTTCTAGACCTAATCTTACATCTTCAATACTTATTTCTTTTGTGCAAACTAATAAAGGTACGTTAGGCCTGGCCTCGTGGCACTGACGCATAACATTCATAAGCAAGGAACCATCACCCATACCAGCATCAAATATTTTTATGCCAGGTTTTTGAGGTTTAATTTTATTTACGTGAGGGCGTATCGAATCAGCAATTTGATTTTTTTCATTTGTTGTTGTGACAAATAATAAGTATTTTTGTCTGTTATCATAAAACCTGAAATTTTTTTTCATTACTAATAAAGTCCCATTGATTTAGCAGAAGAGATGAAGGCTTCTTTATTGCCAATAAAGTTTTTACCTCGTTCCCCTAAAAACGCATCATCTACTATATTATTCCATTCTTGAACAGGAACTTTTATTTCATTTAAGTTCAGAGGAACTTCCAAAGAACGCATAAATTCACTCAGATGATTTGCAGCATTCTCTAGATTATTATTAAAAATTAATTTTAGTCTTTCCTCAGCGACACTATCAATTCCAACCATACTTTTAGTAATCATGGGTAAAGTAAATGAACAAGCAATACCATGCTGAATACCGTAATTGAGTGTCACTGGGTATGATAGATTGTGCGCAATAGCAGTTTTCGTATTGGAAAACGCTAAGCCAGCATGAACGCACGCCAGTGCAATGTTTGAACGTAATTCAATGTTTCTTAAATCTTTAGCGAGAAGTGGTAAATTTTCTAATACTAATTTTGATGCTTGTATTGCATGAGAAGCAGAAATTGGGTTTGCATTAATATTCCAAATACTTTCCATTGAATGAGAGAGAGCATCTAAACCAGTTGAAATGGTCAAGCCTAAAGGCTTATCAACCATAATTGATGGATCGATAATTGCTTTTTCTGCATAAAGAGATTTATGCGCCAAAGATAATTTATTATTTTTTTCTTTATCCCATATTGTGGCCCAACACGTAAGCTCACTTGATGTTCCTGAAGTTGTAGGTATTGCAATAATCTTAATTGGATTTTCTACTCTTGGACTTTTCTTATTGCGAACAAAATCTGTTAGATATTCTTGTTTATCTTTAAATGCAGCAATTGCTTTAGCTGTGTCTGTAACAGAGCCACCACCTATAGCTAAAATATAATCTACCGATTCATTAATTGAAGAAAATTTATTTTGTAGCTCTAAAATATCCTTATAATCTGGATTAGGCTGAACATCCGTCATGATGGATAAAGGTGGATTTGAAGAAGATTTTAATTCATCGCTATATTTTTTAAAAATTTTTTCTGGATGAGTGATTATGATGTAGTTCTTATTTTTAAGAGCATCATGTACTTCTTTAAATCTATTTTCTCCAAAGATAATTTCAACAGGGTTAAAATAATTCCACATTACCTTAAATTGATTTTGCCGCTTTAGTTAAAATTGTCATTTTCTCAATTGCTTGTTCTCGCGTAAAGAAACCTAAACCACAATCTGGTGCAGCTATTAAACGGTGTTCATCAATATGTTCAAGTGAATCTTTGATACGAACTCTTACTTCTTCAACAGACTCCATTCTACTTTTTGCAATATCAATAAATCCAAAAATTACTTTTGTTTTAGTAAATTTTTCTAAAAGATTTAAATCATTATGCCTATGTGAATCTTCTAAAGATACTTCATCAATAGTTGAATCATCTACAAGTGATGCAATTCTATCATAAGCATCTAGATCAGCCTTTTTATACCCTTCTGAATCTAATGAGTTAGGATAACCGCAACAAATATGGCAAACGCGTTGCACTTCTTTAGGTATACCATGCATCATTCTTTCTAAATTTTCCATACCGTAAGAATGAGCTTCATCGGGCTTTCTAGCAAATACTGGTTCATCAATTTGAATATACTGACAACCTGCATCTACAAGTGCTTTAACTTCTTTATTGAGGGCTAATGCTAAATCAAAACCAAGTTTTTTCATGTCATCATAGTAATTGTTGGCAATTGAATCTGTAATTGTCATTGGTCCAGGTAGCGTAATTTTAACTGGGTTTTTTGTAAATTGTTGTGCACTCTTCCAGTCTAAATGCATACGTATTTCTTTACTTGAAATTGGTGCAACAATAGTTGGAAGGTCAGCTTCAAACGCACCCTGTCTTACTGACTTATGTGTAACTTCCTGAAAACTTACACCATTTAAAAATCGACATTGATATAATACATAACTCTCGCGCCTAACTTCCCCATCTGTTGGAACATCAATACCCGCATTTACTTGATCAGTTATAACTTCTTTAATTGCTGCTAAAAATAATTTTTCAGCATCCGCACCTGCAGACTCTAATGCTTTTTCATATGCGCCAGGTGACCAATTTGATAATAATCCTTTTGATGCTTTTCTCTCTTCTTCTGATTTTGTCCCTAAAAACCAATCTTGAATGGGTGTTTGTTTAGGTTTTGGATAAGCACCTATTGTAGTTGTTGTAAGAGGCATCTATTTTTACTCCCATTTAAATTTAAAATAAAACAGCGGCTTTTATAAAGCCGCTGTAATAAAAAGTTAATAATAAATAATCTTAAATTACATAAGATCGTTTATTTCTTCCATCATTTCTTCTTGAAGATCTGCCATATCATCAGCGTCTCCTGTAGCAATTTCTTCCGTAAAATCATAGATTACCTGTGTAACAGCTAATCCATTTTCTCCAGGATACGCAAACCAATCAGCAAGAAGTGGAAGTTGTTCAACAGCAGTAAGTTTATTAGGGTTTTGACTATAGAAGTCACCTAATAAATCATTCGCTGCTTTGTTTGGTGGAACATATCCAGTTGTTTCAGCAACTAATGCAGCACCGATACCTGATGTAATGAACTTTAAGAAAGTCCATGCAGCATCAACTCTTGCTGGATCGTCAGATGTAGACACTAACATTGCAGCGTTTCCACCTGCTGGTAATCTTGCTGGTGTTCCATTGTTTACTCCAGCCATTCCAGGGAACGGTGCAGTTTTTAAAACAAAGTCTGCCTTTGCAGCATTAACTGAACCCAAGCTTGAAGTAGACCAGAACATCATACCAATAGTACCTGCGTTAAACGCAGCTTGACCATCAGCAATTGAATAGTTTGGCATATTACATCCACTCATGATTGCTTTCATTTGCTCTAACGTTGCAAGTCCTGCATCACCACCCATATTTACAGCTCCATCTTTAACCATTGGAACGTTCTGAGTATGCATTAATGCTTGGTGGAACCAGTTACCTGTGATGTTCCAACCAAAGTATAGAGTTCCTTTACCTGCTGCTTCCAATTTATTACATGCTGCAATAACTTCGTCCCAGTTAGTTGGAATACTATCTACACCTGCTTCAGCTAATAGATCCATGTTGTAATATCCAACTGGCGTTGATACAGAAAATGGTAATCCATAAACTTCACCACCGAATGTTGAAAGACTTAACATAGCAGAATGGTAACCATCTTTTTCAAAAGCTGCTTCTTTTGCAATAAATGGCTCTAAAGACTTTGCAATACCTTTATCTACTAGAGGTGCTTGTCTGTTAAGACCTTGCATCGTTACATCTGGTAAGTTACCTGAAGTAGACTCTCTAAAAATTGTTGCAGTTGCATCTTCATAGTTTTCATAAGTTGCTCTAAATTTAACTTGAATATCTGGATGCGCTTTTTCAAACTCTGGCATAATAGCTTGAAACGTTACATCGAATAATCCTGAATAAGGATAAGCTACTTCTATTTCAATAGACTTAGCTGAATTAACAGAACCATAAAAACCGAAAGCTAATACGGCTGCCAATCCTGTAATTAATTTTTTCATTTAATCCTCCCGATTGAATATAATAATTTAATCTAACATGTAGCTAGAAAGGGTTACAATTTTATTACGAAAATATTACTAAAAAATAAGCTTATTTTTCCACAGAAATAAAAAAATTAGAGAAAAACTTGTTTTTTTACCAAGGTAGTGAGAAAGTTTTTACATTAGTAAAGCTTTTCATTGCTTCAATTACTCCTTCTTTATAACCAAGACCTGAATCTTTAATTCCTCCAAAAGGAGACATTTCAATTCTATAGCCTGGAACCTCCCAAATATTTACAGTGCCAACATTTAAACCTTGAATATATTTTTTTGCTCGCATGAAGTTATTTGTACATACACCAGATGATAATCCAAATGCGGTTGAATTAGATATTTTCATTACAGCTTCATCGTCATTAGGCACACGAATGATTGGGATAACTGGACCAAATGTTTCTTCTAAAACTAATTCACTTTTAGGATCAACATGATCTACAACTATTGGAGGTAACAAAGCACCCTTTCTTCCAGGATGATATAAAATTTTTGCACCGTCTTCTTCAGCCATAGAAACTCTTTTATCAAAAAGTTCTGCAGCTTGAGCATTAACAACAGTACCCAAGTCTGTTTCCATATTCATAGGATCACCAAATTTAATTTTCTTAGCACGCTCAAGAGCCATTTCAACAAATTGATCTGCAATGGATTCTTGAACAAGTATTCTTTTAACAGCTGTACAACGTTGACCGGAGTTTTTCGTTGCTCCAGTAACAGCTAGTTCAACAGCTTTTTTAAGATCATCACCATCTAAGTCATTTAAAACAATTAATGGATCATTACCACCAAGCTCTAAAACTGTTCTTTTGTATCCAGCTTGTTCAGCAATTAATTTTCCTACACCTACACTACCTGTAAAAGTAATTAGGTCAATATTTGGATTCTTGATCATTTCTGATCCGATATCTTGAGGCCATCCAGTTACAACTGAAAACATTTCTGGTGGCAGACCTGCTTCATATAAAACATCAGCGAGTACCATTGCTGTTAAAGGTGTTAATTCTGTCTGCTTACATACTGTACAATTATTAGTTGCAATTGAAGGTGCAATTTTATGCGCTACCATATTCAAAGGATGATTAAATGGAGTGATTGCTGAAATTGCCGTTAAAGGTTCTCTTATGGTAAATATTTTTCTCGCTTTTCCATGCGGAGTTAAATCACAAGAAAATATTTCTCCATCATCAAGAATACAAAGTTGAGCCGTTAAAGAAAAGACATCAAAAGCTCTTCCTACTTCGTATAAAGAATCTTGTTTTGAGATACCAAGTTCTAAAGTAATAATATCAGAAATTTCTTCTTTTCTTTTAACAAGTACTTCTGCAGCAGTTTGAAGAATTTTTTGTCTCTCGTATCTTGTAAGTTTAGGTTGGTAATTTGCAGCAATATCTAAAGCCTTTCTTGCATGCTCTGCGGTACCGGCTGGAACCGTTCCGATTACTTCACCTGTAAAAGGGTACTCAACATTTATTGTTTTATCTGAGGTAACTTTTTCTCCAGCAATACGCATTGCTTCATTAATCATTTTTTTGTGCATCATAGGGCTCCGTTAATTGCATAGTAAAATGCATCATAGTTATATAATTGTTTGTTAGTATCTAAATTTTGTAATTTTAAATTTGATATGAATGGCACTTCTCTTTCATGAAGTCCACCGTGTGAACGTAAAGGTTCATTTAATCCAGAAAGATTGTGTTTATCTTCTGATGAACCAATAGTCATAAATTCTGAAGACATACATATAATATCCCCCATTCTGTCTGGAGGTAAATTATAAGTAGAGCATCCTTCGTCTTTTGTTAAAACAACTTCTATATCTTTTATTTCTTTTATAGCATTTACAACTGAATCTATCTTACTTTTGTCTTCTAAATAAATTGTTGCAAAAGAACCAAGTGAACCATGATGCACAACATATGGATCTGTAATTGGTAGAATAACTTTAGCCATGTTTGGTTCAAATTTTTTATCTAAATAATCTTGTAAAAATATTGCATTAGGCGAACCATCTTCTTTTGATTTTGGTTTCATACCGTGATCTGCTGTGATGATTATAGAAACATTCTCCTTATTTAAAAGACCAATATATTTATCAAACATTGCATAAAATTTATTTGCTGTTTCATTTCCTGGTGCATATTTGTGTTGAATATAATCCGTAGTCGATAAATACATAATATTTGGTTTAAACTCCTCAAGAAGTTTTACACCTGCAGCCATTACAAATTCAGAAAGTCCTTCAGAGTATACTTCTGGCACTGGCATCCCCAACCAATCGTTTACATTATCTATACCATTGAGATCTTTTGTTGCTTGATCAGATTTTTCAGCAGAAAAACAAATAGCTCTCTCATCATCAAAACTTAATCCGTTTCCTAAAAGTGTTCTCAACTTGTCTTTTGCAGTAACAAGAGCAATTTTAGAACCAGAATTGTAAAATTTTTCAAAAATAGTTGGTGCTCGCATATATTTTGGGTCATTCATCATTACTTCTTCACCCGTCTCAGGTGTATAAAAGAAGTTTCCGCATATACCGTGTACAGAACTTGGTTGGCCTGTTACAATCGAAATGTTATTTGGATTTGTAAAACTTGGAATAGCGCTGTGAACAAGTAGGTTTTCACCACTTGCAATTAATTTATCAAGATTTGGTGTAAGATTAGATTTTGATGCTTCTTCGAGATACTCTTTTTGACTACCATCAAGGCATATAACAATAGCAGTTTTTGAGAAAGAGCTTGGATATTCTCTTTTATTAATTTCTAAATTATCGGACACGAATTCAACTAATATATATTATTAAAAATACGAATTTATAGTTATCTGCTAGTTAAACTCAATCATAATTTGAATATTTGTTAATAAAATTGAAATAAAACTGAAATAAATAGATTTAAAATATTCTCAAATTTAATAAAATTTTGTAGATTAAAGTTAAGATACAGGGGGAATGAGTGGGGACAATATCACTTAAAAATATTTCAAAGTCATTTGGTTCTACACAAGTACTTAATAATTTGAATGTTGATATAAACGATGGAGAATTCTTAACGTTAGTTGGTCCATCTGGTTGTGGTAAATCTACATTACTTAGAATAATTGCAGGATTGGAACAGCAGACTTCAGGTGATGTATTAATAGATAATAAAAATGTAAATAGAGTTAGAGCCAGTGAAAGAGATTTGGCAATGGTATTCCAGTCATATGCTCTTTATCCTCATCTCACAGTAAGAAGAAATTTAGAAACTCCATTAAGACTTAGAGATTATAATGCATTTGAAAGACTTCCCTTAATTGGTAATTTTTCACCAAGCAAAAAAGAGAAAACAGAATCTATAAATCAATTAGTAAATAAAACTTCTGAAACTCTAAAAATTTCAGAACTATTAGATAGAAAACCTGGACAATTGTCAGGTGGTCAAAGACAAAGAGTTGCTCTTGGTCGTGCTATGGTAAGAGAGCCTGTTGCCTTTTTAATGGATGAGCCTCTTTCAAATTTAGATGCGGCTTTGAGAGTTCACATGCGTTCTGAACTATCTGAACTTCATAATTCACTTAAAACTACTTTTGTGTACGTTACACATGATCAAGCAGAAGCATTAACTATGTCTTCTAGAATGGCTGTTATGATTGATGGAAATTTATTACAACTTGATACACCTCAAGAAGTATATGACAATCCTTCCTCATTAAGTGTGGCTCAGTTTGTTGGAAGTCCAAAAATAAATATATTTAAAGGAACTTCGGACTCAAGTGGGACAGTAAGTTTTCTCAACGTTAATTTAAAAAGAAAAAGTTCTGAAAGTAATACAGATTTACATATTGGTATTCGACCAGAACATTTAGAAATTACAAATGAAAGTAATGACAATACATTTAGTGGAATAGTTGCATATAGAGAAAATTTAGGTTCAGATATTTTCTTTCATGTAAATATTGAAGACGGTTCAAATAAAATAATTGTAAGGGGCTTACCTCAATTTACACACCAAATTTCAAACGGTTCTAGTGTGAATATTAAAAGAGTTTCAGATAAAGCATTACTATTTAATCATGCAGGAATGAGAGTTCAATTTACTAATGCATAATTCAAAAGCTCACATATGGTTTATTGCACCAGCAATCATACTGATGATAATTATTTTAATCTTTCCTCTTTTTCTTGCAGGAGGTATTTCTTTTACTGACTACAATTTAGGAAACAAAACATTCGAGTGGGTTGGACTAGAAAATTATGACAAGATGTTCAATCGAAAAACATATGTCAAAATGATTTGGGCCACAGCGACTTATGTTATTGTTGTCGTTCCAATTTCTGTTGTACTTGGATTATGTGCTGCTATGCTTTTAAACTCACTAAGGTTTGGCGCTGATATATATAAAACAATTTTTTTTCTTCCAGTTATGGCAACTCTTCTTGCAATGGCAATTGCATGGGAATTTACTCTTCATCCAACATTAGGAATTGTAAATAGTTTTTTAGCGAATGGGTGTGGAGGAGTTAGGGAATTCATTCTTGGTTTTCATTGGTTGCCATGGGTAGACTCACAAGAAAGCTGGTATGCTGTAGCATGTGCAAACAACATGGATTTTCCATATTGGTTAAAACAAAAAAATACTGCGATTTGGACAGTATGTTTCATAGGAATTTGGCAGGCTTTTGGTTTTAATATGGTTTTATATTTAGCGGGCTTAACAAGTATACCAAGGGAGTTATACCAAGCTGCAGAAATGGATGGGGCTAAATCTACATGGGAGCAATTTAAACTTGTTACATGGCCAATGCTTGGTCCAACAACGTTGTTTGTTGTGACTATTACTACAATTAGAACGTTTCAAGTATTTGATACCATCGAAATACTTACTAAAGGTGGTCCATCAAAAACAACGTATGTCATGATGTATGCAATCTTTGAAAAAGCTATTCAACAAAACTTAACAAGTATCGGTGCAGCAATCACTGTTGTCTTTATTGGATTTATTCTTGTGTTAACGTTTTTCCAAAGATATGTCATTGAGAAGAGGGTTCATTATTAATGGAAGCTAAACAATATATTGGAGAAGGTTGGAAGCATGCAATCTTAATTATTGGTGCAATCGTAGTGATGCTCCCTTTTTATATGATGGTTTCAATGTCATTAAAATCTCAGCAAGAAATCCAATCAATTTCTGGTGGTCTTATTGGTGCGCAAGAAACTCAAACGTTTCCCGTTTGTGTTAAAACTGGCTATTCAGAAGAAACATGTACAATGAAGCCATATCAATACAACTATTGGTTTGCTTTTGAAAAAGCTCCTATTCCTAGATACTTAATGAATGGTGTCATTGTTACTTTATCAATCTTCATCATTCAGGTTTTAGTCGCCTTACCGTGCGCGTATGCACTTGCCAAGTTACGATTTTACGGACGAGAATTTGTTTTCTCGATGGTTTTATTTTGCTTGCTCATACCAGTTCACGGAATTGCGCTTCCATTATATGTTATGTTGGCCCAGGCAGGATTAGTTGACACCTATTCCGCCTTGATACTTCCCTGGACTATATCGGTGTTTGGAATTTTTTTAATGCGGCAATTTTTTATGACTGTGCCCGATGAATTAATTGATGCCGCCAGGATGGACGGCATGGGAGAGTACGCAATCGTATGGAAAGTAATGCTTCCAACTGCAATACCAGCGTTACTTGCTTTTGCAATATTCTCAGTTGTTGCACACTGGAATGATTATTTCTGGCCTCGTATGGTAATAACAGGAAATAGAGATCTCTTTACTCCACCACTTGGTATAAGAGAATTCAGAGGTGGAATTGATAGTGATGAATTTGGTCCTATGATGGCTTCGATAGTTACAGTAACAGTACCCCTTATTGTTGCTTTTATAATCGCACAAAAACGATTTATTGAAGGAATTACTTTGACAGGCATGAAGTAAATTCTTATCTACTGATGACATTGTCAGTAAATTTTATTTTTATCCTAATTATTGTTTCTGCTCTATGTCATGCAGTTTGGAGCGCTATAATAAAATCAAGTAAGAACCCTTTATCGTTAATGGGTATAACGTCTGTCTTAGAAGTTACTATTTTTTTACCTTTAACATTTACTGTTCCATTTCCAACTTTAGAGGTTTGGTATTTTTTAATTGCAACCGTAATCATTCATGTCTTCTACAGACTAAATGTTATCTACTCATATAGGTACGGTGATCTCTCTTACATATATCCAATTTCTAGAGGAAGTTCATGTTTGTTTGTAGCGATCATTAGTATTTTATTTTTAAGTTCTGATATTAGTGTTGCTGGTTTTGTTGGAATATTAATTGTTTGTATTGGTTTATTTTTAATTTCTTATTCTAAAAATTTATCTTTTAACTTCAGAGGTTTTGCTCTCGCAATATCAACGGCTATTCTAATTACTGCTTACACTTTAGTTGACGGGGTCGGGGTTAGACTTTCTGAAAATGGTTTTTCCTATATTTACTGGCTCTTCACACTTAATGGAATACCTCTACTAATTATTGGTTTGATCTCGAAAGATGGTTTACGAAAAAGAGAAACATACACTTTTAGATCGGGGATTGCTGCTGGTGTCTTTGCAACAAGTAGTTACGCAATTGTTGTTTGGAGTATGCAATTTATAGAAATAGCTTATGTCTCTAGTATTAGAGAAATAAGCATCGTGTTTGCTGCAATTATTGGAATGCTTTTCTTATTCGAGAAAAATGCAAAATCTCGAATAATACCTTCTATTTTAATAGTGAGTGGTATTTCGGTTGTTTATTTTCAAATTCTATAAGGAAAAAATATAGACTTTTTACACGAAAATTTTATATGACTTTTATGACTGAGGATATTGTGGAAGTAGATCCAAAAACCGAAACTATCTCTTGCGATGGTGGTGAAGATGGTTTAGGACATCCCGCAGTTTATTATACCTTCAATAATGAGAACAAAATTGTTTGTGGTTATTGCGGTAAAATATTTATTAAAAAAGAAGAGTAGAAATGTACAAAGAATCTTGGGGTTTAAAAAGAATATGTCCAATGTGTAGTAAGCAATACTACGACTTAGGAAGAACGGAACTGGAATGTCCTGAGTGTGGTAAAGAAATTGAAGTTACTACCATGACTAGACCAAGACGTGGAAGAAAACCTGGAAGTACTAATGCTGCTCCTTTAACTAATCCTATTCCTCCAAAACCAAAAGAAAAAGATGATGATCTTGATATCGATAATTTGGATTTGGATAACAACGAAGACAATCTTGAGGATGATACTGTTTTATTAGAAGATGAAACAGAAATTGATCCAATAGCCGAAGGTATTAAACCTAAAGAAGACGGCGAAGAAGAATACTAAAATTTCAATAAAAATTTAGAAGATGTTTAAGGTACTACAAAACACTTGGGCCCTTTTTTTTGGCTTTGCTTTAATTAGTCTTGGTCACGGTTTGCAAGGAACACTAATCGGTGTTCGTTCCGTTTTAGAAGGTTTTAGTTTTTTTGCATCAGGACTTATTATAGCTGGTTATTACGTTGGATACTTAACTGGCGCGTTAACAATTCCAAGTTTTTTACAACGTGTTGGTCATATAAGAGTTTTTGCCGCTTTAGCATCGCTTGCTTCTATCGCAATACTATTACACTCAGTATTTGTGCATCCTTATTCATGGATGTTTATACGAATATTAACTGGTTTAAGCCTTGCTGGAATTTATGTGATCATGGAGAGCTGGTTAAATGAAAAATCAACTAATCAAACTCGTGGTCAATTACTTTCCGTTTACATGATTATTACTTTTGTGTTTGTTGGAGCAGGGCAATTTTTATTAAATTTAGGTGATCCAGCTAAGGTTGATTTATTTATTTTAGTATCAATCTTATTATCATTCGCACTTCTTCCTATTCTTTTGTCTTCAACAGAACAACCTAATACAGAAAGTCCTAAATTTTTTTCTTTAAGAGAATTTTATACTGTTTCACCTTTGGGTTTTGTTGCTGCCTTAGCAACTGGTTTATCACATAGTGCAGTTTTTGGGTATGGTGCAATTTATGCTTCATCTATTAATTTAAGCTTATTTGAAATTTCTCTGTATATGATGATTATAACGTCAGCTGGCGCTCTATCTCAATGGCCTATTGGATATTTGTCAGATAGAATTGATAGACGTGTTATTCTTATTGGTGTTTCTTTTATGGCTTCAGGTTTGAGTTTATTTTTTGTTTTTGCAAACTTTATGCCGCTAACATTATTCTTAATTTTTACTGGTCTTTTTTCAGTTGCATGTTTACCAATGTATTCACTTACAGTTGCTCATACAAATGACTTCTTACAACCTAATGAGATAGTATCAGCAAGTGCAACCTTTGGTATACTTATTGGTATTGGATCAATTATCGGACCTTTGTTTGTTTCTACTTTCATGGAAATTTTGGGAGCGGTAGGTTTTTACATCTATTTATTTTTAATACATGGACTACTAGGGCTGTTTGGTTTGTATAGAATGACACAAAGAACTAAACCGCGTGATCTTGAATCACTATATAATCCTTTACCACGAAATATTAGTCCTGCTGGTATGGAAATGAACCCCGTTACTGAGCCAACTGAGGACGAGTAAGTCTTTTAAATATTCTGTGAAGTAACAAGAGGATAATTATTCCCATATAAATGACTGGTTCAGTTTTATCAGCGCGAACTAAAACATAAAAATGCATACTAGCCAGAATGGCAACTGGGTAAATTAAATAATGAATTTTTTTCCATAATTTAAAACCTAATCGCTTAATCATATTGTTTGTTGAAGTGCTAGCAAGCGGTATTAAAAAAAGAAAACTTATAAAACCAAAAGTTATAAATGGTCTTTTTATAATATCTTGTATGATAAATTGTATATCTAAAAAATGATCTAAAACTATGTAAGTGGAGAAATGCAAACAGACATAATAGAAAGCGAAAAGTCCAATCATTCTTCGTATGACAACTATCGATTTTAAAGGTTTAATATTTGATAGAGTAGTAATCATTAGAGTTATTATTATTAATCTGAGTGCCATTAGACCTAACTCATCCATAAGTTTTTCAATTGGATTTACTCCAAGATTCCCAGTAACAAATTGGTACGCCCAGAGTAGACTAGGAAATAAAATTAAAATAAATAAGACAGGTTTACTGCGATTAAAATTTCTTGTTGAAAACATTCATTAATAAAATTTAGTTAAATCTAAATCTTTATAGAGATGTGCTACTTCTTCTTCATAGCCATTAAACATTAGTGTTTCTCTTCTTTTAAACTCTCCAATTCGTCTCTCTGTTCCTTGACTCCATCTTGGATGATTAACATTAGGATTAACATTAGCATAAAAACCATATTCCCAAGGAGCCAAAGTTTCCCAAGATGTTTCAGGTTGAGTATCTAAAAATCTAATTTCCACAATTGATTTAATTGATTTGAAACCATACTTCCATGGAACAACTAATCTTATGGGTGCACCATTTTGATTAGGCATTTCATGACCATACAATCCAGTTGCTAATATTGTTAAAGGATTCATTGCCTCATCCATTCGAAGCCCTTCTCTATATGGCCAAATGATTGTTCTCTTTTGCTGACCTGGCATTTCTTCCGGCCTGAATACAGTTACAAATTGAACATACTTAGCAGAGCTTAAAGGTTCGGCCATTTTTATAAGTTCAGATAACTGAAAACCTTGCCAAGGAATAACCATGGACCATGCTTCAACACATCTTAATCTATAAACCCTATCTTCTATTGTTACATTTGATAAAATTTTTTCTAAGTCAAATGTTTGAGGCTTTTTCACAAGACCATCTATTTTTATTGTCCATGGCCTAGGTTTAAAATTTCCAGAATTTAAATGTGGATGTTTTTTATGAGTCCCAAACTCATAAAAATTATTGTACGTTGTGATTTCTTCGTAAGAATTAAGTTTGTCTTTTTCATTTAGATTATTAGTATAAATTGAAAGATCACTATCGTGTTTTGCAAATGCTGATGAGGTAACCGTTGCTAGCATGGCGCTAGCTAAAGATCCCTTTATAAACTTACGTCTATTTAAATATGTCTTATAGGGTGTGATTTCAGATCCTAAAATTTTCATTATAATAATATATATCTTAAATATTAAAATTGAAGATTTGCTTCAATAAACTTAGCTTTTAAAATGGGAGTTATATTTATTTAGTATTTTTTCTGGCCATGTACTTTTGATAAATTCAAGAATAGACCAAACATCTTCATCTGATAACGCATCATTACCAAGCATTTTACCTTCATAATCAGGATTTGATTTTTTAAAACCATATTTAATGACATGAAATAATTGTGCAGGAGAGTGGTGCCAAGTATGCCCAGTGCCATTAAGAGGAGGTGCTCTTCTATGACCATCTTCATCTAACGATTTATCCCACTCTTCATGACCTGCTAAATTACCCATATGACACCCTGCACAATTTTCAGCATATAGTTTCATACCTTTAAAAATATCAACTTCTGCTGCATGAATACTATGTCCAATACATAATATTATAAGTACCGAAAATAATTTAAGGGTTTGCATTCTATTTATATAATTTTTTAAATTTATATTTCATTACAAATCTGTCTTTTTTTTGATAGGATATATCTATGAAAAAATTTCTAATCGCATTTGCCATTTTAACTTCAATAATTGCACTTAACAAACATGCGTACAGTGAAAAAGTTCACGGTATTGCAATGCATGGAACACCAAAGTATGCCAGTGATTTTGAAAATCTAGATTATGTAAACCCAAATGCACCTAAAGGTGGGGTAGTAAAATTTGGATCATATGGTTCTTTTGATAATCTAAATAGAGTGGCTTTTAAAGGTTCTAAAGCTGCTGGTCTAGGATATGTTAATGATACGTTAATGAGAAGAGTATGGGATGAAGCATTCTCTCTCTATGGTTTAATAGCTGAAAAGGTAGAATTGCCTGAAGATAGATCGTCTATAACTTTTTATTTAAATTCAAATGCAACCTTTCATGATGGCTCACCAATAACACGCGATGATGTATTGTTTAGTCTAGAAACGTTTCAAACAAAAGGTACTCCAAATCAGAAAAAAACTTATGGCAAAGTTATTAAAACTGAATTGATTGGAAATGATGGAATAAAAATGATTTTTGAAAATAATGAAGATAAGGAATTACCTCTTATTATTGCAGGCTTTCTTCCAATCATTCCAAAAAAGTTTTATGAAAATCTTGATGTTACAAAAACATTTTTAGATATTCCTCTAGGCAGTGGTCCATACCAAGTTGATAGTCTCGATCCAGGACGTCAAATAAAATACAAACGCGTTGAAAATTATTGGGCAAAAGATTTACCGGTAAATAAAGGTCTCTATAATTTTGATACAATTATTTATGATTATTACAAAGACTCAAATGTCTTAGTTGAAGCTTTTAAGGTTGGTGAATACGACTTTAGAAGAGAGTACAATGTTAAACGTTGGTTATCAGAATATGATTTCAAAGCTGTCCAGAATGGTGAAGTAATATTGACAGAAATGAATAACGATAGACCTGTTGGAATGAATGGTCTTGTGATGAATACAAGACGTGACATATTTAATAATAGAAATGTAAGACTTGCTTTAAGTTATGCCTATGATCATGAATGGATTAATAAAACGATATATCAAAATGCTTATGTGAGAACAGATAGTTATTTTGATAATTCACCATTAGCTTCTTCAGGCTTACCATCAAAAAATGAGTTAGAATTACTGAATGTATGGAAAGATGAAATTCCAGCAGAGGTGTTTACGGAATCATTTACACCACCTATTACGGATGGCAGTGGTAATGACCGTAAAAATTTATTGAAAGCAAAAGAAATACTCGAAAAAGAGGGTTGGTTTGTTGAAGATGGAAAACTGGTAAAAGATGGAAAGGAATTCAAGTTTGAGTTCTTGATTGTCAGTCCATCTGATGAGAAAATTGCGTTAGCCTATCAAAGTAATTTAAAAAAACTCGGCATTACAATGGATGTAAGAACTGTTGATTCATCACAGTATCAAGAACGTTTGTTAAGTTATGATTTTGATATGATTAAAAGATATTGGGGAGTCAGTTTAAGCCCAGGAAATGAACAACAATTTTATTGGGGATCAGAAGTTGGTCAAAAAGATGGAAGCAGAAATTATCCTGGTATCAATAGTCCAGCAGTTGATGCATTAATTGAAAAACTAATTAGTGCAACAAATAGAGAAGAATTAACAACGGCTATCCACGCACTTGATAGAGTATTGTTATGGGGTCACTATGTAGTTCCTCTTTATCATAGCAACAAAGACAGAATTGCTTATTGGGATTTTTTTGAATACCCAGACGAAATTCCACTTTACGGAATTGTAATTGAGTCTTGGTGGATTAATCAAGATAAACAATAAAATAAGTAATCAAATATTTTTATGAGTCATACAAGAGCTAACATACTCATGTTAATTGCCTCACTTATATGGGGAACAGCTTTTGTCAGTCAAACTACTGGAATGGGAGCCATAGGTCCTTTTACTTTTAGCTTTGGAAGATTCTTTTTTGCTTTTTTAACAGTAATTCCATTTGCGATTTATCTAGAACAACAAAATATTGTTAAAATATTAAGTGATAGAAAAAAAGTTTATCTTTGTTTAGCTACAGGTTTTTTTCTTTTTGGTGGTATGGGTCTTCAACAATACGCTTTACAAAAATCATTAATATCAAATGCTGCTTTTCTTAGCACTCTTTACGTTCCCTTTGTTGGTATAATTTCAAGATTCATAATTAAAAAACAGGTACACTGGATTATCTGGATTGCCATTTTACTTTGTTTGTATGGATCATATCTTTTGTCCTCTAATCAATCAGTTGAAATTCAACAATCAGATTCACTCTTGTTTATTGCTGCTTTATTTTTTGCCTTACATATTATTTGTATCGATATTTTTATGAAAGAACTTAACAGTCCTTTTTTATTTGGAAGCATTCAGTACTTTATTGTTTTTATTTTATCTATGATCCTAGCTTTTATGTGGGAGGAACCAAAGCTCTCCAATATGCAAATTGAATGGTTTGAAATTTTATATACGGGTATTTTTTCTGCTGGCATTGGATATACACTTCAAATTATTGCTCAACATAAAGCTAATCCTGCTCCTGCTGCTATTATTTTATCAATGGAGTCGGTCTTTGCTGCAATAGCAGGTTGGATACTTTTAAATCAAGTTTTAGACACACAAAAAATACTTGGATGCCTTGCAATATTTATTGGAGTCATTATAGTACAATTAGTACCAATAATTATTAAACAAAAATGAGTGATAAATTAGACGTAGTTGGAATTGGAAATGCTATGGTAGATGCCATAATTCCTTCCAATCAAAGTGAAATTGAAAAGCATGAAATTAATAGAGATTCTATGAATCTTATTGATGAAAATTTAAAAAATAATTTGCATGAAAGTTATTCCATCAGAGAAATGGCTGGTGGAGGTTCCCTTGGTAACTCCATGTTTGGTATCACCTCTTTTGGCGGTAATGGAAGTTTTATTGGAAAAATTAAAAATGATGAAATTGGAGTATACCTTCAAAAAGATATGATCCGGGAAGGACTAAAATTTCCATTGGGATTTACATCTCCTGATATTTCAACTGGATGTTGTACAATTTTTGTTGAAGAAGATGGAACTAGAACAATGTGTACTTTTCTTGGTGCTGGAACATTAATAGGTCCTGAAGATATAAAAGAGGATGATATTAAAAATCATAAAATAGCATATTTGGAAGGCTACTTGTGGGACAATGAGAATGCAAAAAAGGCTATGAAAAAAATGGTGGATATTTGCAAAGCTGATAATCAAAAAATTGCATTTACTTTATCTGATCTTTTTTGTGTTGATAGACACAGAGATTCTTTTAAAGAATTAATAACTGAGAATGTTGATATTCTTTTTGCTAACGAAGATGAAATCAAAGCAATGGCACAAACAGAAAGTTTTGAAGAAGGTCTAGAGTATGCAAAATCATTAAATATAATTTCTGCTATTACTAAAGGAAGTAGTGGATCAGTTATTGTTTCTGGTAATGACATCACTGAAGTTGCTGCAAAAAAAGTAGAAAAAGTTGTAGATACAACTGGAGCTGGAGATTTATTTGCAGCTGGTTTTTTATTTGGTTATTCTAAAGGTAAAGCAATGGATGAATGCGGTAATTACGCATCAATTGCTGCCGCAGAAATTATTTCACATTATGGTGCAAGACCTTTAGTAAAATTATCTAGTTTAATTTAGCTAATAATTTATTTTTATTTTCATCATCGCAAAAAGAATATTTTATAGCGTTATGAGTAAGGGAAGTTAGCTCCTTTTCATTTAAACCTAAATCTTCCATGACTTTGTATTCACCGTTTATCGTAGCATTAAAAAAAGGAGGATCATCAGAATTGACTGTTACTTTTACTCCTTGATCAAATAATGTTTTCACAGGATGATCTACATAATCTTTGTAAATTTTAGTTGCAATATTACTTGTTGGACAAGTTTCTAGAATAATATCTTTATCAATTATTTCTTTTACTAAATCAGGATCCTCTATTGATCGAACACCATGGCCTAATCTTGTTGGATGCAGAAGGTTAATAGCATTTCTTATATTTACAGGACCATCCCATTCACCTGCATGAACCGTAATTGGAAAATTTTCTTTTTTTAGCATATCAAATGTTTCAACAAATAAGCTTGGAGGAAAATGCAATTCATCCCCAGCCAGACCAAAACCAACTAAACAAGGATGGGGATTATTTAAAACTTCCTCTGCAGTTCCTTGTACTGACTCTGGTCCTAAATGTCTGATCCCATTCATTATATAACGTGAAACAATACCAAAATCTTCTTCAGCTTTTTTGGAAGCTTCATAGACTCCTTCAATAAAAGAATGATAGGTCATCCCTTTTTCTTTAGCATGAGTTGAGGAAATCATAGCTTCGACATAAAGAACATTGTTAGCTGCACAATCTTTTAAATATTCATACGTTAATTCAAAATAATCTTCTGGCGTATGTATGACAGAAGTAACGATGTCATATTTTTTTATAAAATCATAAAAATCATCCCATTGGTATGCATACTTTGAGCCAAACATTTCTTCAGGTATTTCATAATTATTACGTTTGGCAAATTTCTTACATAAATCTGGCGTAATGGTTGCTTCTAAATGAACATGAATTTCTGCTTTTTTAACTGAATTAAAAATATTCATATAAATAAAATTACCTATATAATAATAATATGGAAGCAAGAATAAACAGAAGAAGCTTTGTTTTTGGCGCAAGTTGCTCTTTATGTGGTTCGATGATTTTACCTTCTTGTACACAAGTACCATTAACAAATCGAAGTCAGTTAAATTTATATGATAGCAATCTACCTATAATTTTAATGGGAGGTGGTGTTCTTGGTACTCCAAAAATTTATCCCAATGAAAGATCTTTAAATCAAGAAGTTGAGAAAACATATTCAAAATTTTTATCAAAAGCTAAAGAAGATAAAATTTTATTAGATAACACAGATGAATCTAAAAAAATTGAAGAAATTGGAAAAGAAATTTATACCTCTCTAGATACATTTTATCTTAATAAGCGTGAAAAAAATCCTGTAGAAAATTTTAATTGGCAATTTGCTTTAATTGAGTCTGAAACAAAAAATGCATGGTGTATGCCTGGTGGAAAAATTGCTTTCTACACTGGTATACTTCCTGTTTGTAAAAATGATGACGGGATTGCTGCAGTGATGGGCCATGAAATTGCGCATGCATTTGCTAGACACACTGTTGAAAAATTAACCCAAGCATCTATGATGCAAATGGCAACAATTGGAATATCGCGAAGTAAATACGCTGAACTTTTAAATAAATCTTTTAGAGTTGGTAACGTAGGTGGTAATGTTTACAACTCAGTGGTTAAGTATGGTATTTTTCTTCCATTTAGTAGAAAAATGGAAAGTGAAGCTGATTATTTAGGTATGGGATTTATGAATCTTGCTGGATTTAATATTAAAGAACCTGCTAAATTATGGCAAAGAATGATGGCAGGTCAAGAAGGAAGGGTGCCTGAATTTATGGGATCACATCCAAGTCCTGATAATAGATCAAAAAAGTTTCTTGAATGGGAAAGTGAAATTTTAGATAAATTTCCCCAAGTTTAATTTTAGTGTAATAGGTATTTTATGATTGCTGTTGAAGTTAAAGATCTTACTCATTCGATTAATAATAAAAAAATTTTAAATAATATTAATTTTAATCTCAATAAAGATAGTATCTCTTGTATTTTGGGACCGTCAGGTAGTGGAAAAACTACTTTATTAAAGCTCATAGCAGGTCTTGAAAAAGTACAGTCAGGTAAAATTATTATTAATGGTGAAGAAGTAAGTAGTACTGCAAAACACTTACCTACAGAAAAAAGAAAAATTGGTTTTTTATTTCAAGATTACGCTTTATTCCCACATTTGACAGTAAAAGAAAATTTGAGATTTCCAACTAATGCTAAGAATTCAACTAATAATGTTAATGAAATTATTGAACTAATAAAATTACCTAATTCACTAGATAAATACCCACACGAGTTAAGTGGTGGTGAACAACAAAGAGTTGCACTTGCACGATCTATAATTTCACAACCCGATTTACTTTTATTAGATGAGCCTTTTTCAAGTTTAGATTTAAGCCTTCGAGAAGAGGTGAGAGATGATACGCTGCATCTATTACAAAAATCAAATGTGTCTGTAATTATAGTCACTCATGATCCTTTCGAAGCAATGTTTATCTCAAATCATATAAATATTTTTGATAAATCAGGTTCGATTGTACAGTCAGGAACTCCGAATGATCTCTATAACAATCCAAAAAATTCATATGTTACAGGTTTTTTTGGTGAAACAAATAAATTTGAAGGTGTTGTTAAAGAATCTCACATTTACACACCGGTTGGGAAAATTAAAACACCTGGAAATTTAGAAGGTGAGAAAGTTGTAGTACACATAAGACCTCAAGGCATAAAACTCAACAAACAACCAACACCAGTTAATGGAATTAAGGGAACCGTTATGGCGTCAAAATTAATGGGGTCATTTAGTTTTATCCATTTATCTGTGTTAGATAATAATAATGAAGTTGTTCATGTTCATAGCCACATGCCTGCTGACTTTAATCCAAAACAATCATCTGCAGTCGAGATAGAAATTGATAATGATCAGGCTTATATTTTTAAGAATTAAGTTTTAGTTTTTTATTGATTTAGTAATTGTTCTGTTAAGAAAAATTACCGGTCCTAATCCAGCAATAACTATAATTAGAGCTGCAAATGCTGACTCCTCCAACATTTCATCAGAGGCATATTGATAAACATAGGTTGCTAGTGTCTCAAAATTAAATGGTCTTAATAAAAGTGTTATTGGAAGTTCTTTTAAGATGTCTACGAAAACTAATATTCCTCCAACTAATAAATTTGTATACAGCAAGGGTAATATAATTTTTCTTATACTTTTGAAAAAGCTAACACCCATTGTTCTTGATGCGTCTAATAAGTTTGGATGAATTCTTGAAATACCTGATGTAATTGCTCCATTACCAACAGCTAAAAATCTTATACTATACGCAAATAATAAAATTATAAATCCGCCAACGGCATAACTCATACGAAAATAAATTAAATCATTAAGCCACCCAACAAATACGACTATTCCAACTGCAAGAATTGTTCCTGGAAAAGCATAACCAGAAGAAGCAAAAAATATTAAAATTTTTTGGAAATTATTTGATTTATATGTTCCAACTATAATCATTAATAGGGATAGCAACATTATGAATGATGAAGAAATAAATGCTAAAGATATACTTGATAGTGTTATTTGAAAAATTTCAAAAAAATTTATTACAGAATAACCTTTAATTACAAAATTCAATAAAATTGAAACAGGTATTATAAAACCAAGACTTAAAGGTATTAAGCAAATTAAAAACAATAAAGAATTTTTGATACCAGAAACTGTTTGGGTTGGTGTATAAGATGCACCACTATATTTTTCATGAAATTTTCTGCTACGCCTACCCAAATACTCTAAAGTTAAAAGTACTATAACAATCATAAATAAAATACTAGAAATCTGTGATGCGCCAGATAGACTATTCATTCCTAACCAAACATTAAATACGCCTAAGGTTAATGTTTCAATTGCAAAATAATCAACTGTCCCAAAATCAGAAATTGTTTCCATTAGTACTAAGGCCAAGCCAGCAATTATACCAGGACGACCAAATGGAATAGCAACATTGAAGAAGGAATTCCTTCCATAAATAGAACTAGTTTGAAAAAAAGATATAGGTGTCGTTATAAATGATGCTCTAGTCATTAAATATACGTATGGATACAATACAGAAGACATTACCAAAATTGCACCTCCTATTGATCGCACATTTGGAAACCAGTAATCTTTTGAGCTCGTCCAACCAAATATGTCTCTTAGCAATGATTGAAGAGGACCAGCATATTCAAAAAAATCAGTATAAGTATAGGCAATAATATAAGCTGGGACAGCAGCTGGTAATAATAACATCCATTCAAAAAATTTTTTCCCAAAAAAATTATATCTTGTCACTATCCAAGCAGTAGTCAAACCAAAGACTAAACTTAATCCTCCAACACCAAACATTAGAATTATTGTATTGGTAAGATATCTGGGCAAAACAGTAGAAAAAAGATGTGGCCATAGTGATGTATCACCTAAGATTGCGTAATAAAATATTGAAAAAATAGGGGCGATAATTACTAAAGCAATTATCGCCACAGAATTAGACCATAAATTAAAATTTATCAAAACAGTTAACCTATAATTTACCAGCCTACTCTATCAATGATTTTCTGAGCTATGGGAGCAAGTTCTGCTAGTTTTTCAACAGGCAGTTTATCTTCTTTAAATTCACCCCATGATTTTAACTCATCAGTTAATTTCATATCTGGATTAACCGGATATTCATAGTTTATAGAACTGTAGAGGACTTGGGCTTTTGGTTGAGTCAAAAATTCAAGTAGTGCAATCGCGTTGTCTTTATTTTTAGAGTACTTAATTACACCTCCACCAGCAACATTTATGTGATTACCTCTGTCTTCTTGGTTAGTAAAAACTAACTCTATTGAGTTAGCCCATTCTTTTTGTTCTGGATTCTTTTCATTAAATTTCATTTTTCCAAAATAATAGGTATTCATTACAGCAATATCACAAACACCTTCATAAATTGCTTTTGCTTGAGCTCTATCATTACCTTCAGGTTTTCGTGCTAAATTTGCAACGATGCCTGCTGCCCATTCTTCAGCTATAGCTTCTCCATTTGCAGCAATTATTGAAGCTAAAAGTGATCTATTGTAGTCATGGCTGCCAGGTCTTGTACAAATTTTACCTTTCCATTTTGGATCAGATAAATCTTCTATTCTTTTAATTGAGTCTGTAGATACTCTTTCTTTTGATATTGCAACAATTCTAGCTCTCTTTGAAAGTGCAAACCATTTATTATTACTGTCTCTTAAATGATTTGGAATATTCATATTCAAAATATCTGAATTAATTGGTTGCAAAATATCCTTTTCAACAAATTGGTTTAATCTTGCTATATCAACTGTTAATACCAAGTCAGCAGGTGTATCTTCACCTTCAGCTAAAACTCTTTCTAGCAATCCTTTTTTTGCATGTAAAACATTTACCTTTATGCCAGTCAATTTTGTAAATTCCTCAAAGAAAGGATCTATTAAAATTGGCTGCCTGTAAGAATAAACATTAACCTCTTTGGCAAACAAGTTTAGTGAAATCGTAGATGCAATTAGTATCAAAAGTAATCTAAAAAAAATTTTCATATAACCTTCTTTTTTTTATGGAGATAATAAATATCTCCACGTTCTATGATTAAGAATCTTATTAAAAATTATCAGAATACGAATGTAGATCTATATGAATTTTTTTTTAATATCAGTGTTGTTAAAATTCATAAAATTAGATTTATTCTAAATTTAAAGTTAAAAATGTTGGGGCCACTTTGGGCCCCTATCAAAACTATTTTATTGAAATAAGTCTAGCTTTTTTTTCTTCTGGAATAATTCTCTCCAAATCAATCGCTAAAAGTCCATTCTTCAATTCAGCATCTTTGACTTTGATGTCTTCTGAAATTGTGAACGATCTTTCAAACTGTCTTGTTGAGATTCCTTTATGGATTACACCATTGCCATTTTCATTAACCACTTTTTCTTTAGGCTTATTTCTAACAGTTAGGTTGTTTTCTTTTAATTCAATCTCAATATCTTCTTTACTATATCCAGCAAGAGCAACTTCAATTTTATAGTTATGCTCATCAACTCTATGAATATTGTAAGGTGGATAATTTGTATTGTATCGTTCCGTAGACTCCAACATTCTATCAAATTCATCAAAAATTGAGTCAAATCCAACAGAGAATGGTCTTAGAGAATTCCAAACGGATAGGTTTCTAGTCATAATAACTCCTTTATTAAGCAAGTTTATTTTTTCTGCACCCACAATGGCATACAGACGATTATGATGTGGGGATGATTGTGTTAAATTCAAGTCTTTATTATTTTTTTCTTATAAACGATAATCCATCAGATAATGGGAGAAGTGAGAATTCCACTCTTGTGTCATTTTGAATTTTTAAATTTAAATCACGAATAGTTTGTGTTTGAGAGTCTTGTATAGTTTCGTCAGCAACATCACCATGCCAAAGCATATTATCAATAACTATTATTCCATTAGAAACTAATAGGTTTAACGACAGTTCGTAATAATTTGGATAATTATTCTTATCAGCATCTATAAAAATTAAATCATAACTTTGTTGTCGATCTATCATGCTTTGCATTACCTCAACACCATCTCCAATAATCGATTCAATTTTTGAACTTATATTATCTAATTCCCAATATTTTTTTGCTAAGGGTAAAAATTCATCTGAATTATCAACAGTTACAATTTTTCCTGATTCAGGTAGACCTCTTGCCAAAAACAAAGTACTCATCCCTGTAAATCTTCCAATTTCTAAACAATTTTTAGCATTAGAAATTTTAGTTATCATTTCTAAAAACTGACCTTGTTCTTTTGCAATCTGCATTTGTGAAACACTGCCAAGTTTTAAAGTTTCATTTTCTAGTTCACTAATTATTTTATCTTCTCTGTAACCTACGGTTTGTAAATATTGAACAAGTGCTTCATTAATTTCAGTTTGGGTACTCATTAGTTTATGGTTTCAAATATTTCAGATAGTTTGTGAGTTTTTTTATCTGAAATGATGAAACAACTTTGTATTTTATTTATTAAATTATCATCTATATTTTTATTTGAGTATAAACTTAATAAAGGAGTTGATGAATTCACTTCATCACTAATATTGAGTACATTATCATATCCAACTCCGTAATCTATTTTATCGGTAACCTGTTTTCTTCCACCTCCTAGTTCAATAAGTATAAGGCCTAATTCTCTGGTATGAATTTTTTCTATCCAGCCTTGTTCACTAGAAAATACATCTTTTCGAACTGAAGTATTTATTAAATCCTTTTCATAAGATGATAAAATATTTTTTGGTCCGCCTAAGGCCGCAACCATCATTTCAAATTTTTCTGCAGCTAGTCCATTATTAATAACCGTATTAATTTTATTATAAGCCTCTTCTTTCGAAATTTTATAAATGTTTACTAATAGCGAAGATATTAATTCATTAGTGATCTTTTCTAATCGGTGATCTTTAAAATCATTTTTAATATATTTTATGCATTCTAATATCTCCAGTGTATGACCAGCACTTTTACCTAGGACCTGATTCATATCCGTTAATATAGCTTCGCAATGTAAACCTGCTCCTTTAGCGACTTTTACTAAGGAGTTGGATAAATCTCTTGCTATATCAATAGTGCTATTAAAAGATCCATTACCAACTTTTACATCAAGTACTAAAGATGAAAGACCACTTGCAATTTTTTTTGAAAGAATAGATGATGTTATTAAAGGTAAAGATTCTACTGTACCTACAATATCCCTTATAGAATATAATTTTTTATCAGCTGGTGCTAAATTAGAGGTTTGACCAATAATTGCACAACCAACGTCTTTTACAACTTTTTTAAAAGTTTCTAAATCAGGCTTTGTATTGTACCCAGGTATTGAATCAAATTTATCTAGAGTACCACCGGTATGACCCAAACCTCTACCTGAAATCATAGGTACATACAGTCCACAAGCTGCAAGAATTGGTGCTAAAATAATGCTCGTCTTGTCTCCAACACCACCAGTTGAGTGCTTATCACAAACCAACTCAGAATCTACAATCTCAGACCAATTTATTGTATCGCCTGAGTTCGTCATCGCTTCAGTTAAACAAACAGTTTCTTCAGGAGTCATTCCATTTGAAAATATTGCCATGCTCATTGCTGCAATTTGTGCATCTGAAAAAGATCCATTTGTTAAACCGTCTACAAAAAAGTTGATATCTTCTTTTGATAGATCTTGGTTATCTCTTTTTTTTCTAATTATCTCTTGAGGTATCATCGAATTGAACTTCTTGTATAAATTGTTTAATTAAATTTAAAACATTGTTCTCTGCTAAACTTGCATTCTCTAAAGTTTCTTGATGACTTAATTTTGTTTTATTCATACCAGCAGCTAAGTTGGTGATTACACTGATACCAATAACAGGAAGTCCGCAATGATTAGCAACTAAAACTTCTGGTACTGTAGACATTCCAACAGCATTTCCACCTATTACTTTTAAGGCATTGATTTCAGCAGGTGTTTCAAAGTTTGGTCCTGAGTACATACAATAAATACCTTCATAAATTTTTTGATCTACTTTTTTAGCGACTTGCATTAACTGATCTCTATAAAACTTATGATACCCATCACTCATATCATGAAAACGAGGGCCATACTCTTCAGCATTGGGTCCAATAAGTGGATTGAAACCACTCCAGTTAATATGATCTTTAATTGCCATTAGACTACCAGCTGGCATAGCTTCATCTAAACTACCTGCTGCATTTGTGACAACTAATAACTTGCACCCAATGTCCTTTAATACTCTTATGGGTGAAGCTAAGCTTTGAGGATTGTGTCCTTCATAAATATGTGATCTTCCATACATACAAACAACATTTAAAGTATTTATTTTTCCTAAAACTAATTTACCTGCGTGACCTTTTACAGTTGGCTGTGGAAAATCGGCTAACTGTTCGTATGAAATTGATTCTTGAATATCTTTTTCTTCAAAAAAATTAGTTAGTCCACTTCCTAAAATTACGGCAATATCGGGTGAAGTGTTATTTGTTATTTCTAAAAATTTTTTGGCCGAAGTTAGCATTAAAGATTCTCTGGGCCAAAAGAATCTGGAAGTAATTCTTCGAGCGTAGATGTTTTCATATGACCATTTTCGTTACACATATGAATCTTAGTATCTAAAGTAGCAAATTCCCTTAACCTCTGTCTACAACCGCCACAAGGTGAGCATAATAATTCACCTGAGCCTATAACCACAACTTCTAAAATTTTTTTGTTTCCATTAGATATCATATTTCCAATTGCTGTTGCTTCGGCACACTGGGATTGAGGATAGGCTGCATTTTCAACATTACAGCCAGTAATAATTTTACTATCTTCTGTTAGAAAAGCTGCTCCTACTTTAAAATTTGAATATGGCACATGAGCTTGCTCTCTAACTTTTTTTGCAGCCTCGAATAAACTATCAAAATTTTCTGAAACCATATTCTTGTTTAACATGAAATTACTAAAAAAATTATTTATTTCTAAATCTTAAACAATTCTTGAGACAAATCAGGAAGTTCATCTCCCCAAAAAACTTCTTTACGTAAAAATTCTGGATCTTGGTTAAAACAAATTGACATTGCAGAATTATAGACAGCCCTGGAGTCAATAGTCGAATTTAGATCTCTTCCCTCAAACAATTCTTTCTTTTTTAGTCCAGGCCAATCTGTATAAACTTGAGATTTTTTTATCAAGCCTCCAGCCATTAGTATTGCACTTCCATATCCGTGCTCAGTTCCATAGCCTCCATTTTGTTTTATAGTTCGGCCAAATTCGGTCAGAGTAAGAATTAGGGTATTATCAAACGCTTGGCCAAGATTTTCATGTAGAATAGTAACA
The DNA here is from genome assembly GCA_902620425.1 of uncultured Alphaproteobacteria bacterium. GTDB lineage: Bacteria > Pseudomonadota > Alphaproteobacteria > HIMB59 > CACPNW01. The sequence goes on from CACNHX010000003.1 coordinate 131,871, forward strand.
ATCTTATTTACTTCTTCTAGTTCATCAGCATGCGCTCCATCAACACCTCCTTGAGCAGCATGGGTATCAAAACCATCTAAATCAAATACAGCAACTCGAGGACCACTTTGGTCTTTTAATTGTTTAGCAGCTTCAAGAGCAAGTTTTTTTCTATCATCAGAGTCAGTAGCTATTTGCATAGACAATGGTCTTTGTCTAATTGTATCAAGTGTAGATTTAATTAGCTCGTTATGCTCACCTTTAAATTCATTATAAATTTGATCTATTAACTTTGTTTCAACAAAATCTGGTGATGGGAAGAAATTATTATTCTGTGGCACACCTCTTAATAAAAGTGGCATTGGTAAAGATATTGCCAGACCTTTTCCTATAATATCTGAAGCTAGTAATCCCCTACCAAGCCATCCTGTTTTTTCTTTGTATGGAATGTGTGCTCCAGTTTCCATTAAATTTTGCCCGTCAAAATGTGATCTGCCTGTGTAAGGAATATTTGTTGCATGAACAAATGCCGCTTGATTTTTTTGCCAGAGTTTATGAAAAATTTCTAATTTAGGGTGAAGACCAAAATCACTGTTCAAATTAAGAACGTCTTCCAGAATAAGTTTTTTTCTCAATTTTTTAAGACGTTTATCTCCAATAACAGGAACAGCTGTTAAACCATCCATTCCCCCGCGAAGCGATATAATAATTAGATTTTTTTTCTGCATTGAAGCAAAACTTATTTTTGGAAAATATCCAGAAAGAAATAATGTTGTTGATCCTCCAATTAAAAAATTTCTTCTTGTGCAATTCATATTTTTAATACTCCTGGCAAATTACAAATAACCCCATACTTTTGCCCTAAATCATAATCTGATGTTCCAAATCTAAAATTTTCAATAAGTGATGCCATATTTTCATGATCTTCGAAATTATTTTTAAGACAAGCTAAAATAAAATCATGTGATCTGTTTCCAGATTTAACAAGCATTGGAAGTTCAACTGAAGCAAACCAAAAACGGCGTAATAATAATTCTGGTGACACCCAATCTACCTCCAAATCACTCCAACCATTAGGTTGTTTGGCACGATAAGGTGAATGGCCTATTTCTCTAAGTATCCATGATAATTGTCTTTGTCTATTGTTTGGCTTTGACTTAAAAGTATAATTCATTTTTTCAAAAGAAAGCGGAATATTTAAATCAAACATTCTAGATAATTGCATTAACCATATTTCAGGTGGATGAAATTTATGTGTAATCTCATTATATTTATAAGCTTGCGTTATAACTGCTTTGTGAATTTCAATTAAGTTTCCATTAGATTTGTTCCATGCTTCTATTACTGGCTTTATCATTTCATCTGTTGGCTCATCTGTAATAAAATGCCTGCATAATTTTGTTGAGACAAATTTGATACAGATTGGGTGTGTTGCCAAATCATGAATTACTTTTGCAAGTTCTCTTTTTGCATCGTTTTTGTATTTAACTCCTAAAACTATTTTATCTCCTTTTTGATGCATTTCCTGATCAAACCATATATCGCCGGTTTCTAAATTTTTTCTATCCCATTTGTGCACCCAACCTGTCATGATATAGGCTAACTGAATAACATCTTCCTGAGTATATCCAGCATTAGGAGAAACTGTATGTAACTCTAATAATTCTCTTGCATGATTTTCGTTTATCGTTTCTCCCCACTCCATTCCTTTTTTAGAATTAGGGCCAAAAGATTCTGAATTATCAAGGTGATGAATCATACACCATGAAGTTGTAACTGACTGAACCATTTCTTCAAAAGTTTTAACCATGTTAGGTCTAATAATTTCACGTTGATAAGGTCCGGTACTAAACTCTGCTAGAAAATCTTTTTCACTTATTGCAAAATGATTTCCCCAAAAAAGCCAGAAACGCTCGAAAACAGGTTGTTTGGAATACTTTGTTTGAAAATGACGAATAGCATGTTCATTTAATTCAAAATATCTTTCACCAGTTTTTATTCTTAATTCATCTTTTGCTTTTCTATACGCATGTTTATCGTTTTTAAATTTTTTTCTTAAAACTTCTCTATCTCCGTACACCCATTCACCATATTTTTTTCTTAAATCTTTTTCTGTTGGAATTGTTCCAGGCCACAAGAGATCAGGTATAGTATCTAATTGATTTATTGCCCAATTAAGTGGATCTTTATCTGGTGTTTCATTTGGCGACAGGCCAAACGCTACTCGTCTATAAAAATTTAATGACATATATAAAAAAAAATAGTTTACATATATTTATAATTTTTAAAAATAAAATTAAATGAAAAATATACCTTTAAAAATTTGTGGCATAACAAATGTGAAATCTGTTGAAGTGGCGCATAAAAATAAAATAAAATCATTGGGTTTTGCAAGTAAAAATTTAAATGGACCAAACACAGTTAGTGATAAAAAAATACAATCATTAATTAAAGAATGTAAAAATTATAAGATAGAATCAGTACTTCTAACTCGGTATGTATCTTTAGAAAAACTAATAGAACAAATAGATTTTACAAAACCAAAGACAATTTCATGTTCATATCATTTTCCTAAAAAAGATTTGTTAAAAATAAAAAAAATATTTAGAAAATTAAAAATAGGTATTGCAATTAATCCAGAAAATTTTGATAAAAAATACATTGAATCAATTAGAAGAATTGTTGATGTTATTTATTTTGATATGAATGTTTATAGGAAAAAGAGTATTAAAAAATATTCATTGAGAAAAAGTATTAAACAAATACAGTTTATAAAAAGTAAAAATATTCCAGTATATATTGGTGGCGGTATAGATAAAAAAAATGTTTCCAAGATTCTAAAACAAATATCGCCTTTTGGATTAGATATTTCTAGAAGCTTAAAAAATCAGAGAAATTTAATTTCTAAATCAAAACTCAAAGATTTTTTAAATCAAATTTCGGTAGGATAATCGTCTAATAATATATTTATTTTGTAATTCTTTCGATAATACTTTTATTGATTTTTTTTCAAGCGGATGTCTGAAAAATGGATCAATATCAAGTATTGGATATAACACAAAGTCTCTTTCAGCGGCTCTTGGGTGAGGAATTATTAAATTTTTTTTATTAAATATTTGTTTGCCAAAAAAAATAATATCCAAATCAATGTTTCTTGGACCATTGATAATTTTTTTATTTTTTTTTAATTTTTTTTCAATTTCATAAATATTATTTATTAATTCTAATGGCTGCTGTTTGGTTAATAGTTTTATTGCAGTATTAAAAAAATTACTTTGCGATTTATATCCATAGGGTGAAGAAATATAAATGTTTGCAAATTTTTTTATATTACCAATATTTTCTAATTCTCTAACGGCACAGCGTAAATTAAATATAGCATTACCTAGATTTGAGCCAAGCGCGATTATTGTTTCAGTTTGATACACTTAGAGATTCAGCTCCATATTTTTTTGCTACAGCTGTTTTATTAATTGTAATTTTAACTTTTTTTATTTTAAATTTTTTTTCAAGAGCATTGGATGTTTTTATTATTAAATGCTCAAGAGTATGTGATTGAGATTTCTTTATGAAAGTTTTTAAATATTTTGTAATAGATGAATAATCCTTCACATTATTTATATTGTTTAAATCTAGTGAGTTTTTAATAGGATAACTAAATTCTAATGTTACCTTTAACAACTGTTTTTTCTTTCTCTCTTGAGCAGTGATACCTATATTTGCACTGATGGATAAGTTTTTAATTTCTACTTTGAACATAGTTTTTCAAAAATTTTTAATGATTGAGACGTTTCTTTTATGTCGTGAACTCTAAATATATCAACTCCCTTTTGATAACAATATAATGCAGAAGCGATAGAACCTCCCAATCTTTGATTTGTTTCACTTTTATCTATGAAGTTGATCCAGCTTTTTCTAGATGACCCTAATAATAATCCATATCCCTTAAACTTAAACTGATTAATTTTTTGCATGATTTCTATATTCTGTTTTAAATTTTTACCAAAACCAATACCTGGGTCAAACCAAACTTTGGATGAAGGAATTTTTATTTTTTCTAATTGTGTAATTTTCTTAAGAAATATTTTTTTAATATCTTGTACAACATTATTATATGAATGTATTTTCTTTTGCATAGTTTTAGGTGGTGCAGGTGTGTGCATTAAAATTAAACCAGTTTTAAATTTTTTAGTTAAAAAGAATAAATCTTCAGAACCACCGAAGACATCATTTATAATATGTGCTCCCATATTTAATGCATATTCTTGTGTTTCAATTTTATTGGTATCAACTGATATGACAAATTTATTTTTTGGCAATTTTTTTAATATCGGGTCTAATCTTTTAACTTCTTCTTTGTGTGTTAATGGATCTGAGCCAGGTCTTGTACTTTCTGCTCCAATATCAATAATACTTGCTCCATTTTTTACCATTTCTTTAATATTTTTTAGTGCATCTGAACTTTTAAAACTCTTTCCACCATCACTAAAAGAGTCGGGAGTAACATTACATATTCCCATTACCGTAGGACTAGATAGTTTAAAATTATAATTTCCTAATTTCATTTCAATAATATTTTTGAATATTTTTTTAATAACAAATTATACATTTTCATTGAAGATCTATACCAATTAAATTGTTTAATAAAAGAAATACTAACCACACCTTTACCAGAACCAACTAAAAGTATTTCACTAAATTGATGTAGACTAGAAATATTAATATCTGTTCTATGAATTTTATAAGGTAGATTTTTAATTAAGTATTCTAGAGTAATTCCATGATAATAGTAATTTTTTGGAATTAATAATTTATTACTGTTTACAAAAATTAAATTGGTCGTAGAACCTTCTAAAATTTTATTGTTAAAATAAAAAAGAATCTCTTCTTTTTGTAAATTAATTTTTTTTTGTAAAGAAATTATTTTTTTGTACTGTAAGTTTTTGAAGTTAGGTAAAGCCCGTTGGAATCTAAAAAATTTTGCAGTAAAATACTTATGATCTTTGTTTCGTTTACGTACAGATAATGAGATTATTTTTTTTGTGACTGCAATTCTTAATAGGTGGTCGTAATTTTTAATTTTAGAATATTTATTTAAAAAATTAATTAAAAAATTTTTTGAAATCTTAACATCAATGCCAAAATATCTTAAATCTTTATTTAGTTTTTTTAAGTGCTGATCGACTAAAATAAAATTTGGCTCTTTGCCAAAAAGTCTAATGGTTGTAAAGATACCCTTGTAACCCCAAAGAGAATTGAATTTAAGTAATTTAAAATTCTTAGCGTGAAAGGATTTTTTTAATAAGATATTTTCCATGCGGAGTTAAAAATGAATCTGGGTGAAACTGTAATCCATAGACTTTATTAATATCATCTTCAACCGCCATTGCTACATTTGTTTTTACACAACGCATTGTAATTATCATTGATTGAGAAACAAATGGTTCAGCCATTTTTAAGGAATGATATCGACCTCCAAGGAAATTAAAATTTTTTTTAAAAATTGATTTATCATTTATAACTTTAATATAACTCTGATAACCATGAAGAATATTTTTTTGTTGAACTATTTTTGCCCCTTCACAAAAAACTATTTGTTGGAAACCTAAACATATACCTAATATTTTTTTCTTTCCTTTATATTTATTGTAAATCTTAGTTGTTAAGGGATAATCTTTTGGTTCACCAGGCCCTGGTGAAAGAACGATGGTCGAAGATTTTTCTAGTTTTATTTGATCTATTTCATAATAATTTGAAACAAATGTTGGCTCAATACTATCTAGTAGATGAGCTAAATTGTATGTGAATGAATCTTCGTGATCAATAAGATAAATCATTAGTTAAATAGATCTAAAAGTGATTTAACTTTAATATAATTTTCATTATATTCTTTTTTTGCGGTACTGCCTAAGATCACACCACTAGCAACTGATAATTCGATATCATTTTTAAAATTAAGTAATGTTCTAATCATTATGTTAAATCGCATATCACCATTTGAATGTATAATTCCAAAACTGCCTGTATAAATATTTCTGTCAAATTTTTCTTTTCTATTTAGAAGTTGAATAGTACTAATTTTTGGACAACCAATGACTGAACCACCTGGCATTAAAGAAGAAATTATATCATGGTTACTCATTTTATTTTTTATAACTCCCTTGATTGTCGTAACGTAATGAAAAAGATCTCGATATTCCTCAACTTTTTTTAGTTTATCTATTTTTACAGATCCTGTTTTACAAATTTTAGACAGATCATTTCTTTCCATATCAACAATCATGTTATGTTCTTTAGTTTCTTTTTCATTTCTTCTAAAAAATGTGAGAGCTTTATTTTTATTTAACTGCTTTGTTTTTCTTAATGTTCCAGCAATAGGTTTAGTTCTAATTGTATTATCTTTTTTCAATATGAGTGTCTCTGGTGAACAACTTACGATATTATAGTCTTTTTCCCTTATAAGAAAACTTTCAGGTGATTCATTCATTTTCATTAGCTTCCAAAAAAGATCAATAGAATTGATATTACCTTTTTTCGAATATGTTTGAGCTATTTTAATTTGATAAGTTTTTCCCTGTTTAATATTTTTAGAGAAATTATTAAATATCTTAGAGTACTGCTTTAAAGATAAATTAAGATTAAACTTTTTATTTAACTGTAAATATTTTTTCGAATTGATACTTATATTTCTAAAGTTGGGTTTAATGCTTTTGATTATTATTTTTTTACCAATACTAATTTTAGTTTGTGGTTTGTAAAATACACCGCTATGAAAGTTTGTAGATCGCTGTTTTGGAAACTTTATTCCTATATTTTCACAAAGAAGTTTATAGCCAAAGAAACCAACATAACAATTCAATTCTTCAATCTTAGATTTTTTTGATTTTGATTGGATATTAAGAAAATATTTTAGATTTTTTTTATTAATAATAATTCTTCTAGAAAAATCAGTATAGATGTCATAACCCTTATCAGTTTTATAAATTATAAGAGGTTTATCTGATTGATATAGTCTATTTAGATATTCTTTATTGTTCAGCACTTGATTCTATTATAATTAGGATACTTATATGAAAAGTTTTTTTACTAAAATATTCTTTTTTGGCTTAACAGTCACATGGTCTTTAGGTCTTTTTGCACATGGAACTATCATTTTTCCAAATGTAGAACATGGTGATGGCTACATTGATGTTAAGATATATGACTCAAAAGATAGCTTTTTGGATGAAGAATTAGCAATTGAGAGCGTTAGAAAAAGAGTGCAAAAGGGTGAGGTTGTAGTTCCTTTGAGTAAGATACATGAAGGAAAAATAGCAGTTGTTGCCTATCACGATGAAGATTCAGATGGAAAATTAAAGACTGGATTATTCTGGAGACCAAAAGAAGGTTTTGCCTTTAGTAATAATTATCAACCAAAAGGTCCTCCATCATTTGAAAAAGCCGCAATCGTTTTAGTTCATGGCGAACCCGTGGTAATAGAACTTAATTATTAAAAATTATATTGATGTCATTACAGTTACAAAACACATTAAGTGGTAAAAAAGAATTTTTTAAACCAGTTAATCCAGATCATGTAAGAATATATGCTTGCGGTCCAACTGTTTACAATTTTGCGCACATAGGTAATGCGCGTATGGCAGTTGTAAATGATTTATTAGTCCGTGTATTAAAAACACAATTTAAACAAGTGACCTATGTATCTAATATCACTGATATTGATGACAAGATTATAGAAGCTTCTAAAGAAACAGGCGACGACATTAGTGTTATCACAAATAAATATACAGAGATTTACAATAATGACATGAGTGCACTTGGCGTTAATCTTCCTGATATTCAACCAAGAGCAACTGATCATATTAAAGAAATGATCGAGTTGATAAAAAAATTAATTGATGAAAATAAAGCTTATGAAAAAGAGGGTCATGTTTTATTTCATGTGCCAAGTTTTGATAATTATGGAATTCTTTCAAAAAGAAATAGAGACGAACAAATAGCTGGAAGCCGTGTTGAAGTAGCGCCGTTCAAAAAAGATCCGGCAGATTTTATTTTATGGAAACCATCTCCCACACCCTTACCTGGTTGGGATTCACCTTGGGGATTTGGAAGACCAGGATGGCATTTAGAGTGCTCCGTTATGTCAGAAAAATCATTAGGCCTTCCTTTTGATATTCATAGCGGTGGTATTGACTTGGTGTTTCCGCATCATGAAAATGAAATAGCACAAACTTGTTCCATATCTGAAAATAAAGATCCTAAAGATTTTGCAACTTATTGGTTTCATAATGGATTTGTTAATGTTGAGGGAGAAAAAATGTCAAAGTCAATTGGCAATATTAGACTCGTTCATGATCTCAATAAAAAATATAAGGGAGAAGTTTTGCGATTAACATTGTTGTCAGCTCATTACAAACAGCCACTGAACTGGACAGAAGAAATCATTGAACAAAATAGCAAAATGATAGATCGACTTTATAGAGTGCTATTAGAGCTGTCAGAAGTTGAAATAGATTCTAACTTACCATCTGATTCTATAATGGAATCATTTTTAGATGATTTGAATACACCTAAAGTCATTGCAAAACTTAATGAAGAAGCAAATGATGCTTCATCTGCATCTGATGAAAGAAAAAAAGAAATCAAAAAAAATCTTCTTTCTGCCGGTAAAATATTAGGTATTCTTGAAGATGATCCAGGAAATTGGTTAGGTTATAATCAAAAAGATACTGAAAACACTGAAGAAATTGAAAGGTTGATAAATGAACGTAATGAAGCTAGACGCAGTAAAAATTTTAATTTGGCAGATACTATTAGGGACACATTAAAAGATAAAGGGATAGAAATAGAAGATACTGATAAAGGAACGATTTGGCGGAAATCTAGATGAGTGAAAAGATAATAATTACATTTCCAGATGGAAATAAAAAAGAAGTCGATAAAGGCATCAATGGTCTTGAATTGGCATCGGAAATTTCTAAATCTCTTGCCAAAGAATCAGTTGCTATAAAAATTAATAATGAGATAAAAGATATTAGTTTACCTATTAATGGTAATGCATCTGTAGCGATTTTAAAAAGAGATAGCGAGGAAGCACTTGAATTAATACGACATGATTGTGCTCACGTAATGGCAGAAGCTGTCCAGGAATTATTTCCTGGAACACAAGTTACAATTGGTCCAGCAATTGAAAATGGTTTTTATTATGATTTTGCAAGAGATGAACCTTTTACTGTTGCAGATCTTCCAAAAATTGAAAAGAAGATGCACGACATCATTCAAAGAAATAAAAATTTCATAAGAGAAGTGTGGTCTAAAGAGGAATCGATAAAATATTTTAAAGACAAAGGTGAAGACTATAAAGTTGAACTAATTAATGATCTGCCTGATAATGAGGAAATTAGTATTTACAAACAAGGTGATTGGTTAGACTTGTGCCGAGGCCCTCATATGGTTTCAACAAAACAAATTGGTAAAGCATTTAAATTAATGAAAGTTGCTGGCGCTTACTGGCGAGGTGATTCATCTAATACAATGCTAACAAGAATTTATGGAACGGCCTGGGCAACAGAAAAAGATCTTGAACAACACCTTTTACAAATTGAAGAAGCAGAAAAAAGAGATCACCGAAAACTAGGAAGAGAAATGGATTTATTTCATTTTCAGGAAGAGGCTCCTGGAGCAGTGTTTTGGCATCCTAAGGGTTGGACATTATTCCAATCGCTAATAAATTATATGCGAAACAGACAAGACAAGGCAGGTTACGTAGAAACTAATACGCCAGACATGATGGATAAGTCTCTATGGGAAACGTCTGGTCACTGGGACAAATTTAGTGACATGATGTTTAGAACTGAAGCAAAAGACGATAAAATTTATGCTATCAAACCAATGAATTGCCCTGGTGCTGTAGAAATTTTTAAACAAGGATTAAAAAGTTATAGAGACTTACCATTTCTATTATCTGAATTCGGAAAAGTACATCGTTATGAACCATCAGGTGCTCTTCATGGATTAATGAGGGTGAGAGCATTTACACAAGATGATGCACATATATTTTGTACAGAAGATCAAATTACACAAGAGAGTAAAACGGTATGTGATTTGATACTTAGTATCTATAAGGACTTTGGTTTCGATAATGTTAGAATTAAATTTTCTGACCGTCCTGAAAAACGCGTAGGGGATGATGCTATTTGGGATAAAGCTGAGGCTGCATTAATGCAAGCCATGGAAGCAACAGGTCTCGAGTATACACTCAACCCAGGAGAAGGTGCATTTTACGGTCCAAAATTAGAGTTTGTTTTACGTGATGCAATTGGCAGAGACTGGCAATGCGGAACACTGCAAGTAGATTTAAATTTACCTGGAAGATTGGGAGCCACTTATATTGGAGAAGATGGTAATAAAAAAATACCAGTCATGTTGCATAGAGCTCTATTTGGTTCCTTAGAGAGATTCACTGGCATTCTAATTGAACATTATGCAGGCCATCTTCCATTTTGGCTTTCACCATTGCAAGCTGTAGTTGCTACAATTACATCTGATACAGATGAGTATGCTTATAAGGTACAAAAAGCATTAGTATCGAAAGGAATTAGGGCCGAAATAGATACACGTAATGAAAAAATTGGTTATAAAATACGTGAACACAGTAATAGTAAAGTGCCAGCAATTATTGCTGTTGGAAAAAAAGAAGCTGAAGATAAAACAGTATCTGTTAGAAGAATTGGATCCTCTGAAACAAAGACCTTTAAATTAGAAGATATTGTTACTAGCTTATCTAAAGAAGCAAAATCACCAATAGAATAAAAAATGAATAACATGCAAGGCAAGTTTCCAAGTACAAGACTTAGACGTAATAGAATGAAAGAATATTCTCGTCGTTTAGTTGCTGAAAATACACTTAGTGTTAATGATTTAATCTTGCCTCTATTTGTATGCGAGGGAAACAAGGTTGATGATCCTATTAATTCGATGCCTGGTGTAAGCAGATACTCTATTGATAAACTTTTAAGTGAAGTAGAAAAAGCTGTTAAATTTAATATTCCTGCTATTGCAATTTTTCCGCAAATTGAAAGTGGCCTTAAAAATTCTGAGGGAAGTTTAGCTGTAGATGAAAACAATTTGGTATGCAGATCAATTAAAAGTATCAAAAAAGATTTTCCAAATATTGGTATTGTATGTGATGTTGCGTTAGATCCTTTTACGGATCATGGGCATGATGGTTTAGTTATAAATAATAAAATAGATAATGATAAAACTTTGGAGGTTTTGGAACAACAGGCTCTAGTCCAAGCGAATGCTGGTTGTGATGTAATCGCCCCATCAGATATGATGGACGGTAGGGTTGGAAGAATAAGAAGTGCGTTAGATTCAAATAATTTAACTGATACCCTAATACTTTCTTATGCCGCAAAATACGCTTCAGGTTTTTATGGACCTTTTAGAGATGCTATAGGTTCTGGTTCTAGTTTGGGTAAAGATGGTAAATTAACTTATCAAATGGATCCATCAAACAGTGAGGAAGCGATTAGAGAAGTTGGATTAGATATAAGTGAAGGTGCAGATATGGTAATGGTTAAGCCTGGTATGCCCTATCTTGATATTATTTCTAGAATAAAATCAGAATTTAAAGTTCCAACTTTTGCCTATCAAGTATCTGGTGAATATTCGATGATAAAAGAATCAATTAATAAAGGTTGGCTCAATGAAAAAGTTATAATGGAATCTCTTTTATCTTTTAAAAGAGCTGGGGCAAATGGTATACTAACTTACTTTGCATTAGAAGCTGCTGAAAAATTAAAAAATGAATAACATTCAATTTGAAAAAAGGAAATCTATAGAACAAGTTGAGGAGTCAAATGAGCTTGCTCCAAAATTTGACTCAAATGGGCTGATACCAGTTGTAACAACAGATTTTTCATCTGGTGAACTACTTATGCAAGGTTATATGAATGAAGAAGCTTTTAAAAAAACTATAAGTTTGGGCGAAGCTGTTTATTTTTCTAGAAGTAGAAATACCCTTTGGCATAAGGGCAAAACAAGCGGATTAACACAGAAGATAAAAGAAATAAGAATTGATGATGATCAAGATTGTGTTTGGTTAAGGGTTGATGTCAAAGGTGGTGCTAGCTGTCATGTAGGATATAGATCATGTTTTTATAGAAGTATTCCATTGGATAATTCTAGCTCTAAAGTTGTTCTTAAATTTGAAGAGAAAGAAAAAGTTTTTGATCCTGAAGAAGTATATAAAGGTGCCCCAAATCCTACTAAACTATAATGTCAGACAAATTAAAGTTTATTGAGACTAGTAAACTTCCAACAGATATTGGTGAGTTCACTGTGCATGCCTTTACAGATGAAAATGAATCTAAAGATCATTTAGCAATATGTATGGGTGACTTGCTTACCGATGAGCCAGTTTTATCAAGAATTCATTCGCAATGTATTACAGGGGAATCTTTTTTTAGTATGAGATGTGATTGTAGATTCCAACTAACTGAATCATTAAAACAAATTGCTCAAAATGGAAGAGGGGTTATTTTTTATCTTCAACAAGAAGGAAGAGGTATTGGTCTTTCAAACAAAATTAAAGCATATAGTTTACAGGATAAGGGACTAGATACCGTTGAAGCTAATCATCAATTGGGTTTCAAAGATGATGAGAGAACATATGAAAATATTGCTGGAATGGTAAAATATTTAGCAATCAAAAAATTAGATTTGATGACTAATAATCCAAAAAAAATAAAAGCGCTTGAAGATATGGGTATCAAAGTAAATCAAAGAATTCCTATCTTCTCAGACACCAATAAGTATAATGAAAAATATATCTCAACTAAGAAAAGCAAACTTGGTCATTTAATCTAAGTGGAAGCAGATAATTTAATAAAAAAACTCAATATGATAAGTCATCCTGAAGGAGGACATTATGTTGAAAATTTTAAGAACGAAAATGTTAGTCAAATTTATTACTTATTAAAGAGGAACGAAAAATCACATTGGCATCGATTAACTAAAAATGAAATATTACATTTTTATTCTGGAGATCCTCTAGAAGTTTTCACATCAAATGACGGAGTTAATTATGAAGTTTTTTCTTTAGGGTCAGATCATAATTATATTTACACCATAACAGCGAACACATGGTTTGCTATGAGATCTTCTGGTGCTTTCAGTTTAATTGGATGCACTGTCGCACCTGCTTTTGATTTTGATGATTTTGAACTTGCACCTGCGACGTGGCGACCTGAAAATTTCAAAATTGAGTTATAGTTTTCACTTTTCTTTAATTTAAATTCTTTATATATTAGTATTAAATAACGGAGGTTCTAAATGGATGCAGAGAGTAAATGCCCTGTAATGCACGGAGCAATTACAAAAAATATGGGAGAAGGTACGTCTAACCGCGAATGGTGGCCTAATCAACTTAACTTAAACATACTTCATCAACATGATCGTAAATCAGATCCAATGGAAGCTGGATTTAACTATCGAGAGGAGTTCAAAAAATTGGATTATGCTGCATTAAAAAAAGACCTCCATAATCTGATGACTGATTCCCAAGATTGGTGGCCAGCTGATTATGGTCATTATGGTGGTTTCTTTATTCGTATGACATGGCATGCTGCTGGAACTTATAGAACTGGTGATGGCCGTGGTGGTGGTGGAACAGGAGCTCAACGTTTTGCCCCGTTAAACAGTTGGCCAGATAATGGCAACTTAGATAAGGCAAGAAGACTTCTTTGGCCAATAAAGAAAAAATATGGAAATAAAATTAGTTGGGCTGATTTATTTATTTTAACAGGTAACGTTGCAATTGAATCTATGGGAGGTAAAACTTTCGGATTTAGTGGTGGGCGTCCTGACATTTGGGCTCCAGAAGAAGATATTTACTGGGGTGTAGAAGAAGAATGGCTACAAAATAAAAGATATACTGGTGATAGAATTTTAGATAATCCACTTGCTGCAGTGCAAATGGGATTGATTTATGTAAACCCTGAAGGACCAGATGGAAAAGCTGATCCGCTTGCTAGTGCAAAAGATATAAGAGAAACTTTTGCAAGAATGGCAATGAACGATACTGAAACTGTAGCACTAACTGCAGGTGGACATACTTTTGGTAAAGCACATGGTGCTGGTGATCCAGCTCTAGTTGGAGCAGAACCAGAAGGTGCTCCTTTAGAACAAATGGGTTTAGGTTGGAATAACCTGCACGGTTCAGGTGTTGGTCGTGATACTACAACAAGTGGTATTGAAGGTCCATGGACACCTAATCCAACTCAGTGGGATAATGGATACTTTGATATGCTTCTTGGTTACGAATGGAAGTTAGTAAAAAGTCCGGCAGGTGCTCAAATCTGGCATGCGATTGATCAAAAAGAGGAACACATGGCTCCTCAAGTTGATGATCCATCAGTAAAAGTTCCTACAATGATGACAACAGCAGATATGGCAATGCGTGAAGACCCTGAATACAGAAAAGTATCAGAAAAATTTCACAAAGACCCAGAATATTTTGCTGATCAATTTGCTAGAGCTTGGTTTAAACTTCTACATAGAGATATGGGTCCAAAAACTAGATATATGGGACCAGAAGTTCCAGAAGAGGAATTGATTTGGCAAGACCCTGTGCCTCAAGGTCATTCAAACTATGATGTTGAAACAGTAAAAGCTAAAATTTTAAGTAGTGGTTTAACCACTCAAGAAATGGTTGAAACTGCTTGGGCAAGTGCTTCTACATTTAGAGGATCAGATATGAGAGGTGGGGCTAATGGAGCAAGAATTAGACTTTCTCCTCAAAAAGATTGGGAAGTTAATAAACCAGAGCAATTAAAAAAAGTTCTAAGTATTCTTGAACCTATTGCAAATGAAACAGGGGCTTCAGTGGCTGATGTAATTGTCCTTGCTGGTAATGTGGGTGTGGAACAAGCAACTGGAATGGAAGTTCCTTTTACTCCAGGTAGAGGTGATACCACTCAAGATAAAACTGATGTTGATTCATTTGCAGTTTTAGAGCCAGAAGCAGATGCTTTTCGTAATTATTTAAAAATGAATTATGATGTTACTGCTGAAGAATTAATGTTGGATAAGGCACAACTATTAGGACTAACTGCTCCTGAAATGACGGTACTTGTTGGTGGTATGAGATCTATGGGTATTAGTTCAGATCAAAGAGGATTATTTGTTGATACAAAAGGTAAGTTAACAAATGATTTTTTTGATAAGCTTTTAGATATGGGTGTTAGTTGGAAGCCAACTGGAAGTAATTCATATGAAGCTACAGATAAAATTACAGGAGAGAAAGTAAGAACTGCATCTAGAGTAGATCTTGTTTTTGGATCTAATTCTCAATTAAGAGCAATAGCAGAACTTTATGCAAGTAATGATAGTGAAGAAAAAATGAAAAAAGACTTCATCAAAGCTTGGAACAAAGTAATGAATGCTGATCGTTTCGATTTAGAACAATAAAAATAATTTAAATTAATTTAAAAGTGGAACTCTAAGTTCCACTTTTTTTATTTTGGCATATTGGTTGCCCCAGTTTCTAATGAAATTATTTTGCCATCTTTATATTTGTATACCGCCATCACAGCTTGTGTGTTGCCATCTTTAAAAGTAACAAAAGAGTGATGTATCCCAATCTCGTCATTTTCGTATACAATTCTAGACTTATCATCATTAATATCGTCACTCATAGCCCAGCCAATAACGTCAGACTTTGATAAAACATTACCACTAGAATGCATTGTAAATTTGAAATCATCATGAATAATTTCGTTCATTCCTGCTTCATCTTTTTCATTAAAAACCTTCATGTATTTTTCTAGTATTGACATATTTTCTCCTAGCAAAAATAGAGTATATAGGAATTTTTTTAAATAAGTATTTAATTATCTTTCTTTAATGTAAGGTTGTCCAATAGCGTTAGGAGCTATCGCTTTACCAACAAAGCCCGCAAGCAAAACAACTGTTAGTACATATGGTATTGCCTGAATTAACTGTACTGGTATTTCACCTATTGCAGGTAATTCTACCCCCTGCAATCTAATTTGAAGAGCATCAGTAAATCCAAATAGTAAACAAGCAAATAGTGCAGTTTTAGGATGCCACTTTCCAAAGATCATTGCTGCTAAAGCTAAGTATCCTCTTCCCGCTGACATTTCTCTAAAGAAATTTGCATTAACTGCTGTTGATAGGTGTGCTCCTGCAAAAGCAATTAAAACACCATTGATTGCTAGTGCTTTATATCTCATGGCAAAAACGTTAATACCGGCTGTATCAACAGCACTTGGGTTTTCTCCTACTGCTCTTAGTCTTAGTCCAAAACTAGTTTTAAAAACAACCCAAAAGACTAATGGGACTGAAAGATAAGCTAGATAAACAAAAATATAATGTCCACTTAATATATCACTATAAATTGTTCCTACTATTGGTATATCTCTTAAACTTTCAGCAAAAGGAAGGTTAACTTCTAAAAAACGCTGATCTTCATTAAGTGTTGGCGTTAGACCTGCTTGTCCAAACCAAGCTGCTGCTAATGCTGTGGTTAAACCAATTATTAAAATATTGATTGCAACACAAGATACAACTTGATCACCTTTATATGTAACAGATGCAAAGCCATGTAACATAGATAAACTTACACATGCGATAATTGCTAGTAATAAACCTAGCCAAGGATTACCTAAAAAATAAGAACCTACTGCTGCAACAAAAGCAGCCATAAGCATTTTTCCCTCTAAACTAAAATCAATAACCCCTGATCGTTCTGCAAATATTCCAGCCATCGCTGCGAAAACTAAAGGTGTTGAAATTCTTAAAGTAGAATTAATCAATGAAGCAATATCAGATAAAAATTCCATTACGCACTTGCCTTCATGTTTAGTCTATTGACAAAAAAGCTTTCAATTTGTGGTCTAAATAAATTTTCTAAAGCTCCACTGAATAAAATAATTACTCCCTGAACAGCAACAAACATATATCTAGTTATGTTTGGCATATCAAAAGTAACTTCAGACCCTCCCTGGTATAAAATACCAAATAAAAATGCAGCTGGGAAAATTCCTATTGGATGATTTCTTCCCATTAATGCAACTGCAATTCCAGTGAAGCCATAACCAGCAGGAAATCCTGCTACTATTTTATGGTGAACTCCTAATATTTCATTAACACCTAGTAATCCCGCCAAGCCTCCTGAAATACACATCGCTATGATTATATTTTTATATGGTGAAATGCCTGCATAAATTGCTGCTTGTGTATTGTGCCCCACAGCCCTCATTTCATAACCCCATCTTGTTTTCCAAACTAAAAACCATACAAAAACTGAAGCCAAAATTGCTAGTAAAAAAGAAATATTTAATGGAGAGTATCTTATTTTAACTCCAAACAGACCAGCAAAATCTTTAAAACTTGGAAACCATTGTTCTTTTGGTAAAGCAACAGTATGTGGTCCCATTTGTGCCGTGTCTCTTATTACATCAACTAATAAGAATACCATTAATGATGCTGCTATAAAATTAAACATAATGGTGGTAATTACTACGTGACTACCTCTGGTTGCCTGAAGGTATGCAGGTATAAATGCCCAAGCTGCACCAAAAACAACAGCGCCGGCAATAGATAATAACCACACTATTGGCACAGGTAAAAAACTAAAATTTATCGCAACTAAGAAAACGCCAAGTCCACCAATATAGGCTTGGCCTTCTCCACCTATATTGAAAAGCCTACAATGAAACGCAACAGCAAATGCCAAGCCAGTAAATACAAAATTTGTAGTGTAGTAAAGTGTATACGCAAAACCTTCAATATAACCAAAAGAACCATAAATGATTAATCTTACTGCCTCATAAGGATTTTCTCCTGCAATGAATATAAACAGGCCCGAAACAAGTAATGCTAAAGTTAAATTTACAAGTGGAACAATAAGATTTGAAACCCACCAAGGTACTTTGGATTTATCTACTGGCGCCATTACACTACTCCTGCCATCAACAAACCTAACTCACGGTCAGTTACATTTATATTATCTTTTTCACCTACAATCTTTCCATCAAACATTACAACAATTCTATCCGACAATGAAAGCACTTCATCTAATTCAACAGATACCAAAAGTATTGCTGCCCCTCTGTCTCTCATGTCTATCAATCTTTGATGAATAAATTCAATTGCACCAATGTCTACACCTCTCGTTGGTTGACCAACTAATAATACTTTTGGATTTTCATTTAGTTCTCTACTTAAAATTATCTTTTGTTGATTCCCTCCAGAAAAATTAGATGTAATTAAGTTTGGTGATTGAGGTCTTACATCATACTCTTCCATTATTTTCTTAGAATGAGAAATTATATCTCTATGATTTAAGACAGATGACTTTGAAAAAGGTTGTTGATCGTGGTAACCAAAAATTAAATTTTCATAGGCTTTAAAATCTGTAACTAGACCCATCCTCTGTCTATCCTCAGGAACATGAGCTAACCCCTTATCTTTTAACTCTCTTGGGTCCAAGAAATTTTGACTATCCGATACTTTTTTTCCTTCTAAATATATTTCTCCAGACTCAACCTTTCTTATGCCAGAGAGTGCCTCTAATAATTCTGTTTGTCCATTTCCAGTTACACCAGCTAAGCCTAATATTTCTCCTGAACGAATTTCTAAATCAACATTCTTTACTCTTGTTACGTCAAGATCATCTTTAACTGTGAGATTCTTAACCTTAAATGAAACTTCTCCTGCTTTTACTTCAGATTTATCGAGTCTTAGTAATACACTTCTTCCAACCATCATCTCAGCCAATTGTTCTTTATTTGTGTTTTCTGTTTTGGTATGACCTACCATTTCACCCTGACGCATCACAGAAACTTCACTTGTTAAATCCATTATTTCAATTAATTTGTGTGTAATCAGAACTATTGTTTTGCCTTCTTCTTTCAAGGATCGTAATATTTTAAAAAGCTCATCAACTTCTTGAGGTGTTAAAACACCTGTTGGTTCATCAAGTATAAGAATTTCTGCACCCCTATAAAGTGACTTTAAAATTTCAACTCTTTGACGGAAACCAACTGATAAATCAGAAATAGTAGAGTTAAGATCAATGTTTAATTTATATGTGTCACATAAATCTTTTAAATCTTTTTTTGCTTTTTCTAAATTTTTTCCAAATACGAGTTCGCCTTCAAATCCTAGAATAATATTTTCTAAAACTGTAAAATTTTCTACCAACATAAAATGTTGATGCACCATACCAATGCCATTGATAATTGAATCTTTTGGTGATCTAAGATTTATTTCTTTACCATTTACTTTTATTGTTCCTGAGTTAGCTTGATAGAGGCCAAAAACGATACTCATTAACGTTGACTTACCTGCGCCGTTTTCTCCAATTATTCCGTGGATTGTACCTTTGTTAATTGTAAGATTTATATTCTTGTTGGCATGAACGTGGCCAAAAGATTTATTTATATTTGTTAGTTCTAGGATAGGTGAGACCATAAAATTGTTTAGATCTTAGGTCTCACCTGATATTTAAAATAATTCTATTACTCTTGTGACCAGTCAGCTACTTCCATAGAGCCGCTCACAATTTCTGCTGCTGCTGCTTCTACAGCTGATGCCATTTCAGAAGTTACCATTCCGTCTTCAGTAGCATAACCGACCATACCTTCTGCTAAACCAAGAATGTGAATTCCTGACTCGAAAGAACCAGCTTCTGTCTTTTGCGCTTGCTCAAAAATTGTTAAGTCCAAACGCTTTAGCATAGAAGTAAGCATATTACCTGGGTGCATCCAGTTTTGGTTTGTGTCAACACCGATACCCATAATGCCTGCATCAGCTGCTGCTTGAAGAACACCAATACCTGTTCCACCTGCTGCTTGATAAACAACATCTGCACCACCATCAATTTGTGCTTTTGTTAACTCAGCACCTTTAGTTGGGTTGTTCCATGCTTCTGGTGTTGTTCCAGTCATATTAGCTAAAACTGTAATGTTAGGATTAACATATTGAGCACCTTGCTCATAGCCTCCTTGGAACTTTCTAATTAAAGGAATATCCATTCCTCCAACAAATCCAATTGTTCCACTTTCAGACGCCATAGCCGCAATCATACCAACTAGGAATGAGCCTTCGTGTTCCTTGTAACAAGCTTGATAAATGTTACTAGCTGGATCATCTACCCAACAAACATCAACTGCAACAAAGTTTGTATCCGGATAATCTGGAGCAACTGCTGCAACTGCATCTGCTTGAGCAAAACCCATTGCTACGATTAGAGATGCGCCTCTATCTGCGATCTTTCGCATACCTTGTTCAATTTGAGTGTTATTTGAAGCTTCAAATTCAACCATGTCCCAACCAAGTTCATTTTGAACTCTTAATGCGCTTTCGTAAGCTAGCTCGTTAAATGATTTATCGAACTTTCCTCCAGAGTCATATACAACTCCAATTTTATTTGCAAACGCACTTGAAGAGAAGACAAGAGCGAAAGAAACTGTAAAAATACTTAAAATTTTCTTCATACTAAAAATCCCCCTTAAATATGAATTATAGATATCCCACTGATAACATTTTCTTGATAAAAAAATGCATTAAAAAATGAGATAATGGATAAATAATAGGATTTTTTATGGATAACTTCAAGTACCCATATACCTATCACCTGCGTCACCTAGGCCTGGTACAATGAACTTATTTTTATTCAACTTTGCATCAATATTACATGTAAATATATGAATGCCTTTTTGCTTTTTTTGGATATTTTTAATACCTTCGGGAGCAGCAAGTAAAGAAACTAAAAATATATCCTTAATATTAACGCCTTTATTTTTTATTAAATTGATTGCAGCAATTGAAGAATTACCTGTGGCCAACATTGGATCTAGAATTAACACTTTTTTATTTTTAACTCTTGGAAGTTTAAAGAGGTATTCTACAGGTTCATAAGTTTGTTCGTCGCGGTATAAACCTATGTGGCCTTTTTCAGCTTCCGGTAAAAACTTTGCAAACCCCTCAAGTAACCCTAAACCAGCACGTAAAATTGGGACCAAAATGATCGGTTGACCCAAGGCTGTACCACTCATTTTTTTTAGAGGTGTTTCAATTGTTTGTTTTTTAAAGGGAACGTATTGAAGAACATCAGAAGCAATAAGGTAGCTTATTTCATTCATAGTTTGTCTAAAAACAGTATTTGATGTTTTTTTATTTCGTAAAATTGTTAATTTGTATTGAACGAATGGTGATTTAATTACTGTAATCATATGCGATTACATATATAGAAATCCCACTAAGAGCAATGCGGTTATCAATTTATTTTTTAACATTAGTGTTTTTATCTAGCTGTACGACTATTGAAGTTGGAAGAGAAGTTGTTAAAGTTGGGGCGGTTGTAAAAGATAAAGTTGAGGAAACTATTACAAAAAAAGAGCCAGAAATTATTGAAGATAAAACTATTGTTGAAGAACAACAAATTATCACTGAAGAAAAAGAAGAGGAAAAAACTATAGTTAAGGAGCAGCAAAAAATCGCAAAAATAAATTTCATGGGAAAACAACTTGCTGAGATTAAACAAAAACTAGGACAGCCTAATTTAGCAAGATCTGATGGCTCCGTGCATATGATGCGATATGATAGTATTTCATGTAGGTTGTTTATCTTCTTTAATATAAACTCAAATATTAAGAGAGTAGAATATTTTGAATTTCGAGACTCTTTAGGAGAGCTTATAAATACAAAGAACTCGATAGAAGAATGTTATAAAGAATACGACTTTACTAGCTAATTTCAACAAGCAAATCTTTGGTTTCCACATTATCGCCAGATGCAACATTAATTGATTTGATTGTTCCACTTTTATCAGCGTTTATTGTAGTTTCCATTTTCATAGCCTCGATCACTAGTAACTTATCACCTTTAATCACCTTACTACCTGATTGAACAAATATTTTAGCAACTTGGCCTGGCAAAGGAGATCCGACCTGATCCAAATTATTATCATCTGCTTTAGCTCTTTGTGTTATATTTTTTGAAAATTCTTTATTTTCTATATCTATTGTTCTTGGTTGTCCGTTAATTTCGAAAAACACGGAGCACTTTCCATTACTATTGACTTCACTTTTTGCTAAATATCTTAAGATAAGGTTTTTTCCTTTATCAATTTCTATCGTGTA
The DNA here is from genome assembly GCA_902620425.1 of uncultured Alphaproteobacteria bacterium. Lineage (GTDB taxonomy): Bacteria > Pseudomonadota > Alphaproteobacteria > HIMB59 > CACPNW01. The sequence continues at coordinate 154,022 of CACNHX010000003.1, forward strand.
TTCTTTATCTTGTTGAGGGCCATAAAAAAATAATTCTGTTGAAAGAATTGATGTATCACTAAACTCCTTAAAGTGATCAACATAATCTTTAAAAACTTTTGGATACATTAAGTAAGACGCTAGATGTGTTTGATTAATTTTCATCCCTATTTCATCTTCTAAATTTTTGGCTTCTTTATCTAAGTCAACTGATTCTAAAATTTCCCCAGGTCTCTTTGTTAAAGGTTTAGTATCACCAAGAACTTTCTTTTGTAGTTCTTTTGGAAAGCCTCCTTGCGGTATACCAATCTCCCCTTTAAAAAATTCGATGACTGAAGCAGGAAAAGAAATTTCTTTTTTTAGGTCTAACACATCTTCTTTGGATAAATCATTGGCGATCATATAGAGCGCCATATCACCTACAATTTTAGAAGAAGGTGTAACTTTAACAATATCACCAAAAAGTTGGTTTACCTCTGCATATTTATTAGCAACCATTCCCCACTTATCAGTTGTAATTCCCAATGATCTCGCTTGTTCTTTTAAATTTGTAAACTGACCGCCAGGCATTTGGTGAAGATACACATCAGAACTACCACCTTTGAAATCGGTTTCAAATGCATGATAATTTTGACGAACTTGTTCCCAATATAAAGATAGTGTTCTTATAGCCTCTTCATCAAGTTTTGGGTCTTGATGATTTTGTTTCATTATAGATACGATAGATCCAAGTGCAGGTTGTGATGTTAATCCACTCATCGAATCAATTGCAAGATCCACGATATCTACTTTTTCTTCTATAGCAGCTAGAACTGAAGCTGATGAAGTACCAGATGTATCATGAGTATGAAAATGAATTGGAAGATCAGTTGTTTGTTTGATTTCATTAACTAATTTTTTTATAGCATTAGGTTTTGCTAATCCCGCCATATCTTTAATAGCGATAATATGTGCTCCTGCTTTTTCTAAATCTTTTACAAGATCAATATAATATTTTAATGTATATTTTTTCTCATTTGGATCAGTTACATCATTTGTATAACAGATAGTTCCTTCACAAATTTTATTTTGATTGCGTACTTCATCAATTGCAACACGCATATTATCAATTAGATTTAATGAGTCAAAAACTCGGAATACATCAATTCCAGCTTCTGCTGATTGTTGAATGAAATGTTTAACAACGTTATCTGGATAATTTTTATATCCAACAGCATTAGATCCTCTAAAGAGCATTTGTTTAAGAAGGTTAGGCGCCCTTTTGTTTAATCTTGCTAATCTATCCCAAGGATCCTCTTTTAAAAAACGCATCGATGTATCGAAGGTTGCACCGCCCCAACATTCTAATGAAAACAAGTTGCTTAGATTTTCACTATAATATTCAGCAATGTTAATAAGATCATCTGTTCTCATTCTTGTAGCAAGAAGTGATTGGTGTGCATCACGCATCGTTGTGTCAGTAATTAGGGTGTATGGTGTTTCTTTTATTTTTTTTGCAAATTTTTCTGGACCTAAAGTTTGTAAATCCTTTACATAATTATTTTTTTCACTTTTAGTGTTTGAAATAGGAATTTGAACTTCTACAGTCGAATTATTACTGACTCTTCCAGATACATCATTGTGTCCATTTACAATTATATTCCCAAGATAAGATACAATTTTTGATGCTCGATCTTTTTGCGGATTATAAGCATAGAGCTCTTTTTTAGTATCCACAAAATTGGTATTGTAATTTCCTTCAAGGAAATCTTTATTGTTTATAAGAGATTCAAGAAATACTAAATTTGTTTTAACACCTCTAATTCTAAATTCTCGTAAAGCCCTATCCATTCTTTTAATACAGTCGTCTTGATGCTTTGCCCAAGTTGTTACTTTTACAAGTAAAGAATCATAATACGGTGTGATGATCGAACCTGAAGAAGCATTTGCTGCATCTAGCCTCACTCCAAAACCAGCGGCTGATCGGTAAGTCATTATCTTCCCATAATCTGGCATAAAATTATTAAGCGGATCTTCGGTAGTAACTCTACATTGAATAGCAAATCCATTTAGATGAATGTCTTCTTGTTTAGGAAGAGCTGGATGATCGCCAATTTTTTCACCTTCTGCAATTTTAATTTGAGCTTTTACAATATCAATACCAGTTACTTCTTCTGTTACTGTATGTTCAACTTGAATTCTTGGGTTAACTTCAATGAAATAAAATTCGCCAGATTTTTTATCAAATAAAAATTCAACAGTTCCTGCACCAAAGTATTTAACTTGTTTTGCAATTTTAATGGCAGCGTTACAAATTTCTTCTCGAGTTTTATTTTCAAGAAAATGTGCAGGTGCTCTTTCAATAATTTTTTGATGCCTTCTTTGAAGAGAACAATCTCTTTCAAAAAGATGTATGATATTTCCGTGTTTGTCACCTAAAATTTGAACTTCAATGTGCGCAGCATCTTCTAAAAATTTTTCTATAAATACTTCATCTTTTCCAAAAGCTTTTAGTGACTCACTTTGAGCAGTTGTAATTTGATCAATTAATTCATTGCTTGATCTAACAACACGCATTCCTCGACCGCCACCACCCCAACTGGCTTTAACAATTACTGGGTAACCAATTTTCTCAACTTCTTTTTCAACACTTTTTAAATTTTTTTTTGTTACAAGAACAGACGGAACGGTGCCTACCTTTGCTTCTTCCGCAACTTTTTTAGCTTCAGTTTTATTTCCAAATCTTTTTAGTATTTCTTTGCTAGGTCCAATAAATGTTATGTCATTTTTTTCACACTGCTCAGCCAGTTCAGGACTCTCAGATAAAAATCCATAACCTGGATGGATAGCATCAACCTTTGCATCTTTAGCAATTTTAATAATCGAGTCTATGTCCAAATATGCTTGAATTGGACCTTTACCTTCACCTACTAAATAACTTTCATCCGTTTTAAATCGGTGAATAGCAAAACGGTCTTCTTTAGAATAAATAGCGGCTGTTTTAATACCAGACTCTTCAGCAGCTCTAAAAATTCGAATAGCAATTTCACTTCTGTTTGCTGCTAAAATTTTACCAATCTTTTTCATCAAGCCACCATTAAATAAGGATTATTACTTAATATTTTTTCGGTGATGCATCTATATGTTCCTTACTGAATTAGCAAGAGATCAAAGGAATTTAGCCATTTTTTAGGATTTGGAAGCAATTATAAATTGATAATAAAATGCAAATTATCGATTTAATATCTGTGCACATATGTCCCTTTATCAGAAAGGTTATTTTATATTAATGTGAAATTATGAATTCATTAAATGAAAATATAAGACCTTATCAAAGCTGTTCTAAATCAGTCTTTTTAGTTTTAGGAATTATTTTTATAAGTTGGATTTCATTATTCTCTATTTTTCTTATTGTACAAGGTGCATGGCCTGTATCTATATTTCTTGGACTTGAATATCTGATAATTTTTTATTTAATCCGCTTATATTTCAAAGAAAAAAATATTAAGGATGAAATTAACATTAATCAAAAAGAAATATCTATAAGAAAATATAAAGGTGATAAACTTTTACATTCATCCAAATTTAGCACTTATTGGTCTAAAGTTTTTTTTACAAAATTTAAAAACACTTCCAAGTTATCAATAAGAGAATCAGATAAAGAAACTGAAGTTGCAACTTTCTTGCATGCTGATTTAAAGGAAAATTTGTACTTTAGAATTAAAAAACAATTAAGCTATTATTAAAATAACAAATCATTCATATTGAAAAGACCTGTTTTCTTTTTAGAAATAAAGATAGCTGCTTCTATAGCCCCATCTACAAAAATTGATCGATTATTAGCTTTATGAACTAGATCAACTCTATCATTGGCTCCTATAAAACTTACTGTATGTTCACCTGCAATTTCACCGCCTCTTGTAACAGAAAAACCAATGTCGCCTTTTTTTCTAGATGTTAGTTTTTTTGTACGATCAAAAACTTTTGATTTATTTAACTTAGTTTTTCTTCCCTCCGCAGCATATTCACCTAGTGATAATGCAGTTCCTGATGGAGCATCTTTTTTATGTTTATGATGAGTCTCAGCAATTTCAATATCATAATCTGTATCTTTTAAAGCTGATGCTGTTTGTTTTACTAAGTTAAATAATAAGTTAACGCCCAAACTCATGTTAGAAGACATGAGTATAGGTATTTTTTTTGAAAAACTTTTTACTTTCTTTTTTTGAGCATCCGTCATTCCGGTTGTTCCAATAACAACTGCTGTTTTATTTGCAGAGGCGATCTTAAGATTATCTAAAGTAGACTCAGGTGTTGTAAAATCAATTATGACATTTGCTTCTTTGATTAACTGAGCTGCATTAGCTATAACTAATTTTGCAGAGTGTATACTTGAAACTTTGTTTAACGGTTTGTTTATATCTTTATGTTTTTTGTATTCAAAGCCACCGACAAATTCTAAATTTTTATTTTTTAAAATTTGTTTCGATATTTCCTGACCCATTCGGCCAAGACAACCTGCAACTGCTATTTTAATTTTTGCCATAAAAACTTCTTATACTTTGGTGATTGTAAGTTGAAAAGAAATTAAGTTAAATCTTCCCAGACTTCTTTTAATTTTGAGAAAAAACCTTGCGATTTTGGACTGTGTTTTTTTGAAGTTCCTCCTTCATTTTCGAACTCTCTTAAAATATCTTTTTGTTTGCTATTTAGGTTGACTGGTATTTCAACATTTGCTTGCACATACATATCTCCACGTCTGCTTTGTCGAAGTATACTCATTCCTTTACCGCGTAGTCTAAATTGCGTTTCAGATTGAGTTCCCGCTGGAATATTTAGTCTGGCTTTTTTTCCCTCTATTGTTGGTACTTCTATTTCGCCACCTAAAATAGCTGTGGTGATTGAAATTGGTATTTCACAAAATAAATTTTCTTCTTCTCTTTCAAAGAGTTTGTCCTTTTGAACTTCAACAAAAATATATAGATCCCCACTTCCTGCACCTCTTTCACCAGGTTCTCCTTCACCTGCTATTCGAATTCTTGTACCAGTATCAACACCAGCAGGAATAGTAACAGAAATTGTTTTTTGCTTTTTTATGTTTCCAGTTCCAGAACATTTAAGACACGGATTTTTTATACTTGAACCTTCTCCGCCACATGTAGGGCATGGTCTTTCAATAGAAAAGAAGCCTTGTTGTGATCGAACTTTACCTGCGCCGCCACAAGTAGAACAGGTACTTGGTCCAGATTTATCTGCACTTCCAGTTGCTGCACATGCATCACAACCAACATAAGTTGGAATTCTTATTTGTGGTTTCTTTCCAGTGAAGGCTTCGAATAGTGAAACAGACATATTATAACGAAGATCACTTCCTCTTTGAGGTCCTCGTCTTCTTGATGATTGTCCTCCAAAACCCCCACCAAAGAACTCTTCAAAGATATCAGAAAAGCCGCCTGCAAAATCTCCAAAGCCTTGAGCTCCACCCATTCCACCTTGTTTGAAAGCGTCATGTCCATATTGATCATAAGCTGATCTTTTTTCTGAATCTTTTAGAACTTCGTAAGCAGCAGCTGCTTCTTTAAATTTTCTTTCAGCAGTCTTATCGTCCTTGTTTCGATCAGGATGATATTTCATGGCTTGTTTTCTATAAGCTTTTTTTATTTCATCATCACTAGCATTTCGTTGAACGCCTAGTATCTCATAGAAATCTTTATCAGCCACATCTCCTCCTTATAAAAATTATGGAGCGTTAATCTTTTTTATCTTCGTCTACTTCTTCAAATTCTGCGTCTACAACCTTTTCATCTTTTGTATTATCAGCTGATGGTTCAGCACCAGACGGATCAGGCTGAGGTCCCGCACCTTGAGGGTTTTGTTTATAAATTGCTTCACCCATTTTTAGGGATGACTGAACCAGTGCTTCAGTTTTAGATTTTATAGCTTCTAAATCCTCGCCGTCTTTTACTTTCTTGAGTTCTTCAATATCCTCTGTGATTTTGTTTTTATCAGCTTCAGGAATTTTATCTCCGTGCTCTTTTAAGTTCTTTTCAGTTTCATTAATTAAACTATCAGCATGGTTTCTAGTATCAACAGCTTCTCTTTTCTTTTTGTCCGCTTCAGCATTTTCTTCTGCTTCTTTAACCATTTTTTCAATCTCTTCATCTGATAATCCACCAGAAGCCTGGATCTTAATTTGTTGTTCTTTACCAGTTGATTTGTCTTTAGCCGAAACATTTACAATACCATTTGCATCAATATCAAAAGTTACTTCAATTTGAGGCATGCCTCTTGCAGCTGGGGGAATACCTACTAAATCAAACTGACCTAATAATTTGTTATCCGCAGCCATCTCTCTTTCACCTTGGAAAACTCTAATTGTTACTGCACTTTGATTATCTTCAGCTGTAGAGAATACTTGGCTTTTCTTTGTTGGAATAGTTGTGTTTTTATCAATTAGTTTTGTAAATACACCGCCAAGTGTTTCAATACCAAGTGATAAGGGTGTAACATCAAGTAATAAAACATCTTTGACATCACCTTGTAATACGCCTGCTTGAATAGCAGCACCAGATGCAACAACTTCATCTGGGTTAACACCTTTATTAGGCTCTTTACCAAAGAAGTTTTTTACTATCTCAGTTACTTTAGGCATTCTTGTCATACCACCGACTAAGATAACATCATCGATTTCAGCGGCTTGTAATCCAGCATCTTTAAGTGCCATTTCGCAAGGTTTTAAACTTTGGTTTAAAAGTTCCCCAACAATAGCTTCTAGTTTAGCTCTAGATAGTTTAATCGTTAAATGTTTAGGGCCAGATTGATCAGCTGTTATGAATGGCAAATTAACTTCTGTTTCAGTTGAGCTTGATAATTCAATTTTTGCTTTCTCAGCAGCCTCTTTCAAACGTTGAAGGGCAAGTTTATCTGAGCGTAAATCAATACCATTATCTTTTTTGAATTCGTCAGCTAGATAATCAATAATTTTAAGATCAAAATCTTCACCACCAAGATGCGTATCACCATTAGTTGATTTAACTTCAAAAACACCGTCGCCTATTTCTAAAATGGAAATATCAAATGTACCTCCACCTAGATCGTAAACAGCAACAGTACCAGTTTTCTTTTTATCTAAACCATATGCTAACGCTGCAGCAGTAGGCTCATTAATAATTCTTAAGACTTCTAGTCCAGCAATTTTTCCAGCATCTTTTGTTGCTTGTCTTTGAGCATCATTAAAATATGCAGGAACTGTTATAACTGCTTGTGTAACACTGTCTCCTAAAAAAGACTCTGCTGTCTCTTTCATTTTTTGTAAAATAAATGCACTAATTTGACTTGGACTATATTTATCTCCACGTGCTTCTACCCAAGCATCACCGTTATCACCTTTTACTATTTTATAAGGTACCAGTCCGCTGTCAGACTTAACAGCTTCATCCTCAAATGTTCTTCCAATTAATCTTTTTATGGCAAATAAAGTATTTTCAGAATTAGTTACTGCTTGTCTTTTAGCTGATTGTCCAACAAGTTTTTCTTTTGTGTCACTGAATGCTACCATTGATGGTGTTGTTCTTCCACCTTCTGAGTTTTCAATTACTTTTGCTTCCTTACCGTCCATTACTGCAACGCAGGAATTTGTAGTACCTAAATCAATACCGATTACTTTTGCCATATTTTTTATCCTCTTTACTTAATTATTTACCAATCATCATTGGTTAATTAAGATATGGGAAAAAAGTTTTAAAATACAAGGATGTTTGGAATTTATATTAAAAAAAACAAGTAATTTAAGGGTTTTTATGACTTTTCTTTACTCTCATTTTCAGGATTATCTTCTTCATTTTCTTCTTTAGGTTTTTCTGTTTTAGCGACTGGTTTTTTGGAAACTCCAACCATTGCTGCTCTGAGCAATCGGTCATGCATTGTATAACCAGATTGGACTTCCTGTACTACTGTTCCTTCTTCAACATCATTATTTTCAACTTCCATCATAGCCTGATGAAAATTATGGTCAAATTTTTGGTTTAAAGTTTCAATTTTTTTGACACCATGTTTTTCAAGAGTACTTTTGAATTCTTTTAGAACCATTTTTAAACCATCAATAAGATTTTTTATGCCTTCTGGATGATTTTCATTCTTTGGTAATGCATCTAGCGCTCTTTCTAGATTATCTCCTGGCGATAGAATATCTCTTGCTAAGTTTATGCTACCAAACTTTATTGTTTCAATTTTTTCTCGTTCAAATCTTTTTCTAAGATTTTCCATTTCAGCGAGTAATCGAATTTTTTCTTCTTTTAGTGTTTCTATTTCCTTTTCAAAACTATCTTCTTCTATATTTTCATCTTCATTTGTCTCTTCTGAATCTGTGTTTTCTTGGCTATCATTATTATCTTCTTCGTTTTCAACATTCTCAGAATCAGGTTCTTTAATTTCTTCTTGTTGGTTATCTTCTTCTTTTTTTTCAACCATTAATCAATCACCTTTCCAATAATTTTAGACGTATAATCAACCAGTGGAACTATTTTTGAGTAGTTTAATCTTGTTGGTCCAACTACACCTATAGCTCCTATAATTTCTTGATCATTATTTTTATATGGGGCCATTACCATAGAAAGACCAGAGTGTTTAAACAAAAAATTTTTAGATCCAATAAAAATCTGAACCCCTTTTGCTTTTCCTGCAGTTTCTAATATATCCACAAAACTAGATTTTTTCTCAATTTCATCAAAAAGATTTCTTATTTGATCTAAATCTTTCGAAACAATTTCATCTTTTAATAAATTTGATTGACCATGTAGAAAAATATAAGGATTTTTAATATTAGGCTGAGTTTCAATAATACCCTGTTGAATTAACTTTGAAGAAATTAATTCTAGTTCATTTTGTGAATTTTTTATTTCTGTTTGAATAAGTCTTTTTATTTGAGAAATATTTTTGTTAGTAAACTTTGATGTAAGATAGTTTGAGGCCTGTATTAATAATGAACTATTATATTTTCCATTATCTTCAATGATACGATTTTCTACTTCTCCGTTCTCATAAGCAAGAATAAGCATTAATTGACTACTATTTAATCGAATAAACTCAACATGCTTTATGTTTTTTTGAAATTTTGGTGCAATAACTATTCCTGCATAACTCGATAATCCTGAAATCGCCTTGGAAGCAACATCGAGCACCTCTTCATAAGATTTTCCCTTTGTTAAGCACTGTTGTTTAATATTTTCTTTATCTATTTTTGAAATTCTTCCAAACTCTAAAAGTCCGTCCACAAAAAACCTCATACCCTTCTCAGTAGGCATTCTTCCAGCTGATCTGTGTGGGGCATAAAGTAGTCCTTCTTTTTGTAAATTTGATAAAATAGATCTAATTGATGCTGAGGAAAGATTTAATCCTCCCATCTTCATAATTGTTTCTGATCCTGCTGGAGACCCAGTTTTAAGATATGACTCAACTAATTTTTTGAAAATTAATTTCGACCTATCATTAATTTGTGCATATACATTATCAGACATAAAAATTTTATTTAAAAATAATTTTTATCTACTATTATTAAATTTATATGAGAAAAGATAGATCCTTCAATCAAATGCGTAAAATTTCATTTGAGAAAAACGTGAATATTCATGCAGATGGTTCATGCTTAGTAAAGTTTGGAAATACGCATGTACTTTGTCTTGCAACAATTGACGAAAAGGTTCCTCACTGGTTAAAAAATACTGGCAAAGGTTGGGTTACAGCAGAATATGGTATGCTGCCAAGGTCTACAAATACAAGAATGGATAGAGAGGCAGCAAAAGGAAAGCAGTCAGGTAGAACGCAAGAAATTCAAAGGTTAATTGGGCGTAGCTTAAGATCTATTGTGGATCTTTCAAACCTTGGAGAGCGTCAAATAAAAGTAGACTGTGATGTTATTCAAGCAGATGGCGGGACAAGAACTGCTTCTATCAGTGGTGGTTTTATTTCTTTATATCTGGCAATAGAAAAATTAAAGAATAATTATAATCTTCAAAAACCAATTATCAAAAACTTTATAGGAGCAGTATCAACTGGCATAGTGGAAAATAAAGCATTATTGGATCTAGATTATAGGGAAGACTCCGAAGCTCAAGTAGATGCAAATTTTGTAATTTGTGATTCAGATGAAATATCTGAAATACAAGTTACTGGGGAGGAATTTTTTTTCAATGATACTCAGTTTACAGAAATGTTTTCACTGGCAAAAATTGGAGTTAAGGAAATAATATCTAAACAAAAAGAGGCTTTGAAATAAATTGAGGCAATTATTATTTTTCTCAAATAATAAAAATAAAATAATTGAAATTAAAAAAATTTTTAAGAAATTTAATCTAGAGCTTCTTTCGTTAAATGATCTAAATATAAGTAATGAGCCAGAGGAAACTGGTAAGACTTTTGAAGAAAATGCAAAAATTAAATCAGACTATGGATTTAATAAAACTGGCATTCCTTGTTTTGCGGATGACTCAGGAATATGCATCGAAAGCTTAAATTGGAAACCAGGTGTTCTTTCAAAAAGATTTTTAAATGATTTCAAAAGTAATGAGGCTTGTTTTAAAAGTGTTATTAAAAGTACTAAAAAAAATAGTCAACAAAATGCTTACTTTAAAACTTCAATAAGCCTAACAGTTAAAGAGAATCAAAACGTAGTATTTAATGGAAAAATTGATGGAAAAATTTCTGAACAAGCTAAGGGTGGATTTGGTTTTGGTTATGATCCAATTTTCATTCCTAAAAATTATAACAAAACATTGGCCGAACTAAGCACTAGAGAAAAAAATGAAATTAGCCATAGGTCTATAGCTATAAAAAAGTTAATTAACTTTTTAATTAATTAATTACAAATGAATTTCCGTTATTTATTTTTAAAATGTTAAGATCTCTTTCAATCATATTATCTTTAAAATAAAAGTTTCCATCTACACCATTAAATTTTTTATTTGGATTATTTAATAATTTTACTAAATCTCCAATTTTATATTTTTTTGAATAAATGAAATTTATTAAACCCATAACATCATATGGAAGTGTTGAAATTCTTAAAAACTCATCATCATATATTTCCATATAATTATTAATTATATTTATTCGATTTGTTTCCGGAATTCCTGGAAATATTGCTCCCTGTAAAGAAGGTTCATAGAAAAAAGTTTTATCATCTATTACTCCAGTTCCCATAAACTGTACAAGATTAGGGTCTATATCGTAGTAAGGGAGAAGAGGCGCAACCTGTAATAAATTCAAGCCATAATCAGCAATTAAGATATGTGTGAAATCATAGTCACTCGTAGTTTTAAATCTTTCTAATTTTTTTAATCTTTTTTTTGATTTTTCATCTTTCTTAGAAGATAAAATTTGTTTTTGTCTATTCAATTCATATTTTCTCAATTCATATTTTCCTAATTCTTTTATTGATTCTCTTACATTTGATAGTTCGTCTTTATAGGAAGATCTGTTGACTAATATTGCTGGGCTTTCAAGAATAATATCATCAATTAGACTGTTTATTAAATATCCATATTCATTTTCAGGATAAAGTAGTGCAACTTTTGCATCATCTTTTAAATACAACATTAGTTGTGAAAGTTCGTTTTGTGGAAAAAAATTTATTAAATAAACACAATCTTTTGCTTGTGATGGTTTAGAAGAGTATGAAAAAAATATTACTTTATGAGTACAATAATTATTTAAGAAATTTGAATATTTGGATTGGATTGGTCCTAGAAAAATCTTCCCAGGTAATAGATTTTTTTCTATTATTTTTTTTAAATCATTTTCATTTTCAAAAAATTCAATTTGTATAACAACATTATTTATACCAAGATTATAAACTCCCAATTCATAGGTATTTAAAAATTGTTCTGTGATTTTTTTATCATCGTCTTTTGCGAATAAAGCAATGATTGTTTTGTCTAAAACAACATCATCGATAATCTTATTCTGCTTATCTTGTTTGTTTTCTTTTTTTTCAATTACTTTATTTTTGCTTTTAGTATCAATTGATTTTTCAGAATTGGTTGTTTCCTGAGTGTTTTTTGTATCTTGTTTAGATAAATTTACTGGAGTACATGAAATTATAAATATAAATATATAAATAATGGATAATATTATTAATGGCCTATCAATTGTAGCAACACCTATTGGCAATTTAGATGACATAACCTACAGGGCTGTAAAAATACTTAGGGAATGTGATATTATTATTTGTGAAAATCCCAAACATTCACTTAAACTACTAAATAAATTAGGCATTAAAAAGAAATTAATAGCTTTACACGATTATAATGAGCATAAAATTATAGATCAAATTAAAAGTCTATTAAAAAATAAAAATTGTGTTCTAATTTCTGATGCCGGGTCACCACTTATTTCAGATCCTGGGTATAATCTAGTGCAATTTTGTATTGCAAATAATATTAGAATTACATCTGTGCCTGGTCCCTCATCAGTTGTGTCAAGTTTACAGCTATCTGGATTGCCAATATCAGAATTTGCTTTTTATGGTTTTGTTCCAAAATCCAAAAGAAAAATAGAAGATCTTGTTAAAACTATTTCTCAAGAAAAAAGGACTTCTGTATTTTTTGTCTCAAGTCATAAATTGATTGTTTTTCTAGATTGCCTAGAAAATATTATGACTGATAGATCAATTTCAATATGTAAAGAACTCACAAAAGTAAATGAATTTGTTTTTAGAGGAGCTCCAAGCAATATAAAAAATAAAATACTAGAAGATAAAGAAAATATTAGAGGGGAGTTTGTTGCTGTTATAGAAGGTCAGACAATAAAAAAACATGATTTTGACGAAATTGATTTATATAGAAAAGAAATTGAGAAAATGAGCGAAAAATTTACTTTGACCGACATCGTGGAAATAGTACATAAATTTACAAAAATTAATAAAAATATAATTTATAAATGGTTATTAAAACTAAAAAAATAACAATGCGCGTTGTATCTCCGTTATTCATATTATTGGCACTATTAAGTTATGGATGCTCACCAACAGGCATGCTTGCAACTGGTGGAAGTAGTGCTTTGGTTGTTGCAGAGGGCGAAAGATCTTTTGGAGAAGTAATTGATGACACTTCAATAAAGGTATCAATAGCTGCAAGTTTTTTGGAAGCTGGAAATAATTTATTTGTTAATATTAACACGAGTGTATTAGAGGGTAGAGTTTTGTTAACTGGTTTAGTTGATAATCAGGAAATAAGAATTGAAGCAGTAAGATTAGTATGGGAAGTTGAGGGTGTTAAAGAAATTATAAATGAAATTGAAATAGGGAACAGATTAACGTTAAAAAACTATGCTAGCGATTTATGGATAAACACACAAGCAAGAGGTGTTGCTGCCAAAACTATAGGTCTGAAATCAGTTACATACAATTTCGAAACAATTCAAGGTAAGGTATACGTTGCTGGAATAACCACTAGACCAGATCTATTAGAATTAATGATCAATGCTTTAAAGGACATTAAGGGTGTAAATGAAATTGTTAACTACGTAATAATTAAAGAAAAAAGTTAATTTATCTCAACTTACCAATTTTTTCTCCAGCTAAAATATGAATATGGAAATGAGGAACTTCCTGGCCGCCATTTTCTCCTGAGTTTGTGATTAATCTATAACCAGCATTTTCAATTTCAAGATTACTTATTACTAGCTGAACGTTTTTAAAAAATGTAGTTATATTAGTATTATCTGCATTTTTAAGAAAATCAGAAAATGTTATACATGGAAACTTTGGTATACCCAAAACATGTACTTTAGCCTGAGGGTTAATATCGTTAAAAAATAGACTAAACTCATCTTCATAAACTTTGTTACAAGGAATCTCATTTCTGATTATTTTTGCAAATATATTGTTTTCGTCGTACATCGATTTATCTTCTTTTATCTAGCTCTTTATAAATTTCATTCATCGTAATCTTTTTGGACTTGAGTAAAACCAATAGATGGTAAATCACATCAACCGCCTCTTCAATTGTTCTTTTCTTTGATCCCTTTAGAAAATCTATTATCAACTCCGATGCTTCTTCTCCAAATTTTTGAGCTATTTTTTTTGGTCCTTGTTTTAATAGTTTATTCGTATATGAGTTTTTGTTACTAGTTTTTATTCTACTATTAATAATTTCATTCAAATCTTCAATTTTCATAATTTTAATCTCTGATATTTATATTTTTATCTTTTAAGTATTTCTTTACCTCTTTAATGCTAATTTCATTAAAATGAAAGACAGAGGCGGCTAATAAGGCATCAGCCTTACCTTTAACTACTCCATCATAGAAATGATCTAATGTTCCAACGCCCCCACTAGCAATAAGTGGTATTTTTAAAAATTCTGATACTTCACTTAACAAAACATTATCAAAACCTGATTTCGTCCCATCTTTGTCCATTGAGGTTAAAAGAATTTCACCAGCGCCTAAATCTTGAATTTTTTCTATCCAATTCAATGCAAGTAAATTTGTTTTTTTTGTTCCGCCATGAGAATAAACGAACCAATCATTATTATGTTTTTTTGCATCAACGGCCACAACTATACATTGATTGCCAAAATATTCTGAAGCCTGTTTAATTATATTTGGGTTTTTAATTGCTGCTGAGTTTATAGATACTTTATCAGCACCTGCTTTAAGTAAAGCGTGTATATTTTCTATTGATGAAATTCCGCCGCCGACTGTAAGAGGAATAAACACTTCATTTGCTGTCTTTTCTACTACATTTACCATAGTATCTCTTTTTTCTAAGGACGCACTAATATCTAAAAAACATATTTCATCCGCACCATTATCGGAATAATGTTTTGCTTGTTCAACCGGGTCTCCTGCATCAATTAAGTTTAAAAAATTAATTCCTTTTACCACTCTTCCATCTTTTACATCTAGGCATGGAATGATTCTTGTTTTTACCATTTTAGTTTAAAATTTTTTGAGCTTCTACTAAATCAATCTTCCCTTCATAAAAGGATTTACCTGAGATTATTCCTTCAATATTTTTAAGGTTAAGTTTTTTTAGATTTATTAAATCAGAGTAATCTGTTAAGCCGCCTGCGATAATAATTTTTTTACTAAATTCTATTTGGTTTATTTTTTTTAGAAAATTATTAATAAAATCTAAGTTTAGACCTTCTAACATTCCATCGTTTTGAATATCTGTAATTACATATCCTCTAATTTTAGCACTATTATAAATATCAAGAATATCTTGTATTTTCTTTCCTGAATTTTCATCCCACCCTTTTATCATTATATTATCTTCAAGAATATCTAATGATATATACACTTTGTCATCATACTGATTTGATAAAGCTATAACCTCATCTGGTTTTTCAACAGACATAGACCCAATAATCAAATTGTTTATTCCAGCCTCAAAATATTTTTTTGCTAAATCTAAATTTCTAATTCCACCCCCTAATTGTATTGGAATTGAAATTGATTTTCTAATTATCTTAATTGTTTCAAAATTAACATTTGATCTACCAAATGCAGCATCTAAATCAATCAGATGTAATTTTTTACAACCAATTTGCTCAAAGTAGATAGCTTGTTTTTCTGGATCTTCATTGTAAACAAAACTGGAACTATCTTTGCCTTTAGATAGCCTAACGCATTTATTATCTTTTAAATCAATAGCTGGTATAATTAGCACTACAGATTTTTGTAGTAATAATAGCCTTTAATAAAACTACCATTAATATATGCATAGTATGGGTTTTCACCCCATTTTGTGTAATTTTTGCCTGTAAAAAGTTTTATTGCTGCATCTTGTGTTTCTCTGACAGCTAATTGTAAAGATTTAATGTTGTCTTCTTTTGCAATTTTTTCAGTATGATCAATCATTGTCTTAGCTAAACCATAACCTCTTGCCCATGGGGCAACAAATTGTCTTCTTATTCGTGCAATATTTTTTCTAGACTCAATGTTCGGAGCTTCATAAGCAAGTTGGAGAGTTCCCGCTATTACCCCATTGAGTCTACCAACTATTAGTTTAATGTATTTATCATTAGTTCTTTTAGTCCAGTATTCAGTTAAAATATCTCGTGTAGGAACTCTTAACCAACCAAAACCTCCTCCAGCTTTAATTGCTTGTTCGGTAATATTACATAGATCTGCTAAATCTACTTCTGTAAGTGTTTCAATATTATCTACTGAAATATTAATTTTTTCTTTTAGTTGCGTAGACATGTTCATAATCTAATAAATTCTTTTAATAAGTTTAATCCCTGGGAGGAGCTTTTTTCAGGATGAAACTGGACGCCATATATATTTTCTTTTCCAACAATTGAAGCAAAATTTGTTCCATACTTAGTTTCCGCCAAAATATTGTCTTTGTCAGCACAATCAAAATAATAAGAATGAACGAAATAAAAATCATTTTGAAATGAGATTAGGTTATTATATTTAGAATTTTTCGGTATTACTAAATTCCATCCCATATGAGGAAGTTTTAAATTATCTCGTGGTAATAATTTAATTTGACCGTCTATCCAACCAAGTCCTGTAAAAACTCCGTTTTCTTCGCTTGTTTTAGCTAACATTTGCATACCAACACATATACCCAAAAACGGTTTCTTTTTTATTAATGCAAACTCACAAAGCTCATCAATCAATCCATCAGTTTTTTTTAAACCATTCATGCATGTAGAAAATGCTCCTTGCCCGGGCAAAACAATATGGGTTGAGCTTTTTACATCATTTAGTTTTTTTGAAATTAATACTTCAGCCTCAATATCATTGTCTTTTGTTATCTTAATAAAAGATTTTTGTGCAGATAAAACATTGCCTGAGCCGTAATCGACAATAGTGATCTTCTTCATTAAAAATTAAAGAGTACCTTTTGATGATGGTATGGTGTCTTTTCTTCTGTTATCTATTTCGACAGCAATTCTTAAACTTTTAGCAAAGGCTTTAAAGCAAGATTCAATGATATGATGATTGTTTTTTCCATACAGGTTTTCAATATGTAAATTACATTTTGATTCATTTGAAAAAGCCTTAAAAAATTCATGGAATAGTTCTGTATCCATTTCGCCAATTTTTTTTAAACCAAGATTAACATTCCACACAAGTTCTGGTCTACCACTTAAATCAATAACGCATCTTGATAAACACTCATCCATTGGAACATATGAAAAGCCATATCTATTTATTCCCTTCTTATCATCCAGTGCTTTGTTTATAGCTAAAGCAATTGCGTAAGCTGTATCTTCGACTGAATGATGAAGATCAACATTAATATCTCCTTCACATTTTAATTCTATATCTATCAAGCTGTGATGGGATAATAATTCAAGCATATGATCTAAAAAACCTATTTGTGTTGAAATTTTAGGTTGGCCAGTTCCATCTAAGCTAATCTCACAACTTATCTTAGTTTCTTTAGTATTTCTCTCAACTTTACCTTTTCGCATTTTTGCCTAATATCAGTGAAATATGATTTATTCTAGGTAAATTACTTGATAAAAATAATTAAATAGCCATCTTATCAATTAATGGAAAAAAACATTATTAAATCAACAACTATTGTAGGAATTAGAAAAGATAATCTTGTTGTTATTGCGGGTGATGGTCAGGCTAGTCTTGGCAATACCGTAATGAAATCAAATGTTAAAAAAATTAGAAGACTCGGTGTTGATGAAACTGTTATCTCTGGTTTTGCAGGATCTACTGCAGATGCATTTGCTTTATTTGAAAGATTAGAAGGTAAATTAGATCAATATAAGAACCAACTTAAAAGAGCTTGTGTAGAATTAGCTAAAGATTGGAGAACGGATAGATATCTTAGAAGATTAGAAGCAATGATGATAGTAGCTGATAAGGATGTAAGCCTATTGTTATCTGGTACAGGTGATGTAATTGAATCGGACGATGGAATACTTGCAATAGGTTCTGGGGGTCCATACGCAAATAGTGCTGCTAAAGCATTGATGAAAAACACAAAAATGAATGCAAAAGAAATTGCTTTAGAGTCACTTAATATAGCTGCAGATATTTGTATTTATACAAACCACAATATTATTTCAGAAACAATTGAGCTATAGAATGGAATCTAGTTTTAGCCCAAGAGAAATTGTTTCTGAATTAGATAAATTTATCATTGGTCAGAACAAAGCAAAAAAGGCTGTTGCGGTTGCTTTAAGAAATAGATGGAGAAGAAAACAACTTGATGATTCTTTAAAAGAAGAAATTGTACCAAAAAATATCTTAATGGTTGGTCCAACAGGTTGTGGAAAAACAGAAATATCAAGGAGACTTGCTAAGTTAGCAAATGCACCTTTTGTTAAAGTTGAGGCAACTAAATTTACAGAGGTTGGATATGTTGGAAGAGATGTTGAACAGATAATAAGAGATCTCGTTGAAATAAGTATTACAAAAACAAAAATACAAATGGGCCAAGAAGTAAAGGCAAAAGCAGAAAAAAATGCAGAGGAAAGAATTTTAGATGTTTTGGTTTCTAAAAGCTCAACACCAGCTACTAGAGATAACTTTAGAAAAAAACTAAGATCAGGTGAATTAAATGATAATGAAGTTGAAATTCCAGTTTCAGCTAATGCAAATTTAAGTTTACCAACTATGGACATACCTGGCATGCCTGGTTCTCAAATGGGTATGATTAATTTAGGCGATGTGTTTGGAAAAGGTTTTGGCAATCAAAAGAAAATGAAAAAAATGAGTGTCAAAGACTCACATGCGTATTTGTTAAATGAGGAAACCGATAAACTTTTAGATAAAGATAAAATAAACTCAAGAGCATTAAATGATGTAGAGCAGAATGGTATCGTTTTTATAGATGAAATAGATAAAATTACTTCTAGAGCTGATAGAAGTGGTGCGGATGTTTCAAGAGAAGGTGTTCAAAGAGATTTATTACCACTTATTGAGGGAACTTCAGTTACTACAAAATATGGTGTTGTAAAAACAGATTATATTTTGTTCATTGCCTCCGGAGCATTTCACTTATCAAAACCATCAGATATGCTGCCTGAACTTCAAGGTAGATTACCAATTAGAGTCGAGCTTGATAGTCTTAGTAAAAAAGATTTTAAACTTATTCTTACCGAAACACAAAACAGTTTGATTAAGCAGTATCAAGGACTTCTTGGAACAGAGAAGGTTGATTTGAAATTTGAAGAAGATGGAATTGATACAATAGCTTCTCTATCTACAGAGATAAATCAGAACGTAGAAAATATAGGCGCCAGAAGGCTCCATACTGTAATGGAAAAACTACTTGAAGAGGTTAGTTATACAGCCTCAGATATAGGTCCTACAGAAATCGTAATTAATAAAGAATACGTTGAAAATAGCCTGGGAGAACTTATTAAAAGTCAGGACTTATCTAAGTTTATATTGTAAAGCTCATTTAATTTTTTAAAAGTTGTAAAATGAGTATTTTTAAAAGCATCAAATTTGAATTACTTATTTTAGTATTAATTACATTAAGTATTTTTGTTTCTTTTAATTTAGATTTTTTATTTTATAGTTATTTTATAAACTTAAGTGAGTGGGTAAATGGAGTTTTTCTAAAAGAATTTTTTTCAGAAATAACAAAACTTGGTAGTTCGTCTTGGTATTTTTCTATTACAATAATAGGTTTTGTTATTTTTTATATAAACAACAAACTACAAATCATAAAAACTAAATCAGCAAAAAACCTTTCCTATTTTTTTATTTCTTCTTTTATTTATATTTTGACAGTTGGGATAATTACTCAAATTATAAAACATGTGGTAGGAAGGCCTAGACCAAATCATACTAATTTCGAAGACGTTTTTAGTTTTAAATATTTTACCATGGAGTCAAATTTTCATTCTTTTCCTTCTGGACACTCTTCTACCATATTTATCATTTGCTTTATTTTTGTTTCTGCTTTTCCAAAATTAAAATATTTTTTTTATTTTTTAGCATCAATTGTTGCTTTTAGTCGAGTTGTTGTGAGCGCACACTTTTTTACAGATATTGTTGCTGGAGCAATTTTAGCTTTAATATTATTTAAGCTTTTAAATAAATTAATAGAAAATAAATATAATAAATACAAATTTTCAAATTTAATTCCTGAAAAACATTCTGAGATTTTTTATTATATTCTAATTTTGTTTTTTAGTTGTGTGTTTGTGACTGCCGGCCCATCCTTAGATTTATATGTATCATCTTTGTTTTATAGGGGTGAATCACAATTTGAATTACAAAGTTTTGATTTAACTTCAATATTGTTTCGAGATATTTTATTACCACTAATACTTATTTATATTTTAATTTTACCAATAGTTGGGAGATTCTTTAAAATTGATAAAATTTTTTTTAATTATAAATTTTCTATTAAGGAAATAGTTTTATTGTGGATTTCTCAAATAATCAGTGTTTTAATTTTTGTTAATCTTATACTAAAAAATTTTTGGGGTAGGGCAAGACCAAACGATGTAGTTGAGTTGGGTGGAAAAGAATCTTTTTCCCCGTGGTTTGAAATAAGAAATGCTTGTGAAACAAATTGCTCCTTTGTTTCAGGCGATGCCTCTGTTGGCTTTTCCATTATAATTCTATATTTAATCACAAAAAATATAATTTTCCTCCATGCAAGCTTTGTTGCTGGTTTTGTATTTGGCTTGATTAGAATAATGGCTGGCGGTCATTTTTTAAGTGACATTTTTTTTGCTGGCTTTTTTATTGTAATTTTAAATATATTTTTATTTGAATTGTATAAAAAATATTATGTTAAATAAAATTCTATTGCCATCATTTATTTTTTTACTTTTATTAAAAATTGGTGCCTTAAATTTTACCACCTTTAATTTGTTTGGTGATGAAGCACAGTATTGGTTATGGTCAAAAGATATTGACTTTGGTTATTTTTCGAAACCCCCTTTTTTGTCCTGGATAATAAGAGTTTATACAGAAATATTGGGCAGTAGTTTTGTTTCATTAAAACTTCTACCATCGTTTGTTTATTTGTTGATTTCCTGGAGTATTTATAATCTTTTAATTAACACTGGATTAAACAAAAAGGATTCATTCGCAGGTTGTTTAATTTTTTTATTTATACCCGCTGTTTCTTTTTCATCTTTTATAATTAGTACTGATCTTTTTTTATTATTATTTTGGACACTTTCACTTAATGAATTAGTTAAGATCAATGGTGAACATAGTTTAAAAAATTTTATATTATTAGGTATTTTTCTGGGGTTAGGTTTTTTATCAAAATACGCAGCTATATATTTTGTGATTTGTTTATTTCTTTTAATTTCATTTGATAAAAGATTTAGAAAAATTTTTTTTGATAATTTATTTGGTTTTTGTCTTACCTTTTTATGTGTATTTGTAATTATCGTGCCAAATATTATTTGGAACTTTAATAATGACTGGATAACACTTCAGCATACTTCGGATAATGCAAATTTTGGAAATATTGAAATAGATCTCATTAGGGGTTTAGAATTTTTGTTAATTCAAGTTTTAATGTTAGGCCCATTTATGGTTTTGGGTGGGATATTTGGATTTAATAAATGGAACTATATTCAAAAAATTTTTCTAGTATTTTCTATGCCTATAATTTTAATTGTTTTAGTAGAAGCTATTATTGTCAGAGCTAATGCAAATTGGGCTGCTCCAGCTTTAATTTCTTTATTTGCTCTTTTATATATTAGAATTAATAATTCTTTTTTAAAGATAGCTAATTACATGTTTAATTTTATTGTCTGCTTAATTCTTTTTGTAATGATTGGAATGAGCTATCCGTCTAAAATTTTTGACCGAATAAGTGGTATAAATGATTATGCTCTAAAAATTTACAGTGGTTCTTCAGGTGGTGTTGTAAAAAATATAGTAGTTTCAGATCGGCTTTTGTTTTCAAGCTTTAGTTTTGAATTAAGAGATAAGGATATTAATTTATATATGCCGCATAAAGAAGGTAGTGAAATAACAAACCACTTTAAAATAGTATCCCCTCTTAATAAAAATATAAATGAAAACTTTACTTTAATTGGGAGCCCCTCAGATATTAATTATTTAGAGAAAGAATATAAGGTGTTAAAAATAAATTCACCTGATCAGAAATTTACAAAAAGAAAACTTGATGTTTACGAGGTTGTGTTTGAATAAATTTCTAATAATTTTTATTATATTTGTAATTAATACATCCTATGCAAATAATTTTAGTGCAGAATATAAGGTCAGCACAACGGGAATTAAAATTGGTAATTTTAGTTGGTCATTAAATATTAATGATAATATTTATCAAACAGAAATTAATTTGAAAAATTCTGGTATTTTTTCACCTTTATATAAATTTGAAGGAAGCTATCTTTCAGCCGGGGTTATTGAAAACAACGTATTTAAGACTCAGAATTATAAACAGTTTTGGAAAACTAATAAGAAAACAAAAATAGTAAAAATGTCTTTTGATGATTATTTAATTGAATTAAAACAAGAACCCATAGAAAAAGAAATAGCTAGGGTAGACCTAGAAGACTTATATTTATATTTTGACCCAATCACCTCTTTTATAAATATTTTACATGGAAAAAAAGAGGTAAAAACAATTGATGGGAGAAGAATTTACACACTTAAACAAAACGAAAGTGAGGATGGAAATATAATTTTAGAAATTAAAGACTATGTAAATATTTGGGCTGACCATAAAAGAAATGATTTAAAAAAAATTGAATTTTTAGTTAAAGATGATTTACTTCCATATGAAATTCTTATTCATTTCAAAAAAAGGGTATTTAAGTTAGAAAGAATTTAAAACTTTTTTTTTCTTAAATAAACAAAAAGAGCTCCGTCACCCCCATTTTCAAAACCCGCATCTTGATATGTTAAGATATATTTCTTGATATCATCTTCGTTTATCCAGTTTATTATTGAGTTTTTAATCTTTCCATAGAAAAGTTTAGGGTTTGTGTCCAGCTCATTTTCAATTTTTTTATGAACACCTTTTCCAGTAATTATTAGCAAACATCTTTTATTCTTGTTATAATTTTTTTTAACCTCACTTATAAATTTTTCATGTGCTTCGACTAAACCGTAACCGTGAAGATCAATTCTTCTATCTATATTAATTTTCCCCCGCTTAAGCTCCTTGTTAACCTCGCCAAATGATAGTTTAAATTCTGAGCTACTAACTTTTTGTGCGGTTATTGTTTTTTTGCTGGTATTTAAAGTATTAGTTTTTTTATCTAATTTTACAATTTTTTTATTAGTTGTTTTTGCCTTAACTATGGATGTATCTTTTTTAAAAGGTTTTACTCCCTTCATGTTTTTTAGAAAAAAATCTTCTTCCATTATTTTTTTGTATAGTTTTTAATTAAATTCTTTACTCTTTCAGGTGTTTGCAAATACCATAGACTGTCTAACATCTCTAGTGATGCCATGAATTTTTGTTTTTTGTTTAGAAAATAAAGCATTTTCTTAAATTTAGAGACGCCTTTTGCCCCAAGTTGGAAAAGCATTTCTATTAATAATTCTTTATCAGAAGTTGTATGACCTTTTTTAAAAAAATTTTTTTTGTATTGTTCGTGTGCTTTTTTAAAGTCTATCTCAAACAATTTTTCAAAATATTTTTTTTTAAATTTTTTAATGTAATATTTATTTTCTTTTTCTGTAATAAGATGACCATAGCCAATAGTATAAAAACCTAATTGATCTTGATAAGGCTTATCAGAATAACCCTCATTTTTTTTAATTCGGTTTTTGAGTTCTTTAAGGGACAAATATTAAGTTTGAGTTAATATCCATATAGGACTAGAGGAGTTTACCGGTTTTTCAAAAGTCCAGGTGTCTTTATTTTTAACAATAGAACCCTCATCATTATTTAACATCTGTTCACTAATAAAATTGACTGATATTGATATCGTATTATTTTCTACTTTCGCATCTGCGATACCCTCTACAATAAGTGAATAAAATTGTGATTCTGGATTGTTTGTTTTTTCATCAATTGCTTTTTCAAAAGCAGAATAAACATCTTTAGACACAAGGTTTTTTAATGTTTTTTTATCTCCGTTGTTGAAAGATGAAATTATAATTTCAAAAGCTTTCTTGGCACCATCAAGAAACTCTCTGTGGTTAAAATTATTTACTTTTTTATATACGGCCTCAAGCTTTGTCTCATTATCCATTAGTGATGGTATTTTTTGAACATCTTCTTGTTTTTTGGTTTCTTGAGGTTTTGGCTCTGAAATATTTTTTTGAAACCCTGTTCTTTTCCCTAAAACACTCCTAAGTCTATAAATAATAAATCCAGCAATAGCTGCAAAAATTAGAATATCAAAAAATTGAAGGTCGCCGTAAATCATTTGATTTTAATATAATAACTTTTTTAAATATTAATAGTTAAATTTTTTCCAAAGGGGGTTTTTTAGTTTTTTTAACATTTCTTTATGGGCAAGATAATCTTCTTTATTAACTTCTATTATTTTGGTTTTTGTTTCGTTTTTATTGTTAATTTGTGAGTTTTTTTCGTCAATGTTTGAATCCAGCTCCATAGAAAATTGCTTACCTCCTCTTAACTCTAAATAAACTGCGGCTAGAAGTTGGGAATCAAGTAAAGCTCCGTGAAATGATCTATCTGATAAATCAATGTTAAATCTTCTACACAAATAGTCGAGGTTAGCTATTCTTGTATTTAGAACTTCTCTTGCAAGAGAAACTGTATCAACTACAGGATTATCTAAATGAGGTAATCCTAAGATTGACAACTCATTATTTATAAAACCTAAATCAAATGATGCATTGTGAATTATCAATGTGTCGTTTTTCAAAAAATTTAAGAGCTCCTTATGGTTTTCTTCAAATGGTTTTTGTTGATTAAGAAAATCATCTGAAAGACCCACGATTTTTTTTGCCCCTTCGCTTATACTTCTGTCTGGTTTGCAATAAAATTGGAGTGTGTTTCCTGTAGGAACATAGTTTTTAAGTTCCACACAACCAACTTCTATTATTCTGTCACCGGTCTTATAATCAAGGCCTGTGGTTTCTGTATCAATTACTATTTCTCTCATTATTTTAACTAAAGTTTACTTATTAGCTTATTAATCTTAATTTTATAATCCTTTAATGTCGAGTTGTTATAAATAACATAATCTGATTTCTTTTTTCTTATAATATCTGATGTTTGAGATCGAGTTATATTTTTAAATTGTTTTTCGGTCATTTTTCTTGTTTTTTTTAATCTTTTTAATCTTACTCGTTTGGAGGCTATTACCGATATTACTTTATTGAACTGTTTCTCTAAATTGTTTTCAAACAACAATGGTATATCAATAAAAATTAATTTTGTTTTTTTTTGTTTTTCTTTTTTTATAAAATCAGACCTCTTTTTTCTAACTATTTTAAATATGTATAACTCAAGCTTTTTTCTTATTTGTTTATTTTCAAAAATAATCTTTGATATAATTTTTTTATCTATGTTTTTTTTTGAAATGGACTTGGACAAACCTATGGTACGCAAATAAGTAACAAATTTTTTCTCAGGGTTTTTATATATTTTGGCCACCTGCTCATCTGAGCTGTGAATTTTAAAACCTTTTTCTTTTAATTTACTACAAAAGGTGGATTTACCCGATCCTATGCCGCCTGTTATTGCTATAGTTTTTGTCATTAAATTTTTTTATAAATAGCGTTAAGCATTTTTTCATCAACAGATGGGTTTTTACCAAACCACATTTTAAAACACGGTTTGGCCTGTTCTATCAACATTGATATTCCATAAATCTTTTTATTCTTCGGAAACTGTTTGAGAAATGAGGTGTTTTTTGGGTTGTAAACAATGTCACTTACAATTGTGGATTTGGTAATAAGTTTTATGTGTTTTTTCAATATAGGGTTTATAGGTGTAGTATTAATTATTAAAAAAACTCCCTCAAGGTACGTTTCAAGATCACTATATTTTTTTGTATACTCAGTGTTTTTTGAATACTTAATTTTTTTCTTAGATCTGTTGAAAATTAAAATATCCTTAAATCCCCTCTTCTTTAACACATAGTGAATAGCATGTGATGCGCCCCCATAACCCAAAATAATAACTTTTCTATTTTTGGTTTTTTTTATATTTGGTAGGGTTTTGTAATATCCTGTCCAATCGGTATTTGTTCCTTTAATAGTTTTTTTATTTGTTACACAATTAACTGCACCTATTTTTTTTGCATGAGCGTCTATTTTGCCAAGATGTTTTATAATTTTGTTTTTAAATGGAATTGTAACATTAAGACCAAGTGTGTCTTTTTTTTCTAAAACATCTTTTATTTTATTATGAAAGTTTTTTTCTGTAAGCTCTAAATACCCGTAGCTTGCTTTAATGTTGTATTTTTTAAACCAATAGTTAAATATTTTTGGTGAAAGACTTTTAGATGCTTTGTTCCCAACTACGTAAAGTTTTTTCATTTTTTTGAATATAAATAATCTAGTAAATTAAATAAAGGTAATCCCATAACATTAAAATAATCTCCTTTTATGCTCTCTATAATATTTGGCCCTAAACTTTCTATTTGATAACACCCTACAGAGCTTAGTATTTGTTTACCTGTTTTTTTTAAATATGTATTTATTTCTCTGTTATTAAGTTTTCTTATTTTAACATGGGTTTTTTCGTAATTTTCCCAAATCTTAGATCCATTTAAACAAATAGTTAGTCCAGATACTATTAGATGTGTCTTTCCTGACAAAGACTTGATTTTTTTTTTGGCTTTCTCAATAGAGTTTACTTTATCTAAAATTTTTCCATTGTGATAAATGACGGTATCACAACCTAAAACAATTTTATTGGCATACAGTTTTTGTCTACTTACACTTCTTGCTTTTTCATAAGAAAGTTTTTTTGCAAAAATCTCAGGCTTTGTTTTTCTATTAATGGTTTTTTTAATATCCTCTTCGTTGCAATTTGGTTTTTTTTGTGTGAAATTTAATCCTGCATTTTTTAATATTTTGTATCTAGATTTGCTTGAACTGGCTAATATAAATTTTTGGTGCATAAATGTGTTAATAAAAATTATAGTTATAAACACTATTAAATATAATTTGAATTTAAGAAATAGTTCTTTTGTTTTAAAAATGTGTTGTTAACAACTTAATAACTTGTCTTAATATTATAAGGAGGATGTTAATATGTTTGTTATACAAAATTAATAACAAGTTATTAGAAATTTATTAAATTGCTAATTATTTAAAAATAATAATTTTTTTTCGATATTCTTTAAATTAACATATTTGTTAGGTTTATTATTCATATGTTGGTAAATAAAGAATGATGTAATAATAAAGCAGTAATTAAGGTTTTGAACCTTACAACTAATACAACAATTAAATATATAAATTATATATTTATTATTATTTTGACATTAACTTCAATTTTGATTATTAAAATATTTCATTTCTAAACCACCCCAACAACAGTATGAATTTACAGGAATTAAAAGGAAAAGAACCTCAAGAGCTTTTAAAACAAGCAGACAAACTTGGTATAGAAAACCCCTCTTCTCTTAGAAAGCAAGATTTGATGTTTGCAATTTTAAAAACAATTGCTGAAGAGGGTGAAATTATTACTGGTTTAGGGGTTATTGAAATTATGCAAGATGGTTTCGGCTTTTTAAGATCTTCAGAGTCAAATTATCTTCCAGGTCCAGATGATATCTATATTTCTCCATCTCAAATTAAAAAATTTAGCTTAAGAACAGGTGATAGCGTCGAAGGTGAAATTAGATCTCCAAAGCAAGGAGAAAGATATTTTGCCATAACTAAAATTAACAAAATAAATGGTCAAGAAACTGATTTAGTTAAGAACAGGGTTAACTTTGAAGATTTAACACCATTGTATCCTGAAGCAAGGTTCAAACTTGAACAAGAAAAACCTATGCCAGATAACACGGAGAGAATAATTGATATTATTGCTCCTCTTGGAAAAGGACAAAGACAATTAATTGTTGCACAGCCTTTCACCGGTAAAACAATAATTATGCAAAAAATTGCTAATGCTATAACTGCTAATAGTCCAGACGCTAAACTGATTGTTCTGCTAATTGATGAAAGGCCAGAAGAAGTTACAGACATGCAAAGATCAGTTAAGGGCGAGGTAATTAGTTCAACTTTTGACGAACCTGCTTCACGCCACGTTCAGGTCGCTGAAATGGTAATTGAAAAAGCTAAAAGACTGGTTGAATATAAACATGATGTTGTAATTCTTCTTGATTCAATCACAAG
Source organism: uncultured Alphaproteobacteria bacterium (assembly GCA_902620425.1). Lineage (GTDB taxonomy): Bacteria > Pseudomonadota > Alphaproteobacteria > HIMB59 > CACPNW01. The sequence continues at coordinate 182,189 of CACNHX010000003.1, forward strand.
ACTTGGAAGAGCTTATAACACCGTTGTTCCATCTAGTGGAAAGGTATTAACAGGCGGTGTTGATGCTAATGCACTACAAAGACCAAAAAGATTTTTCGGGGCTGCAAGGAACGTAGAAAAAGGCGGATCACTTACAATTATTGCTACTGCTTTAATAGACACAGGAAGCAGAATGGATGAAGTTATCTTTGAAGAATTTAAAGGTACTGGTAATAGTGAAATGGTTCTAGATAGAAAACTTAGTCAAAAAAGAACCTATCCAGCTTTCGATATTGGTAAGTCAGGAACAAGAAAAGAAGAATTATTACTTGATAAAGACGAGCTTGGAAAAATCTTTATTTTAAGAAAAATACTAGCCCCAATGGGAAGCACAGAAGCCATGGAATTCTTGTTAGATAAAATGAAAAATACAAAAACTAACAACGAATTCTTCCAAAGCATGGGAACTAAATAAATATAAATTTTTTTATAATCTTTCCTATTTACTTAATATCATCTTGGGTTTAATTCCCAAAAAATGAAAGCTTCCAAAGAGACAATTTTTGCTCTTGCTACACAAAGAGGTAAATCAGGTATAGCTGTTTTTAGGGTTTCGGGAAAAAGTTCTCATACAATAATTAAATCAATATCTTCTAAAAAAAAATTTAAAACAAAATTTGCTACATTAAACAATTTATTAGACGGAAAGAGCGTTGTAGATCAGACGCTAACAACTTTTTTTAAATCACCAAAAAGCTATACAGGGGAGGATATGGTGGAAATATCTTGTCATGGAAGTATTTCTGTAATTAACAAAATAACTAAAACCCTGTTAAAAAAACAGATCAGACTTGCTGAGCCCGGAGAGTTTACTAAAAGAGCTTTAATGAATGATAAGCTTAGTGTTTTAGAAGCTGAAACAATTAATGATTTAGTTAATGCAGAAACTGAAAATCAAAGAAAGATAGCCATTGGTAATTTAAGTGGAAATTTAGATAAATTAATTAATGAAATATCGAATAAACAAAAAAAACTTCTTGCAGATATAGAGGCGATAATTGATTTTGCTGATGAAGACCTTCCTAAAGAAATATACAAAAACATAAAAGAACAAAATAAGAACATATACAAACAAATTCAAAATATTATCGAAAGATCGACTTTATCTAGACAAATTTATACCGGCTTTAGAATAACTATTATTGGAAAGCCAAACACAGGAAAATCTTCCTTTATTAATTATATTAATAATAAGGAGGTTTCTATAGTTACTAATATACCAGGAACTACAACAGATTTAGTAAGCTCCACGTTAGATATAAAAGGAGATAAATACACATTTATTGATACAGCTGGAATAAGAAAATATAAGAATTTAATTGAAAAAATAGGTATCGAAAGATCCTTAGAGAGTGCTGAAAAGTCTGATTTAAATATAGTTTTTCTCAAAAACAATGAAAAGAAAAACTACAGTAAAATCAAATCTAAAATATTTGTTAAATCAAAATATGATACAAATAAAAAGAAAATTAGCGGGGTACATAGTATATCATCAGTATCTGGTTATGGAATTGAGCCTCTTATTAAAACCATATCTTCAAAATTAAAGAAAAAACCAGTTTCTGGACCTGTCTTTTCACGTGAAAGACATATGGAAAGCCTTAAGAAATCCTTTGAACTACTTAAACATTTAGATTTAAAAGAAATAGATATTGCTGCTGAAAATGTTAGAAGATCAATCATGTATATTGATGGAATTAATCAAAAATTTGATATTGAGAAAATTTTAGATATAATATTTAGTGATTTTTGTATAGGCAAGTGATTTCACGTGAAAAGAGATATGGATAATAAATTTGATGTAATTGTAATTGGTGGAGGGCATGCAGGCGTAGAAGCAGCATGCTCATCTGCAAGAACTGGATCAAAAACAGCTTTAATTACTCATAAAGTTGATAAAATAGGAGAAATGTCATGTAATCCTGCAATTGGAGGTCTTGGAAAAGGACATTTAGTAAAGGAAATAGATGCTTTAGATGGAATTATGGCCAAAGCTACAGACAGATCCTGTATACAATTTAGAATGCTAAACTCGAGCAGAGGTGCTGCTGTAAGAGGTCCGAGGGCTCAAACAGACCGTATTTTATATAAAAACGCCATAAATAAGCTTGTATCTGAGCAAAAAAATCTTCAAATTATTGAGGGCTCAGTAGAAGATTTAATTGTTTTAAATAAACAGGTAAATGGAGTTATTTTAGGAGATAATAAAAAGATAATGTCCAAATCTGTGGTTTTAACTACAGGCACTTTCTTACAAGGGTTAATAAGAATAGGCTCCGAGAAACAAGAAGCTGGTAGGGTTGGTGATAAACCATCAATAAAGCTTGCAAAAAAACTTAAAGAACTAAAGTTTTCAATAGGCAGATTGAAAACAGGAACACCCCCAAGATTACTTAAAAAAACTATAAATTTCAATGACTTAGATGAACAACGCCCAGATAAAAAACCCGTTCCATTTTCTTTTATCAACAGAGATATCCACATTCCTCAAATATCTTGTTTTATTACTCATACTAATAAAAATACCCATGAAATTATCGCTAAGAACTTGAGCCTATCACCAATGTATTCAGGTGAAATACAATCAATGGGAGCTAGGTATTGCCCATCTATTGAAGATAAAATTCATAAATTCAAAAATAAGTCATCACATCAGATATTCCTTGAGCCAGAAGGATTAGATAGTGATTTAATATATCCAAATGGAATATCCTCTTCACTTCCAACTGAAATTCAAGAGCAGTTTGTTAAAACGATTAAAGGTTTAGAGAATGTTACAATTACACAACCTGCTTATGCAATTGAATATGATTTTGTTGACCCACAAGAACTAACACACACACTTGAAACAAAAAAAATAAAAAATTTATTTTTTGCAGGGCAAATAAACGGAACAACCGGATACGAAGAAGCAGCTGCACAAGGCATAATGGCAGGGATAAATGCATCACTTAAAACAACATCTAATAAAGAATTTATAATACCCAGGTCCTCTGGATATATAGGTGTTTTGATAGACGATTTAGTTACAAAAGGGACTAAAGAGCCATATAGAATGTTTACTTCAAGGTCCGAATACAGACTTTTACTTCGGGCTGATAATGCAGATTTAAGACTTACACCCCTTGGAATTGATATAGGTTGTGTTGATATAGACAGGCAAAGAGAATTTGAAAAAAAATCTAGAAGGATAAAAGAGGGGTTTAAATTTGTTAAAAATCACAAATTCTCTCCAGACGCACTTCTGAAAAAGGGTATAAAAATAAACAAAGATGGAAAGAAAAGAAATATCATAGACCTTTTGTCGTTTTCTAATATTACAACCACCAAGCTTAAAAAAATACTTCCTGAATTAAGTGATTTAGAAGACGATGTAATAGAACAAATAGAAATTGAAGCTAAGTACTCAGGTTATCTTGATAGGCAAAGAATGGATATTCAAGATTTTGAAAAAGAAGAAAGTTTAACAATTCCAAAATCAACTAATTATAAACTAGTTGGCAGCTTGTCCAATGAGATAGTAGAAAAATTATCGAAAATTAAACCACCAACTCTTGGAGCAGCCTCAAGAATATCGGGCGTAACACCAGCAGCCACCATAGCACTTCTTAGATATATTAAAAAAAATAAAAATAAAAAAGCAGCATAATTTGGATAAAAGCGCTGTAATAAAAAAATACAATCTTAACAGAAAGCAAATTGATTTAATCAATAGCTACATACTAAAGTTAACAAAAAGCAACCAAATACACAATTTAGTAGGGCCCTCCACACTTGATGTTGCTTGGGATAGACATATTAATGATTCATTACAGTTGTCTGAATTTATTTTGAAAAAAAATGCATCAATAATTGACCTTGGTACCGGTGCTGGGTTACCAGGAGTGATCTTACATATTTTTGGGTATTCAAATATATTATTGATCGACTCTAAGATGAAAAAAATAAACTTTATTAGAGAATTTGCATACGAGCAGAATTTAGTAATAAAAACTATTTGCACAAGGGTTGAAAAAATTAAAAATCAAAAATTTGACTTTATTATCTGTCGAGCTTTTGCTCCATTAGCAAAATTATTAGATTATTCACGCTTTTTTACCAAAAAAAATACATCACTGCTTTTTCTAAAAGGAAGAAGTGTTAAGAAAGAAATACACGATGCAAAAAAATCCTTTAGCTTTGAATACGATCTTTATCCGAGTCAAAGTGAGGGTGATGGGTGTGTATTAAAAATAAACAAATATAACAAACTGTGAAAAAAATTATTTCTATATCCAACCAAAAAGGGGGTGTCGGTAAAACGACAACCACAATAAATCTAGCTACTTCATTAGCCGCAGTGAAAAAAAATGTTTTAATTGTAGATGCTGACCCCCAAGGCAATGCCAGCACTGGGCTTGGACTCAACTACAACGATAGAAAACCATCGATTTATGAAATGATTCATGAAAAGAAACTTCTTACAGAAGGAATAAAAGAAACATTAATTCCTGGTCTAAAAATAATTGGAGCAAACACAGATCTGGCTGCTGCGGAGGTAGAGTTAACAAATTTTGAAAATAGAGAGTTTATATTTAAATCAATTTTTCATGAAATTAATAATTTTGATTTTATTTTTGTAGACTGTCCACCAGCACTTGGTTTGTTAACTATAAATTCATTAGTAGCATCTGACACTACACTAATTCCTCTTCAGTCAGAGTTTTTTGCTTTAGAGGGCCTTTCAGCGCTTATGCAAACAATCAAATTAATTCAACAAAACTATAATAATAATCTTCAAATCGAAGGAATACTATTAACAATGTTAGATAAAAGAAACTCATTGAGTTCCTTAGTTGAAAAAGATGTAAGGCAACATTTTGGTGACCAAGTTTACAAAACAACAATTCCAAGAAATGTTAAAATATCAGAAGCCCCAAGCCATGGCAAACCAGCATTGGTATACGATACACAAGCTGCGGGCTCCTTAGCTTATATTGAGCTTGCAAAAGAAGTAATTTTAAATCAAAATAAAAACCATGAATAAAGAAAACAAACTAGGCATGGGACTGGGAGCTCTTCTGTCAACAACAAGTAATAAAAACGAAACAAATAATATCGTCCAAAAAATTAATATTTCCCAAATATTACCGAACCCATCTCAACCGAGAAAAAACTTCAAAGATGAAGAACTTAAGGAACTTTCATCATCAATTAAAAATCAAGGACTAATTCAACCTATTATTGTCAAACCAACAGACGATAATCAATTTCAAATTATTGCAGGAGAAAGAAGGTGGAGAGCATGCCAGCTAAATGGAATGCACGAAGTCGATTGTGTGATTAAAGATCTTGATGATACAAACGTTTTAGAGGCAGCATTAATAGAAAATATTCAAAGAGAAGACCTAAATGTAATTGAAGAGGCAAACGCTTATAGAGGGCTTATTGATATAAAAAATATAAACAATGAGACTTTAGCAAAGCTAATTGGAAAAAGCTCAAGTTATGTTTCTAACATCTTGCGTCTTTTAGAATTAGACCAAAAAATACAAGAAATGGTAATAAATGGTGATTTGTCAATGGGTCATGCAAGAGCTCTTATTGGTGTTCCTGACGCTATAAATAAAGCAAAGGAAATAATTGAAAAAAAACTTAGTGTTAGAGAGGTTGAAAAGATCACATCTTCTTTTAAAAAAAATAAGTTAAAAAAAATATCTAAAGATCCAAATATCGCTGATCTTGAGAAAGAGCTATCTGACAAGATAGGCCTTAAAACGTCCATACAATTTAATGATAATGGCTCATCTGGATCGCTCACACTTTACTATTCTGACTTGAATCAACTTGATGATTTAATGAAAAGGCTTAAGAAACAGTAATTTTTTTTATACCTAAAAAAAAACGAAGACCAGAAATTAAAGACAGCCCACTTTCTTGCCTTAAGCTTTTTTCAGTAGAAGATATCAAGTTGATAAGCTGTTTCTTTTTTTTTAAATTAAATTTTTTGTAAACAGATATTAGAAATTTTTTTTCTCTAAATAAATATTTTGGTATTCTATTTAAATATTCTTCTTGGTTATTACAATCAATTATCATTTGGCATAAATATTTACAATAATAATAAAAATCGTTTACATCAGAGTTTGAAATAATTTTTTCTCTATAAATGTTAACTATTTCACCATTCTTTTTTAACAAACTAAAAAAGATTTTTTCTTTTCCTGATTCATCTATGGATAAAAGTTTAGTTATATTTTCAATATTTATTTCATGCTGATCTAATTCAAAAATTTTTTTTAAGCCACTCTCAAGAAAAGCATATCTGCTATCTAGTTTATCAATTAAAAACCAGAATATATCACGCGGTATTATTATTTTGCCTTCTTCTAAATACTTATTTAATATTCTAATTTTAGAATCTTTATCCAACTCATAACAATCAACCACACAAGCATTATTATTATTAATTAAAATTTTTTTCACCAACCTTGATTTTTGAGAATTTTCATAAATAAATATAAAAACTGAGTTAGATTTTATAATTTTATTTAAATTATTTTCATTAACACCCTTACAATTTCTGCTTAAATAGATTTTGTGGTTTTCAAATAAACCATTTTGATCGATAAAATTTTCTAATGAGTCAATTTTGGAAATTTCTATATTTTTATTTATTTGATATTTTTCCAAGATTGATTGTGAAACTTTCTCCATTAAGGTTGTTTCATTTCCATTAATAAAATAAACCTTTTTATCTATAAGAAAATTATCACTAAGAATTATCCTAATGGGGTCAGTCTTCATAGACAATCATTTAAATTTAAACCGGACAAAAGAGCGATAAACCTGTTCAAGTTTTCAGACACTGCCAATTCATACTTATTTTCAAGAGATATGTCGGATCCATAATTATATCCGGAAGATTTTGGTATTATAGAAAAACTTGATAATATCTCTTTTTTATAAGTCACACATTTATTTAGATTTGATTCAAGCACATATATAAATCTTAACTCGTACCTTAAATTAGATATTGCTTGATTTGTTTCAACCGATCTTTTTGTTTGTTTTTCTTCTATCTTTATTGATAGATAATATTCTTCTCTTTCGTTATTACCAAAAAACATAGGAACATAGGATTTAACAAACGGCAAATCTTTTCCCTTGATCTCTACCTTTGTGTTATCATAAAGTGGGTTGATAAGATTCTCTTTGCCACTATAAACAAATTGTAAATTACTACATGATAAAAAAAAATAAAAACACAACAGTATAGAAAACTTTTTCATTTGGTTACCAAGTTTACTATCTTTCCAGGAACATATATTTCCCTCTTTATATTTTTATCAGTTAGGTTTTTTTTTATTTTATCATTATTTTTTGCCATTTCTAAAACCTTTTCCTTTTTGAGATTTCCATCTAATTTGATAACGCTTTTTATTTTTCCATCAATCTGAATTGCAATATTTAAAATATTAATTTTCTTTACATTCTCCGTTGGCCAATTTTCATTAATACATAATGTCTCAGCCCCAAGATTATGCCAAATTTCTTCACTAATATGTGGAACAAATGGCTGTAAAATAATTGAAAGTTTTTTTAAAGACCACTCAAGGTTGGTTTTAGTAATTTTATTTTTTGATATACTTTCACTTAAAATGTTTACAAATTCATAAATTTTTGCAACAGACTTATTAAATTGAAAGTTTTCTATATTTTCTGAAACTTGATTAATTATATGTTTTAGATTTTCAATAATTTGACCATCATCTATTTTTATTTCACCATATGCTTTAAACCTATGAACAAGTTCATATAATTTATTTATAAATTTATAAGATGACGCTATTCCGGTATTAGTCCATTGTAAATCTCTTTCTGGAGGACTATCAGACAACATAAACCATCTTGCGGTATCTGCACCATACAAATTTATAATATCATTAGGGTCAACAACATTTTTCTTAGATTTACTCATTTTTTCAATCTTACCAGCCTCAACCTTAATTCCGTTATTATCTATTAATATCTTACCGTTCTTTTCGACATGTTTAGGCTCAATCCATTCACCTTGTTTGTTTTTAAAAGTTAGATGAGTAACCATGCCTTGAGTAAACAAACCTTTGAAAGGCTCATCTAAATCAAAGTATTTTAAATCTCTTAAGGCCTTTGTGAAAAACCTTGAGTAAAGAAGATGTAATATAGCGTGTTCAATACCTCCTATATATTGATCTACAGGTAACCAATATTCTATATCCTTTTTATCAAAAGGCCTTTCCAATCTGGCATTGCAATATCTAAAATAATACCAAGATGACTCAAAAAATGTATCAAACGTATCCGTTTCTCTAATTGCTTTCATCCCTGTTTTAGGACAAATTGTTTCTTTCCAGCCTTCAATATTATTAAGAGCGGTTGAAGACTCGCTGAAGTTTTCTATTTCTGGAAGTTTAACGGGAAGATCAGAATTCTCAACTGCCAATATTTTACCGTCTTCTCTATATATTATAGGTATTGGGCAGCCCCAAAATCTTTGTCTCGAAATACCCCAGTCTCTAAGTTTATAATTTGTTTTCTTTTTTCCGATATTTTTATTTTCTATCTCAGAAATAATTTTATTTTTTGCTTCTTCAACAGTTAAGTTGTTTAGAAAATTTGAGTTAATTATTATTCCAGGCTCTGTAAAGGCTTCATTTTTGATTTCAAATTTATCATCTACAACATCTTTTGGTTTTACTACAGGAATAACGTCTAGACCATATTCAATTGCAAAATCTAAATCTCGTTGATCATGAGCAGGGCAACCAAAGATAGCTCCAAGACCATATTCTTTTAAAACAAAATTTGCTACAAATATAGGTAGTTTTTTATTTTCTATAAAAGGATGATCTACAAATAGACCTGTATTAAAACCTCTTTTAAACTTTTCAGGATTTATACCATTACATTCTTCAATAAATTTTTTTAAACTTTTATTATCTTTAGAAATTGACTTAGACAATTCATGATCTGCAGATATTGCTATGAAAGTAGCACCGAATATAGTGTCAGGTCTTGTTGTGAAAACCCTAATACATCTATCTTTTTTTGAAATCTTAAAATCAATTTCAACACCTATTGATTTACCTATCCAATTTGATTGCATAATTTTAACTTTATTAGGCCAGCTGGATAAGGTATCTAAACCGGCCAGAAGCTCATCTGAGTATTTACTTATTTTTAAAAACCATTGAGAAAGCTTTTTCTTTTCTATTGCTGCACCTGATCTCCAACCTCTACCATCTATTACCTGTTCATTTGCAAGAACTGTTTTATCGACAGGATCCCAATTAACCTCAGCCTCTTTTTTATAAGCAAGACCAGCATTAAACATGTCAATGAAAAATTTTTGTTCGTGTTTATAATATTCTGGGTGACAAGTAGCAATTTCCCTACTCCAATCTAGAGACAGACCCATTTGCAATAATTGTTCTTTCATGGTTTTAATATTTTCATATGTCCACTTTTTAGGATGTTTCTTTTCTGTTAAAGCAGCATTTTCTGCAGGCAGACCAAAAGCATCCCATCCCATTGGATGTAACACATTAAAACCCTTCATTTTTTTATATCTAGCAACAACATCTCCTAACGTATAATTTCTTACATGTCCCATATGTATTTTACCAGATGGGTAGGGAAACATTTCTAATACATAATATTTTTTTTTATCTTTATTCTTTGTTGTCTGAAAAGTATTTTTTTTTGACCAAGTATCCTGCCATTTCTTTTCAATTACTTTATGATTGTATCTTGATGACACTTACTTAACTTGATTGTAACTTTAGTTTTTTTGCTCTATTTAATATAGCGTTTTCAATTTTTATATTATTTTCTTTGTTTATTTTTTTGTTTATCCATGTCTGATTTTTAAGTTCTTGACAAAATGATGTTACTCTTAAGTTTTCAGTTTTAAGTTCCATTCCTGAAATAAATATATTGAGTTTACATCTTTCATTATAATTTTCATCTGTTGAATACCAATCTGTAATTATAGTACCACCAATTTGATCAGCAGAGCTTAGGGGCATGAAATCAATCGTCTCTAATGCACCTCTCCATAAAAATACATTAACATTCATGCTTGAAACTAATTTTCCCTGATCACTATTTTTTTTTCCTCCCAAAATACCATCAACTGACAACCCTCCTTTTCCTAACATTCCACCACCACTTTGAAGCCTTGTTTCGGCATCCCTCATTGCAAGATCCATGTCTAATGCAGAATTAAATTTTGTACCCGACCTATCTATTATGTGTTGTCTTGTCTGGGCCTTAGACCACAGCTCTTTCATTTCTTCTTCAGTTTTTTTGTTGTTGCATGAAAAAACAAAAACCAAAGACGATAGTAGAAGTAATCGTACTAAAATCATTGATCAATAATTATTGTATTCAGGGCTAAATGTAAAACATAAAAAAAACGGCACTAGTTAAAGTGCCGTTTTCTAAAGATAAAAAAATCTTTAATTAGAATGACATATTTGCACCGATGTACCAAGCAGATCCATCAGTAGTGTCATTAACACCTTCATCTCCTGAGTCAACGTCAGTATAACCAAGAATTGCAGTTACACCTGCTGCCACAGCATATGAGATACTAGCTGAAGTAACGTCTTTTGAATCTTCTGTTGTACCAGCAGTTCCAATAGCACCATCTTTTGATGATCCTGAAGCTACACCAACATTAAATGTTAAGTCTCCAGTTACATACTTAATACCAGCTTTTACTACTTCACCAGCAACTTCGTTTCCGTTTTTATCACCAGCAGTAGTATCACCGTCAGCAAAACCAACAGCAACTGTTAAATCACCTGTTACGGCACTTACACCTAAGTGTATACCACCAGTATCGTTAGTGATTGCAGTAGCACCAGTTTTTGAACCTTCAGTACCAGACCAACCACCACCGATTGTTACAGCACTGTCACCTAAATCAGTTACATATGTTGCACCAATTGCATAGTGACTATCTGTTCTGTAAGTTGGTACAGCAGCAGCACCTGAGTCAGTTGAAGCTGAAACTGATAGAGATAAACCATCAGCAAAGAAATCAGCTGCAGTGTGATACTCAATACCTAATGCAGTTGAACCAGTCATAAAGTCTAAACCAGTTGGAGCTGAGTTAGTAGATGTAACAGTTACACCTTCTGCACCAGCTGAACCAGGAATAGATACAGCATGTGATCCAGATGCGTTACCAGCATTTAATACATCAAGCTTTGAGCCATCAGTGAATGCTAAAGTAAAGCCAGCATCATAATCTTCTTTTGTGTTTTCATCCATTACTTTAAAGCTAGATGAAATAGTCATACCACCATCAGTGGTTTCAGATAATGAAACAGTAAAGTTGTTATCATTTACCTGAGCGTTAGTGTCTGTTCCACTTGTAGGTGAATCAAACTCAACACCAGTTTGGTGGTTACCACTCATTGAAGCTGTTACTGCTTCAGCAACTGAAGCGGCACCAAGCGTAGAAACAAGAGCAGTTCCCATTAATAGTTCTTTTTTCATAATTACTCCTTTTGAGTTAATGAATATTCATTAAATATAAGTAACAATACTTATATTGAGGCATTATCTATTTAAAAATTGAATAAATTACAAAAAAAGCATAATGAATTACTATATTTTTTAAATTAATGTTGTTTTTATACAACATATAAGTTTATGTTTAATATTAAAAAATACAACGAAATAAGCAATTTTTTAAAAAATTCTAGTAATTTAGCCAAAATTGTTGCTATATCAAAAAATCATCCATTAGAAAGTGTATTGGAGGCAATTAGTTCTGGAGTTTATATATTTGGTGAAAATAGAGTTCAAGAGGCGCAAGAAAAATTTCAAGAGATAAAAAAAAATAATCAAAAAATCGAACTGCACTTAACAGGCCCTCTTCAATCTAATAAAGTTAAAACAGCTATACACTTGTTTGATGTTTTTCACACACTTGATAGAGAAAAGGTTGCAAGAGAATTTTCAAAATATAGTGATCTTTTAAAAAATAAAAAAATATTTCTCCAAATTAATACTGGTAAAGAAAAAACAAAGAGTGGAATTTTTCCTGAGGATACAAAAGATTTTTTATTTTTTTTAAAAGATGAAATGAAATTATCCATTAAAGGTCTAATGTGTATACCTCCTTTTGATGAAGATCCAATAATTCATTTTGCTAAATTGCGATCTCTTGCAAATGAAAATAAAATTGATGAACTAAGCATTGGTATGAGCAATGATTACGAGAAGGCATTACAATTTAATCCCACATATATCAGACTAGGCACTATTTTGTTTGGACAAAGATAATGAAAAATAGATTAAAAATATTTTCTGATGAAAAAATTTATAATTTTTTAAAAATGTTATTTTCTGATTATGAAATAAAATTAATGAGGCTCAAAGATGTTGAGCGTAATAAACAAAGTGCAGACCCAAATATTGTTATCATTCGCAATGATAAAGATCTTAATCTAATTAACTTTAAAAATTTAAATGATAATTTTTTGGTAATAACTCATATGAACATAAATCTTTTGAGTTTTGAAGATAATCTAATGCAAATAAAAACCCCGCTTTCAATAAAACGATTAAAAAATAAAGTTGAACATTTTGTACAGAATTTAAAAGTTAAATTTCATGATATATCTATTGATAATGATAAAATAATAAATCTAGAAAATAGTTCTTTTTGCTACTTAACTAAAATTGAATACGAAATTTTAAGATATTTAATAATAGAGAAACAAACAAATAAAAACTTTATAAAAGAAAATATTTTGAATATTAAGTCAAATATTGAAACTAATTCTCTTGAAAGTCACCTAACCAGAATAAGAAAAAAAATGAACATAGTAAGAACAGCTGTAAAAATACAAACAAAGAATGAAAATTTATTAATTACTGTTTAATTAAAATATTTAGGATTTATTAGTTTAAATAAATTTTTATCAAACTCTTCATTATAATTATGATTATAAATAGATAATTTCAAAACTTCGTTTTCAATCTTAAGCTCTACGGCTCTTAACACTAATGGAGATTTTTCAAAATAAACTTTAATTTGAAACTCTCTGTCTTCGATATCAAACCCATTTTTTTTAAGTATCAATTCATTATCTTTCACCCCTATTGTGCCGTCTTTAAAAAAGAGGGGATTTCTAAAAATATCGTAAAAGAACCAGGCATTAGTGTTTTTTGGATTAAAAAACTCATCCTCTTCAAGTTCATAGTTATAATACATAGCTTTATTTTCGTCTAAAATAATCAAAATTTTTGTTGGAGAAAAATATTCAGCCCTAACTCTTTTATTGCCAACAAAAACTTTTCCTTCACTTAAATTCTCACTATCTGTTTGAATAAAAGAAGCAGAAAAATTCTTTAGTTTATTAAGATGAGTCAAAATTTTTGTTTTTTCATTATTGGTTGAATAGACCTTGTGTGAAAATAATAAAAAAATAATTATAAATATACTAAATATATATTTTTTCATTTTTTAAGTACATGTCTCTTACCTGCATTATTTGCTTCGCTTATGACTCCATCTTCTTCCATTTTCTCAACTATTCTAGCAGCTCTATTGTAGCCAATTTGAAGATATCGCTGAATGTAACTAGTTGAAACCTTCTGTTGTTTGATCACTATCTCCACTGCCCTTCCATAAAGATCATCATTATTGTTTGAAATTAAATCATCTTTTGTGTTTAAAGTTAATTCTTCTTCAGATAGTGATATTTCTTTTTTATAATCAAATGTTGCTTGTTTTTTTATATGAGTAACAACTTTATAAACTTCGTTTTCAGATACAAACCCACCATGGAGTCTTTTTATTATCCCACCATTTTCTAAGAATAACATATCACCACTTCCCAGCAACTGTTCAGCTCCCATCTCATTTAAAATTGTTCTGCTATCAAACTTACTAGATACTTTATAACTAATCCTGCTTGGGAAATTTGCTTTTATAGTACCAGTAATAACATCAACACTAGGTCTTTGAGTAGCTGTAATCAAATGAATACCAGAAGCTCTTGCCATTTGAGCTAATCTTTGTACTAATGACTCTACTTCTTTTCCTGCTACCATCATCAAATCCGCCATTTCATCAATCACCACAACAATAAAAGGCATTTTTTCAAGAAGAATTTCTTGTTTTTCAATAATTGGCATTCTAGTATCATCATCTATGCCTGTTTGAACCTCTCTAAACAATTTTCTTCCAGAAGAAATTGTTCTTAAAACCTTATCATTATAAGAATCTATATTTTTTACATTTAAAGAGCTCATTAATTTATATCTATTTTCCATTTCTCTAACTACCCACTTAAGAGCGAATACAGCTTTTTTTGGATCAGTAACTACGGGTGTTAAAAGATGAGGAATATCTTCATAAATACTTAATTCTAACATTTTAGGATCAATTAATATCAGCTTGCATTCATTAGGTTTAAATTTGTAAAGTATACTTAATATCATTGTGTTAATTCCTACGGATTTTCCTGAACCAGTTGTTCCAGCAATTAATAAATGAGGCATGCGCTCTAAATTAGCAAATACACTTTTACCTGATATATCCTTACCAAGACCAAGCGTAAGGGAGTCATTTTCTATTTCAAATTCATCTTCTTCAATTAAATCACCAAACAAAACACTATCTCTTTTAGTATTAGGTATTTCGATTCCTAAACTTGTCTTACCAGGCTGTGTTGAAATTCTAGCTGAAATTGAAGACATTGCTCTAGCAATATCATCAGACAAACCTATTACTTTACTAGATTTTATTCCTGCATTTGGAACAAATTCAAACAAAGTTACAATCGGACCACTACTAAATCCAACAATCTTTCCTTCAACACCATATTCAGATAGCGTTTTTTCTAATTTCATTGCAGCATTAGTATTTATTTTATCTAATTCTCGATTTTTGTTATTTTTCAAATTTGATTTTGAAAGTAGATTTTTAGATGGAAGACTAAAACTAAAATTATCTAACTCTAGTTGTTTATTAACTTTAGGATTACCATTATTTTTTTTTCTCAGATCAACATAATTTCTTTTCTTAATTGTTGGTTCACTTCTTAATGATTTTTTTGTAATTTTTTTTCTAAAATTTATATATTTAAATAAACCAAATACAGAAAATAAAAATTTAAAATATTTAAAAACTTTTAAGTAAGAAAATAAATAATTTATCCAAGAAAATTTAATTCTAAAAGATATAAATATTAAAACTACACCAAATACCAAAAGTAAAAAATTAAAAATAAAATAAATAAAAATATTTTCTAGAAGATTTATTTTTATATATGTAAATAAATCGACTAGGAATTGTGAAACTAAACCGGTTTTTAAATAGTCTATCTCAACCGCTTTAACTGAAACATTAATAAGAATTATTCCAGTAAAGTTCGATAAAAATTTCAAAATTATAAACCGGCTAGTTATGCCTAAAAACAATTTTCCACCCTCTAGTATTATAAAAAACACCAATAAATAACTCAGTGTTCCAATAAAAATTAATGAATAACTTGATAAATAAGCACCAAAAAAACCCATAAGATTTTCAATATTTCTCTCATTAATATTGTAATTAAATTGATTAAAACCTGGATCATTTGCAGAGTATGAGTAAAGACTAGTAAAATAAATTAGGCCAAATCCAAATAAAATTATTCCTAATAAAAATTTAACAATAAACTTTCTAATTGAACCATACTTGAACATATAGTTAGATTGTAATACATTTAGATTATGGTAATTCGAAGAAAATTATGAAAGAAATTCAATCAAACATCAATATAGTAGGGGGAGGTCTGATTGGGGCAGTTACAGCATATTCACTTTCTAAACTAGGTAATAAAATAGTAGTTTTAGAGCAAAATGCTAAATTTAATCATAAAAATATTTTAGATAAAAGGACAACTGCAATTTCAGAGGGTACGAAAAAATTTCTTGAAAAAATAAATATTTGGAAAGAAATTGGATATTACGCAGAACCAATAAAAAATATTCAAATAATAGACAGAAATAAATCAAACAAAATTTATTTTGACAACCAAAGAAGAAAGTCCAATCTTGGATATATAGTTAAAAACGAGTTTATACTTGATTGCTTGTATAAAAAATTACAAAAACAAAAAAATGTAGAAATTTTTAACAATGCTTCCATTAAAGATATTTTTTATCAAGGCGACAGGATTATAACCAAGCAAAATAATTTTTACGTTAATTCAAACATTCTATTTGCGTGTGATGGAAAAAACAGCTCTTTAAGAAAAATTTTTAAAACACCAATTTATAGAAAAGATTATAAAAAAAAAGCAATAGTAATAAATTTTTATCACTCAAAGAATCACAATAACACTGCTTATGAGTTCTTCTTTAAAAATGGACCTCTTGCAATCTTACCAATGCAAAAAAATAAAAATCAGTTTCAAAGTTCCATAGTTTGGACAAACACTAATGAATTTATAGACGCTTTACTTTCTTTAAATAATAATAATATTATTTCCATTCTTAATGAAAAGACACGGGGAAGTGTAGGTGAGATAAAAAAAATAATCACCAAACAAACCTTTCCTTTAAAAGCTCATTTAAACTCTAAATTTTTTGAGAATAGAATTATTTATTTAGGTGATTCAGCCCACTCATTTCATCCAATTGCAGGACAAGGATGGAATCTGGGTATGCAAGATGTAGAAAGTATATATAATCTTGTTAAAAAATATAACTCTCTAGGTTTGGAATTGGGAGACGAAATATTTTGTAAAGAATTTCAGAAAGATAATTTTTTCAAAGCTTATAGGCTGTATCAAATCACTGATAAAGTTGACAGTGCATTTAAATTAGACAATACAATTTTTAATTATGCAAGGTTTTCAGCTATCAATTTAATGGAGAAAAGTAAAAAACTAAAAAATAAGATAAGTGATTTTGCTATGGGTGTTAATTAATAGTTTTACTATTATTATCTTCAACGATCTCAAGCTCTAAAATTGAATGAAGTTTTTTATAAAAGTCACTTAAATTTTTCGTTTCCAAAAGAACCTGTTTTTCAATGTCACTAAAAGGGGATATCATTGCTATAAACTTTATAATTTGATTAAAATCAATATTTTGAATTTCTTCTAAGTTTAAGTTAATTTTTTTGACTTTAATATATTGGCTATACTTATCTAAAAGATTATTTTTTTGTTTTTCATTTATAATGTTTTTATCTTCCTCAAAATCCAACATTTCAGCCTCAACCAACCTAAACTTATATTTTTTTTCTAACTCTTTCTTAACTCTAAAACAATTAGTACCCTGTAGACTAATTAAATATCGCCCATCTGTTGTTTCACTAAAACTATGAATTTTTCCAATACAACCAATATTATAGAGTTTATTTTTTTCATCAGATTGTATCATGCCTATGTACCTTTCCTTTGTTAGAGCGTAGTCAACCATCTCTATATATCTTTTTTCAAATATATTCAGAGGCAAGCTTGTTCCTGGAAAAAGGACGGCACCGTTTAAAGGAAAAATAGGGATTTCCATGTTATGAAAACATTAATTGTGAAAGTTTTTTCCTATATTGAATAGTAATTTGATCAGTATTCCCAAGTACAGCAAAAAATTCTACCATCTTATTTTTTATACTATCCTTATTTTTTGGATAATTTTTTAGAAGCAAATCCATTCCATTTTCATATTGTTTCATTGAAAAATATTTATCTGATATTTCTAAAATTAAATCAATATTATTTGGTTCACTCTCAAGTTTGCCAAGCAACTCATTTATATTTGGTCCGGATGAGTTATTTTTCACAATTTCCATTTTTTTTAAAACCTGTTTAACTTCATCCTTATTTTGTACATCTTTTTCTAATGAACTAATGAACATCTCAACCTCTTCAAATTGTTTAAGTTCAATCAAACACTCTAAATAAAAACAAATACCTTTAATTTCGTCTGAGTTTTTAGAAATAAATTCTAGAAGAGTGTCTTTAGTTTCTTTAAACTTATTTTCAGCCATGGCGCTTTCTATTTCATTATAAAATTCAGTGAAGTCTTCATTAATTTTAGACCCTAAACACTTTTCAATAAATTCAATAATTTGGCCTTCAGGAATAACGCCCTGAAATGCATTAACAATTTGTTTATCTTTGAAAGCATAGACTGTAGGAATTGATTGAATTCTTAATTGCGCAGCAATTTGTTGATTTTCATCAATATTTATTTTTACTAAAGTAGTTTTATCCCCTGATTTTGATATTATTTTTTCTAAAATTGGTGTTAGTTGTTTACAAGGACCGCACCAAGGAGCCCAAAAATCAACAACAATTAATTTATTCTCACTAGCTTCAATAACCTGATCATTAAACTCTGCTTCAGTAACATCGATTATATTTGTATTTTCACTCATAAAGATTTGACTATACTATAACTATCCAAAGAAAAAATATTAATTTTTTTATTATTTTCAAGGAGGAAGTTTATAAACTCCGAAGTCTTTATACTTATAGTTGTTGTGTTAATTAGGGGGTGGAAGTTAATTAATTCACTGTTAAAAAGTTTTTCATCTAAGTAAAATTCAACAACATTATGCTTGTCGTTAAGAAGGGCAAATGGGGAGACTGATCCTGGCTTTATACCCAAAAACTGCTCTAAATATTCAGCATTTGCAAATGATAAATTCTTAGCATCGATTGATTTAGAAAATAGCTTTAAATCAACCTTTGCATTTTCATCACAACTAAAAAGAAAAAAATTATTTTTTTTATTTTTTAAAAATAAATTTTTTGTATGTGCCCCTTTAATCTCACCTCTTAGATTTTCAGAATCTTCAACTGTAAATAAAGGATCATGATCATGAATTTGGAAATCTTTATTTTTTATACTAAGTAATTCAAATAAATCTGTCTTTGTAAGCATAAATAATATTATATTTATTAAGAAATAAGGTATTTAAATACAATTACAAAAATAACAATGGGAAAAAAAGCAGTAGTTATAGGAAGTGGTTTTGGAGGTATTGCGATTAGTCTAAGACTAAAAAAATTAGGCTATGATACAACAATTATTGAAAAACTAGACGAGCTTGGAGGAAGAGCAAGAGTTTTTGAAGTGAATGGGTTTAAACATGATGCTGGACCAACAGTTATAACAGCACCATTTCTTTTTGATGAATTATTTAGTCTATTTGGAAAAAAAAGAGAAGATTATTTAAGTTTTGTTCCTCTTGAGCCCTGGTATAGGTATTATTTTCATGATGGTAAAACTTTTGATTATTGTTCTACTATCGAAAAGACAAATAACGAAATAAGCAAGTATGATAATAGAGACATCAAAGGATATTCTAAACTCTTAAATCAATCAAAAAAAATTTTTGATGTAGGATTCACACAATTAGCTGACAAACCATTTATTTCTTTTTTTAAAATGTTAGGAGTTATTCCTAATTTGATAATTTTGAAAAGTTATTTAACAGTATCTCAACTTGTAAATAGTTATCTAAAAAATCCATATCTTAGAAAAGCATTTTCAATTCACCCACTTTTAGTTGGAGGCGACCCACACACAACAACATCTATTTACGCATTGATTCATTATTTAGAGAGAAAATGGGGGGTATTTTTTTGTATGGGTGGAACTGGTAAAATCGTATCTGAATTAAAAAAATTAATGATTGATTGTGGTATTAAAATTAAAACAAATACAGAGGCAAAAGAATTCATTGTTGAAAATAATAGGATAACAAAAATATTAACAAACAATGAAGAAATTTCCAATATAGATTTAGTTGTTTGTAATGCTGATCCACCCACGGTTTACTCCAAGCTTTTAAAAAAACAAAATTTAAGAAGACCTGTATTAAAAGAAAAAAACTTATTGTATTCTATGGGACTTTTTGTTCTTTTTTTTGGTACGAAAAAACAATACCATAAAGTTGCTCATCATACTATTTGGATGACTGAAAGATTTAAATCTTTGCTTCATGATATATTTAAAAATAAAATCTTATCTGAAGATTTTTCTCTATATATTCATAGGCCTACTGCTACAGATAAATCATTTGCTCCAGAAGGCTGTGATAGCTTTTATGTTTTATGCCCAGTACCAAATTTACAAGGCAACGTTAATTGGGACATTGAATCAGAAGATCTTAAAAATAAAATAGTTAAAGAACTATCTCAAACAATTATGCCAGATTTAGAAAAAAATATCACAGATGTATTTTGGATGAATCCTAAAGATTTTAAAAATGATTACAATTCTATGCACGGAGCAGGATTTTCTATAGCCCCAATTTTTACACAGTCAGCTTGGTTTAGATATCACAACAAGGACAAAAAAATCAAAAATTTATATTTTTCTGCAGCAGGCTCTCATCCAGGGGCTGGAATACCAGGTGTTCTTTCTTCAGCTAAAGTTGTTGAAAATATCATCAAATCTGAATTAAAAAAACAATGATTGATTTAGAACTAAATTCGTCGACCGACCTTAAAAGAGAAGGTAAAAGTTTTTATTGGGCAAGTTTTTTTTTACCAAAAAGTTCAAAAAAAAATGCTGGTATTCTCTATTCTATTTGTAGATATTTTGATGATATTGCTGATAAGTATAGCCAAGACCAATCTCACTATCTTAAAAACTCAATTGAGGAAATTAAAAATAATAAAAACAATAAGGTAAATGTTTTTTTGAAAAAAAATAATATTAATAATGCTATTTTTATCGATTTAATTGACGGATTAATTTTGGATCAGAAGAATATTAGAATTCAAAATAAGGAGGAGCTTATAAAATACTCTTACCATGTTGCTGGTACTGTTGGTTTAATGATGTCTAAAATTATAGGAGTAAAACATAAACAAGCTTCAAAATCTGCAATTGATTTAGGAATTGGTATGCAATTAACAAATATAGCACGCGATGTTTATGAAGACTCCAAAATCAAAAGAATATATTTACCAGCTAGCTGGATACCTAATATTTCTCTAAAAGACTTAAACAATCAAAATGAATTTACATCAGAAAATGATGAAAAAATATCAAATGCAATTCATAAAGTAATAACTTTATCAGAAAAGTTTTATGAAAATGGTTTTGCTGGTTTGAAATATATCCCCCTCTCTACTAGACTGGGAATATTCATTGCGGCTAATGTTTATAGAGGTATTGGTATAAAAATAAAATCTAATAAAAAAAAATATTTTAGAGAAAGAATATATTTAAATTCATTTGAAAAATCTTTTATTACAATTAAATCACTTTTCCTTTTCATTTTTATTCCATTGATGAATTATAAATATCAAAAAATAAGAGACATACTTCCAAATGAAAATTTATAAAGCTGCTATAATCGGTTTAGGCCCTAGTGGTTTAGCAGTAAATAAAATTCTTTACGGAAATGGCTTAAATGAAATTATTGCATTTGAAAGTGAAGATATAAATAAAAGAGATAATATTTTTGGTTTTTGGTTAACAGATTGGATGAGGCCTTTTGAAAATATTATCGAAAAAAAATGGTACAACTGGAGTATTGGAAACAAAAATCTTGACATAACACATACAAGTTTAGACAAACCTTATTGTGTCATAAGTTTTAAAACTTGGAAAAAATTCTGCTTAGAAACAAAAAATAACATAGAAATAGTAAATAAAAAAGTAATTAAATACTTTCCTGAACAAAATTATTTTAAAATAATTACTGCTGATAACAAAATATATTACGCTAAAAAAATATATGACTCACGATCAACAAAAGAAAAAAAAGGTGAATTATTACAACATTTTTTTGGAATTAATATTACTGTGGAAGATAATACTTTTAATGAAAATAAGTTAACTTTAATGCACTTTACGGAAGAAAATAATATTTTACATTTTATGTATATTCTGCCTTTTAGTCACAATAAAGCACTTGTTGAATCAACGGTATTTTCAAAAGATGTTTTTCATACCTCTTGGTACAGAAAAAAAATAAATGATTATTTGAAGAAAAATAATATCAATGAATTTAAAGAACAGAGCTCAGAAAAAGGAGTAATACCAATGTTTTTTGCTGAGGAAAAAAGATCAGTTAATTCAAATATTTTTAATATTGGTATTAGAGGAGGTGCATGCAAACCCTCCACTGGATATGCCTTTTCATTTCTTATAAAACAAATCCAATTGTTAAAAAATTCAAAGAAAAACTATGTAAATACTCATAATTTTTTAGAAAGAAAAATGGATAAAATTTTTATTAATTATTTAAAAAATAACAGAGAAGATGGAAAATCATTTATAAAACTTGCATCAAATCTAAATGGAAATGAATTCCAAAGTTTTATGATGGGTGAATCAAATCTGCTAACTAAGTTAAAAATTATAAATAGTATGCCCAAGCTTTCTTTTATAAAAGAATTATTTAAATAATATGTTAACCGATCTTACAATTTTAAATATTATTTCTTTTTTATTAATTTTTTTCATTGGTCTTCCACATGGATCATTTGATGGTGCAGTTGCTTCATTAGTAGGCTTTAGTAACAGAATGCAATTTCTAAAATTTATTTTTTACTACCTAATTTTATTTTCTCTGGTAATTTTATTCTGGGTATATTTTCCTATTATTGCGCTAACGATTTTTATTATAATGACTATTGTCCATTTTGGATTATGTGATTGGACAAATTATAAAATAAATAAATATAAGTATCCTATTAGTTTTACTTATGGAATGACTATTATTTTTGGAATAATATTTTTCAATGAAGATCAATCTTTTTTGATATTTGAATATCTGACAAATAATAATATTTACTCAATCCAAAAATATTTTTTCATTCCATATTTTTTAACATTATTATCTATAATATATTTTATTTATCTTTCCTTGTTTGAAAAGAAATTGAGAATAGGAATTATTGAGATTCTATTTCTTTTATTAATTTTTTATTTTTTTGATCCATTACTAAGTTTTGCAATATATTTCTGCTTTTTTCACACTTACAAACATTTAAAACATCTAATTAAAAATATTTATTTGCATTTAAAAAACAAATACTTTGTTATTTACTCCACAATAATTTTTACAATAATTTCTTGGATTGGAGGTTTAGGAATTGTTTACTATTTAGTTCAAAATTTATCATTATATGAGTCGATATTAAAAGTAGTTTTTATTGGACTTGCTGCATTAACCCTTCCTCATATGTTACTTGTTGATGTTATTTATAGAAGAAGATTTAAATAAATCATTTTCTCAAATATTGACTTATAAACTCAAAATGGTAATTGTATAGTAAGCGGGCGTAGCTCAGGGGTAGAGCGCAACCTTGCCAAGGTTGAAGTCGAGGGTTCGAATCCCTTCGCCCGCTCCAAATTAAAAATTATAACTAAACATTTCAACATCCCTAGAAAAGTATTTATCTATTAGTTTTTTAGTATCGACATTATAGAAACTTTCATAATTTTTTTTTCTATGGCTTTTTTTCTTAAAAATCTTTAATTCACCATCAAATGGAATGCCTAGCTTATTAAAGACAACAGCAAGGTCTTCATTTAAATTCTCATATTTTAGGACTTTATCACAGAGAATATTTTTAAAATTTTTATCCATTAGTTTATTTAAATTTAATAATCCATATGAGGGAAATTTGTTTGCTTCTAATTCTTTTAAAACGTCTTCGAAAGTAATTAATTTAGATTGATGGTTATCAGATGAGTTTTGCCAATAATAATGTGATACAATAGTGTCTAAAGGATTTCTTATAACTCCAAACTTGTAAAAATTTTTAAAAATATCATAATTTAATTTACTACTTAATGGTTTTAGTCTCTCTTTCACAAGCCAAATTGGCATATGTGCAAAATATTTTATTTTATATTTATTATATTTTTCAATTTTGTTATCTTCAAAATAGTTTTTAAGTTCAGTTTTATCAAAACTTCCCCAACAATTAATTCCATTATATTCTTTGGTTGGCGCTAAAATATCTTTACTATTTAGATAAGGATTTAAATAACTTTCAATACTACTCCCTGCGGTTTTATATGTTTTTATAAAAATAAATTTATATTTAAATGAAATAATCATTATTAAATTTGTTGTATATCATGAATTAAAGTATATTATTTATATATGAAAAAAAATCTTCGTTATTTTTTTGTTTTTATTTTATTAATTAGCTTATATTCTTGTAGCAACTTAGGTGCTGCTTGGAACATGGGTTTTTAGATTTAAATTTATATTCAT
>CACNHX010000004.1 GCA_902620425.1 uncultured Alphaproteobacteria bacterium
TAATGCTCTTATCAATAACGATACAAAGTTTTGTTTTTTATATGGACCAAAAAAATCTGGTAAATCATATCTTTCTAAAATTTGGTTAAAGAAAAATAATGCAATTGAATATAAGAATAATTATGAAGCACTTATTAATCTACATGATAATATATTAATAGATAATTTAATTTTCAATGATCAAGAAAAAATTTTTCATATAGTAAATAATTGTATTTTAAATAATTCAAAAATATTAATTACATCAGATATCAAAATTAATTCAATTGATTTCAAATTTAATGACTTATCCTCACGTCTTAAAACATTTTCAAATTTAGAAATTAATCAACCCAATGATGAAATGCTTTTAGCTATATTGACAAAGTTACTAGTTGATAAACAATTTATAATAAAATCTAATGAAATTTTTGAATATATTCTTAGAAGGGTAGATAGAAGTTATCAGGGTATTAATGAAATAGTAGAAAAATTAGATGTATTATCATTAGAAAAAAAAAGACAATTAACAATACCATTAATAAAAGAAATAATGTAGATGGAGCAAAATTATGAATAAATATAGATCCCATTTATGTTCTGATTTATCAATTAAAAATTTGGGTGAAAAAGTAAATTTATCTGGTTGGGCTGATACAATTAGAGATCATGGAAACCTATTATTTATTGACTTAAGAGATAATTACGGAATTACACAATGTGTTATTGACGGATCCCACTCTTTATTTGTAGAAATAAGTAAATTAAGTAATGAAAGTGTTCTAACAATTAGTGGAGAAGTTGTTAAAAGATCTGATGAGACAATTAACAAAAATCTTCAAACAGGTGAAATTGAAATAAAGATTCAAGATTACAAAATTTTATCTAAATCTGAAATTCTTCCCTTACCTGTTAATTCAGATATCGAATATGGAGAAGAAATAAGATTAAAATATAGATTTTTAGATTTAAGAAGAAATAAACTTCACAAAAACATTATATTAAGAAGTAAAATCATATCAGATATTAGAAAGAAAATGATAGATAGAAATTTTGTTGAATTCCAAACTCCCATTCTTACTTCATCATCACCAGAAGGAGCAAGAGATTATTTAGTTCCCTCTAGAATACATCAGGGTAAATTTTATGCTCTTCCTCAAGCACCTCAACAATTTAAACAATTATTAATGATTGCTGGTTTTGATAAATATTTTCAAATTGCACCTTGTTTTAGAGATGAAGATAGTAGAGCAGATCGCTCTCCAGGTGAATTCTATCAACTAGATTTTGAAATGAGCTTTGTTACTCAGGAAGATGTATTTGAAGCTATTGAGCCAGTTTTATTTGAAATATTTGATGAAAATAAAAAAAATACAGAAATTAAGGTAAGTCCATATCCATTTAGGAGAATACCTTACAAGGAGTCGATGGAAGTTTATGGTTCTGATAAGCCTGATTTACGTAATCCACTTATTATTGATGATTGTACAAATGTATTTAAAGGTTCAAATTTTAAAATATTTAGTGACCAAATAGAAAAAGGATCAGTTGTTAAGGGAATAATTGTTAAAAATACTGGCGATCAACCTAGAAGTTTCTTTGATAAATTAAACAATTGGGCAAGAGAAGAAGGTGCAGCTGGATTAGGCTATATTTCATTCACAGAAAATAGTTTTAAAGGACCTATTGCAAAGAATTTAAATGAAGATCAATTATTATTATTAAAACTTGAGGAAAATGATTCAATATTTTTCATTTGTGATAAATTAAAAGAGGCTCAATTATTTTCTGGTAAAGTAAGAGAAAAAATTTGTAATGATTTAAATTTACTTAATAAAAATTCTTTTGAATTTTGTTGGATAGTTGATTTTCCAATGTATGAAATTGATGAAAAAACTAATAAAATACAATTTAGTCATAATCCTTTTTCGATGCCTCAAGGTGAGATGGAAGCTTTAGAAAAAAAAGACCCTCTTGATATAAAAGCATATCAATACGATATTGTATGTAATGGTGTAGAGTTATCTTCTGGGGCAATTAGAAATCATAAACCAGAAATTATGTATAAAGCCTTTGATATAGCCGGATATTCGAAAAAAGAATTAGAGGATAAATTTTCAGGAATGCTCAATGCTCTCAAGTTTGGAGCACCTCCTCACGGAGGTAGTGCACCAGGTATTGATAGAATTGTTATGTTACTTGCTGATGAGCCAAACATTAGAGAAGTAATAGCATTTCCAATGAATCAACAAGCTATGGATTTAATGATGGACGCCCCTGCAAGTATCGATAAAGAAAGGTTAGAAGAATTGGGTATTAAATTAATAAATAAAAATTAATCCTGTTCCAAAAATCGCAATAATTGTTCCTACCCATGCCCCATAAGAGGGTATTTTTTTTGTTAATATCCACAGAAGAAATAATATCATTATTGGGCTTGTGGATGATAGAGTTGCAACAATACCTGCATCAGCTTTTTGTAATGCGATTAAAAGTAAACTCATTCCTAAAGCCATTCCTAAAAAGCCACTAAGAATTGATTGGTAAATAATTTTTGCTGTAAGATTATTTTTTGTATTAAAAACTTCATAATTTAAAAAAAATGTAAATGATAAAAAAATACATGAAATAGTAGTTCTAATTGCTGCTGAAGCTATTGGATCTGCTCCATTTGATAATATAGGTTTCATCATAACCAATCCAATTGCTTGGCATAAAGCTGCTCCAATGGATAAAATAATTCCTATATAAAGTGAACCTTCTACCTTTTCCCATCTATGCTCAGATCCTTTTATATCTCCATAGGAAATTGCAAAAACAACACCAAAAAAAACAACAAAACATCCAATAATACTAATAGTTGAAGCAAGTTCATTTAGAAAAAAAATATTAATTACTACAGTAAAAGGAGCAGCTAATGAAAATAAAATATTATTTCTTCTTGGTCCAATTTTTTGCAAAGCAATAAACAATAAAGTGTCACCTAAAAATATACCTACAATTCCTGAAAAAATAATAATAGTTAAGTAATCAATACTAATTGTATTCCAAGTATTTATATAAAATGTGTAAGTAATTAACATTATTGATACAAAAAATAATCTAAGACGATTAAAAGCTAAACCTCCAATAGTTCTTGTAACATCTGCTGATACTAAAGATGCTACTGCCCAACAAAGTGCAGCAGCCATTGCAATAAAGTAATAATAGACCATATTATTTATTAAAATAAACTTAAAATAAATTTAATAGGTATTGATAGATACTCACCTAAGAGATGTTCTTGTAATGCAAATCTTTTAATTAATCCTGTAGCTCTTAATATTGCATATATTACTAAAGCCCATAAATAAATTCCAAAAATAAAATTTATGTATGATATTATTTTTTTAAATTTGTTATAATAATTCATATGAAACCTAAATATTGGAATAAAGGTAAGATTTATCTATCAAATAAAGATAAAGTTTTGAAGAAATTAATTCAAACTTATAGGAATGAATATTTAAATCTAAATTCTAATTATTTTCATTCATTAATTAATTCAATAATTGGTCAACAAATATCAGTATCTGCAGCTGATTCGATGAAAACTAAATTTTTTAAACTTAATAGAAATATAACACCACAAACAGTATCAAAATTACGTACTACAGATTTACGAAAATGCGGTCTATCAAGACAAAAAATTTTGTATATTAGAAATATTTCTAAATTTTTTTTACAAAACAAGAATTTCATAAAAAATATAAATAAATCTTCTGAAGAAGAAATTTATAAGAATTTAATTGAAATAAAAGGAGTAGGGAATTGGACTATTCATATGTTTTTAATGTTTAGTTATGGAAGTTCAAATATTTTTCCAACAGGTGATTTAGGGTTTTTGAAAGCTATTTCAAAACTTTATAAGGTTCAGCTTCCTATAAGTGAAAGAAAACTTAAGTTGCTTTATAGAAAATGGAGCCCATATAGTTCACAAGCCACATGGTATTTATGGAGATCATTAGACCCCATTCCAGTTAATTATTGATATTTGCTCCTTGCTCAATCCAAACTTTTAATATCTCTCTTTCATTTTTTGTAATACCAGTAAGATTATTCGGAGGCATAATTTCAGCATCAATGGCCTGAGCCTTGATTAATTTTATATTATTTACAATATCTTGAGCTGTGTCATATACAACTCCTTTTGGTGCCGCTTCAATACCTTCAAAGGTTGGGTATTTAGCATGACATGTTCCACATCTGTATTTAATTATATTTTGTACTTCATTGAAACTGACTAATTCTAAAGAAAGAGATGCATTTGCATCTTTTTTTTCAAATATTGAAAGACTACTTAAAGTCATTAAAAAAAACATGATTAAACCAGCTGATGGTAAAATCCAAAATTTATATTGTTTTTTATTTCTTAAATTAAAGTAATGGCGAGTTAAAATTCCAGCTATTGATATAACAGCTAAAATTAACCAATTATTTACTGCCCCATATGTAAAAGAAAAATGTGAACTAATCATAATAAATAAAACAGGTAGTGTAAAATAATTATTATGAATTGATCTGTTTTTTGCTTCTAATGAAAGATTTAAATTTGGCTTTTGTTTATTTTCAGCGGAGGTAACAAGATTTCTTTGAGCAGGAATAATGATCCTAAAAACATTCGCTGCCATAATGGTACCAATAATTGCTCCAACATGTATGTATGCAGCTCTTGATCCATAAATTTGAGTCAAAAAATAACTTAATAATACAAATAATAAAACACCAGTTGCAATCAAAGTTTGTTCATTATCTTTTAAAACATTTTTACAAAGATAATCATATAGAAGCCAAGATCCTATAAGTAAGAATATAGATATTAATATTGCTTGAAGTGGTGTTAATATAATACCGCTTGCTCCCAACATCATAGAGCTTGCATTTAAATAATAAACTAAAATAAGTAGTACAAAACCACTTATCCAAGTTGCATACGCCTCCCATTTAAACCAATGAAGAACTTTAGGAAGTTTTTTAGGAGGTCCTTTTAATTTTTCAATTCTATAAAACCCACCTGAATGAACAGAC
Source organism: uncultured Alphaproteobacteria bacterium (assembly GCA_902620425.1). Taxonomy (GTDB): domain Bacteria; phylum Pseudomonadota; class Alphaproteobacteria; order HIMB59; genus CACPNW01. Next base: position 5,047 of record CACNHX010000004.1, read on the forward strand.
CATAAATAACCATCAAGGTGTTTAAAATCCGGATCATCTCTTTCCAGTCTACTATCTAGCCAATTAAAATAAAATGATGTTCCAATCCATGCTACACCAACAATTATATGAACCCATCTAACAATTAAATGTAACCACTCAGAATACACTGCAAATAAAGTTTCTGTTGGAACACCTAAATTATAAAAAGCTGCAGTAAATGATATGACTATAGTTGTTGCAATTACAATATAGAGCCTTTGTTCTTTTGATTTTAAACCTGAAAATGCCCCAAGGATAAAAAATAGTAATAATCCTAATAATGCTGATGCTGGTAATGATAAAAGTAAATTATGAAAAAAGGTTTGGAAGTCATAAGATTGAACTGGCGCAACAATTTTAAGAAATAATTCCATATTAATATCTTATTTTATTTTCTTCTTTTTCCCAAATATTAAATGCTTTTATAGCTTCGTCACGTGAAATTTGACTGATAGGAATTTTTCTCTCTTTTATTCCTAATGATAGTTCATCATAAATAAACTTGTCATCAAATTTAATTTTTGCAGCATCTTCTCTAGAATTACCATAATATACTTTGTCTATATGTGACCAATATATCGCACTCAAGCACATAGGACATGGTTCGCAACTGGAATACAATTCACAACCTTCTAAGTTAAAGGTATTTAATTTTTGACATGCATTTCTAATAGCAACAATTTCAGCATGGGCAGTAGGATCATTGTTAAATGTTACTCTATTTACTCCCTCTGCAATAATTTCATTTTCTTTTACAATTACGCATCCAAAGGGACCTCCATTATTTTTGATATTATCAATTGAAAGTAAAATAGCTCTTTTCATAAAATCTATGTTTGTCATATAATTTTTTTAATTTTATTATTTGATAAATGTTTCAAGCTATTTTTTATTGATATTATTCTTGTAATTATTGAGAAAGCTATTTCATTCGGATCTTTTGAATTACCAATATCAATTCCAATCGGACACTCAATTTTATCAACTATTGATTTATTGTGACCATTATCAATCAATCTTTTATAAAACCTTTTTTTCTTTGTAAGAGATCCAATTAAACCAACAAAAGTATTATTTTTTTTTAAAATTTCATTTAATATTTTTAAGTCATAATCATGACTGTGAGTTAAGACTATAAAATAAGAATTATCTTCTAGTTTTGATACAATCTCCCAAGGTTTTTTTGAAAGTAAATAATTTATATCTTTGATATTTGTCATTTTTAAATAATCTTCTCTTGAATCAATTATAAAAGTATTAAAATTAATATTTTCTAATTTAGAAATTAATGCTTGACCAATATGTCCGGATCCAAAGATATATAAGTTAGGTTTAACATTATTAACAATATATTCATCTTTTAGTGCATCTTTGGAATTATTATGTAAGCTTAATTTAACTTGTACGTATCCACCACAACATTGTCCAATTCCTGGTCCGAGTGGAATATTCATTACTTTATTAGCTATATTTTTATCTATTAATTTTTTTGCTTCATCTATAACTAAATATTCTAAGTTTCCGCCACCTATAGTTCCAAAGATAGTATCAGTTGAGATTAATATAATGTCATCTAAACTATTTGGCGATGATCCTTTAACTTCAATAATTTTAGCTTTAACTATTTTACTGTTAAAACTTATATTTTTACTTAACTTTTTAAGTTTCATATTAGTGCAAACTTTTTAATATATTTTCAGCAGTAGCAGGTGCAATTAATTTTTCAGAATTTTTTTCTTCATTAGCATTACATACTGCGTCCTTTAGTGCGATAAAACTTGAAATTGCTAGCATAAATGGTGGCTCTCCAACAGCTTTAGAGCGATTAATAACCTTCTCTTTATTAAAACCACGATCATATATTTCAACATTAAATTTAAATGGTGTTTCACCGGCGGTAGGTATTTTGTAAGTAGAAGGACTATGAGTTGTTAGAATTCCATTTGATTTCCAAGATACTTCTTCAGTTGTGAGCCAACCTAATCCTTGAATATAGCCACCCTCAATTTGCCCTTTATCAATTCTCTTATTTATAGAATTGCCAACATCATGAATTATATCTACTTGAAGTATTTTATTTTCACCAGTTAATTTATCAATAATTACTTCTGTTACTGCTGCACCATAAGTAAAATACAAGAACGGCCTTCCTTGAAGTGTTTTTGTATTCACATTAATTTTGTCAGTTTTATAGAAACCTGAAGATGACAATGGAATTCTATTTAAGTAAGCAGTATTTATCAATTCTTTAAAAGATATTTTTCTTTTATCAAAATAAACAAAATTATTTTCATATTTTATTTTGCTATTTGTTTTAAAATAATCATAGATAAATTCATTTAGACCTGATTTGATATTATTTATAGCATTAACAATTGCTGCTCCATTTATATCAGTTGTAGCTGATGCTGCACTTGCTGATGTGTTAGGCACTTTTTCTGTATCCGTTGAAGAGATTTTTATATTTTCGTAATTAAGACCAAATTCATTTGAAGCCACTAAAGCAAGTTTTGTCATTAATCCTTGACCCATTTCAATTCCTCCATGATTTAAATGAATGGATCCATCAGTGTAAATATGAACTAAGGCACCACCTTGGTTTAAATGAGTAGTTGTAAATGATATTCCAAACTTTACAGGTGTTATTGCTATTCCTTTTTTAAGAACTTTATTTTTTTTATTAAAATTATTAATTTCTGCTTTTCTTTTTTTGTAATTAGATTTCTTAATTAGTTTATTAAAAATATCTTCAATCACATTGTCAGTAATTCTCATCCCATAATGTGTAGTATTTTTAATTTTTTCTTTATAAAAATTAACTTTTCTTATTTCACTTGCTTCTAGTTTTAATTTTTGAGAAATATTTTCAATTATATTTTCAATACAAAACATTCCTTGAGGCCCACCAAATCCGCGAAAAGCAGTATTTGAAACAGTATTTGTTTTACATCTATACGAATTAATTTCTATATTTGGTATGTAGTATGCATTATCTATATGATAGATGGCTCTATCATTTATAGCTCCTGATAAATCTGGAGAGATACCACATCTCGATGCCATCATTATTTTTAGAGCAAGTATTTCGCCATTATTATTAAAACCTACTTCATAATCAAATAAAAAATCGTGCCTTTTTCCAGTCATGATCATATCATCATCTCTATCGACTCTTAACTTTACTGGTTTAGATAACTTTTTTGCTGCAATGCTTGTAATGGCTGCAAACAAAAAAGATTGTGTTTCTTTTCCTCCAAAACCACCACCAATTCTTCTTACTATCACATGGATACTATTGTAATTTTGTTTAAGAACTTTACCAATAATTTGCTGTGTTTCTGATGGATGTTGTGTTGAAGAATAAACTAATAAATTATTATCTTCTTGTGGAATAGTCATTGAAATTTGACCTTCTAAATAAAAATGATCTTGACCGCCTGAATATAATTTACCTTTTAGAATGTTGTCAGATTTTTTAAACCCATCTTTTATATTTCCTCTAGTTAGATGCTTCGGTTTTAAAACAAATGATTTTTTCTTTAATGCTTCTTCAATTGAAACGATCGGTTTAGATATTTTTAAGTCTATTTTTACTTTTAATGCAGCTTTTTTTGCTAAATTATTGGTTTTTGCTATAACTGCAAAAATTGGTTGCCCATAATATTCTATATTTTTTGAAGTAAATATTTTATCTCCCTTAAATATTGGCCCAACATCATTTATACCTTCAATATCTTTTTCAGTAATAATGTCTACTACACCATCTGAAGATAAAACATCTTTATAATCAATTTTTTTTATTACTCCTTTACTACAATTACTGTATCCAATTACTGCGTGAAGTAAATTTTTAGGTTCTGATATATCATCAGTATAAATTGCTTTTCCAGTAACATGTTTTACTGCACTTTCATGTTCAATATTTTTTGTAAATATTTTATCCATTAATATAACGTTGATTTAATTTTATTATTTTCATTTAAAAACCTCTCTAAAAGGTTTTGACTAATTTTAGTTCTATAATTTTTTGACGCTCTCATATCATCTATTGGATCAAATTCTTTTTTAATAATTTTCTTTGCTTCATTAATATTTTCTTCATTAAATATTTTATTCAATAAAAATTTTTGTGCTTTTTCAGCTATTTTTGGAGTTTCTGCCAAACCTCCACAAACAATTTTTATTTCTTTAATAATATTTTTTTCAATCCTAGCATTTATAGCCATGAAAACAGAACTTATGTCATCATCTATTCTTTTTGAAATTTTATAACATTTAAGAATATTTTTTTTATAAATGGGTATTATAATTTCTTTAATTATTTCATTAGGTTTTATTTTAGTTTTTCGATAGCTGAGAAAATAATTATCCAATAATAAAGTTTTTTTAACTTTTCCTTGAATTACAATTTTACTATTGAGTGCAATTAACACAGGCAAACTATCACCTATTGGAGATGCGCTTCCAATGTTACCTCCAAGAGATGCAGTATTTCTTATTTGCTCAGATCCGTATCTTTCAAACATTTTAGCAAATGTTGGATAAATATTTTCTAAAATTGGTAAAATATCATTTATGGGGGTAGCGGATCCAATGTGTAAATTATTGTTTTTATTTTTAACATAATTTAAATCATTATTTGATCCTAAATAAAAAATATTTTTTAAATCTTCTCTTTTTTTTGTCACTTCAAGAGCGAGATCTGTACCCCCAACTAGTAAATGTCCATTACTAATCTTTTGATAGTCTTTTATTAGAGAATTTAAATTATAATGGATGAAAAACTTAGAATCATTTTTTTTAATAACAATATCAGTTTTCTTAATTGATTTTAATAATCTAATAACTTTACTTTTTGAAAATTTATTACTTTTATAGCTATACATATTCTTAATTGCATTTTTAATTGGAAGATAACCTGTACATCTACATAAATTTCCAGAAAGAAATTTATCTATATTTTCTTCTGTTGGTTTTATTTTGTTTTCGTACATATTATACATTGACATAATAATACCAGGTGTACAAAAACCACATTGAGATCCGTCACTATCAATCATTGATTGTTGAACAGGATGAAGTTTATTTTTTTGTATATGCTCAACTGTTATTAATTGCTTACCATGCAGAGAATACAAAAAAGTAATACACGTGTTTATACTTTTATAAAAAATTTTATTTTCTTTTAATTCTCCTACAACTGCAGTACATGCTCCACAATCACCAGATGCACAACCTTCTTTTGTTCCAGTCAACTCATGATTATTACGAAGATAATTTAGTACCGTTGTATTTGTGTCTAAATCTTTGATAGATATTTTTTCTTCATTAAGAAGAAAATCGATATGCTCTCTAGACACTAGCTTCCTCTATATGTTGAATAACTCCACGGGGTAATAAGAAGAGGAACATGGTAGTGCTCTTCTTTGTTAATTCCAAATCTAATTATTACGTCATCAAGAAAGAATGGTTCATGAAGATTTGTAAATTCCTTAAAATAACTCCCGCAAAGAAATAATAACTCATATTTTCCAAGAATAAAATTCTCTTTACCTAATATAGGTTTATCACACCTGCCATCTTCATTGAGAGTGAAATTTGAAATTTTAACTTTATTTTCACCATCAATTTTAAAAAGAGACCCTTTTATACCAGAACCAGGCTTACCATTATAGGTATCCAAAACATGAGTAGTTAAATATCCTTTAGACATAATACTTATTCGTTTATACAGTATTTAACTAAATATTAAATCAAGCATTTTTATGAAAGACGACAGAAATTATATAGGTTACGGAAATAATGACTCTAACTTTTATTGGCCTAATAAATCAAAACTCGCTCTTCAATTTGTTCTAAATTATGAGGAAGGTGCTGAAAATTCAATATTGAATGGCGATGAAGGATCAGAAACTTTTTTATCTGAAATAATTAATGCGAAGCAAATAATAGGTGCCAGAAATATGAATATGGAATCAATTTATGAATATGGCTCAAGAAGAGGTTTTTGGAGAATACATAATGAGTTTGAAAAAAGAAAATTACCTCTAACAATATTTGGTGTTGGTATGGCTTTAGAAAAAAATCCTGATGTTTGTGAACAAATAATTAAATCAAATTATGAAGTAGCTAGCCATGGTTATCGATGGATAGACTATCAAAATATAACTGAGGAAGTTGAAAAAGAACATACTATAAAATGTAACAACATTATTAAAGATATTTTTGGTTATTTTCCGTCTGGTTGGTATACTGGTAGAACAAGTCCAAATACAAGAAATATAATTTTAGAAAATACAAATATTATTTACGATAGTGACTCCTATGCTGATGATTTACCCTACTGGATAAAAGTAAAAAATAAAAAACATCTAATCATTCCATACACTCTAGATAATAATGATATGAGATTCTCTACCTTACAAGGTTTTAACACAGGTGAGGATTTTTATAATTACTTAAAAAACTCATTTGATACATTATACAGAGAAGCAAACGAGTTCAATAAACCAAAAATGATGAGTGTGGGTTTACATTGTCGTTTAATAGCTAGACCTGGAAGATTTATGTCTTTGGTAAAATTTTTGAATTATGTTTCTGGTTATAATGATATTTGGATATGCAAAAGAGAGGAAATTGCCAATTATTGGTATGAAAATTTTAGTGATGAAAATTGAAGATATTAATAATTATAACTCTGAAAAATTTATTGATTCTTTTAAAAATATTTATGAAGAATCTAAATTTATAACAGAACATGCTGATAAAAAGCGACCATTTAAAAATAAAAAAGAAATGATATTAATATTTTTAGAGTTGTTTGATAATTTAGATGAAGAAACTAAAATAAATATAATTAAAAAGCATCCTGATCTAGCAGATAAAATAAAAATAAATAAAGGTTTGTCTGAATTATCTGATGAAGAACAAAGTAGATCTGGTTTAAAAGATTGTTCAGAACAAGAATTTAACTTATTTAAAGATTTAAATTCAAGATTTAAAAATAAATTTAATATCCCATTTATTTTTGCAGTTAGAAATAAAAATAAAAATGAAATTATAACAGAGTTTAAAAGTAGATTAGACAATAATGATTTAAACTTAGAAATAAAAACTTCAATTTCACAAGTAAAAGAAATTGCAAAATTAAGATTAACAGAATTAATTAATGAATAAGAAATACATTCAAAAAAATTATATAAACTTATGTAGTAAGGTTTTAGGTACAAAAATTCATAGATTTTCTGATCAGTTTTTTGGATCAGCATCCAGATTGCTTAAAGAGGAACAGCCAATTTTTAAAGAAGGAGTTTACGATAAAAATGGGAAATGGATGGATGGATGGGAAACAAGAAGAAAAAGAATTGAAGGAAATGATTATGTTACTATTAAATTAGGCCTTCCTGGTAAAATTAATTTTGCTGAAATAGACACAAGCTATTTTAATGGCAATCAACCTGAATACGCAAGCATTGATGCTTGTTATTTTGAAAAAAATAAATTTAATTGGGTTAATATTTTATCAAAAAGGAAACTACATCCAAATTATCTTCATGGTTTTAAAACTCAACAGAATAATAAAGTTTTTAACTTCATAAGATTGAACATCTATCCAGACGGAGGGGTTGCAAGATTAAAATTATTAGGCAATCTAGATGTATCAAAATTAAAATTTCCAAATAAAAAATTTGATTTACTTAGCATCCTTAATGGTTCAAAAATTGTGGCATGTAGTGATGAACATTTTGGAAGGGCAGAAAATTTATTACTTCCATTTAAATCTAAAAATATGGGCAATGGTTGGGAAACTAAAAGAAGAAGAGGATCAGGATATGACTGGGTTATAATTAAACTTGGCAAACCCGGTTTAATTGAAAAGTTTAATATTGAAACTCATTATTTTAAAGGTAATTATCCGTCTCATTGCTCAGTACAAGGTCTTTATTCAATAAAAAATATAAATATAAGCAAATTAATAAATGAAAGCAAAAATTGGAAATTTTTAATAAAAAATAAAAATCTTCAACCTAATTCATCATTAAAAATTAATTCATCTAAACACATTAAAAAAATAAATTATTTGAAGTTAAATATTTATCCTGACGGTGGTATTTCACGGATCAGGGCAATTGGAAAGTTTTTGTGAACTATAAGATAAAGAATATTAGTAAAGAGAATTTCAAAAATTATGGTGATTTAATTACAACATCTAATAAAAATTATGAAAGTATTAATAAAGATACAACCGATAGTTTTTTTGATTTAGCAAATATTCAAATAATTGGTGATGACAAAAGATCTCGATTAAATATTTTTCAGGCAAAGAAAAGAAACTTTCCATTAAAAATTAACATGTTAGAAAATCACCCCTTTAGCTCTCAAGTATTTCTTCCGTTTAATGCTACAGGTTTTTTAGTTTTAGTTGCTCCAATAGGTAACAAACCTAAAATTGATTTAATTGAAATATTCAAAGTAAGTGGTGGTGATGGTATAAATTTTAATCCCAAAGTATGGCATTTTCCTCTAATATCTCTTGAGAATGAAAAATATATTACCATTGATAAAAAAGATGCGGATAATAATATTGAGATTTATAATTTTGAACAATCAGAAATATTTGAATTAAATTATGAGTGATACAATATTAAATATAGAAAATATTACAAAATCTTTTCCAAGAGTAATTGCAAATAAAAAGGTTACTTTTGATATTAAAAAAAATGCAGTTCATGCAATTTTAGGAGAAAATGGAGCAGGGAAATCTACGTTGGTAAAAATTCTATATGGTCTCTTAGAACCAGATGAAGGAAATATTAAATTAAATAATAAGGATTTTAAAGTTAATTCCCCAGCAGAAGCAAGGAAACAAGGAATAGGAATGGTATTTCAGCATTTTTCTTTATTTGATTCTTTATCAGTAAAAGAAAATTTAATTTTAGGAATAGATGAAAAGATGTCTTATTCAGATTTAGAAGATAAGCTAGAAAATATAAGCTCAAGATATAATCTTCCCTTAGATTTAGATGCTCCAATTACTGCTTTATCAGCTGGAGAAAAGCAGCGTGTAGAAATTGTAAGAATTTTATTACAAGACCCTCAGATACTTATTATGGATGAGCCAACTTCAGTCTTAACACCACAAGAAGTTGAAAGTTTATTTGTAACATTAAATGCACTCGTCAAAGAAGGTCGTACTATATTATATATCACTCATAAACTCGAAGAAGTAATATCAATATGTGATACAGTTACTATAATGAGAAGTGGTGAAATTATAGACACTTCAAGTACTGCAAATCAAACTGCAAAAACACTTGCAACAAAAATGTTAGGACAAAAATTAGATGACTTAAAAACTAATTATGAGCATATAAAAGACGAAGTTAACTTTGAAGTAAAAAATATTTCATGTGATTTTAATGATCCATTTTTAACAGATCTTAAAAATATTTCTTTTCAAGTAAGAGTGGGTGAAATTTATGGCATTGCTGGGGTTGCAGGTAATGGACAATCAGAATTAATGGATATTTTAACAGGAGAAAATATAAATATTAAATCTGGATCAATTACTTTTGATAATAAAAAAATTGAAAAGTATGGGCCACAAAAAAGAAGAGATTTATCTATTTCTTTTGTTCCGGAGAATAGATTGGGTCATAGTGCAGTACCTGAGTTAAGTTTGTCTGAAAATATTCTTTTGAGTCAATTTCCAAAAAATAATTTTATTAAAAATGGCATAATATTGAAAAATAATGTTGATGATTTTGCTAATAATGTAATTAATGAATTTAAAGTTATTACTCCTGGTAATGATGCTAAAGCATCAAGCTTGTCCGGAGGAAATTTACAAAAATATGTCATTGGTAGAGAAATATCATCTAAGCCAAAAATATTAATTATTTCACATCCAACATGGGGGATAGATGCTGGCGCTGAGCATTCTATAAGAGAGTCTTTGATAGAATTATCTCAAAATGGAACGTCTATAATTGTTATTTCTCAAGATTTAGATGAGTTGATTGAAATTACTCATAAAATATCTGTTATTTATGATGGAAATTTATCCAAACCTTTTAAAACTAGTGAAATAGAAATAGAAAAATTAGGATTATTGATGGGTGGAAAAAATGAATAGTTTATTTCCATCAATAGTTTCTCGCTCACAGAGTTCGGGTTTAATGAATTTTTTTGTTCCTATAATATCAATAGTTTTAACTTTAATTACAGGTTCAATTATTTTTGTTCTTCTTGGTTTTGATCCAGTTTATGCATTATATACATTTTTTATTTCACCTATTTCTTCAACCTACGGTATTTCTGAATTGTTTGTAAAAGCAACTCCTTTAGCTTTAATTGCAATTGGTCTCTCATATTGTTTTAAGAATAATATTTATAATATTGGAGCTGAAGGACAACTTACCATGGGTGCAATTTTTGGTGGAGGTATTGGAATATTATTTCATGATACAAATGCTTTCTGGTTGTTGCCATTAATGATTTTTGTAGGAGCAATTGGAGGAGCATTGTGGGGTTTAATACCTGCTATTTTAAAAACAAAATTTAATACAAATGAAATTTTAACAAGTTTAATGTTAGTTTATGTTGCTTTATTTATTTTAGATTATTTAGTAGTGGGACCTTGGAAAGATCCATTTGGTTATAGTTTTCCTAAATCAAGACCATTTAGTGAATCTGGAAGAATGCCTCTATTATTTGATGGTTTGAGAGTGCACTTTGGACTAATTATAACGTTATTTTTAATTTTTGTATCTTGGTTTATATTTTCAAAAACTATTTTTGGCTTCCAATTAAAAGTATCCGGTTACAGCCCCAAAGCTGCTAGATATGCTGGTTTTAATCAAACAACTTTAGTTTTTTTTGCTTTTGCAATTTGTGGCGCTTTTGCAGGTATTGCAGGTTTAGCTGAAGTATCTGGCCCAATTGGATTATTATATAGAGATATTTCTCCAAATTATGGATTTACTGCAATTATTGTTGCTTTTTTAGGTAGACTTCACCCAATTGGTATTATTTTTGCTTCTTTAGTTATCGCTCTTACTTATCTTGGTGCTGAAGATGCACAATTGTTTTTACAAATACCTTCAGCGGTAGGTTTTATATTTCAGGGTTTGGTTTTATTTTATTTATTAGGTGCGGAATTACTAATTAACTATAAATTAACTTACAAAAAATTATTATGAATTTAGATTTAATACTTGGAATATTACAAATTGTTTTAATTGCAACAACACCTCTAGTTTTTGCTGGTATAGGTGAGTTAGTTACAGAAAAATCTGGAGTATTAAATTTAGGTGTAGAAGGAATGATGTTGGTAGGAGCAGTGTCCGCTTTTATTATCTTAGTAATTACCGGAAGTTATTTTTTAGCTTTTTTTGTATCTATATTATCTGGAATTATCATGTCTGGTTTATTTGCTTTTCTTGTTCTATTTTTAATGTCAAATCAAATTGCTACAGGATTAGCATTAACTATTTTTGGAATAGGTCTTAGTTCGATGCTTGGCAAACAATATATTGGAACACCAATCGATGGTCTGTCACCATGGTTTTTTGTTATATTTTCTTTCTTAATTGTTTTTTTGGTTAGTTATTTTTTTTATAAAACTAAAGCTGGTTTGATTTTAAGAGCAGTAGGGGAATCCCATAATTCTGCACATGCTTTAGGATATAGCGTTATTAAAATTAGATTTTTATCAATTTTATTTGGAGGTTCTATGTGTGCTCTTGCAGGATCATATATTTCAATTTGTTATGCTCCAATGTGGCAAGAAGGTATGACAGCTGGACGTGGATGGATAGCTTTAGCATTGGTTGTATTTGCAACTTGGAAACCAGAAAGAGTACTTATTGGAGCTTATATATTTGGAGGTGTTACTATTCTTCAAATGAATCTTCAGGCTTTAGGTTTAAGATTTCCTGGTCAATTTTTCAGTATGGCTCCATATGTTGCAACTATTATAGTTTTAGTATTAATTTCTAGTAATAAATTAAGAATAAAACTTAGTGCACCAGCTTCATTAACTATTCCTTTTTATAGAGGCAGATAAATATCCACTTCTTTTTTTCTATAATCATATAGATTTATTGATCAAACCTATTTCTATATATTAAGTATATAGTTGAGTAATCGTTATATTAGCAGGTGAGGTTAAAATGATTAGAATAATAACTTTTTTATCTACTTTTTTGGTATTTGCATTTGGTTCAGCATATGCAGACCCTAAAAAAGTTGGATTTATATACATAGGTCCTCCAGGTGATCATGGTTGGACATATATGCATGATGTAGGTAGAAAATATATGGAGAGTCAACTTGGTGACTCTATTACTACTACTTATCTTGAAAATATTCCTGAAAACGCAGATGCTGTGAGAGCAATCCGAAAACTAGCAGACTCAGGGCATGATTTAATATTTACAACGTCTTTCAACTATATGGATCAGACACATGAAGTAGCTAAGGATTTTCCTGATATAAAATTTGAACATGCTACTGGGTATATCCAAGCGGATAACGTTGCTACGTATTCAGCTAGATTTTACGAAGGTAGAATGATTGAAGGGCATATTGCTGGCCATATGACTGAAACAAATACTATTGGTTATATAGCTTCATTCCCTATTCCTGAAGTTGTAAGAGGAATTAATGCATTTTATTTAGCAGCTTCAAAAGTAAATCCAGATATCAAAATGAAAATTATTTGGGTATTTACTTGGTACGACCCAGGTAAAGAAGCTGATGCAGCTAATACATTAATTAATCAAGGAGCTGACATAATTGTTCAGCATACTGATACGTATGCTCCTTGCCAAGCTGCTCAAAAAGCTGGTGTTTATGCATTTGGTCAAGCTTCAAACCAAGAAGAATTTTGTCCTGATGCACATTTAACTTCAATTGAAGATATTTGGGGCCCTTACTATGCTGAAAGAGCAAAAGCTGTTGTGGACGGCACTTGGTCTTCTGGTGATACTTGGGATGGTATGGATAAAGGTATGGTTGTAATGTCACCATATAATACTAAACTTATGCCAGCAAGTTTAATTCAAGAAGCAGTAAATATGGAAGTTGGAATTAAAGATGGAACTATCCATCCTTTCACGGGTCCAATTTACAATCAAGCTGGTGAGCTTGTGGTTCCTGAAGGTGAAGTAGCGCCTGATGGAATGTTACTTGGAATGAACTTTTATGTTCAAGGTATTGACGGCGAAGTACCACAATAATTAAAATTCTTATAACCCTCTCTCTTTTAAAGGGAGAGGTTTAATTCTTAATTTCAAAGGAAGATTTATGTCTGATTTACACATTAGTTGGGACGAATATAGAAGTAAAACAGAAGATTTAGCTAAACAAATTCATAAGGATGGATGGCAATTTAATCAGGTTGTATGCATTGCAAAAGGAGGTATGAGAGTAGGGGATGTAATGGCAAGAATATTTGATGTTCCTTTAGCAATTCTTTCTGTTGAATCATATAAAGGTGAGGGGGTAAAAAATAAAAGAGGTGCAATCACATTTTCTAGAGATTTAGCAAAAACAAGCCCTAACATTGGATCAAAAGTTTTAATAGTAGATGATTTGGCAGATTCAGGAATTACTCTTAAAAAAAGTATTGATTGGTTAAATCATACTTATGGTTTTTATATTGATGAACCAATAAGAACTGGAGTTTTGTTTTATAAATCAGTATCCTCGTTTAAACCAAATTACTATGTTGATTATTTAGAAGATTCTCCTTGGATACATATGCCTTATGAGGTTTATGAAACTATGAAACCAGAAGAACTTGGTTAAAAAATTGAAGTAATTTCTTCAAAAGTTTTCTTTTGTTTTGCAAACTTTGGAACTTTTACATCTTTATCTGGTCGTCCAACAATAAGTAAAACAAATGGTTTTTCATTAGTAGGTCTTTTCAAAATTTTATTAAGAAATGTCATTGGGCTTGGTGTGTGTGTTAACATTGCTAAGCCAGAAAAATGTAAACAAGTAATTAATATACCAGTAGCTATACCGACAGACTCTTTTACATAATAATTTTTTATTTTCTTATTTTTTGAAACTGAAAATTTTTTCTCAAATATAGCTATTAAATAAGGTGCATTTTCAATAAATTTTTTATTTTCATCAGTTCCTAAAGGAGTTAATGCATCTAACCATTCTTTAGGAGCTTTGTACTTATAAAAATTTTCTTCTTCTTTTTCTGCTTCTATTCTAATCTTCTTTTTTACGTTTTTATTTTTTATTACTACAAAATGCCAAGGTTGAAGATTTGCTCCACTTGGAGCTGATCCTGCAGATAAGATTGCATTTTTTATAATATTTATATCGATTTTATCTTTTGAAAATTCACGTATGCTTCTTCTTTCTTTAATTTTATTATAAAATTTTTTTGAATTAATCTTCATTTCTTTGATAGTTTGATTTGAAAATTTTAAATCTTCAGCTATGTATTTTTTAACTTTATGCATTGGTTAGTTATTATTATTGGGATACTATTAATTTCTCTATCAATTAGTAATCCTCTATACAAACTAATTATAAAAAAACGAATAAGATTTAATCTTTTTATTGAAATCCTGCTCAGGATAATAATGTTTTTAGTTAGTGTAATGATTATTTTTCTAGGTTTGTACTTAGAGAGTATTTCTTAGTATCTTCTAATATTTCTGTCAATTAAAGCAGCCCATGCGTCTATTCCACCAAGTACATTAACACAATGATTATAACCTTGTGCTTTAAGCCATTTACATACAGCCTGGCTTCTTGTTCCGGTATGACACATTACAAAAATATTTTTTTTCTTATCTAATTCGGTGTATCTTTTAGCGATCTCTGAAAGTTTCATGTGTATTGTACCTTTAATATGGGCATGATCTCTCTCAGTATCTTCTCTTACATCTATAATTTGAATTTTTTTGTCATCTTGCTTTAACTCATTTAATTGATGAACTGTAATTTCACTGCTACTGTAAAGATCCATTAGATTATCTTATTATAAATAACATTAGATTTCTACTATTTTAAATAAAATTAATTTTAAAAATTAAATTTGTTATTTCTAAGTTTTTCATGTAAGAGCGCATATTATTATGACGAAGAAAATAACTTTTTCAGCTTTTGGTAGAGATTCATATTATCACAGAGATTGGTTCAAAAAAAATGGTTTCAAATTTGATAGAAGTTCTAGAAAATGGATTGTTGAGAATTTACCAATAGATAATGCTGAAGAATTCGCTAGTTATTGTAGAAAATACGGCCTAACATTTGAGCGTTCTGATAGAATGATTACAGAGTTTGATTATGCGGATTATCTTTGGGATGGAAGAAGAGATGATTTTATGAAACCATCTGAAAAAATTGAAATTCCACAACCAAAAAATAAAATCTAATTTTTGTTCAATAAAGTAGTATCAAATAATTTAATACTTCTTATAATTTTAGCTGCTATTTGGGGATCTTCTTTTTTTGTTATTAAAATTTGTCTGTCCAGTCTTACACCTACAAGTATTGCTTCCTTAAGATTAATTATAGCATCAATTTTCTTAATTATTTTATATTATTCATACAACAAGCATCCTAAATTAAATCTCGATTTAGTTATTATTCTTTCTTTTATAGGTATTACTGGAAATTTTTTACCATTCTATCTAATTAGTTGGGCTGAACAATACATTCCTTCTTCTACCGCAGGTTTATTAATGTCAGTTGGTCCTTTAATAACATTACTAATGTCACATGTTTTAACTTCAGACGATAAGTTTACTTGGATTAAATTTTTATCAATTATTATAGGATTTGTAGGTATTATTTTTATTTTAGATATAAGTAAATTTAATTTTCAAGATGAAAACTATATTAGTACTTTAGCTAAAATTTTTGTGATTATAGCAGCATTTGGCTACATGATTTCAAATATTGCTGCTTATAATAAATTAAAGAAATTAAGTCCTATTTCAATTACTACTTTTGCTACATTGTTTGGGGCGATAATATCATTACCATTTTTATTCTATGACTTTATTAATTATGAGAATAATATTAATAAAATTTCTTTAATTTCTATTATTTATTTAGGTGTTTTTCCAACAGCTATTGCCTTTCATATGCGCTATTATATAGTTAAAAAATCTGGTCCGGTTTTCTTGTCTTACGTTGCGTATTTAATACCTGTTTTTGCTTTAATTTGGGGATTCATGTTTCTTTCTGAAAAAATAGTATTTAGTTCTGTAGTTGGAATTATTTTAGTTTTTATTGGTTTGTTTGTAGGGCAAAAAAGATCAATGAGTAAAATGTCCGTAAAAAACATATAATACTAATAAAACAGCAATAAAAATAGACACATTTTTGAAGTTAAAGTATTTCATTTATGGTTGAAATTTAATTTTTTATAGTCCAATATACTTTTATTATGAGCGACTCAATTAAATACTTACTTGAAGAAAATAAAGCACCAAAGTTTTGGTATAATATTAATGCAGACTTACCAAGTCCACCACCACCACCATTACACCCTGGAACTAAACAACCAGCTGGTCCTGATGACTTTGCTCCTTTATTTCCAATGAGTTTAATTATGCAAGAAGTTTCTACCGAAAGAGAAATAGAAATTCCTGAACCAGTAAGAGAAGTATATAAACAATGGAGACCTTCTCCTTTATTTAGGGCAAGAAGGTTAGAAAAGTTTTTAGATACACCAGCTAAAATTTATTACAAATATGAAGGTGTTAGTCCTACAGGAAGTCACAAACCAAATACTGCAGTTCCGCAAGCATTTTTTAATAAAGAAGAAGGAATTAGTAAAATTTTTACTGAAACTGGCGCAGGTCAGTGGGGAAGTTCATTAGCTTTTGCAGGTCAGATCTTTGGTATAGATATAGAAGTTTTCATGGTTAAGGTTAGTTTTGATCATAAACCTTACAGAAAATTAATGATGCAATCGTTCGGCGCTAACTGTCACGCTAGCCCATCTAATTTAACTGACTTCGGTAACAAGTTATTATCAGAAAATCCTGATAACCCTGGTAGTTTGGGAATAGCTATATCAGAAGCAATAGAAGCAACTGTTAAAAGTGGAGGCAAAGCAAAATACTCACTTGGAAGTGTTTTAGGCCACGTTCTAATGCATCAAACTATAAATGGTAATGAAGCTATTATGCAAATGGAGATGGCTGGAGATTATCCTGATATTATTGTTGGCTGTACGGGTGGTGGCAGTAATCTTTCTGGATTAATGTTTCCATTCTTAGGACAACAATTAAGAGGTGGTCAAAAAATTGATATAATTGGTTGCGAGCCTGCATCATGTCCTTCATTTACTAAGGGTAAGTATGCTTATGATCATGGTGATATGGCAAAAATGACTCCATTAATTAAAATGCATACTCTTGGATCTGATTTCTTACCGCCGGCTAATCACTCTGGTGGATTAAGATACCATGGCATGTCTTATCATTTAAGCCACTTATATGAGTTAGGTCTGATGAGAGCAAAGGCTTACGGTCAAAAAGATTGTTTTGAAGCTGGTTTAATCTTTGCAAAACAAGAAGGAATTATTCCTGCTCCAGAAGGAAACCATGCAATCAAGGGTGCTATTGATGCAGCTTTAGAATGTAAAGAAAAAGGCGAGTCAAAAACTATTCTCTTTAATTTATGTGGTCATGGATATTTTGATATGTCAGCTTATGATGATTATCTAAATGGATCAATGGCTGATGATGTTATTGATGATGATGGAATAGGTAAATCTATTTCTCAAATACCAGAAGTAGCGTAATTTAAGTTTAAATTTTTTTTTATTTAATTAAAGGTGTTTCTTTATTATGGTTGAAATTAAACCTTTTAAAGGAACACGTCCTTACAACGAAGATGCAAAAAATTTAATTGCTCCCTCTACTGATCATTTAAGTATTGAAAATATAGAAATATTTAAAAAAAATAATTATTGGAATTATTTAAAAATTTTGAATCCTGTTGGGCAATTAAAAGAAGCAGATACTCTCTTAGAAGCTAAATCACATTTTAACGAAATGAAAGAAAATGACGTAATTAAAAAAGATAAAGAATTATTTTATTACATTTATCAAATTGAATTTAAAGGCCATACTCAACTAGGTTTTTTATCTCTTTCTAAAATATCAGATTTCATAGATGAAAAAATTAAAGCGCATGAAAAAATTTATGAAACAAGGATGAGAGAAAGAGCAGAGCAAATGTTAAATATAAAAACACAAATTGGTCCTATCTATGTAGTATATAAAAAAAATAATAAGATAAAAGATTTATTATCCTCTATTATATTAAATACTCCAGACTATGATTTTGAAAGCTTCGATAAATCTATACATAAACTATGGTGTATTTCTGATAAATCTTTTATCAAAAACTTATCTTCTATTTTTATAAATGAAGTAGATAATTTTTATATTGCTGATGGACATCATAGAATGGGTGCAATGAAAATTATTGGTGAATTAAATTATAATAAAAATATTTTACAAGAAGATTTTATGATAGCGGCGTTTCCAAGTGATGAGGCTAAAATATTTGATTATAATAGAGTTGTTAAAGATTTAAATGGTTTGAGTGAAGAAAATTTTTTAGACATTCTTTCTGAAAACTTTGAAATAAAAAAAGAAAAAAATCCTTTCAAACCTCAATCTAATAAACAATTTGGAATGTATCATGAAAAAAAGTGGTATTCATTACATTTTAAAACTGAATTAAAAACTGATAATTTTGTTGATACATTAGATATTAATATTTTAAATAATTTTATTTTCAAAAAACATTTAAATATATCTGATGTTAATAATGATGAAAGAATAAGATTTATTGCCGGATGTCATGGTTTGGAAGCTTTAGAAAAAAAAGTTGATGAAAATAATGACAGTGTGGCATTTTCTATCTTCCCATCTTCAATAAGTGATGTTATTACAGTCGCGAATAAAAATTTGACTATGCCACCTAAATCAACATGGTTTGATCCAAAACCTTTAGATGGCTTAGTAGTTTATGAGTTTGAAAAATAATGTATGAATAAACCTAATACTAAACCTAACAATCCAAATTTTTCAAGTGGACCAACTTCAAAAAGACCAGGCTGGGACATATCTGTTTTGAGTAATGCTTTAACTGGTAGATCTCACAGATCTGTTGAATGTAAAGCAAGATTAAAAGAAGCAATAGATAAATCTAAAGATATCCTTAAATTACCTGATGATTATTTATTGGGTATCATGCCTGGATCAAATACTGGTGCTTTAGAAGCTGCTATGTGGTGCCTATTAGGTAAAACGGGAGTCGATATTCTTGCATGGGAAAATTTTGGTAAAGATTGGGTAATCGATGCAATCAGCGAATTAAAATTAGATAATTTAAATATTCATGAAGAAGATTATGGGAAACTACCTGACCTAAGCAAAGTCAATTTTGATAATGACGTTATTTTTACTTGGAACGGAACAACATCTGGTGTCAAAGTTCCAAATGGAGATTGGATACCTAATGACAGAAAAGGTCTAACAATTTGTGATGCAACTTCAGCAATTTTTGGCATGCCTATAGATTATAATAAATGTGATGTTATAACTTGGTCTTGGCAAAAAATACTTGGAGGAGAGGCCGCTCATGGAATGATTGCAATTTCTCCACGCGTTGTTGAAAGATTAGAAAGTTTTACACCAAGTTGGCCAGTACCAAAATTATTTAGATTGGCTGAAAAACAAAAATTAATAAAAGGTATTTTTGAAGGAAATACAATTAACACACCATCAATGATATGTGTTGAGGATATTATTGATTCTTTAAACTGGGTTTCTTCTCAAGGAGGATTAAATTCATTAATCTCCAAATCTCAGAATTCTTTACAAAAAATCCGAGAATGGATTAATGAGAGAGATTGGGTTACTTTTTTATCTGAAATTGAAGATGAGAATTATATTTCAAACACTGGGATAACATTTAAAATTATTGAAGATTGGTTTACTAATAAAGATGAAAGCGGTCAAAGAGCTGTAATGGCTGATATTTGCAAATTACTCTCTGAAAATAATGTTGGATTTGATTGTAATGGATATCCAAAAGCACCACCTTCTTTTAGAATATGGGCTGGAGGAACGGTTCAAACTTCAGATGTAGAATTAGTTTTACCTTGGATAGATTGGGCCTATTCAGAGATTAAATCAAAACATGCCTAAAGTACTAATATCAGACTCACTTGATAATATTGCATCAGAAATTTTAATAAAGAATAACATTTCAGTTGATACAAAAACAAACTTATCTCCTGAAGAATTAAAAAAAATAATTGATAATTATGATGGTTTAATCATTCGTTCTGCAACTAAAGTGCGAAAAGATTTAATCGATTCTCTTTCAAATTTAAAAATTATAGGTAGGGCAGGGGCAGGAGTAGATAATGTTGATGTGGAAGCTGCTAAAAATAAAAATATTATCGTAATGAATACTCCAGGAGGAAATACAAATGCTACAGCAGAACACACAATTGGTTTAATTTTTGCATTGCAAAGAAAAATTACTGTTGCCAATGAGACAACTCATAAGGGTCTTTGGGAAAAAAAGAAATTAAAAGGAAATGAAATTAAAGGCAAGAAAATTGGTATCGTAGGTTTTGGTAATGTAGGAAAAAGAGTTGCAGAAATATCCAATGTATTGGGAATGCACGTTTCAATATTTTCTTCATACTTTGAAACTATTAAGGATAACTATCCTGAATATAATTCTTGTTCTATAGATGAGATTATTAAAGATTCAGATATAATTTCTTTTCACTGTAAGCCCAATAAGGATGGAAGCCCAATTATTAATAAAAATCATCTATCACTAA
The DNA here is from genome assembly GCA_902620425.1 of uncultured Alphaproteobacteria bacterium. Lineage (GTDB taxonomy): Bacteria > Pseudomonadota > Alphaproteobacteria > HIMB59 > CACPNW01. Next base: position 25,931 of record CACNHX010000004.1, read on the forward strand.
TGAAAAAAAATTGCATCATTATCAATACCGCTAGAGGTAACTTAGTTGATGAAGATGATCTTAAAAATGCTCTAGAAAAAAAAGAAATTAAAGGTGCTGCATTAGATGTTTTTAAAAATGAGCCTTTAGAAGAAAGTGGGTTTTATAATTTAGATAATATAATTTTAACTCCACATATTGCTGCTTCTACTGATGAAGCACAAATAGTTGTAGCAGAAATGGTTGCTAATCAGTTTGTTGAATTTTTTTATAATAATAAAATTATAAATTCAGTTACTTAATAAAAATTTCAGTTAAATTTTCTAAGTAAGCAGATGGATTTGAGAGAATGTTACCATCTAATATATTAGCTTGATCTAAAATTAAATTTGAAGCTTTTTTGTGGTCAATTTTTGTTAAATTTTCAGATAAATTTACAATCATCGGATGGTTTGGATTAATTTCAAGTATCTTTTTTGAAACAGGAGTTTTTTGATTATGCATTTTCATCAGTTTTTCCATATTTATATCCATCCCTGTTTCATCAGCAACAAGAAGAATTGGGCTTTTGGTTAATCTCTTAGATACAATAACATCAGATATAGTCTCTTTAAGCTCTGTTTTAAGTATGTTAATTAAATCATTGATTTTACTATCTATTTCTTTTTTATCTTCGTCTTTCTTGCTTGATTTTTCACCAACTTTTGAAACATCAACCTTACCTTTTGTTATTGATTTAAATTCTAAATCTTTAAATTTATTTACATTTTGTATCCAAAACTCATCTACTGCATCAACCATAAACAAAACTGGTATCTTTTTATCAGTGAAAACTTCTAATTGAGGGGAGTTTTTAATATGATCCTTATCAGTATTAGCAAAATAATAAATTTCTTTTTGATCTTTAGCCATTAATTTAGTGTACTCTTCAAGAGATATTTTTTTATCATTTAAAGAATTTTCAAACCTTAATAGTGGTAGGATTTTTTCATGATGATCATTATGTTCGTATAACCCCTCTTTAAGAACTGGGCCAAAATTTTTCCAAAATGTCTCAAATTTATCCTTTTCTTTCTTTGCTAAACTATCAATTTCACTTAAAATTTTGTTTGTAATACCTTTTTTAATTTTAGTAATAATCGGATTATTTTGAAGCATTTCTCTACTTATATTGAGAGAAATATCTTGTGAGTCTACTACTCCTGGAATGAAACGAAGCCAATTAGGAATTATGTCTTCACAATCATCAGTAATAAAAACTTTTTGAACATACAATTTTATTTTATTTTTCCTATCGGCATTGAATAAATCCATAGGTTGGTTTGTAGGAAAATACAGTAAAGCCTTATAACTAATAACACCCTCAGCGTTATAGTGAATAGTTTTTAAGGGATCATCAAAGTTAAATGAAATATTATTATAAAATTGCTTATAGTCTTCATCTTTTATATCTTTTTTATCTTTTAGCCATAATGGACTACCTTCATTTATTTTTTCTTCTTTTTCTTTATCGTCAAGGTCCTTAAGATAAATTGGAAAAGGAATATAATTTGAGTATTTTGTAATAATTGATCTTAAACGAAATGAATCTAAAAATTCATCAGCATCTTTCTTTATATATAGAGTTATACAAGTGCCTCTTTTATCTTTTTTAGATTTTTCTATGGTATAATTTTCTTTTCCATTAGAAGACCAAAGATTTGTTTCTTCATTTTCAGCATCTTTAGAAAGCACTTCAACATTATCCGCAACCATATATGAGGAATAAAAACCAACACCAAACTGACCAATTGCGGAAATATCATTACTTTTTTTATTTTTCATAGCTTCAATAAATTTACTAGTTCCTGATCTCGCTATAGTTCCTAAATTATCAATCAGTTCATTTTTAGACATTCCAATTCCATTATCTTCAATTTCAATGATTTTTTTCTTTTTTGAAACTCTGATATTAATTTTTAAATCCTTTTCGTCTTTTAAAAGATTTTTTTTGGATAGTGATTGATATCTTAATTTTTCGCAGGCATCAGCAGAGTTAGATATTAGTTCTCTTAGAAATATTTCTCTTTCGCTATAAAGAGAATTAGCAACAAGATCTAAAAGCTTACTGACTTCAGCTTGAAATGATAAATTTTCTTTAGTTTTTTCTGCCATTTTTGAAATTTAAGCATTCATATCCATAATTCAATAGTAAGCAATAATTTTTTGCCACATTTAAGACTATATAAGTAAAAGTTATGGTATTTAGGCTTATAATGAAATTTGATAATTTTTTAAAATTATTGTGCATTGCATTATTATTTTTATATGCATGTACTTCAAATCAGTTAAAAAATACTGCTGATAGTTGCATAATTTTTGATGAAAAGAAAAGCTGGTATAAAGCAACTAAAAATTCTTATGATAAATGGAATACCCCAATTGCATTCCAATTAGCAGTTATAAAACAAGAATCATCTTTTACCCAATTTGCAAAACCGAAAAGAAAAAAATTTCTAGGTTTAATTCCAACCTCTAGACCATCAACTGCTTTTGGTTATGCGCAAATAACAAATCCTACTTGGGATTGGTATAAGAATAAAACTGGAAATCAAAATGCATCAAGAGCAAATTTTAAAGATGTAACAGATTTTATTGGTTGGTATACTACACAATCAGAAAATATGGTTGGAATTTCAAAAAATGATTACTATAATCAATATTTAGCATATCATGAAGGTCAAAACGGATGGTCGCAAGAGACATTTAAAAGTAAAGATTGGTTGATTGATGTTGCTAAAAATGTAGAAATAAATACTAAGATGTTTAATAATCAATTAAAACAATGCGAAGAAAAACTAAATAAAAAAGGTTTCTTCGGAATACTATAATGCCAATTTTAAACAGTATAAATCAAATGCAAGATCAGATGACAGAATGGCGTCAGGATTTACATAAAATTCCTGAGATAGGCCTTCAAGAATTTGAAACATCAAAATATATCAAAAAAAAGTTAAGTGAATTTAATATTAAATTTAAAGATGGTTACGCTAATACAGGTGTTGTTGCTTGGATAGATGGTAATAAAGTTACTAATGATAAGACAATTGGTTTAAGAGCAGATTTTGACGCTCTTCCTATGCCAGAACATAACGAATTTAATCATAAATCACAAAATAAAGGTATGATGCATGGTTGTGGTCATGATGGTCATACAACAATGCTTCTTGGGGCAGCAAAATATCTAAGTGAAAATAATAATTTTAATGGAAGAGTATATTTCATTTTTCAACCAGGAGAAGAAGGTTTTGCTGGAGGAGAAAAAATGATTCAAGATGGTATGTTTGATGATTTTAAAATTGATGAAGTTTATGCACTTCACAATTGGCCTGAGTTACCTTTAGGTACGTTTGGTGTAAATAGCGGACCGATGATGGCAGCAGTTGATGAATTTGATATTACTGTAAAAGGAAAGGGTGGTCACGCTGCATCACCTCATCTGGCAATTGATCCTGTAGTAATTTCTGCTCAAGTTATTTCTGCTGTTCAAACAATTATAAGTAGATCCACAGATCCTGTTGATAAGGCTCTTATAAGTATTACAAAAATTAATGCTGGTACAGCGTATAATGTAATTGATGATCAAGTTAAAATGGGTGGGACTATTAGGACTTTTCGAAGAGAAACACGAGCATATATAGAGAAAAGATTAAATGAATTATGTAAAGGTATAGCTGATGCACATGGTGCAGAGATAAAAATTGAGTTTGATTTAGTAAATAAATATCCACCTACTATCAATTCTAAAGAAGAAACAAAATTTGCTGCAAATGTAGCTAAAGATTTAGTCGGTGATGATAAAGTTATTACTGATATTGACCCTTCAATGGGAGGAGAAGATTTTTCATATTTGTTAGAAAAAAAACCTGGTTCCTATCTTTACCTTGGTCAAGGAGATGCAGAACATAGCGCTCATCTACATACAACAAAGTATGATTTTAATGACAATTTATTACCTATTGGTGTAAATTTTTGGGTGGACCTTGTTCAAAAATACTTTTCTAAGTAATCTTAATTGATGTTAAATTTTAGTGCGATTTATTCAATAATCGCATTTAGAATAAAAGAATTTCTACAAGAGTATCATTATTCTTTATTAGCCCCTTTAACTACAAATCTTTTATTTATACTAGTTTTTATAACAGTAGAAAATTATTACTCACTTTCTATGGATTCAGGTTCTTTTGTTGAATTTATTGCTCCTGGATTAATTATTATGATAGTTGCTCAGGAAAGTTACGATAATTCGTCTGCTACTTTAATTCATATGAAACAAATTGGTTCTTTAGATGATTGGTTAATGGCACCTATCTATAGGATTGAAATATTAATATCTTTAATATTCACATCTCTTATTATTGGAATTATTTTAGCATTGTTTAATTTTTTTATATTTACTTTTTTGATAGATATTGAAATTTATAATTTTTTTTATTTTTTTTACTACCTATTTTTAGTTATAATATTTTTCTCATGTTTAGGATGTTTCGTAGGAATAATTTTTAATTCTTGGGATTCACAAAGTACATTCTCAAGCTTTTTTGTTGCGCCTATTAATTTTTTATCAGGAACCTTTTTTTCAATAAATTATCTTCCTGATAATTTGAAGGCTATACTTTTATATAATCCATACTATTATGTTGTAAGCTTTTTTAGGAATTCATTTAATGATGAATTTTCATTTAATTTAGTTGAAAATATCTTTATAATATTTTTTATTTTATTAACTTTGATTATTACATCATTTATTTTTTTCAAAGGTTTTAAAATTATAAAATGATTGATGTTATTTTTAATTTTTTAATTCAATTTGATTTATTAATCAAAAATAATTTAGAATTATCTTTAATTTCATATTTTTTATTTTCATTTTTATTTTTTACATTTTCTCTACCTGGTAGTTTAATAATTATACTTGCATCAAGTTTCTTTTTCGGATTTATTACAGGTTTTATAATTAATATAACAACTATTGTTTTAGGTAGTTTATGTTTTTTTCTTTTTTTTAAAAATTTATTTAAAAAATATTTTAATAAACAAATTGAAAAATTTAGTGATAAACTAAATAAAATTATTAAAAAATCATCTTTTGAATACTTAGTTTTATTACGACTTATCTTTGGGGTGCCATTATTTGTTCAAAATTTATTTTTATCAACATTGAATATTTCTAAAACTAAATTTATAATTTCATCTTTTATTGGTTTTACTCCTTATTTTCTTCTTTTTTCATTTATTGGTAATCAATTTTCTGATCTTATTGAAATTAAAGAATTTCAACTTAGTAATATTTTATCATTTGAATTAATTTTAATTTTTTTACTTTTAATTATTTTTTTATTACTTAGAATTTTTTTTAAATTTAAATAAATAGTTTTTTAAATCTAATCGAAATGAATAATAAATAAATAGTAACAATTATTGCGGCATAAATAGTTATATCAATAATTATCAAATTATTTGCGGAAAATTCATTTGCTATTCTTGAATATATCAAAGCTGAGGTCTGTATTATGGATGTAATAATAATAACATTAAGTAATCTGATTGAGCCCTTTGTATTTAAGTAGATCATTAAAAGACCAATAAATAAAAGACCTGTTATAGCTCCACCAAGATTTCTTAGCCACGCTATATTGGTATTTTCAGCAACAGTTAAATTCACAAAACTATATGGAAAAATTAAAAAATAAATTCCATAAATTAAAGAAAAAATTGATAAAAATAATATGCTTAATCTGATCATCTACTAAAAACTATTTATTAAGATATAATTATTATTGCAAATTAATTTTTACTAAATATAAAAAATATATGATCCGATTGTTAATAGTTTTAATTGTTATAGTAATTATACTATTTATTTTGAGATCAAGAGCCAAATCACAATATAATAATTATGGTAACTTTTACAGAAATTTAATTCTTATAGTCATAATTGGAGGTATAATATTCTTCCTTGCAACAACTGGAAAATTCTTGATACCACAGTTATTAAATCTTATTAAAGTTGGTTTACCATTCTTGACAAAATTAATAGGAATATAATGAAATATTTTTCAACAAACGATCTACCCTTAAACGATGAAATGATTAAATTTTGGAATGATAATGGATATTTGATTATAGAAAATTTCAACACAGATAAAGAATGTGATGAATTAATGGAACGGTCATCATATCTTATCGAACATAATAATTTTAATAATCAAAAATCTATTTTTGATACAGTCAATCAAGCTCATAATGATGATAATTATTTTTTAGAATCAGGAGATAAAATTCGTTTCTTCTTTGAAGAAAAAGCTAATTTAGATGATGATAACATAGAAGAAAATAAACATTTTATTGTAAATAAAATCGGTCATGCTTTGCATGATTTAGATAAAGTTTTTTATAAATTTTCTCATAAACAAAAACTTCAAGATATTGCTTTATCACTTGGTTTCTCAAAACCAAAATTACTTCAGTCTATGTATATTTTTAAACAACCAAAAATAGGTGGTGAAGTAGTTTGCCATCAAGATTCTACTTTTTTATATACTGAGCCAGAAAGTACTATCGGTTTCTGGTTTGCATTAGAAGATGCAAATAAAACAAACGGATGTTTACAAGTTGCAAGTGGAGGTCATAAAGGCCCATTAAGAAAACTTTTTAAAAAAGTAGATGGTAAAATGCAAATGATAGATCTAAATGATGAGCCATTTCCTGAAACTGATACTTTTGTAGAAGTAAAAAAAGGATCACTTGTTTTATTACATGGTAGACTTCCTCATTATTCATGTGAGAACACAAGTTTAAAATCAAGACATGCTTACACAATTCATGTAATTGATAATAACAACGAATACCCTGAATGGAATTGGTTACAAAGATCTTCAATACCTCTTAAAAGTTTTATTAATGACTAAAAAAATAATTTTAGATTGTGATCCAGGTCATGATGATGCTGTAGCAATAATGTTAGCTGCTTCTTCTAAAGAGATTGACATAATGGGTATTACTTGTGTCGGTGGAAATAGTGGTTTAAATAATACAGTAAACAATGCCCTTAAAGTTTGTACGTTAATTGAAAGAACGGACATCAAAGTTTACTCTGGTGCAAATAAACCTATTCATTATGAATTATTTACAGCTGAATATGTTCACGGAAAAACTGGATTAGATAAAAAAGGTGACCCTATAATAATAGATACAAATTATAAACCTCAAGAAAAACATGCAGTTGATTTTATAGTAGAAACTTGTAAATCTTTAAAAGAGCAAATTTATTTATGTCCAACAGGACCTCTTACAAATATTGCATTAAGTTTAAAAAAAGATCCGTCTATTAAAGAAAATATAAAAGAAATAGTTTTTATGGGTGGAGCTGCTATGTGCTTAGGGAATACTACACCTTCAGCTGAATTTAATATTTATGTGGATCCACATGCGGCTAATATTGTTCTAGAATCAGGCATTCCTCTAACGATGATGGGTTTAGATGTTACTCATCAGGTAAATGTAAATTCAAAAATTATCAAATCAATGAATGAAAATAAAAATAAAAGTTCTAAGTTTTTTGGAGAACTAATGGAATTTTATACAATATTTCATAAAGAATTATACGAATCTGAGGAAACTCCTTTGCATGACCCATGTGTTATTGCATATTTGTTAGATCCATCTATTTTTAGTGGAAAAGAAGTTAATGTCACAGTTGAAGAAAATTCTGAATTAACAAGAGGGGAGACTGTTGTTGATTGGTTAGGTGTTACTAAAAGACCAGTAAATTGTTTTGTGATGAATGAAGCTAATGATGAAAAATTTTTTCAATTACTTAAAGCTAAATTATCGCTATTACCTTAACTATAAAAACTCTTTGCAATTTTTCCAGCTAAATTCGCATTATTAATTATTAAAGATACATTAGCATTTAGAGTTTCATTTTTTGATTGTTCGTTAATTTCTTTTATAAGAAACGGGGTTAATTCTTTTCCACTAATATTATTTCTATCAGCTTTTATTCTTGCATTATTTATCCATTTTTCTACATCATTTTTATTAAGTGCTTTTTCTAATGGAACTTTATTAAATATGAGAATTGATTTTTTATTTTGCATATTTTCATTGAGTTTTAAAAAAGAAGAAATTTCATGAATTTCATCAAATTTATTATCGACTTTATTTTCTGTTTCTTCATACCAAAAACCAGGCATATAATTTGTTTGATAACCAATTCTTGTAATTCCTAAAGTTTCAAGAAGTTCATTTGTTTTACTTAAATCTAATATAGATTTAGCACCACTACAGATTACAAAATTTGAATTCTCAGAAAGTGCATATAGATCGGCAGATACATCATTGGTATTTTCAGCATTTAGATGCACACCACCAATTCCTCCTGTTGCAAAAAATCTTATTTGAAATTTAGAAGCTATAGAAATTGTACTTGCTACTGTTGTAGCAGCATTTTCTTTATTAAATATTGATAAATTTATATTGTGGTTTGAAACTTTTTGTACATTTTTCTCTTTTGCTAATATTTGAATATCTTCATCCGATAATCCTATTTTAACCTTACCTCTAATTATTCCTATTGTTGCAGCAATTGCACCGTTATCTTCAACAGCCTTAATAGAATCATTTGCGACTTTAATATTTTCTGGATAGGGTAATCCATGACTAATCAATGTACTTTCTAAAGCTACTATTGGTTTTTTTCTATTTATTGCTTCTTGAACTTTTTTACTTATATCAAATATTTCATGCATACTATTGTACAATTACTCTCTTAGAAAGATTTTTAATTTTTAAAAAATCACTCTTAGTTTTTAGACTTTTACCACTAGCATAATAAGACCCGCATGCTACAGAAGTTTTCAAAATATAATTCATTTTTTCATTTATACTGAACAAATACAGCATCATAGCTGCTAGTGCGTCTCCAGCTCCATTTTCGTTTACTACTTTGATTGATGGGGGTTTTATTTTTTTTATAAATTCATTACTTCCAAAGATTACGTTATTTTTTGAATTAGTAGTAATTATTTTTATTTTTTTATTTTGTTTTAATATTTTTTTTACACCTAATATTATATTTGAAGAATTTGTAAGTTTAAGTAACTCTGCTTTATTTAAGAATATAAAATCAACTTTATTTATAATCCTTTTAATTTTAATAACTTTATGCACTGATGTTGCGCACACTATAATTTTATTTTTTTTTGATAGTTTATTTATTGATTTTTCCAAATAGGTTTTAGAAAAATTTAGATCAAATATTATATTTTTATCCTTGATATTTGGTATTTTTAAAGATTTATTATTTTCATATTCATCTGTGTTAGCTAATCCTAATAAAAATTTATTATTTTTATCTGATAAAGCTAAATAGTATCTATCTGCATAATCTTTATTCACTTGATGAACATAGATTTTTTTTGAGATTTTTTTTCTAATCTCTTCATTGATAGCTAAACTATAAAAGTTTACATCTACAAAATTCGAAAGCAATTCTGCAATATTGTAAGCCACTCCACCAATTCTGCTTTTTTGTGTAATTTGATTAGATCTAAAATTAATAATATTTTTTTTAAGATTTAATAAATAATCGTGATGAATTGCCCCAATACAAACAAAAATGTTTTTAGATTTCAGCATTATGAATTATACACCTTTTATGTCAGTTTTTGATGTTGATCCACCTATTATTGATAATAAACATTTAATTAAATGGTTAAAGATTAATTTTTCTTTCTTAAGAAATAAATTAATCAAAATTAAACAACTTGATAGTGAAAGGGATATAAATTTTATTATATTCATAAATAATAAAAAAAAATATGTATTAAAAATTTCAAACCCATCAGAAAAAATAAATATATTAAAATACCAAGATAGATTAATTAATTATTTACGAAGTGATTTGAGTCTTAAATCTTTTATACCAAAAATACACCATACAAAGATTGTAAAATATTTAGATAAAAAAAATAGAGAATGCTTTGTTAGGGTCTTATCTTATATTGAAGGGCGCATGTATGGAGATACAAAAAGTAACGATAAAATTGAAAATTCTTTAGGTAAGTTACTTGGAAAAGTATCAACTAAGTTGAAAGCATTTAACGATATACATGCTCATAGAAATTTTATTTGGGATCCATCAAATATAAAATGGATTAAAAAAGACATTAATATTTTTACTGGTTCAAAAAAATTAATTTTATTAAAATGTTTTTCAGAGTATGAAAAATTTGTAAAAAATAATTTAAATAAATTAAGATATTCAATAACTCATTCTGATCCAAATAATTATAATATTGTTATTAAAGAAAACAATGTTTGTGGCTTACTAGATTATGGAGATTCTATTTATTCTCCAACAATAAGTGATTTAGCTATATGCCTTTCATATGCATTAATGAACAATGATAATATTTATCTTACACTTAAAAATATAATAACAGAGTACAATAAACAGTTTTCTATTAATGAGGATGAAATTAATTCATTAATATCACTATGTAAGTCAAGACTTATGATTACTGTTGTAATGGCAAAAAAACAAAGAATTAAATATCCAACAAATCAATATTTAAGCATTAGTGAGAAAGATGCATGGTCTTTATTAGAAAAATTAGACAAAATTCCTATCAATTTTTTAATATATATTGTTCGCGAAATATGCGGCTTTGATATTATTCACCATCATCAAGAAATTATAAATTATATAAATAAATTCAACTTTGGTAATATTTTTAAATTTAATTTACTTGATAAAAATAAATCTATCTTAAAATTAAGTTCTGATTCACCTTTATTAAAAGGTAACCCAGATAATAGTTTGCTTAAGAAAAGAGTTAATAAAATATTTAAAGAAGATAATTCTCGTATAGGTATAGGTTTATACAATGAAAAAAGAAAAGTTTATAAGGGACCTAACTTTATTTCTGAATTAAATACGAATGAAAGACGTAATATTCACTTAGGAATTGATATTTTTATTGATCAGGGAACAGATTTATTTGCTCCTATAGATGGTAAAATTATAATTTTAAAAAATAATAATTTTAAATATGACTATGGCCCCACTCTAGTTTTAGAACATAGTTTTAAAAAATATAAATTTTATACTTTATATGGTCATTTATCTAAAATAATGTTTCAAAAACTAAAAATTGGAAAAAAAATTAAGAAAGGTGAATGGATTGGTAAAATTGGTAATTCTAATGAAAATGGAAAATGGTTACCACATTTACATTTTCAAATTATTTTAGATTTATTAGGACATGATAAGAATTTTCCAGGAGTAGGTGAAGAATTTTTATTCAATATTTGGAATAAAATTTCACCTGATCCAAATTTAATTCTACGAATTCCAAAATCTTTTTATTCTAATAATAATAATAATAATTTTAAAGATACTTTAAAGAAAAGAAGAAAAAATATTTCTGATAATTTATCAATTTCTTACAAGAAACCTCTTCATATGCTTGAAGCTAAAGATCAGTATTTTTTTGATAGATATGGCAGGAGATACTTAGATTGTGTAAATAATATTTCCCATGTTGGACATTCAAATTCCTATGTCCATGAAGCTATGACTCAGCAAAATTTAAAACTTAATACTAATACGAGATATCTATACGATACAATTAACGATTATAGTGAATTACTTTTAAGTAAGTTTCCAAAGAAATTAAATAAGATATTTTTCGTATGTACAGGATCTGAAGCTAATGATTTAGCTTATAGAATAGCCCAAACTTATACTAGTGCAAAAGATGTCTTTGTGATGGACAATGCTTATCATGGGCATACCAATGCCTTAATTGATCTAAGTCCATATAAATTTAATAGTAAGGGTGGTTTGGGTAAAAAAGATTATGTTAATGTATTAGACATGCCTGATCCCTTAAGAGGTAAGTGGAGATATCAAAATTCAAATTGGATTCAAAAATATATAGATGAAGCTAAAACGGTAATTAGAAATAAAATTAAAGAAACCAATATTGCATGTTTTTTTACTGAAAGTATACTTGGTTGCGGCGGTCAAGTAATTCTTCCAAAAAATTATTTAAAAGAAATATTTTCAGAAATTAGAAGAAACAATGCATTATGTATTGTTGACGAAGTACAAACTGGTTTTGGACGCGTTGGAAGACATTTTTGGTCATTTGAAGAGCATGATGTTGTTCCTGATATAGTAACCTTGGGCAAACCTATGGGCAATGGTCACCCTATAGCTGCTGTTATAACTACAGAAAAAATTGCTTCAACTTTTAATAACGGGATGGAATATTTTAACTCATTCGGTGGTAATCCTGTTTCCTGTGCTATCGGTAAAGCAGTATTAGAGACTATTGATAATAATAAATTACAAAAAAATGCTTTGTTAGTTGGTAATTATTTTTTAAAAGAATTAAAAAAAATCCAACTTAAATATAAAAAATATATTAGTGAAGTTAGAGGTAGAGGGCTTTTTTTAGGAATAGATATTATTCAGAATAGTAATGTGTCTAAACCAAATAAAAAATTAGCTAAACTGCTTATTAATTATATGAGAAATCAAGGTATTTTATTGAGCACTGATGGACCTTATGACAATGTTATTAAAATAAAACCACCTCTTGTATTTACAAAATTAAATGTTGATCAGGTATGTAAAAACTTAGAAACTTTCTTTAAAAAATTATAAAATATATTCCATAACTAATCATTAGCAGACCAATGGTTAGATCAATCCAAAACCAAGTTTTATTTGAATAAATATATTTTGACAAAAACTTTGACATATATCCCAAAGAAAAGAAAAACAAAAAACTTGCTGAAATTGCTCCAACGCCAAATGAAAATTGATCATTAAAATTTGTTGATAATGATCCCAGCAAAATAATTGTATCTAGATAAACATGAGGATTTGCGTATGTAATAAAGAATAAGGTAATTAATACTTTTCCGTATTCGTTAATTATATTTAATTCTTTATTTATATCTTTAATTTGATTTAATTTTATAACTTTATTTAATCCATAAAATATAAGCCAAATTCCACCTAATACTTTTATTGTTCCTATGATACTTGGATTAATTTGAACAATATAATTAGATAGATATATTCCAATTACAATTAGTAAACTGTCAGATAGACTGCAAAATAAAGTAACTGTAAAAACATAAGATTTTTTAAGCCCTTGTTGAATTACAAATAAATTTTGCGGTCCTATGGCTATAATTAATGTTCCTCCAATTATTAATCCTTGGATAAAATCATAAATATACATATTGCCTTAAATTATAATTACACTATTTTAAAATCATGCACAAAATTATATTGTTTAGTTTGTTTATTTTATTATCAAAAAGTGTTTATGGAGAAATGATAAAACCAGACCCTTCAATTGGTCCTAAAGAAGTTATTTTAATTCAATTAAAAGCACTACAAAAAAATAATTCACCTTTTGACGATGCCGGTATTGAACAAACTTGGGAATTTGCACATCCAAATAATAGAATGTACACAGGTCCTCTAGACAATTTTATTAGGATGATTAAAAATCCATCCTACTCAATGATGATTGATCACTTAGAACACAATATAATTCCAGTTCAGGAACAAGAAAAAAGTTCATATTACTTTGTAGAGCTTACAGATAGTAATGGAAAAAAATTTGGTTTCGAATGGACAGTAGAAAAAGTAGAGCAAAACGGTGAGTTTAAAGATTGTTGGATGACCGTAGGTGTTTCTAGACCAATGCCTTTATCGCAAGCATCATAGTGTGCGGAAGATTTACAAGTACTGAAGATAAAGAAAAAATTATAAAACTTTTTCCTAACTCTGAAGTTTTAAATTACTCACATAAGTCTTACAATATATCACCATCTAATATTGTTAATATTATTTATGAAAAGAATCATAAACTTTTAATAGATACTTTTATTTGGAGTTATAGTTTTTTTAGTAAACAAAATAATGTTACTCAATTTGTTATTAATGCAAGAATTGAAACGATTAATGATAAATATTTATTCAAAGAATCATTTACTAAAAGAAAATGTCTTATTATTGCAAATGGATACTATGAATGGAAAAATATAAATAATCAAAAACAACCATATTTAATATCAATTCCTAGAAATGAATTATTGTTTTTTGGTGGAATTTGGAGGGAAGAAATAAGAGATAATAAAAAAATTAATGTTGTCTGTATCATTACTAAGGAAGCAAATGAAAACCTTTCCCATATACATAATAGAATGCCTCTTATTATGTCTCATAATGAGGGTCTTGATTTTCTTAATGATAATGAAAATGAATTCCTACATAAAAACAAAAGTATTATCGAGGATGATTTAGACTTTTATCCAGTATCAAAAATTGTAAATAATCCAAAAAATAATGATGAAAATTGCCTTAAGGAAATATCTTTATAATATTTAAATTTTTTTATCGCTTTTATAATATTAATCAAATATATAATTTTTTTTTAAATGAGCCATTTATTTTATAAACCTGCTAAATCTAGATTACACAGAAGTGAATTGGCAGTTCCTGGCTCTAATCCAAAGATGTTTGAAAAAGCATTAAAATCAAATGCCGATTATATTTTCTTAGACCTAGAAGATGCAGTATCTCCAAATGATAAAATTGATGCAAGAAGAAATGTTATTAATGCAATAAAAGAATATAACTGGAAAGAAGAAGGTAAAACAATCTCTATAAGAATTAACGGTTTGGATACACACTATATGTATCGTGATGTGATTGAAATTATAGAAGAGGTAGGTGATAGGGTTGATACATTATTAATTCCAAAAGTAGGCTCATCATCTGATGTATATATGGTTGATTGTATGCTTAATCAAATTGAGCAAAATAAAAAATTTGAAAATAGAATAGGTTTAGAATGTTTAATTGAAACAGCACTAGGAATGTCTAATATTCAATCAATTGCAACATCAAGTTCAAGACTAGAAGCATTACATTTTGGAGTTGCAGATTATGCCGCAAGTATGCGAGCAAGAACTGTTGTCATAGGAGGTTTAAATCCTGATTACCCTGGTGATCAATGGCATCATGGCTTATCAACTTTAGTAATGACCTGTAGATCATATGGCTTAAGAGCAATAGATGGACCTTTTGGTGATTTTAATGACAAAAAAGGATATCTAGATGCTGCAAAAAGAGCTGCAGCAATTGGTTTTGAGGGTAAATGGGCAATACATCCATCGCAAATAGATTTAGCTAATGAAGTTTTTTCTCCACCCAAAGAAGAAATAGATAAAGCAAAAAAAATATTATTAGAATTAGAAAAAGCAGCTGCTGAAGGAAAGGGTGCTGCTCAGCTTGATGGAAGAATGATCGATGCTGCATCTGCTAGAATGGCTGAAAATATTGTAAATATAAATAAATTAATTGAGAGCAAGTAATGGATATACACGAATATCAAGCAAAAAAAATATTGTCTGATTTTGGTGTTAAAATTCCGACTGGTGGTATTGTTTATAGTCCAGAAAATGCAGAAAATAAAGCAAGAGAAATTGGTGGTTCAAAATGGGTTGTAAAAGCGCAAGTTCACTCAGGTGCTAGAGGTAAAGCGGGAGGAATTATAATATGTAATTCTCCGTTAGAAGTTGCTGATGCAACTGATAAATTGTTAGGTAAAAAATTAATTACAAATCAAACTGGTCCAGAAGGTAAGATAATAAATAGAATTTATATTGAAGAAGCAACTGATATCAAACACGAATTATATTTAGGTTTAGTGTTTGATAGATCTTCAGAAAGTATAATGGTTGTAGCTTCAACAGAAGGTGGAATGAGTGTTGAAGAAATTTCAAAAGAAAAACCTGAAACAATTATACGATCTAAAATAGAAGTAGCAGTTGGTATTCAGCAATTTCAAGCAAGAGAAATAGCTTTTGGTTTAGGAATTGAATCCAAATTGATCTCAAGAGCTGCAAATACAATTATAGGTTGTTATAAAGCTTTTAGTGAGTTTGATGCGACAATGGTTGAAGTTAACCCATTAGTTGTATCACACCAAGATGAAATATTAGCATTAGATTGTAAAATGAGCTTTGATAATAATGCAATGTTTAGAAGAGATGAAATTGCAGAACTTAGAGATAAGACACAAGAAAATTCAAATGAAGTTTATGCTTCTGACAGAGGAATGAATTATGTAAGCTTAGATGGGAATATTGGTAATATTATTAATGGTGCAGGCTTAGCAATGGCTTCAATGGATATGATAAAACTTGCTGGTGGCGAACCTGCAAATTTTTTAGATGTTGGTGGAGGTGCAACACCTGAAAAAATAGTTAAAGCTTTTAAATTAATCTCTATGGATACAAAAGTTAAGGTTATATTAGTTAATATCTTTGCAGGTATTAATAGATGCGATTGGGTTGCAGAAGGAATTGTTCAAGCTTTATCAAAAATTGAAATTAAACATCCGTTAGTTATACGTTTAGCTGGAACTAACGTCGAAAAGGGAAATGAAATTCTTAAAAAAAGCAATATTAATTACATTGAAGCATCAACTTTAGAAGATGCAGCAAATAAAGCAGTAAAGGCTCTTGGATAATCATGTCTATAATCATACACAAAAATACAAAGATTTTAGTCCAAGGTTTCACTGGAAAAATTGGAAGTTTTCATGCTGAAGAAATGATTAAGTATGGTTCTAACGTTGTTGGTGGGATAACACCTGGTAAGGGTGGTATGACTCATTTAAATCTTCCTGTTTTTAATACTGTTAAAGAAGCTGTAGATCAAACAGGAGCATCAACATCAATTTTATTTGTCCCACCAGCCTTTGCAGCAGACTCAGCAATGGAAGCTGCTGACGCTGGTATTAAAACATGTGTGGCTATTACTGACGGTATTCCTTCTCATGATATGGTTAAAATAAAAAGATACATGAGAAGATATCCAAAAGATAAAAAAATGGGATTAGTAGGTCCGAATTGTGCAGGAATAATTAGTCCTGGTAAATCTATGTTGGGTATTATGCCTGGTCACATTTACAAAGAAGGTAAAATAGGAATAGTTAGTAGATCTGGCACTTTAGGATATGAAGCTGCACAACAACTTAAAGATTTGGAAATCGGTGTCTCGACAAGTGTAGGTATAGGAGGCGATCCAATAAACGGAAGTTCTTTTAGAGATATAATTGAAAAGTTTGAAAATGATGACGAAACTATTGCAGTTTTAATGATAGGTGAAATAGGTGGCCCGCAAGAAGTTGAAGCTGGACAATTTGCAAAAGAAAATATGAGTAAACCAGTAATTGCGTATATAGCAGGACTAACTGCACCTAAAGGTCGCGTGATGGGGCATGCTGGTGCAATTGTTTCTGCTTATGGTGAAAGTGCAATAGAAAAAGTAGAACTTCTTAAAGAGTGTGGAGTTACAATTTCCAAAAACCCTTCTGTAATGGGTGAAACTGTAAAAAAAGTATTAGTAGAAAATAATTTGAATTAATATAATTAAAAAATAATGAAATTTTTATATAAAAATGAATTCTGGATGTTAATATTTTCCCTAGGTGTTCTTTATTGGTTATTTAATCCATCAGTCTTAACAACCTTAGTTATGATTGTGCCATTGCTATTGGCCGTTTCTTCCCGTAAATAAAGCTAAGTTTTATACTTACTGATGCATGAACGTTTATTGTATTTATAGTTAAAAAATGAAATTATATCTTATTAGGCATGCAGAATCAGAAGCTAATGCGGCATCAGATTTAGATAATCCAACTTATTATTATGATGCAAGAATTACTCAAAGGGGAGTTGAGCAAGCAAAAAAATTAAATAATAGAATTAAAAATCTCAAATTTGATAATTATTTTTGCTCCCCCTTAACAAGAACATTAGAGACATTCTCTATTGTTTTTCCATCTAATAAACCTGTAATTGAACCATTAATAAGAGAACATTTGTACCACTCATGTGATGTAGGAAGACAACCCAAAAAATTAAAAAAAGAATTTAATGATTTTGATTTTAATAATTTAAATGATTTTTGGTGGAATAATAACAAACCTATTAATGAAAAAAAAATAAAACAAGAGTCTCACAATGATATTAAAATGAGATTAAGGTCTTTTCTGCTATCTATCAAAAACCTTAATTTACAAAAAATTGTATTAGTCAGTCATGGCACATTCTTAAGTCAAATAACTGAATATATGCTGGATAACTGTGAGGTATATGATTGTGAGTACAATGAGGTATACGAAAAATTTTTTTAATTTAATTCTTAATAAATGAAAATCTAAAACATCTCATTTATTATTTTATTTAATTTTTGTGTTACTTTATCAATTATTTTTTTTCCTATCTGTGCATTGGATTTTCTAGGATCTCCAATAATTCCACTTTTACTTAATTCTTTAGTTACCCAAGCTTTCTTAATATTTTTCTCATAAGAAATGGTTTTAGATGATAAATAATCGGGAGATAATCTATGTTGAGAAATTTTAGATTGCCTAACTAGATTTGGAAATAAATATAACATAATAGATGTTTCAAATTCTCCACCGTGATAACCAAAGTCTTTTTCTTTACTTGATATAATTCCTTTAAATTGATCAAATAAAAAATATGTGCCTTTTACTATGTTTATATTAAATTCTGATTTCAATTCTTTAGCAATAATATCTATATGGCTAATTTGTCCACCATGACTATTTAAAAGTAATATATTTTTAAATTTCAATTTACATACATTTTCTAAAATTGATAAAGAGTGCGATATAAATTCTAGTGAATCAATACTTATAGTTCCATCAAAATCGGTATGTTCAGCTGCTGAACCAAAATATATTTCAGGCATAATTAAATATTTATTTGAATTATATTTTTTATTGAATTCTAACAATATTCCTTCAAGAATTTTTTTATCAGTATTTAATGGAAGATGCGGACCGTGTTGTTCTATTGATGAAAATGGGAAAATTAAAACTGTTTTTCTATTTATTTTTTTAATTTCTTTTGTTGTTAATTCTTCCCAAAAGTTTGTTAGCATTTTTTTATTATACATTTATAAGTAAATTATGAAATCTTATTCTTTATGGATTGATAAAAAAAAACAACCTAAAATTTATCAAAAAAAACTTGTTTACAATAAAAACAACAAAACTGTTTTAGTTAAAACTATATACTCGGGTATTAGCAAGGGAACTGAAAAATTAGTTTCATCTAAAAGCGTAAGTCAGGATCAATTTGAATTAATGAAAGCTCCTTTTCAAGAAGGTTCTTTCAATTTACCTATAAAATACGGTTATATAAATGTTGGGAATATTATCGATGGTCCAAAGAAATATATAAATAAAAAAATATTTAGTCTTTATCCTCATCAAGATTTATATGAAATTTCTATTAAAAATTTAATTTTTCTACCAAAAGGAAATTTGAGAAAATATATTTTAACTGCAAATATGGAAACAGCAATCAATATATTTTGGGACGCTCAATCTAAAAATAATAACAAAATTCTAATTGTAGGGCTTGGCTCTGTAGGATTATTAACTGCATTTTTTTTTAAAATTAATGGATATAAAAATATTTATGTTTTTGATAATAATAAAAATAAAAGAAAAATTGCCAATTATTTAGGATTAAATTTTATTGATATAAGAAAGATTGAGAAAATAGATGTAGCGATAAATACTACAGCTAATTATAAAGTTTTAAATTCTTTAATGGAAAAATTATCTATCGAAGGAAAAATAGTAGAAGCTAGTTGGTATGGTAAAAATAAAGGAGAAGTTGCCTTAGGCGGGTATTTTCATTCTAAAAGATTAAAAATCATTAGCTCACAGGTATCTAAAATACCAAAATACATGAAAAATAAATATGATTTTGAGGGGAGATTAAAATTAGCAATTAAATCTTTAAAAAATTCAAAATTAGAAAAATTAATTACTAGTGAAAGTAATTTTTTTGATTTAGAAAAAGATTACTATAAAATCCTTCAAAATAAGGATACAATAATGCATTTAGTTAAATATTAATTATGTATTCGATAAAAGTAAGAGAAAATATTCTAATAGCTCATTCTTTACCTGGTGAAGTATTTGGGCCAGCTCAAAATATGCATGGAGCTACATATTTAGTAGATGCTGAATTTTTCACTGATAAACTTAATAAATACAATATAATTATGGATTTAGGAATAGTGTCCACGACTTTAAAAGATATTCTTAAAATATATAATTATCAAAATTTAGATGAAATTGATGAATTTAAGGGAAAAATTACCTCAACAGAGTTTTTAGCAGAGGATATTTGCAATAAGATCTTGAATAGACTAAGAAATGAATTCTCTGAAGATTACAAATCTTTAAAAAAAATTAAAATAACCTTGCAAGAATCAAATGTTGCATGGGCATCATATGAAAAAGAGGTTATCTAAAAATAAATCTGATATTTATTTTGTTTATCCAGGAAATATTAATGCAAAAACTGGAGGATATATTTATGAAAAAAATATCCTAGAATATGCAAAGATAAGAGATATAAATATTAGACCAATTGCTCTAAGTGAAAATTATCCTTTTCCTACAAATAACGATATAAAATATTTTCAAAAAATTTTAAATAAAATTGATCCTGACTCAAAAATTATAATAGATGGATTAGCTTTAGAAGGAATGTATTCCATATTTAAAAAAATACTTACTTATAATGTTATCGCACTAATACATCATCCTTTATATCTTGAATTTAAAGGTCAAAGGTCAAAAAAATTCTTAAGATTAGAAAAAGAAAATTTCAAAAAAATAAATAAATTTATTGTGACATCTAAAAATACAAAAAATTTATTAATAAATGAATTTAATGTACTAAATAATAAAATTTCTGTAGTTGAACCCGGTATAGAAAGACTTGCAAAATATAATTTTAAAAATAATAGTAAAATTCATCTTTTAACATGTGGCAGTATAATAAATAGAAAAAATTATCTTTTTTTGTTAAAAGTTTTAAAGCCCTTAGATAATTTTATTTTAGAAATTGTTGGTGATACTACAAGAGATATAGGTTATTACAAAAAACTCAAAAAATTTATTTCTAAAAATTCAATGAACAGAAAAATAATATTTCATGGTACTATTTCAGATACAAAATTAGCTAAACTATATTCTAAAACAGATTGTTACATTTCAGTAAGTAAATATGAAGGTTTCGGTATGTCTTTAGCAAATGCATTAATAATTAAAAAGCCAATTATAACTTTTTTTACTCATACTATCTTAAATACACTTGGAAAAAAGGGTGTTATTTATTTTAAAAAATTTGAAGTAAATGACCTTAGAAATATAATTATTAAAAATATATTAAATAAAAAAAATTTTAAAAAACTAAAAATTAATATTCATAAAAATAAAAGATATCTTCTTACTCCTCTGGAGTCAGCTAAGAAATTTGTTAAATTAATTTAATATGCATGAATTTCAAAATAAATGGTTAAATCTTAGAGAGACTGTTGATAGAAATTCACGAAACAAAAGAATATTATATTTAATAAATAAATTTTTTAAAAATAAAAAAAATATTAGAATAGTTGACTTAGGTTCAGGCGCTGGATCTAATTATAGATTTCTTAAGTCACGATTATTAAATAATCAATATTGGTCTTTTGTAGATATATCACATCAATCAACAAATTATTTTAAAAAAAATATAAAATTATCATCTAAAATAAAAAAAACTAATTTTAAAATTGTTGATGTAATTAATAATCTAGAAAAAATAAATTTTAATGATTATAATTTAGTCACAGGATCTGCTTTTTTAGATATTTTACCAAAAACATGGTTTAAAAATTTTTATAAATTAAATGTTGATACGGAAATTGTCTACTTTGCCTTAAATTATAATGGTAATTTTAAATTTTTTCCAAAACACAAGGATGATAAAAAAATTCTTAATATTTTTAATAAAGATCAAAAATCTGACAAAGGAATAGGGGAAGTTGCCGTTGGACCTGATTGTACTGAATTAATAAATAAAGCATTTAAAAGGACTCACAAAAGATATGTTTTAGACTCTACATGGGATGTAAGTCAAAATTATAAATTTCAAATTTATTTCTTAAATTTTTGTAGAGAAATTATTCAAAAAAATAAACTTAACTTTGATGATTGGTTAAAATTTCGTTTAAAATGTATTAATGAAAAAAATTCTAGATTTATTTTAAATAATACAGATTTTTTAGCTATTAAGAAATAAATTAACAATAATTTCATTTTCTAATTCATTAAAATTATGTTTTGGTCTGATAGCTTTATTGAGATTTGAAATTTCTTTTAAATTTAATGAATTAATCCCGGAACCTATTAATATTGGGGCAATCATAAATTGAAGAATATCAATATAATTATTATTTATTAATTCTGAAATAGTTTTTGATCCTCCCTCTACTAAAATATTTTTATATTTAAGTTTTTTTATTTGCGTAATTAAATTTTTAGTAAAATTTATTTCTTTTAATCTTATTATTGTTGAATTATTCAATCTAATATTTTTATTACTTTTTGTAAAAATTATATTTTCATTACCGTCATTAAATATTTTATATTTGTTATTTAGTGAAAGACTACCATCGATAATAATTCTTTTTGGATTTGTGCCCTTTATTTTTCTTGTGGTTAATAGGGGGTCGTCTTTTTTAATGGTATTTGAGCCTACAATAATTGCATCACTGATACTTCGTAAACAATGTAGATAAATAATACTCTTTGGATTATTTATGTAATGTGAATTACCATTATTTAATGCAATTCTACCATCAATACTTTGTCCTACCTGAGCTATAACTAATTTTTTGTTTTTTCTTAATATCGGGAGAAGGATATTTAAGATTGATTGATAAAATTTACTTATATTAATATTAGTTTCCAGATTATTATTTTTTATATAAAAATTACTTTTTCTTTTTGATGATAAAGAAATACTATTTTTTTTAACCAATAAATATAAATCACTATTCTTTTTAGAATTTTTTATAAAATCTAGTAAAATTCCTATATTTTTTGATGTAATCATTTGTTTTTATTTCAATTATATCTATATAAAGTTTTCATGAGTTTCAAATCTAATACAGGAACTATAATAGATAGGGCAATTAATGAACTCAGGACCGGAAGACCCTTAATAATTCAGAATCACAAGGAATATTGGATGTTCTTTAATATAGAGCATTCCCAAAGTAAAATTTTTAATCAATTCAATAAGCACTTAATTGATGAAAAATATCTACTTATTACTAAACAAAAAGCTCAATCAATTTTTAATAAGAATATTAATAGTAATATTTATTTTGAGATAAATCCCAAAACAGATGTAAATCAAATAATAAATTTATTTGTTAATCCTCTTAGCAATAATAAAGTAATTAAATTTACCAATATTAAAAAATTCAAATCTAAAAATTTTCATAATGTTTGTATTGATCTTTCCAAGAATGCTAAAATGATCCCATCGCTAGTTTTTAAAAAAATTAATAAAAAATATTACAAAAATATAAATGAATTTGGATTTAAGAATGGAATTTTAATATTCGATTACAAAGATTTATTGAAGCAAAATGAATTAATTTGTGAAAGTATTAAATTAGTTTCTAGTGCAAAAGTTCCACTACCTAAAAACGAAAACTCTAATTTTAAAATATTCAAATCATATATTGGATCCGATAAACATGTAGCGATAATTGTTAATCCAAAAAAAATAAATAAAAAATCTGTTAATTTAAGAATACATTCAGCTTGTTTTACAGGTGATATTTTTCATTCTTTAAAATGTGATTGTGGTGAACAATTAAATCAATCAATCAATTACATGGTTAGAAATAATGGTGGAATTATATTATATTTAGAACAAGAAGGTAGGGGAATAGGATTAGCTAATAAAATGAGAGCTTATTCACTACAAGCAAAGGGTATGGATACAATAGACGCCGATCATAATATTGGTTTTTTAGATGATGAAAGAGATTTTAATATTGCAGCTAGAATACTGAAATTATTAAAAATAAATAAAGTTAATCTTATTACAAATAATAAAAATAAAATTAATTCTATTAAGAAAGCTGGAATTAAAGTCGAAAATCAAATAAATACAAAACCAACATTGAATAAATTTAATAAAAATTATTTTAAAACAAGAGTTAAAAAAGCTGGGTACGGTCTTAAACTAGTAGTATAATTATGAAAAAAATTCCTAAGATAAAACTTCAATTAACAAACGATAATGAGTTTGATTCATCTAAATTAAAGAATAAAACAGTTTTATTCTTTTATCCTAAGGCGTTAACTGGTGGATGCTCAGTAGAAGTTGCAGATTTTCAAAAATATTTAACAAAATTTAATAAAATTGGCTTTGATGTAATAGGTGCTTCTAAAGATCCTGTTGATCGGAATAAAAAATTTTCAGATAAGTATAAATTGAAATACCCACTTGGTTCGGATGAGGGAAAAAATTGTGATAAACTTGGTATTTGGATAGAAAAATCTATGTATGGTAGGAAATATTTTGGGATAGATAGATCTACATTTGTAATGGATAAAAATGGAAAAATTCTAAATTCTTGGAATAAAGTCAAAGTTAAAGGTCATGTTGAAGAAGTTTATAATTTTTGTAAGGATCAGTAAATTTTTAGTTAATTTTACCTATTTCTTTTTCTCTTTTGATTACAAATAAACCACTTAATGTAATAATTATTGCACCAATAATCATATTATAAGTTGGAGTTTCACCTAGTATTAAATAGCCAAAAATCATACCAAATATAATTACACTGTATCTTGCAGAGGCGGTTAATGAGAGTGGTGCATAAAAAACTGTTAATACTGAAAATAAATATCCGAATAAAACAAATATACTAGAAGCAAGGATATAATTTACATCTTCACCGCTTACTTGATAGCCAAAAATAATTGAACCCAATCCTGCAAACCCAGTAATTAACAATGCTGTCACAAATGTAATTTCAACACTATTTGATTTAGTCGCTAAACTTTTTGTAGCAATATCTCTAATAGTTAAAAAAATAGCAGCTAAAATTGGTAACACTAAAAGATAATTAAATTGAAAATTTTGAGGATTTACAACTACTAACACACCTAAGAAA
Source organism: uncultured Alphaproteobacteria bacterium (assembly GCA_902620425.1). Classification (GTDB taxonomy): domain Bacteria; phylum Pseudomonadota; class Alphaproteobacteria; order HIMB59; genus CACPNW01. The sequence goes on from CACNHX010000004.1 coordinate 51,072, forward strand.
CCAACAATAACTGCACACCATCTTCTTATTCCAACCTTCTCCCCCAAAAAAAGAAAAGCAAATATTGTTACAAAGAAAGGATTAGTCATTAAAAGTGTATAAACCTCTGATATTGGTAGCAATATTAATCCAACCAAAAAAAATAATGCCGTTAAAACTTCATACAAACCTCTTATATGAAAACTTTTGATTGATAGTATTTTAATTAAATTTTTTTTTTCGAAAAACACTAAATATAAACCTAATAAACTTGATGTAACTAAACCTCTTATAAAAATTACAGAATATAATGAATTGTCGTCACCTATATTTTTTACAACAAGTTTGACATAACTATCATTTATAGAGAATGATAATTGGCCAGCCATCATAAAAAGTACACCTATCGTCCCAACTGAAAATAAAATCTTGCTTTTCATAATAAAAAAAAATAATTAACTGATATGTTACAAAGAAATACTTCCAGCCATTTATATGGATTTACTGACTTGAAGTCATTAAATGAAAGAGGCCCTTTAGTTATTTCTTATGGAAAAGGAATATATGTATACGATACTAAAGGTAATAAATATCTAGATGGGAATTCTGGTCTATGGAATCAGTGTGCAGGTTTTGATCATCCTGGATTAATTGAAGTTGCAAAAAAACAGTATGAAAAATTTGCTGGTTATCATTCTTTATTTGGAAGATTGTCTGAAGAAACTTTGCAGCTATCTGAAAAAATTATTGAAGTATCACCTTTTGATCAAGGTCGTGTATTCTTTTGTAACTCAGGATCTGAAGCAAACGACACCATGGTCAAAATGTTATGGATGTTAAACGCAAGAATTGGAAAGCCAAAAAGACGAAAAATTATAACAAGAATTAATGGATATCATGGCGTTACTTTAGGAGCTTCTTCAATGACAGCTAAACCATATAATAAAGAGTTTGGTTTACCATCTGAAGAATTTATTCATATTGAATGTCCTCATTATTGGAAATATGGATTAGAGAATGAAACGGAAGAAGAATTTTCCCTTAGGATGGTCAAAAATTTAGAAGAAAAAATCATCAAAGAGGATCCAGAAACTATTGCAGGTTTTGTTGCAGAACCTGTTCAAGGTGCAGGAGGTTGTATACCGCCTTCAAAATCGTATTTTGATTTAGTTCAGCCAATATTAAAAAAATATAATATTCCTTTTATTGCAGACGAAGTAATTTGTGGATTTGGAAGAACTGGAAATTTATGGGGTTGTGAAACCTACAATATAAAACCGGATATAATTATCTCATCTAAATGTTTAACAGCTGGGTATTTTCCTATGGGCGCAGTTATAGTTAATAAAGAATTTTCAGATAAATTTGTTGAAGTATCAGAAGAAGCGGAAGAATTTCCACATGGTTTTACAGCTGGCGGTCATCCTGTTGGATGTGCGATTGCTTTGAAAGCAATAGATGTAATTATGAATGAGGGTTTATTAGACAATGTAAAGTTGATGGAACCTTATTTTTTTGAAAGATTAAATGAATTTAATGATTATGAACACATTGGAGAAACTAGAGGTATAGGTCTTATGGCTGCATTAGAGATGGTAAAAAATAAAGATACAAAAGAACCATTCGAAGGTTATCTTAACATGGGAGATAAAGTTGCAAATTTATCAATTGATAATGGATTAATTTGCAGACCTTTAGGTCCTGCTATTGTTTTGTGTCCTCAATTTATAATTACAAAAAATCAAATTGATGAAATCTTTGATTCTCTTCATAAAACTATAAAGCAAGTTTTTAATTAAGTATCGTATTTAACTATAAAACCAGAATACTTAACATTACTTATAATGCTACTAGGAATAACGCCTTCAACTAATGCAAGTGAGGGACCATCTTTCGCTTTCTCTGTAATAGATAGAATACTTTGCATATCTCCCTGAATAATAGCTTCTACTTCATCTTTACTTTCTTTGTTTTGTACATATCCATTTAATCCTAAAGAAATTGCTAAATCACTAAACCAGTGCCTAAATCCAACACCTTGCACTTTTCCTTTTATTATTAGACGATAAGTTTTTATTTCATTTGTATTCATCTCTCTATCAATATAAGTACTTTTTATATTCACACAATCCCTAAATAGTAATTAATGTTTAATAAAAAAATTTTGTATTGTTCTTTGTCATTAATTTTGGGTGGAAGTTTATTTGTAATACATGATGCAATAATCAATCATTTAACAGAAATTGAGTTTAAGTTTTATCATCATGTATTTTTTGGAAGTCCTTGGTTAGTCTTAATATTTATATATTTATACTTTACTGGAAATATTAAAACTTATTTAGGGTCATCAAATTATTCAATTTTAATATTAAGAGGTTTTTTATTTTTACCTTTACCGTATATGCTTTTTATAAGTTTACAAAATATTACACTACCAGAATGGACGACTCTTAATATGATTTCACCTATTTTAGGATCAATTCTAGCAATATTATTTTTAGGAGAAAAAATAAATTATTTTACAACCACTGCTATTTTTTTAGGATTTATTGGTGTTATATTTATTATACAACCAGGTTTTCAATATTTCAGTTTTTATTATTTACTTCCCATTTATGGTGCATTTACTCTAGCTTTGCAGAGTTTTTTAGCGAATAAATATTCAAATATTACAACAACTTTAGGTTTTTTTGTATATGGATTAGTACCTATAAATTTAGTTTCTGTTGTTTTATTTATATTTGACCCATTAATTAATTATCAATTATTTTTTATTTCTCTATTTGCTGGTTTTATTGTTTTAATAGGAGTTTACCTTGTAACTTATGCGTTTCAAAACTCTAAAAATCATTTTTCATCAATTTTTGCTCTATTTTATTTACAAATATTATGGTCATTATTAATTGGTATCATATTTTTTAGTGAATATCTTAATTTCGTTGCTTTAATTGGAGCGGTTTTAATTGTATCAAGTGGAATTCTATCCCTTCAAGCTCAAAAAAAACAACTTAAGGATTTATAATTATTGTTAAAATTAATTTATGAAAAAAAGTATAATTTATTCTTCAATCCTTTTGTTTTTTGCTGGAATATTTTTTGTAACAAATGACGCTATAATAAATTATCTATCTCAAACAGATATAAAATTTTATCATTTTATTTTTTATGGAATACCCATTTTTCTATGTTTCCCATTTTATTTTTTTATTAATGGAACTTTAAAAAAACATGTAAAATGCACTAATTATTTTCCACCTATTTTTAGAGGTCTTTTAAATATTCCTCTGCCATTTATAGCTTTTATAACACTTGAACAAATTAGACTTCCTGAATTCACAACTTTAAATATGACTGCACCTTTAATGGGTACAATATTTGCAATATTTTTCTTAAATGAAAAATTAAATATTTTAACCTATGTTTCTCTTTTAATCGGTTTTTTAGGTGTTTTGTTTGTAATTCAACCAGGATTTGAAAGTTTTAATATTTATTATTTAATTGTCCTCATTGGAGTATTATTAATTACCGTTACAACTTTTATTGTAAATAAATACAGTTATGTAACAACAAATATTGGTTATTTCTTGTATGGTGGTTTTTTTGTTCACTTTGTTTCAATACCCTTATTTTTAATGAATCCATTAAAAGTATCTCTTTTTGATTTTTTCTTAATTTTAACTGCAGCATTATTTATTAATTCAGCTATGTTTTTTGCAACAACTGCATTTAAAATTGCTCAAAAACATTATGCTTCTGTATTCAGTTTGGTTTACCTCCAGGTATTGTGGTCATCATTAGTTGGAATATTTATATTTAATGAATATATGAATTTATATGCATATATTGGCGCATTATTTATTGTTTTAAGTGGAATTGTTTCATTACCTTCACAAATTAAACAATTAAAGGAAGCACATTAATGAATAAATTTTTTTTAATTTTATTTATTTGTATTTTTAGTTTCAAATCTTTTTCTAATGAAGTTGAAATACTAAGTGAGTCTATAGGTAATGGCTTAGAAGTTAAAAATCACTCTAAATTATCTGTTCACTATATTGGCAAGCTAGAAGATAATACTGTTTTTGATAGTTCTTATGATAGAGGGCAATTTTTTAATTTTCAGATAGGTGTAAGGCAAGTTATCTTAGGTTGGGAAACTGGTTTACTTGGAATGAAAGAGGGTGGTAAAAGAACAATCTTTATTCCATATCAGTTAGCTTATGGTGAAACTGGTGCAGGCAGTTTGATTCCACCAAAATCAAATCTTATTTTTGATATTGAAGTAATAAAAGTAATTCCACCTGGGTATAAAGAAATAGATGGCTATCAGTTAAAATTAGCAATGACTGATGACTTTAAAATTATAGATATTAGGAATGATGATCAAATAACTGATACCAATAAAATACCTGGTGCTATTCAAATTACAGCATTTGATAAAAATGGAAATTTTTTCCCTGATTTTTTTGAAAAGTATAAAGAAAATGTACAAATAGGAGATAAAGTTATTTTTATAAGCCAAAATGGAGACGTATCTTCAATATTAGCTAATGGGTTTGTTGAAAAACTAAATCAAACAAATATTTATCATTTAAAGGACGGTGTATTAGGTTTAGAAAAAATAAATTTTGATTTTGAGTAAATTAAAAATCTATTTTTTTATTATTTTCAGCTGCATAATTAATAATAAATTGCCATGCTGATCTACCAGTTCTATTACCTCTTTGTAAACTCCATTTAATTGCTTCTTTTTCAGTCTTTTCATCAAAAGGAAGATTAAACTTTTCACAATACTTTGAAATTATTTTAACAAATTCATTTTGAGAAATATTATGAAAGCCAATCCATAGACCAAAACGATCACTTAAACTTATTTTTTCTTCAACACTTTCATCTGTATGAATAGCAGAGGACCTTTCATTTTCTATCATATCCCTTGGCATTAAATGTCTTCTATTAGATGTTACATAAAGAACAATATTTTTAGGCTGATTTTGTATACTTCCATCTAAAGTAGATTTAATTATTTTGTAATCGCTATCTATTTTTTCAAATGATAAATCATCAATAAAAATTATAAAATTATAATTATTTAAATTTGCATATTTTTCATAAATAATTTCAATATCAAAAATATTATTTTTATTTAATTGTATTAATTTTAAATTATTATTTTTTTTGTTTATTTCATTAAAAACAGATTTAATTAGTGAGCTTTTACCGTTACCTCTTGATCCCCATAACAAGGCGTTATTTGTAAAATTTCCTTCAGCAAAATTTTTCGTATTATCATAAATTGTTTTCTTTTGTCTTTCTATTCCAATTAAAAGATCAAGATCTAAACAACTAAAATAAGAGATTATTTTAAGGTTTTTTATTTTGCTATCCCAAATAAATGCATTTCCTCTTGAGAGTGTAAAATTTGATAAAAAATCGCTTAAAAACATTATAAATACTTTATTTGATTTTTCTTATTACACAGTATAATAAATCTCTCAAATTAAATCATCATAGGTACAATTATGGAAGCATTTGGAACATTTTTACCACTTATATTAATATTTGTAGTTTTTTATTTTTTATTAATTAGGCCACAACAAAGAAAAGTTAAACAGCACAAAGAAATGCTATCCAATTTAAAAAGAGGTGATAAAATAGTAACTTCAGGTGGAATTATCGGAACTATAAATAAGGTAGCTGACAATAGGGAATTAACCTTAGAAGTTGCTGAAAATGTTGAAATAAAAATTGCATCCGGAATGGTTGCAGATTTATATGCAATGCCAGAAGTTCAAAAAAAAGAACCACCAAAAGAAGAGAATAAAAGTAAATCTGGCTTTTCTTTATTTTCTAGAAAAAAATAAATTTTTTTATTAATGAAAAATTATCCAATCTGGAAATCATTTACAGTAGTATCATTAGTTTTATTAGGAATAATTTTTGCAGTACCTTCAATTATTTATGATGAAAATTCAGAAAACTGGTTTTTAAAAAATAAGATTAATTTAGGTTTAGACTTACAAGGTGGATCATATTTATTATTAGAAGTTCAACTAGACGTTTTATATAAAGAAGAATTAGATAATTTTGTCGATAGTGTTCGTTTAATTTCTAGAGATCAAGCTGTAAAAATTGAAAAAATTGATATTCAAGAAAATGAGGTTGTTGTTTTTTTTGGTAATAAAGAGAAGATAAAAGATATTAGAGATAGTTTTTTTCAAATGTACAGAGGAGTTACTTTACAAATTAATAACAATAAACTCAGTATAAAGTTAAATGATGAATATAGAAAAATTATTCAAGATTCAGCAATTAAACAATCACTTGAAATTGTTAGAAAAAGAATTGATGAATCTGGAACTAAAGAACCTTTAATCCAAAGATCAGGTAAAAAGAGAATACTTTTACAATTACCAGGAGTAAAAGACCCTGAAAGAATAAAAGATTTATTAGGTAAAACAGCCAAACTAACTTTTCACATTGTTGATAATGATAATACATCTGCTCTTCAAAACAATTTAGCTCCTTTTGGAAAAATTATTGTTCCTGACATGTATGATGAAAATACAAAATATTTATTAGATAAAAGAGCAGTTGTAGGTGGAGAAAATTTAGTTGATGCCAAAGGTTCTTTTGATCAAACAGAAGGTCATGCAGTCTCATTCCGTTTTGATACAGAAGGTGCGCAAAAATTTGGTAAAGTTACAACAAACAATATTGGTAAAAATCTGGCTGTTGTATTAGATGGAGTTGTCATTACAGCTCCAAGAATTAGCAGTGCTATTACAGGAGGCTCAGGTATCATAACTGGAAATTTTAATGCTCAGGAAGCATCTGATTTAGCTGTTTTATTAAGAGCTGGTGCTTTGCCAGCGCCTTTAGAAATTGTAGAAGAAAGATCAGTAGGTGCTGGTTTAGGAGCAGACTCTATAGCTGCTGGTCAAATAGCTGCTATTATTGGCATGGTTTTAGTGTGCATATTTATGATACTCATATATGGAACTTTTGGTGCTCTAGCTAATGTTTCATTAATTGTAAATTTATTTATAATTATTTCTTTATTAGGAACAATTGGTGCAACATTAACACTGCCTGGTATAGCAGGAATTGTATTAACTATTGGTATGGCGGTAGATGCAAATGTTCTAATATTTGAAAGAATTAAAGAAGAGAGTTTAAAACAAAAAAAAGTTTTTCAGATTGTAAAAAATGGTTTCGATAGAGCTATGTCAACTATACTTGATGCCAATATTACTACTCTAATTGCTGCTGTTTTACTTTTTGCATTTGGATCTGGTCCAATAAGAGGATTTTCAATTACATTATCTTTGGGTGTAGTAGCCTCAATGTTCACAGCTTTAATGCTTACGAACTTTTTGGTATATATGTACTTATCATTTGCAAATAAAAAAGAATTAAAATTATAATGTTTGGTTTAAATAAAATTATTCCTGTTGAGCCTAATATAAATTTTCTAGGTTTAAGAAGAAATTTTTTAATTTTTTCTATTATAGCCATTTTAATTTCAATTATTTTACTAAGTATAAAAGGTTTAAATTTAGGGATTGATTTTAAAGGAGGTACTTTAATTGAAGTAAGTACAAAAAATACTTCAATTGGTGAACTAAGAGAAATTTTATCTTCTTCTTATAGTGATGTATCTTTACAAGAATTTGGTAACGAGAATATTATTTTAATACGACTTCAAAACAAAAGTAATCAAGAAAGTATTGAAACAGTTAATTCTGTCAAAAATTTAATTCAAGACAAAGTTGTTGAGTTTAGAAGGTCTGAATTTGTTGGCCCGACAATTAGTTCTGAGCTTTTGTTTAGAGGATTTCAAGCAGTTTCTTTTGCCCTTATTGCCATTTTAATCTACATTTGGTTGCGTTTTGAATGGCAATTTGGTTTTGGTGCAGTTGTTGCTTTAACTCATGATGTGTTATTTACTCTTGGATTGTTATCTATTCTAAATGTAGAATTTTCTCTTGCAACAATAGCAGCAATTCTTACAATTGCTGGATATTCTATTAACGACACAGTTGTAATATTTGATAGGGTTCGTGAAAATTTAAGAAAATATAAAAAGTTAGAGTTAGTAGATCTATTTAACTTATCAGTTAATAATACTTTATCTAGAACTATAATGACTAGTTTAACTACACTTCTTGCATTAGTATCTTTATTTATTTTTGGAGGAGAGGTTATTAGACCCTTTGCTTTAACAATGATTATAGGTGTAATAATTGGAACATATTCTTCGGTCTTTATTGCGGTCCCAACTTTATTAATTTTTAAGTTTAGACCGCAAGATGAAGATGATTAAGCGTTATTTAAGTTTTCTGTAACTTTTTCCCAATTAACTAAATTATCGATAAAGGCTTTTAAATAATCAGGTCTTCTATTTCTATAATCAACATAATACGAGTGTTCCCAAACATCACATCCAAGTAGAGGTGTGTGACCATGAACGATTGGATTTTCTCCATTTGGTGTTTTAGTAATTTCTAATTTTCCATTGTTTAAAACTAACCAACACCAACCTGATCCAAATTGACCAATACCTGCATTTATAAAATCTTCTTTCATTTTTTCAACTGAACCAATGTCTGAAATTATTTTATTTTCCAGTTCAGATGGAATTTTACCATTTGGATTATTTTTCATCACTTCCCAAAAATGAACATGATTTATATGTTGTGCCACATTGTTGAATACTGGTGCATTTTTTTGATAAGAATTTATTACAATATCATTAACATTGTCATCCGCTATATTTTGTTCTTTAATAAATTTATTTCCATTTGTTATGTAAGCCATGTGGTGCTTATCATGATGCAACTCTAAAGTTTCAGCCGACATATACGGCATTAGAGCATCTTTACTGTAGGGTAGATCTGGTAACTCTAGATTTATCATTTTATTTCCTTTGATTTATAAAATTTTTTTTAAAAATTCACCTGTAAAGCTTTTTTTATTATTTGCAATATCTTCGGGGGTACCAGTGCCAACAATTTGACCGCCATTTACACCTCCCAGAGGACCAAGATCAATTATATGATCAGCTGTTTTAATAACATCAAGATTATGTTCAATAACTATTACAGTATTACCTTCATCAACAAGTGTATGAAGAATTTTAAGTAATTTTTTAACATCGTCAAAATGAAGACCGGTTGTTGGCTCATCTAGAATATATAGTGTTTTTCCTGTTGATCTTTTTGATAATTCTTTTGATAATTTTATTCTTTGGGCTTCACCACCTGACAAAGTAGTAGCTGATTGACCTATTTTTATATAATCTAATCCAACATCCATTAGAGTTTGTAGTTTTTGTTTTATTGCAGGAATTTTATCAAAAAATTTATAACCTTCCTCAACAGTCATTTCTAAAACATCAGAAATCGATTTATCTTTATATTTTACTTCTAAAGTTTCTCTATTGTATCGTTTTCCTTTACAGATATCGCATTCAACATAAACATCCGCTAAAAAATGCATTTCTATTTTTTTTACTCCGTCTCCTTCGCATGACTCACATCTACCACCCTTAACATTAAAAGAAAAACGACCTGGTTTATATCCTCTAGCACTTGATTCATTTAAGTTCGCAAACCAATCTCTAATAGGTGTAAAGCAACCTGTGTATGTTGCTGGATTTGATCTTGGTGTTCTTCCAATAGGTGATTGATCTATATCAATTACTTTATCTATATGATTAATGCCTTTAAAGTTAAAACGACTTTCATCTTTATTTAACGATTTATTAAAATATTCATCTAACCTTTGATATAATGTATCAATTATTAATGATGATTTTCCACTTCCAGAAACACCTGTCACAGTAATAAAATTTCCTAAAGGTAAAGTAACGTTAAGATTATCTAAATTATTTGTTTTAATTTTATTAAGTTTAAAAACTTTGTTTTTATTAAATTTCCGTCTTTTTTTTGGAACTTCAATTTCTAAGGATTTATTCAAATATTTGGCTGTCAAACTTTTATTATTTTTCAGTATTTTCTTAAGACCTCCTTCTGCAATTATGTGACCTCCATTAACTCCTGCCTTAACACCAATATCAATTATATGATCAGATTGTCTAATTGCATCCTCATCATGCTCTACAACAATAACTGTATTTCCTAAATCTCTTAATCTAAATAAAGTTTCAATTAGTTGCTGATTATCTTTTTGATGTAATCCAATTGATGGTTCATCCAAAACATATAAAACTCCTGTTAAACCTGAACCAATTTGACTTGCCAATCTAATTCTTTGACTTTCACCTCCAGACAAAGTTTTACTAGCTCTTGCTAATGATAGATAATCCAAACCAACTCTATTTAAAAAAACTAATCGATCTTTTATTTCTTTAATTACTCCTTCAGCAATTTTTTTATTATTTTTGTCTAGTTTACTCTCTAGTGATGAAAACCAACTTAAACACTCGCTAATTGATTTTTTAGTTATATTTCCAATATGATTTTCATCTATTTTTACAGCTAAAGCTTTCTCGTTAAGACGATAACCATTACAAACTTCACAATCTCTCTCTGATAAATATTTTTCTAACTCATATTGAAGCCACCATCTCTCAGTTTCTTCATATTTTCGATCAATAAAATTTATTATTCCTTCAAAATCATATAAAAAATTTAATTCGCTATTTTCATCTCCATAAAGAATTATATTTTTTACCTTTTTAGGAATATCGTTCCATGGAACATTTTTCTTTACTTTAAATTGTTTTAAAATTTTATCTATTGTTTCAACAAAATATTTTTTTTGATAACCAAATACTTTTGTTTCCCATGGTTTAATAGCTCCATCAGAAATTGATCTGGTCTCATCTGGTACAATCTTGTATTCATCAAAATATTTTTCAACTCCTAGTCCATCACACTCTGAACATGCTCCTTGTGGCGCATTAAAACTAAATAATCGAGGTTCAATTTCTTCAATACTAAATCCAGATACAGGACATGCAAATTTTGATGAAAATACAGATATTTTATTTGTATCCAAATTTTCTAAATATAACAAACCATCTGATAGTGTTAGTGCAACTTCTATACTTTCACTTAATCTTTGTTGAATATTTTTTTTTACAACAAGGCGATCAATCACAACATCGATATTGTGTTTAAAATTCTTTTTAAGTGAAGGCACTTCATCAATATCATAAACCATATTATCTACTTTTAAGCGTTGGTAACCTCTTTTTTTTAAATCTTCGATTTCTTTTCTGTATTCACCTTTTCTGTCTCTAACTATAGGAGATAAAATATATATTCTCTTATCAATATTATTTTTTATAATTTGATCAGTCATTTCACTTACTGATTGTGATTTAATTGGCTTACCTGTTGTAGGAGAATAGGGAACCCCAACTCTAGCATATAGAACTCTTAGGTAATCGTAGATTTCAGTAACAGTTCCTACGGTACTTCTTGGATTTTTTTGAGTAGTTTTTTGTTCTATAGAAATTGCTGGTGACAAACCATCAATACTATCTACATCAGGTTTATTCATCATTTGAAGAAATTGTCTTGCATATGCAGAAAGACTTTCAACATATTTTCTTTGTCCCTCAGAATAAATTGTATCAAATGCTAATGTTGATTTACCTGAACCACTTACACCAGTTATTACTACGAGTTTATTCTTTGGTATTTCTAAGTTTATATTTTTAAGATTGTGCTCTCTTGCACCTTTTATAACAATTTTATCTAAATTCATGAATATTAGTGTTATCTAACAACGTTAATATGTTATATGGATATATATAGAATTCTTATGGTTGGTAGTGTTAATAAAACAATTTTATTAGGAAACTTGGGAAGAGATCCTGAAATTAGATCTATGCAATCTGGAGCAAAAATGGCTTCATTTTCAATTGCTACATCAAAAAGATGGAAAGATAGAAATACCCAAGAACAAAAAGAAAAAACATCTTGGCATAATATTGTTGTTTTTGGAGATGGTCTTGTAGACATAGTAGAAAAATATGTAAAAAAAGGATCTAAAATTTATGTTGAAGGAGAGCTTCAAACAAGGAAATGGCAAGACAAGGATGGAAATGATAGGTACACTACAGAGGTAATTTTACAGGGATATAATTGTAATTTAACCCTCTTAGACAGTAGAAACAGTAATTCTCAAGTGTCAGATAATTCTCAAGAAATGGATCAATCTAAGCCAATTGAAGACAATTCTTTTGGAAATCAATCAGGTGATTCTGATGATTTAGATGAAGATATCCCTTTTTAAATTTATATATTAGATATTATTATTTAATTACTGAAAAATATAATTTTTTTAATATAATTAAATCAGTTATTTATATTGGTTTAAATTGTGCTTTTTGATATAAAAAAACCTTAATTTTTCTTAGAAAACTTGGATTTTTTTAGTGCCTGACGATATAGATACACCAAATAACGACAATCAAGAAACTACTAATATACCTTCAGTAAGTTTAGAGCAAGAAATGCAAAAATCCTACCTGGATTATGCAATGTCTGTAATAGTTAGTAGGGCTCTTCCAGACTGTAGAGATGGTTTAAAGCCGGTACACAGAAGAATATTGTACTCTATGAGTGAGTCAGGATACAATTTTAATAAACCATATAAAAAATCAGCAAGAATAGTGGGTGATGTAATGGGTAAATATCATCCTCACGGAGACTCAGCTATATACAATTCTATGGTTAGAATGGCACAAGATTTTTCTATGCGCTTAGAGTTAGTTGATGGTCAAGGAAATTTTGGATCTTTAGATGGAGACCCTCCTGCAGCAATGAGATACACTGAAGCTAGACTTGCTAAAGTATCTGAGAAGCTTGTTGAAGATATCGATAAAAACACCGTTACCTTTCAGCCTAATTATGATGACACAACAAAAGAACCCTCAGTTTTACCTTCCCAGTTTCCAAATCTTCTAGTTAATGGAGCATCTGGAATTGCAGTTGGAATGGCGACTAATATTGCCCCACATAATTTAGGAGAAGTAATAGATGCTTCTTTATATCTTATTAAAAATCCAGAATGTAATATCTCAGACCTTCAAAAATATATTTTTGGTCCTGATTTTCCAACAGGAGGACAAATAATTGGTAAAAACGGCATAACAGAAGCTTTTGAAACTGGAAAAGGAGGGTGTGTAGTTAGATCGAAGACTAGTATTGAAAATTTTAAAAAGGATAGAGAAGCAATTATACTTCATGAAATACCTTACCAGGTAAATAAATCAAAATTATTAGAAAGAATTGCTGAAATTGTAAAAAATGGAATTGTTGAAGGAATTTCAGATTTAAGAGATGAGTCAGATAGAAACGGTGTTAGGGTTGTGATTGAATTAAAAAAAGATGTAGATTCAAATATTATTCTAAATCAATTATATAAACATACTTTAATTCAAACGACATTTAATTCTAATATGCTTGCTTTAAATAAAGGTAAGCCAGAACAAATGAATTTAAAAGAAATTTTATCTTCATTTTTAGATTTTAGAGAAGAAGTAATAATAAAAAGAACATTATTTGACCTTAATAAAGCTAGAGAAAAAGCTCATATTTTAGTTGGGTTGGTTGTTACTAATGAACATATTGATGAAATTATAGAATTAATAAAAAGTTCAAAAGATACAAAAGAAGCAAAAGAAAAATTAATTAAAAAGAAATGGAAAGTATCTAAACAAAATCTTAATTTTATTAAATCAGTTGAAGATGATACTGCAGATTTAAAAAACAACACTTTCAATTTTTCTGACTCACAGGCTAAAGCTATTTTAGAATTAAGATTGCAAAAATTAACTGCTTTAGAAAGAGAAGATATACAAAAAGACTTAGAATGTTTAATTTTAGAGATTAAAAATTACTTATCTATACTAAATTCAAGAGATATTCTTTTAAAAGAAATAGAAAATGAATTAACTGAAATCAAAAAAGAATTTGCAACTGAAAGACGTAGTGAGATTATTGATCAAGAATATGAGCAAGTAGATGATTTAAGATATATTCAACAAGAAGATATAGTTTTAACTATTTCTAATAATGGATACATAAAAAGATCACTATTATCCAATTATCGTTCTCAAAATCGAGGAGGTAAAGGTAAAACTGGTATGTCAACAAGAGAAGAAGATTTTGTTAAAGAAATTCACTTTGCAGACACTCATACTAAACTTTTAGTTTTTTCTTCATTAGGAAAAGTTTATTCTCTAAAATCTCATGATGTTCCTGAAGCTAGTTTAAAGGCAAGAGGAAAGCCTATAGTAAATTTATTACCTTTTAAAAATTCTGAAAAAATATCAACTTTTCTACCGTTACCCCTGAATGAAAATCAGTGGGAAAAATTTTATGTTATTTTTACAACTAAAAATGGAATGGTTAGAAAAAATAAATTAATTGATGTTGCTAAGAGTGGAAAAAGAGAATTGAGGGACTCAGGCAAAGTATCTATTAAGCTTGATGAAAAAGATGAATTAATTGGTGTTAAGCTTTGTACTGTAGATGATGATATTTTACTTTCTTCATCAAATGGAAAATGTTTACGTTTTCCAGTTGAAAAATTAAGATTATTTTCTGGTTTAAATTCTTCAGGTGTAAGGGGTATAAAATTAGATAAAGGCAATACAATCATTTCTTTAGCAATTTTAAAACATTCAGTGATTGATATGAGCATTCGACAAGAATACTTAAGGGCAGCATCCGAAAGCAGAAAAGAAACTTCATCACTCAAAAATGGATTTGAAGAATTAAATAATAATGAGGAATTTCTTTTAGCTATAACATCTAAGGGTTTTGGAAAAAGATCATCCGCTTATGAATATAGAATTTCAAATAGAGGAGGAAAAGGCATAACTGGCATAATGACATCTGAAAAAAATGGTAAAGTTGTTGATTGTTTTGTTGTTAAGGACAACGATGAAATTATTCTTGTTAGTGACAAGGGCCAAATAATTAGAGTTAATGTAAACCAAATTAGAATAGCTGGAAGATCAACAAAAGGTGTAAGTATTTTTAAGATTCCTGAAAGTGATAGAATTGTTTCTGTTTCTAGAATACAAGATTTCGAAAATAATGAATAAAATTGGAATATATCCTGGTACTTTTGATCCTATGACTGCAGGTCATATGGACATAATTAAAAGATCATTAAGAATAGTAGATAATTTAGTAATAGCTGTCGCTAATAATATTAACAAAGATTCATTATTTAGTGTTCAAGAAAGAATTAATATTATCAAAAGTGATATCACTTCTGTAAATGAGCTAAACTCAAAAATTAATGTTACTGAATTATCAGGATTACTTACAACTTTTGCTAAAGATCAAAATGCCACATGTATAATACGTGGTTTAAGAGCAGTATCTGATTTTGAGTATGAATTCCAAATGACAGGCATGAACTACCAACTTAACCCTGATATCGAAACAATATTTCTTATGACTTCAGAAAAAAACTCATTCATTTCATCTAATTTTGTTAAAGAAGTTCACAAACTAGGTGGTGATGTTTCAAATTTTGTTTCTAAAAATACTTTAGAGCAGCTTAATAAAAAAAACTCTTAGTTAATCACTTGCGCTTACAATATTTGAACTATATAGAATACAAATTCGATGGGCCCTTAGCTCAGTTGGTAGAGCAATTCCCTTTTAAGGAATGGGTCGCAGGTTCGAATCCTGCAGGGCTCACCATCAAATGAAAAAAGCAAAAATCAAAAATATTGCATCAGGTATCGAGAAAAATTGTGATATTTTAAGAAAAAATGATAACATTCTTGAAGTCGTTCTTGAAGGAACAACAATAAAGATATTGCTTAAAAAAAAGACTAATAAATATATCGGATATTTTAAAGAAATGGAATTTGAGTCTGATGGTTAATTTTTATTCCTAATATTTAATTCGTTTTCATAATCAATTCGTACTTGCTTTAAAATTTCTTTCTTTGTTTTTACTTTACCTTTACCTACACCAGGGCAATTTTTAGCAATATCGTTATTCCAAGTTTTTGTATTCATATTTTCAGGCCAAAAAGGCCAAGTTCTACATTGTATAGGTCTTGATTTATAAACAGTGCACTTGTTATCTTTCAAAAATATGCAATTTCCATTATTTTTTTTTAGTTCCTTTAAGTGAATGAAACCATCAGTTTTTTGACAATAGTTTTTTACAAAGTTTTGTTCTGTTATTTTAAATCCATCTGACAATTTTTTAATATCTTTCTTACTTAAATAAACAAAACCATAGGTACCTCTTGAAACACAACAGTTTCCAGAGCCCTGGCATTCAAATCTAATACCTTTTTCTATATCCATAACAATTATCCAGCAGTAAGTGTTAAAATTGCTGCATCTCTTTCTTGAAGATACAATAAGTTTCGAAGATTTTCTCCTTCTATGTTTTCCAATTTTGGATTTTTGGATAATATATCTTCTACCATAATTTTAGCATCTTCTAATAGATCGTAATCAAAACTAAGATCAGCTACATAAAAAGATGGGCTGCCAGATTGTTTTTTTCCTAAGATTTCTCCTGGACCTCTTATTTTTAAATCCTCTTCAGCGATTTTAAAACCATCATTCGTTTGCTTCATTATATCTATTCTTTGTTTTGAAATTTCCCCAATGTTATCTTTGTGTAAAAGTATACAATATGATTGAATGTCATTTCTACCAACACGACCTCTCAATTGATGAAGTTGAGCTAAACCGAATCTTTCTGCATGTTCAATTACAATTGTTGTTGCAGAAGGAATATCCACACCAACTTCAATAACAGTTGTTGAAACTAAAATTTTATAATCCTCATTTTTAAACTTTGTCATTATTTCTTCTTTTTCTATTTCACTTAAACGTCCATGCATTAAAAGAACTTTATTTTTGAAATATTTTTTTAAAATTTTGTATCTTTCCTCTGCAGCTTTTAGATCTAACTCTTCAGATTCTTCTATTAAAGGGCATACCCAGTAAAATTTAGACGATGAATTTTTAATTTTTTCTTTTATTCTATCAATAAGTTGATTCTCTTTTTTTAATGACAAAGAGCTAGTTATAATTGGTTTACGACCTAAAGGTTTTTCAATTAATTTACTTTCTTTCATATCTCCATATGCTGCTAAGGTTAATGTTCTTGGAATGGGAGTCGCACTCATTACTAAAATATTTGGTTTATGATTTTTATGGTTAAATACCATTCTTTGATAAACACCAAATCTATGCTGTTCATCAATAACTGCTAAACCTAAATTGTTAAATTTTACTGTATCTTGTATTAAAGCATGTGTTCCAATTATTATATCTGCTTTTCCCTTTGCAATTTCTTCTAATTTTTCTTTCCTTTCCTTACCCTTGTCTTTTCCTGTAAGAACAAGTACATTTATTTTTGAATCTTTTAATAATTTTAATATATTTTCATAATGCTGAAATGCGAGAATTGTAGTAGGTACCATTAAAGCAGATTGAAAATTGCTTTCAAATACTTTTATCATTGATATTAAAGCTACAATGGTTTTTCCAGATCCAACATCTCCTTGCAACAATCTGATCATTTGATTAGAACTCGATAAGTCCTGAAGTATTTCTTTGATTACATTATTTTGTGAATTTGTAAGTTGAAAATCTAAATTACTATAAAATTTATTTAATGTTTTATTTTCACTAGTAATTTTTAGACCTTTTTTCTTTTGATTAAAATTTCGCATAATGCCTATAGCTAATTGATGAGATAATAATTCATCAAATGCCAATCTTCTTCTGAGTAAATTTTTATTTTTTATATTATCATCACTTGGACTATGAAGATTTTTAACTACTTCATTCCATCCTTTAAATTTATATTTCTTTAATATTGAAGTTTCTATCCATTCATTAAAATTTGGTAAATTATTTAATATTTGATCGGTTAATTTATTCATTATATTTTGATTGAGGCCACTAGTTAAACTGTAAACTGCCTCTTTACTTTTGATTATTTTATTATTGTTTAAAGCGCTTACATGACTAGGGTGTGTGATTTGAAATGTGTTTCTAAAATATTCTAATTTTCCAGATATTAATCTATTTTCACTTGTTGGAAGCATTTGTCTCAACATAGGATGTCTTGCATTAAAATATACTAAATCAATATTTGTATCTCCGCAGATACATTTAATTTTGTAAGGTTGTCTTTTAAACCTCGAAGGCTCATGTTTAATAATTTTTAAATTTAATGTTACTAAAGAATTAATTTCTGCATCATGAATATTTTCATAGAATTTTCTTTCCAGAATGTTATTTGGTATGTTCCAAACAAAATGTATATTCTTATAAATACCTAATTTATTAATAATTAGCTCTAACTTTGGACCAACTCCTTTGAGAGAAGATATAGAAGATAATATATAATTTAATTTTTCTGGTCTCATAGATTTTTATAAAATTATAAACTATATTCTATATTCAATTCTTATGTCATTCAATTCACTAAAAAAAACTATAAAATATAGGGTTTCTTACTCTGGAACAAAAGAGACAGATATTTTATACAAAAGATATTTTATAAATCAGTTAGATAAATTTAGTGAAAAAGATCTTGAGGAAATCAAATCATTATTTAATCAATTCTCGGATAACGAGATTTATGACTTTCTTACTTCTAAGGTAGCCATTCCATTAGGATTTAAGGAAATATTTAATAAAATACTTAATGAAGAATAAAAATACTATCGGTCCTTCAATTCATAATGTTGAGCCCTTTTTCATTTCGCAGTTTTATCAAAATTCCAATAAATCAATTTTATACATTGGAAAAGATGAAAGAGAAATATCATCAATGGAAGAAAAAATTAAATGGTTATTACCTGATGTTGAGATTTTATTATTTAAATCTTGGGATCAAATACCTTACGATAATGTCTCTCCTTCAAAAGAAGTTCAAATTGAAAGATTAAAAACACTTAAAATTTTATCAAATTCCAATACAAAAAGAATAATACTCACTACAATTAATTCAATCACACAAAAAATAATCCCTAGATCAATTATTAATTCACAATTTTTAAAAATTTCAAAAAAACAAAAATGTAAATTAGAAGATCTTATAAATAACCTTGTTCTCTTAGGCTTCCAAAGAACTTCTTTAGTTCGTGATAAATCAGAATTTTCTGTAAGAGGATCAATTCTGGATATTTTTCCAAATGATAGATCTAAGCCAATAAGAATAGATTTTTTTGATGAAGAAATAGAGACGATTTTTGAATTTGATCCAATTACTCAAAAAAGATTAAAAGAAATAAATAGTGATTTAGAGTTTAATATTATTAATGAATTAATTCTTAATGAAAATAATCTTAACTTGTTTAGAAAAAATTTTAGGGAAATATTTCCAGAGTATAGAAATAGTCAAGTTTATAATCTTTTTTCTGAAAATATTATTCCATCTGGTGGTGAACAGTTTTTGCCTTTATTCTATGATAATCTCGAAACATTGTTTGATTATGTTAAAGACTATAAAATACTATTAAATGACGAATTTAAAAATATATTTGAAAATAGATTAGAAAATATAAATGATTTTTATTTAGCCAGAAAAAATAATAAAGAAAATTTTTTTTTATCACCTGAATTTTTTTACTTAAATAAAGAAATTTTCCAAAAATATTTAGACAGCAATGAGCATTTTTACTTTAATACATTTGATAAAAATAATCATATAAATATTGATGTAAATATTATTCATAATTTATCATCAATTAAAAAAGAAATTGATTTTAGTTTTATAAATCAATTTTTTACAACTAATTCTAAAGAAAATTTTATATATATATGTTGCCGTAGTAAAGGAAGTTTAGAAAGAGTATCTAAAATATTACAGAATAATTTAAGTTTAAATTTAAATAATGTAACAAACTTTAATCATTCACTTTCAGATAAAATTCTTTTAACTATTCTGGATATTGAAGAGTCATTTAAATTTAATAAATATATTTTTATTAATGAAAAATCCTTGTTTGGTTATTTTTTTAATACGCAAATATCTAAATCACGTAAACAAACTATTTTTTTTGAAGAATTAAATAAATTATCTATTGATTCTATTCTTGTTCATTCTGAGTACGGTCTTTGTAAGTTTAATAATATTAAAAAAATTGAATTAAATGACTCAATTCATGAGTGTTTAGAATTAGAATTTTTTGAAAATCAAAAACTTTTTTTACCAGTTGAAAATTTAAGTTATGTATCAAAATACAGTGATGATACTGATGGAAATATTATTTTAGATAAACTTGGTGCTTCTCATTGGCAAAAAAGAAAAGCAGATGCAAAAAAGAAAATTAGAGATGCTGCAAAAAAACTTATTTCAATTGCTTCTAAGAGACTTCAATCTCAATCTTATGTAATCAATACAAATATTCCTGAATATGATAAATTTGTTAGCACTTTCCCATATGTTGAAACCGATGATCAATTGAATGCAATTCAAGATGTAATTAATGATTTTTCTAAGATGATACCATCTGATAGATTAATTGTAGGCGATGTTGCATTTGGAAAAACAGAAGTAATTTTAAGAGCTATTTTTCTAGCTGCAAAATCAAATTTACAATCTGTAGTTTTAGTGCCAACTACAATTTTATCTAGACAGCATTTTATTAATTTTAAAAAAAGGTTATCTATTTTTGGAATTAATATTGCAGAAATTTCTAGATTAGTATCATTAAAAGATAAAAAAGAAATTTTTGAAAAATGTAATACTGGTAAAATAGATGTATTAGTTGGAACTCATGCATTATTAAACGATAAATTAACATTTAATAGGCTCGGTCTAATAATTTACGATGAAGAGCAAAAACTAGGAACAATTCAAAAAGAAAAATTTAAAGAAATTGCACCAAAAGCTCATTGTATCTCACTTAGTGCAACACCTATTCCTAGAACCTTAAGTATGTCTCTTTCAGGAATAAGAGATCTAAGTCTGATTCTTACAGCTCCATTTGAAAGGATGGCAGTTAGAACTTATGTTTCACCTTTTGACTCTTTAACAATCACAGAAGCTATAAAGAGAGAGATATATGGGAGAAAGAATGGGGTTTACTTTGTAGTACCAAGAAAAAAAGATTTACCTTTTATAGAACAATTTTTAAATGAAAATTTACCAGAAATAAAATATGTAATCACTCACGGTCAGCTTAGTCCTAAATTATTAGAAAGTAGAATATCAAAATTTTATAATCAAGAAGTTCCTTTAATGTTAAGCACAAATATTATTGAAAATGGTTTAGATTTACCTCATGTCAATACAATTATTGTTTATCGTTCCAATATTTTTTCTTTAGCTGCACTATATCAATTGAAAGGAAGGGTGGGGAGATCTTCTAAACGTGGATACGCATACATTACATATAAGGAAAATGAGTTAAAAGATAATGGGAGAAAAAGATTATCGATAATAAACTCTTCTGATCATCTTGGGGCAGGTTTTAACATTGCATCTCAAGATTTAGATCTTCGAGGTGGTGGTTCTATTATTGGTGAAGAACAGAGTGGTTTTATCAAGGAAATTGGAACTGAGCTTTATCATCAAATGCTTGAAGAAGAGATAAATTTACAAAAAAGTAAAATTAATTCAGATTTTATAAAAAAAGATAGTTTTCACCCAATTATTAAAATCCCTGTTGAAATTTATATACCTGAAAATTTTATTAACGATGTTGATTTAAGACTTTCTATTTATAAAAGAATCTCAAATATAAATAATAAAAAAGAAATTGAAGAGATTAAAATAGAATTAATAGATAGGTTTGGTAAATTGCCTAAACAATTAATTAATTTACTAAAATTAGTAGAAATAAAAATTATTTGTTTAAAAAATAATATTGAAAAGTTTGAATTTAGTAGAAAAGGTATATTAATTAGTTTTTTTCAAAATAAACCAAAAAATCCAGAAAAATTATTAGAACTTTCATTATCAAAAAATAGTTCTTTAATATTAAGACCTGATCAAAAAATATTTTATGATTTTGGTGGTAATTTAATTGATGACAGATTTGAATTATCTAAAAATGTGATTAATTTGATTAAATAATGGTTAAACTTATTATCATATTTAATTTTTTTATTTTTTTATTATTTGGTAAAAATGTGTTGTCTTTAGACAACATATATAAGCTTGAAATTTTAAAATCAAACTTAAGTTCTCCTTGGAGTTTCACATTTATAAATAACAATCAGATTTTAATAAGTGAAAAAACAGGAAAAATTAAGCTATTTGATATTCAAAATAATAAGATTACTGCAATTGATCACAACTTAAACTTTATTAGAGATAAAAATTCGCAAGGAGGTCTTTTAGATGTTTACTTTTATAATGATCAGATTTTTCTATCCTACTCAGAAAAGATTGGTGATAAATTATTTAGCCCCTCAACCACATCTATTGCAAAAGCTGATTTAGATTTAAATTTCTTAGATTTTGAAAACATTTTTAGAGCTAATCCACCTATAAGATCTCCTTATCACTTTGGTTCTAGAATAGTTATTCATGATGATTATTTATATTCATCTGTTGGCGAAAGAGGGAAAGGAATGATAGCTCAGGATGCAAAACAACATCCTGGAAGTATCATTCGAATTAAATTAGACGGAACTTCACCTAAAGATAACCCTCATTACGTTTCACAAGAAACGTGGTTACCAGAAATATATCAAATCGGTGTAAGAAATCCTCAAGGAATGTCTATCTCACCTTTTGATAATAAAATTTATATTAGTAATCACGGAGCAAAAGGTGGTGATTGGTTTGGTGAAGTAAAAAAAGGTGAAAATTATGGTTGGAAAATTTTAGGTTGGGGTGGAACTAATTATGATAATTCCAACATTGGTCCCAAATGGTTACCGGGTTATACTAAAGCAATTCATTACTGGGTGCCTTCAATTGCTGTTAGTGCGATTACAATATATGATGGAGAAGAATTTCCAGAATTTAAAGGATTAGCACTTATAACATCTTTAAAAGATCAATCTTTACGATCATTAGATTTTTCAAATTTAGATAATGTTAAAGAAGATATTATTTTTAAAAAAGAAATAGGAAGAATAAGAGATATAAAAATTCATCCAGTGAGTGGTAAAATATTTTTCTTAGCACAGGATAAATTGTGGTTATTTGAAAAAAAATAATTTCTTCATGAGTATTGAGAAATATTCTTTTTAATTTATAATTATATTATGTTTGAATTTTTAGCTTTTTTAGTTGGTGTTATGATTATGGGACCAATAGTCTATATTTATTTTTTAGTTCAAGATTTAAAAAAAAGGATTGATAAGCTTGAAAATAAAAATTAATTTTTAATGCATAAAAATATTTTTTTGGCTTCTTATCCTAAATCTGGAAATACTTGGCTGAGGTCTATTATTGGAAATTTTTATAATTTTGAAAAAGAGTTTAGTCTGAATGATTTAAAATCCATCCCCTTACTATCAATTAAAAAGCATTTTAATGAATTTCAAAATAAGGTTTATATAAATAATAATGAGTTACATTTTGATTGGGTTTCACAAAATATTATTAAATGTCAAAAAATTTTAAATAATAAATTAAATCATCTTAACATATTTAAAACTCATAGCGTAAGACATAAAAATTTTACAAATGAAACTGTAAATGCAGGTTTTATTTATATTGTTAGAGATCCACGGGATATAATAGTATCTCTTAAAAATTTTTCGGGTAAAGAAATTGATAAAACTATTGATGAATTTCTTTTTTCAAAAAGTTTAATGATTACAACTAATGGCGCACAAGAATTACTTTCAACTTGGGAACTTAATGTTCAATCCTGGTTAAATTATACTAGTGTTCCCAGATTAATCATAAAGTATGAAGATTTAAAATTAAATCCAAAAGAAATTATATTAAATATTAAGGAATTTTTAAATAAAATACACAGTTTCCATATAAACTTAAACAATAAAGACATTGATAAAATAGTAGAAAATACAAACTTTAATAATCTAAAAAAATTAGAAGACAAAAATGGTTTTGATGAGGCTACAATACATTCCAATTTTTTTAGATCAGGTAAATCTAATCAATGGAAAGATGTTTTAACTAATACTCAGATTAATCTTATTGAGAAAAACTTAAAATCAATGATGAGATATTTTAATTATATTTAGAAGATAATGGCGGAGAGAGTGAGATTCGAACTCACGAACGAGTTGCCCCGTTGCCGGTTTTCAAGACCGGTGCTTTCAACCGCTCAGCCATCTCTCCGTTTAAAAGCTTACTATAGTTTCATCTTAAAAATGTCAAAATATTAAGTATTATCATTTCCTAATTGACGATAGTTTTGGTAATTTTAGTTAATGATTATTAGGTTTATAATATTCTTTGTTTTTATTTCTTTCAAATCCTATGCAACTGATTGTGAAAAACCAAAAATGCCAACTGATGAAGAATGGAATAACTGGCTGACTAATATAAAACAAGAAGCACTTGAAAGAGGTATAAGCCAAAATACTATTTCAAATAATTTAAATGATGTTAAGCCACAAAGTAAAATTATTATGCGTGATAGATGCCAGCCGGCATCAACAATGACTCTAGATGAGTATTTATTTTATACAATTACTAAAGATAAAGTTTTTGCAGGAAAAAATTTTTTAAAAAAACATGAAGATTTATTAAAAGAAATTGGAGATTATTTTAAAATACAACCAAGATTTATTGTGGCTGTATTAGGTATGGAAAGTTATTACGGAAGAAATCAAGGAAAAATAAATTCCATAATCGCGATAACCACTCTTGCATTCGATAGAAGAAGAAGTGACTTTTATAAAAAACAATTATTTGCCGCTCTTGAAATATTAGATAAAAATCTTGTTCCAAATGGAGAACTAAAAGGTAGTTGGGGTGGGGCGGTTGGTATGACACAAATGATCCCAACAACTTTTTTAGAAACTGCGTATGATTGGGATGGCAATGGTATTGATATCTGGAATAGTTATGCAGATGCTTTTGCTAGTACTGCAAACTATTTAACTTCATTAGATAAAAATCCATGGTCTAATGATAGCACTTGGGGTAGAGAAGTTCTTCCACCAAAAAATATTTCTATATCTTTTTTTGATTCTATAAAACAAGTTAACCCCAAAGGTTGTGGGGCAGTTAAACGTAGATCAATTCCAAAAACTCTATCCGAATGGTCCAAATCAGGATTTACAAAGATCAATGGAGATCCTTTACCCATAAGAGATGATTTAGAAGCTAGATTAATAATGCCAGATGGGATAGATGGAAGAATGTTCATAGTTTATCCTAATTACAAAAATATTCTTTATTATAATTGTTCATCGTATTATGCTGTATCAGTAGGCCTCCTAAGTGATAAAATATCTAATTAGTATAATTTTTCTTTTATTTATATTTTCTTGCAATGAATTAACTCTAAATAATGTTTCTGATGTTGTAGAAAATAGCACAAATAAAATAGAAGAAATAATTGACAATAAAAAAGAGAATAAAAAAGAAAAAAATCAATCAACTAATAAACCAAAAAAAGATAATATTTTTTATTATGTTGGTGAGCCTTATTTTATTGAAGGGGTTAGTTACATTCCAGAAGAAAATTATAATTATTCGGAAATTGGACTTTCTTCTTTTTATGGAAAGGAATTACACAATATTAAAACTGTAAACAATGATATAAATAAAGTTACAGAGTTACTTGGCAGACATAAAACATTACCCATACCAAGTATGGTCAAAGTAACAAACTTGGATAATGGACTTACTATAAATGTGAAAATCATAGATAGACATGATGATAATGCAGTTATTATTCAGGTTTCAAGAAAAGTTGCTCAACTTCTTGGATTTTATAAATCAAAAATAGCTACTGTGAGGGTAGAAATACTTTCTGATGCTAGTAAACAATGGAAGAGTGTTGCAAATTCATTAAATGAAGAAAATTTTGATGAAACCATATCTTCTGCGCCAACAGATATTGTGTCTATTGAAGAAATTGATGAAATCTTAGTAACTAATGATGAGGCCACAACAATTATAGAAAAACCTATTGAACTTAAATCAGAAAAAATAACTGATTTTAAATTATATTTAAGAGTAAAAGGATTTGAAAATTATGACAGTATTAGATCAGTATTAAATAACTATAATAATAATTTAAAATATACTTCTGAAAAGAATAATTCTATATATGACGTAATTATTGGTCCTTTAGAAAATACAGAAGCAAATAATTTGGTTTCATACTTTATCTCAAAAGGTTATAAGGAAACTGAAATTCTTATTGAATAACAAATAAAGGTCATAATTAAGAATTATTAATATTTATGGTAAAAATTTTTAGCTTTCTTTTATTTTTTATAATTTCTTTTAAACTTTACGCTATTGATACGAAGGCAGAACAAGCGGTTGTTATTGATTATGATACAAATGAAGTTCTTTTTGAAAAAAATTCTAATGCAAAAGTTATACCTGCCTCAATGACTAAGATCATGACTGTTTATGTTGCATTTGATAGAATAAAGAATACAAATTTTGCAATTTCTAATGAATGTAAAGTTACCCCTAAAGCTTACAAAATGGGAGGTTCAAGAACTTTTTTAGAGATAGATGATAATGTAACGGTTGATGATTTATTAAAGGGTATAATTGTTCAATCTGGAAATGATGCCTCTATAGCATTAGCAGAATGTTTAGGTGGTACTGAAGAAGATTTTGCTAAACTTATGAACGTTTATGCAGAGCGCTTAGGTATGACAAAAACAAACTTTATTAATTCATCTGGTTGGCCAGATGATAATCACTATTCTACCGTCTACGATCTTGCCATTTTATCAAATGCAATAATTAAAGATTTTCCAAATCTTTATACATATTTCAAAATGGAAGAATTTACTTATAACGATATAAGTCAGCCGAATAGAAATAAACTTTTATATCAAGTTCAAGGAGCAGATGGATTAAAAACAGGTTTTACTAAAGAGTCTGGTTGGGGGATAGCGGCTACAGCATTAAGGAATGATAGAAGAATTACAGTTGTTATAAATGGCACAAATAGTTCTAGATCAAGATTAAATGAATCATCTAACTTATTAAATTGGGCATTTAATCAAACATCGCAACAAACATTAGTTGAAAAAGATCAATTTATTAAAGAAGTAGATGTATGGCTGGGTAGTGAAAGTAGTATTAATTTAATAAGTGAACAAAAAGTAGTATCAACATTATCATTTGATCAAATTCAATTAATGAATTCATTTATTGAATATACCAAACCTATTTCTGCCCCAATAAAAAAAGGTGATGAATTGGGAAAATTAATAATTGATATTGATGGAAAGCCAAAAATAGAAATACCCCTTATTGCTGAAAAAGATGTATCTGAAATCAATCCTTTATTTAAAATTTTTGCTGCAGCAAAATACTTAATTTTTGGAAGAAGTTTAGATGAAATTAAATAAAGGTTTGTTCATTACTTTTGAAGGACCCGAAGCTAGTGGAAAGTCATCTCAAATATTACTTTTATCAAAATATTTAAAAAGAAATAAAATTCCTTTTATTGTATCCAGAGAACCAGGAGGCACTGATTTTGCAGAAAAATTAAGAAAATTAATTTTAGATAATAAATCCACAATTAATAATTTAGAAGAATTGCTTCTTCTTATGGCAGCTAGGTCAAATCATATAAATGAAATAATTATTCCTAATCTTAAAAAAGGTAAGATTGTCATTTCTGATAGATATGCAGATTCTTCATTTGTTTATCAAGGATATGTAAATAAGTTTGGTATAAAAAGAGCTCAAAAACTTCATAAAGAACTACTAAATAATTTCTTTCCTGACTATACTTTTATTTTTAAAATCAATCCAAAAGAAATAATCAAAAGATTAAAACAAAGAAAAGTTAAAAACAAATATGATAAATCTAACTTACTATTTCATCAAAAAGTAATTCAGGGATATAAAAAAATAGCAAATCCAAAAAGATATATAACTTTAGATGCTTCTTTATCTAGAGATATAATTCATAAAAATATTATTGAAAAATTAAAGTTGTAATTAATGATTGAATTAATAGGTTTTGAAAAAGAGTATAATGATCTTCTTAACAGATACGAATCAAATAATCTTCCAAATTCAATTTTAATTCATGGATTGAATGGTATAGGTAAAAGAACTTTTCTTAACAAATTAGTTAAAAATATTTTAAATATAGAATTTAAAGATAATAATTTGGATCATCATTTAAATTTATTTAAAAATAATACACATCCAAATATAAAAATAATTGAAAAAGAAATTGATAGCAAAACTGGAAAAATTAAAACTAATATAACTATTGATCAAATTAGAAGATTAAAAACATTTTTAAATTCAACATCAATAATTCAAAATTCTTCAAAAATTGTTATCATTGATTCTGCTGATTATTTGAATATTAGTTCTGCAAATAGTATGCTTAAGATTCTAGAAGAACCAAAAGAAAATACCTATATTTTTTTAATATCAAACCAGATCTCATTACTTTTGCCAACAATTAGATCAAGATGTTTAAAAATTAAATTTAATACTCATAATTTAACAAATTTTACTAATATAATTAAAGATAATATTGATGGAATATCTAATGAAGAAATAAATTTTTACTTTGAATTAACGTATGGATCACCAGGAACCACTATTCTATATTATAATAATGATTTCTTGGATATTTTCCAATTATCAATTAAATGTCTTTTATCAAATGATCTAGATGATGATAAAATAAACTTATCTAATATTTTATCAAAACTTACTAATGATGAATTCAATAATTATTTATCAATGCTTAAATTTATTCTAATTGTTGCTAATAAGCTAAAAGTAAACAGAGATGATAAAAGCTTGATTAATATACCAAATTATTTAGAGCTAGAGTCTTTATCTACAAATCTTACCAAAAAAAATCTTATTGATAGATTTGATTATTTAACTAATAACCAAAAAGAATTATTTAGTTTAAATCTTGATAAAAAAGTATTTATATTAAATTTTTTAACTCAATAAAATGAATTTTTATATAACTACTCCAATTTACTACACTAATGATATTCCTCATATAGGTCATGCTTATACAAGTATAGCCTGCGATATTATTGCGCGATATAATAAATTATTAGGAAATAATGTATTCTTTTTAACAGGTACTGACGAACATGGGCAAAAGGTAGAAAAAGCTGCTATTAATTCAAATTTAAAACCAAAAGAATTCGTCGATAAACTTTCAGTTAATTTTATCAATTTAATACCTTTTTTAGGATGTGAAATTGATGATTTTATAAGAACTACTGAAGAAAGACACATTAAAGCTGCACAAGAACTTTGGAAACAATTAGAAAAAAATAATCAAATATATCTTTCAAATTATGAAGGTTGGTACTCAGTTAGAGATGAAGCATTTTATTTAGAAAATGAATTAAAAAAGATTGATGGTAAATATGTTACCGATAATGGATCACCTGTAGAGTGGGTCAAGGAGGAAAGTTATTTTTTTAAACTTTCAGAATGGCAGAATAAGTTAATCGATTATTATGAAAAAAATCCAGAATCAATCTTACCAAAAACGAGATATAATGAAGTATTAAGTTTTATAAAAGGTGGATTAAAAGATCTTTCTATCTCAAGAACAACTTTTAACTGGGGAGTTCCCGTACCCAATAATTCGAAGCATGTTATGTATGTTTGGATTGATGCATTATGTAACTACTTAACTGCAATTGGTTATCCAGATATAAATAATAAAAATTATAAACAATTTTGGCCTGCAACACACATTGTGGGGAAAGACATATTGAGATTTCATGCAGTGTATTGGCCAGCTTTCTTAATGGCTGCAGGCATCGAGCCTCCTAAAAGAATATTTGCGCACGGATGGTGGACAAATGAAGGACAAAAAATTTCTAAATCACTTGGCAATGTTATTGATCCTTATGAAATAATTGATGAGTATGGTTTGGATCAAATAAGATTTTTTTTATTTAGAGAAGTACCCTTTGGAAATGATGGAGATTTTTCAAAAAAAGCTATCGCAAATAGAATTAATGCTGATTTATCAAATAATTTTGGTAATTTAGTTCAAAGGATTTCATCATTTGCTGTGAAAAATAATGATTCTATCCTAAAGCCAGCAGAAAATTTAACTAATGAAGATCAGGATTTAATTAATATTCTTCAGAATAAATTTGATGAATATTGTAAATTTATGAATAATCAACAAATTGATAGAGCAATTAAGTCTGTCTTGGAGTTAATATCTGCCGGTAATGCATATGTTGACACTCAAGCACCATGGACACTGAAAAAAACAAATAAAATTAGAATGGAAGAAGTTTTATATATTGTCACAAATATAATTATTAAATCAGCAATTATGCTCTATCCAATAATCCCAACTAGTTCTAAGAAAATTCTTAGTATTTTTAACTATAATATCGACAATAATAAATTTAACAGTTTCACTAAACTAATAAATCAAAATATAAAAATAAATAATCCAGAACCAATATTTCCAAGAATATTGAATGATTGATTCACATTGTCATTTAAATTTTAAAAAATTATCAGAAAATTTTGAAAGTATCATTAATAATTCCAAAAAAAATAATATTAGCTCAATATTATCAATTAATACCAAACCTGAAGATTTCCAGGATCATTTAAATTTAATAAAAAATTATAATTCTATTTATCTCTCATATGGACTTCATCCAAGTAATGTTCAATCAATGAATCAAATTGAATTACAAAACTTTGATCAATACTGTAATAACGAAAAAGTAATAGGAATAGGCGAAACAGGAATTGACTTGTATCATAATGATCAATTTCTCAAAGAACAAACACAGGTCTTTGAAACCCATATTGAAGCTTCAATAAAGCATTCATTACCAATTATCATTCATCAAAGAAATTCTGAAAAAGAAATTGTAGATATTTTAAAAAATTATAAATCAAATAATTTAAAACTAATTTTTCACTGTTTCACTGGCTCAAATCAGCTATTAAATTTTTGTTTAGAGAATAACTACTACATTTCTATTTCTGGAATAATAACATTTAAAAATGCATCAAATTTAAGAGATATAATTAAGGATGCTCCTTTAGATTCTATACTTATAGAAACTGATAGCCCTTTTTTAGCACCTGAACCAATGAGAGGTAAAGTTAATGAGCCATCTTTTGTAAAATACACAGCTGAATATTTGGCAAAATTCTTTAATTTATCCTTAGAAGAATTCGAAAAAATTACTGATAATAATTTTTTTAATTTGTTTACGAAAGCTAAAAGAGATAATTATCTGTAATGAAAATAACAATTTTAGGCTGTGGAGGATCTTTCGGATCACCTTTAGCATGGAATAGACATGGTAATATTGATCTTAATAATAAAAGAAATTTTAGAACAAGATCATCTGTATTAATTGAATATAAAAATACAAATATTCTAATTGATACTAGTCCAGACCTTAGACAACAACTTTATAGTGCTAAATGTACAAATATTGATGCAGTACTTTATACTCATATTCATTCTGATCATACATCAGGTGTGCCAGATATGAGAGCAATGTCTTTAATAAATAAAAAAATTATCCCTGCATATATGCCTAAAGAAATGATTCCTGAGATGGAAACAAATTATAAATATATTTTTAAAGGAGAAAAAGATTATTTGCCATTTATGGAAATTAAAGAATTAGATTCTAGTATAAATTTTCAAAATATAAATATTGAAACATTTAAACATAATCACGGTTCAATTGATGTTCAAACATACAAGATTGGAAATTTTGCTTATTCTACAGATTTAAAAAAATTTTATAATAAAGATATTGATAAATTAAAAAATCTAGATTTATGGATAGTTGGTTTGTTAAGACAAGATACTCATCCTGCTCATGCTGGATTTGAGCAAATAATGGATTTCATTTCATATATTAAACCTAAACAAACTATTTTTACTCATATGACAGCTTTACTAGATGAAAAAGAATTAATAAAAAAGTGCCCACCAAATGTTAAACCTGGATATGATGGAATGATTATTGATTTATGAAATCAGAATCTATTGGTTTCATAGGTGTAGGAAACGTTGGTTCAAACCTTGCAAATAATTTATTAAAATCAAATAATAATGTTTTTGTGTATGATAAAAATAATCAATCTTATTCAAGATTAAAAAATCTAAAAAACAAACCTTGTAAAACCTTAAAAGAATTAACTGAAAAGAGCAATATTATAATAACCTGTTTACCTTCACCAAAAGCTGTAAGCAAAGTTTTAAAAACTATATTAAAATATTTAACTAAAAAACATATCTGGATTGAGATGAGTACTACAGATAAAAACGATATGATAAGTTTATCTAAAAAAGTAACTAGTAAAGGTGGAAAAGTATTAGAATGTCCTATTACCGGAGGAGAACATAGAGCTAAATCAGGGAATATATCTATTTTAGCTGCAGGCAAAAAATCAACTTTCAAAAAATGTTTCCCAATTTTATCATTGCTTGGTCATGAAATTTTATATTGTGGAAAAATTGGAAATGCCTCAATATTAAAAGTGATTACAAATTATTTAGCATCATTACATTTAGTAGGTATAGGTGAGGCTTTGAGTGTTGCAAAAAAAAATAAAATTGACTTAGGTTTAACGTATAAAGCGATAAAAATAAGCTCTGGGAATAGTTTTGTAAATGAAACTGAAACAAAGGTCATACTTGGAGGCAGTTATGATGTTGGATTTACAATGGATCTAGTCAATAAAGATATAAATCTTTTTAATAAACTTGGAAAAAATATAAAGTTAGAACTGGGAAATTATCTAAGCAAAAAATTTAAACTTGGTATGAAAAATTTAGGTGAAAGATCATTTAGTACTAGTATTATTAAATTAATTGAAAAAGATGCAAAAATTAAATTAAGAGCAAAAAATTTCCCAAAACAATTAATTGATAAACAAAAAAAACAAAAAGGTGTAGAAGTATAATATGTCAGATAAAAAATTATTACCTGCCGATTTAGAACCAAGAAATCCAAGTTATGCTTACAAAAATAAATATAATGAACATGTAGAAAATACTGATCAATTCAATAACTATGTAAAGTCTACTGAAGTTAAAAAAATTTTTTCTGGAATGTTATGGGGAGAAGGTCCGGCTTATATTCCTCATTTAGATACATTAGTCTGGAGCGATATACCAAATAACAGGATGCTAAAGTTATCAAATGATATAGTATCTGAATATAAAAATCCCTCCAACTATTGTAATGGAAATACTATTGATAAAGAAGAGAATGTAATTTCTTGTTCACATGGAGGAAGATGTATCTATAAAACTAATGATAATTTAGAAGTGGAAGTCTTAGTTGATAATTATAATGGTAAGAAACTTAACTCGCCAAATGACCTATTTGTTAAATCGGATGATACAATTTGGTTTACAGATCCGCCTTATGGTATTCTATCAGATTATGAGGGATATCCTGGTGAGCAAGAATATGGTGGCTGTAATGTGTTTTCTTTTGATCCTAAACTAAATACTTTAAAAGTTATGATTGACGACCTTGATAGACCAAATGGAATTGCCATTTCTCCAGACGAAAAAAAACTATATGTTGCAGATACTGGAGAAAATATCAAACATTTGTATGTTTATGATATGGTAGACGGATTACCCATTAACAGAAAATTAATTTATGATTTTAAACCCTTTTTCTCCGATGGTTTTAGATGTGATAAAGATGGTAATGTTTGGACAAGTGCAGGAAAAGCAATTAAATGTTTTAATCCTCAAAACGAATTAATTGGGCAACTTATAATCCCTGAATTAGTATCAAATTTAGAATTTGGAGGAGTGGAAGGAAATATCTTGTTCATAACAGCTACAACTAGTTTATATTCAATTGAATTAAATCAACAAGGTGCCAGATTTTATGAATAAACCTTTATCTTCAGGAAAGTGTGAACCATGCAATGGAAACACTCCTAAATTAGATTATCAAGAAATTAGTAAATTTTTATCTGAACTTAATGAATGGTCAGTCAATGACAATCAAGAAATGATTTTCAAAAAATTTAAATTTAGCAATTTTAAAAAAGCGATATCATTTGCAAATGAAGTAGGAGAAGTAGCAGAAAAAGAAGGTCATCATCCCGATATATCAATAGGATGGGGTTATTGTTTAGTTATGGTCCATACTCACGCAATAGAGGGATTATCAGTTAATGATTTTATATTAGCTTCCAAAATTGATTTAATTAAAAGTTAATTTAATGAAAAAAAAAATTTTTATTTGCGGTATTAGTACTGAATGCTGCTCTTATTCAACATTAATACAAAATAAAAAAGATTTTGAAGTTTTAAGTGGAAAAAAACTTTTAAAATATATAAATTTTCCATATTCCAGACATAATAATATAACATTTGTACCAAATAAATTTTATAGAAGTTTACCTGGTGGGCCTGTAGATAAAAAATTTTTTATAAAAACAATTAACAATATCATAAATGATTTAATAAAATCAAAACCTGCTGATGGTATTTTGCTAATCATGCATGGTGCTATGTATGTAAAAGGTATTAGTGATCCCGAAGGTTTTTTTGTTAAAAAAATTCGCTCTAAAGTATCTAAAAACTGTAAAATATCATTATCTTATGATCTTCACGGACAGATGACTGATTCAATTATAAAAAATATCGATTATTTTGCAGCATATAAAACAGCCCCACATATTGACGTTAAGCAAACTTATTCAAGGGCATTGAAAATGTTAATTGATGGAATATTAAAAAATAAAAAAAATCATATTATTTGGGAAAAAATACCAGTTTTAGTTTCAGGCGAAATGTCATCTACAATAGTTGAGCCATGTAAAAAAATTTATAAAAATCTTAATATTTTTAATAAATTGAATGGGATTAATGATTGTAATTTACTTATAGGATATGTTTGGGCTGATACTAAGAGGGCAACAGCTTCTGCAATTGTAAATTGTACAGATGTTAATATCGGTAAAAGAATTTGTAAGAAAATAGCACTAAGTTATTGGAATAATAGGTTTAATTTAGTTTATGATATGAAATCTTATAAGTTAAATAAGATTTTTCATGTAGTTAATAAAAAAAGATTTACAATTTTAGCCGATAGCGGAGACAATCCAACAGCTGGAGGAGTAGGTAGTAGAATAGATGTATTAGAGCACGTATTTAAAAACAAGATAGAGAACACACTATTTGCAGGAATTTATAATGAAGAAATTTTTAAAGAGTTAAAAAATAAAAAAAATAAAATTGTTATAAAAGATAGTATCTCAAAAAAGAAAATTTCTATTTCAATTGATAAATTTTATCTAAAAAATGATAATGCAATTGTAATTTCAAATAATAACACAGTAATTTTTACTAAATACAGAAAACCTTTTCATTATCTAAGTGATTTTAGGGAATTAAATATAAATTTAAAAAAATATAAAATATTGATTGTAAAATCAGGATATCTTTCACCAGAACTTAAAAAACTTAAAGCAGATAATTTTATGATTTTAACAGATGGATTTGTTACCCAAGATTTTAAAAGAATTAAAAATTTATTTAGGGAAAAACCAATTTATCCTTTTCAAAAAAATTTTAGATACAATATAGCTATTTAATTAAGTACCACAAAAAGTTTCAAATACTTTTTCACTTTCAAGAGGTGGGGCAATATATTTTTTATTTTCTATTTTCTCATAAGGATTTTTTAGTAATTTTTCGAATTCATATAATTGACTGTAATTATTGCTGTACACTTCATTAATTATTTCTTCAATAATATGATTTCTAGGTATAATTTGAGGATTAACATTTTTAAATTTTCTTATTTTATTGTTTTTATATTTTTCTTCCCAATTTTTAAAAATTTTTTTATCAAGGGTATTATTTTCTAAATCTAAAAATGTATTTGTATAATCAAGTTTATAAATATGCATCAAATCTAAAAATTCTTTAACAATATCTTCGTTATTATTATTCGTATCTAAATTTAATTTCATAGACATCATTGTTAACCAAGATTTATCAAATAATTTTTTATATTTATTTAATATATCTTCAATTTTTTTAATTGCTGTTTTTTCATTTGAATCAATTAAATGAAGAAAAGTTTCAGCAAATCTTGCTAAATTCCACAACGTTATTTTTGATTGATTTTCAAAAGAATATCTTCCCATTTTATCAATTGAGCTAAAAACTTTTTTTGGATTATATTCATCCAAATATGCTGCTGGACCATAATCTATAGTTTCACCAGATAAAGACATATTATCGGTATTCATAACGCCATGAATAAAACCAACTCTCATCCAATCTAAGACTAACTTAATTTGTAAATCACAGATTGTCTCATAAAATTTTAAATATTTATCATTATTATTATCTATATCAGGATACAGCCTTGAAATTGTATAAGATATAAAGTTTTGAAATTCCTCTCTATTTTTTAAAAGGCTTCCAAATTGAAAAGTTCCCACTCTAATATGTGATTTTGCTACTCTAATTAAAATTGCACCAGGCTCTAATCTATCACGCAATACATTTTCACCTGTGGTAATAACAGCTAGAGCTCTGGTTGATGATATGCCAAGATTATGCATAGCTTCACTCAATATGTATTCCCTTACCATTGGACCTAATGCAGCCTTCCCGTCTCCATTTCTAGAGTAGGGTGTCTGTCCTGATCCTTTTAACTGTATATCTACCCTTTGTTTATTATTAGTAATATGTTCACCAATAATTACTGCTCTACCATCGCCTAAAATTGTAAAATTTCCAAATTGATGTCCAGCATAAGCTTGAGAAAAGTAATTTTTATTTAATTTATTTTTTCCCAAAAGAATATTACACTTTTCATCATCATCATATTTACTAAAATCTAAATCTAAGTCCCTTGCAAGATCACTATTAAACAAAACTAATTTTTTATTACTAAAATTCTCAGGATTAACTTTACTATAAAAAATACTAGGTAGTTTCGTATAACTATCTTGAAAATTCCAAACCATATTGAATAAATATATATAAATTTTTTAAATTTAACATCTACAACTTTAGTATATAAGCATTAAGTCAGTAATGAATACCATAATTGATATAGTTAATCTGTCAAAACATCCAATAGATAGCGATGAATATATACAATATTGCAATGATGAAATTAAAAAAAATTCTATATTAATATTAAATGATTTTTTAACAAATGACTGCTTAAGTGAATTAATTACTGAATCACATGGATTACTAAATCAAGCTTTCTATTGTTCTCAAAATCATACTATTTTACTTAATAAACAAGATAAATTAAGTGACTTGAATGATCCTTTAAATAGAGAGGTCGTAAGTGATAAAGGTTGTGTCCCTCATGATCTGTTAAATCAGCAATCAAAATTAAATATTTTATATCAATCAAATATTTTTAAAAATTTTTTAAAAGGTGTCTTAAATTTAAAAGATATTTATCCATACAGTGATACCTTATCTTCCATAAATTATAATTATTATCAAAAATCACAACAGCTAGGATGGCATTTTGATAATGCATCATTTGCTATCACTTTAATGATACAATCATCAGATAAAGGTGGTGAATTTGAATATGTTAGTAAAGGTAGAAATTTTTCTGATAACTATATCGATAAATCATATATTAAAGATATTTTAGATAGAAAAATTTTACCACAAAAAGCAGATGTTGATGCCGGTACTCTTATATTATTTTATGGTAGAAATTATTTGCATCGTGTAACACCAGTAGAGTCTAAAAAACCAAGAATATTAGTAACACTTAATTATAATGAAGAAGAGGGCACAATGCTTTCAGAAAATGCAAGATTAACATTTTTTGGTAGAATTAACTAATTATAATTAAAGAAAAATAATTGTTTTCCATTTACTCGATAATTATTAATCAATTCTTTTGCTTCTTCTGATGTAATCCAATCAATATATTTTTTAGCCTCTTCAATATTTAAATTATTATTTATCTTATTGCTTACTAAAATTATCCCATATTGATTAAATAATGGTGGTAAATTTTCACAGACAATTTGTAGATTTTCTTTTTTATTAAAAGCTATCCAAGTGCTACGATCACTAAGAGTGTACGCATTCTTTTGATTAGCTATTAATAATGTTGAGCCCATTCCCTGACCTACACTGAGATACCAATTTTCTTTAAATGGTATATTTATATTTGATAATTCCCAAAGCTCTTTCTCCTTTTTGTGTGTTCCACTCTCATCACCTCTTGATACAAATAATAATTTTGATTTTTTTATTTCAATCATTTTATTTTCAATTGAAGAGCATGTTTTGTTATCTTTTTTTGGTCCTATCAAGACAAAATCATTATACATCAAATCATATCTTAGAGTGCCATATCCCTTATTCATAAATTCTAGCTCTGATTTTTTATGATGAACTAATAAAATTTCAACATTTCCATCCATTGCAACTTTAATTGCCTGACCTGTTCCAAGAGATAATGCTCTTACTTTTATTTTATATTTTTTTTCAAATTCTTTGTTAATAAATTCTAATAAACCCGTATCGTGTGTAGAAGTTGTGCTTGCTATGGTTATATGTTTATCATTAGCTAGAGCATTCTTAATCAAGAATATTAAAATAAATATAAGTAAAACTCTTATCATAAAACTTGATACATCTTATAGTACTTACTAAATATATTTATATATTTTGAAAGGATAGTTATGAAAATTATTAAAGTTTTAGAAAAAACTGAACTAGTAATAGTAGATTTAGAGGTAAATTTAGGTAAAGAAAAAAGAAATGGTTTAACATTATGTGTTAAATATAATGGTGATTATTATCCATTAAATACTGCACATGATGGAAGGCCAATTTTAATGAATAAAGATAATATAATTAAAAATTAAAATTCAATTTTTTAATTATAAACATAAAAATAGCATAAGCTATTGCAGTGCTAATTATTGAAACTATCAGAGAGAAAACAAAGTTTTGTTTAAATTTTAAAAGTATTGGTAAAACAATAAAAAATACTATTGAAGGTACAGTCATAACAATTGTGCTATAAGAGAGATCTATAACTTTTTGATAGTCTTTTGTATCCCAATACAACCAAACAAATGCCAATAGTGAAGTCATTGGTAAAGAAACAATAATTGCGGCAGTCCAAGTATATTTTTTAGCTATTTCTGAAACAGCAACAATTATAATTGCACTGATTAATGTTTTAAGAATTATGTACATTTTTACTCACATTGGTTCGAGTTGCTATATAAACACCAAAAGTACAAATTAACAACCCTATAATATCTATTAATAATAATTTTTCACCTAATACAAACCAAGCCATTACAGCTGTAGTTGGAGGTACTAGAAAGAAGAGACTTGATGTTTTAGAAGCTGTTCCATTTTTTATCAAGTACATTAGAATTGCGTAAGCTCCAAAGGATACCATAATGATTTGCCAAGAAATTGATAAAATAAAACGTGTATCAAAATTAATAAATGATATTTCAAAAAAAAGTGAAATTATAAATAAAAATACTCCAGCACTTAATGCTTGATAAAAATTATTAACTGAAAGACTGATTTCATGAGTAAATTTTTTTTGCCAAATAGTAGCTGAAGTTGCTCCTAAAAGTGCAACAATAGAAGCAATAACACCTATTGTTGGGATTTCTGTTCCAATATCATAACCTATAACTAATATAGTGCCTAAAAAACCAAAAAATATTCCTATCCATTGCGTAACAGTAACTTTTTCTTTTAAAATAGGTCCACTTAGAATATTTGTTAAAATAGGTTGAAGGCATACAATTAACGCAGATAATGTTGCAGTAAGTCCCATAGAATAAGAAAAAAATACTCCACCTAAATAAAATCCATGAAAAAGAATTCCCGTAATCATAGCTTGAAAGATTAAATTTCGATTTATTCTTATTCTTTCCCTAAAAATAATAGAAAAAATTAAAAAAAATGCACTTACAATACAAAACCTAAAACATAGTGCTGCAAAAGGGCTTGCTGATTGCACAATAAATTGACCACTTATAAAAGCACTACTCCAAAAAAAAATAAATAGATATGAAAGATATAGGTTCATTATAAATAATAATTCTATTCTTTATTTATAAATGTTATGAAAATTTATTCATAGAATAAAATGCTTAGCAATAAAATCAATTTTTTTTGTCCAAATTGTAGTTCAGATAAATATATTGGTAAAACTACTATAGGAAAAAACTATAAAGATGAACCATATAAAAATGTAACATCTGAAATACAATGCGCTAAGTGTTTTATGGATATTCCATCAATTATTTCAGAAAATATTTCTCCTGATAAGCAAAATGAAATGTCCAAACTTTGGAATGAAATATATAAACCATCACATAAAGAAAATGCTGCACAATGTTCAAAATGTTTTAGGTATTATTGGGAAATAGAAAAATATTTATCTGAAAATAATATTTCTGTAAAAGATATTTTCTATCAAACTTATAATCCTAAAAAAACAATTGGAGATTTAATTTGTAAGATTTGTGATCCATCATCTTTTAAATAAAATTAATGTTAGCATATATTCTTAATATATCAGGTTGGCTGTTATTACCTTTCATGGATGGTATTGCAAAATATCTATCTTCAGAAATACATTTCATACAAGTTGTTTGGGGTAGATATTTTTTTATGCTTTTAGTCAGTTTTCCACTAGCATTTATATTTTTTAGAAAAGAAATTAGTTTTCCTAAAACAATTTCAGTACAGCTATTTAGAAGTTTTTTTTTATTTTTATCTACCGTTTTTTTCTTTTATGCAATTTCAGTTATAACTTTAGCAGAAGCTTTAACGCTTGCATTTATCTCTCCAATAATAGTGACAATATTATCAATTTTTTATTTAAAAGAAAAAGTTGGAATTCATCGATGGGCTGCAGTTTTGATTGGGTTTTTTGGTGTTATGATCATTATAAGACCAGGTTTTATAGAAATTAATTTCGCATCTTTCTCATCTATTGCGGCAGGAATTTCATACGCTTTTTACATAATTTATACTCGAAAATTATCTTTTACAGATAGTGCTGTTGTTACTTTGCTTTTTACAGGTATCGTAGGTTGTATTTTTATATCTCTTATTGTTCCTTTTTACTGGATAAATTTAGATTTAAGACAATTATTATTACTTATCTCATTAGCTTCAATTGGAACTTTAGGACATTTTTTAATAATTCTTTCTTTAAGACTTGGAGAAGCTTCTAAACTAGCTCCTTTGGGTTATTTTGAGATCTCCACAAATATACTTGTTGGATATGCCTTCTTCGGTGATTTGCCTGATATTTGGATTTATTTAGGATTATCTTTAATTGTTTTTAGCGGTATTTATATTTTTATTAGAGAAAGAAGAGAGATTAAAAAAACTAATTAGTTTTTCTAGTTGTTTGATAAATAAATATTGTAACAGATCCAAGCAGTAGGGCTCCTCCTATAATTGTATTTAGAGGAGGTATTTCATTTATAACAAACCAAACCCAAGCAGTACCTAAAACACTTTCTAATAAAAATATTAGAGCTACTTCGTGTGCTGGAGCAAATTTAGGAGAAATTGTTAAAATCATAAATGGAATAGGAAGTATTAATAAGCACATTATGAAAAGAAATAAAATTTGGTCATTATTTAAATCAAAGTTAATTCCAAATGGTAGAGCGTAAAGAGCTGATATTAAACATCCTAATAAACATGCAGGTACCAAATCTTTATTTTTAAATAATCTAACAAGAACCATACTAAAACCCATTCCTATTGCTACAATTAGAGCCATAATATCTCCATATAATCCTGTAGTTGTAAAGCTTCCTATTCCAATTATTATCATTGCAAGCATAGCAATTAAAATTACTATCCATGTAAAAAGACTAGGTATTTCTTTAAGTATAAAAACTGAAAATAATGCAGCAAAAATAGGAGCTGATGCAATTAGAACTAATGTATTAGCTACAGCAGTATTTTGAATTGAATATACAAAACAAATATGAGTTATAGCATAGAGAATAGCGTAGATTATCCCTGGAACACCAATTAGATAAAATGATTTAAGAAAAGATCTTTTGTAAGTATAAATGAGAAAAATTAATATCGTAACAATTGGTAGAGCGCTTCTATAAAATATTAAACTAAAATCATCTAAATTTACTAATCTAATAAATAAACTATCAGGGCTAAGTATTAAAACCCCTACAAATGATAGTATAAGCCCCTTATTTCTTGTTTTCATAAATATTTGAAAATAAATAGATTATTAATATATCTATCAGTATCGTTCTTTAATTCACACTTGTTTTTATGAAAAAATTACTTTTTTTATGTTTTATTTTTTTATCACTAAATACTCACGCCTTAGATTCAAATAAATTAATAAACCTCGATGATTTAAAAATACTTTTTGATCTTCAAAAGAATGATTGGAACGAAAATGTTCTTTTTCTCATAAAAAAGAATTCATTTTTTAAAGTAGATAATGACTCAGATGTATTTTATTTAAAATCAATATTTAATGATGGCGAAATAATTACAATGCCAATTTTTTCTAAGGATATTGTTGAAAAAATTATATTTGAATATATTTTTTTAGATCACAATAAAAAAAATTTAAAATTTATAAATAATCATTTTAATTCGTTTAAAAATTTTTGTTTTGAGTATCTCTATAATGACAAGTCTATACAAGTAGTTATTACTAAATGTAATTAATTAAAAACCATTGATGTAGCTTTAAAAATTAAACTATGTCTTTTAGCTAATTCTAATTTATCATTTGAATATCCACCACCTATTACTGTCGCAATAGGAATTGATTTATTTTTAAAAAATTCTAACACTGTAATATCTCTTTTTAATAATCCTTCAGTTGTTATTTTTAAATTTCCTAATTTATCATTCTCATGAATATCAACTCCAGTATCAAAAATTACCAAATCAGGATTAAAATTTTTTGTACAACTATTAAGAGTTTGATATAATATTTCTAAATATTCATTATCTTCTAAATTATTATCTAATTCAACATCCATGTCACTTATTGATTTTCTAAATGGAAAATTATTTTTACAATGAATAGAACATGTAAAAATTTTATCATTATCTTTAAGGATTGAGGCTGTACCATCTCCTTGATGCACATCGGTGTCAAAAATTAATATTTTTTTTACTTGATGGGTTCTTATTAAATGTAATGAAGCATAAGCCAAATCGTTAAAAACACAGTATCCTGAACCAAAATCTCTATGACTATGGTGTGTGCCACCAGCTAAATGATTTGCTATACCATTCTTAATTGCTTCTTTGCATGTTAATAGAGTTCCATTAACTGCTAAAAAGGAACGATTAGAAAGTGTTTCTGACCATTTAAAACCCAATCTTCTTATTTCTTTATCGGATAAAGTACCATTTTTAATTTTTAATACGTAATCTAAATCATGACATATAGAAACCTCATTAACACTTGCTTTTTGAGGACTTAGAATTTTTGCACGATGATAAAAATCTGAAGTTTTTAATTCATTATATAAATCTGAAAACTTACTGGCAGTAAATTTATGATTTTCAGGCAGAGCAATGTCATAATCTTCGTGTGTTACCCAACTGATTTTTTTCATAAATTTGCCTCTTTTTAACTCAATTTATGCCTAAATTAATTTGTACATAGATTATGTGGCACTAATCTACCAATATATATTTAGTGAGTAAATGTATTCTATCCATAAAGAATTAGTGTCACAACCAATATGGAATTTGTTTTAATATTTGATTTATTAATTATTTGTTTAATTGGTTTTTTTATTGTCAATTTTTATTGAATTAATAATCAATTTAAATAATATTTTAAGAATGAAAGATTTTTATGATCTAAATGGCTATTTTTCACCATTAAAAATTTATAATGCAAAAGAAGCAAATTTTTTTAGAAATAAATTAGAAGACTCAGAAAAAAAATTAGGTAAACTTCATTATATTGTGAAAACTTATACAATAATGAAATGGGTGTATGAAATAGCAACTAATAAAATATTGCTTGATTTTGTCGAAGAAATAATTGGTAAAAATATATTATTATATAATGCAACTTTTATAATAAAAGAATCAAACACTAAAACACACGTAAGTTGGCATCAAGATCTCACCTATTGGGGTTTTGATAATAATGAAAAACAAGTAAGTGCATGGTTAGCTTTATCCAAAGCTAATGATCAAAGTGGTTGTATGCAAATGATTCCAGGTTCCCATAAAAATGGATATTTTGAACATCATTCAACTGAAGATAAAAATAATGTTTTATCTAGAGGTCAAACTGTAAAAGATATTGATATAAATAAAGCAGTATCATGTCCGTTAGAACCCGGCGAAGTTTCTTTTCATCATGGTCTAACATTACACGCATCTCAACCTAATTTTAGTAATGACAGAAGAATAGGATTAAATTTTCAATTTATTTCTACTGATATGAAACAACTAAAAAGCAATAATGATAGTGCTATTTGTGTAAGAGGAGAAGATAAGTATAAAAATTTTAAGACAGATCAAGTAGCTAAAGATGACTTTGATCATGAGGCTTATCAACATCTTTTAGTATTAAATAATCATTATAATCAAACAATAAGAAAAAATTAATATTTATTTATTAGAATCTGAAATAAGAGATCTAAAAATTAAGTTCTATTTAATCAAATCATATGAATGTTTTATCTGGAATTAGTATCGGATTTATTGGTTACACGATATTTGTCATTTTAGATACAATAATTAAAAAATACCTAGTTAATGAATATTCTGTTTTTCAAATAAATTTTTATATTTGTTTTTTTAGTTTTATA
Organism: uncultured Alphaproteobacteria bacterium; assembly: GCA_902620425.1. Classification (GTDB taxonomy): domain Bacteria; phylum Pseudomonadota; class Alphaproteobacteria; order HIMB59; genus CACPNW01. Next base: position 95,994 of record CACNHX010000004.1, read on the forward strand.
CCAACATTATTAACTCTTTATTTTTTAAACAAATGGAGCTCACTAAAAAATGATATTATTCATATACAGCTTCTTAGAGGATTATTTGGATTAATTTCAGGGGCTTTAGTAGTTTATTCATTTAGAGAACATGCATTTAGTGAAATTTACCCAATATTATTTAGTGCTCCATTAATGATAACAATGTTATCCCATTTTTTCTTAGATGAAAAAGTTGGTATTAGAAGATGGTCAGCTGTAACAGTTGGATTTATTGGCGTATTAATAGTCAGTAGACCTGGCACTATTCATTTTTCATTAAGTCTATTTGGTTTATTTTTTTCCGCATTACTAATGGCTATAAATATTACTTTAGTAAGAAAGTATTCAAATAATCAATCATCAATAGCATTTACCTTTTATGCTTTTTTATCTGCAACTATTTTAAATGGATTACTTAGTTTTAATAGCCACATCGCATTATCTTTTAATGATTTAATGATACTTGTTTTTTGTGGTATTATTTGTGGAATAGGGGGTAATTGTTTAACAATCGCCTCAAAATTTTTAGAGTCTAGTGTTTTTGCCCCTATTCAATATACACAATTAATTTCTGGAGCAATTTTAGGTTATTTATTTTTTGCCGATATTCCAGATATTTATGAAATTATAGGATCATTAATTATTGTTGGAAGTGGAATTTATATAATAATTAGAGAAACAAAAATAGGTGTTAGACCATATATTAAAGAAGATTCAAGATTTCGTGACCAATTTAATAGAGGGCATTAAATTAATAATTATAAATCAAAACTTTATGATAATATTTTAATTGCATAAAATTATTATGAAAAATTTATTAAATAATAAAAATCCAATAACTTTACTAATTCTATCATCAATAGCCATGCCTATCGCTTTTAGTACTTGGATGGTTTTATTAAATAATTTCTCAGTTGAAAGAGCAAGTTTTACTGGAGTTGAAATTGGAATACTTCAAAGTATCAGAGAGATACCTGGCTTCCTAGCATTTACTATTATTTTTTTATTGTTCTATTTTAAAGAACAATATTTTGCTATTTTTTCTTTAGCCTTAACTGGTTTTGGTGTTGCAATTACAGGTTTCTTACCAACCGTTTACGGATTGTATTTTACAACAATTATTATGAGTACTGGCTTTCATTATTGTGAAACAGCCAAAAATTCTTTGAGTTTACAATGGCTTTCAAAAGAAGAAGCTCCACCAGTTCTAGGAAAATTAATAGCTATTAGCTCAATTACGTCTTTATTTTTGTATTGTATTATTTGGAGTTTATTAGAAATCTTTAATTTAGATTATAAGTTTATATTTTTAATTGCAGGATTAATTTGTATTCTTATTTCTATACACCTTTTTATATCCTTTCCTTTTTTTGAAATCAAAAATAAACAACATAAAAAAATAATTCTAAAAAAAGAATATTCTCTTTACTATATCTTAATTTTTTTATCAGGTGCTAGAAGACAAATTTTTGTAGTTTTTGCAGCTTTTTTAATGGTAGAAAAATTTGGATATTCAGCATCGCAAGTTACTTTACTATTTTTGGTTAATTATATTTTTAATTGGTTTTTTGCAGAACGTATTGGAAAGTTAATAAATATATTTGGTGAGAAAAAATGTCTTATATTTGAATATATTGGACTCGTTATAGTTTTTACATCTTATGCATTCGTGACTAATGCTTATGTTGCAGCAGGTTTATATATTATCGATCATATGTTTTTTGCATTAGCTATTGCAATTAATACATATTTTCAAAAAATTGCTGATCCAAAAGATATTGCAAGCACTGCAGGTGTTTCATTTACTATCAATCATATAGCTGCAGTATTTATCCCAGTACTTTTAGGATTTGTTTGGATTAATTCTCATTCAATAGTTTTTTTAATTGGATCTTTGTTTGCTCTACTATCTTTAATCGCTTCATTTTTTTTACCTAATAATTTATCAAAGATTATTTTAGATGAAAATAATTTAAAAAAAATAAGAGTATAATTTACTCACCTATATAACTAAGAATTATTTTTCTTTTATATTTACTGTACCTGTGTTCAATTAGATATATTCCCTGCCACATCCCTAATTTCATTTCTTTATTATTTATAGGAATTGTTAATGAGGTTTGAGTAATCATAGATTTTATGTGAGCAGGCATATCATCATCTCCTTCATAACCGTGTTTATATAATGAAGCATCTTCAGGAACTATTCTTTGAAAAAAAGAATTAATATCATCTAATACATCAGGGCTAGCATTTTCCATTATTGTTAATGAAGCAGAAGTGTGTTGTATAAATAAATTTAGCTGACCTTTAATTATATTATTTTTTACAATCCAATCATGAACATTATTTGTAATTTCATACATTCCCTGTCCATTATTAGAAATTATCAATTCATCTTGCAGATTTAACATTTTCTAATCTTAAAATGAAGTCGTGGCACCTACAAGGAGAATTATAATGAAAATTAATGTTATGAAAAAAAGAACTATTCTTTTGATAAGTGCCACAATTTTTAAAATATAATCAAATTTTGTTTTAATAGAGATATAAATAAGGAAAAATTGTGTTATGATTATCCTAATTCTTTTTAGCTAGGTATATTATTTGTTAAACAATAATCAATTTGCAATTTTTTTAATTATTATATCAATTATTTTTGGTACTCTTATGGGTACATTCATAAAATTAGCTCAAGAAGAATTAAATGTATTTACAACTGGTTTTTTACGTTTTTTCTTTGGATTTTTAATCATCACCCCTTACATTCTAAAAACAAAATTTGAAGTATTTAGTACAAAAAATTTAAAAATTCATATTTTACGGTCAGCACTAAACTTACCTGCAATGCTACTTGGTTTTGCAGCTTTAGCTATGCTTCCATTAGAGAAAATGACAGCCATTCATTTTATAGTTCCTATCATTGTTACAATCTTAGCTGTGATATTTTTAAAAGAAAAAATCTATTTATATAGGTCAATTGCATTAGTGATGGGTTTTCTAGGAATGTTAATAATATTGCGACCCGGTATTATAGATATTTCTATTGGAATATATATGGCGCTTACTTCATCGCTAATTTGGTCAGTAGTTATAATTTTAACTAAAAAAGTATCTAAGGATGATAGTGCTATAACAATATTATCACACCAGTATGTTTATATGAGTCTTTTTTCATTTCCATTAGTTATATATTTTTGGGATCAGCCAAGCTTAAAAACAATTATTTTTATATTATGTGCTGCAATGTCAGGAACTATATTACATATTGCATTAAATCATGCATATAAATTAGTTGATGTAACTATGACTCAACCTTATTCATTTTTAGGCTTAGTAGTTTCATCAATAATTGGATATTTTGTCTTTAGTGATAAACCTGATTTTTATACCTGGTTAGGCGCCTCTGTAATTTTTTGTGGTGTGCTTCTAATTTCTTACAGAGAACTTCAATTAAATAAAGAAATTACAAGAAAGAGATTAAATATTAATTCATAATATTAATATTTAACATCGTTAGATTATGTGTATTATTAGTAAATGCAAAATAATTATTTTTATAAATGGATAGATAGTAATAAAGATGATGAAATAAATAGTTTTAAAGAATGTATCGATTCATATATTTATTTTAAGAAAGATGCTTTTTATAAAACTAACAAATTAATTAAAAAGAAACCAGAATTTAATGCCCCAAAATTATTAAAAATAGTTTTATTGCTTTTTTCCAGAGATGTACAAAAAATTTCATTAGCTAGAGAAACATTAAAATCAATTTCCACTGATGAAGTAAATGATTATTTTCATAAATATTTAGAGATAGTAAATCTTTGGATTAAAAATGATTTAAAAAATTTATTAAATAAATTGGAATTAATTATACAAGATAATCCCAAAGATATTTTTGCAATCAGATTATTTCATTTTAATAATATTTTCTTAGGTATTGATAATAAATTTTTAAATAAACATGAGGAAATACTAAGTAAGTGGTCTGAAAATGATCAGCATTATAATTTACTATTAGGGATGACTAGCTATGCTTTTGAAGAAAATAACATAATTGATAAAGCTAAGCTTTTAGCCTTAAATTCACTAAAACAATCATCAAATGATTTGTGGAGTTGGCACGCCCTTTTGCATGTACACGATAATGAGAATAACGACTCAATTAATAACAATGATAGTTTCAATAAAATTAATTGGTCAATTTATGGCCCAATAAAAAGACATATATGGTGGCACCAATCATTAATATTATTCTACAATCAAGAATATGAAAAAAGTTTAAAACTATTTGATAATTATTTCTCTTCTTCAGAAATTTTTTATTTAGATTTTTGTAATGCTTGTTCTTTTTTATTAAGACTTCATTACAAAGGAGTGGATGTTAAAGAAAGAATGAATAAATTAAAAGATTATGCTGAATATTTTAAAAATCAACACATACTTCCATTCATTGATTATCATCTTATTTTTTATTACCTATACTATAATGACCAAGATTATTTTCAGCAACTTGAAGAAAGAATGGAAGAAAAGTATTTAAAAAATTCTTTTAAAGAAAATTATATTAATTACTTAAAGCCAATCATTCACAGTATGAAAACAAATGAATTATTAAACGAAAATATAATTAGATCACAATTTAAATACCTTGGAGGTAGTTTTGCTCAACGAGAACTTATTTTTTTAAGTTTAATCCAAAATACAAAATATGAAAAAAATAAATCAAATTTAATATCAGAATATAATGATTATAAATCAGTATCAAAATTATATGTATAACTATAAATTGTTGGAAGAAAAATTTATAAAAAATTCAAATAATAATTTTACCTTATTAAAAGATAATCTTTTTTTTCGAAATATAACTTTTCAAAATTTTCAAATTTTAAAGATGATATCATTTTTGGTAAGAGACAAAAATTGGAATAACTATGATCCTAAAATTCTAAATTATGAAGAGAACTTTGATACATCCTTAGAATATATATTCGATTTAGAATATGGTATTGATGAAATTCTTAAAACAAGAAATGTTATATTATTTTCTGAAAATTCTATTACTCTATCCTCTGAAGGAGAATTTTTAACTGATTTTTGGACTAATAGAATAGGTTTTAATTTATTAATTCCATTACAAAATCATGTTGGTTCAAACATAATTGTAACAAAAGAGACCGATTTAAAAAAAAAAAAAATTTCCAGAAAATATACAACCTGACCAACCATTTTTTAAATTTAAAAACCTTACTTATACTTTAGACGATAGCTTGTTGGTTAATATTAAATTTGAGGGTATTTTATTTGAAATGGAGGATCAAAGAAACTGGGGTGACGCTTCTTATAAAATTTATAGTGGCTCTTTATTAGATCCTTTTCCATACTTAGAAAAAGAGGGGTCTAATTTCTCTCAAACTATTAAAATAGATGTAATAAATAAAAAACAAAGATCATTTCCATCTAAGAATATTGTAAAAATTGATCATACTACTTCTTATAAATTTCCTAAAATTGGTATAAAAATTGATTCTCTAATTATTCCTGATGATAATTTAATAAATAACTTTGATTATTACTACTATCTTATTGATTTTACTAAAGATTTTACAAATGTAACTTCAAGATCTCAAAAGAAGATATTTCTTGTAGCTTTGGTTGATCATACCAATGATCCTGATGGTGAATTAACAAAAATTTATAATTTTATAATTGAAAATAAAGTTAATTTAGATAAAATTTTAATTTGTCCAAAAATATATCTGAATAGTTTTCAACCAGCTGGTGTATGGCCTGAGGTTCCAGAATTAAATGAATACTATAAAATTGCGAAAAAAAAATTTTCTAATAGCCAAATTGTTTCTGGAATGGTCACTAATTTTACAGAATTAAATAGAAAGAGGCCAAGAATATTTTATGATTTGGTTAGTTTTTCCTTCACTCCAATTGTTCATGATTCTAGTGATTTTGGTGTGTTAAATACACCTGAAACTATACCTTATATCCTAAAAACTTTAAAAAATTTTTCTAATAGTTCAGATGTTCATATTGGTCCAATTTCTATCGGTATGCATTTTAATCCGTATGGCGAAAGTCTTGTAAATAATAAAAAGAAAATAAGATTAGAAATGGCTGATAGCGATCCAAGACATGATCAATTATTTTCACTAACTTGGACATTAGCTGTTTTTATTCAATCAATAAATAAAGAGTCAAAATTTTTTACTTTTAATTCTATTTATGGACATCACGGAATATTAAATAAAGATAATACCAAAAGACCATTGTATCATTTAAATAATTTTCTTATTTCATTATCAAATTCAGAAATTTTTAAATTTAATCCAATTAATGAAGTATATGGATTAAAAATTTTATTAAATGACAAAAAATATTATTTATTTGTAAATTCTTCAAAACAAAAAAAGGAAATTAATACTCCTGAATTAAATATTAGTTATCAAAATAAGCTTAATTTAAAAAATTATAGCGATATTTTTAAGAATGGTTTTTCTTTTTTTAACTTTAAAAATGATACAAATCCATATACGTTTGAGCCCCTAGAAATCAAATTTATAGAACATAAATGAAAAAATTAAAAGGAGCATTAATCGGTTGCGGTTTCTTTGCTGCAAATCATATTTTAGCTTGGAAAGAATTAAAAAATATTGAAATAATATGTGTTTGCGATTTAGATATTAAAAAAGCTAATAAATTTAAATCTAAATTTAAAATTTTACATTCTTATTCATCCATAGAGTTAATGTTAAAAAAACATAAAATAGATTTTGTTGATGTTGTAACAACAATGGAGACACACTTAAATATTGGTAAAATTTTATCTAAGTATAAAATTCCAACTTCTATACAAAAGCCATTTGCTGAAAATTTATCAAATGCTAAAAAAATTGTTTCTTTATATAAAAAAAATAAAACACCACTTATGGTCCATGAGAATTTTAGATGGCAAAGTCCTCTAATCAAATTAAAAGAAATTATAAATAAAGAGGATTTAACTAAACCACATTATGCCAAGATATCTTTTAGACATGCAAATCCTGTTGGATATACCAATCAAACATATTTATACGATTTAAAAGAGTATTTAACCTTAGATGTAGGAATCCATTTATTTGATTTAAGCAGATTTTTAATGGGAGAAGCAAAAAGTATTTATACAGTAAATCAAAATACAAATAATAAATTTAAAGGTGAAACAGATTTTATATCACTAATAAGAAATAAAAATAAAAGTATTACTATTGTTGATGCGTCTATTTCTTCAATAAAAAAACCAGATAGATTTGCTCAAACACTAGTTAATATAGAATTCTCTAATGGATCAATTGATTTGGACTATAATTATAAAATTACTCTTCACAAAAAAAGTAAGAAGAAGATTTATGATGGAAAACCAAAGAAATATAAATGGATTTCAAAGCCTTGGGATCAAATTCAAGAAAGTGTAATCAATACGCACAAACATTTCATTGATTCACTAATAAATAATATTGAACATGACACCAGTGGTGAAGATAACATAAAGAGTTTATCATTAGTTTTCAATTCATATAAATCTGATAAACTAAGAAAAGAAATTAAAATTTAATTTTTATTTAAGTTTAAATTGTAAATTTCGAGATTTCATCTCTAATTAATTTACTTAAGAGACTGTAACCAAGAACATTCATGTGTAATGGATCTTCTGAATAAAATTTTTCAAATCCAGCATCAAGCATAGGAGAGCAAAGATCAATATAGCGCCATTGACTAAAATTCTCAATTTTGTTTTTAATTCGTTCATTTGCATCTAATATTGTATTTAAATAATTATTTCTAAATACACTTGGCTTAATAGAAACAAAAAAACATAAGGTGTGAGGTAATTTTTCATTAACTTCAGAAGCAAATAATAAAAATTCATTTTCTAAATCTTCAGCACTCATTCCGCTGCCTATATCATTATCACCTGCATAAAAAATCATCTTTTCAGGATTATTTGGGACTACTATTCTATTAAAATAGGTTCGGCATGATACTAATGTGGAACCACCAAATCCTAAATTTAATAAACTATCAAATGACAAATCAGTTTTTGCATTTTCCCAGTCTCTAAATGTTGAACTTCCAAATAAGACTATTTTGTTATTTTTATATTGATCTGAATGTAATTTAATTTCTAATTCTCTCACGTCTGCTTCAAATTCTTCCTCAATAGGGCTTACTAAGTTTAAGTTACTAACCACATCTTCATAATTAATTTTATTTTTTGAAGCTGATTTTGCTAATTCAATTGCTTCCTCAACATATGCTCTAAAAGTTTTTCTATATTTAGATAAAAAATTTTCTAACTCTTTTTTATTTTTCATATCATTTACAAAATCTTTTATTTTTATTGGTTCTTTAATAACTGCTGAATAAATAGTATCAGAAATTGAATAATCAAAATTTGCTAATGCAATTGGAACAAGAAGGGGCTCTGGTTTTAATTGGTCTGCTAATAAAAATGCACCTGGTTTTAATGGACCTGGGGAATTTGGAGTTAAATTATCTTCAGTCTCAGATGTACCTTCTGGTGCTATAACTAAAGGTCTGTTTTGATCAAATATATTTTGAGTTTCGATAAATAATCTACTTTTTCTTTTCTTTTTTTGTTCTTGAGTTTCATTTAAATAATCTGACTCTGGTGTATGGACGAAAATATAATCTAAATTCTCATAATAATTGTATCTCCAGAATTCTGTATTTCTAGAATATCTAGCAATTCTTTGACCACCATCACCATATTTTGGAAATAAAATTTTTGCACTTATAAAGTGACTATCTATACTAAATTGATGTCCATTAGCTAAACCATTTTCTTCAATGCTTGCCAAATGATTATAAAAAAATATGTTTGTGGCTTCATCAGGTAAATTCTCCATACCTTTAATAACATAAGGTACTTGATCAAAAGCTTTTATAAAATCTGAATTTGTTAATTTTTGTAATGCTTGTTTATTTATTGAATCATATGAATTTGCAACCCTGTTGTATATTTTGTTTAGTTGTTTGAAAAATCTATTTTTTCTTTCTATACCACTCAATGCATCAATCATTAAACTAGCTATAGATTTTTCATCATCATTACCTGTAATAATTAAATCATAAATTGTATCGAATGCTAAAGAATGAGTTAAATGATTTTCTAATAAATGAGGTATTGTATAAAGTTTGGAATTACTTGGTATTGTTGCAGAATTATCATTTAATAAATATTGAAAAAACTCTTTTTCATTTTTAGCTGGATAGGTTGTTAATCCTGTTGAACTTTGAATATAGCGTCCTAATTGCCATAATTGTCTTTTAAAAAATTTGATTGCCAATTCTGGATTGGTTTTGATTAAATTATCAATAAATTCATTTGAGAATTTTAATATCGTTGTATCTCTTGTTGCTTTTAAGGAGTAGGGTGATTCAATTTCATGTAATCCTGAAGATAAGGACAATGCTACTCCTGGTCTAGCTATTGATCTTGAATTGTTTTCTAATTGGTCATCTTTTAAATTTGTAAAAGAGGCTTCAACCTTACCTTTTAACAAAATATTTATTCCATCAGAATTTTTACCTTCTAATGTTATAAATTCACCAGATGAAAATAATCTAACGTTTGCGTAATGTATTAATTCATCTAAATCGTTATCATCAAGAAAAGCTAAAAATGCTGAATTTTTAATTCTTTTGGTATTTACAATATCTCCACCAGTTTTAACACCATCAGCTAAATTAATGTTTTTGTGTTCAACGGGTTTTTCTAAATTGCGAGATGACCATATTAAATTAATTGATTCAAATAATAAAAAAGAATAAAAAAAACTTGCATAGTCCGGATCTATTTCTTCCAATTCTTTTAACTTTTCTATTTTGATAGAAATATATTCTGAATTACCTTTAATAAATATATCTGACATATATCTAGCTGGCGCATTTAAGCCTGAAATACCAAGAGGTGACCCTGCATTCTTTAATGTTGCTAACTTATAAAAAACATTATTATGATATTTTACATATTCAGCCTCACCTTTTAAAAGAATAAAAATTTGATCTGCGATACCATGCTGTTCTGCAATTTTGATGTCTTCATTACTTTTGTGAAATTCTGTGCCAGAATTGATTAAATCTTCAGTATTTTTTTTTGGAGACAAAGAAAAACCTTTATCTACTAGTATTAAAGATATTTTTTCACTTAAATTCATTAATTATCTAACTTAATAAATTTCCCATTTTATTTAAAGAGAAAAATTTTATCTTCTTATAATTGACTTAAAAATATTGATAAAAGATAACAGTATTATTTTTAATCTAAATATACTTACAATGGATTGAGCTAAATATGTCAATGCAGCAGCTCTTAAAACGGATTTGCATTGGTACATATTCTCTCTAGGAACAAATCTTTTGAGTATTGGTAAGGCTCTCTTAAAACTTGCATCAAATTCTACAGGAAGAGTAATCAAATGGATTAGCACATTTGTAGATAAACATCCCATTATTATTATCGCAGCAATAAGAGTGATAAATGGACTTTTAGTGAAGGCAAATATTGACGGTAGTCCTATAATTAATAAAAACGAGCCAATTCTTTGAAAGATCATTGTTTTTTCAATTAATGATTGTCTAAGAATAAGTGGTTTGTATTTTTCTTTATCTTGAATTGCATGCCCAATTTCGTGTGCAACAACCGCAATGCTTGTAATACTTTTTTTATCAAGTTTATCTGTAGCGATATGTATTTTTTTTTCTTTAGGATTGTAATGATCTAATTGCTGAATAGGATTAATTGATACATTGGTAATTTTTTCTTCTTCAAGGATTTTTTTTCCAAGTTCTCTACCAGTGAAAGGCATATCAGGTAAAATTTTATTATATTTTTTTAAAATATAATTTACCCATAAACTTGGTAGAAACATTACAATAAATGGCAAAAAATAGTAAAATAATTTAATCACAATTTAAAAATAGTAATAATATTATTAAAAATCAATTTTATTTAAACTAGTATTATCATCAATAATTAATTATTGCTTAAAGAGTGAAATCTAAATTTGAAAGAATTAATAGACTTCCCCCATATATATTTGGGGAGATAAATTCATTAAAAATGAAACTGAGATCAGAAGGTAGGGATATTATTGATTTTGGCATGGGCAATCCTGATATGCCAACACCTCTTCACATAAGACAGAAATTAAAAGAAGTTGTAGATAAACCAGGTGTTGGACGTTATTCAGTTTCAAAAGGTATTAATGGATTAAGAAAAGCTCAAGCTAAATATTATAAAAAACGATTTAATGTTGATTTAAATCCATCAAGTGAAATTATAGTAACAATTGGTTCAAAGGAAGGTTTAGCAAATTTAGCACAAGCTATAACTTCAAGAGGAGACAGGATATTATGCCCTGATCCATCATACCCTGTTCACCCATATGGTTTTATGATTGCCGGAGCAAAATTAACACCTTTAAGAACATTTTATAATGGACAGTTCGATAGAAACAAATTTTTATCAAATATTGTTAATAATTTAAAAAAATATTCTTCAATAAAAGTTATTATTGTTTCTTTTCCTTCTAATCCAACGGCTCAGATAGTTGATTTATATTTTTATAAAGAATTAGTAAAAATTGCAAAAAAATATCAAGTTTATATTTTATCTGATTTAGCTTATTCTGAAATTTATTTTGGTAAATATCCACCTCCATCAATATTAGAAGTTAATGGAGCTAAGAATATAGCTGTTGAATTTACAACTTTATCTAAAACTTACGCAATGGCAGGTTGGAGAATAGGTTTTGCTGTTGGAAACAAAACATTAATTGAAGCATTAACAAAAATTAAATCTTATGTAGACTATGGTGCTTTTACTCCTGTGCAAGTAGCAGCCACTGCTGCTTTAAATGGATCTCAAAGATGTGTAGAAGAAATAAGAGAGACTTATAAAAAAAGAAGAAATGTTTTAATAGAATCTTTTGAAAGGGCTGGATGGGATAAAATTCCAGAACCTGAAGCATCAATGTTTGTATGGGCTCCTTTACCAAAAAAATATAAAAAAATGGGTTCTATGAAGTTTGCTAAGAATTTAATGATAAATGCTGACGTTGCAGTAGCTCCTGGTTTAGCTTTTGGAAAAGGAGGGGAGGGATTTGTTCGTATTGGTCTAGTAGAAAATACTCAAAGAATAAGACAGGCAGCTAAAAATATTAAAAGATATTTTAATACTTAATATTAAACTGATAAAATCTTAATATAATGTGATAATTTTTCACCTGCATCCCAGGCATCGCTTAGACTTTTTCCTAGAACCCAGTCTCCACTTAAAAATATTTTATTATCCTTAGAATTAATCCAATTTTTTTTTGATATAGTATTATAACTCAATTTTGTTTGCGCATATAACCACCTGTGTGATTTAATAAAACTTACATTATTCTTTATATTAAATGTTTCTTCAAATATTGATTGAGCATATTTTTCTAGTTCAGTCTTGTCTATATCAATATTATTTTTTGTATATTCAGAATTCATATTTAATACCCAACAATCATGGAATAATTCATTAAATTTTATATTTTGATTCATAAAGAAACTAATATCTTTATGAAGATTTAATCCAGCTTTAACATTAATGTTATTATTATCTTTATAGCTTAACATTACAGTATGTATTGGGTCATAAGATGGTTCGCTAACAATCTGAGTAAAATCAATCAAATCTTTTGAAAGTTCTTTTGATTGTAAATAAGGTATACAAATTAAAATATAATCAAAATCTTTAAATTCTTCCTTTTCAGAAAATAGCGAGAAGAGATCATTACTATTTTTTGAAATTTTAATTATTTTTGAATTTAAATAACTTTTTACTTTAATATTATCAAAAATAGACTTTGGAATAGAATTCATTCCATTTTGACCAATAATAATTTTTTTTCTGATCTTTTTATTTTTTAAATAATCTGTTGCAAAATCTATTTCTATTACTTGCCCCAAATTATATTTACTTATTACTTCATTTAATTGAACTACAGAATGATTTGTCGATAGATAATGTGCACCATGATCAAAAAGATAATTATCATGTTTTCTAGTAGAGACTCTTCCTCCTGGTCTCCATGATTTATCAAAAATTGTAATATTATGTTCTTGAAGATTATAAGCAAGAGACAAACCAGTCATCCCAGCTCCAATTATTGCAATATTTTTCACATTAATTAATATTAATTATTTGAAAATTTTTTTTGCCTGAAGATTTAATTTTTTTTAAACCAAATTTACTGCATAGATTTTTGTATCTCTGTTTTGCTGGTAAGTTAATTGTTTTAAAATGTATATTATCGTGACCGAACATCATTTTCTGGCCATTAATTTCATATAATTTTTTATAAATACTAGATTTTCTTCTGATAACCATAATTTAATAGAAAAAATATATAGTTAAATTTAAAGCTGCAAAGATAAATACTATCGCAATAGCTGCGTATAAATTTCTTTTGTTCATATCTATTTATAATTAAAATTATACTTAAAAGTCAAGATACTAAATTAATTTAACATTAATGATTTTAGGAAATCTAAGTTTTCAATTAATCGTCTTAATTCTTCTGGATCTAGTCCTTTTAAATTTTCTTTAAATAAATTTTGATAGTCTAATGTATCAATACGATCTGTATAAATTTCTTTTAAAGAAATTGTATTTGAATTATCATAATCATAATTCCCAATTAATATTTTTGATAATGCAGGAAATATTAGTGATGTAGTTGTATAAGTTGCAAATCCTATTTCTCTGTCTTCGTCTTGTCTTTTGTCAATAAAGGTAAAATAAATTGCTATTCTTGCTGCACGTGTTAATTCTGCTACAGATAATTCATCATCTTGTGATACATCTAAAAATGAAAAAGTTTCATTAATACAATTTGCGGGATTGCTATCATTATTACATGTTTCAATTAATTGAGAATTCATTAAGTTAATAATTTCTCCATAAATAATTTGAAAGACACTAGGTATTGATTCACATTTTTCATAAACAGAATACTCTGATGAATTTAAAAAAGAATAATCTATACCATCCCACCCCTCAGGAGCAGTAACTTCAAGTAAATTATTACCATCTTTTTTTAAAAAATAATAATAACTTCCATCTAATTCACCCCATTTATAAGCTGACCAATCTTGTACCTTTGAGGTCTTGGACACATTAAAGCCAACATATGTCTCGTCAATCCACATACTTGTATTATTTGATATTATAAATACTTGATATTCTGCGTCACAATCATCACTCCAAATACCTTGCATATCTTTTGGAAAATTATCTTCAAATATTAATTCTGCATTGAGGTGAAATGAAAATAATAAAAAAATACTAAAAATTAATTTTACTAAATTATTCTTCATAAGGCATAACTCTTATCACATCACCGTAAATAATAACAACTCTTTGCCCATTCGGAAGGGCATTATTATCTCCTTGTACAAAAGCCTTTTCTTGATCATTTTTGCAATTAGAAGTTTTATTACCACATTCATCAATATTCACTATATATTGGAAGCCATCATGATTGCCAATTTTAGCTTGAATTACTGAGCCCATAGCGGCTCCTCCAATAGTTCCATATACTATCGCAATATCTTGACACTTAGTTCCTAATATTTCTTCTTCTCCACATATTTGAGAAGCTAAAAGACCTCCTATCATTGCTCCAGCAGTTGCTCCAATCCAATCACTTTCACCTTCAATTTTTACTGGAAGAGAGGTTTTAATTGTTCCATATTCAATATTAGTTACTTTTTGTGCATCAGATTTTTTTACTATATTTGGGGATGTTGTATTACAAGAGATTAGTGCAAAACTAATTATCAGGGGAATTACCAATAATTTTACTAATTTGTTCATTAAATTATAAATTATTATAGTTAAAAATTGTCTAAAATAAGCAATTAATTTTAATAAATCATATAAATTTTCTAATAACTTACTATTTAAATATTGATGAAAAGTGTATTTTTAATTCTTGGAAATCAATTATTCCCTCATAAACACTTAAGAAAATATAAAGACTCAACTATTTTTATGTGTGAAAGCTTTGATCTTTGTACTTTTCAAAAACATCATAAATT
>CACNHX010000005.1 GCA_902620425.1 uncultured Alphaproteobacteria bacterium
TTCTTTTCTTAAATAAAAATTATTAAAAAAATCTAATTTATCAAAACTAAATATACTAGATGATTTAGATAAATTTGATATTTCAAAATTTTCAATTATTTCTTCTAATTCAATAGTTTCTGATTTATCTTTGTTATTTGACCAACCTAAAAGTATAAGATTGTTAATAATTGCTTCTTTTAAATAACCGTCTTTTTTTAAATCTAAAATATTTACGGCACCATGTCTTTTTGATAATTTTGTTCCATCTTCTCCGTGAATAAGAGGAATATGAGCATATTGAGGTATATCCCAATTCATAAATTTATATATGTAGTATTGTCTAAAAGTATTAATAAAATGATCGTCACCTCTAATAATATAATTGATTCCTAAATCATGATCATCCACTACTACAGATAACATGTAAGTGGGTGATTGATCTTTTCTTAGTAAAATAAAATCATCTAACTCTAAATTTAATACTGTAACATCTCCTTGAATTGTATCTTTAATTTTTAAATTTCCTTCATCTGGCACATCTAATCTAACTACAAAACCTTCATCTCTACTTTGAATATCATTATCATTTTTACATTCAGTACATATTTTTTTAGAATAATTTTTATTTTCTTTAATTAACTTTCTTCGGTCAGCTATTTTTTCTTCAGAACATACGCATTTAAAAGCTTGTTTTTTTTGAAGTAATTCTCTAGCAATTTCTTGATGCCTTGATAATCTTTTAGATTGAACTTGAATTTCCTCATCCCAATTAAGCCCAAGCCATTTTAAAGAATTAGTTATATTATCTGTGTACTCTTGTTTTGATCTTTCGTGATCTGTATCCTCAATTCTCAAGTAAAATTTAGATGATGCTGATTTTTTACTTACAATATAATTAATTAAAGCAGTTCTAGCACCTCCAAGATGTAGATTTCCAGTAGGAGAGGGTGCAAATCGTGTTTGTAACATAGTCATCTAAAAATTAAGATAAACTATTAATTATATTTTCTTATAATACCAGATAAAGTCCCTTGGACTTGTATTTCACCTGCTTCATATTCCTTTGTTTGAAAACTTTGATTAGCAGGAATTAACAAAACCTTGTTTCGATCAAATTTAATAGTTTTTAGAGTAACCTCGTTATCTTGTGTAATAACAGCTGCAATTTTTCCATTTTCAACATTATTTGTCTTTTTTATCACAGCAATATCACCGTCAAATATTCCTTTATCTATCATAGATAGACCTTTTACTTTTAATCCAAAATATTTAGCATTTGGTGATGTCATCGAAGAGGGAACACAAACAAATTCATCAGCATTTTCAATAGCTTCTATTGCTTCACCTGCAGCTATTGCACCAATTAATGGGATATTAAGGCTATTTGAAAAAGAATTTTCATCACCAATATTATCTTTATTTATAATTTCCATTGCTCTTGCTTTGTGCTTTAATCTTTTAATAAAACCTCTTTCTTCTAGACTTGTTATTAATCTATGAATACCTGACTTTGATTTCAGATTTACTGCACTTTTCATTTCCTCAAAAGAAGGGGAAATTTCATTACTTGAAATGTAATTTTTTAAATAATCGTATAGCTCTTTTTGTTTTTTAGTAAGCATTATCGTTCTATATATGTTCTTTAAGATCAAAACAAGAACAAATATAAATATCTATATTTTTCAGTTATTTAAATATTAGATTTACCACCTGTTTTCGAAACAAGGTGTATATTTTGAATTATAATTTTTTTATTTAAGTACTTACACATGTCATAAATTGTCAGGCAGCTAATTGTAACTGCAGTTAATGCCTCCATTTCCACACCAGTATTTGCATTTGTTTTTACTTTACTTTTGATAATAAAACTAAATTTTTTATCATTTTTTATAACCTCAATATTTATGTGATTGATTGGAATGTTATGGCAAAGCGGTATCAATCTAGAGGTTTCTTTTGCTCCCATAATACCACCAATTATTGCAGTTTTTTCTAGGTTCCCTTTTTTTGTCTCAAATGATTTTATTTTTTTAAATGTTTCTTTATCAAATTTAATTTCACCAGAGGCTACTGCTACTCTTTCTGTGACATCTTTATTTGATACGTCAATTATATAAGGATTTCCTTTTTTATTAATATGACTCATTTAAAAGCAATTCTCCAATTTTCTTTTCTTTATCTTTAGATTTTAACAAACTTTCTCCAATTAAAAAATTATATATCCCTGTCGAATTAAATTTTTTTATATCATCAGAAGTTTTAATTCCACTCTCTGCAATTAAAATATAATCATTAATTAAATTTTTATTCAAATTTATTGAGTTATTTAAATTGATTTCAAGACTTTTAAGGTTTCTATTATTAATTCCAATCACAGGGTAGTCTAATTTGATTGCTCTTTTTAGTTCGTCTTCATCATGAACCTCGATAATACAATCTAATTTTAATTCATTTGCATAATTTATAAATTCTATTGCTTGAGCGTCTGATAGTATTGATAAAATTAATAATATACAATCAGCTTGATAAATCTTACTTTCTAAAATTTGATATTTATCAATAATAAAATCTTTTCTTAAAATAGGTAAATTTGTCTTCTTTTTTACCAGCGATAAATGATCAATATTTCCTAAAAAATATTTACTTTCTGTTAAAATCGATAACGCTCCAACGCCAGATCTTTCATATAAAATAGCAATGTCTTCTGGTTTGTAATCTGAAATTATTTCACCTGCACTTGGACTTTGTTTTTTTACTTCGCCAATTATAAAATTTTTTTTATTTTTTTGAGCTGAAATTAATTGATCTTTAAATTCACGTTTCTCTAATTTTGAGGAAATTAATTTTTCTAATGTTTTAAAAGAACATCTTTTTTTTGTTTCTTCTAATTCTTTTGATTTATCTTCACAAATTTTTTGAAGTATATTACTCATTAATTAGTGAATTTACAAAATTTTTTGTAATTCCTTCTTCAATTGTTTTTTTTGCTAATTCAAAACTATCTTTTAGATTATTTCTTAAATTGGATAAATATATTGCCGCTCCTGCATTTAATTCTACAATCATTTGAAATTCTCTGTAATCGCGGTTAATCATTTTATTAAAGCAATTTGCATTATATTCTGGATCTCCACCTTTTATATCTTCCAATTTAATTAAATCATAACCATAGTCTCTTGGATCAAAACTATATTCCAGAACTTTATTATCTTTCAATTCATTAATTAGAGTATTATCTGATAAACTTATTTCATCTAAGCCATCCAATCCGTGAACAACCATCGCTTTTTCAGAGCCTAGTTCTTTTAAGCAATTACAATGCATAGAAACTAAATCTCTTGAATAGACACCTAGAAGCTGTTTACTTGCTTTAGCAGGATTTGTAAGAGGGCCTAATAAATTAAAAATTGTACGTGTAGCTAAATTCTTACGAACATTAATTACATTCTTCATGGCAGAATGATGATTTTGAGCAAATAAAAAGCAAAAATTTTTATTTGATAATGAGTTTTCTAAATCTTCTACATTATTTGTAATCTTATAACCTATTTTTTCTAGCATATCTGCAGAACCTGATTTTGAACTAACCGAACGGTTACCATGCTTTGCTATAGTAACTCCAGCACTTGCAGCAACTATTGCTGCACTTGTTGATATATTTAATGTGTCTTTCATATCTCCACCAGTGCCACAAGTATCAATTGTATTTTCAGGAGAGTTTATTTTTAGAGATTTCTCTCTCATTACTTTGGCTGCACCGATAATTTCTTCTTTTGTTTCACCTTTTAACTTTAAACCAATTAGTATTGATGTAATTTTAATATCATCTAATTCTCCACTCATAATTTTATTGAATATATACATACTCTCTTCAATATTCATATTTTGTTGTTCGAGAATTTTATTTAATATTAAAGTTTGATCCATTATTTTGCTAAGTTTAAAAAGTTTTTTAAAATAATTTTACCCATATCAGTACCTATACTTTCTGGATGAAATTGTAGTCCAAATATTGGTAATTTTTGATGTGCAATACCCATTATAATCTTATTATTTGTTTCAGCAGTAATTAAAAAATCTTTAGGCATAGTTCTTTTATCAATTATAAGTGAGTGATATCTAGTTGCTTTAAATTTTCTTTCTACATTTTTAAATATAGAGTGTCCAAAGTGATTAATTGTATCAACTTTTCCGTGCATGATTTCTTTGCATTTAATGATTTTACCTCCAAAAGCTTGACCAATAGTTTGATGCCCTAAACAAATGCCAAGTATAGGAAATTGTTTTGATAATTCTGTAACGATATTAAGACTTATTCCAGCTTCATTTGGTGTGCATGGACCTGGTGAAATAACTATTGATTTAGGTTTTAATTTACGAATTTTATTTATAGAAATCTTGTCATTTCTAAAAACAACAACCTTCTGATTTAAATCCAATAAGTAGTGTTTTACATTGTAAGTAAAACTATCATAATTATCTATCAGTAATATCATATATCGAATTTGTATGAATCCTCTGCGGCTGCCATTAAAGCACTAGCTTTATTCAAAATTTCTTGATGTTCATTTTTTGGGACTGAGTCATAAACTATTCCAGCACCAGCCTGAATGTATAATTTACTATCTTTTACAAGCCCAGTCCTCAAACTAATACAAGTATCCATGTCTCCATTAGAATCAAAATAACCCATACAACCAGCATAAAAACTTCTATTTAAATTTTCAAGTTCCTCTATGATTTCCATCGCTCTTATTTTTGGTGCACCAGAAACTGTACCTGCTGGAAATCCAGCCATTAAAGCATCTAGAGCATCTAAATTATTATCTATTTTTCCCTCAACGTTTGAAACAATATGCATTACATGAGAGTAGTACTCTATAATCATCTTTTCAGTAACATTCACTGTTCCCTTTTTTGCAACACGACCAACATCGTTCCTTCCTAAATCTAAAAGCATTAAGTGTTCTGCGAGTTCTTTCTTATCATTCAGTAAGTCATTAGATAAATAAAGGTCTTCAGATGCATTCTTTCCTCTTTTTCTTGTTCCAGCAATTGGTCTTATCGTAACTTTTTTGTTTCTTAATTGAACCATTAATTCTGGACTAGATGCAACAAGGCCAATTTTATCGAAGTTAAGATTTACAAGATAAGGAGATGGATTTAGTCGTCTTAACGATCTATAAAGATTGACTGCCTTTAAATTATATTTTGTTTCAAATCTCTGTGAAGGTACAACTTGAAAGATATCTCCATTTTTAATATATTCTTTTGCTTTATTAACAATTTTATAAAATTGTTCTTTCTTGAAATTTGATTTAAATTTTAATTTAAATTTTTTATTTTTCTTTTGCGCAGGTTTTAAAATACTTTTTTCTAACTTTTTAATTGTTTTATCAATAAGTAATTTATTTTTTCTATAGGCTTTTTCTGCTGAGATTTTTTTACTTGGATACGTAACTGTCATAAGGGAAATAATATCTTTAATATTATCAAAAACTGCGACAATTTTTGGTCTGATTAAAATTGCATCAGGTATTTTTATATTGTCCTTATTACTTAGTTTAATTTTTTCAATATATTGAATTATTGGATATCCTAGATATCCAACTAGTGTAGGGAAAGGAACGTCAATTTCATTATTTTTAAATTTTGAAATTTTTACAAGTTCTTTAAGACTATGAATTGGCTTGTGATCTAGTTTATAATCAAAATTATGATCCAAATATTTTATTTTTGCCTTACCTTTCTCAACTGTCCAAATTAAATCTGGATCACAACCAAGTAATGAGTAACGTCCTCTTTTACTTCCACCCTCTACTGATTCTAATAGAAAGGAATATTTTTCCGATTTACTAATTTTTAATAATGATGAAAATGGTGTTTCAATATCAGCAATAAGATTTTTTTTTAATATCTGAGGTAAGCCTTTATTATATTGACTTATAAAATTTTTTTTTTCTAGACTCATTTATACTGAGATAAAAGACCATTTATTAGTTCATCATTGAACGAAATTTCTTTTGTCTTAATAATCTCACTACCAAATGCTGTTTTCAAATCACCTATTAAATTGATATTTGATGTATTTTCACCTTCTTCAGGCATCTTTATACTTTTAATATTAGCAAAATAAATAGCATTTTCATCTGATCCAAAAGCTACTTTATCAATATCAGTTTCAAAAATCTTTTGTTTAAAAGATATTGGTAATTCATCATTAGTCTTTAAAGATAAAATTAAATTTTCCGGATTAGTTGCATAAAATTTACTTATATTTGTGAAGATCTCTTTATTATTTTCAAAAATATTTTCTGCTTGTTCAGTTTTTTTTGTAAAAATAAAATCATTTAAAACACTGTCAAAGATATTATCAATACTCTCTATTTTTGATGGATAAATGTTATCAATGTTTACAATAAAGGAAGTATCATCATCAATGTCTACTAAATTACTAACAAAATCTTTATTTTGTGTAAAAGAAAATGAAATGACGTTGCTTAAAGTAGGATCATCTTCATTTGTATTGTTAATAATTTTTTTCTTAATGATTAATTTAAGATTATTTTGATCTGCTATTTCAGTAATTGAAAACCCATCAAGTATTTGTTGGTCGAGGCTTGATTTTAATTCATTAAAGTAATTATCTGCTTCAAAATTGATTAATGTATTATTTATTTCATTTTTCACTTCATCAAATGTTAATTCTTTTTCTGGGAAAATTTCATCCAAAATAATTATATGATATGCCAAGGTTGTTTGTACTACATCTGACATACTTCCTTTGTCTAATTCAAATATTGCATTTGCAAGTTGTTCTAAAACTTTATTTTTATCAACATTTTTGAAATCATTAAAAATTATATTATTTTCTTCTGCAAATTTAATAATTTCTTCATTAGTTTTTCCAGAAACTTTTATTTTAAAATCGTCTGCTTCTTCTATTGATTTAAAATTAAATTGTTTAAAACTTCTCTCTTCTGGATTAATAAATAAGCTTTTATTGTTATTATAATAATCATTAAGACTATTTTCTGAAGGTGAAAAATTATTACGATAATCACTTTTGCTTATTAATATATATGAAATATCTCTTTCTTCTTTTGTCATATATGCAGCAGAGTTATTATTAAAGTAATCTAATAGTTCCTTATTATCTTTGGAAATTTGATCTTTACTATAGTTTTCAAGTTTGATTTCGTTGTAAGGTATTTTAAGCAACTCTATGTCTCTACTCTGATTATCATACTTATTAAAATTTAATTGCAACTCTAATGGATAATTTTTTTGAAAGAAAAGCTGATCAAATACAATCGACCTAGTTTCAAAGTCTATTAAATCAACAAGATCCTCAATTTTTAAACCTTGTCTTCTTAAAAAAGTATTCAATATTTCATCATCTAATTTATTGTTTATGTAGAGATTTGGAAAATTTCTTTTTGTTTCTTTTGCAATTGTGGTGTCATCTAAAATAAAATTTATTTTATCAAACTCATTTTCAAAGACTGCACTATTGACTAAATTTTGAAGAGCAATTTGATGAACTTGAAAGCTTCTGACCTGATCGCCAGTTAATTTACTTCCAATCATTTGAGAAAATTGATTAATATTCATATCCATTGAACGCATAAATTTTGTAGTTGAAATAGGTGTGCCAGAAATATCAGCAACAAAATTATCGGAATTAAATAAATTTGAGTATCTTGCTTGCCCTCTAAAGAAAAACAAGCTAGCTCCAAAAAGAATAGCTAAACCAATTCCAATCCAAGAATTTCTAAAAAATCTCATAAAATTTCTATTGC
The DNA here is from genome assembly GCA_902620425.1 of uncultured Alphaproteobacteria bacterium. Taxonomy (GTDB): domain Bacteria; phylum Pseudomonadota; class Alphaproteobacteria; order HIMB59; genus CACPNW01. Next base: position 7,785 of record CACNHX010000005.1, read on the forward strand.
TTCTATAATATTAGTTTCTATAAATAAAAGTAATTATGGTAAATCTTGATAAATATTCTTCAATTTTCATTGCAAATTGGAAATTAAATGGAAATTCCTCATTTTTAAAAGATTATTATGAAAAATTAAAAGTTAATTCTAATAATTGTACGATTATCTGCTCACCTTCAATTTACTTAAAATCACTAAAAGGAAATAATGAAAACTTATTTTGTGGAGCACAAGATGTTTCTTTTTATAAAGAAGGCGCCTATACTGGAGAATTATCTGCCTCAATGTTGAAAGATAATCATATAGATTTTTGTTTGGTTGGACACTCTGAGCGAAGACAATACTTTTCTGAAACTAATGATAATGTAAATATTAAAAGTTCAAATCTAATTGAAGAAAATATTATTCCAGTTATTTGTATAGGCGAAACCTTAGAGCAAAAAGAAAACAACTTAACAGAAGAAATCTTATCTGCACAAATAAAGGACGGTGTTCCAAATTTAGCAAATCATGAAAATTCTTTAATTGCTTATGAGCCAGTTTGGGCAATAGGAACAGGATTAACACCAACTTTGGGTGAGATAAATCAAGTACACGAATTAATTAAAAATTTTGATACTAAATTTAAAAGTTTTAAGGTTCTTTATGGTGGTTCTGTTAAGTCTTCAAATTCAAAAGAAATTACAGGATTAAGTCATGTAGATGGCTGCTTAATTGGGGGAGCCTCATTAAAAGTTGATGAATTCAATACAATTATTTCTTGATAAATAAAATCAATTTAATATAAAGCGCAATTATGACAACATTAGTGATAATTCAGCTGATACTAGCAATTGCTTTAGTTATATTAGTTTTATTACAAGGCTCTGATAACGATAGCTTGGGTCTTGGTGGAGGAACTTCTACTGGAATGATGTCAGCGCGAGGCACAGCAAACCTACTTTCTAGACTTACTGCAATAACTGCTGGTTTGTTTATGATAATGAGTATTGTTCTCACAATTACTGCCTCTATTGGTTCAGATCGAAATGTTTTAGAGTCACTTCCTTCAATTAATACTGAAGAAACTTCAGAAGAGCCATCTATACCAGAAAATAATTAATAATATCTTGCTATAACAAGTACTATTATGTATCACGGTATTCCGTAATGCATTTTGTTTTTATTACGGGTGGGGTAGCATCATCTCTTGGAAAAGGTATAGCCTCGGCTTCTTTAGCAACACTTCTCAAAAGTAGAAAATTTAAAGTTAGAATACGTAAGTTAGATCCTTATTTAAATGTGGATCCAGGAACAATGAGCCCCTATCAACATGGAGAGGTTTACGTTACTGATGATGGAGCAGAAACAGATTTAGATCTTGGTCATTACGAAAGATTCACAAATCAGTCTGCTAAACAATCAGATAGTGTGTCTTCAGGTAAGATTTATTCCAATGTTCTTCTAAAAGAAAGGAAAGGTGATTATCTTGGTTCAACAATTCAGGTAATTCCTCATGTTACCAATGAAATTAAATCATTTATTAATAGTGATTTAAAAAATGAAGATATAGCTATTTATGAAATTGGAGGAACAGTTGGAGATATTGAATCTCTACCTTTTTTAGAAGCAATAAGACAAATTAGAAATGATAAAAATATTTCATCAGCATTAATTCATATGACTTATATTCCATATTTAAGTTCAGCAGGCGAGTTAAAAACGAAACCAACTCAACATTCAGTTAAAGAACTTCTTAATGCCGGTATTCAACCAGATATCATTATGTGCAGATCTGAACAACCAATAGATAATGATTCAATTTCTAAAATATCTTTATTTTGTAATGTAAAAAAAGAGTCCGTAATTCCTGCATTGAATGCTAAATCAATTTACGAAGTTCCTTCATTATATTCTAAATATGGTTTGGATGAAGCTCTCCTTAAACAATTGGGTTATAAACCAAAAAATCATAAACTAAATTTAAAGCCTTGGATCGATCTTCAAAAAAAAATTAAAAAAAGAAAACATAAAGTAAAAATTGCAGTAGTAGGAAAATACACAAATCTTAAAGATAGTTATAAATCACTTAATGAAGCATTGGTTCACGGAGGTATAGAAAATTCTGGCGATGTAGATATTCAATGGATTAATTCTGAAAAAGAAAACAACACTAGTTTAATTAAAAAATTAAAAGGTTGTCATGGAATTCTAATTCCGGGTGGTTTTGGTATTCGTGGTATTAATGGAAAAATTAGTGCTATCAAATATGCGAGAGAAAACAATATTCCTTTTTTTGGAATATGTCTTGGAATGCAGTTAGCAGTTATTGAAATAGCACAAAATGTTCTCAAAATTAAAAATGCTCACTCTTCAGAATTTAAGAAAACTACTAAATCAGTTGTAGGATTAATGACAGAATGGGTAAATAAAAACAAGATTGAAAAAAGAGATAAAAATAGTGATAAGGGTGGAACGATGCGTCTTGGAGCATACAAAGCTATTTTGAAAAAAAATTCAAAAATCTTTTCGATATATAAAAATAGAGTAATTAGTGAGAGACACAGACATAGATACGAAGTAAATCAGAAATTTCTATCTAAATTTGAAAACAAAGGTTATTATTTCAGCGGTATGTCGCCTGATGGATTATTACCTGAAGTTCTCGAGAGTAAAAAACATAAATGGTTTATAGGCGTTCAATTTCATCCAGAGTTAAAATCAAGACCACTAGATCCACACCCTCTTTTTGTATCATTTATAAAGGCTGCAATTAATGATTAATATTAATTTAAAAGATTATTCTATCTCAAATAATTCTCAATTTATTTTAATTGCTGGTCCATGCGTAATAGAAAACGAAAGTCACTCACTGATGATTGCAGAAGAGCTATGCAAGATATGTGATGATGTTGGTATTAATTTAATTTTTAAATCTAGCTTTGATAAGGCAAATCGATCAAGTATTAAAAGTGATAGAGGTATAAAACTCGATGACGCATTAAAAATCTTTGAAAAAATTAGAACTAATTTTAATTTACCAATTTTAACAGATGTTCATAATGAAGAGCAATGTAATCAATTAAAAAAAGATAGTATTATCGATATTATTCAAATTCCTGCGTTTCTATGCCGTCAAACAGATTTATTATTAGCTGCAGGTAATACAAATAAAATTATTAATGTAAAAAAAGGTCAATTTTTATCACCAAATGATGTAAAAAATATTTTCACAAAGATAGAAACTACAAATAATAAAAACATAATGATCACTGAAAGAGGAACATCTTTTGGTTACAATACACTTGTTAATGATTTTAAAGGTTTAGATATCATGAAAAAATATAAGTATCCTGTAATTTTTGATGCAACTCATTCTGTGCAACAACCAGGAGGCTTGGGTGATAAAAGTGGTGGTCAAAGAGAACATATTCCTTCTTTATGTAAAGCTGCTATTTCTATTGGTGTAGCTGGTTTATTTTTAGAAACACATAATGACCCTGATAATGCCCCTAGTGATGGACCAAACATGATTAATATAAAAGATTTAAAAAATTTATTAATTAAACTTAAACAATTTGATGATATAGCGAAAAACCATGCCTAAAATAAAAAATATAAAAGCAAGACAAATCATAGATAGCAGAGGAAATCCAACTGTTGAATGCGATATAGAGTTAGAAAATTCTATCCTTGGAAGAGCTGCGGTTCCAAGTGGAGCATCTACTGGAGTGCATGAGGCTCTAGAATTGCGAGATAATGATAAATCGCAATACAAAGGTAAAGGAGTTTTGAAAGCGGTAGGAAATATCAATGATACAATTTCTAATGAACTAGTTGGAAAATCGTTTGATGATATTTCTTCTTTTGATGATTTTTTATTAGAACTTGATGGTACAGAAAATAAATCTAACTTAGGCGCTAATGCAACACTAGCAACGAGTTTAGCTTTTGCAAAATGTTTAGCTTCTTCTGAGGGTCATGAATTATATTCTTTTCTTGGTAAAGAACATACCATGAGTCTTCCAGTTCCAATGATGAATATTATTAATGGTGGCTCACATGCAGATAACGATGTTGATATTCAAGAATTTATGGTTGCTCCTATTGGTGCAAATAATTTTTCAGAAGCACTTCAATTTGGTTGTGAAATATTTCATTCATTAAAGTCACTTTTAAAATCTAAAGGCTTAAATACAAATGTTGGTGATGAAGGTGGATTTGCTCCTAACATAAATAGTTCTAGTGAAGTTATAGAAACGGTTTTGAAATCTGTTGAAGATGCAGGTTTTAAACCTGGAAAAGATATTTATCTTTCACTTGATGTAGCATCAACTGAATTTTACAAAAATAATAAATATGATTTACAAGGAGAAAAAATTGTTTTGTCTTCTGATGAGATGATAAAATATTTAGAGAAATTGGTAAATGCTTATCCCATTTATTCTATTGAAGATGGAATGTCAGAGGATGATTGGGATGGTTGGTCTAATTTAACATCAACAATAGGAAAAAAAGTTCAGTTAGTTGGTGATGATTTATTTGTTACAAATAAAAAAAGATTACAAAAAGGTATTTCAGAGGGTGCGGGTAATTCTATTTTAGTTAAAGTAAATCAAATAGGTACTCTAAAAGAAACTTTGGAGTCGATTAGATTAGCAAAAGAAAATAATTTCTCTACTATTATTTCACATCGTTCTGGTGAGACTGAAGATACAACAATTGCTGATTTATCAGTTGGTGTCTCCGCAGGTCAAATTAAAACAGGATCGTTATCTAGAACAGATAGAACAGCAAAATATAATCAATTGTTAAGAATTGAAGAAGCATTGCAAGGTAAAGCAAATTATGCTGGATCATCTATCTTAAATAATAAATAATTGACAGTTTCGATCTTAAATATGCTATTTGTATAATAAATGAATAAATCTTTAGTATTAAAAAATAAATTTTATTTCTATTTATCCTTTTTGTTTACTTTTTTTCTATTTGTTTATCTTCTATATTTTCTTGTAAATGGCGAGAGGGGATTGCTGAAATATTTCAGTCTTAAAAATATTAATGCTCAATACAATGAACAATATATGTCCTTAAAAAAGGAAAATGAATTTTACCTAGATAGAATTAAAAGATTGCAACCAAATACTATAGATTTGGACTATTTAGATGAGACATTTAGGAAAGTTACAGGATTTACTTCAGAAAATGAAACAGTTATAATTATAGAATAGATTGATTTATTTGACAAAAAATCACCCTAATTATAATTAAAGATTATCATATGAAGAAACTTCAAAAAGCAGATTATATCAAAATGTACTCTTTTATGCTCAAGATTAGAAGATTTGAGGAAAGAGCAGCTCAACTTTATGGAATGGGTAAAATAGGTGGTTTTTGTCATTTGTATATTGGCCAAGAAGCTGTTGTTGTTGGGATATTAATGACAATTAATAAAAATGACTCAGTTGTAACAACTTACAGAGATCATGGCCATATGATTGCTAGGGGATTAGATCCAAAACGTATTATGGCAGAATTGACTGGTAGAGAAGATGGTTATTCTGCTGGTAAGGGCGGTTCGATGCATATGTTTTCAAAAGAAAATAATTTTTATGGTGGTCATGGTATTGTTGGAGCTCAAGTTCCAATTGGAACAGGTATTGCATTCACGCACAAATATAATGGAGAAAAAAATATATGCAGAACATATATTGGTGATGGAGCAATGAATAATGGGCAAGTTTTTGAAGCTTTTAACTTAGCCGCTTTATGGAAGCTTCCCGTTTTATACATTATTGAAAATAATAAATATGGAATGGGTACATCTGTAGATAGAGCAGCAGCTGGATTAGATTTATATAAAAGAGGAGAGGCATTTGGTATTCCTGGTGAGAAGGTAGATGGAATGAATGTATTTTCAGTTATTGAAGCAGCAGATAAAGCAGGTAAATATGTTAGGGAAGGAAATGGGCCTTATATTATCGAAGTACAAACATATCGATATAGAGGACATTCAATGTCAGATCCTGCAAAATATAGAACTAAAGAAGAATTAGATAATTATAAGCAAACTGATCCTATTGAAATAGTTAAAACAGAAATATTAAAGAAAAAAATTGCAACTAATGATGAAATTGAAAAAATTAATAAAGATACTTTAGAAGAAATAAAAAATGCAGCTGAATTTGCAACTAATAGCCCTTTTCCAAAGGATAGCGAGCTTTATACTGACGTTTATTTATAAATTATGAGCACAGAAATTTTAATGCCAGCATTATCTCCAACAATGACAGAAGGTAATCTGTCTAAGTGGTTAATTAAAAAAGGGGATACTGTTAAAGCCGGTGATTTGATTGCAGAAATTGAAACTGACAAAGCAACAATGGAAGTAGAAGCGGTCGATGAAGGTGTTGTTCTTGATCTTTTATTTAAAGAAGGGGAAGCGAATATTCCAGTAAATAAAGCTATAGCTATTATTGGTGATCCAAATGAAAAAGTTGAAGTAAAAAAAGAAGCTCCCGTAGAAAAAGTTATTGAAGAAAAGAAAATTGAAAAAAATATTGAGACAAAAATTGAGACTAAGCAAGAAGATATAATCGATACAACATCACCTAAAATTGAGGAAGATACAAATTTAAGTTCAGAAGAAATTACCATGCGTCAAGCGCTAAGAGACACAATGGCTGAAGAAATGAGAAAAGATAATAAAGTTTTCATACTAGGAGAAGAAGTTGCTGAGTATCAAGGTGCGTATAAAGTTACGCAAGGTCTTCTTCAGGAATTTGGTAAAGAAAGAGTATTAGACACTCCTATTTCCGAACATGGATTTACTGGATTAGCTGTTGGAGCAGCATTTAAGGGATTGAGACCAATCTTAGAATTCATGACTTTTAATTTTTCTATGCAAGCAATTGATCAAATTATAAATTCAGCTGCAAAAACACTTTACATGTCTGGAGGACAAATTAATTGTCCTATTGTTTTCAGAGGACCTAATGGTGCTGCTGCTCAGGTTGCTGCACAACATAGTCAGGACTTTTCTTCCTGGTATTCTCAAGTTCCAGGTTTAAAAGTTATTGCGCCTTCTACTCCTTATAACGCAAAGGGTTTGTTACGCTCTGCAATATCAGATCCAAATCCCGTAATTTTTCTAGAAAATGAAATTCTTTATGGATTAAAAGGTCCTGTTAATAATGATGTTAACTTCTCAATACCAATTGGAAAAGCAAATATTGAAAAAGAAGGAAAAGATTTAACTATAGTAACTTATTCTATCATGTTGCAGAAATCAAAAGAAGCAGCATTAAGGCTAAAAGAGGAATATAACTTAGATGCAGAAATTATTGATCTACAAACTTTACGACCTTTAGATACGGAAACAATTTTAAATTCAATTAAAAAAACTAATAGACTAATCACTGTTGAAGAGTCATGGCCATTTGGCAGTATTGGTTCTGAAATTGCAAATATTGTTCAAAGGGATGCATTTGATTATTTAGACTCACCAGTGATAAAAGTAAATAGTGCGGATGTTCCAATGCCATATTCATTGAGTTTAGAAAAATTATACCTTCCTCAAGTTGATGAAATTATAAATGCTGCAAAAAAAGTAAGTTACATAAAATAAATGCCAATTAAAGTTTTAATGCCTGCATTATCACCTACTATGTCAGAGGGTGTAATTAATAAGTGGTTAGTAAATATTGGGGATACTGTTTCAGCTGGAGATATATTAGCTGAAATTGAAACAGATAAAGCAACAATGGAAGTTGAGGCAGTTGATGAGGGAGAAATTACACATTTAATTGATACAACACCAGATAAACAAATTGCCGTTAATTCTGTTATTGCTCTAATCAATGGTAGTAAAGATGAAAGATTAGAAGATTATAATGATAAAGATCAAACAGTAAGTAATGAAGAAAAAAATGAAGTTTCAGAAAAACCTAAAGTAAATACTGAAGTAGATAAAAATCAAACAATAGAAAGAAGTAAAGATTCAAACACTAAACTAAATACAAATTTTGCATCACCGTTTGTTAAAAAATTTTCTAAAGATAACAATATTGATCTAACTCTTATTAAAGGGTCTGGACCTGATGGTAGGATAATTAAAAAAGATATACAAAATTTTGAACTACAAATTAATGATGAAAATATTTCTGTAATTGAACCCTCTAGTATTAGAAAAATAATTGCTGAAAGAACAACACAAACGAAAAATGAGGTTCCACATTTTTATCTTGCTATTGAAACAAGAATGGATAAGTTAATAAATTTAAGAAAAAAAATTAATTTAAATAGTGATATCAAAATCTCTTTTAACGACCTTATTGTTAAAGCATGTGCAATGGCAATGGCTAAAAATCCAGAGACAAATATTTCTTGGGTCAATGGTAAAATTCACCAATATAAAAATATAGATATTGCAATTGCGGTTGCTTTAAAAGAAGGATTGATTACCCCTATTGTCAAAGAAGCTGATACAAAAGGATTAGCTGAAATCTCAACAGAAATTAAATCATTAGTAAAAAAAGCTAATCAAAATAAATTATTACCAGAAGAATATAATGGAGGATCTATAACTATCTCAAACTTAGGCATGTTTGGAATCACAGAATTTCAAGCAATTATTAATCCACCACAATCAAGTATTATTGCAGTTGGATCTATAATCGAAAAACCTGTTGTTAACGCTGGCAGTATTGAAATAGGACATACAATGAAATCTACGATTTCAGCAGATCACAGATCATTAGATGGTGCCGTTGCGGCAAAATTACTCAAAGATTTTAGCGATATTTTAGAGGATCCTTTTCAAATATGGTTGAATAGCTTGGATATGGAAGTTATTTAACTTATATGAGTGGACCGCGTCATCCTGAGAAAGTAAAAAACAAATCAAATCCAATACCAAAAAAACCAAGTTGGATTAGAGTAAAGGCACCAACTTCAAAATTTTTTAAAGAAACAAATAAGCTTTTAAAAGATAAAAAAATTGTAACTGTATGTGAAGAAGCAGCATGTCCAAATATAGCGGAGTGTTGGCAAAAAAAACATGCAACGTTTATGATATTGGGAGATATTTGTACTAGAGCTTGTGCATTTTGTAATATTAAAACTGGTAAACCACATTTTATTGATCACGGAGAAGCTATAAGAATTGCTGAGTCAGTTAAACAATTAAACTTAGAGCATGTTGTTATCACTAGTGTTGATAGAGATGATTTATTAGATGGTGGAGCATTACACTTTATTAATGTGATTGATTCAATTAAATCTCTAAACCCAAATTGCACCATTGAAATATTAACGCCTGATTTTAAAAATAAACCTGAAGCAATAGATATTTTATCAAAAAATTTACCTGATGTTTTTAATCACAACTTAGAAACAGTGCCAAGATTATATCCTTCAATTAGACCAGGTTCTCGGTATTTTGTAAGTTTAAATTTACTTAGTCAAATTAAAGAAAAAAATCCAAGTATATTTACAAAATCAGGTCTAATGGTTGGCTTAGGTGAAACTAAAGAAGAAGTTTATCAAGTGATGGATGATTTGAGAGCAGCCAATGTTGATTTTATTACTATAGGGCAATACTTACCGCCAACACCAAAGCATGCTAAGCTAGAAAAATTTATTACTCCTGAAGAATTTGAGGAATACAAAAAAATGGCATACGCAAAAGGATTTTTAATGGTTGCATCATCACCTCTTACGCGTTCAAGTTATCATGCTTCTGATGATTTTAAAATCATGCAAGAAAATAGGAAAAATAAACTTTATTCAATTCAATGAAGTCATCAAATAGGGAGGAAATAGTCGATCATGATGCAAAAGGTCTTTTTGATATTGTTTTAGATATCGAGAGTTATCCATATTTTATTCCTTGGTGTTCAGCAATGAGAATACATTCAAAAAATAAAAACGAGATTTATGCTGATATGGTCGTATGGTATAAATATTTTATGCCTCAAACTTTTGGTTCACACGTAACTTTTGACAAAAAAAAACTCTCAATTAGTACAACTTACATTAAAGGACCTTTGAAAGATTTAAAAACTAATTGGATTTTTGAATCATTAAAAAAAAACCAAACACGAATACATTTTAATGTTGAATTTGAGTTTACAAGATTTTTTCATCAAAAAATTGCTGAAGCTTTTTTTCCATTGATCGAAAATAAAATGATTGAATCATTTAAAACTCGCGCAGATGAAATATTAGATTAATTTATTAATTTTTCTAAATATAAAATCTCTCGTTTTTCTCTGTACTTCCAATCTTTTTCCTTTGTATATTTTTTTGAAAATATAGTTATTTTTATTAACTTTAATTCCAATATACACTAGACCTACTGGCTTTAATTTTGTCCCACCATTAGGACCTGCTATACCAGTTGTTGAAATACAGATTTTAGTTTTTTCATTTTTATACAGGCCATTTATCATGTCCTCAGCTACTTCCTTACTTACAGCCCCAAATTTAGAGAGATTAGTTTTTGAAACAGATAAATATTTAGATTTAGCTTTGTTAGAGTAAGCAATAATTCCATATGAAAAAATTTTAGAGACACCACTATATTTTGTTATAGTGTTTGCTATTAATCCTCCAGTACACGATTCAGCAACAGAAATTGAGATATTTTTTTTTATTAAATTATCTATAATTTTTTTAATAAAAGGCATTTAATATATAAAGAATAATTGTTGTATATATTCCAGCAATTAAATCATCAAGAATTACACCAAATGAAGATTTAAGTTTCTTATCGACAATATTTGCAGGAAATATTTTTAAAATATCAAAAAAACGAAACAAAATAAAAATTGATACTATTGTGACATAAGGATTTATTATTATAATTTGATCATAAAATATTAAAATTAAGTATATTCCTAGAAATTCATCAATAACTATTATTTTTGAGTCATGTGATTGTGTGTGTGAAGAGAATTTATTAATTAAAAATAATGATAATAAAAAAATTACAATAAAAACAATTACAAATATTTCTAAAGAAATAATTTTGTATTCAACAATAGGAAATAAAATAACTATTGATAAAAAAGATGCAAAGGTTCCTGGTGGAATTATTTTAATATATCCAGCAAATGATAACGATACAAAAAAATTAGCTAATTTTATCATTTGTTATATAAACTATTGATTCAGCTGCAATTCCTTCACCATTTCCAATAAAGCCAATCTTCTCATTTGTAGTTGCTTTAATAGACACACAATTATTTTTAATTTTAAGTAATGTTGAAATATTTTTAATCATTTTTGAAACATACTTATTAATTTTAGGTTTTTCAGCTATTATATTTATATCTAGATTTACAATGTTATAACCTTTTTCTTTAAGTTTATTTCTACAATAAATAATAAATTTTGATGAATCTGCATTTTTCCATTTTTTATCTGTGTTGGGAAAGTGATAACCTATATCTCTTAAAGAGAGTGCTCCAAAAATACTGTCACAAATTGCATGAAGTACAACGTCCGCATCAGAATGACCAATTAATTTAGAGAATGGAATTCTAATCCCTCCTAATTTTAATCCATTTTTAGTTTTTTTATCAATTTGATGAATATCGTAACCAATACCATATTTTGTTATTGGCTTTCTATATAAATGAAATAACTCAATATCTTCTGGATAAGTAATTTTTATATTATTTTTCTCACCTTTGATAAAATTTATTTTGATTTTTGATTTTTGTAATAGACCAGCATCATCATTAAATTCAAAATTTTTATATTTGATGTGTTCTTTTAATATCAGATTATAATTAAATCCCTGAGGTGTTTGTACATTAATTGCTTTTGTTTCTAATTTATTTTTTTTTATTAATTGCCTGTCACTATATTCAACATAAGGAATTGCATTAGTATTTTTATCTAATTTAGAAATAATTTTCTTAATTAATATATTACTACATAAAGGCCGTGCAGCATCATGTATTAATACTTTCTTAATTTTAAATTTTTTTAAATTTTTTAGAGCATTAAAAGAAGAAATTTGCCTTGTCTTGCCTGGTTTTGAAAAAGTGATTTTTATTTTTTCAGAAAAAGTCTTATGATTAAAGTAAGTTTTTTGATATTTTTTATCTATTGAAATATTTATAATATCAAAGTTTGATAAGTCTAAATTTGAAACAAAATAATTTAAAAAATTTGTACTGCCAAATTTAAAGAATTGTTTAGGAATTTTTTGACCAAATCTCTTTCCTTTCCCTCCTGCTAGAATTACAAGTGCATTTTTCATCATTTTAATTTATAAATAATATTATTTTATAATCATTATTTGAAAAATTAACTAAAGTACACAGTGTTTGACCTATCAAAATTACTTAAATCTGTTCATCTATCTAGATTATCTTTTTATTTTTTAATTTTTTTAATCATTTTAAGTTTTTCGATTACATTCTACTTAATGCTTCCGAATAACGATTTAGTGAAAGATCCGAGAAGACTACAATTTTTTTTATTGGCTGATGTTATTTTTGTTATTTTATTGATTTCAATAATTGTAAGGCAAATTGTCCTTATTTTAGTTAGAAGAAGAAAAAGTTATGATGAATCACGATTATACATAAAATTTGTTAATTTATTTGCTGCAATGGCTTTGGGCCCAGCTATTGGATTAGTAATTATTACATCACTTTTTTTCAATTTGGAATTAAGAACTTGGTACGGTGATGCTGTAAGAGATGCTGTTGTAAATTCTAACATTGTAGCAAAAAATTATGAAAATGAGATACAGGCAGAAATAGTTTCTGATACTCAATTAATTATGAGAGAAATATTGAAAGTTTCTCAAAATAATGAAGTAAATATTCAATCAATAAGATTAGCTTTAAGTGAGTTTATTAATTTGAGAACAATTTCAAGTATCTATATTTTTAATACTGAAGGGAATATCTACTTAAGTCTTAAAGATCCTGATAATGAAAATTTTTCTCTCCCTTCAAATGAAATATTTAAAGTTGTTAATCAAAACCGAGTTTACATTTTTCAATTAGATAAAAATTCTATCACTGCTTATAAAAAAATTAATTTTTTAAATAATGTTTATATGCAAGTTAATAGAAATTTGAATACAAATATTTGGGATCATATTAGTGCTACAAAAGAGGCATTTGAAATTTATACTTTGAAAGAAGAGGAAAGCTCAGGAATTCAGATAACTTATTCAATGATATTTGTTCTTTTCTCCATTTGTTTTATATTAGTGGCAATTTTGATTGGGTTCAATCTAGCTAGTAATCTTAGTAAACCAATTACAAACTTAATCAAATCAGCAAATAAAATATCAGAAGGGAATTTTGATGCTAAAGTTAGTGAAACAGATCAATTTCAAGAGATTAAAGTATTACTATCGTCTTATAATAAAATGATTTCTGAAATTGAAAATAAACAAAATGAGTTAATATCAAAAAGTCAAGAAGATGAAGAAAAAAGAATTTTTATAGAGGCGATCTTAAGTCTTTTAACAATAGGCGTAATTTCATTAGATAAAAATTTTAATATTTTGTTATTCAATAAAACTTTAACAAAACTATTTAAAAGTACTAAAACTTTTAAAATAAATAACAATTTTTTATCCTATTTCCCTGAATGGAAAAAGATATTTGAGAATTTTGAAAACTCAAATAAAGTTTTATTAAATTTTCAATATGATTTTACATTATATGATGACCAAAGAAACTTTAATATTAGAATTATCAAAGAAATTAATGATAATAAAATTGAAGGATATGTTGTTGCTCTAGATGACGCTACATCTTTAATTTTAGCTGAAAAACATGCAGCTTGGTCTGATATAGCAAGAAAGATAGCCCATGAAGTTAAAAATCCACTCACCCCCATTAAACTTTCTGCTGAAAGAATAGAAAAGAAATTTTTAGATGCAAAAACAGATAAGGGGGATATTTCACTTTTAACTAAAACAATATCAAGACAAGTAGATGATATTGGCAAGTTAGTTGATGAATTTTCATCTTTTGCAAGAATGCCTGAAGCAGAAATCAAACTTGATAACTTATCAAAATGTTTAGAAGAGGCATATCTTCTATATTTCAATACAAGGAAGGATATAAAACTTAATTTAATCAAACCTGAAAATGATATTTATTTCCACTTTGATACTCTTCAAATCTCAAGATGTTTTAATAACTTAATTAAAAATGCTATTGAGGCTGTGGAAAAAATTCCAAATCCTGCTGTTGAAGTATTAATGACTACTGATGCTAAAAATATAAAAATTGAAATTAAAGATAATGGTGTGGGGATTGATGAAAAAATGTTGAGTAAAATATTTGAGCCTTATTTTACAACTAAAACAAAAGGAACTGGTCTTGGATTATCAATAGTAAAAAGAATTATTGAAGATCATGGTGGTAAAATAAAAATTGAGAAAAATAAAAATATGGCAGGAACAACATCACTAATTAATTTTGAATACAATGCATAAAGTTTTAATTATAGATGATGAAAAGGATATTTGTTTTCTTATTTCAGAAATCCTAAAAGATGAAAATTATAACACTTCAATTGCTCTTAATTCAGATGAAGCAATTAGTAAATTCAATGAAATTAAACCCGATTTAGTTATTTTAGATGTATGGTTATCAAACAGTAAATTAGACGGTATTGAAATTTTAAAAGAGTTTAAGACGATTGATAGCAATATTCCAATTATCATAATAAGCGGTCACGGAACTGTTGATCTTGCAGTAAAATCTATAAAAAATGGTGCGTACGATTTTTTAGAAAAGCCATTCAATAGTGATAAATTAATTATTCTAACTAAGAGAGCAATAGAAAGTTCATCATTAGTGAGTGAAAATAAAAACTTAAAAGATACCTTAATTAAAACAATACCATTAATAGGTAATTCAGAATTTATTAAAAAAATAAATAAACATTTAATTGAACAGAGCTCAAGTAATTCTAGATTATTAATAGAAGGATCATTTGGAACAGGTAAAAAGCATTTTACAAATTTAATACATCAGAATTCTCAATATAAAGATAAACTACCTATATCAATTGATTTTAAAAAACTAACAAACGAAGCATTGGATAAGATGTTTGCAGAAAATAAAAATACAATTAATGAAAATATATTTTATCGCTCAAACAATAACACATTAATATTGTTTAATATTGAAACTTTGCCAAATATTTATCAAAAAAAACTCTTAAATTTTCTAGAAAATAAAAAATTTTTTGAAGATCTTAATATTAAATTAAATTATAAAATTATTACAATTACTGAAAAAAATTTAGAAATAGAAATTGAAAAAGGTAATTTTATTAAAAGACTATTCGATAGAATTTCGACAGACTTTATCAAATTTAAACCTCTTTCTGATAGGAGAGATGATATTCTTCCTGTTCTAGATTTTTATTTAAATGAAAAAAGTGGTGGAAATTTAAATTTTAAATTTTCTTCTAGAGCTTTAACTAAGTTGCAAATGTATGATTGGCCAGGAAATATATCTCAGCTCATTAACTATGTAGAGAAAAGTCTAATACTAAATCAAGACCAAAATATAAAAGAGTTAGAAGTTGATGATTTAGCTCTACAAATGGGGGATGAAACTGCGTCAAATTCTTCAAATAATTCATTGGATTTATCTCTTAAAGAAGCAAGATCCAAGTTTGAAAAAAATTATTTGATATCGCAAATTAAGAGATTTAATGGTAATATAACAAAAGTTTCTGAATTTACAGGAATGGAAAGAACTGCTCTTTATAGAAAATTTAAATCACTAGATATTAAAGTAGAATAACTAATCAATGAAAACAATTATTTGTGGTGCTGGAGATGTTGGATATAGTATAGCTGATAAACTATCACGTGAAAATTTTGAAGTTACAGTTATCGACGAAGATGAAAATAGATTAAATAAAGTATCTGAAACTTTGGATGTCAAAACAATAAATGGTATTCCTAGTATGCCATCAGTTTTAGAGAGCGCCGGAGCAAATGATTGTGAAATACTAATTGCAGTAACTAAGAGTGATGAAACTAATATGGTTACTTGTCAAATTGGCCATTCTTTATTTAAAATAAAAAAAAAAATTGCAAGAATAAGACAACAAGATTATTTAAAAAATGATTGGAAAAATTTATATAATGATGAAAATTTCCCAATAGATGCAATTATTTCTCCTGAACAAGAGGTAGCTAAGGGTATATTTAGAAGATTAATTTCTCCTGGCACAATAGACATGGTTGAATTATCAGATAAAAAATTGAAATTAATTGGATTAAAATGTGAGGATAATTTTTTACATTCAGGTCTATCTGTAAGAGAATTATCAGAAAAATTTCCTGACTATTTAGCTAACATAATGTTTATATTTAGAGGTGATCAAAAATTTACAGTAAATTCTTCAACTAAAATTGAAAAAAAAGATACCATATTTTTAGTTGTGGAAACTGATAATTTGACAGATGTGTTATCAGAATTTGGCCATCAAGAATTGCAGGCAAAAAAAGCTGTGATTATTGGTGGTGGAAATATAGGATTTTCACTTGCTCAATTAATTGAAAATTCTGAAACATATATTAAAACTGAACTGATTGAAGCCAATAAAGAACGTGCAGAATTTCTTGCGTCAAATTTAGAAAATATAACAGTGACGTGTGGGGATGGCTTGGACAATCAGATACTTGAAGAGGTAAATATATCAGAGGCTGGTTATTGTATATCAATTACAGAAGATGACGAAGTTAACATATTATCTTCATTGTTGGCAAAAAGAGCAGGAGCTGAAAAATCAATAACCTTGATAAACAATAGTAATTATTCATCTTTGCTATCTAATATCGGGGTTGATATGACAATAGATCCAAAAATAATTACAATTTCTAAAATTTTAGAAAAGGTAAGAGGTGTCAAAATAAGAAATGATTATTCAATAGGTGAAGGTTTTGGAGAAGTAATAGAGGCAGATATTCAGTCAGAATCATTTCTCTGTAATAAAAATCTTAAAGAATTAGAATTGCCAAAAGGTATACGTATTGGTTCTATTGTAAGAGATAAAAAAATTATAATTCCTAATAGTCAAACTGTATTTAAGGAAAATGATGATGTTGTTTTTTTTGCTGAAACTGAATGCATAAAAAAACTAGAGAAACTTTTATCTAAAGTTTAATATAATGCCAAATTTTGCTTTTATAAATAAAGAATTTGTAAATTTTAAATCTGCAAAAATTCATATAGAAGATAGAGGATTGCAATTTGCTGATAGTGTTTATGAAGTTATTGCAGTTTTAGATAATAATTTAATTGATTTAGATTTTCATCTTAAGAGATTAAAATATTCTCTCCGTGAATTAGAAATTAAATTTACAATTAATAAAAAAAACTTAAATAATATTTTTTTAAATCTAATAAAGAAAAATAAAACAAGAAATGGTATAATATATTTACAAATTACAAGAGGTATTCAATTTAGAGAACACAAATATCAAAAAAATTTAATCCCAACTTTGATTGTATATACAAGAAATAAAACTTTTAACTTACCTGGTAAAAAATTTGTAGGAGTAAATACAATTACATACCAAGATCTTCGATGGAAAAGACGTGATATTAAAACAGTAAATTTACTTCCAAATATTATAGCTGCAAATATGGCCAAAAAGAAAAATGCTTATGAGGCAATTTTAATACAAAATGGAAAAGTAACTGAGGGTACATCCTCTAATATTTGGATTATAAAAAGAAATAATTTAATAACTCATCCAGCTAATTCCGATATTTTAAAAGGAGTAACTAGAACATCTCTCTTAAAAATAATAAAAAAAACTAAACTTAAATTAATAGAAAAACAATTTACTCATAAGCAATTAGTTAATGCAGATGAAGTTTTTTTAACCAGCTCTGGCAGTTTTATTACTCCTATTCTAAAAATTGATAATAAAAAAATCAATAATGGTAAAATTGGCACTAATACTTTGAAACTAGCTGAAATGTATACTGAAGCATGCATAAATGGATAATATTAAGCAAGAAGATATCGAAGATATTTGTTTTAATGTAAGCAAAAGTATTATTTTACCAAAATTCAAAAATCTATCAGATGATGACATTAATTATAAAAATGGATCTGATTTAGTAACAGCAGCTGATATAGAAGCAGAAAAAGAATTAAAAAAAAATTTGTTAAAAATTTTACCTTCTTCAAATTTTATAGGTGAAGAGGAATATTCTAGAAACGAACAGATATTAAATTTTTATAACGAAGATGCATATTGTTGGACTGTTGATCCAATAGATGGAACAACAAATTTTGCTAATGGTAGAGATAAATTTGCAATTATGATAGCCTTAACATTTAAAGAAAAAATTTTACGTTCTTGGATATATAAGCCACTAGAAAAAATTATGTGCTCAGCTATTGTAAATGAAGGTGCTTATATTAATAATAATAAAATTGATACAAAAGGTGTGAATATAATTGAAGAAACTATAGGATCAATAAGTACAAAGTATTGGGAACCAGAGTTTAAAGATAAGTTAAAGATATTTAAAAACATATTTAAAGAAGTTAACTCTTATAGATGCATTGGTTTTGAATATATTGATATAGGTATTGGTATTAGGAATTTTGCTATTTTATCAAAACTATCTCCCTGGGATCATATTCCAGGCATTCTTTTTGTCAGAGAAGCAGGTGGTGCTGACATTGATTTTGATAAAAATAAATATGACTTTACAAAGAAAAATAAGAATTTAATTGTAAGTAATTCAGAAGATTTGAATTTTAAAATTTTAGAAAAATTAGGAGAATATTAATGAGTATTAAAAATGTTTCTTTTATCGGCCTAGGAGTAATGGGTTATCCAATGGCAGGTCATCTTCAAAAAAATGGTTATAATGTAACTGTTTATAATAGAACGACTGCTAAAGCAGAAAAATGGGTAGATGAATATAATGGTACCATGGCTAAAACTCCTGGTGAAGCTTCTCAAAATTCAGAAATTGTTTTTATGTGTGTTGGACGTGATGAGGATATTATTGAAGTAATGGAAAGTGAAAGTGGAATTCTTTCAAAAGTAGCTGAAGGATCAATTATTGTTGACCACACAACATCTTCCGCAGAGATAGCAAGAAATTACTATAAAAAACTTAAAGATAAAAAATTAAGTTTTCTTGATGCACCTGTATCCGGCGGTCAAGCAGGTGCAGAAAATGGCGTTCTCTCTATTATGATAGGTGGAGATGAAAAAGATTATAATACTGTCAAACCTGTTCTCACATCTTATGGCAAAGCGGTTGAACTTATAGGTGCATCTGGATCAGGTCAAATAGCTAAAATGATAAATCAAATTTGTATTGCTGGGCTAGTTCAAGGTTTATCTGAAGCAATGGCTTTTGGAAAAAAGTCAAATGTAGATATGGAAAAAGTCCTTAGTGTAATATCTAAGGGTGCTGCTCAATCATGGCAAATGGAAAATAGATATAGAACAATGCTTGATGGCAAGTTTGATTATGGGTTTGCAGTTGATTGGATGCGTAAAGATTTATCAATTTGTTTTAATGAAGCTGATAAAAATGGTGCAATTCTTCCTGTTACAAAAATAGTTGATAAATACTATGAAGAGGTTCAAAAAAATGGTGGCAATAGGTTTGATACATCATCCCTCATGACTCTTGTAGATAAATAAATGTCAAGAAACTTAATGTTAGCAGTAATATTGTTAACAGCCTCTTCTTTATTTTGGTCAGGAAATTTTTTTTTTGGAAAAGTTGCTCATATAACTGATCTTTCGCCATTTAAATTAAGTTTTTTTAGATGGTCTTTAGCTTTGCTTTTATTATTACCCTTCACTCTTAAAAGTATTTTGGAAAATTTAAATTATTACAAAGAAAATTTTTTACTGATGACTACATTAAGTATTTTAAGTGTTACAATATTTAACTCATTTACATATATTTCATTACAGACTACTTTAGTTTTAAATTCTACTATAATGGCATCTACTGCACCAGTAATTATGATTGGTTTTTCTTGGCTAATGTTTCGAACTAAAATCTCAAAACTTCAATTAATTGGCATAATTTTATCTTTATTAGGTGCTTTAGCAATAATTTTAAAAGGAAACTTAAACAATTTATATACTTTAAATTTTACTATTGGAGATATATGGATGTTTGCCGCTGTAATATCTTGGTGCTTATATTCCGTTCTGTTAAAAAAGATGGATACATCAATCCCTCAACTAGCAAGCTTAGAAGTAATGATTATTATTGGCTTATTTTTTATTATTCCATTTTATCTTTTTGAATCTTTTAATGGTACCTTTTTACTTTCATCTTCTTATGATTTTTTCATTATTATTTATGTTGCTATCTTTGCAAGTATTGCTGCTTATTTTGCTTGGAATAAGGGTGTCTATTTAATTGGACCAAATAGAGCTGGTTTATTTTTACATTTTATACCTGTCTTTGCTGCAATTTGGGCAATAACTTTTTTAAATGAGAGTTTTGCAATATTTCATATTGTAGGTATTTTTTTTATAATTACAGGAATTATATTATCTAATATAAGATTTAAAAATGAACAAAATAATCAAAACTGATCAGGAATGGAAATCTCTTCTCACAGAAGATGAATATTACGTAACAAGACAAAAGGGAACAGAGCCTCCTTTCTCTGGTAAAAATTTTGAAATTATTAATGGTGGTATTTTTAAATGTAAATGCTGTGGTAATGAATTATTTAATAGCTCAACAAAATATGATTCTTATTGTGGGTGGCCAAGTTTTTTTGAACAAATATCACCTGAAGCAATTAAAACAGAGACTGATAGATCTCATGGAATGGTACGTATTGAAATTATGTGTGCCAAATGTGATGCTCATTTAGGCCATGTCTTTGATGATGGACCTGAGCCTACAGGCAAAAGATACTGTGTAAATTCTCTTTCTATTAATTACGAAGAGTTTGAATAATACTTTTTATACACTCCTATTTTCATCAATAGGTCATGCTCTCATGCATATGTTTGCAGCTTTTTATTTTGTGATCGTTCTGACGATAGAAAAAGAATGGAATATTTCTTATGATCAATTAATTAGATTATGGTCTCTTGGATCTCTACTAATTGGTTTAGGCGCAATTCCTTTTGGGTGGTTGAGTGATAAATGGTCCCGTTCAGGAACAATGACAATTATGTTTATTGGAATGGGATTAGCATCCATTTTATGTGGCTTGAGCGCATCAGTTTCTTTTTTATTTTTTTCATTATCACTTCTTGGACTTTTCTGTTCAATTTATCATCCTGTCGGAATTCCTTGGGTGATACATGCAGCCAACAAACAAGGAAGAGCTTTGGGCGTAAATGGAATTTTTGGTGGGGTAGGGATAGGGTCAGGAGCATTTGTAGCTGGTACTCTTACGGAATTACTTAATTGGCAACTAGCATTTATTTTACCAGGTTTAATATCTGTCATTATTGGATTTATTCTTATTTATTTAATATTAATTGATAAAATATCTTACAAAAATTATTTTATTAAAAATGATCAGCAAGATCATTCACGTAATGAAATGATTTTGATTGCCTTAATAATGCTATTGTCAATGTTTGCTCTTGGATTATCTTTTCATAATATGCAAACAGCCTTACCAAAAGTTTTTGAAATACGAATTGGTAATGTAAACTCTATTCAAATTGGATTTATGATAGCAGTTATCTATTTTATCTCTGGTGCTACAACATTTGTGGGAGGGTTACTTGCTGATCGTTTTAATCTAAAAACTATTTACTTGATTGGTATATTTCTACAATTTCCATGCTATCTAGGCATAGCATACATATCCGGCTACTCCCTTGTGGTATTATGTATTCTAGCAGCAGTATTCAATGCTAGTATTCTTCCTACAGAAAACCTCTTACTGGGTAAATTTACACCACAAAAATATCATGGTGTTGTATATGGAATAAAATTCATCTTAGCATTTGGTTCAGGGCCAATATCAGTATTCTTAATTTCAGAAATATATTCAATTACTCTAGAGTTTACTTATTTATTTTTAATTAATGCAGTAATGATGGCTTTAGTTTCAATATTTATTATTTTTTTACCAATTCAAAATAAAAATAACATTATTACTCAGGGTTAGATTTTAATATTTCAAGATAATCAATAACTTCATTAAATTTATCATCTGGTATATCTTTATATGTCATACCAAAATGATTTTTTACTTCTAAAGCAACATGAGCATAAGGATTTCTTCCCTTAGGATGATTTGGATGGTCTGGTAATTTACCTCTTAAAAAATCTCCTGTTTCTTGAATTAGCTTCCAGAGTTTACTTGCGTTTTCTTTATTCATATTTAAAAATATTAATATTAAAATATAATTAATTACTATGCACGTAGATTCATCAACTTGGTTTAAGCCTAAAATTGATAAAAATAAATTAAAAGAACTTTCAAAAAGAAGTGATATTCCAGGACTTTTTCATTTTGCAATGTACTTTTTATCTTTAATTATTTTCGGATACCTTTCATTTATTTATTGGGGAACGTGGTTTTTTATAATATTTTTTTTTATTTACTCTACAATTTATACATTTGCTGTAGCTAATGGGCATGAAACAATTCACCGGACAGCATTTAAATCTCGATGGATCAATGAAGTGTTCTGTTATATTTCTTTTTTTCAATTACATTCAGAGCCATTAAGTTTTAGATGGAGTCATACTTTTCATCATTCAAACACATTACAAACAGAAGGAGAATATGATCATGAAATTGAAGTTTCAAGACCTACAGATTTAATTAAATTTTTTCTTAAGTTTATTCCTTTAACTGATTTGTTTTATATTCATCAGTCAAGTTTTGTTACAGTAACTAAGCTTGCTTTTGGAATAATGAGCCCAAGTAACATAATATCAGCTCCAAAAAACCAGTGGGACAAAATTATTCGTAATGCTAGAATTCTATTATTCTTTTGGATTTTAATCATTATTTCTTCAATTTATTTGCAAACGTTATGGTTACTTATTTTTTATTTTTTACCACCATTTGTTGGCAGACCTATTCACTTTGCCGTAAATGTTACTCAGCATCTAGCAGCAAAATTTGACACCAATGACCATCGATTAAGTACTCACACAATTATTTTAAATCCAATATTAAGTTTTTATTATTGGCATATGGAGTATCACCTAGAGCACCATCTTTTTCCAATGGTGCCTTCTTATAATCTTAAAAGACTTCGCAAAGAAATTAAAGATGAATTACCTGAGCCATTTTATGGATTATTTCATTTCTATAAAACAACATTACCTTATCTTATCAAGTTGGCATTTAATTCGGACAATTATTATAGAGTAGATATTTCCAAAATATCAAAAACTTAATTATTTAGCTAATGCTCCCATTGGGTCCCATGGAGCTAGTGCTACTGGTTCCATATCTAAATATTTTAAAAGTTTTTTATTAAGATATTTTTTATCAATGACAACTTCATAGGTATATTCATCAAACCATTCATCGGTCATCATCATATATCCTTGATTACCGCTTTTTGTTCCCCAGCTATTTTCAATTTTCCACTTAGTTGAATTTCTTTTTTTAATATCTACTCCCGTTAAAAGCATGGCATGAGTCATTTCACTATCACCGTATTCTAAACGTGTTTGTTTATTCATCTTAAAAGATGTTTGAAACACATTTTCATAATCGTAAATACCCATATCAAGAACACCCATATCACGGCTAAAACGTTTCCCAACATCACAACCAAACCATACAGCTTCATTGTTTTTTATTGAGTCCATCGCAGATTTTTTTAATTCTTTAATATCTAAATTTAAATATTTAATAATTTGTCCTTCAACAACATTACCAAGATATTCAACTGTGTACATTGTATTAAATTTTTTATTGCTCATGGGAGCATGAATTAAGCATACTTTATCTTTAATATTGATATCAGCATATTTTTTGCAAAAATCAATTGGAGTCATATCTGAAATGACAATGTGTCTATTATCTTTATTTCTAGTAGACCAATTGATGACATCTGGTGGTTGACCAAGAAACATTGCTAGTAAATTATAGATTGTTTCCATCATATCTTTTTTAAGAGCTGTAGAATTTTTTGCTGGTTTCTTTCTAAGTATAGAAGCAAACTCTCTTAATTTATGAGTCAAAATATAATTCATAGCACCAGATTTACTGCTATGATTTGTTTCAGGCATTACATCTTTAGGAACAGCACCATACTTTTTAATTAAGTTTACAAACATATCCCACTGTCCGCCATCTTGAACAGGTGCTTTTAATAGATGTGTTATTAGTCTGCTCTCATATGATTCATCTCTTGATATGATAATATTCTCTAAAAAATAGTTTGCTTTCTCTAACTTATCCCAAAACATGAAATAATTTTGTGAAAACTCAAATGTATTTAGTTCAAGGCTATCAACAACTTGTAAACGCATAAGATTTAATCCAGCAAATCCCCAACATCTGCCTGATGCCATTTGGTTTGTTGCAGGTAGTTCTTTTTTTATTAGATTAGAAAAATTATGATTGATTTGACTGAAGTTTTCCCAATTGAGTGCAACATTAGATAAATCATTTTTTATTAATGCATTTCGTGAAGCTGTATTTTTATTATTTCTTAAAAATTTATTTTTAAAAGTTTTGATAGTCGATAGAGATATATTTTTTGCCATATTATCTATTTAAAACTATTTCAGCTTAATTCAATTCTTAACTGTTTTTTTCTTTTTTTTGAGACCCATTTTAGCTTTTCTTTCATCAATTAACCTAATGGCATCTTCTAGTTTTAAGCTATCAATTGTTTGATCACCAAGAATTGATGCATTTATTTTTCCACATTTAACATATGGTCCAAATTTACCGTCATGAGCAGTAATATTTTTCTTTTCTGTTGGATGCTCTCCAAATGTTTTTAAGGTTGCATTACCTCTCTGTGTTGGTTTAGCAATTAATTCAATAGCTCTTTCAAGTTCAATATCAAGAATATTATCTGTTTTTTCAAGAGCTTTATATTTTTTATCGTGCAGAATATACGGTCCGTACATTCCTATACCTGCGCTAACCGTTTTATTTGTTTCAGGATGAAAACCTAATTTACGAGGCAATCCTAGAAGTTGAATAGCAGTGTTTAATCCTATTTCATCTGGCTCAAAATTCTTAGGAATAGAAACTCTTTTCGGTTTCTTTTCTTTTGTCCCTTCACCAACTTGCATATAAAATCCATAAGGGCCTTTTCGAAGAGTAATCATTTCACCTGTTTCTGGATAAATACCAATTTCTTTTGGTCCACTAAGTGCAGCGCCATCTTTATCGTTTAATTGGTTAAATTGAACTGTATATTTGCAATCGGGATAATTAGAGCAACCAATAAATCCTCCAAACTTTCCAACTTTAATTCCTAATCTTCCATTATCACACGTTGGACATTTCCTTTTTTCATCTGAACCATTTGGTGGAAAGAAATGTGGACCTAATGCTTCATCTAGAACATCAATAACCTCTCTGTTAGACTTACCTACGGTTTCATCACAAAGTTGTTTAAACGTTTCCCAAAATTTTCTCAGAACCTCTTTCCAATCAAGTTTACCATCAGAAATTTCATCAAGTTGATTTTCAAGATCAGCGGTAAAATCGTATTCCACATATTGATTGAAATATTTTTCTAAAAATATTGATACTATTCGCCCTCGATCATGAGGATTAAATCTTTTTTTATCTAAAATTACATAATCTCTATCTTGTAGAACCTTAATAATAGAAGCGTAAGTAGATGGTCTACCAATGCCAAGTTCTTCAAGTTTCTTTACTAAGCTTGCTTCAGTATAACGAGGAGGAGGCGAAGTAAAATGTTGTGTCTTTTCAACTTCTTTTAAATTTAAACTTTCTCCTTCACTCATGGTAGGAAGAATTGTTTCTTTTTCTTCATCTTTATCATCATCTTTAGCTTCTTGATAAACTTTGTACATCCCAGGAAACTTAATTGTTGATCCATTTGCTCGTAAAACAATTTTTTTATCTTCGTTTGTAATATCAACAGCTACTTGATCTAATACAGCACTCGCCATTTGTGAACTTACCGCTCTTTGCCAAATAATTTCATATAACTTATATTCTTCTAAGGTAATGTATTGCTTAATATCTTTTGGTGTTAGGTAAATATTTGTTGGCCTAATACATTCATGTGCTTCTTGGGCATTTTTCGCCTTAGATTTATAAACTCTTGGCGCTTCTGGTAAATAGTTTGCGCCATAATTATCAGAAACAAAACCTCGAACTTGGTTAATAGCTTCTTTTGACATTACGACACTGTCTGTACGCATATAAGTTATTAAGCCAGTTGTTTCTCCTTTAATGTCTGTTCCTTCATAAAGACGTTGAGCTGTGCGCATTGTTTGACTCGCACTAAGACCAAGTTTACGACTAGATTCAATTTGCATGGTAGATGTAGTAAAAGCAGGGTAGGGATTTCTTCTAGCTTCTTTTTTCGTAATATTTCCAACAGTGAAAGTAGAATTTTTAATATCATTAAAAATTTTTGTCGCCTCACTCTCATTTTTAATATCAAGTTTATCTACTTTATTCCCATCATAAACTGTAAGTCTGGAATTAATAATTTTATCTTCTTTATTTCTAAACTCGCTTTGTAAAGACCAATATTCCTGTGGAATAAATTTTTCTATTTCAAGTTCTCTCTCACTAATTATTCTTAAGGCTACAGATTGAACTCTACCCGCTGATTTTGAACCTGGTAACTTTCTCCATAGCACTGGAGAAAGTGTAAAACCAACAAGAAAATCTAATGCTCTTCTTGCAAGATAAGCATTTACTAAATTTTCATCTATTTCTCTTGGTTCTTTAAGACTGTCAAGAACTGCATTTTTTGTAATTTCATTAAATGTAACGCGGTGAATATTTAATTTTGAAAGTGATGAATTATCTCTAAGTAGTTTTTCTACATGCCAAGCTATGGCTTCACCTTCTCGGTCGGGGTCAGTGGCTAGATATAAATTTTCAGATTTTTTCGCTGCATCTGTTATTTCCTTTATCACTTTTTTTCCACGATCACTGGTTTCCCATTTCATTTGGAAATCATTTTCAGTATCTATAGCATCATTTTTTGCTGATAAATCTCGAACATGTCCCACACTTGCCAGAACTTTGAAGTCAGAGCCTAAATATTTATTAATAGACTTTGCCTTTGATGGTGATTCAACAATTAATACATTCATAAATTTTGGCCCCAAATTTCAGTTTAAAGATAATTCGTCAAGAAATTTTAAAAAAAAGTATATTTTTACTTGGATAATTTAATTTTACTTTCAGTTTTGTTAATGAGTCTTTTAATGTTTTCTGTGTGTTTAAGATAAATAATTAAAGTTAAATAAATAAAGAAAATTAGAATATAAAAATTTAAATTAATAAAAATATAATAAGCTGGAGCTACTAAAATTCCAATTATAGATCCAAGAGAAGAGTATTTACTTACAAAAGCAGTGACAAGCCATACTAATAAAAATAAAATTGCAATATAAGGATTAAACCCAAATAAAAAACCAATATAAGTAGCTACTCCTTTTCCACCTTTAAATTTTAACCAAACAGGATAGATATGACCTAATATGGCAAAGTGGCAGAGAAGTATTTTATTTAATAAAGAAATATCTTGAAAATATATTTGTAAAATGAGGAATGGAAGAAAGCCTTTAAAAATATCAAAACAAAGAACAATGAATGCTACAAATTTATTTCCTGTTCTTAAAACATTTGTTGCACCTACATTGCCAGAACCAACCTTTCTAATATCTCCCAAGCCAAATAATTTTGTAAAAATTAGTGCAAAGGGTAATGATCCTATTACATAAAACAATATGATTAATGATAAACTACTTACTAAAGTCATCTCTGTTTTTAATAATTAAGTCTAAGCATGCCATTCGTACTGCAACACCCATAGCGACCTGTTCTTGTATTAAGCTCCTCGTGACGTCATCGGCAAGTTTGGAGTCTATTTCTACACCACGGTTCATTGGACCTGGATGCATAACGAAAGCATTTTTTTTTGCATATTTAAGTTTATTGTAATCTAAACCATACTTTTTAAAATAAGTCTTTTGATTTGGCATTATTTTCCCAACTATTCTTTCTTTTTGAATACGTAGCATCATAACAATATCACAATTCTGTAATCCCTTTTTCATTTCTGTATAAACGTTCACAGGTAGTTTATTTAAACTTTTTGGTAACCATTCCTTAGGCCCAATAACATTTATTTTTGCACCTAACTTTGATAGTATGATTATGTTGGATCGAGCAACACGGCTATGTAAAATATCCCCGCATATAGCAATTTTTAATTTTGCAAAATTTTCAAATTTATTTTTTATAGTAAGTGCATCTAATAACGCTTGTGTTGGATGCTCATGACTACCATCACCAGCATTAATTACAGACGCATCTACTGTTTCTGAAATTTTTTTACTAATTCCTTCCTCTGGATGTCTTACAACTAAAACGTCCGGATTCATTGAATTAATAGTAGTCATAGTATCGAGTAAAGTCTCACCTTTATTAATAGAACTATCTTTTACCACTACATTAATGAGATCTGCTCCTAGCCTTTTAGCAGCAACTTCAAAACTTGTTCTTGTTCTTGTTGAATCTTCAAAAAAAAGATTAAATATTGTTCTTCCTTCTAAAACATTAATTTTTTTAATTTTCCTTTTATTAAAAGTTATATATTTTTTAGATTCATCTAAGATGTGCTCAATTTCTTTCTTGGTTAAATCAGCTGTTTCTACTAAATGAATTTTTTTAAAAATATTTTTACTTCTTTTTAATTTGATATTTGTTTTTGAAGAAATAGATGAATAATATTTTAAAGCTATTTTTTCTGCATCTTTAAGAATTTTTGAACCTGTAGATGACCTGATCGCTTTTAATTTTGGCATTTTCACTTTCATTTGCCAATATTTTGAATTTTCTCTTTTATATAATTTTATGTGTCCTGATTTAAGTAGCTTTGAATTCATATGTGTCAATAATGTGTAAGTATGTGTAAACTAATTTATTAATTATTTCTATATCTATCTAAATATCCTTGTAAGATATAAGCAGCCGATTGTTGATCAAGTTTATTTTTTATCTTTGTTTTACTTAAATCGGCTTTTCTCATTTCTTTAAAGATTACATCTGATGAAAATCTTTCATCCCAAAGAGCTGTAGGTTTCTTAAAAAAGGTTTGAAGATTAATATTAAAATCTCTTACTAATTGGCTTTGTTTGTTTTCACTATTATCCAGGCTAATCGGTAAACCAAGAATAAATCCTCCAATTTCATACTCTTTCAAAATATCTTTCATGATAATTAAATCTTTATTAGTTCCTTTTCTTTGGACAATTGAAAGAGGTGTAGCGATTATTTTTGATCTATCGCTTACTGCAACACCAATCGTTTTAGTTCCTAGGTCTAGACCTACAAGTATTTGTGATGTATTAAGGCCATCGATTAAATTATTTTGATCATTCATATAATGGAGCTCATAAATTGAAGATTGATAAAAATACAATAAATAAAATTGCTCGTCTATCTAGAATAAAGTTAGATGATAAAGAATCTGAAGATTATATTAAGGATCTTAATTCCATTTTAGACTGGGTAGAGCAGTTAAATGAAGTAAATACTGAAAATGTAGAACCGTTAAGTAACATATCATCATCAATTTTACCTAAAAGAGAAGATGTATCTAATGATACTAATTCTAGTGAGGAAATTCTTGAAAATGCTCCTGATAAACTTGAAGGTTTTTTTGCAGTACCAAAGGTGGTAGAATAATGTCTAAATCATCTTTGAAACAAACATTAAAAGATCTCGATACAAAAAAAATATCAATAAGAGAATTAAATCAGGATTATTTAAAAAGAATTAAGGAAAATGAAAACTTAAATGTTTTTATTCATTTTAGTGAAGAGAATGTTTTAAAGCAGATAGATAACTTAGAGAATGATAATTCAGCAAAAAAATTAAAAGGTATTCCGATTGCAATCAAGGATCTATTTTGTACTAAAAGTATGCCTACAACCGCAGCTTCAAAGATTTTAGAAAATTTTAATCCAACTTATGAATCATTTGTTACTCAAAAATTATTAGATGAAGGATCTATTTTTGTTGGTAAAACAAATTTAGATGAGTTTGCTATGGGCTCAGCTACTAATACAAGTTTTTTTGGAAATACAATTAATCCCCTATCAAAAGAGAATGAGCCTTTAGCTCCTGGTGGATCTTCTGGTGGTTCTGCAGCAGCAGTTGCTGCAGATTTATGTTTAGGAGCAACTGGAACAGATACAGGTGGATCAATAAGACAGCCAGCCAGCTTTTGTGGTGTTGTTGGTATCAAACCAACGTATGGTTTATGTTCACGATGGGGCATAGCTGCATTTGCATCTAGTTTGGATCAAGCAGGAATTTTTTCTCATAATGTTGAAGATGCATCAATATTATTACAATCAATCGCTGGGTTTGATCAAAGGGATAGTACAAGTGCTAAAGTAGATATTCCAAATTATTTTGAAAATTTAGATGATGATCTAAATGGGAAAACTGTTGGTATACCAAAGGAGTATTCTATTGATGGTACACCAATGGAAATAAGTCAGATATGGGAAGATGCTATCAAAGTTTTAGAAAAAAAAGGTGTTAGAATTAAAAATATTTCACTTCCTCATACTAAATATGCACTTCCTACTTACTATATAATTGCTCCTGCTGAAGCTTCCTCAAATTTAGCTCGTTATGATGGAGTAAAATATGGTTTTAGATCTGATGAAATTGATTCTCTCGATGAAATGTATGAAAATACAAGAGCTCAAGGTTTTGGAAAAGAAGTAAAAAGAAGAATTTTAATAGGAACATATGTATTATCTGCAGGCTATTATGATGCATATTATCTGAAGGCACAAAAAGTAAGAAAATTAATAGCCGATGATTTTAATAAAGCTTTTAAAGAGTGTGATTTTATAGTTACTCCTACTGCACCAAGTGCTGCATTTCCTTTAAATGAAAAACAAAATGACCCTATCAAAATGTATTTAAATGATGTGTTTACGGTCCCTGCTTCTTTAGCAGGCTTACCTGGCATTTCCATTCCTTTTGGGAAAGATAAAAATAATTTACCACTAGGTATTCAAATATTAGGGAAACACTTTGATGAACAACAAGTTTTTAATACCGCTGTATCTCTAGAAAGATCATATGAATAATTTAATAAAAGGTGAAAAGCATGATTGGGAGATGGTAATCGGTCTTGAAATACATGCTCAAGTAAAATCAAATTCTAAATTATTTTCTTCATCATCAACAAAATTTGGTTCATCACCAAATAGTCAAGTGTCTTTAGTCGATGCTGCTATGCCAGGAATGTTGCCTGTTATTAATAAGTATTGCGTGGAACAGGCAGTAAAAACTGGAGTCGGTTTAAATGCTAAAATTAATAATTATTCTGTCTTCGATAGAAAAAATTACTTTTATGCTGATCTTCCACAAGGATATCAAATTAGTCAGTACAAATATCCAATTGTAGGAGAAGGAAAAGTTACAATTGATTTTAAAGATGGAACATCGAAAGATATTAGAATTGTAAGATTACATTTAGAACAAGATGCTGGTAAAAGTTTACACGATCAGAATCCTTCAAAAACATATGTAGACCTTAATAGATCTGGCGTTGCTTTAATGGAAATTGTTAGTGAGCCTGACATTAGAACGCCTGATGAAGCTGGAATGTATATATCCAAAATTAGATCAATTTTAATGTACTTAGATACATGTGATGGAAATATGCAAGAGGGTTCTTTAAGAGCAGATGTAAATATTTCAGTAAGAAAACCTGGAGATGAATATGGAACTAGATGTGAAATTAAAAACTTAAACTCTATAAAATTTATTAAGCAGGCTATTAATTATGAAGCAAAAAGACAAATAGAAATATTGGAATCTGGCGGTTCTATTGAACAAAACACAATGCTCTTTAATACATCTACTGGCAAAACTAGACCCATGAGAAATAAAGAAGAAGCTCATGACTATAGATACTTTCCTGATCCAGATTTATTACCACTAAAAATTTCTAAAGAAGAAATAGGAAAAATTAAATCATCAATACCAGAGCTTCCAGATGAGCTTAAGAATAAATTTATTGAGACTTATAAATTGTCTAATTATGATGCCTCAGTATTAACTGCAGAGAAACAAACATCTGATTATTTTAATGAAACAATTAATTCAGATTCAGAATTAAAAAATCATGCAAAAATAGTTGTAAATTGGATTACTTCTGAATTGTTTTCATTATTAAACAAAAATAATCAAGATTTAATAAACTCTCCAGTATCACCTGAAAACTTAGGACAACTTATAAAGTTAATTTCTACAAATGAAATTTCTGGCAAAATTGCAAAAGATGTATTGGAAGAAATGTTTTCTTCAGGAAAAACAGCTAGAAAAATTGTAGATGAAAAGGGACTGCAACAAGTTACAGATCAGGGTGAAATAGCAAAAGTTATTGATGAGGTCATCGCAGAAAATCCAAAAATGGTCGAACAGTATCTAGCAGGTAAAGATAAGTTATTAGGTTTTTTTGTTGGCCAAGCCATGAAATTAACTAAAGGAAAAGCTAATCCAAAAATGTTAAATGATATTTTAAAACAAAAATTAAATAAAAAAAATTAAACGTAAAGAATAGCATCTATAAGCAACAATTATAAACGTTAAAACTATCCAAATAATACTTCCTCTGTAATTTTCTGCTGCTCTCCAAATTCCAATAGAAATAAATATTGTCCAAATAAAAATAAAAATTTTAGAGATTAGCGCAAGATTAGTAAAATCTAAAAATGGTATTTGGGAAACAGAGCTATCTGTATTAAAAAAATAAATTTCAAGATTAAATATAATAAGTAAAACAATACCATTTAGTAGTTCACCAACTAACCAATAGGATTTCCAAAGTTTTATTTTTCCTTCAAAAAAATCTTTTATTATATTTGTATTAGTCATTTTTATTTGTCTTTAATATTATAATTATTCATAAAATTTTTAATAGCAATTCAACACTCTTAAATCATTTATTCGGTGTTTTTAATGTATAAGAAGTCCACAAAGAATGCCATTTAGCATAATTATCTTTTTTCTTATTACTACCTTCAATTATAACAACGCTTTCAATTAGATATTTTGTGTTTTCTTTAAATAAATAATCAAAATATCCGCCCTTGTTTGTTCTAACGTATTCTTTTCTAAAATAACCATTATTTAAACTCATAATAGAAACCTTATGATCAGCTAGTATTTTATTTTTATATTCTAATAGAATTCTTTTACTTTCATTTAAATTTTTAAGAGGATTGTCTAAAAAAATTAATTCAAAATCCATATTTGTATCGATATCTTTACCATCAAAATTTTCCACGCTAATTAATGACTTTGCATATCTTTTATAACTTTCAAAAAAATTTTCTGGATAGTTATTTTCTCTATGTTTTTGGGCTAAATATGGAAATCCTTTTTCTCTTGAAAATATTTCAAATTTTACTAATTTTTCATACTCAATATATTTAGTAACTGATTCAACTTGTATTACATTTAATCCTTTGAACATTTTTTTAATATTAAGAGCTGGAATATCACCTAATCTACCTTTAATTTTTAATTTATTATCTTCAGCATACAGGAATGCAATTTTAAAATATTCTTTTGTAAATGGTATTGGTGATCCTTCAAAATTTTCTCCTATAAAGATATTCGCCACAGCTTTTTCATTATTTGATAAGTGATAATTTATTGGATCAATCCAAAATTCATGACACAAAGAGATTTTTGTTATTGAAGTTAAGATAATAATAAATATTAATCTTTTTAAAGTAAATTTCATCATGTTCTCTTATATAAAAATTATAAAGTTATATCTATTTTTAATTCTAGTATGTTTTTTAAATTTATTTTCAACATCTTCTATTAGTCATGAAATCAAGCCATCTATTGCAGATTTTACTTATGATGAAAAATATTTGAATTTTAAAATAAGATTAAACGCCGAATTGATATTATCTAATATTGATGCATCTACTGTTTCTAATACAGACTCTTCATCACTAAGTGAAATTTATGATAAATTTAGAATTTTAAGCAAAAAAGACCTTGAAGAAATTTTTCAAAATTCTTGGAGTGAAATAAGTTCTAATATTGATATTAAAATTAATAATGAAACAAAGAAAATAAATTTAATTAACACTGATGTTGAAGATATTAAAAATTTTGAAATAAGTAGAGATACGCATGTTTATTTTAGAGTTTTATTGGATGAAAATTCTGAACATTTTACATTTAGGTGGGTTAAAAACTACGGCCCAATTATTCTAAGAGAGAATAATAATAACAAATTAGAAGATGAATTAGTTACAGAATATTTGCAATCAGGAATGGAATCAAGTCAATTTTTATTTAAGGAAAATAATTTTAGTAAAACATTTAATAGCTTCGCAAAATTTTTTGTATTAGGAATTCAACATATAATTCCAAAAGGATTAGATCATATTTTATTCATATTTGGACTTTTTTTATTTTCATCATCTATAAAAAAATTAATTTCTCAAATAACTATATTTACTATTGCTCATTCAATTACACTTATATTTGTTTCTTTATCTTTAATGAGAATCAATCCTCAAATTGTTGAACCTATAATTGCACTTTCTATAGTTTATATCGGATTAGAAAATATTTTTAAAAAATATATAAAAGAATATCTAAGATATATTGTAATTTTATTTTTTGGATTACTTCATGGTTTAGGGTTTGCATTAGTTTTGAGTGATATAGGTTATAGGAGTACAGACTTATTTATCAATCTTGTATCTTTTAATATTGGTATTGAAGTAGCGCAAATATCTATAGTATTGGTTCTATATCTATTGATTGCGTTAAACTTTGCAAAAAATAAAAATTATAGAATATTTTTTCAAGTTCCATCTTCTATATTAATATCAAGTGTTGGGTTATATTGGTTTTTTGAAAGAATTAATTTTTTTTAATAATAACTAATCAATCTAAATAAGTAAAATACCATTAATTTAATAAAAGACTTTTGGAGCAAAATTGGAGCAGTAAAAGTTAAACTTTAGACTATAATCCCATTTTATCTTATGTTATTGTTTCACTTGATATAGAGAGATTGCACTTGTTAAAATCTTTGTTTATCAAGAAAAATTAAACATGGAAGCTTATTAGAAGATCATGATTAACGAACAGGAGAGATGGGTGAGTGGCTTAAACCACAGGTTTGCTAAACCTGCGAAGGAAGTAATTCCTTCCGAGGGTTCGAATCCCTCTCTCTCCGCCATATAAAAATGTTTAAAGGTAGTATACCTGCAGTCATTACTCCATTTATTGGAGAAAAAGTTGATTATGATTCATTAACAAAAGTTTTAAATCACTTAATTGATAATGGTTCCCATGGTCTTGTTCCTTGTGGTACAACTGGGGAGTCACCTACTCTATCACATAATGAACATAAAAAAATAATAGAAGAAACAATCAGAATTGCTGATAAAAGAATCCCTGTTATTGCTGGTACTGGTTCAAATAACACTTTTGAAGCATTAGAGTATACTAATCATGCAGAAAATGTAGGAGCAGATGCTGCATTAATTGTAACACCATATTATAATAAACCAACTCAATCAGGCTTATATGAACATTTTAAAACAATTGCAGAAAAAACAAGTATACCAATAATAATTTATAACATTCCTGGCAGATCAATTGTAGATATGACAATTGAAACTATGATCGAATTATCAAAAATAAAAAATATCATTGGAGTTAAGGATGCAACTAATGATTTATTTAGACCATTACTTACTAGAAAAAAATTGCAAGATGAATTTTGCTATCTTTCTGGAGAAGATGGAACGGCTTTAGCTTATTTAGCTCAGGGGGGTCATGGATGTATCTCAGTTACTGCTAATGTCGCGCCAAAATTATGTTCAGAAATGCATTTGGCTTGGCAAGAATCAAATATTACTAAAGCTCAGGAAATTAATTTAAAACTATCATCGTTACACAATGCTTTATTTATAGAATCAAGTCCAGGTCCAGTAAAATTTGCTGCATCATTATTAGGGCTTTGTAGTCAAAATACAAGACTCCCATTATCAGAAATTAAAGATGATACAAAAAAATTAGTAAAAAGTTGTCTTCAAGAATTACAACTTTTATAAATGAAAATAATTGCTGCTAATAATAGAGCCAATTATAATTTTACAATATCAAATAAAATAGAAGCAGGGCTAGTATTAACTGGATCCGAAGTTAAATCTTTAAGAATTAATACAGGATCTATTCGTGGTTCTTTTATTATAGAAAAAAATGGTGAACTTTGGCTTTCAAATTCTTATATAAAAAAATATCAAAATTCTAGTGATAATAACTATGATCCTAGTAGAAATAGAAAATTATTAATAACCAGGAGAGAGTTTAATAAAATATCCGGATCAATCAAACAAGGAGGTTTCACTATAATTCCAATATCATTATATTTTTCTGACAAAGGAATAGCTAAATTGTCTTGTGGAATAGCTAAAGGTAAGAAAAAAATAGACAAGAGAGAGTCCATTAAACAAAGAGATTGGAATATTAAAAAACAGAGAATACTTAAAAATAATTAACTATTTACTTTTGTAAATTGATCAATATAAGCTCTACATGGCTAGAATAACAGTAGAAGATTGTATAGATAAATTTCCTAGTAGATTTGAACTAGTATTAGTTGCTTCAAATAGAGCAAGAAAGTTATATGCTGGTGAAAATCCAACAGTAGAAATTGATAATGATAAAAATACTGTTATTGCTTTAAGAGAAATAGCTGAAGAAACATTAACAAAAGAAAAATTAAAAAATGATTTAATTGAAGAATATCAAACTAATAATTTTAGCGAGGATCAAGAATTAGATGAAGATGTTAATGAATTAGAGGAAAACTCTAATGAAAATCAGATTGAAAAGCAAGAATCTGATAGTGTTGAAATAAGTCAAAATGTAAAGAATGATGATGATCTTACAGATGAAATATCAGTTGAAGCATCACAAGATAGTTTAGATGATTCTTCAGATGAAGATACAACTGAAAATTTATAATAAATATAAATTTTAATTTAAATAAATAATTTTAAAATTATTTATGTATAAAGAAATTCATAAAGAACTAGAAACGATTACTTCCTATCTAAGTAAAGAGGAAAAGGGTAAAGTAAAGAAGGCTCTAAAATTAAGTGAGGAAGCGCATAGTAATCAACTTAGAAATTCAGGAGACCCATTTATAACCCATCCATTAGAAGTTGCAAAAATTTTGACTTCAATTAGGTTAGATGCAGACTCCATAGTTGCTGGCTTACTTCACGACACCTTGGAGGATACAAATTTAGATATAGATAAAATAAATAAAAACTTCGGTACTGAAATAGTAGAACTTGTTAAGGGACTTACAAAAATTAATAAATATTCATTGAGGGTAAAAAATCAAAAATTTGGAGAAAATTATAAAAAATTAATATTAGCTACAACAAAAGATCTTAGAGTTATTTTAGTAAAATTAGCTGACAGGCTACATAATATGAGAACAATTCAATTTATTAAGGATGGAAATAAAAAAACTAAAATAGCTTTAGAAACATTAGAAGTTTTTGCCCCTTTAGCACAAAGGTTAGGAATGAAAGAATGGCAAGATGAGTTAGAAGACATTTCTTTTGAAGTAATTAATCCTGACGCTAAGAAAACAATTATCGAAAGGTTAGAATATTTAAAATCAAAAGATGATAATATTGTTGATGAAATAAGATATGAATTAAAAAATATTTTTTTTCAAGAAGATATTTTTTGTAAGGTAGAAGGTAGAATTAAGTCCCCTTATTCAATATGGAATAAAATTAAAAACAAAAATATTTCTTTTGAGCAACTATCAGATATTATGGCTTTTAGAGTTGTAACTAACTCAACAAGAGAGTGTTATAGATGCTTAGGTATTATTCATAGACAATATCCCTATATTCAAGGAAGGTTTAAAGATTTTATCTCTGCTCCAAAATCAAATGGATATAGAGCCTTACATACATCTGTGATGGGGCCAAAAAACAAAAAAATTGAAATTCAATTTCGTTCAAATATAATGGATCAGATTGCTGATTTTGGCGTTGCTTCGCATTGGAAATATAAAGATCCAAAAAAAATAAAAGAAAAAGATGCAAGAGAATATAAATGGATCTATGATTTAATAGACTCAATGAATTCTTCGGTTACACAAGATGAATTAATTCAAAATTCAAAATTAAAAGTATTTCAGAATGATATTTTTGTCTTTACTCCAAAAGGAGATCTTATAGAATTACCCAAAAATGCTACACCTGTAGATTTCGCTTATGCTATACATAGTCAAGTTGGTGATAAATGTGTGGCTGCTAAAATTAACGATAAGTTACAGCCATTAAAAACAATTTTAAAAAATGGTGATCAAATTGAAATTATTACATCAGAATTATCGCAGCCATCTCCCTTATGGCAGAGATTTACAGTAACAACAAAGGTTAAATCACAATTGAGAAGATTTTTTAGATTTAAAAAAAAAGAAGAACACATAATTTTTGGAAGAGAAATACTAATCAATTATTTTCAAAAAGAAAATTATGAATTTAACAAAAATATTGAACAAAAAATACTTAATGATTTTAATTATAAATCAATAGATGATGTATATGCATCAATAGGATCAGGTGAAATTACAGCACTTTCTGTAATTAAAAAAATTTACCCTGAATATAATTATATTCCAGTTTCTAAGTTTAATGAAAACAATCAAAATCCTATAAAATTAAAAGGTTTGACTGCTGGAATGTCTTATCATCTAGCTGGTTGTTGCTCTCCTTTAAAAGGAGATAGTATAGTGGGTATAGTAACTGCAGGAATAGGTGTTGCAGTTCATACTCTTGATTGTGATACACTTTCTTCATATCAAGACGCTCCTGATAGATGGTTAAACATCTCTTGGGACAATCAAAATAATTTAGAAACTATATCTAATGCAAGAATTGTAGTTGTGTTATTTAATAAACCTGGAAGTCTTGGAAAAGTTACAACAGTAATTGCAAAAAATAATGGAAATATTTCAAATATACTTTTTTCAGTTAGGAAGCATGATTTTTTTGAAATTATAATAGATATTGAAGTTAGAGATGCAAATCATTTGCAAAATATTATTGCTGCATTAAGAATGGAAAAAGAAGTATCATCTTTAGAGAGATTAAAAGGTTAAATATGATTTATGGCAATGGAATTGATATTATTGATATTAATAGAATAAGTAGAGTAATAAATAAATATGGTAATAGATTTAAAAAAAGGTGTTTTAGTATTACTGAGATAGAAAGATCAGAAAAAAGATTAAATTCAGTAGAATCTTTTGCAAAAAGATACGCTGCTAAAGAGGCATGCGCTAAAGCACTAGGCACAGGTTTAGCTAGGGGGGTATTTTGGAAAGACATTGAAGTTGAAAATAATCAATTTGGTAAACCATTTATAAAACTTCATGGTAAAGCAAAAAAAATTTTTAAAAATATGAATAAAAATTCTAATACACAAATTGAAGTATCGCTTTCTGATGAAAAAAAATATGCAATAGCTAATGTGACAATTTATGATTAAATCAAAAAAAAATAGTTTTTTTGGTAATTTCAAATCAATACTTATAGCAATCTTTATAGCTTTACTAATTAGATCATTTATTTTTGAGCCTTTCAATATACCTTCAGGATCAATGAAACCAAATCTCCTTGTAGGAGATTTTATTTTTGTTTCAAAATATTCATATGGTTTTTCTAAACATTCCCTTCCATTTTCAATACCTTTAATACCTGGAAAAATATTCTCTAATATACCTGAAAGAGGTGATGTAGTAGTTTTTAAAACTCCTGAAAATAATAGAACTGATTATATTAAAAGAGTAATTGGTCTACCTGGTGATAAAATAGAAATTAAAAATGGTATTATTTTCATTAACGGATCAGAAATCTTAAGAAAAAAATTAAATGATTTTATAGATACAGATAACAAAACGAGCAATAAAAGAGTTAGAATGTATAGTGAATATTTTTTTAATAAAGAGATCAATATTCTTGATATAACAGACAATGGTATAGCAGATAATACTCAGTTATTTAATGTTCCAAAAAATCATTTTTTTGTAATGGGTGATAATAGAGATAATTCACAAGATAGTAGATTTATAAGTACAGTTGGTTTCATTCCTTATGAAAATTTAGTTGGTAAAGCGCAGTTCATTTTCTTTTCATTAGAAAATGCAAGATTTTTACAGATATGGAAATGGCCGAATTCAATTAGATATGAAAGAATTTTTCAAAAAATTCAATGATAGATAGTAAAAAGCTCAAACTATTTGAAAAAAAGATAAATTATAAATTTAAAAATAATAAATTGTTAATTCAATCACTAACACATCCAAGTTTTTATTTAGAAAATGAAAAAAAAATTAACATAAATGAATTTGAAAGATTTGAATTTTTAGGTGATCGAGTACTGGGATTAATTATAGCAAATTTATTATTTTCAAAATATAAAATGTTTAATGAGGGTGATTTATCTAAAAAATATTCTTATTTAGTTCAAAAAAAATTTTTATTTAAAATTTCACAAGAATTAAAAATAGAAGATGTGCTTCAATACAATTTTAAGAAAAAAAATAATAAAATGTTAAACTCAATTTTTTCAGACTCAGTTGAATCATTGATTGGAGCAATATTTATAGATGGGGGATATAATTCTTCGTTTAATTTTATAAGTAAATTTTGGACAAAACATCTAGATATTGAAGTTTCTAAAACTTTAGATCCAAAAACATTATTACAAGAAAAATCGCAACAACTTTATAAAAAACTTCCAGAATATAAATTAGTAAAAAAAGAAGGACCGCCTCATTCACCAACATTCACTGTTTCAGTTAAATTGGTAAATTTAAATAAGATTAATTCAAAAGGCTCATCAATACGAGACGCGGAGAGAAATGCTGCAGAAATTGCATTAAAAAAAATTAATGAAAAGAAAAATATTAAAAATTAGTCTTGTCGGTAAGACTAATGCAGGTAAATCCACTCTTCTAAATAATCTTGTCGGAGAAAAAATTTCAATAACAAACAAAAAAATCAATACTACTGAAGACTTTGTAATTGGTATTATTAATATTAAAAATACTCAACTTGTTCTATATGATACACCTGGTATTAACTTTCTTAGATATAATAAATCTCAAAAAACTAAATTAAAGAAAAATTTATGGGAAGCCTTAAATCAATCAGATATTATTTTGTATTTAATTGATTCTAAAAAAATTGAATTAAATGATTTAAAAAATGACTTTCCTAAACTTTATGAATTAAAAAAAAATATTTCAATTATTTTTAATAAAACCGATTTGATTAAAGCAGAAAATTTACTTAAGCATATAAAATTAATTACAAAAAAATATAAAATTGAAAAATTTTTTAATATATCAGCTAAAAAAAAATTAGGTTTTGAAAATTTAATTGATTATCTTTTTCAACAATCAAAACATGGGAAATGGCTATATAAAGATGATGAAATCACAGACAAAGATGATATTTTTATCGCCAATGAATGCACAAGAAATGAGATACTATCATTAATTCATAAAGAAATTCCATATAATATAGAAGTAACTAATAAAACTTTTAAATATTTGAAAAATGGACAGCTAAAAATAAAGCAAGATATTATTATTAAAAATGACAGATACAAAAAAATTTTATTGGGTAGAAAAGGATCTAAAATAAAAGATATCAGAGTAAAAAGTCAAAAAGAAATTTCTAATATTTTAAAAGTAAAAACCCATCTTTATATTAATATTATTTCATCAGATGCAAAAAAAATTTAACGGTATACTTATACATTCAAAAGTTTTTAAAGATAATGATCTATTAATTAAATTTTTATCAGACACGGATGAGGTACTCTCAGGAATTGTTTACGGGGGACTTTCAAAGAATAAGAAAAATATAATGCAACTTGGTTTTTTTTTAAATTTAGATGTGACATACATTGAGACCCGTCCACCATCAATAAAAGCTGAATTATCAAAACCTTATTTATCAAGTGTTATTAATGATAAATATAAACTAAGCTGCCTACTTTCTGTTGTGTCTTTAATTAATGCCTCAGTAATTGAAGGTCAGAAAATAAACCAAATATATAAAATTTCTAAAGAGTTTTTAGAAATTATGATTGATAAAAAAAAATGGTTAAATTTTTATTGTATCTACTTATTTGATTTACTTAAATATATTGGATATGAATTAGATTATATTAACAATAATAGATTTAAATATTTTGATACAGATACTTTAGAATTTAAAGAAAATTACTCTAATTATACTATTGATTTTCCTCATCATCTTTTTGTGAATAATTCAAATGTTAAATTCGATTATAATTCTTTAAATAATTTTTTTAAAATTTTTGAAATAATTTTTATTAAAAATCATTTATCTAATTTAAATCATAAATTGCCAAATCAGTATATTTTATTTAAGAAAAATATAATCAGTTTTTTAGAAAAAAATGAACAAAATAATTGAATCCAATTTAGATAAAATTCTTAGTGAAAAATATCTTTCTTATGCAATTTCAACTATCGTTTCGAGATCTTTACCTGATGTGAGGGATGGATTAAAACCTGTTCACCGCAGAATAATTTATTCAATGTATCAGCTAAAACTTTTCAAAAGCTCAAGTTATAAAAAATGTGCTAGAATTGTTGGTGATGTAATGGGTAAATTTCATCCTCATGGAGATCAAGCTATTTATGATAGTTTGGTAAGGATGGCTCAGGATTTTTCTACAAGAATTACATTAGTAGATGGCCAGGGTAATTTTGGAAATATAGATGGTGATAATCCTGCAGCAATGCGGTACACCGAAGCAAGATTACAAGATTATACAAATTATTTTTTTGATGGTATCGAAGAAAACTCAGTAGATTTTAAAGATAATTACGATGGTCAAAATTTAGAACCAGTGGTTCTACCATCTCAACTTCCTAATATTTTAATTAATGGAGCGATGGGTATAGCTGTGGGTATGGCCACAAATATTCCTCCTCATAATATTGTTGAATTAATTGATGCATTAAAATTAATATTAAAAAAAGATAAAGCTTCACTAACTGAAATTTTAAAAATTATTAATGGACCAGATCTTCCTACTGGTGGTCAAATAATTTTAGATAGTAATGAAAAAAAGCAAATTTATAAGAATGGCAAGGGCTCATTTAATATTAACGCTAAATATCAAATAGAAGAATTAAAAAATGGTTTGTATCAAATCATTATTACTGAAATTCCATATCAAGTTAATAAAGTTAAGATAATCGAACAACTTGCTAATAATATAAATAATAAAAAATTACCTCTGGATGATGTAGTTGATGAGTCAGATGAAAATATTAGAATTGTATTAAAACCAAAGACCAGAAATATTGATGCTGAAAAATTAATAAGTTTATGTTTTAAATTAACTGACTTATCAATTAAGTACTCTTGTAATTTTAATGTTTTAATTGATGGTATAGAGCCTAAACAAATTGGAATTATTGAAATACTTTCTAATTTTTTAGAACATCGAAAAGTTACAATTAAAAGAAAATCAAAATTTAATATAGAAAAAATTAAAAAGAGACTAGAAATTCTTAAAGGTTATCAAATTGTCTTTAAAAATTTAAATTCTATAATAAAAATAATAAGAACAAAAGATAATCCCAAAAAAGAATTAATTAAAAAATATAAATTATCTGATTTACAATGTGATTCAATTTTAAGTATGCGTTTAGGATCTCTTAGAAAGATTGATGAAAAAAATATTAAAGATGAAATCCAAAAATTAAATGAAGAATTAAAATACCTTAACAAATTAATAAAAGATAAAAAAACATTAGATAAATTTATAGTAAGTGAATTAGATCTTATAAAAAGTGATTTAGATACAGATATAAAAGAAAGAAAATCTTTAATATCATCAGAACAAAATAATGATATTGATATTAGTATTGATGAATTTAAAGAAATTGAAAAATTCACTATTATCATTAATAAAGATTTTCAGCTCAAGAGAATTAAAGAGATAACTGATGAAAAGGAAATTGAAAAAATAAAAAAAGAAAATTTATTTTCAGTTAATTTAAATTCCAATCAAAAAATTCTTTTGTTTGTTTCTTCTGGTAAAGTTTACACGATAGATCCAAATATTTTACCAGGTGGAAATAGTAACCCTAAATCATTTATTTATTTTGTTGATAGCATGCCGAATGACAAAGTTACGGGATTGCTTTCATCAATAGATGAAGAGCTCTTAATTGTATCCAAAAATGGAAAAGGATTTATTAGTAACACTGAACCTCTAACAACCAACCAAAAGAAAGGTAAGCAATTATTTAATTTAAAAAATAATGATGTTGTAATTAAAGTTTTAAATCTCACTAAAAAACATATAGCTTGTGTCACAAAGTTGCAAAAAATGCTAATTTTTGAAATAGATGCTTTGCCAAAATTACAAAAGGGTGGAGGGGTT
Organism: uncultured Alphaproteobacteria bacterium; assembly: GCA_902620425.1. Taxonomy (GTDB): domain Bacteria; phylum Pseudomonadota; class Alphaproteobacteria; order HIMB59; genus CACPNW01. The sequence continues at coordinate 52,500 of CACNHX010000005.1, forward strand.
CAATTAATTAAAATCAAGAAAGATGATTTTTTATCGGATGTCACTCAATTAACCATTGAGGATGGTTTAGAATGGAGTACTGGGTCTAAAAATAGAAAATTGGATGATGTTGAGTTTTGGATTGGAAAGAGAGCTCAGGCTGGAAAAAAAGTTCCTAAGTTTTTCAATAAAAATCAGAAATTTGATGGTTAATTTTATTTATTTAAATATATTTAAGTTTACTAATAGAATTTAATCATAAATATGAAAAATCTTTCTACCTTTTTAAATATTGTAAATAGATACGCAGGATACTTGTGTGCTTTTCTAGTTGTTCTAATGGTTGTTAATGTTTTTTTAGTAGTAATACTAAGATACTTATTCGGAATTAGTTTTATATGGATGCAAGAAACATATGTATGGATGCATGCTTATATTTTTATGGTTGGCGCCGGTTTTACTTATCTAAATGACGATCATGTCAGAATTGATATAATTTATAGAAACTCATCTAAATTATATAAAGCAATAGTAGACTTAGTTGGCAACATTTTTTTATTATTACCTTTTTTATATATTATTTGGTCTTACAGCTTTCCCTTTGTATTAAAATCTTGGCAAATGAATGAGGTATCTAGAGAAGCTGGAGGTTTAACAATGATCTATTTGCTGAAGTTAGCAATTTTGATTTTTGCTTTTCTTTTATTTATTCAAGTTGTTTCAAAAATTATAAATAATTTTTTAAATATTAATTCCAATGAGTCCTGAAATTTTAGCAATAGTAATGTTTTTAACAACATTGTTGTTTTTGTTATTTGGTTTTCCAGTTGCTTTTACTTTAGCAGGTTCATCTTTAATTTTTGCCTTTTTAGGAGATTTACTCGGAGTTTTTAATTTTAAAATGCTGCTTTTCTTTCCTCAAAGAATCTATGGAGTAATGATTAATGAAGCTCTAGTTGCGGTACCTTTGTTTATCTTTATGGGAGTCATGCTAGAAAAAACTAAAATTGCTGCTAAACTTTTAGAATCAATTGGAGATTTGTTTGGTTCAGTAAGAGGTGGATTAGGAATTGGAGTAGTATTAGTAGGAATGTTATTAGCTGCCTCAACAGGTATAGTAGGGGCAACAGTAGTAACAATGGGTATGCTAGCATTACCAACGATGCTCAAAGCAGGTTATGATGAAAAGATAGCTACTGGAACAATTTGTGCTTCTGGAACACTTGGGCAAATTATTCCACCATCAATTGTTTTGATACTACTTGCTGAAATGTTGCAAGGTGCTAACGAAGAGGCCGGTCTTTTGAGAGGAGATTTGGCACCATTGCCTGTTACAGCAATTGATTTATTTGCGGGCGCACTATTACCTGGGTTAATGCTTGTTGGTTTTTTTATTATTTACCTTTTGTTCATTGCAAGAATCAGACCTCAAGATTTGCCTCTTAAGAAAATTGACAAACCAAGATTGGAAATTTGGAAAACTGCTTTTTTTGAAGTTCTTCCACCTATATTTCTAATTTTAGCAGTACTTGGTTCAATTTTTTTAGGTATTGCCACACCTACTGAATCAGCTTCAGTTGGGGCAGTTGGAGCTGCAATACTTGCCTTATTAAGAAGAGATTTAAATTTAAAGAATATATCTGACGCAGCAATTACAACTGTAAAAATGAGTTCGTTTGTATTTATTATTTTAATTGGTGCTTCAATGTTCTCTCTTGTTTTTAGGGGTTTCCAAGGCGATGAAATGATAAGTAATTTTTTAACAAATATACCTGGCGGTGAATATGGAGCTCTTATTATTGTCATGCTAACAATTTTTATCTTAGGTTTTTTTTTAGATTATATTGAAATAATATTTGTAATAATTCCTCTTGTTGGACCAGGTCTAATTGCAAATGGCGCAGATCCATTATGGCTTGGAATTTTAATATCTCTTAACTTGCAAACTAGTTTTTTAACTCCACCATTTGGATTTTCATTATTTTTTCTGAGAGGAGTGGCTCCAGAAAATGTAAAAACATCAAATATTTATAGTGGTGTAATTCCTTTTATTTTTATACAAATTTTTGCAATTATTTTGGTTTTTGCTTTTCCTGAAATTGCAACTTGGTTACCTAGACTTATAAATTAAAAAAGAGGTCTTAAGTAAGACCTCTTTATAATATAATTTACGATTTATACTGAATCAGGAAATTTGAATGGTAAATCTCTGATACGTGAGAATTCTTGCTCACCTTTTGTAAACCATTCTTTGATTACCTTTCTAAAAGATAACAAATGATTTGATAGAGATTTAGTTTCAGCATTAATCGAACCTCTTTCAAAAACAACTTCACCTGCTGCATTACCAAGAGCTACTAATACTTCATCAGGAAAAGTTTTAATTTGTACATTATGTTCATTTACAAGTCTTTGTAATGCAGGACCATTAATTGCTTGGAAACGACTAAAGACAGTCATATTAAAAGATTTAGCAAGATCATCAATCAAGTTTTGAGTATCAGAATCTAATGACTCCCAAGCTTTAAGGTCGATTGATAAATCTAAAAGGGTAGATGGCTCATGCCAACCCGGTCCATAATAGTATTTTGCTGCTTGATATAAACCTGCTCCTAAGTCTGCAGCAGGACAAATCCACTCTGCAGCATCTACAGCGCCCGAAGTTAATGCAGGTAGTATGTCTCCTCCTGCAAGCAATACTGGAGTAGCTCCTAATTTTTCAATTGTTCTACCACCCAATCCAGGCATTCTCATTTTAAGACCTTTGTAATCATCAGGCGTATTGATTTCTCTATTAAACCAACCACCCATTTGGTTACCAGTATTTCCCATTGGTAAAAACTTTACTCCTAGAGCATTGTAGATTTTATCAGCTTCTTCAATACCACCACCATAATAACACCATGCATTTTGTTCCATTGCATTCATTCCAAATGGACAAGTTGCTACGAACTCAATTGCATCAGATAGGTTTGGCCAATAGTAAGGAGCTCCATAAGCTGCTTGAGCTGCACCAGATCTTACTGCATCTAATGCTTCAAGTCCTGGAACAAGTTCACCAGCATGATAAACCTTAACTTTAAGTTTTTCAGAGTAACTATTAATGTTGTCTCCAAAAGCTTGAATTGCTTGCCCAAGAACTCCAGCTTTACCAAAAGCACTACAAATGATCCACTCTTGATGACCGCCAGCTATTGCTGGAGCTGCTAAAGTAGAAGCACCAACTGCAGCAGCACCTGCTACACCTGCTTTCTTTAGAAACTCACGTCTTTTTAAATTTTTTTTCATATGTCCTCCCGAGATAATATGAATTTATGTCTGAGACTTATACAAAAATCGTATTTGTATCAATTTCTAATGGTATTAAATATTAACAAAATCTATTAATTCAAACCTTTTAAATTCTTAATTACTCTAAAAACTAGATATTCCAGTCTGATTTTTTCCTAAAATTAGTGAATGAATATCCTCTGCGCCTTCGTAAGTTTTAACAGTTTCTAAATTAACCAAATGTCTCATGATATGATATTCTTCTAATAAGCCATTTGCCCCAAGCATATCACGCGCATTTCTAACTATGTCTAAAGATTTTTTACAGTTATTTTTTTTTAAAATACTAATTGCATTAATAATATCTTTTCCCTTATCTAAAGCTTTAGAGCTTAATAGACATGATGCCAATCCTAGATTTATCTCAATTTGCATCTCAGATAATTTTTTTTGAATTAATTGATTTGACGCTAAAGGTTTTTTAAACATTATTCTATTTTCTACATAGTCTTTTGAAATTAACCAACATTCAGATGCTGAACCTAAAACACCCCAGCTAATTCCAAATCTTGCTTTATTAAGACAACTAAAAACTGATTTCCAACCTTGGGTATTTTCTAAACACAAATTATTAGGAACAAAAACATTATTTAAAATTACTTGCCCAGTTGGACTGATTTTTAAGCTCGTTTTATTTTCTATTGTTGAAGTATTTAATCCTTCAGTATTTTTTTCAATTATAAAACCTTTTATACTTTTGTGATCTTTGTTTTCTTCAATTGCCCAAATAATAAATATGTCAGCAATTGGTGCATTCGTAATCCAGTTTTTAGATCCATTTAAAATATATCCATCTTTAGTTTTTTTAAATGAAGTTTTCATTGAAGCAGGATCAGAACCAGCCTCACTCTCTGTTAAACCAAAGCAACCAATTTTTTCTCCTTTAATTAATTGAGGAAGATATTTATCTTTTTGTTCTTGTGATCCAAATTCATTAATTGGATGTATCACCAGGGAAGATTGAACAGATATTGAAGATCTATAGCTGCTATCTATTTTTTCAAATTCATATGCTACAAGTCCATATGCTAAATTTGATGTACCAGAACCACCGTGTGTTTTAACTGTTTGCCCTAAAACTCCAAGTGATCCAAACTTTGGATAGAGACTTTGATCAAATTCATTTTTTCTATTTCTTTCAACTACTGTAGGTTTGAGTTCATTATTACAAAAATCTCTGACATTTTTCTGAATATTACTTTCTTCTTCACTTAAATGACTTTGGATATAAAATGGGTCAAACCAATTATTTTCTTTCATACAATATTAGCCAATATCATTATTTTAATGTAAATAACCACATAAATTATTATGCAAAATAAGAATATATACATTGCCTCAGACCATGCTGGATTTGACCTCAAAACCAAATTGCTAAAGAATTTTCCAAAAATTAATGATTTAGGAACAAAGAAAGATGAGAGTGTTGACTATCCTGATTTTGCACACAAATTAACTAGAGAGGTTCTTAAGAATAAGAAAAACGTTGGTATTCTAATTTGTGGAACTGGTGTTGGTATGAGTATTGCAGCTAATAGAAAAAAAGGAATAAGGGCTGGTCTAGCTAATAATTCAAAAATAGCAAGATTGATAAGAAAGCACAATGATGCTAATGTACTTGTTTTACCAGGAAGATTTATAAATACTAGCGAGGCAAAAAAAAGTGTTCAGGCTTTTCTTTCTACAAAGTTTGAGTCAGGACGACATAAAAGAAGGATTAAAAAATTATGATTTCAGATTTGTTTACTAAAGGAATTAAAGAAGCAGACCCAGAAGTTTACGGAACTTTAAGCCGTGAATTAGAAAGACAGCAAAACCAAATAGAGTTGATTGCATCTGAAAACATTGCATCAAGATCAATTCTAAATGCTCAAGGCTCTGTTATGACAAATAAATATGCAGAAGGGTATCCTGGTAAACGATATTATGGTGGATGTGAATTCGTAGATCAAGCAGAAGAAATTGCTTTAGAAAGAGTTAAAAAACTTTTCAATTGTAAATTTGCAAACTTACAACCACATAGTGGAGCGCAGGCAAACCAAGCAGTTTTTTTAGCTTTACTTCAACCGCATGATACTATTTTAGGTATGTCACTTGCATCTGGAGGTCACTTAACTCATGGAGCAAAACCTAATTTATCTGGTAAATGGTTTAATGCTGTTCAATACGGTGTAAAAAAAGATGGCAATGATAAAGATTTAATCGATTATGATGAAGTTGAAGCATTAGCATTAGAGCATAAACCAAAAATGATAATTGCGGGAGCCTCCGCTTATCCAAGAACAATAGATTGGAAAAAGTTTAGAGAAATAGCTGATAAAGTAGGAGCATATTTTTTAGTTGATATGGCTCACTACTCTGGTCTGGTTGCTGGTAAACAATATCCAAATCCTATTGAGCATGCACATGTAGTAACTTCAACAACGCATAAAACTTTAAGAGGTGCAAGAAGTGCAATGATTTTAACTAATCATGAAGATTTATATAAAAAAATTAATTCTGCTGTTTTTCCTGGATTACAAGGTGGTCCACTAATGCATGTAATTGCAGCTAGAGCTGTTTGCTTTGGTGAAGCACTTAAACCTGAATTCGAAGAATATATTAAAAATGTTATTGCTAGTGCTAAAGTTATGGCAAAAACTTTAGTTGATAGAGGATTTAGAATTGTTACAGGAGGCACAGATTCACATATAGTTTGGTTAGATTTGACGCCAAAAGGTTTAACTGGTGATAAAGCTGAAAAAATTTTAGAAGAAGTTGGATTGGCATGTAACAAAAATGCAATTCCATATGATCCAAATCCACCAAAAATAACTAGTGGACTTAGATTTGGAACTGCAGCTGCTTCGACCAGAGGTTTTAATCAGAAAGATTTTGAACAAGTTGGAAATATGATTGCTGATATCTTGGATAGTCTTTTACTTGAAGAAAATGAGAGAAATATAGTTTTTAATAAAACAAGAAAAGATGTAATTGAGCTTTGCAAAAAATATCCAATTTATAGTGAGGCATTTTAAATGAGATGCCCCTTCTGTAGTAATGAAGATACACAAGTAAAAGACTCAAGACCTACAGAAGATAATACAGCTATAAGAAGAAGAAGAGTTTGTGATGCTTGCGGCTCTAGATTTACAACTTTTGAGAGAATTCAGTTAAGGGATTTGGTCGTAATGAAAAGTAACGGTCAAAAAGAAAATTTTGATAGAGATAAAATGTATAGATCTCTTTCCTTAGCTTTAAGAAAAAGAAATGTTGATAATGAAAAAATTGAAAAAATTGTCAATGCTATTGTAAGAAAATTAGAAAATTCAGGTGAAACTGATATAAAATCTAATATTATCGGTCAGTACATTATGGAAGCTTTAATGCATTTAGATCAGGTAGCATACGTCAGATTTGCATCTGTTTACAAAAATTTTAGAGAAGCAAAAGATTTTGAAGATTTCTTAGGTAATTTAGAAGATAAATAATTTTTAGTGTCTCAACAAAATGTAAAGATGATTAATTTAGCGCATGATATTGCTAAAAAAAAATTTGGACAAACTTTCCCCAACCCCATTGTGGGCTGTGTAATTGCAAAAAATTCAAAAATAATTTCTAAAGCTGTAACGAATAAGTCTGGAAGGCCTCATGCCGAAGAAATAGCTCTAGCTAAAGCTGGTCATAAAGCTAAAGGAGCTTCAATGTACGTTACTTTAGAACCATGTTTTCATAGTTCAAAAGATGGATCATGCACAGATCAAATATTAAGATCAGGAATTAAAGAAATATTTATATCTGCGGCTGATCCAGATGTTAGAACTAATTATAAAAGTATTAAAAAGTTAAAAAAAAATAATGTAATTGTAAATGTAGGTTTAGAAAAGAATAGAACATATAATTTAAATAAATTTTTTTTTAAAAGTGTTTTAAAGAAAAAACCATTTACAAAAGTCAAAATTGCAACTTCTACAGATGAAAAAATTGCATGGCATGATTATAAAAGTAAATGGATATCTAATAAATTGAGTAGAGAATATGCGCATAAGTTGAGATCAAAGAGTCAAGCTATTTTAACTACTTCAAAAACTGTAATAAAAGATGATCCAAGATTAACTATAAGATTAAAAAAAACTTCAGAGCAACATATTCCAATTATAATAATTGATAATAATCTAAAAATACCAATGAAATCAAAAATATTAAAAGATATATCTAAAAAAAGAATTATTATCTTTACTTCTAAAAAAAATAAAAAATCTGAAAATTTAATTAAATTAGGATGTGAAATTATTCTTTGTAAATTAAATAAAAGCAAAAAACTAAATTTAAAAAATATTTTTAGCAAAATATACTCATTAAAAATATCTGATTTATTAGTTGAAGCAGGGGGTATTTTTTTTACGGAATTATTAAATAATAATTTAGTTGACGAAATTCATTTATTTAAATCCAAAATTATTATAGGAAAACATGGCAAACCAGCAATTGTTGGAAAAAAACTTAGTCAACTAAATTTATCTTTAAATGAAAGAAAAAAATTCAAAGACGACATATATACAAACTATCAGGTGAATTAATGTTTACAGGTATTATTCAAGATTTAGGAAAAATAAAAAACAAAGATGAGGGGCTTTACCAAATATCTACAAGTCTTGATTTAAGTAATTGTAAGGAAGGTTCTTCAATTTCTTGTAATGGAGTCTGTCTTACAGCAAAAAATATTACTCAAACAGATAACAAATTATTTAGCTTTGAAGTGAATATTGGAGAGGAAACTTTAAAAAGAACAAATCTCTCTAACTCCATTTTAAAAAATGAAAAAATTAACTTGGAAAAATCTCTACAGATAGGTGATGAAATCAGTGGTCACTTTGTATATGGTCATGTTGATACTACAACTACTGTTATTGAAATTTTAGAACTTGAAAATAGTTGGGAATATCATTTTGAAAAAAAATTTAATAAAAACAATAAATTTATAGTAGAAAAAGGATCTATTTCAATAAATGGTATCTCTTTAACAGTAGCAAAAGTAGAAAATAATTCCTTTATGATTTCAATCATAGACCATACATTTCATCATACTAACTTAAAATTTTTGAATGAAAGTGATCAAGTAAACATTGAATTTGATTATCTTGCTCGTTTCATTTTTAACAATGAATAAAGATAATTTTGAAGAAAATTTGTCTTCTATTGAAGAGATTATAGAAGATGCAAAAAATGGCAAAATGTATATTCTTGTCGATGATCCCGATAGAGAAAATGAAGGTGATTTAATCATTCCAGCTCAATATGCTAGCCCTCAAACTATTAATTTTATGGCAAAGCATGGAAGGGGATTAATTTGTTTAGCATTAACAAGGGATAGAATAGAAGAATTGGAACTTCCCTTAATGAATCCAAGTAATATAAAAAATGATTTAACTGCTTTTACTGTTTCGATTGAAGCAAAAGAAGGAGTGACAACTGGAATATCTGCAGCTGATAGAGCTCATACAATATCAGTAGCTGTAAATAATAATAGAAACAAGAATGATCTTGTTTATCCTGGACACGTTTTTCCTCTTATGGCTTGGGATGGGGGCGTTTTAGTACGTGCTGGTCATACAGAGGCAGCAGTTGATATTTCAAAACTTGCAGATTTAAATCCTTCTGGCGTTATTTGTGAAATTATGAGTGAAGATGGATCTATGGCGAGATTACCAGAAATTATCAAGTTTGCAAAACTACATAATTTGAAAGTAGGAACGGTTAGTGATTTAATTAAGTTTAGACTTAAAAAAACTAAAATTGTCGAACAGATCTCCGAAAGGCCATTTGAAAGTGAGATGGGGTCACAATTTACTCTAAAAGTATTTCAAAATACTATTTCTGGTGAAAAGCATTACGCTCTAGTAAAAAATTTAAGTGATGTAAAGCAACCTGTGCTTGTTAGAATGCACAGATTAGATGTCACAAAGGATATATTTGAAGAAAAAAATATTTTTGGAAGTGAAATTAAGTCTGCCTTTCAGCTTATAGAGAAGAACGGATCAGGAGCTATAGTATTAATAAATAGTGACATGTCACCAAATATACTTAAAAGTTTTAATAAAAGAAAAAGATCAAAAAATAAATTAGAATTAAGAGAATATGGTGTAGGTGCTCAGATTTTATCATTACTTCAAATAAATAAAATTATATTATTAACAAATACTAAGAAAAGAATTATTGCCTTGGATGGATTTAATATTGAAATAGTTGATCAAAGAAAAATATGAATAATAAAATTCTAATAGTTTCCGCAAATTATTATAAAGAAATATCGAAAAACCTTGAATTGGGTGCAAGCAAAACACTTAAAGAAAATGGTTATGAGTATGAAATTATTAATGCGCCAGGTTGTTTTGAAATTCCCTATTTAATAAAAAAAAATATAGACAATTTTAAAGGATTTATTTCTTTAGGATGTATCATTAAAGGTGAAACATATCATTTCGAAGTTATTGCTAATGAAACTTCTAGAAAAATTATGGATCTATCTGTTGAGTTTAATGTTCCAATAGGTTTTGGTATCTTAACATGTTATGATTTAGAGCAAGCAACAACAAGAAGTGATGTTAATCAAAAAAATAAAGGTCAAGAAGCCGCAATAGCTTGCATAGAGTTACTAAAATAAAAAATGCAAAATTACATCAAGTCACAAACAAGACTTGCATTTGTTCAATATATTTTTCAGAATGAATTTTTAGATACAGATTTTTTAGAAGGTATTGAAGATTTTCAAAAGCATTTTTATGATACTAATATTGCTATTATTGATGAAAAAAAAGAATTTAAGCTTAAATTTAATAAAAATTTTTTAAATAAACTTTTTTCTAGTTTTAAAAATAATATTGATAAAAAAAATATAATTGATGATTTAAATGGATTTATTGATATTAATCGAAAATTTGAAAAATGGGATAATATTTTAAAATCAATAATGTTTGCAATTATTACTGAATTAAAAATTACTGATAAAAATAAATTTAAAATTGTCCTTAATGATTATTTGAATATCAGTAAAAGTCTTGTGTCTCAAAAAGAAACTAAATTAATCAATGCTATAATTCAAAAATATATAGATAAAGATGAAATCAATAAAAAATAGTTTATCTGAAAAATTTATAATTAATAAATATTTAAAAAAACTTAATTTTAAAAATAAGGGAACATTTGATTTTGAAAATGATGGAGCATATTTAGGTTTTAACAGTAAACATTACAAACTAACAGTTACGACTGATAGTATTTCTGAAGATATAGATTTTTTCTCTAATGATGATCCTAAGTCGATAGCCCAAAAAATTACAACTGTAAATTTATCTGATATTTTTGCTATGGGAGCTTTGCCCCATTCCTATCTTTTGAATTTGCATTTACCAAATCATATTAATGAAAATTGGTTAAATTTATTTTCAAGTCAATTAAAGAAAATACAAAATAAATATGGATTTTATCTTTTGGGAGGTGATATATCAAAATCGAATAAACTTATTGTTTCTTCAACTTTTTTTGGATCTATAAAAAAGAAATTAGAAATATTTCAAAATAAATTTAATTTATACGATGATATTTTAATAACTGGAAATATTGGTGAGTCAAAGATTGGTTTAGAAATTTTAAAAAAAAAAATTTCATCAAATATAAATTTGAAGCAATATTTTATTAAAAAATATTTATATCCCATACCTTGTAAAATTGGACCATTGATTGCAAATCATGTTAATTCAATGAAAGATATTTCTGATGGTCTGATTGGAGATTTAACTGATATGTTAAATGATAAATATGGCGCATTAATTAATGTAAATAAAATTCCATTAAGTGGTAAAACAAAAAAAATTCTCAACAATAAAAAAAATTTTAGATTAGAAGACCTTTTAAGTGATGGGGATGATTATGAGCTGATAATCATATCCAGTCAAAAAAATAGAAATAAAATTTTTGATATTGCTAATAAAAATAATATTAATGTTACTTTAATAGGAAAAATAATAAGTGAAAAAGGAATTCATTTCGATTCACATTTAGACGTAAAGAATATCAAGAAATTTGATCATTTCTCCTAAAAACTTGATTTTTTCTATAGTTTCTGACATATCAGCCAAAATTTTAAGGAGTTTTCAATGACAACACTGCAGGTATTAATTGTTTTATGCGGTCTAGCAGCCGTACTATATGGTCTAGTAACGTCTAGGCAAATTTTATCACTTGGTTCTGGAAATGATAAAATGCAAGAAATTGCTGGCGCAATTCAAGAAGGTGCTAGAGCTTATTTAAACAGACAGTACATGACAATAGCAATTGTAGGAGTTGTTATTTTTGCTCTTATTTGGATAGTTTTTGATTTGGCATCTGGAATTGGTTTTTTAATTGGGGCATTTTTTTCTGGTGCTGCAGGTTACGTAGGAATGAATATATCTGTAAGATCTAATGTTCGTACAACACATGCTGCAAGTAATAGCTTAGCTGAAGGTTTATCAGTGTCATTTAAAGCAGGTGCTGTAACTGGAATGCTAGTTGCGGGATTTGCACTACTTTCTATTGCAATTTTTTATTTTGTTTTACACAACTCTGGTTCATTTCCAGGTAGGGAGATTGTTGCCCCTTTAGTATCGCTTGGATTTGGAGCATCATTAATTTCAATTTTTGCAAGACTAGGGGGAGGTATTTTTACCAAGGGTGCTGATGTTGGAGCAGATTTAGTAGGTAAAGTAGAAGCAGGTATTCCAGAAGATGACCCACGAAATCCTGCTGTTATTGCAGACAACGTTGGTGATAATGTTGGTGATTGTGCAGGTATGGCTGCAGATCTTTTTGAAACTTATGTTGTTACAGTTGTAGCAACAATGGTTTTAGCTTCTATTTTTTTTATTGAAAATTCTTATACAATGATGATTTTTCCTTTAGCTATTGCAGGAGTTTGTGCTTTAACTAGTATAATTGGTACCTATTTTGTTAAGCTTGGAAAAAATAATAATATCATGGCAGCTCTTTACAGAGGTTTTGCAGTATCAGCTATTTTATCAGCAATATTATTATATTTTGTAACTGATTATATAGTCGGTTTAAATAGTGTTTTAGTCGTTGAGGGCACATCTACACAATTTACTGGAATGTCACTTTTTATATGTGGTTTACTAGGTCTAATTATTACAGGTTTAATTATATGGGTAACTGAATACTATACAGGAACAAATTACAGACCAGTTCAAAGTATTGCTCAATCGTCTACAACTGGCCATGGAACTAATGTTATACAGGGTCTTGCAATAAGCTTGGAGGCGACTGCTTTGCCAGCTTTAATTATTGTGGCTGGTATTATATCCACTTATTCACTAGCTGGGTTATTTGGTATAGCTATTGCTGTTACAACTATGTTAGCTTTAGCTGGAATGGTTGTTGCACTTGACGCATACGGACCTGTAACGGATAATGCAGGGGGAATTGCAGAAATGTCGAACTTAGATGAGAATGTAAGAAAGACAACTGATGCACTTGATGCAGTTGGTAATACAACTAAAGCTGTAACCAAGGGTTATGCAATAGGATCAGCAGGATTAGGAGCGCTAGTTCTATTTGCAGCTTATACAGAGGATCTTGATCATTTTGCTAAAGATTCAAGTAGTCCATTATACGGGATTGAAGTATCTTTTGATTTATCAAATCCTTACGTTGTTGTTGGTTTATTATTAGGAGGTTTATTACCTTTCTTATTTGGTGCTTTAAGTATGACTGCAGTTGGTAGAGCAGCTGGTTCAGTAGTGTTAGAAGTAAGAAGACAGTTTAAAGAAATTCCTGGTATTATGGAAGGTAAGGGTAAGCCTGAATATGGTACATGTGTAGATATACTAACTAAATCTGCAATTAAAGAAATGATTATACCATCTATGCTACCTGTCTTATCACCTATTGTTGTTTATTTTGTTATATTATTTATAGCTGGCCAAGCAGCGGCATTATCATGTTTAGGAGCACTATTGCTTGGCGTTATTATAACAGGTTTATTTGTTGCAATAAGTATGACTGCTGGCGGCGGAGCTTGGGATAATGCAAAAAAATATATTGAAGATGGCAATCATGGAGGTAAAGGTAGTGAAGCTCATAAAGCTGCTGTTACTGGTGATACTGTTGGAGATCCATATAAAGACACTGCAGGTCCCGCAGTTAATCCAATGATTAAAATTACAAATATTGTTGCACTATTACTTTTAGCTGCAATATCGCTATAACATTAAGGGGTAGTTGGTAATTCTTGTTTAGTTCCAACTCCCCCAAATATTTTTTCCAATAATCCTCTTTTTACAATTTGGTTTGATGTTTTATCATTTGAGAATTGTATATTTTCAATATCTTTAGTGTTAAATACTTTTGTTTCAATTATTTCTTCATTTTCATTCATTTTAAAAACAAAAACATAGCTATATTTTATTTCTTTTTTAAACATTGATTTCTCACTTTTTTCTGAAAAATAAAAAAATTTATTTTCTATTGGATCTATATAGCTAGGATTACCAAGTTTATTTAATAATTTTTCTTTATTTGTGAAATTAATTTCTTTTAGTTCATCATTTTTTAAAATTTTTCCAGAATATATGATTTTATTTGAACAATTTGCTAAAATTAAAAAAATACATATATAAAAAAAGGTTTTAAGCATTAGATGATTTTACAATACTTTAAAAAAAAAGAAAATAAAGAGCAAATAATTGCAACTGAACAATATAAAAAAATCCTTGCTGAAAGCAGTATTTTTTTAGATGAAAATAATTTTTTTAGAATAAAAGATTATAATATTTCTTTTGAAATAGTTTCTATTTTTTTAATAATGTTCATTCGTAAAAATTTATTAAAATATAACCGAAAACTTTACTTAAAAGTTAATGATGAATTAATGTCTTTATTTATTTCTGATTTAGATGAATCTCTTAGAGAAAAAGGTATTGGTGATATGTCCATTGGAAAATATGTAAAGTCATATGTAAAAAAATTTTATTATAGGATTAGGAAATTTCCAGATGATAATAATCTCTATAATAATCAATCTTTCATAGAATATCTTAAAATGATAGATTTAATTAAAAATGATGATTATTCTAATGTTTCTAGAATATTTAATGAAAAATTTGCTGAATTTAGAAAATCTTAAAAATTAGATATTAAATATTTTCTATAATTTGTGAAAATTTGTCTTGAATTAATTTTAAAAACAAATATTTGGAAAAAAATGGCAGTTCCTAAAAGAAAAACTAGTGTTTCAAAAAGAAATATGAGAAGATCACATGATTCTATAAAAAAAATAAATGTCATTTTAGATAAAGATTCTGGAGAGCCTAGACTACCTCACAAGATCGATATTTCCACTGGGATGTATAAAGGTAGAGAAATACTAAAAAAGAAAACAAAAGAAAATAACTAGAGAAATGTCTGAAGGGCAAGTCGTAATTGCCGTTGATGCAATGGGTGGAGAAAATAGCCCCTATAAAGTCATAAAAGGTGTTGAAATATTTCTTCAGAAAGAAAAAAATACAAAAATTATTTTTTTTGGAGATGAAACTTTAATTAATGAAAATATAGAGAAAAATAAGTTAAATATTTTTAACTTTGAAGTTAAAAATACAGAAGACATAATTCTCGATGAAGATAGTGTGAACACAATTTTACGTTATAAAAAAAATAGTAGTATTTATAAAGGATTAGAGTTTGCAAAAAATAATGAAAATTCAGGATTTGTATCATCTGGAAGTACAGCTGCTATTATGGTTCTTTCAAGACTTCATATGGGAATGATTGAAGGTATTGATAGGCCAGCTATTTGCTCCTTAGTTCCAAATAAAAAAAATTATTCGCTAATGTTAGATTTAGGGGCTAATGTTATAGTTAGTGGATCAAATTTATTTCAATTTGCTTTAATGGGTTTTTGTTATTATTCAATAATAAACAGAAACACTAAACCAAAAATAGGTATTTTAAATATTGGGACAGAAAATAATAAAGGTTTAGAATTTCTTCAGGATGCAGCAGATTTAATTGTCTCAAGTTTTTTAAAAGAATACTTTGTCGGCTTTATTGAGCCAAATAAAATAACATCTGGAAATTGTGATATAATTATTTCTGATGGTTATACAGGTAATATTATGCTGAAATCTGCAGAAGGTATTTCAAATTTTATAACATCTAACTTAAGAGATATTTATAACAAATCATTACTAAATAAAATTTCATATAAATTAATTGAGAAAGATTTAATAAAATTAAAAGAACAAGTTAATCCAGATATTTACAATGGGGCTACTTTAATTGGCTTGAACGGTATTTCTGTTAAAAGCCATGGAAATGCAAATCCAATCGCTTTTAGTTATGCATTGAAACAATGTCACAATTTTATTACTAATAAATTGAATAAACAAATTATTAAATCTATTAAAAGTATATGAATAACAAAGAAAATATATCTAGAGATGAAATAGCCGAAGCTATGCAAAGTGAATTTGGTTTTAATAGAAAATTATGCTTGGATATTGTTAATGATATTGTCGATATTATTATAGCAGGTCTTCAATCTGATAAAAAAGTCAAAATTCACAATTTTGGTACTTTTAAACTTAATAATAAGAGCAGTAGAATTGGAAGAAATCCAAAAACTAAAGAAGAGTTTAACATCTCTAGTAGAAATGTGATAACTTTTAAAGCTAGTAAAATATTATTAAAATACATGAATGATAAAAATAGTTTCTAAGTGCTAAATAAAAAATATTTAAACATATCAGAGGTATCTAAGATGCTTCAAATTGAAGAACATAAAATAAGATATTGGGATTCTATAGATCCTAAAACTAAAAAATACAGAATTGAAGGAATTTCTACTAAAAGTAAGGGTGGAACAAGATATTTCAATAGGGAAAATATTAGAAAACTACAACAATTAAAAAATATTTTGTATGATGGTAATAGTCATAACTATTCAATAAAATTAGCTCAAAAATTATTATACTCAAATTCTAAATCAAATATTAAAAACAATCAAATTCAAGTAAATAATAGGAATCTTAATAATCTTAAAAAAATTGAACAGATTCTTAATAAAATGAGAATATTGTTGAAAAACAATAATTAAAAAAAATCTTTTAAAAAAAAATTGTTATTTATCAGTTATTTATATCAAATATTTATACAAAAAATAAGAAAAAAAAAGTTATTTTTAGTGTTTTATTTGTTCGTCAATTAAAATATATGAAGCTCATCTTATTAGTAAGGAAACAAACTATAAGGAGTTTTTATGTTAAATAAGACTAGTCTATTAGGTATCATTGCTGCAACTATAGCTTTTATAGCTGTTCCAGCATTTGCTGCCGATACTTTCTTAGGTGAAGGTGATTTTGTAGGTATTACATTCTGGATTGTTTCAATTGGGATGTGGGCTTCTACTATTTTCTTCTTTTATGAAGGTATGAGAGTTTCTTCTAAATGGAGAACTTCAATGGTTGTTGCAGGGCTAATTACTTTTATAGCTGCTGTACATTACATGTATATGAGAGACTTTTGGGTTGCTACAGGTGAGTCACCAACAGTATATAGATATATCGACTGGATACTGACTGTACCACTTCAAATGGTTGAATTCTTTTTAATTCTTGTTGCTGCCGGCGCAGCTGTATCTAGTGGTGCTTTCTACAGATTGCTCATTGGTACACTTGTTATGATTGTTGGTGGTTATCTTGGTGAAGCAGGTCATATTTCAGTATTACTTGGTTTCATCATAGGTATGATCGGTTGGGCTGTAATCATTTGGGAAATTTTCCGAGGTGAAGCAAGTCAGGCTGCTACAACTAAAGAATCAGTAACCTCTGCATTTAATGCAATGAGATTAATTGTATTAGTAGGTTGGGCAATTTATCCTCTTGGATATGTATTTGGTTTAATGATGGGTTCAGTTGATGCTGATACTCTAAACTGGATCTACAACCTTGCTGATTTTATTAATAAAATCTTATTCGGTTTAATTATCTGGAACGCTGCTGCTAAAGACTCAGCAACTGCATAGTTAAACTTTCAAATATAATGAAAAACCCTCTATTTAGAGGGTTTTTTTTATTAATTTATTGACTTAATTTTTCAATATATGTATTTGGGCACGCGATGAAAACATTCTCTTTAAAAAAAAATGATATTAAGAAAAAATGGGTTCTAATAGACGCTAAAGATGCGGTCTTAGGAAGACTTGCCGTTATTTCTGCAAATATTTTAAGAGGTAAAAATAAGCCAGAATATACACCTAATCAAGACTGTGGTGATAATCTAATTATAATCAATTCTGATAAAATTCACCTTAAGGGGAAAAAATCCGATAATAAAATTTATTACAGACACACCGGTTATCCAGGAGGTATTAAAGAAACAACTCCTAACAAAATGAAGGAAAAAAATAAATCTGATCACATGATCAAACTTGCAATTAAAAGAATGATCCCAAGGGGGCCTCTAGGGAGACAACAATTATCTAATTGCAAGATATATAGAGATGAAAATCATATGCATGAAGCTCAAAAACCTCAAATTATTGACATTGCATCAATGAATACTAAAAACAAAATTTAAACATGGAAAATCAAGAAAATCAAACTGAAAATTCTTTAGATAATAAAGAAAGAGCTTATGCAACTGGAAAAAGAAAGAATTCTATTGCTAGAGTGTGGTTAAAAAGAGGTAGTGGTGAGATTAAAATCAACGGTAAACCTTTAGATAAATATTTTTCAAGACCTGTACTTCAAATGATTGTTAACCAGCCCTTGGACGTAGTCAAAGCTGACAATTCATATGAGATTATGGCTTCAGTTAAAGGTGGAGGTCTTTCCGGTCAAGCTGGTGCTATAAGACATGGCATTAGCAAAGCATTAAGTTTATATGATAATTCAAATAGACCACCTCTTAAAAAAGTTGGTTTTCTTACAAGGGATCCAAGAGTTGTTGAAAGAAAAAAAGCTGGTTTAGCAAAAGCTAGAAGAAGTTACCAATTCTCTAAGAGATAAACTCAATGAAAAATAAGATTAAAGTAGCCGTTTTAGGCTCAACAGGCTATGTTGGAATGGAGTTAGTAAAAATTCTATCAAATCATTCTAACGTAGATATAAATTTTTTAGGATCTGAAACTATTCATAGAAGTTATCTAAATAATATTGAAAATACAAAAGAATATAATCAACTTCCTCTATTAAAACCCAATAATAGTTTTAATGTTGAAGATAGTGATTATGTATTCTTAGCTTTACCTCATGCAGTATCTAACAAATATGTAAAAAAATATTTTAATAAAATTAATATTATAGATTTATCAGCTGACTTCAGATTAGATGATTTTGATGTTTATAAAAAAAATTATGGTAATAAACATGAGTGTAAAGAGTATTTAAATAACTTTATTTATGGTCTTGCTGAAATAAATAGAGATAAAATTGTAAATTCCAAAAATATAGCGGTACCAGGATGCTATCCAACTTCTATTTTATTACCTTTAATACCTTTAATAAAAAATAAATTAATTGAAACCAAAAATATAGTTATAGACTCTAAATCAGGTTATAGTGGCGCAGGAAAAAAATTTAATTTCCAAAAAATGAAATCAAAAAATGATTATAATTTTTATAATTATAATACAAACAACCACAGACATATTGCCGAAATCAAACAAGAACTTAATAAGCATAATTCAGATAATGAAGTAAAATTTTCATTTAATCCTCACATTCTTCCTAATTTTAGAGGTATGATTTCTACAATCTATTGTGATCTAAATAATGGGATTCAAAAAACTGATATTATAAATCTATTCCAGAATTTACAAAAAATAAATCCTTTTATAAAGTATATAGATAATGATGAAATGCTTGATTTTTTTTCTATTCAAAACTCTAATTATTGTAAAATTAAAACCTTTGATCATTATAGTGAAGATAAATTGATTATAGTCAGTGCAATAGATAACTTAATCAAGGGTGCTGCTGGTCAAGCAGTACAATGTTTTAATATAGCAGAAAATATTGAAGAAACACTATCTTTAGTATGATTAAATACTTTACAACTATCCTTCTTACACTTTTTATCTTTTCATGCGGATATCCTGATATAGATAATGTTCCTGATTTTAAAGATGCAAAATTAACTGATGAAGAATTATTAGATTTTTGTAGTATTTCTAATACAGATAAAAAAGATATAGATAAATGTATTAATGATTATAAAAGTTAAATTTATTTATGAGTAAACTTAATATTGGAATAGCAGGATTGGGAAATGTTGGGTCAGCACTAGTTGAAACAATAGAAGAAAATAAAAATTATTTCCTTGATAAAACAGATGTAGAATTGAACATAGTTGGAATATCCGCCAAAACAAAAAATAAAAAAAGGAATTTTAATATATCAAATTATGTTTGGTATGATGACCCAAGAGAAATGTCTAAAGATGATAATTGTAACGTAATTGTTGAATTGATTGGTGAAGAAAAAGGAATTAGTTATGAAATAATTGAAACAGCATTAAAAAATAAAAAACATGTTGTAACAGGGAATAAGGCTTTAGTAGCTAATCATGGAAAAGAATTATTTGAATTAGCTAATTTACATTCACTAGCTTTATCTTATGAAGCTGCTGTTGCAGGTGGTATACCAGTAATAAAAACAATAAAAAATTCAATTAGTTTAGATAGAATTAATAAAATTTCTGGAATTTTAAATGGAACTACAAATTATATTTTAACAAAAATGCAACAAGATAATTTATCCTTTGATGAAGTTCTTAAAATTGCTAAAGATAAAGGATTTACTTCTGATCAGGAATCAAAATTAGATATTGGCGGATATGATGCAGCACACAAGTTAACAATATTATCAACTCTATGTTTTAAATCAAATTTAAACTTTAATAATAATTATATTGAAGGAATATCAAATATTAAAATTGAAGATATTAATTTTGCTGAAAAATTAGGTTATAAGATAAAACTAATATCTGAAGCTTGCATAATTGAAGAAAAAATATCAAACTTTACTTCACCAAAATTAGTTTCAATGGATAATCCCTTAGCAAGTGTTGATAATGCTCTGAATGCCATTAATATAGAGACTATGCATCTACAAAATTTATTTTTAGAGGGTGAAGGAGCAGGGGGGAAACCAACTGCCAGCTCTGTCTTGTCTGATTTATATGATATATCTCAGAATGAAAAATTTGATAATTTGGGTTTTAAAATTGATAAATTACAAAGCTTTGAAAAATATTCAGCAGAAAATGTAATTAATAGCTATTACCTAAGAATAATGACAGAAGATAAGCCTGGTGTTCTTTCTTCAATTACTAATTACTTTAGTGATTTTGATATATCTGTTAAAAAAATACTTCAACTTCCTGAGAGTTCTGAAGCAGATAAACCAATACCTATTATAATCACTACACATGATATTCAAAAAGAAAAATTAAGCAATGTAATTAATAAAATTGAGGGATTAGAATTTGTAAAAGAAAATATTACTGTTCTTGCTATTCATGATAATTAATTATTGTGAATATTGAAAAATCACTATCAGATAAATTTTGGGAAGAAAAACAAATAGATTTTAACCACATTCAAACTCTTTCACAAAAAAAATCAATTTCTGAAATTTTTTCAAAACTTCTAATTTCAAGAGGTGTCTTCGAAGAAAATTATGATAACTATATAAATCCTAATATTTTAAATAATCTTCCAGATCCTTTTGAACTAAAAGATATGAAAAAAGGAATTGAAAGATGTATTGAAGCTCTAAAAAACAATGAAAAGATTGGAATAATTGCTGATTATGATGTTGATGGATCTACTTCTGCTTCAATTTTATATAAATTTTTAAATAATTTTACCAATAATCTTTTTTGTAAAATACCAAATAGATTATCGGAGGGCTATGGCCCAAATATTAGGCTTATGAATGAAATGCTTAATGAAAATATTACACTCTTGTTTACACTGGATTGTGGTACATCGGCATTTAACTCGATTGATTTGCCTAATTTCAATGGTATTGAAGTTATAGTTATAGATCATCATTTAAGTGAATTTAGACTACCAAAAGTTCACTCGGTAATTAATCCAAATAGATTTGATGAAAAAAATGATTATAAAGATTTTGCTGCAGTAGCAGTAACTTTTCTTTTTCTAATGGGTTTAAGAAAGCAAATTAGAGAATTAAAATTATTTCCAAATATAAAAGAACCAAATTTAATGTCATATTTAGACTTAGTTGCTGTTGGAACAATTTGTGATATTGTTAATATTAACAATTATAATAGATCAATTGTAAGTAAAGGTTTGGAGCTCATTAGGAGTCGAAAAAATAAATCTATAACAAAAATATTAGATAACTCTAATATTAATCATGAACCTTTAGCTAAAGATATTGGTTTTGTCTTAGGACCACAAATTAATGCTGCGAGTAGAATTGATGACTCTTCTTTATCCTCCAAACTTCTAATATCAAATGATGATTCTGAAATAGAAACTATTTCTAGAAAACTATTTTTAATTAATGAAAAAAGAAAAATAATTGAACAAAATATATTTAATGAAGCAATTGAGCAAATAAAAGATCAAGAAAATAAAAAATTTATTATTGTTTATAAAGAGAATTGGCACCAAGGTGTTTTAGGTATAGTTGCCAGTAAAATAGTAGCTCTTTATAACAAACCAACATTTGTATTTTCTTTTATTAATAATGTTGGATCTGGCTCAGGCAGATCTATAGATCAAATTGATATCGGTAATATTGTTCTTGAGCTTAAGGCTAATGATTTAATAGAAGATGGTGGTGGCCATAAAATGGCAGTAGGTTTAAAAATAAATAAAAAAAAATTAGATAAAATAGATAAATTTTTAGCAAAAAAATTTGATTCATATCATGATAATTTTTTTGAAAAAAAAATATATTATGACAGTGAAATTTCTGTAAATCAAATAAACAAAGATTTTTTAGATAATTTAGAATTATTAGAACCTCATGGCAAAGGTAATGAAGAGCCTCTATTTTTAATCAAAGATATAGTAATCGATCAGGTTAAAAATTTAAAAAATAAACATATTTTAATTTTTTTTAAAAATGATTTAGGCGAAAATTTAAAAGGTATATCATTCAACAGTGTGAATACCCTTATTGGTGATTATCTTATTAAGTTTAATAAATTTAAATTTCATATTCTATGTTCTATTAAAAAAGATAACTTCTCAAATAGTCATATGCCACAAATACTGATTCATGACGTGAAAGTAATCAATTAAATAATTTGAAAAAAATCAAAATATCTACTATATACCAAAAATGTGTCCCCTTCGTCTATCGGTTAGGACATCAGGTTTTCATCCTGAAAAGAGGAGTTCGACTCTCCTAGGGGATGCCACTAATCTAGGGGCTTAAAATTATTGACCCTACAGAATTCCTTGATTGTATTAACTCATGAGCTTCACTAGCTTCGGATAATTTAAATTTTTTGAATATATTAGGCTTAATTTCTTTATTTTTAATTTTTGAAAACAATTTGTTACTACAATCTGTTAGCTCTTCTGAACTACGAATATAATGCATTAATGTTGGTCTAGTATAATATAAACTTTTAGGATTAAATGTACTGTGAAGATTTACATCATTTACCATTCCGGAAGATTGTCCGAAAGATACCATTAATCCTCTAAATTTTAAGCATTTTAAAGATATATCAAATGTATCTTTACCCACTCCATCATAAACAACATTCACTCCTTCATTGTTTGTTAATTTTAAAACATTACTATGAACATCTTCTTCTTTATAATTAATTGTGAATTCACATCCATTTTTTTTTGCTAATGATGCTTTTTCATCAGTACTAACAGTACCTATCATTTTAGCTCCTATGGATTTTGCCCATTGACTAGCAATTAATCCAACACCTCCAGCAGCTGCATGAAATAAAAAAACTTCATCTTTTTGCAACTTATACAATCTTTCAAAAAGGTATTCGACGGTCATCCCTTGTAATAATATTGAAGCAGCATCATCATTTGAAATATATTCTGGTAATTTTACAACTTTTTGAGAATCAAAATCTCTAACTTCACAATAGGCACCAATTGGAGGGCTAAAGGAGTAAGCTACTCTATCACCAACTTTTAAGTTCGATACATTATCTCCAATTTCTATTACCTCTCCTGCTGCTTCTACTCCTAAACAAAAAGGAATTTCTACAGGTAACGGGTATATTCCTGTTCTATGATACGTATCTATGTAATTAATACCAATTGAAGTTTGTTTTATTCTGACCATATTTTCTTCAACATTTTTAGGTAAGTCATAGTTTTCATATTTTAAAACTTCTGGACCACCTAGTTTACTGACTACAACTCTATTTGGCATAATTATTCTTTAAGTTTTTATATACTAATTCGAATTCTTTTAAACATTCTGGATTAGCTAATGATTCTTCATTTTCAATACTTTCACCATTAATTAATTTTTTAATTAAAATTTCAACTATTTTCCCACTTCTAGTTCTTGGTATTTCACTTATAGCATATATTTGTGAGGGAATATGCTTGTAAGAAAGATTAATTTTTATTTCATGTATTATTTTAGATCTTAAATTTTCATTAAATTCAAAATTTTTATTCAAGACAACAAATAATATAATTTGTGTATCATTTTTTAATTTATATTCTACTGCAACAGCTTCCTGAATTTCTGTAATATTTTCAATTACTCTATAAATTTCTGCAGTACCTATTCTTACTCCTCCAGAATTTAGAGTTGCATCTGATCGACCATATATTACATAACCACCATTTATAGTTTTTTCAATATAATCTCCATGATACCAAATGTTTTCATATTTACTAAAATAAGAATTAAAATATTTTTTATTATCATGATCGTTCCAAAAATATAAAGGCATTGATGGAAAAGAAGATTTACAAACTAGTTCTCCTTTTTGATTTTCAATTGAATTTCCTTTTTCATCAAATACATCAACATCCATTCCAAGAGCTTTACACTGAATTTCACCACTATAGACATCCATTAACGGATTACCGGTAACAAAACACGAAACTAAATCAGTACCACCACTTATAGATTCAAGATGAATATTTGATTTGATATTTTCATAAACGTATTCAAATGATTCATTAACTAAAGGAGATCCTGTTGAAGCCAGTGTATTTAAACTATTTAATTTAAAACTTTCTTTAATTTTAATTTTATTATTTTTTAAAGTATCTAAATATTTTGCACCAGTGCCAAAAAAATTAATGCCTTCTTTTTCTGCTATTTCAAAAAGATGTTTATTATCGGGAATAAAAGGGGATCCATCATATAAAATTATTGTTGCTTTTGACGCCAAAGCAGAAACTAACCAATTCCACATCATCCACCCACAAGTAGTAAAATAAAAAACTCTATCTTTTTCATTAATATCACAATGTAGTACATGTTCTTTTTTATGTTGTATTAGCGCTCCACCAGAACTGTGAACAATACATTTTGGTACTCCAGTAGTTCCACTCGAATAAAGAATGTACAGTGGGTGATTAAAATTAAACTTTTCAAATTTACTATACACAATTTCTTGTTGTAAAATCTTGCACAAATTATCGTATTCAAAATCTAATTGATAATCTGATTCATTAAATTCATATGGTATTAAAATAATTTTTTCTATACTTGGGATATTATATACAACATCTTTTATAATTTTTGTCGTATCAACTTTTTTATTGTTATAAAAATAATAATCTGAAAATAATAATACTTTTGGTTCAATTTGTTTAAATCTATCTATAATTGCTTTTTTACCAAAATCTGATGAACATGATGACCAAATAGCACCTAATTGTGCTGTAGATAAAAATGAAATTACAGTTTCGGGTATATTAGGAAGTATAGCAGCTATCCTATCATTTTTTTCAATGTTATTATTTTTTAAATAATTTGCAAATTTAAAAACAGCACTTCTAAGCTCTTTCCAAGAGTAATTTCTCTTAATTTTTTTTTCAGAGTGAAATATTATTGCATCATCATCATCATATCTTGTTAAACAATTTTCAGCATAATTTATCTTACATTCATCAAAAAATTTATTATTTGTAAATTCAGGTGCTGATTTAAAAATTTTACCTTTTTTTTCACCAATAAAATTTGTGAAATCCCATACATTAGTCCAAAATTCATTTTTATTTTTTATACTCCAATTATGCAAGTCAGCATAATTTTCTATATTTAATCTTTTATCTAGTTGATTAATAAACTTGTGGAGGTTTGTTTTTTTATTATTTGGAGACCACAACTTTATGTTGTGCATAACAATTTAATTCTTTTTTTGGTCTTCTTTAAGAGATCTAACTCTGACAATAACATCAATATTATGCAATGAGAGACAAGCAGGAATAGAAGGTATATCAAGATTAATATTTTTTGTAGGTATATCATGAATCTTACCTTCATCTTCAATATACAAATGATAATGGGATTTATTATTATTACAATAGAGTGATTTATTTTGATCAACAACTATTTCCCTGATTAATCCTAATGAGGTAAATTGCTTTAAGGTGTTATAAATTGTAGCCATAGAAATTTTTCTATCTTCTTTTTTTACTTCATCAAAAAGATTTTCAGCAGATATATGCCTGTCACCTTTTTCAAAAATTAATTTAGCTAAAATTCTTCTTTGTTTTGTTGGTCTTATACCACTTTCCTCTATTTTTTTCAGTGCGCGGTTGTAAGGACTTAGAGGATCAATTACTTTGTTTTCTATTCTCATAATATTATAATAAGTAATGAATTACATTTTTTCTGCAATTTTTCTATATTTTTTTTTAGGTTTTCTCTTGTATATCTTTCAAAGACGCATTGTTTTTAATAAATCAGGACATCCAGGCTCTCCAAAGGATTATAACTTGGGTAATACAGAAGAAGTTTATATTAAAACTGAGGATAACTTAAAGCTGTTATCATGGTATCATAAAGGGAATAATTCACTTCCATTACTAGTTTATTTTCATGGTAATTCTTTTCATATTGGAGATAGAGCTTACAGAATCCAGAAGTATATCGAAAAAAATTGGAGCGTACTTTTAGTTTCCTGGAGAGGTTTTGGGGGTAACAAAGGAAATCCAACAGAAAAAAATTTATATAAAGATGCAGAAGCAGTATTAAAATGGATTAAAAAAAATACTGAATTTAAATTCAAAGAATTAGTGATTTATGGAGAATCACTCGGATCTGGTGCTGCGGTAGAAATGGGTACAAAGTACGAATTTTTATCTATTGTTTTAGAGGCCCCATTTACATCTATCAATGATATTGCAAAAAAAAGATATAAAATATTTCCAACAAAATATTTAGTTAAAGATAAATTCGATAACTTCAGTAAAATTGATAAAATAACTTCGCCATTACTTATCATTAGTGGAAAAAAGGATGAAATTGTACCACATGAACACAGTATTAAGCTTTATGATAAAGCAAAAGTAATAAAAAAGAGTGTTTTTATTGACGAAGCAATACACAATAATCTATATGATTTCGGGATTGAAAAAGACGTAATTGGCTTTAATTTAAAACTATGGAAATAGATCTAACAACATCATATGTAGGCATTTTAAGCCTTATTGTATTTGTTCTTGCATATGCTGTTGTAATGGCTGAAGAATTTAGCCATCTAAGAAAATCCAAACCAGTTATTATTTCAGCCGCTGTAATATGGGGTATTATAGCATTCCATTTTTCTTCTGATAAGCAATATGCCAAAGAAATTGAGTATGCTTTAGAGCATAATATCTTAGAATTTGCAGAACTTTTCCTATTTCTTCTCGTTGCTATGACTTACATCAACGCTTTAGAAGAAAGAAAAGTTTTTGATGTAGTCAGATACCAATTAACATCAAGGGGATTTAGCTTTAGACAATTATTTATATTCACAGGTATAATTACTTTTTTCTTATCTCCTATAGCTGATAACTTAACAACTGCACTAGTCATGTGCTCTGTAGTAATGGCCTGTGGTAAAGGTAATACAAAATTTATATCGATTGGTTGTATTAATATAGTTGTTGCAGCAAATGCAGGTGGTGCTTTTAGTCCATTTGGAGATATAACTACCTTAATGGTATGGCAGGCCGGTATTGTCGAATTTTTTACATTTTTTAAAATATTTTTTCCTTCTGTGGTTAATTACATAATTCCTGCAGCAGTTATGTATTTCTTTATTCCAAATGAAAAACCACAAATTAGTTCTGATAGAGAATATATGAAAAGAGGCGGACGAGTAATTATCTTTTTAGGTTTGCTTACAATTTTTAGTGCTGTAAACTTCCATAATATTCTTCACTTGCCTCCAATGCTTGGCATGATGTTTGGTCTTGGTCTTCTTGGGTTATATTCTTTTTATTTACAAATTACACATGATCCATCTGTTGAAGACCAAAAATTTGATTTCTTTAGAAAAGTTTCAAGAGCTGAATGGGACACTTTATTATTCTTTTTTGGAGTTATTTTAAGTGTAGGTGGTTTAGGATTTATAGGTTACTTAACTGTTGTTTCAGAATTCTTATATATTGGTCTTGGCCCAACAATGGCAAATTCTATAGTAGGTGTTCTGTCAGCTATCGTAGATAATATACCAGTGATGTTTGCTGTGATTACTATGAGACCGGAAATGTCAATCGATCAGTGGTTACTAGTTACATTAACAACAGGAGTGGGTGGTAGCCTATTGTCAATTGGTTCAGCTGCAGGTGTAGCACTTATGGGACAAGCAAGAGGATATTACACGTTTTTTGGACATTTAAAATGGACTCCAGTTATATTTATTGGTTATGTAGCAAGTATTTATCTTCACGTTTTAATGGCTGACTTGCCTTGGTAATTTAAATTATCAATTAATAAAAAAATAATCATACTTAGTATTAAAATTACACCAGCAACAAAAGAAGCTTCGTTAAATTTATAGACACTAATCAATTTATATAAGTAAGATGGCAAGGTATCAAAGTTTTGATCTTTAAAAAATGATATTATTGTAAAATCACCAAAAGTAATAACTGTCGAAAATGCAAAAACAAAAATTATATTTTTCTTAATCATTGGGAGTAAAATAATAAAATAATTTCTTATGCTTATTCTGAAAGTTTGCTGAAAATTTTCAAAATTTAAAAAAATATTTTTCAGGTTATTAAAAAGTATTAATATAGAAAAAGGTAATAAGAATAGACAATTTATCAAAACTATCACAAAATATTTAAAAAATTGCACATATCTCAATTCACCTAATATAATAAAATAACCAAGACTAAATATAATCGGAGAAATAATTATTATTGAAGAGCTTATTAAAAAAATTGATTGCTGAAAAATCATATTTTTATAATTTATTACAAGTATAGATGAAATTATAAACCCAGATATACAAACAATTATTCCTGTAGTAACTGAAATAATAATAGAGTTAAAAAAAGATCCTAAAAATTTTTGATTAATTAAAGATAAATAAATACCATTATTTATAAAATGATAAATTACAGAAAGTATTGGAGAAAAAAGAAATATCGAAAAAAATACAATTGTTAAAAAATCTATAATTTTTATAGCTTTGTATTCTTTATGAGGATGAATAAAATTAATTTGATCTATTTCAAAAAAATTTGAACCTTTTAATTTGTAAAAACCAATAAATAAAAAAAATAAACAGATAAAAATTTGTAAAAAACTTAGTAATATTGCTTTATTAAAATTTAGTTCAAAAAGTGCATATTGATAAATTGCCACCTCAATTGTAGAATACATAGGTCCACCACCTAACGCCATTACTATTGCAAAACTTAAGAAACAAAGAGAGAATATTATTGAGAACACAGTAAAAAAATTTTGTCTTATATAAGGCATCTCTAATTTTAGAAGATTGCCAAAAAAAGTAATATTTAGAGAGCTAGATATTTCATAATATTTTAAAGGCATACTATTTAAGGATTGAAAAAATAATCGAGTCGCAAATGGTGTATTTAGAAGTATATGGGCAATTAAAATTGCTTTTATTCCAAAAATTGTCTCTATTGAAAAATTCTCGTACAAATTAAAATATGAGTTATAAAAACCATTATTTCCAAAGAGTTTAATAACTGCAAACACAATTAAGATTGTTGGTATCACAAAGCAAAAACCACAAAGAGAAATGATAAATTTAATAATTTTTAAATTTTTATGTCTATTTAATGCTAATGCGAATGGAATAGCTAAAAAACAACTTAATAATGCTGAAAGAAAAGCTTGATATAATGAAAAATAGATTAAACGATGCGTATATGAATTTTGAAAAAAATTATAAATATTGTCTAAATCAAAGTTAATTTTTGAAAAAATACCTATGAAAGGTAATAGGATAATTAATCCAAAAATAAACAATACTGAATAATTATATTTATAATACAATTTATTTACGAGGCATTAAGCCACTCATCAATCCATTTTTCTTTATTCTTATTAATTTCTTTTGGATCCATTTGAATAAAGTTAGGAACATCTAGTTTATCAAATGCCTCTGGTAAATCTTTTATATTTGTAACAGGGTACATAATATTTGTTGATGGTATGACTGATTGAAATTCTTTTGATAACATAAAGTTAAGAAATTTATTTGCTAAATCTTTATTTTGTGAATTATTTAAAATACCTGCAAATTCAATTGTTATATAATTTCCCTCTTCAAAAGTTGTAGCAAGAATATCATACCTTTCTTCAAACATTATATGTGCTGCTGGAGATGTAGTATAACTTAATACCATGTCAGCTTCTCCAGCCATAAAAAAATTATAATAGGCATCTGTCCATCCTTTGGTAACAGAAATAATTTTTTTATTTAATTTTTTCCATTCATCCCCAGCTTTATCTCCGTATAATGCTTTCATCCAAGTTAATAATCCTAAACCAGGGGTAGAGGTTCTCGGGTCTTGAATTACAATTCTAGCATTAGTAGAATTAATCAACTCATCCATTGATTTTGGAGGTGTTGCTAAATTTGCTTCATTATACACAAAAGAAAAGTACCCATAATTATATGGAACAAATTTATTACTTTCCCATTTTAATGGTAAATTAATTAAGTTGTTTATGTCATTGATATTATGAGTTGTAAAAAGCTCAGATTGTTTGGCTAAATCAAATAAATTCATATCAAGACCTAAAACTATATCTGCCTTGGAAGTATCACCTTCTAAAATAACTTTATTCAATAATGTTGCTGCACTGTCTACAGCAACAAATTCTATATCCGCATTATGTTTTTCTTCAAATATTTTTTCAATTATGGGTCCTGGACCCCATTCTGATACAAAAGAGTCGTATGTATAAATGGTTAGTTTCTCTGCATAGATTGAGAAAGAAATAAATAAGGTAGTTAAAAAAATTATTATAGTTTTCATGTTTCCTCCGCTGGCATTATCCAGATCAGGTTAAAAGGGTATAAATCTCAGCATTTAAGCACCCCTATTTTTAATTATAATAAATATTATTTTAGAAAACAAACATAAAAGATTGTTTTTAGCTTATTTATGAATATAACAAATTTTTTCGGGGAGTAGCGCAGCCTGGTAGCGCACCTGGTTTGGGACCAGGGGGTCGAAGGTTCGAATCCTTTCTCCCCGACCATTATTTCATTTTCTTCTTTAAAATTATCATATTTGCTTTAGTAAAAATTAAATGGATTTGAAACTTATATATGGCAACATGAGGGCTCTTTGTGAAGCTCCCCAGATGATGCTACATTATGCAGATATTCCCTATGAATACAAAATGGTATGGGATCATTACGTAAGTAGCTGGGCAGAAGTTAAAAAGGATATTATTTTTAATAGATTACCAATTTTAATAATTAATGAAGATAAATATATTTGGCAAAGCAATACAATTATTCGATATCTCTCTCATTTAACAAAAACAAAACCTTCCGATGAATTTCAATTAGCGTACTGTGATGCAGTCTTTGAATCAACTCATGAAATGTTTTCTCCTTTGAATCCAACTATAAATATGACTTTTGGTGAAAAATATAATTCTAATAAAAAGAAACTTTTAGAAGATATTTTGCCAAATTCTTTAAATAATTTTGAAAAACTTTTACAAAATAGTTCAGGTAATTTTTTTATAGGCAATGATCCATTTTACTGTGATTTTAATGCTTATCATCATTTTTCAATGTGCTTAATATTAGATAAAAATATTTTCTCAAATTTTCCAAATTTGAAAAAATTTATCAATAATTTTGAAAAACTTAATAATATTAAAAATTATTTAGATGGTAGACCAGAGTTGGTAGAGCTAGGAAAATCACCTCATTTTCTTATTAATGGAAAAAAAATTCCTACAGGTTTAAACCCAAATAAAAAGTATTAATTTATTTTGATTTTTAATGTTTAATTTTTACTCTACTGCAGGATTAATTTTTGGTAATGAAACTTCTCTTAATTCTTGTAGTCAGATTATTCATACATTGGGTAAAAATATATTTGTAGTATCTGATAGAGGTTTGACTGAGTTAGGCTTGATTGAGCCAACAATTAAAAAACTTAAAAAAAATTGTAATATTAAAATATTTAATGATGTTGAGTCTGATCCATCAAAAAAAACATTATTAAATGCATTTAGTGATGCAAGAGAATTTGAATCTACTGGAGTTTTAGGTTTTGGTGGGGGTTCGTCTATGGATGTTGCAAAGCTTGTATCTTTACTTCTTGGATCAAATCAGCAAATCGAAACAATATGGGGTATTAATAATGCAAAAGGCCCAAGGCTACCACTTGTACTTATTCCTACAACAGCAGGAACTGGATCAGAAGTTACACCAATTTCAATAATAACGATGGATGATAAAGAAAAAAAAGGAGTTTCTTCTAAATTTATATTACCTGATCTTGCAATTTTAGATCCATTGTTAACAACTAATTTACCCGCTAATATAACTGCATCAACTGGAATAGATGCAATGGTTCATGCAATTGAAGCTTTTACATCTATAAATTCAAACAATAATCCTGTTTCAAAAATGTTTTCCATAGAAGCACTCAAGCTTCTTGGCTCATCAATTAAAACTGCTGTATTTGATGGACATAATATAAATGCAAGATCAAATATGCTACTTGGATCAATGCTAGCAGGTAAAGCTTTTGCAAATTCTCCAGTAGCAGCAGTTCATGCATTAGCATATCCTATCGGAGGTTTATTTAATATCTCTCATGGCTTATCAAATTCTTTAGTTCTTACAAGTGTTATGAAATTCAATTCCAAAAATGAAGAAACAAAAAAAAATTATGCTCATCTTTCACCATACGTATTTAAAAATTTAGATAATAGTAAAAATGATGACTTTTTGTGTAACAATTTTATAGATGGTTTAGAAAGATTGTGTAAGGAACTGAATTTACCTTATAGGCTTAGAGATTTAGAAATTCCTGAGGAAGCTTGCAAGTTGATGGCTAGTGAAGCAATGAAACAAACCAGATTATTAGTTAATAATCCTAGGAAAATTGAAGAATCTGATGCCTATAATATATACAAATCTGTTTGGTAGATTTTGTTTACTTATAAATTATTTTACCTATTTAATTAACATAGATCTTAATGATAAAATCAACAGTTAATCAATTTGCAAATTCTCTTGGATTAAATAAGGACGAATATATTCCAAAGGGAAAAGCTTCCTTTTCACTTTTTAAAATTGAAATTCTATCTGGATTAACTGTTGCAATAGCACTTGTTCCAGAAGCAATTGCTTTCGCATTTGTAGCAGGTGTAACTCCACTTTCAGGATTATATGCTGCCTTTATTGTAGGATTAGTAACTGCAATTTTTGGTGGAAGACCCGGAATGATTTCTGGAGCAACAGGAGCATTAGCTGTGGTTATGGTGTCATTAGTATCGGAACATGGAGTCCAATACTTATTTGCCACTGTAATCCTGATGGGAATTTTACAATTTCTTGCAGGTATTTTTAAATTAGGAAAATTTATGCGCATGGTTCCTCAACCTGTAATGTTAGGTTTTGTAAACGGTTTAGCTATCGTAATTGGTTTATCTCAATTGCATCAATTTCAAATATATAATTTTGATGGAACATTTACATGGATGTCTGGAGAGGTGCTTACATATTCTTTAGTATTAGTTTTCTTAACCATGTTAATCATATGGTACTTACCAAGGGTTACTAAATTCATTCCATCTACATTAGCTGCAATTCTTCTAGTTACTTTTCTAGTTTTACTTTTAGATTTACCCGTTCCAAGAGTAGGGGATTTAGCAAGTGTAGCAGGAGGACTTCCAATTTTTTCCATTCCAACAGTTCCACTTAATTTAGATACTTTTTTCATTATCTTTCCTTACGCAATTATTTTGGCTGCTATTGGACTAATTGAAAGCTTGTTAACTCTTAATCTTGTAGGAGAAATTACTAATAAAAAAGGTGGAACTAGACAAGAATGTTTAGCTCAAGGTGTCGCTAATGGTATCACTGGCTTTTTTGGAGGTATGGGTGGTTGTGCTATGATTGGACAGTCAATGATAAATGTGAAATCTGGAGGAAGAACAAGAATTGCTGGCATATCTTCAGCAATTTTTTTACTAATTTTTATTCTTTATACTTCAAATTTAATTGAACTTATTCCTATAGCATCATTAGTAGGGGTTATGTTTATGGTCGTAATTGGAACATTTGCCTGGAATTCACTAAAATTATTATTTGTTGTCCCTCGATCGGATGCATTGGTAATTGTTTTAGTTACTTTAATAACTGTATTAGAAGATTTAGCTGTTGCTGTAGTTGCTGGAGTTATTATTAATGCATTAGTATTTGCTTGGAAATCTGCTTCAAGAATTAGAGCAATTGAGAGACAATCAAGAACAGAAAAAGGTGCTAAGGTATATGAAATTGAAGGACCTCTTTTTTTTAGTTCCACTAATAGTTTTTTAGAAATTTTTAAACCTTCCGCAGATCCTAATTTAGTAATAATAGATTTTGCAAATTCAAAAGTTATTGATCAATCTGCTTTAAAAGCAATTGAGGATATTGCAGAAAGATATTCCAAATTAGGCAAACAAGTAAAATTAAGACATCTTACTAAGGACTGCCACAGCCTTTTAAGAAAAACAGGTCAATTGATAGTTGATAGTGATGATGATCCTGATTATGGAATTGCAGTTGATTACGGTGTTAAATTAGGAATTTTTGGTAAATAACTAAAACTCTAATGATCCTTCAACAGAATACTGTAAAATATTTACAATCTCATCAACGTTTTTTGTAACAGCAAGTGCTGCTGCATCTACTTCTTTTAAAGCATGTTGATGTTCATCACTATGCATTATTATGAGAGATTTATTCAAGGCCGCTGCATACCCTGCATCAAAAGCAGCATTCCATTGTTTATATTTATCACCAAAACGCACTATAACTATATCTGCTTTATCAATCGAATTTCTAGTTCGTATAGCATTTATTTTGGCTCCTTTGTTATCGTGCCAAAATTTTTTTTCTTCTTCACCAAGTATTTTTACACCAACATCATCTGATAATTCATGATTGGTACTCGGGCTTGAAAATTCTATTTCTAAATTCTTAGATTTACATTTATCTATAATCTCATCTCGCCAATTAGTATGAATTTCACCAGATAAATAAACTTTTAATTTCATTTTTTAAATTAACCTAAATATGCTGCAGTTAATACTGGAAAACTTGTAAATCCGAAATTACCTACTTTTTCAGATTGATTTAATTGTTTTTTCCAATCATCTACTTTGTCTTCTGAAACACCTTGGCTTAAAGCAAACTTACTTAACATAGTTTCATAAAAAATTGCTGGTGAATTATTATCTCTATTTGTAATTAGGTACGATAAATTTTGAGAACTAATATTTTCATATCCAAGTTTTTTTAATTTACCATTTAAATCAAGAGGAAGCATTTGGTGAAAACAATGGGCTCTAAATGCTTCATGAATAAGATCATTAATTTCTTTTTCTGGTCCATAAAATCTAAAATAGTCCCAGAGAATTGAGACATTAACAAATTTAGAATTATTTTTAGAAATTCTTTTTATTTCTTTTAAGGATGTATCTATATCTTCGATATATTCTAATGTTTGAGTAGCTGTAATTTTATCACATGAAGCATCTTCTATATTGATATCATCGGCTGTAGTACAAATAAGTTCCACATTATTTTGATCTTTACATTTATCACTTGCAACATCTAACTGATCTTGACTGGGATCAATCCCTATTACTTTGCCTTGTTCTCCAATAGATAATGAAATTTCTTGGACTAAATGACCACCACCACAACCAATATCAATAACAGTTTCATTACTTTCTAAATTTAAGGCATTTACAATAGCTAGTCTTCGTGAAACTCCAGCATAACCATTCGCTATTTTTTGTTGAATAATACTAGTTTCATTATCAAATTTCATTTTATTATTTTTCTTATATATTTTTTAGTTATATAAAAAATACATATAAATGGAATATCAAATAACAAAAATATTAATTATTTCTTTTTTTAGCTCGATATTAATTTTGTTATTTTTAAACACAAGATATATTATTTATTTCAAAAAATTTTCAAAAAATAAAAAAATCTTATTAAATTTATTTATTTATTCTATTTCTTCTTTGACATTGATTTTTATTAATTATTTGTTAAGTCTAAATGGATTAACTTCTTTAATAATCTTTAATGCTGCAATCATTACACTTATATACTTTGAATTAGCTCTATATTTAGAAAAAGTTTTTTGGGATGATTTTTTAGGAAATTCACTCCCTAAATCGATCAATATGCTTATTAGTTTTGTTGTAATGATGAATTTTGGTTATTTTACTCTTATGTTTTACATAAAGATCTTAGATATTGATTATTTTGTCACATAAGTACCAACATAAATTAATATACAAAATAGTTATAATTTATATGAAATAATATTTTCATATTAATAAAATATTTATTATTAATAATTTAGTATGAAAAAGGTTTTGTTTGTATTACATCAAAAAACTTCGGTTCCAGGAGATGTAGGAAATAAATTTAGAGATAGGGGATATGTTGCTGAAATATGTAGACCACCTCTTGGTGAAGAACTTCCTTTAAATATTAACCAATACTCAGCAATAGTTGTATTTGGTGCACCAGGAAGCATAAACGATGAAGATGAATATATAAAAAAAGAATTAGAATGGATAAACAGTGTTATAAAAACTGACGTTCCTTATCTTGGAATTTGTTTTGGTGCTCAATTGTTAGCTAAATGTTTAGGTTCAGAAATTACAACTAATAAAGACGGGCTTTCAGAAATTGGTTTTTATAAAATTGAACCAACTGAAAATGCAAAAAATCTTTTTAATTCTCAAAATATATTTTTTCAATTTCATTCTGAAGGATTTTCACTACCTACTGGATGTGAGTTATTAGCCAGAGGTGATATATTTAATAATCAAGCTTTTAGATATCAAAATTGTTATGCACTTCAATTTCACCCTGAAGTAAACTTTAAACTTCATATGAGATGGTTATATTTAGTTTTACTTAAAAATCCAAAAAAACTATTTGTAAAAGGATCTCAAAATTTATTCTCGCAATTTTTAATGCGAATAAAATATAATAAATCAATATCAATATGGTTAGATACTTTTATTGATGATTATCTTTTGAAGGAAAGATAAATTGTTTTATATTGAAAAATTATATTATTCTCCTATTAAATCCATATCTTTTAATTCTTGTGCTTTTTTAAATATAAAAAAAAATATAGGTATTGAAAACGATAGAAGATTTGCCTTTATAAAAAAAACAACAAATACTATTATTGATAATATTCAAAAAAATCCAAAAAAAAGAAAAATTGGTCAATTTTTATCACTAAAAGATCATCCATTACTAAACAACTTTAACTTTCATTTTGAAAAAAACATACTAATCTTAAAATCAAATAATAA
Organism: uncultured Alphaproteobacteria bacterium; assembly: GCA_902620425.1. Lineage (GTDB taxonomy): Bacteria > Pseudomonadota > Alphaproteobacteria > HIMB59 > CACPNW01. The sequence goes on from CACNHX010000005.1 coordinate 89,849, forward strand.
AATTTTATTAAAAACAAATATAAAAGATAGTAATAAAATCAAATCTTTATGTTCAAAAATTCAAAATATTATTGGTCATAAAAAAGTAATAAATTTAATAGAAAATAGTCAGAACCCTTTTTTTGATTCAATGATTTATGGAAAAATTAGAAAACCTACAATTTCACTTATAAACATTAATAGTATTAAAGATTTTGAAAAAAAAATTCGTAAAAACATTGAACATAAGAGATTTAGGGCAAACATATATGTATCAAACATGAAAGCATGGGAAGAAAGAAATTTAATTAATAAAACCATATTAATAAATGGTATTAAATTTATAATAACAAAAGAAATACCTAGATGTTCGGTGACAAACTTAAAACCAAATACTTCAAATTATGATATGGAAATACCAAAATATTTGAGAAAATTTTACAATAATTCATGTTTAGGTATTTATTTATCTCCTTTACAAAATGGAAAAATTAAAATCAAAGATAAAATAGAAGTGTATGAATAAATTTGTATCAAATCACTCTGAAAAAATTACTGGATATATTTTAATTTTACCTGCTGTTATAATTATAAGTCTTTTTGGAATATTCCCAGTATTTTTTGGTATGTATATGAGTGTTCATAAATGGAAAGTTTTTAAAGGCAGATTTTTAGGATTTGAAAATTATAAAAGAATACTTGGAGACATCCCAGCTTTTTGGTTATTTGTTCTAGGATTGTTACTTTTGATATTAAGTTATTGGCTATGGAGTGAATTTAAAAATAAAATAAAAAACAAGATATATTTAGCAATATTTTCCATAGCAATTTTTATTTTTGGAATAATATTAATTAATATTAATTGGGGAAAAATGCTTTTAACAGGCGATGAAGACTATCTTTATTCTCTAATTTATACTTTTTATTATTCTTTTTTTACTATCATTTTTGAGGTTGGATTAGGATTAATAATAGCATTTGCTTTGTACCAAAAACTAGCTGGTAAACAATTCTTTCAAATGATTTTACTATTTCCTTATATTACTCCTGCTGTAATGGGTGCTGCAGTATTTTTTTTAATATTTGGTAAAGCTGAAAATTCTTTTTTAAATCAACTCATAGGGATATTTGGTTTTGATCCTCAAATGTGGTTATTTGATAAAAGACCAATTACTGAAGTTTTATTTGGTATAAAAATAGAAGGATTATTTGCTGGTCCAAGTTTAGCCCTAATGTCATCAATTATTTATGGAATATGGTCCTACACTGGGTATTATGCAATAATATTACTCGCTGGTCTTTCTATAATTCCCTCTGATTTGTATGAAGCTGCTAAAGCAGAAGGTGCTAGTCGATGGCAAACATTTGTAAAAATTACTATACCACTTTTAATGCCTATTATATTCTTTCTAATGTTAACGGGTTTCATAAATACATTCCAAGCATTTAATAGTATTTTTGTTATGCAAACTTCCTCTGCTGGTGACACAATGGATGTTGTGACAATAGAAATATTTGATCATTTTTGGGGAAGGGTAAAATATGGTTATGCTGCTGCAGAAGGAGTAATTTTATTTATACTGCTAAATATATTAGCAATATCTCAATATGTAATTTTCAGAAAAAGGTTAAACTATGACTAGAATTATTAATGCTGACACAAGGATACCTTATTTAATTTTATTAATAGTTTTTATAATTTCAATTTACCCATTTTTTTACATGATCTCGACATCATTAATGACAGCTGGAGAAGCATCAAATCAATATTTATTTCCAAAAAAATTGATGTTTGAAAATTATTATGAAGTTTGGACCTCTAATAGATTCCAACGTTATACATTTAATAGTTTAATAATAAGTTCAATAATTGTCATTGGTGTTTTATTAACTAGTATTCCAGCAGCATACTCATTTGCTAAAATAGAATTCCCATTTAAAAATATTATATTCTATATGTTGTTACTTTCATTAATGATTCCAGAAATAATTACACTTTTACCTCACTTATTAATTATTAGAGGGGAAATTATTCCATTGCCTTTTGGACCTTCTTGGATGAATAGTCTTCAAGGTTTAACAGTTCCATTTATGGGAAATATTTTTGTAATTTTCTTATTAAGACAATATTTTAAAAAGATACCAAATGAATTATGGGATGCTGCAAGACTAGATGGATCTTCTCATTTAAATTTTTTACTCAAGGTAGTAATCCCAATGAGTAAACCTATTATTGTGACAGTCTCTTTATTTACTTTTATTATAGCATGGAATAGTTTTGCTTGGCCTTTACTTATATTAACTAGAGATGATTGGTATCCTGTAACAGTTTCTATCTATAGTTTTGTGAGAGAAGTGGGACCTAATTTTAATTTATTGATGGCTGCTTGCTTAATTGCAATTTTCCCGATTTTAGTATTATACTTTTTTACTCAGAAGTTATTCATAGAAAGTATATCAAACTTTGGATTAAAAGAATAAATCAGTAAATTTTTTGTAACAAAACTTTAATTTTACCTCTATATTAATAATTATTTTTACGGGGTGATTATGAAATTTTATAAATATATTTTAAATTTTTTCTTAGCTTCTTTATTTTTTATCTCCTCGCAATCATTCGCAATTACCGCACAAGATATTGAAAATGCAGATCCTTCAGGTCAAACTGTTGAATTCTGGGTTCAATATTCAGATGAAAGATTAGATGCAATGATGGCAAGAGCTGAAAGATTTGAAGCTGAAACAGGAATAAAAGTTAATGTTGTTCACAAAGGACATTATGGGAAAGTTCAATCCGCTATGATGTCTGCTGCTGGAACAACAGATATAGCAGACGTTGCAAGAGGTTATGGTAATGCTGCTGCTGACATGTACTTAATTGGCGCTTCAATTGATCAAAATATTTTAGCAAATAGTAAAAAATGGGGTGTATCTCAAGATGATATAGCAGATTGGGGTGCAAACTGGACTGTTGGTTTTTCACCATATTTTGATGGAAATCCAAAACTATTACATGAAGTTGGAAAATCAATCGAGATCCTTTATTACAATGCAGATTGGTTAAAGGAACTTGGTTTAGATGCTCCTAAAACGCCTGCTGATTTTGCAGAAGCAGCATGTGCTGCAACCAATCAAGATTATAGTGGTAAGATGGGTGAAGATGTTCCAAGTTATGGATATGAAATAGATACAGATGCAAGTAACTTTGCAGCATGGGTATTTGCGCATGGAGGTGATGTATTTGACTATGATAATGGTCAGTATATTTACAATGGCCCTAAAGCTATTGAAGCTATGCAATTCATTCAAGGAATGGCTAATAAAGGATGCGCAATAGTTGCAAGAGGTAAATACACTGATCAGCAATATTTAGGACAAGGTTCAGTTTTATTTGCTGCAGGATCTACTTCCGGTATTACATATTTTCAAAAAGCCATTGAAGAGGGTTACAATGGTAATTGGGATGTAGCTCCATTATCATACACGACTAATGAACCAGTGCTTAACTTATATGGCGGTGGTTTAATTATGGGAAATTCAGGTGATGCTAATAGAATGGTAGCAGCATATCAGTGGATGAAATATATTTCTAATACTGAGAACTCAGCAGTTTGGTCAACTGAAAGTGGTTATGGTTTTGTTAGAACTTCTTCTGCAGATCATCCATTAATTGCTGAAAAAAGAGCTGAATTACCTCAATATGATAAATCATTAACAATGGTTCAATACGGAAAAGGTGAACCATCAGTTCCTGGTTATTATTCAGTTAGAGGTGAGGTTGAAAAAGCTTATGCAGCAATCATTAATGGTGATGATATCATTTCAACATTAAATCAATTAAATGAAGATGCTAATGCAATATTAGCTGATGCAACTGCAGAGTAGTTTAATTATTTTACTTTTATTAAGGGTGGTTTATACCACCCTTTTTTTATGATAATTGTTTGTTCTCTTAAAGATTTAACTAATGTGTGTGAAAGCATACAGCCCAAATATCTTGTATCAGTAATTGATCCAGGATATGCACCAGAAACACCCAAGGGTGTAAAAAATCATTTAAAGTTAGGATTTGACGATATTATTGAAATTAGTAGCAATAATAAAATATTTCGATTGAATACTAATGAAATACCACAAATTCTACCTGCTGAAGAGCATGTAAATTCAATAGCTAATTTTACTTCTACTTATGCTTATGATGAAGATATTGTTATCCATTGTTGGTGTGGTGTCTCAAGATCAATGGCAACAGCTACTTATTTACTATGTAGAGAAAATAAAACTAATATCGAAAATACAATTAAATATATTCGTAATCTTGCACCACATGCAAACCCAAATAAATTATTGATAAATCACTTTGAAAAGAAATTAGATGTTAGCAATCAAATCTCAAAATCATTTTTAAAATTTCCTTATACTAAAACATACGATTGTTCTTCAAATTTTGCACCTGTTACTTTATTTGATATAAAAGACATTGAAAAAAACTAATGAAAGAATACGTTCGAACAATTGCTGATTATCCTGTTGAAGGAATTCAATTCAGAGATATTACAACATTGTTGCAAAATGCAGGACATTTTAAACAAGTCATTGATGACATGGTAAAACCATGGAAAAATAAAAAAATAGATGCAGTTTTAAGTATAGAATCACGTGGATTTATTATGGCAGGTGCAATAGCTTATTTTTTAAATGCAGCATTTGTTCCTTTGAGAAAGCCTCATAAACTTCCATTTGATACTTTCAAAACCGCATACGACTTAGAATACGGATCAACTGAAATGCATATTCATACAGATGCCTTAGATGGTCATAAAGATTTACTAATTATTGATGATCTTTTAGCAACTGGTGGAACCGCACTTGCGGCGGTAGATTTAATTAAAAAGTTTAAAGACAAAAATATTGTTGGTGCAGGTTTTATAATAAATTTACCAGATTTAAGTGGTGATAAAAAACTAATTGAAAAAGGAATTGAGATACATTCTTTAATGGAGTTTTAAATGAGAAATGCAGTTATTGTTGGTTACAAAAGATCACCCTTCACTTTTGCTCGTAAAGGTGAAATGGCTAATATAAGACCAGAAGACATTCTATCACAAACAATAAATCAATTACTTAATGAAATTCAAATTAATAAAAATGACATAGAGGATATTATTACTGGTTGTGCGTATCCTGAAGGAGCGCAAGGTAATAATATTGCTAAAATTGTTTCTTTCATGACAGATATGCCAGAACATGTAGCAGGTATGACAGTCAATAGATGGTGTGGTTCTTCAATGCAAGCTATTCATGATGCAACTGGTGCAATTGCAATTAACTCTGGAGATGTTTTTTTATGTTGTGGTGTAGAAAGTATGACATTTATACCTATGAATGGATTAACATACGATCCTCATCCTCAATTAAGTAAAGATAATCCAAATGTATATATGTCAATGGGTATTACAGCTGAAAATGTTGCAAAAAAATTTGATATTTCTCGAAAAGAACAACAAGATTTTGCTATTAGTAGCCATTACAAAGCTAATTTAGCTAGAGAATCAAATATGTTCGACAATGAAATAGTTTCTATCACAAATAATGATGAGAAAATTAATAAAGATGGTGGCATTCGACCTAACACCTCACATGAAATTTTAGATGGGTTAAAACTTGCTTTTGATGAAAATGGAACAGTTACAGCTGGTACAGCCTCACCATTAACAGATGGAGCATCTGCAGTAATTGTGTGTGAGGAAGAATATGCAAAAAAAAATAATCTAAAAATTTTAGCTCGTATCAAATCTACAGCTGTAGTCGGTTGTCCGCCAGAATTAATGGGCCTTGGCCCAATTAATGCATCCAAAAAAGCCCTAAAGAGAGCTAATTTATCTATTTCCGATATTGATATTGTGGAGCTAAATGAGGCATTTGCTTCTCAATCTTTAGCATGTATTAAACAATTAAATATGGACATAAATAAGGTAAATATTCATGGTGGAGCAATAGCATTAGGCCATCCTTTAGGAGCTACTGGAGCAAGGATTACTGGTAAAGTTGCAACTTTATTGCAAAATAATAATAAAAAGTATGGATTAGCGACACAATGTATAGGCTTAGGTCAAGGTATTGCAACTGTGTTAGAAAATATTAATTAAATATCATGCAAATTTATAAAACGCCTCTACGTGAGTTTAAATTTTTAATTGAAGATTTTTTAAATCTTAAGGAAAGTGAAACATTAAAAAAATTAGATTTAGAAACAAGCGATCTAATGCTTATTATTGAAGAAGCAGCAAAACTATGTGAAGAAACCTTACTACCACTTAATCAAAGTGGAGATAGTGAAGGATGTTCATTCAGTAATGGAGTTGTGACTGCACCAAAAGGATTTAAAGAAGCTTATAAAACTTTTTCTGAAAATGGCTGGCAGGGACTTAAAGTAAAGGAAGAATTTGGCGGTCAAAACCTACCCTATATTATGAATATGATTTTAGATGAAATGATAAGCTCAACTAATATGTCATTTGGTCTTTATCCAGGTCTTACAGCAAATGCAATCGATGCGATTGAAAAGAGTGCTAATGAAGATTTGAAAAATACTTATTTGCCAAATTTAACTAGTGGTAAGTGGACAGGAACAATGAATTTAACTGAACCTCAATGTGGAACAGATCTTGGATTAAGTAAAACAATGGCAACACCATTAGATGATGGAAGTTATAGCATTACTGGTACTAAAATTTTTATTACATGTGGAGAGCACGATCTAAGTGAAAATATTATTCATTTAGTACTAGCAAGAACACCAAATGCGCCTCCTGGTATAAAAGGTATAAGTTTATTCTTGGTTCCTAAATTTTTACCAAATGGAAGCGGTGATTTTGTTGAAAGAAATAAAGTTGAATGTGGATCAATAGAGAAGAAGATGGGTATTCATGCTAGTCCAACCTGTGTGATGCACTACAATGAAGCTAAGGGCTGGCTAGTAGGCGATCTTAATAAAGGAATGAGAGCTATGTTTATAATGATGAATGGAGCTCGTTTGTTTGTAGGCATACAAGGCTTAGGTTTATCAGAAACTGCCTATCAATCAGCGCTTTATTATTCGAAAGAGCGTTTACAAGGAAAATTATCTTCCAGTAATCAAGTTGCTGATCCCATAATTGTTCATCCTGAAATTAGAAAAAATTTATTATATATAAAATCGATTAATGAAGCGGTTAGAGGTTTAACTTTATTGGCTGGAAATCACTTTGATAATATTGAAAATTCTTCAGATGACAAAGATAAGAAATTGTCTGAAAATTTTATAGCACTCATGACGCCAATTATTAAATCATATGCTTCAGACAAATCTGTAGAAAATACAAATCGAGCGATGCAAATTTATGGAGGTCATGGTTTTATTACTGATCATGGAATGGAACAATTAGTAAGAGATGCTAGAATTACAACAATCTATGAAGGAACAAACGGTATTCAAGCTCTAGATTTGATAGGAAGAAAATTACAAACTGATAATGGCGCATTATTTAATGAATTTTTTAATACGATTGATAATTATCAAGTTAAAATTTCTAATAATCAAAATATGAAAAAATATATTGATTTATTTATGCCTTCATATGATTCTTA
>CACNHX010000006.1 GCA_902620425.1 uncultured Alphaproteobacteria bacterium
TTAATTCAATAATTTTTTCAACACCTTTTTTGCCAATGATAACTGGAACTCCAACATATAGTCCTTTTACTCCATATTCACCATTAAGATATGCAGCACATGGTAATAATCTTTTTTGATCTAACAAAAATGACTCTGCCATTTGTATAGCTGAAGAAGCCGGTGCATAAAAGGCAGATGTGTTCATGAGTTTTACTATTTCAGCTCCACCATCACGTGTTCTTTGAATAATTTTGTCTATATTTTTTTTTGTTGTCCATTTCATATTTATTAACTCAGGTACGGGGATACCTGATACAGTTGAATATCGCATAAGTGGAACCATTGTGTCTCCATGACCACCTAAGACAAAAGCGCTGATATCGTTAATTGACACATTAAATTCCTTGGATAAAAAGTATTTTAATCTCGCACTATCTAAAACACCAGCCATGCCAATACACATATTTGTCTTAAGGCCTGATGATTTCTGGAGGACACTTACCATTGCATCCAGTGGATTAGTAATGCATATGACAAATGCTTTTGGACAATATTTTTTAATATTTTTTCCAACATTTTGAATGATTATAGAATTTTTTTCTACAAGATCATCTCGAGACATACCTGGTTTTCTTGGAAATCCTGCAGTAACTATTACTACATCAGAATTTTTGATATCTCTAAAACTTGAAGTACCTTTAAAATCAGCATGAAATCCCTCAATGGAAGATGACTGAGCTAAATCTAAAGATTTACCCTTAGGCATCCCTTCAAAAATATCTAATAAAACTACATCACCTAATTCTTTTAAACTAACAAGTTGTGCTAAAGTCCCACCGATATTGCCTGCTCCAATGAGAGCAATTTTTTTTCTCATTTAAGTTTTATACTTTAATTATAATTCTGTAACAATAGCCTTTTTAAGTCCAGCAATTTCTTTAGCTGGATTTAGACCTTTAGGGCAAGACCTAGTACAATTCATTATTGAATGACATCTATAAAGTTTTAATGAATCATTTATTGCTTTTAATCTCTCTTTTCTTTCTGAGTCTCTAGAGTCACTAACCCATCTTGCTGCTTGTAAAAGGACTGCAGGTCCTAAATATTCATCTCCATTCCACCAATAACTTGGACAAGAAGTAGTGCAACAAAAACATAATACACACTCCCATTTACCATCTAGTTTTTCTCTATCTTTTGGTGATTGTTTTTTTTCGTCTCCTGAGTTTTTTTCTTCATTTGTTTTTTCACGCTGCAACCAAGGTTTAATGGAAGCCAGTTGCTCATAGGCTTTACTAAGATCTGGAACTAAATCTTTTACTACACGCATATGTGGAAGAGGGTAAATTTTTATTTCATTCTTAACATCAGACATACTTTTCAAACATGCTAATGTGTTAACGCCATCAATATTCATAGCACAGGAACCACAAACTCCTTCTCTGCAAGATCTTCTAAATGTTAAAGTTGGATCAATTTCGTTTTTTATTTTCATAAGTGCGTCTAATACCATTGGGCCACACTTTTCTTGATCTATCTCATAATTATCTATCCTAGGATTTTTATCATCTTCAGGATCCCATCTGTAGATTGCAAGTTTCTTTGGATCGTTTGCGGGTTCTTTTAGTTGGTGAGTTTTCCCTTTAGTTATTTTTGAATTTGCAGGAAGTGTAAACTGAGCCATTAGTAAACTCTTCTTTTAGGTGGTATTGGTTGAACATGATTAGTTAGAGTATTCATATGAACACCTCTGGAACCCATACTAACATCTCCCTTATCGTTTAACCAAGCTAAAGAGTGAACTAACCAATTATTATCATCTCTTTCTTTATAATCTTCTCTTGCATGTGCGCCTCTACTTTCAGTTCGATTTAAAGCAGAATGAAGAGTAACTTTTGATTGTGCCATTAAATTGTGTAACTCTAAAGCTTCGACCAAGTCTGTATTAAATATTAATGATTTGTCTTTAATATCTATGTCATCCATTGAGCTTTCAACTTTTGAATATTCTTCAATACCTTTAGATATGAGATCATGTGTTCTAAATACCGAGCATTTTTGCTGCATTATATGCTGCATAGAAGTACGAAGTTCTCCAGTTGTAGAGTTTCCTTTGCTGTTTCTAATCTTATCAAATCGCTCAATAATATAATCTGTTTTTGATTTACTAATTTCAATTTTTTTAGAATTTGGTTTTACTTTTTCTTTACATGTCAGACTAGCTGCTTTGCCAAAAACAACAAGATCGATTAATGAATTTGTTCCTAATCTATTAGCACCGTGTACAGAAACACATGCAGCCTCACCAACAGCCATTAAACCTTCACATACATTGTCTGGATTTTGATTTGTTGGCCTTAGAACTTCTGTTCTATAATTTGTCGGTATACCACCCATATTATAATGAACCGTTGGAAGAACTGGTATTGGATCTTTAGTCAGATCAACTCCAGCAAATATTTTTGCAGTTTCTGAAATACCAGGCAATCTTTTATGTAATGTATCAGCATCAATATGCTCCAGATGAAGTAGCACATGATCGGCATTATCTCCACAACCTCTATTTTCACTAATTTCAATAGTCATTGCTCGGCTTACTACATCCCTTGATGCTAGATCTTTTGCATTTGGAGCATATCTTTCCATAAATCTTTCACCATCACTATTAGTTAAATAGCCACCTTCTCCTCTAGCTCCCTCAGTGATTAACACTCCTGCACCGTAAACTCCTGTTGGATGGAACTGAATAAATTCCATATCAGAAAGAGGTAGGTTTTGTCTTAAAGCCATTGCACTACCGTCACCAGTACAAATGTGAGCACTCGTGGATGAGAAGTAAGCTCTTCCATATCCACCAGTAGCTAGAATTGTTTGATGAGATAAAAATCGATGGATTGATCCATCCTCTAAGCACCATGTTACCACACCAATGCAATTACCTTGATCATCAGAAATTAAATCTAAAACAAAATATTCAATGTAAAATTCTACATTATTTTTAAGTGATTGCTGATAAAGTGTATGGAGTAAGGCATGTCCTGTTCTATCAGCTGCTGCACAAGCTCTCATCGCAGGAGCTCCCTCACCATTATTGGTTAAGTGTCCGCCAAAAGGTCTTTGATAGATCTTACCATCATCTGTTCTACTAAAAGGCATCCCATATTCTTCAAGTTCAATTACTGCTTCAGGGGCTTTAGAACATAAGTATTCAATTGCATCTTGATCACCAAGCCAGTCGGAACCCTTAACTGTATCATACATGTGCCACTTCCAATTATCTTCACCCATATTACCTAAAGCTGCTCCAATTCCACCTTGTGCTGCAACAGTATGACTTCTTGTCGGAAACACTTTTGATATACAGGCTGTTTTTAATCCAGCTTCAGCACATCCAAGCGTAGCTCTCAGTCCTGATCCTCCGGCTCCAACAACTACAACGTCATAATGGTGATCAATAATTTTGTATGAATTAGTCATCTAAAAAACCATTCTCACTATGTTAACAGTAATTAAAATCATGATAAAATATATAAGATAATTTATTGATACTTTAATGAATTTGGCTGTCTTTTTCGATGTGACATAATCTTCAATAATTGTTTGCAGTCCTAATTTTGAATGCAGAAGCATAGATTGCATCATTACAAAAAATAAGAATGCATTAAAATAGGATTGAAAAAAAATTTCTATTTCAGAATAAGTCATCTTTGATAATGATATTGCAGAATATATAAACCAAAACGTCAATGGTATTAAAATTGAAGCAGTAACCCTTTGCGTTAACCATTTAAAAGCATAATTTTTCATGCGAAGTACCAGACAACTAAACTAGAAATTAAAGTTAAACATATAACAGCATAACCAGATTTATATACTTGAGATAATTCCATTCCAATACCGAATGACCAATATAATTTTCTACATCCATTAAATAAATGGTAAAAAATACCGACAGTCCAAATCATTAAAACTAATTTAAACAAAATACTCTTAGAAAGAATTTCAAAATAAATATAAAATTCGGGACCAAAACTAATTAAAAAAAACCAAATTGAAATTAATAGTGCACCCACACTTAATCCTATTCCAGATATCCTATGAAAAATTGAAAATACTGCTGTAAGTACTCTTTTGTGAATAGATAGGTGAGGTGATAATGGTCTATTATCAGTCATTTTTTTCATTTTTTTTATGTTTCATAAGTAAGTATTTTTCTTCAAATTTCAAAATATTAATGGTTTAGTTATTTTTTCTTACTATAACGGAAGTTTATAAAATGTTGATAAAAAGTGCCAAATTTGATGAAAATCATCCAAATTTAATGCCAAATTTAACTAAAAATCTTGAATTTTAAATAGATAGATATTACTCTTAATAAGCCGGATAATACTCGTTTCTTAGCTTCGGAGGAACGCCAAGAATTTTTAATTATCTTACCCGCCGTTTGATAATTAGTTGAGTTTCTTATTCTAGAGAGGTGTCTGCCAAGGTACAAACTAGTTTTAGAGTCCGGCCTACTTTAAATTTTTATTAAAAAATTCTTCCATCTTTTTAGAGTATACTTCGGGATATTTAAACATTGCATCTACATGATAAGAGTTTTCAACTAACCAAAACTCAGCATTAATTTTATTTTGATTTGTATATTCTTTAAAATAATTAAAGTGTCTTGTTAAGATTCTTGTATCAGAGTCGCCATGAGCAAAATAATAGTATTGTTTCTTTGATAATTTTTTAGCTGGAGATAATTCTCTTGGATCTGTTCCAGTTAAGATTCTTCCAGCTAAACTAACAACTGGCCCAAATTCTATAGCAAGACCATATCTTGCTATTTCATCTTTTAAAATCATATTAAATTCAGCAAGTGAACTATCTGCCCACACAGCACGTATTTCCGGTTCTGCATGTGCTGCAAAAATAGAGGTGCTTGCACCAAGAGATATTCCATGTAATCCAATGCTATTAGACTTAAAACCAATTTTTTTTAAAAAGTCAAATGCACCAAGAATATCATTATATGACTTTAAACCTAAATCATCATAACTACTTTCAGTATCACTTTGACCGTAGTTTCTTAAATCTATCGTAAGAACATTGAATTTTTTATTAACTAAAAAACTTGCAATAAGATTGACTTCAGACTTACATTTACCATTCGGGCTTATACCGTGTGTTACAATTATAATTGGTCTATTTGGAAAATAATTAAACAGCCATCCATTAATCTTTATATCTGAGTCACGAGATTGAAAGTATACATCTTGCCATTCATCTAAATAATAATCTTTAAAGTTAAAATTTTCTCTTACTTTTTGTCGTGCAAGAATAGAATATTCATGTGAATCAACTGTTGTACTCCATGAATTAGGAAGAGATCCTTCGTGTAAACCACAAGTTGGATCTATTTTTAAAATTTGATAAGCAACATAAAAACCTGCAGTTAAATAAACTACTGTTAATAAAACTACAGTGCTTACTAAAAACCTGATTATGTATTTCATCAATCTGGTTTTACTATAGTCATTTCATATAATCTGCTAGCAGTTCTTTTAAATTCTTCTGCAAGAGTATTTATATTATTTAATGAATTTATAGGTTTTGATGCTAAAATAACAATTGAACAATTATTTTCATATAACATATCAATTAATCCAATAAATCTTCTGCACGAATCTTTTTTCTGATTATCAAATTTAGGAACATTTTTTAAAAATACCAACTTAAATTTATCTGCAATATTTTTATAATCTTCATTACCAAAATTTACCTCACAAAGATTTTCAAAATCTATCATCATTAGATTTGATGTACATTTATCAAATTCTAATTCACGACTTTTAGATTTAATTTTTACTGTTGTTAAATGGGAGGGATCAACAAAGCGATTAAATAATTTTTCAAATTCATTTGTTGTGTCAGTTGTTATAGGTGTGAAATATGTCTTTGATTGATTTAATGTTTGTCGACGAAAATCAGTTTTAATACTAATATCATAGAGAAAAAAATTTTTTTTAATTAAATCAATGAATGGCAGAAAGTCATTTCTCTGCAAACCATCTTTATATAAATTATCTGGATGAAAATTTGACGACAGTAATACAAATATTTTATATTTAGAGAAATAATTAAATATTTTTTTTATTATTAATGCGTCAACAATATTAAAAATATGTAACTCATCAATAAAAATTATTTTGAAGTCTCTACTTAAATTTTTTACATAGTTTTCGATTGCAAGTTCTTTATTTTCTGATTTTTTAACTTGTTCATGGATTTGATTCATTAAATTATTAAAATGAATTTTTTTACCAATCTTAGTATTTTGATAAAATAAATTTAATAAAAATGTTTTTCCTGTTCCAACTTGACCATAAAGATAAATTCCTTCAAAAATTTTATCTTTAAAAAATAACTTTGTTTTACTAAAAGATGACCAAACATCATCTGCTTGTTTTAAGAATTCAATTTGATCTTTATTTTTTTTTATAAAATTATTTTCAACGAAACTATTGTATTGATCAATAACATTAAACATTATTTTTTACCCAAGTACTGTTCAAGTTGTTTTAAAGTTTCTAGTTCACCACTGCTGATGCTTCTATTTTCTTTTTTCTTTTTTAATCGTTTATATTCCTTTATTAGAAAATTAAGACTCTCCATTATTTGTTTATTCATGTTTTATAAATTATAGGTAAAATTGATGATACAACAATCATAATGGAGCTGATTAAAAATATAAGTGTTATTCCATAACCCCAATCAATAATATAACCAAAAACTACAGGCGATAAGGCACTCGCAAAAACCCCAACTGCGTGCAATAAAGCTTTAGCAGTTCCAATACTTTTGACTCCGTAAATTTCTGCCCAGAGTGATCCCATAAACGGTGCTGATAAACCTAAGTTAAATCCAAATAAAGACATGTAAAGCACGAATGACCAATAATTATTAAAGAAAAAAAGAATGGTAATACAGAGTAACAAAGGTAATAGCACAAAAGGTATTGCTTTCTTTGTATTTATCTTATCTATTAGGGGTCCTCCTATTAATAAACCTAAAATAGAAAATAATCCAAAATATATATAACCGTTCCCAAGCATTTCCATTGTCCACCCTTTAGCATCAAAAATATAAATCTGATGAAACATTAGCCCAGTACCAATAAATGGAAAGGCTGCAGCTAATGGAAAATAAATGAAAAAAACTCGGTCTTTTAAAATTTCTGTAATGGTCCAACTTTTATGTGTTTTTTCATTATCAATATTTTTTTGAAGAGCAGAATCTCTGCTTTTTTGATTATGAAGAATAAAGTATATTATTGGAATTAAGATCAAAAGAGTCAAAGTTGTTAAAAACCAAAGAGTTTTAAAATTAAAGTATGAGTCCAAATTAACGATAATCTTTGGTAAAAACATTATACCTAACATTCCTCCAAGTGTTGCAACAGATATTGCCTTACCTCTATCAATTAAAAAATATCTTGCCATTGAAGTTGAGCCAGCATGTGTCATAGCTCCCTGTCCAAAAAAACGTAATAAAAATAAAATAAGAAAAAGATGAAAAATATTATCGAAAATAAAATAAAAACCAATGCAAGCAAAAGCTAAACCAAGAATAATACCTATGGAGTATAATCTTAAATCAATTTTATCTATTAATTTAGCAAAGTTTATAAATAAAAATGAACTTACAAGCGTTGCTATGGCATAAACTAATCCAAACTCACCATCTGTTATTTTATATAGATTTCGAATATCATCGTTAAATAATGCAATGTAAAAAGTCTGTCCAAAACTTGCAAAGAAGACCATGACAAATCCGTATACTAAGAGATTAGGATCATGTAAAAAAAATTTTTTCATTATAGTTTAAAGCAATTTTTTAATACTATTTAAAAGCTTTACCATTTTACTTTTGTCTATTCTTCCTGTGTTAACATTTCGTGGGCTTGGATGATAACTACCAACTAAAATTTTCTTATCGGGTAAAATATTCATAGATCCGTGAGAAAAAATAAAATCTTTATTTCGTATTTCATATTGTTGCTTATAATAATTTACACAGGCGTCATGACCAATTTTACCAAGGGCCACAATGACTTTTATTTTTTTTAAGAAAGCAATTTCTTGATTAAAAAAATTAAAACATGTTTTCAATTCTAGTGAAGTAGGTTTATCCTCTGGAGGTACACATTTAAGAGCAGTAGTTAAGTACATATTTTGAAGTTCCAAACCATCACCTCTATCTACTGAATCTGGTTGGTTTGCAAATCCAGTTTTATATAAACAGGAAAATAAAAAATCTGCAGATTTATCCCCTGTAAAAACTCGACCTGTTCTATTTCCTCCATGCGCTGCTGGCGCAAGACCTACCATTAATAATTTAGCTTTTTCATCTCCATAGCCAGTAATGGGCTTACCCCAATAACTTTGATCAATATATTGTTTTCTTTTTTCTTTAGCAATTTTTTCACGGAAGTTAACTAAGCGTTCACACTTTCTGCAATGAATAATGGATTTGTTTAAATTACTTAATGTCATTTGGAAGATATATATTTATATTACAGCTCTGTGATTAATGAAAGAGCTAAAGCTATTCTAGAATTTTGTTTCATCAAAACTCCACTTGAGCAGTGGTTTAAAAAAGATGATGAATTTGATAATATATTGAAAAGTATTTTTATGGATGATTACATTAAGGCTATTAATAATGAGTATGATAATTGGAGAAATGATGCTGAAGAATGTGTAGCTTTGATTATATTACTTGATCAATTATCAAGAAATTTTTTCAGAAATAATTCAAAAGCTTATGACCAGGATACTAAGTGTGTTTTAATTGTTAAAGAAGCAATAAATAAAAGATATTTAGATAGCCTAGAAATTGATAAAATACATTTTTTATTACTGCCATTAATTCATAGTGAGGACATCATGGATCATGAACTTGGTCATAAATTAGTCGATCAATATTTAAATAATCATTCAGAATATACTAATATTAAAAAAGCTTGGAATGATCATAGTGTGGCAATTAAAAAATTTGGAAGGTATCCGCATAGAAATAAAATACTAAATAGAAAATCAACAAATGAAGAAGAGGTATTTTTAACACAACCGAATAGTTCTTGGTAAATTAAGATATGCTTTTAGAAAGAAATTTTTCAGATATTTTAAAACAACTTAAGTTTAAAAAAGGAAAAATTAAAGCAATTCTTGATACAGACACCTACAATGAAATTGATGATCAATTTGCTTTAGTGCAAATGTTGTTTTCAAAAGAAAAAATAGAAGTGCAAAGTATAAATGCTGCTCCTTTTTCAATGAATAATCGTTCAGATAATCCAGAGAAGGGAATGGAGCTTAGTTATGATGAAATCTATCGATTGTTAGAAAAAATAAATTTTAAAAAAAATAATTTTGTTTTTAAAGGTTCAAAAAGATATGTAGGTTTTGAAAAAAAACCAATTAATTCGCCTGCAGCGGACAATATCATTGAAAGTGCTTTAAAATGTTCTGAGGAAGATCCTCAATACATATTGGCTATCGGCGCTATTTCAAATGTTGCGTCTGCAATATTAAAAGAGCCAGAAATTATAAAAAAAATTGTTGTAGTTTGGTTGGGAGGTAACGCGCTTTATTGGCCACAAAATATGGAATTCAATCTAAAGCAAGATATTGGAGGTGCTCAAGTTTTATTTGATAGCGGCGTTTCTCTGGTTATGGTTCCTTGTAAGGGAGTAACTTCACATCTTATTTCAACAGTTCCAGAAATAGAAAAATACATAGAACCTCATGGTGAAATCGGTAAATTTCTTGCAATGCGATTTAAAGAGTACAATAGTATCCATAAAGGTTGGTCAAAAGAAATTTGGGATATGGCAGCTGTTGGTTATGTCTTAAACGAAGACTGGGCACCAACTAACACAATTCCATCTCCAATTCTTTTAGATGATATGAAATGGGCTTCAGATAAAAATAGACACCCAATTAAAATTGTCTATGAAATAAAAAGAGATCCTATTCTCAAAGATTTCATTCAAAAATTAGAAAATTACAATAATAAATAATTATAATAAATGGTCTCGTGGTGAAATGGATATCACACGTGTCTTCGGAACATGGATTTGGGGTTCGAGTCCCTACGAGACCGCCAATTAAATATTTATTTTTTCTGAATACTTTGAAATTATTAACTCAGCAATTTGAACAGCATTAAGCGCTGCTCCTTTGCGCAAATTATCCGAGACCACCCATAAATTCAAACCATTGTCTATTGATTGATCATTTCTAATTCTACTAATATAAACTTTATCCTCTCCTGCAATTTCAACAGGAGTCACATAACCTTCATCTTTTCGATGATCAATTACTGAAATACCTTCAGAGTTAGATAATATTTCGTTAGCTTCTTTTTCATCTAATGGCGAGTCAAACTCTATATTTACAGCTTCTGAATGGCCAATAAATACAGCTGTTCTAACACAAGTTGCTGAAACATTAATTCCCTCGTCTAGAATTTTTTTTGTTTCATCAATCATTTTTTGCTCTTCTTCTGTATTACCATTTTCTAAAAAAGCTCCAATGTGTGGAATGGCATTAAAAGCAATTTGTTTTGTAAACTTTTCTTTTTTTAATTCTTGGTTTGCATAAACATTTTGAGTCTGATTAAATAATTCATCCATACCTGTTTTACCTGCTCCAGAAACAGCTTGATATGTTGATACAACAACTCTGTTTATAATTGCTTTTTCATGAAGTGGTTTTAATGCAACAACCATTTGTATAGTTGAACAGTTAGGATTTGAAATAATATTAGTTCTGTTTTCATCATCAAAAAATTCATCAAGTGAACTAGCGTTTACCTCAGGAACGATTAAAGGAATATTTTGTTGCATTCGAAAATGAGAGGTATTGTCTATAACAATACATCCAGTTTTAGCTGCTTTTGGTGCAAATTCTGCAGAAATTTTACCACCAGGTGAAAATAAACCAATGTGAGCTTTTGAAAAATCAAATTCTGATAAGTCTTCTACAACAATTTCTTTATCTTTAAACTCAATTTTTTTGCCTTTTGATTTTGATGATGCAAGTAAATATAAATTGTCTATAGGAAAATCCCTTTGCTCTAATATTTGAACTATTTCTGTTCCTACCGCACCTGTTGCTCCTGCTACTGCTATATTGTATTTTTGAGTCATTTAATTCCCAGATAGAATTTTTAATTCTTCAATAACAGCATTGCCCATTTCTTGAGTTGAGATAATTTTTTCTGCTCCATCTTTTATATCAGCTGTTCTTAAACCTTTTAGTAATACATTCTGTACAGCTTTCTCAATCATTTGACTATCTTCTTGCATATCAAAACTATATTTCAACATCATAGCGTAGCTCATGATCATTGCTAAAGGGTTTGCTTTAGATTGACCAGCTATATCTGGGGCACTACCATGAACGGGCTCATACATTGCTGCTCTAGTTCCATTTTCTTTAACTGGTCCAAGAGCTGCTGAAGGAAGCATTCCTAAAGATCCTGTTAGCATAGCTGCAGTATCACTTAAAAGATCGCCAAATAAATTATCTGTAAGTATAACATCAAATTGTTTTGGATAACGAACTAACTGCATTGCACAATTATCTGCAAGCATGTGTTCTAGATTAACAGCAGAATATTCCTTTTTATGTAAATCTGTTACGGTTTGTTTCCAAAATAAACCTGTTTCCATTACATTTGATTTTTCTACTGATGTAACTTTATTATTACGCAGCTTTGCTAGATCAAATGCCACTCGTGAAACTCTATTAACTTCTGATGTGGTATACAGTTGAGTATCAACTGCCTTACTTTCAGTCTCACTAATTTTTGAGATACCTCTTGGTTGTCCAAAATATACACCACTTGTTAACTCTCTTATTATCAAAATATCTAATCCTTTAACAAGATCAGATTTTAAAGATGATGAATCTGAAAGAGCATCTAAAACAATCGCTGGTCTTAGATTAGCAAAGAGATCAAGGTCTTTTCTTAATCTTAATAAGGCTGCTTCAGGTCTTTTATCTCTTTCTACGTTATCCCATTTAGCACCTCCTACCGCACCAAATAATACTGCATCACAATCCATAGCTACTTGCATTGTTTCATCACTTATAGAATTACCTTCTTTATCGTATGCGGTACCACCAACTAATCTTTCAGAAATATCAAAAGATAAAGATTTAGTTTTTTCCATCCAATCAATGATTTTTAATACCTCAGCCATAACTTCATTGCCAATTCCATCACCAGGTAAAATTAAAATTTTTTTATTACTCATTTTTGACTAAACTATCCAAGGTTGGATACTGTGTATATTTTCTTCGTGAACATCAATTTTTTTATTTTTTTGGAGCGTCAAACCAATATCATCCAAACCCTCTAGCAAACATTTTTTTCGAAATGCATCAATTTCAAATTCTATTGTTTTATCATTTTGATAAGTGATTTTTTGATTTTCTAAATCAACTGAAACATCATTTTTATTTTCTGCTTCGTTCATTAATATATCTACCTTTTGTTGATCTAATTTAATTGGCAGTATTCCATTTTTAAAACAATTATTATAGAAAATATCTGCGAAGCTTGGTGCAATTATTGACTTAAAACCAAAATCTAAAAGTGACCATGGTGCATGCTCTCTACTTGATCCACAACCAAAATTTGCCCCAGCAATTAAAATTGTTGAAGTTTTATAAGGGTCCCAATTAAGAACAAAATCATTCTTTATGTTACCTTGAATATCGTATCTTAATTCATGAAATAAGTTTTTTCCTAAACCAGATCTCTTTATTGTTTTCAAAAATTGTTTTGGAATAATCATATCGGTATCGACATTAATCATTGGTAATGGTGCAGGGATACCAATTATTGTTTTAAATAATTCCATTTATAAATCCTCTGCTGTTGCAAAAGAACCTTTGATTGCAGAAGCAGCAGCTATTGCAGGACTAACAAGATGTGTTCTACCTTCTCTACCTTGTCTACCTTCAAAATTTCTATTTGATGTTGATGCACATCTTTCTTGCGGTTTTAATTGATCTGGGTTCATAGCTAAACACATGGAGCAACCTGGTTCTCTCCAATCAAATCCTGCTTCAATAAAAATTTTATCTAAACCTTCTTCTTCAGCTTGTTTTTTAACTAGACCTGAACCAGGAACAATCATTGAGTCTACAGAAACTTTTTTGCCCTCTACAACTTTGGCAACTTCTCTTAAATCCTCAATTCTTCCATTAGTGCAAGAGCCAATAAATACTTTATCAATTTTAATTTTTTGTATTTCTTGTTTTGGTTCTAAACCCATATATTCAAGAGAACGCTCCATAGCCTTCTTTCTATTTGGATTACTCTCTTCTTGAGGATTTGGTACTATACCATTTATAGCAACAACGTCTTGTGGGCTTGTGCCCCAAGTAATTTGTGGTGAAATATCTTTAGCATTAATTAAAATTTCTTCATCATATTTTGCACCCTCATCAGAAGGAAGGGATTTCCAAAATTCTACCGCTTTGTCCCAATTATCTCCCGATGGAGCATACGGTCTACCTTTAATATATTCAAAAGTTTTTTCGTCAGGAGCAATTAAACCAGCTCTAGCACCTGCTTCAATACTCATATTACAGATTGTCATTCTTCCTTCCATAGAAAGAGAGGAAATTGCATTACCAGCATATTCAATAACATAACCAGTTCCACCAGCTGTTCCTATTTTTCCTATTATATGAAGAATAATATCTTTTGCTGTAACACCTAAGTTTAATTTACCTTCAACAGAAATTCGCATATTCTTTGCAGGTTTTTGAATCAAGGTCTGAGTAGCTAATACATGTTCAACTTCACTTGTGCCGATACCAAAAGCTAAGGCACCAAATGCTCCGTGTGTTGCTGTATGACTATCACCACAAACTATTGTCATACCTGGCTGAGTAATACCTTGTTCTGGTCCAACTATATGAACTATACCTTGTCTACTATCTAATAATGGAAAAAGTGTAACATCAAAATCTTTGCAATTTTTTTCTAGTGTTTCAACTTGAATTCTACTTTCTTTATTTTCTATACCTTTAGATCTATCTGAAGTTGGGACATTATGATCAGCTACAGCAAAAGTACTTTGAGGCCTTCTAACTTTACGGTTATTATTTCTCAAACCTTCAAATGCTTGAGGGCTTGTAACTTCATGAACAAGGTGTCTATCAATATATATAAGACAAGTTCCATCTTCTTGTCTATCGACAAGATGATGTTCCCAAATTTTATCAAAAAGAGTTTTAGGATTATTTATTGTCATCCGATTTATTTTCGGCTGCTTTTTCCTCTTCTTTACTAGGTTCATCTGCAGCTTCTGCTTTAGATTCTTCTGCTGGTTTGGCTTCTGCTTCTTCAGCTTTTGTCTCTGCTTGTTTTACTTCTACCTCTTCAGCTTTTGTTTCATCTGCAGCATTTGTGTCTGTATCTGCAGTTTTTGTTTCTTCTACCGGAGGAGCCTCCTCTATATATTCATATTGATCAGCTTCATCACCCCTATCTTTATCTGCGATCCTTGCTTTCTTTCCAGATAATTCTCTTAAATAATATAGCTTAGCTCTTCTTACATCACCTTTTCGAACAACTTCAATTTTTTCTATTAATGGACTAAATAAAGGGAATACTCTTTCAACACCCTCTCCATGAGATATTTTTCTCACAGTAAAGTTAGAGTTTACTGAATTATTTTTTCTTGCAATACAAATACCTTCAAATGCTTGAAGTCTTGACTTACTTCCCTCAGTAATTCTTACAGTAACTTTTAGAGTATCTCCTGGACGAAAAGCTGGAACTCTTTTTTTGGAAGTTAACTTTTCAATTTGTTGTTTTTCAAATGTCTCTAATAAATTACTCATTTTATATTTCCTTTTTAAAAAGATCTGGTCTTAATTTTTTAGTTTTTTCAACCGATTTTTCTTTTCTCCATTTATCAATTTTTTCATGATGACCTGATGTTAAAACATCTGGAACTTCATGTTTATTTCCCTGAATATCTTCCCAGGTTTGTGGTCTGGTATAATGAGGATATTCAAGAAGATTATTAGAAAAAGATTCTTCTAATAAACTTTGTGGCTGCCCTAATACTCCAGGAATGAGACGAATACAACCTTCAACTAACACCTGAGCAGCAATCTCACCACCAGAAAGGACGTAATCACCAATACTTATTTCCTGAAAATCAAGAATTTCTATAGCTCTTTGGTCAACCCCTTCAAATCTACCGCATAAAATAAGCATTTCATCATGTTTTGATAAATTATTAAGTTTGGCTTGAGATAATTTCTGACCTGACGGTGTTAGGAAAATTTTACAGTAATTCTCGGTTTTGAAAGTGATTGAATTTAATGCTTTTTCAATCACATCTGGACGAATAACCATTCCAGGGCCTCCACCAAAAGGTTCGTCATCAACACTTCCTCTTTTGTCAATTCCAAAATTATGTAGATTGACTATCTCGAGAGAAAATTTTTTATTGTTTAATGAATTTCCGATTACAGAATATCCTAGTGAACCAGGGAACATTTCAGGATAACAGGTTAAAATTACTACTCTCATTTTAATCAAGAATACCAGGTATTGGATCAGCTATAATTTCTTTTTTATTGATATTAACTGATAAAATATTTGTTTTATCAAAGGGTATAAGAGTAAGTTTGGTATTATATTTGACTTCTAATAAATCACCTGCCCCAAAATTTTGAACACTTAAAACTTTTCCAATGCTAGTATTGTCTTTTAAGAAAATCATGCATTCGATTAGATCGTTTATATAAAACTCGTTATCTTTTGTTTTTGGAAAAAAGTTCTTATTTGAAAAAATTTTTTGACCTTTAAGCTCTAAAACATCTTCTCTAGAAAAGTATTTTTCAACTTGAACAACACACTTATTATTTTTGAATGAAATATTTTTAAAATTCCAAGCAACTGAACCATCAAAATTATAATAGTTTTTTAAATCTTTAAAAACTTCAAAAGAGGAAGTCATCATATTAACTTTTATTTCACCTTTTAATCCTAAAGGAGATCCAAACTGACCAACAAGAATAATATCTTTATTACTCAAAACAAAAATTGATTTTATTCTTTTTTAGCTTCTGCTTCTTCTGCTTTTGGTTCCTCAGCAGGTTGTGCATCTTCAGCTGGCTTAGCTTCTACTTCTTCTGCTTTTGGTTCCTCAGCAGGTTGTGAATCTTCAGCTGGCTTAGCTTCTACTTCTTCTGCTTTTGGTTCCTCAGCAGGTTGTGAATCTTCAGCTGGCTTAGTTTCTGCTTCTTCTGCTTTTGGTTCTTCTGCTGCAGCTTTCGCAGCTTCTTCTTTTTCTTTAGCAGCAGCCAAACGTTCCTGTGCTTTTTTCTTAGGTAGATGTTTTTTTGTTTTTTCAGTAATAACTGGTTTTTCCATCACACCAAGATTGCTTAGAAAAATTGAAATTCTATCTGATGGTTTTGCTCCTTTTGCAATCCATTCCTTAGCTTTATCTAAATCCATTTTAACTCTATCAGCGCTATCCTTTGGAAGCATTGGGTTATAAGTTCCAATTTGATCTATAAATTTTCCATCTCTAGCTCTTCTAGAATCAGCAACTACTATTCTATAAAATGGTCTTTTCTTTGCACCACTTCTTGATAATCTTATTCTTACTGGCATTTTATTTCCTTTCTAATTTATGTTTGGAGGAAGATTTCCTTGTAATTTTTGCATTAAATCACTGGGAATTCCTCCTTTGCCCATTGATTTCATTCTCTTCATCATTTTTTGTGATTGGAGAAACTGTTTTAATAACCTGTTAACGTCTTGAACTTTTGTTCCAGATCCTTTTGAAATTCTAATTTTACGTGAAGCCTTTATAATATCTGGATCAGCCCTTTCTTTTTTCGTCATTGAACCGATTATAGCTATCTGTTTATCAATCATTGAATTAGAAATTTTATTTTCTGCCATTAACTTCTGTGCCTTTGAAACACCTGGCATCATAGAAAGTAAACCGGAGACTCCACCCATTTTACCCATTTGCTTTAATTGATTGGCAAAATCTTCAAGATCAAATTTTCCTTTAGCGATCTTTTTTGCCATATCTTCCATTTCTTCTTTATCAATATTTTCAGCAGCCTTTTCGACAAGAGATACAATATCTCCCATGCCTAAAATTCTTTGTGCAATTCTTTCAGGATGGAAAGGTTCAAAATTTTCTACTTTCTCACCTAGTCCTATAAATTTTATAGGAGAGTTTGTTATCGATTTAATTGATAGTGCTGCACCACCTCTGCTATCACCATCTATTCGAGTTAAAATTGATCCAGTAATATTTATTGCATCACTAAAACTTTTAGCTACATTTGCAGCATCTTGTCCTGTTAGAGCATCTGCTACTAATAATGTTTCGTCAGGTTTAAACTTATTTTCAATTTCTATTAATTCACTCATTAACTTTTTATCTACAACTTGTCGTCCAGCAGTGTCTAAAATAAGAATATCAAATAAATTTTTTTGAGCATAGTCTATAGAATCATCAACAATATTACTGACTGATGATAGATTATGACTAAAGAAATCTGAGCCGGTTTCTTCAGCTAATACTTTTAATTGTTCTTGTGCTGCTGGTCGATAAATGTCTGCTGATGCTAATAAAATTTTTTTCTTTGAAGACTTCTTTAACAAATAGGAAAGTTTTGCAATTGATGTTGTTTTACCAGATCCTTGTAATCCACAAAATAATATTTTAGTTAATTGAGAAGAAGATAAATTTAGAGATTTATTTTCTGATCCAAGAATTTTTACAAGCTCATCTTGCACAAGCTTTATGATCATTTGATCTGGCTTGACAGATTTGAGAATTTCTTTTCCTAAAATGTTTGACTTGATGGAATTTATAAATTCTTTTACTACAACTAAGGAAACATCTGCCTCTAAAAGAGCAATTCTAATTTCACGTAATGTAATTTCAAGATCTGTTTCTGATATAACAGCCTTACCCCGAATACTTTGGACAATTTTTTCAAATTTTGTGTTCAGTGTATCAAACATAAATCTCCAATAGCCTTTTAACTCCAGGGCACGAAACTCGTGGGCTAGAGTACCTATCACAATTGTAACAAGCTCAATTCGTTTACAAATATAGGATTTGTTGGTGACCCTCTATTAGCTGAATAATTGAAAGTCAAGTATTCTTAAATTTCCCATATTTACTGAGATTTATCGATAAATTAGGTTATAAAACAAATATGCAAAAAGTAGACTTTATAAAGATGCATGGGCTTGGGAACGATTTTGTTATCATAGATAAAAGGTCTAACAATATCGCAATTACTGAAGATATTATTAAAAGACTCAGTGACAGAAGAACTGGAGCAGGATGTGATCAATTAATCACAATTAATAATACAAGTAATCAAAGTGCTGATGCTGAAATTGAAATTTTTAATCCTGGTGGTGATAGAGCCGAAGCTTGTGGTAATGGAACACGCTGCGTAGCAAAAATACTATTTGATGAAGATTCAAATAAAGAAATTTTACAAATTCAATCTGATGCAGGCATATTAGAATCAAAAAAAATAGATAACAATATAAGTGTCAACATGGGTTCAATAAAGAATACTTGGGATAAAATTCCTTTAAGCAAAGAAGTCGATACAATGAATATACCAATTTCAATTGATGGATATAGTAATGGGGTTGCTGTTAATGTAGGTAATCCACATGTAGTTTTTTTTGGGAAATCGATCAAAGATACAAATCTTGAAAGTATAGGTCCTAAAATAGAAAATCATGAACTCTTTCCAAAAAAAACTAATGTTGAAATAGTTGAAGTTATTAATTCAAATTTAATTGAAATGAGAGTTTGGGAACGTGGAGTTGGAATCACGTTAGCTTGTGGTAGTGGTGCCTGTGCAGCTGTATATGCGGCGTGGAAAAAAGGATTAATTGAAAATAACGCTGAAGTGAAACTTGAAAAAGGATCACTGCACATAAATATAGTTAATAATGAATCTATTATGACAGGACCTGCAGAAATAAGTTATCGAGGTAGTTTAGAAATATAATTTATGAAAAATAAAAACTACGTAGTCAATCTAGGTTGTAGATTGAATATTTATGAAGGTGAAATTATTAAAAACCATCTTAAAACAAATAATTTAAATAATGTTACAGTCATAAATTCATGTGCAGTAACTGAAGAAGCTGAGAAAAAAGTTTCTTATGAAATTAGAAAGGCAAAAAAAAATTTTCCTAATAATAAAATAGTAGTTACAGGATGTGCAGCTCAAATCAATCCATTAAAATATAAAGATTTAAAAGAAGTAGACTCAGTAATTGGGAACACAGAAAAATTAGAAACTTTAACATGGAAAAATATTGATCAGTCAAAAAATCTTAAAGTAGGAAATATATTAGAAGAAAGTAAAACAGTACCTAATTCAATTGAAAAATTTGAAGGAAAATCTAGAGCTTATATTGAAATACAACAAGGTTGTAACCATCGCTGTACTTTTTGTATTATTCCATTTGGCAGGGGCAATAATAGAAGTGTACCTGCTGGAGAGATAGTAAATAAAATAAAAAAAATTGTTAGCAATGGATATAATGAAGTAGTCTTAACGGGAGTAGATATAACTGATTATGGAAAAGATCTTCCAGCAAAACCGACTTTTTCTAACTTAATTAAAAGAATTCTAAAATTAGTACCTGAATTAAGACAGCTGCGTTTGTCTTCAATTGACTGCGCTGAAATAGACGAAGATTTTTGGGATGTTTTAAAGGACGAAAGATTGATGCCTCATTTTCATATAAGTTTACAAGCTGGAAACAATTTAATTTTGAAAAGAATGAAAAGAAGACATTCAAGGGAAATGGCAATTAATTTTTGTAAGAAAGTTTTATCTATTAGGAAAGATGCAACATTTGGTGCTGATATAATTGCCGGTTTTCCAACAGAGACAGAAACAATGTTTCAAGATTCAATGAAACTAGTTGATGAGTGTAATTTAACTCATCTTCATATTTTTCCTTATTCACCAAGAGAAAACACTCCTGCATCTAGAATGCCTCAAGTTCAAAAAAATATTATCAAAGATAGAGCAAGAAGACTTAGAGAAAAAGGTGTTGAAAAATTAAAACAACATTTAAAAAAAAATATTGGAAAGAAGGAACAAATTTTAATTGAAAGTAGAAAAGAAAATTTTTCACTTGGAAAAGATCAGCATTTTTTAAAAGTAAAACTTGAAGAAGAGTTTAAAGAGGGAAATATAATTTCCTGTATATACACTGGCGTAGAAAATGATACGTTATTAGCAAGAATAGCATGAGTTTGTTCTCAATATTTAAAGATAAGTTAAGTAAAACTTCAAATATACTTTCTTTTAATATTGTAGAGATTTTAAAAAACAAAAAAATAGACGATTTAACTTTAGAAGAATTAGAAAATGTTCTTATTTCATCTGATATTAGTTTGGATGTTGTAAACCAACTAATAGATTCTATAAAAAAAATAAAAATTTCAAATAATGATGAAATAAAAAATGTACTAGAAATCTTAGCTCAAAATATAGAAAGTATATTACTTCCAAGAGAACATGTTCTGATAAATGAAAAAAATGATGAAAAGAAAATATTAATATTTGTTGGAGTAAACGGAAGTGGAAAGACAACCACTATTGGTAAAATTGCAAATAAAATTTTGTCAAATAAAAAAATTCTGATTGCGGCTTGTGATACATTTAGGGCAGCAGCTGTTGAGCAGTTGGAAAATTGGGCAAAAAAAAATAATAATGGTTTTATCTCTGGAAAAAGTAATCAAGATCCAGCAAGCGTAGCGTATCAGGCAACTGAAAAATTTGGAAAAGAAAATTATGATTTTTTACTTATAGATACTGCTGGAAGATTATCAAATAATACTAACCTCATTAATCAGCTAATTAAATTGAAGAATGTTATCTCAAAAGTTAATTCCTCTTTTAATATTGAAACTGTATTAGTTTTAGATGGAACAAATGGTTCGAACATGATTAAGCAAGTGGAAATCTTTGGAAATGAACTTAATGTATCAAGTCTTATAATAACTAAATTGGATGGAACAGCAAAAGGTGGAGCATTAATTTCAATTGCAAATAAATTTGAAATCCCTATAAGTTATGTTGGTCTTGGAGAAAGTATTGAGGACCTTGTTAGCTTTAATTCTCAAAACTTTGCTAGGTCTATTTTAAATCTAGAAGAACAAAAATGAAGTCAGTTTATAAATTATTAATTGATATAGGACCGCTTGCTGTATTCTTTATTTTTTATACAAGAAGTGGTCTTCAAGAAGCAATACTTCCTCTTATGATTGCAACTGTAATTTCAGTAATCATTTCATATATACTTGAGAAAAAAATACCAATTATGCCAACTCTTGGGGCTGCGATAGTATTAATATTTGGAGGTCTAACAATTTATTTTGACAATGAAATTTTTATTAAAATGAAACCAACAATAATAAATATGGTTTTCGCATTAATTTTATATGGAGGAGTGATTGTTAAAAAACCTCTTTTAAAGTATCTTTTAGGTGCTGCACTTAAACTAGAAGAAGATGGATGGAGAATATTAACTCAAAGGTGGATTGCTTTTTTTGTTGCACTTGCTGTTTTAAATGAAATTGTTTGGAGAACACAAAGTACTGATGTTTGGGTAAATTTTAAAGTTTTTGGTATCTTGCCAATTACGTTTATTTTTACGATGACACAATTCCCTTTAATTAAAAAATATCAAATTGAAGATTAAGTTAAAAATTGTTTTCTCTTAATGCTATAAATCCTGGTGATTTATTTCCCTCAAGCCACTCTAAAAATGCACCTCCAGCTGTAGATAAATATTTAAATGCATCATTGGCTTTAGCTTTTTTTATTGCTGCAAGTGTATCTCCTCCTCCTGCTAGAGCATCTAATTGAGATTTACTTGAATAATTTTGTATAATATTTGCAACTGAAATTGTACTTTTATCAAATGGACTATACTCAAATGCGCCTAAAGGCCCATTCCATAAAATTGATTTAGATTTTAATATTTCATCTGAAATTAGTTTTGTTGTTTGTTCACCAACATCTAGTATCATTTGGTTATTTGGAATATTATTGATTGAATAAGTCTTAACATTTACTCTATCTTCTATTGTTTTTGAGCACACAGCATCAATTGGTAAAAGTATTTTGCAATTTTTTGATTCTGCTTTTTTTTGTATCTTTTTTGATAGTTCAATAAAATCATTTTCTACCAGAGAAGAGCCAACGTTATAATTATTTGATAGCAAAAAAGTATTAGCCATTGCACCACCAATCACTAAAGAGTCAAAAATTTCAACTATATTTTCTAAAACTTTTATTTTTGTTGAAACCTTTGAACCACCTATAATTGCTAAATTTGGTTTATTTGAATTTTCTAAAAATTTATCTAAATTTTCAATTTCTTTTGAGAAACTTAATCCAGCGTATGAAGGTAAGTATTTAGTAATACCTACTATAGATGCATGATTACGATGAGATGCAGAGAACGCGTCATTAATAAATATGTCAAAACTAGAAGCTAATACTTTTGAAAAATTAAGATCATTTTTTTCTTCTTCAGCATTAAAACGAATATTTTCTAATAGACAAATTTCGCCCATGTCCATTTCAGCAATTTTTGTCTCAATTATTTTTTTTTCACAGTTAGCTAAAAAATGAATTGTGTTTAAATTTAAAAATTTTTTTAATTCTGAACATAAAAACTCAATGGAATATGTTTTATTAACTTGACCTTTAGGTCGGCCAAAATGAGCAATTAAGAATATCTTATTTTTATTTTTAATTAGTTTTTCTAGTGTTGGTAAAATAGCATGAATTCTTGAATGATCTGTAATTGTCCCTTCCAAAACTGGTACGTTTAAATCAACTCGAACAATTATTTTTTTATTTTTACAGTCTAGATCTCTTAATTCTTTCATTTCTATTCACATGTATATAAAAAAAATGCTGGAAATCATTGATTTTTTTTAAAAATTTGCAGTTTTATCTTTTTTAATACATATATTTAGTATATTAAACCTTTTTTAAGCTACTAAATGTAGTAATGGAGTTTGATTATGCCTTGGGATGATAATAATGTAGCAAAACTTAGAGATTTATGGGACCAAGGTCTACCTACAGCTCAAATTGGAAAATTATTAGGTTTCACCAAAAACGCAGTGGTTGGAAAAGCTCATAGAATTGGACTCGAGAGAAGACCATCGCCTATAAGAAGAACAGCTGTTAAGCCTGATCGAAAAAAAGCTAGATCTCCAGTAATGCCAAAATTAAATTTTGAAAGCACCAAAGAACCAGAGATTGTCTCTAAAGAGCCTACTGTTTTCCAACCGGTTGTTAAAAATATATTCACTGCAGCTGCAAAGAGAGGTTGTGAATGGCCTGAAGGTCATCCTGATGAAGCTGACTTTCGTTTTTGTGGTAAAGATAGATTTGAAGATAAGCCTTATTGTTTAGATCATTGTGCTGTTGCATATGTTGTTCCTGAAAAAGAAGAAAACGAAAAGACAGAATTAAATAATACGATTTAATAATAATAAAAATTCTAGAAATAAAAATTCTTCCTGTTATCTAATAAAATATGAAAGATGAGAGAGTTAATTCTGTATTTACTCCTATTCTAATTGGAGGAAGTTTAATTCTTTTAATAAGTTTTGCAATTCGTTCAACATTTGGCCTATTTCAAATTCCTATTGCGTCTGATTTTTTATGGAACCGTTCAGAATTTTCTCTTGCCATTGCTATTCAAAATTTAGCTTGGGGGGTAGGCACTCCACTATTTAGTGCTTTTGCCGAAAAATATGGTGATAGAAAAGCAATAGCGCTAGGCTTAATTCTTTATGCAATTGGAATTTTCATAAGTAGTACTGCAACAACTCCAGAGGCGCATCAAACTTTAAACCTATTAATTGGTTTTGGTATAGCTGGTAGTGGTTTTGGTCCAATTTTAGCAGTAGTTGGAAGAGCCACATCTCCAGAAAAAAGATCTTTAGCACTAGGTATTACAACTGCTGCAGGGTCGGCTGGACAAGTGGTTGGTCCACCACTTGCTTCTATTCTATTATCATTTTTGCCTTGGTCTTCAGTGTTTGAAATCTTTTCAATTATATTATTAATAACACTGATTCTTGTTCCAATTTTAAAAACAGAATTATCAAATACGAATATTAATAATGAAAATGAAAAAATTACTGATGCTATATTTGTTGCATTAAAAGATCCAACATACTCAATGTTGTTCTTTGGTTTTTTTTCTTGCGGTTTTCAGTTAGCATTTATTACTGCACATTTTCCAGCATTTATTGTTGAATCTAGTAGTCCAATTATAGAAGGAAGTTTAATAAGTTTGGTTTGTAGTTCTGCAGAAGGTTTAGGAGCATTATCTATGGCTCTTATAGGATTGTTTAATATAATTGGTTGTTTGATTGCTGGAGCCTTAGGAAAGGGACATTATAAGAAATATCTTTTATCTTTAATTTATACTGGAAGAACTATTGCGGCAATTTTATTTATCTTACTACCTATTACACCAACATCTATTGCAATATTTTCAATAGTTATGGGTGCTTTGTGGTTAGCAACAGTTCCTTTAACTTCTGGAATTATAGGCCATATTTATGGATTAAAATTTATGGGTACATTATATGGGATTGTATTTTTTTCTCATCAGCTAGGATCTTTTGTAGGTGTTTGGTTAGGTGGTCTATTTTATGATATCTATGGAAGTTATGATATAGTATGGTGGGTTGGCATAGGAGTAGGTGCCTTTTCTGCAATAATCCATTTACCAATTAGAGAAAAACCATTATCTAATACAAATATACAAACAGCGTAATTTTATGGATGAAAAAAAGATTATACGAAACTTAGTTATAGTAATTTTTTTCTTAGTTATTATTTATTCATTAGCTAGAGTTGGTGTTGGGTTAGATCTTAGCTTTGGACCTTATTTAAAAAAATAGAAAAACTAGTTACACCATTCTCCTTTTTTAAATATTGGGGTAGAAGCGCCATCCTTATCAACACCCTCGACATCAATTTCACCTGAACCAATCATCCAATCAATATGTATCATGCTTGAATTACCACCTCTTTGAATAATCTCTTCTTTTGATAAGTCTTTTTTGGATTTGAAACATTTTGAGTAACACTGTCCTAAAGCAATATGAGAGGCAGCATTTTCATCAAAAAGAGTGTTATAAAAAGTTATTCCTAATTGCGAAATAGGTGAACTATTAGGGACTAAGGCTACTTCACCAAGTCTTCTTGAGCCTTCATCTGAATCAAGAACTTTTAATAAAACATCTTGTCCTTTAGAGGATTTTGCGTCAACAATTTTACCATCTTCAAAGCGAACATTAATATCTTCAATTAGGGTTCCTTGATAAGATAGAGGTTTGGTTGAACAGACTTCACCACTTACACGAGCAGCATGAGGAGTTGTGAACACTTCTTCAGATGGGATATTTGGATTACAAACAATACCATTCTGTGCCTCTGATGCGCCTCCCATCCATTCATGGTCATCAGCAAGACCTACCGTTAAAGATGTTCCAGGACCAGAGTATTTTAACGAATGAAAATTTTTAGCATTTAACCAATCTGTTTTATCTCTTAAATTTTTATTATGTTGATCCCATTCACTTACAGGATCATCATTACTAACTCTTGATGCATGAAATATTGCATCTCCTAATTTTTTAATTGCTTCACTATCATCAAGATCTGGGAAGACTCTTTTTGCCCATGCTTTTCCTGGCCAAGAAATTATATTCCAGTTAATCTTAAATTCAGTAATTCTTTCTCTAGCTGGTTTGTATGCAACAGCATTAGCTTTATTTGCACGCGAAACTTTATCAGGATCAATTTCAGATAATAGCATTGGGTCATCACCAGCAATAGCCATTCTAGCCGTATTATTATCAAAAGCTTCACCCATCCCATTATAAAGCCAATTTGCTGCAACGTTGAAAGATTCGTCATTGCCATACTTAAATCGAGAAAGTGTAATATCAGAATCATTGAAAAGTGGGGTCACAAGTCCAGCTCCTTCTTTATAAGCATATTCAGCTATTTTTCTAACTAAAGGTAAAGATTCTAAAGGTGCTGTTATTAAAAGGTTTTGACCTTTTTGAAGTGCGACTCCTCTTTTAATAGATAGATGTGCAAGTTTATCAATCTTTTTTGTATCTACGTCATAAAACATTATTATTATAATTAGTTTTTAAATTCTAAAAAGTCTAGAGATTTTAATTTTAAAATTTATCTCTAAAATCTTTCCACAAACACTTGTTTTTTTCCAGATATAAAAATATCAAATCTAGGTAAAAATAGTAAAATAAATTATGGATTATGATCTTTTAGATAAAATTAATTTTCCATCAGACTTAAGAGAATTTAAAAAGAAAGATCTAAAGCAAATCTCAGAAGAATTGAGAGCTAAAACAATTGAGACTGTTTCAAAAACTGGTGGCCATCTAGGTGCAGGATTAGGTGTTGTTGAATTAACCGTGGCAATCCACTATGTCTTTAACACTCCGCATGATAAATTAATCTGGGATGTGGGACACCAAGCGTATCCTCATAAAATCATTACAGGTAGGAAAAAAAATATAGGTACACTTAGAAAGAAAGATGGTGTTTATGGTTTTGTAAGAAGGTCAGAAAGTGAATATGATCCCTTTGGCACAGCCCATAGTTCAACAGCAGTATCAGCAGGGTTAGGAATTAAAGCTGCAAAAGATATTAATAAAGACAACTCAAAAGTTATATGTGTTGTTGGAGACGGTGCCTTAAGCGCAGGTTTAGCATATGAAGGATTAAACAACGCAGGCGCACAAAAAAAAGGTTTAATTGTCATTTTAAACGATAACAAAATGTCAATAGACAAACCAGTTGGTGCTATGAGTACATATCTAACTAGGTTACTATCATCTAAATCTTACTCAAGTTTAAGAAATATTATTAAAAAAATATCTAAAACCTTACCATCAAATCTATCAAAGACTCTTTATAGAACAGAAGAATATTCTAAAGGACTTATCACTGGCGGAACTCTATTTGAGGAATTGGGTTTTTATTATCTTGGCCCAATAGATGGTCACAATATAGACGATATGGTGTCAGTTCTTGAAAACATTAGAGATAATAAATTTGATAAACCAGTTTTTCTTCATTGTATAACCAAAAAAGGTAAAGGATATAGTCCTGCAGAAAAATCAGAAGATAAATTTCACGGAGTTGAAAAGTTTGATATTAACACTGGGAACTCAGTTAAAAAAACAAATTTAAAATCCTATTCAAATGTTTTTGGTGAAACATTGTCAAAACTTGCCGAAAATGATGAAAAAATTGTCGCAATAACAGCTGCTATGATGTCTGGAACAGGATTGAAATTATTCCAACAAAATTTTGAAAAAAGATTTTTTGATGTTGGTATTGCTGAACAACATGCTGTTACAATGGCAGCTGGATTGGCAACAGAAGGTTTCAAACCATTTGTTGCAATTTATTCAACATTTTTGCAAAGAGCTTATGATCAAATAGTGCATGATGTAGCTATTCAAAAATTACCTGTTAGATTTGCAATTGATAGAGCAGGGTTAGTAGGATCAGATGGTCCTACTCATGCTGGTTCTTTTGATATTACTTATTTAGCTACATTACCAAATTTTATAGTTATGGCGCCTAGTAACCAAAGAGAGTTGTCAAAAATGATAGAGTTGTCTTGTGAGATTAATGACACACCATCTGCTTTTAGATTTCCAAGAGGAACAGGATCAGATGAACTTTTTAATAATCAGCCTGCTGAAATAAATATAGGCAAGGGTTACATTCTAATTGAAGGTAACGATGTTGCTATCTTAAATTTAGGCACGAGACTTGAAAAATGTATTGAAGCTAGTAAGTTTCTTAATCAAAATAATATTTATCCTACTATTGCGGATGCTAGATTTGCAAAACCATTAGATACTCAATTAATAGATAATTTACTAAATAATCATAAGTATATTTTAACAATTGAAGAAGGTTCTATAGGTGGATTTTCGTCACATATCTTACATTATGTACATAATATTAGATCAAAAAAGAATAATACAGTTATAAAAAATTTAATCTTTCCAGATAGATTTGTAGAACATATGACTTCAGATGAACAATATCAAGATATTAAAATGGATACGAAATCAATAATAAAAGAAATTAACAATTTTTATGAAAATAAAATTGTTGATATAAAGAATTTTAAATTAAAAGTTTAATTCTTAATAAAATTTATTTAAAATTTATACGTGAAAAAAATTAAAATTTTAAACAAAAGTTTTTCTAAACCAATAAGCTGTTTAACTGCTTATTCTCCATCAATTGCAAAAATTCTAGATGGTAAAATTGATTTAATACTAGTTGGAGATTCATTAGGTTCAACACTCTATGGAATGCAGAATACTCAAGGAGTTACCATGGATATGATGAAAAATCATGGAGCAGCTGTAAATAAGGAAATTAAGAGAAGTATAAAAGTTTTGGATATGCCTTATAGAACATATGATAATAAAATTGATGCATATAAAAATGCTAAAATACTTTTAAACCACTGTAAACCTGATTTATTAAAGATAGAAATTAGTAAAAAAAAATTAATTATTTTAAAACATTTAGTAGATAAAAAAGTAAATGTAATTTCTCATATAGGAGTAACACCACAAAGTTATAAGAATTTTAATAAAATTAAAGTTTTAGGAAAAACTAACAAAGAAAAACAAAATTTATTAAAATTAGCAAAAGAATCTGAAACACTCGGAGCTAAAGCTATATTGTTAGAATGTATAACAACAGATACAGCTAAACTAATTACGCAAAATATTTCAATACCTACAATAGGTATAGGTGCTTCAAGATATTGTGATGGTCAAGTTTTAGTATTTGATGATTTAATAAATCTAAGTACAAATGATAAAAGACCAAAATTTGTAAAAAATTATTTTAATTTTAATAAAATTGCAGGTAACGTAGTAAAAAAATATAATCGAGAAGTTAAACTTAAAAAGTTTCCTAGTAGTAAATTTACTTACAATTAATCTAAATCTATAAAGCTATTATTATCCAAAATTTTGATTAAACCTGAATTAATTTGATACCACAAACCAATTACATTCAGTTTATTTTCATTAATTAACTTATCTATAAAATCATATTCACGTAAATTTTTTATTGATTGTTTTATATTTTCTTGCTCTAAAAAAGTTATTTTTTCAGTTTCTGAAAAATCATTTGGTATTTTGCTATAAGAATTTTGTAAACAACTTACCCATTGATTTATGTATTCAAAATCATTTGTATTATTTTTATCTAATAATGTTTTATAAGAATGCGCAACTCCACCGCAATTTGAGTGACCTAGAATAATTAAGTTTTGAATTTTTAGAACTTTTAATGCGTATTCTATAGCAGATAATGTTTGTATATTTTGATTTTTATCATTTTTAGAGGGTACTATATTAGCGATATTTCTATGTATAAAATAATCTCCAATACTTCCACCAAATATCGTATTCTCAAGAATTCTTGAATCACAACAAGTAATAATCATAGCAATTGGTTTTTGTACATTTTTAGAAGCTTGCTGGTATATATCTTTATAATTTTCAAAGGTGTTCTTTTTCCAGAATTGATATCTTTCAATTAAAAATTTTGGTATTTCCATAATGTAATTTTTTTAGAATTTATTTATATATCAAAAATTAAATGAAAAAGGAAATTAGTAGAAAATTCTGCGTAGCTCCAATGATGGGGTATACAACACCTTATGCAAGGAAACTGTATAGAATTTTATCAAAAAATAGCTTTTTATTTAGTGAAATGATAGCAACAAAATCACTGGTTTATTCAAAAAGTAAACATAATATTATTGATAATGACTTTAATAACCCTGTTGCTCTTCAGGTAGGTGGTTCAGAAATAGATGAATTAACAAAAGCTTCAAAAATAGCAATTGATTACAACTATGATGAAATTAATTTAAATGTTGGTTGCCCAAGCAAAGCTGTACAAAAAGGTAGTTTTGGTGCCTGCCTTATGAGAGATAAAATACTTGTAAGAAATTGTATGGAAGCTCTTCAGAATGATAAAATTGAAGCAACATTAAAATGCAGATTAGGCTTAGGTAAAGATTTAAATTATGAATTCTTTGAAGAATTTATTGATGAAATATCAAAAACTGGAATTAAAATTATTTATGTTCATGCTAGAAATGCAATATTGAGTGGTATTAGTCCTCAAGCTAATAGAACGATACCTCCTCTAAATTACGAATTTGTAAAAAAAATTAAAATTAAATTTCCCAAAATAACATTTATTCTAAATGGAGGTATAGATAGCCTTGATAAAGCAGATAACTTATTAAAAGAATTTGATGGTGTTATGGTTGGAAGAATGATTAAAAATAATCCATTTATTTTAAAAGAAGTTGACAAAAAAATTTTTAAAGAAAAAATTAAATTAGTAGATGAAACAATAATTAATAATTATTTTGACTACATAAAACCAAAATTAGGTTTGGAATCAATATTTAGATTATTAAGTCCTCTACTAAGTATCTTTTTTTCTGTTCCACATAGCAAAATTTATAAATCTAAAATTAATGATTATATGAAAGACCAGCAAATTAACTTAATTGAAGAATTATTATTAAAATTTGTTAATGAAAATAAACTTGGTTAATTTAATAAGGTACGTGATAAGAAAAACTCAAAATCTCTACACCTGGATTTTTATCACCTAAATTTGCATTTGAAATATGGCTAAAAGAAACACCAATTCTATTTTTATTTTTCAATTCGTATGTAATTTCAAGCGATGTTCTAAATTGTATGTCATTTCCTAATTTTTTTCCAGAACCATCATCATAAATACCTGCTCCAAAACTTGGTGTAAAATAATATTTATTTTCTTCACCCTCAAATAATTCTCCTAGATTATCTTCAAAATAAATTCCAGTTAATATGTATGATGCTGAATCACTCGTATACTCGATACCAAAAAAAGGTTTCAAGAAAAAAAAATTATCTTCTTCTGGTCCAATATCAAGTATAGATTTATTACTTCTATATTCATATCTAAAGTCAGTAGATTGGTTTTTTTCTGAGCCGTCAAATTTTATATCGTAAATACCTATTCCAAAAACATTTGTTCCTTTGGAAAGAGCTATATTTGAAAATGATATGATTACTATTGAAATAAATAATCTTATCATAAGTGTATTTTATAATTATTTTAATTAGCTATCAAATAAAAAATTCTTTATTTTGTTGAGAAATCTCTAACAATGATTTTTTTAATTTTTCTAGAGCTTTTGTTTCTATTTGTCTAACCCTCTCTTTGCTTATCTTTAACTTTTGACCTAATTCGTCTAGGGTAATGCTTTTTTCTCGAAATTTTCTCAATTTTATAATTATTTTTTCTCTATCATTAAGAGTATCTATAGCTTTATTAATGAAATCTTTTTTTATATTTTTGTCATTGAAGTCTTCAAAAGATTCTTCTGGATTTTGTCTGTCGTCAGCTAGTAAACTCATAAGATCGTTTTCTGTATCAGTGTCTACTTTTTGATTAAGATGTAAATCTCCACCAGTAAGTCGTGATTCCATATTTTGAACTTCTAGAGATTTTACATTGAGCATACTAGATACTTTGTTTATTTCGTCCTGACCCATAAATTCTCTTGAAACATCATTAATTTGTTGTTTAATTTTTTTAAGATTAAAAAAAAGAGCTTTTTGTGATGCTGTAGAACCTGTTCTGACAACTGACCAGTTTTTAAGAATATAATCTTGTATAGATGCTCTAATCCACCAAGATGCATAGGTAGAGAGTCTAAAGTCTTTTGATGTATCAAACTTTTCTAGAGCATGCATGATTCCAAGAACCCCCTCATGAATTAGATCATCAATAGGTAAGCCATAACTTGAGTATTTTCTTGCGTATGAAACAGCTAGACGAAGATACGAATTAAGAATTTTTTGCAGTGATCTTGGAGTTTTATTATCTCTCCAATCATTAATAAGTGTGAATTCCTCATCCTTTTCAAGAATTGCCGCTTTTTTTGAAAGTTCAATTAAATTGTTGGAATGAAAGTAATTTTTAACAGCCATATATTATTATACGAATGATTTAGAGTTTAGATCAATTATTTTCAAAAATATCTAATATTTCACCATTTTCTCTGAAAATACCGCATAAAACGCTCTTATTGGTTAAAGGTTGTTTAAATAGAGTACAAACAACACTGTTTTTTGAATTTTCTAATTGATTTAAATGTTCAGACTCATATCCTCTTACAATTCTTATAAATGTTTTGTATGGTTCCCTTATATTAGAAAAATTTTGGAACCCCCACCAAAAACAGTCATTCTGTGCAGAAAGGGGTCTAGTTATATCAACTCCTCTATTAACAAATAATATTTCTTTTGTATAAGAATATGCAGCATGCTTCAAATTCAAAAAATATTCAGTATGTCCAAGATTCATTTGCAATATTTTATTCAAACTTGATGTCCATTTTGAAATTTTGATAGTTCCAGAAGATGCAATATTTTTAACTTCATTTTCAGAGAAACCATATGAATTTAATGTTCTATTTACTCCATGATCAAACATCCATTCAATAATTTCTGCTGGATTTGGTGCAAGTTGTAACTGTAGTAATTTACTAAACATTTCCTCTTGAGCACCTCTTAAAAAAACAATTGACTCGGGATTTAGTTGAAATTTTGACATTAAATTAAATCTCAAATCAATTACACTATCTAAAGTTTCTTTAGAGTGATTGCCCAAACCTATAACATTACCAAGAAAAATTAATTTATCATTAATACCAAAATTTTTAAGTATAAATTTTTTAATTGAAGTAAAAGATTTTAAATTTGAATGTATTGATCCAATAGCCCAAATTTTGTTAGTATTATTTAATTCAACAAAATTACTTATGTTATTCAAAATATTATTTTTTTATTAAAATTTGTTCAATTTTTTCTGTTGATTGAAAATAATCTGTTTTTTCTACTGCTGCAACTTCCCTCGCTAATCTCTCTATTGCAACTTGAAACATTTGTCTTTCACTGTATGATTGTTCTGCCTGACTACTTTTTCTAAATAAATCTCTTACAACTTCGGCTATTTTTACTGGATCACCTGAAAAAATCTTTGTCTCATATTCTTGAGCTCT
Organism: uncultured Alphaproteobacteria bacterium; assembly: GCA_902620425.1. Classification (GTDB taxonomy): domain Bacteria; phylum Pseudomonadota; class Alphaproteobacteria; order HIMB59; genus CACPNW01. The sequence goes on from CACNHX010000006.1 coordinate 33,301, forward strand.
TCTACTCCACATTATTCTTCTTATTTTTGGTTTTAATTTTAATGTTGAGTAAACTTCATCAATAATTTTTTTTGAAGAAATTTTTCTTAATCCAACCTCATCTTTTTTATCTAGGGGCACTCTTATAACTAATTTGGATTGTTCCATTTTAACAACATAAAATCTTGTTTTTATACTAGAGATTTCCATATTTTCTATTTGCGTTATCTCACCTACTCCATGTTTCGGATAAACTACTATTTCTCCTATTTTAAATTCTGAGTTTTTTTTACTATTCATTTATCTTCCTGGTTTTGCACTGAAGTGTTTATTGTATTTATTTTTAACATTTTGCCATTCTTCAGCATCTGAAGGTGGATTTTTTTTCTCATTTATATTAGGCCAAATTTCTGAATATTTTCTGTTTATTTCAGCCCATTTTTCTATACCATCCTCAGTATCAGACAATATGGCTTCAACAGGACATTCAGGTTCACAAACACCACAATCAATACATTCATCTGGGTGAATAACAAGCATATTTTCACCTTCATAAAAACAGTCAACTGGGCACACCTCAACGCAATCCATATGTTTACATTTAATACATTTTTCATCTACAACATAAGTCATATTAATTCACTTTTCTATCTAGAGCTCTTTTTCTAGCATTTCCAGAGTCTACGTCAGTAATATAAAGTAATCCAGAAAGTCTTCTTATAAGATTTGATTCAAAGTCATGAACCTCTCCATCAGATAATACAATGTCCCATAAAGCTTCAATTAGAAGAATTTTTTTATGTTCGTCAAATTTTTTATTAATATAAGAAGTGTAATAGTGAAGGGATTTGGAGTTGTTTTTGTTTTTAACTGCACTTTCTATAACTAACTCAACATCTTTAGAATCTTCATTAAATACATTAATTAAACTTAATTTAATTTTATTTAATTCACTTTCATCAACATTTCCATCAGTGTATGCGGCTTCTATCATTAATCCACATAATAATTCTAAATTTTTATTGTCTTCAATATCGTCAGAAGAATTTTGGTCTTTTAAAATATTTTTTAAAAAATTTATCAATTTTTACCTTTCCAAGTATTATTAAAGAAGTTTCTCTAAAACCGCAAAGGGAGAATTAGGATCTTTTTCAAGTTTGTTACTTCGATTTAGTTCTTTCGATTTTTTATTTTTTTTCTTATTTTTATTATTTTTAATTTCATTTTTATTACTATTAAAGAAATATAATTTTTTTTCGTCAGAAATAGTCAGATATTCATAACCACAGAAAATCATTATATCCTTTAACTGATTACTGTTACATCCAATTGGATTCATAAGATCGGATGATTCTAAGAAGGGTCCTTTTTTTAATTTTTGTCTTGCTAGAAAAAAAATTTTTTCAAATACATCTATTCTAAACACAAAATTTTTTAAATTAATGTATCCTATTGCATTCCAATATTTATTTGGCATTTTTGTTTCTGATATAAATGATACCCTACCATTTAATGGTAGTGGTAGAAAATTATCTGAATCATTTTGATAAAATGTTTTCCATAAAATGGCACATAACTCTATTGATTTTTTCTTTAATAAATTTGGTGTATAAAAATATTTAGCTCCAATTCTAATACCTAACTTAGTCAATTGCAATCTACTCTCTTGCGTAATTGACTTTAGAGAGTTTTTAAAACTTTCAATTGGATAATTTCCAAAATTTTCAAAACAATTGAAAGCAATAGCTCTAATTTCGGGATTTAAATTTTCATCTAAATTTTTATTTAGAGGATACAGAATCTCATCTAGTTCATTGTCATACCATTTTTGAAGCTTTGCAGATATAAGTAATTTATTTTCCGATGATAAGTATTCAGAATTTAGAGCATCAATAGTTGGTTTGTATAATGTTTTGCCTTTTTTCAGTTTGCCAACTGGTTCATCACCCCAATAAATAAGAGAGTCATCTTTTAATTTAGTTTCACTTACGTCACCAAAATTTAATGAGTCTAGTGGAGCATTGAGGAAAATCTTAACTTTATCATCTATCATGTTTCTAACTGATTTTTTTATATTACTAATAGAAAAAAGGGATTGTGAAAATATTTTTTTATCTTCGATGAGATCAAAACCTTTTATAATTCCATATTTAGTATCATCTAAGAAAAGCTGATTTTTATTTTTTGTATGAATATCTTCAATATTTTGTACATTAGGCTCTCTGATAAAAAACTTTGATGAGTAGTCAATAAATTTTTTTGTAAGACTATCATGTAATTGATCAGATAATTCATTTTCTATTTTTTGTGTTTTTTCTTTCCAATAATATGTATTTTTTAACCATCCATGATTATTAGATATATATGTCCAGGTTCTTATTTGTGAGATTTTAATTGATAACTCAGGTATTCCTCCTCCAAAATTATAGAGCCTGCTTACTTTTTTGTTAATCCATTCTTCTGGAATGGTATAATTATTTTTAATTAGAATCAAAAAAATATCTTTTAAAAGTAATAAATAGTTATCATTAAATAGTTTTTCGAAATCAGGTATTTGACAAATACTCCATAAAAGTTGAAGATTTTTTTTAGATCTCAAAAATTCTTTAATTTCACTATCATTGATCAAACTTCGAAAATTAACTTCATCTAAAGCATTTTTTTTATGAATAAAATAATTATGTATTGGATATTTTTTTAATGAAGATAGTAATGTTTCTATTGAGTTAAAATTGAGATCACTATTTCTCCAATAAATTTTTTGAATATTATCGAAATTGTGCGTTTCTATTTGCTGGATTATCATAGGATCTAAATTTCCTGCTTCTTTGGTATAACTAAAAGTCCCATCCTGTTTATACCTTCCTGCTCTCCCTGCTATTTGACCTAATTCATTTGGAGCAAGATTGCGATTGTATTTCCCATCAAATTTTTCTAATGATGAAAAGCTTACGTGATTAATATTTAGATTTAACCCCATACCAATAGCATCAGTAGCTACAAGATAATCAACATTTTTATTTTCATATACTTCAACTTGTGCATTTCTTGTTCTTGGACTAAGGGATCCCAAAACTACTGCTGTTCCACCTTTATGTGTTCTGATATTTTCTGCAATTTCATAAACCTTATTAATATTAAATGCGATTATTGCAGATCTTGGCTCGAGTTTAGAATAATTCTGTTTTCTCAAAAAAGAAAGTTTAGAAAATCGATTTTTTTTTTCTATAGTAATATTAGGATAAATTTTTTTTAATATATTTTCTATGTTAGACGATCCAAGAAAAATGGTTTGGTAATTTCCTCTTAAATTAAGAATTTTATCTGTAAAGATGTGGCCTCTTTCATAATCTGCTGATAATTGAATTTCATCAATTACTACGCAATCAACAGAAATGTTGCTAGGCATTGACTCAACAGTACAAAAAAAATACTTTGCTTCTTTTGGAATAATTTTTTCTTCACCAGTAATTAAAGCAACATTATGAAGTCCAATTCTTTTTACAGCTTTATCATAATTCTCTCTTGCGAGTAATCTTAGTGGAAAGCCAAAAATTCCTGAAGAATAAGTAAATAGTTTTTCAAAGGCTGTATAGGTTTTTCCAGTATTAGTAGGCCCAAGTATAGCTAGTAAATTTTGATCCTCATTGAACATGAAATTATGCAGCTTCAGATATTATTTCATTTAAAACGTAATTTAAAATTCCTCCAGCTTTATAATATTCCAATTCTTTTTGTGTATCTATTCTGCACTTTAAATAAATACTTTTAATTTTTTTAGACTTAATTTCACAATTAAGAGTAGTGCCAGGTTGTAGTTCAGATAAACCAGATATAGAAATGAGTTCCTTTCCTAAAATATTAAGATTTGTTTTATTTTCATTATCAATAAACTCAAGAGGTAAAACTCCCATTCCTATTAAATTAGATCTATGAATTCTTTCAAAACTTTCTGCAATTACTGCTCTAACACCTAAAAGTCTTGTGCCTTTTGCAGCCCAATCTCTAGAAGAACCTGTGCCATATTCTTTTCCTGCTATAATAACAGTATCAATTTTGCTCTTCAAATATTCTTGAGCCGCATCGTATATGGACATTTGTTGATCTGAAATAAAAGATTTAGTGTAACCTCCTTCTACATTATCTAAAATCTGATTCTTAATTCTAATATTTGCAAAAGTACCTCTCATCATAATTTCATGATTGCCACGTCTTGATCCATAAGAGTTAAAGTTCTTAGAATTAATTTGTCTGTCAGTTAAATATATTCCTGCTGGGCTGTCCTCTTTTATACCCCCTGCAGGAGAAATATGGTCTGTTGTTACGCTATCACCTAGTAAGGCTAATATTCTTGCATCTTTAATATCTTTTAACTCAAATTTATTTTTTTCATCAAAGAAAGGAGGGTGTTTTATATAAGTACTTGTATCATTCCAATCATATGTAGTATTTTTTGAATTACTTATTAAATTCCAATTATCATCACCTTTGTAAATTTCTTTATATCTTTCTCTAAACATTTCAGGAGTTAAGCATAAATTAAGTGTCTGATTGATTTCTGTATTTGTTGGCCATAGATCTTTCAAAAATATATCTTTTCCAAATTTAGATTTGCCCAGAGAGTCTGTAGTAAGATTAACATTAATATTACCTGCAAGAGCATAGGCGACTACAAGTGGCGGTGAGGCAAGAAAATTTGCTTTCACTTCTTGGTGAACTCTTCCTTCAAAGTTTCTATTTCCAGATAAAACTGAACAAACAGTTAAATTATTTTTTTTGATTTCATTGGACACCCATTCATCTAAAGGGCCAGAGTTTCCTATACAAGTTGTACATCCATACCCAACAGTGTTGAATCCAAGCAGGTCAAGATATTCAGTTAAACTTGCTTTTTCAAGATAGTCGCTAACAACTTTACTACCTGGTGCTAAGCTTGTTTTAACCCAAGGTTTAACTTCTAAACCTAAATCAATTGCCTTTTTAGCAACTAGACCTGCTGCAATCATTACATTAGGATTAGATGTATTTGTACAGCTAGTAATCGCAGCTATTACTATATCACCGGTTTTTAATTTACTTTTATTTATAGTTTGGTCATTATCTATCTTACTAAATTCAAATGGTACTTCTTTTAAGAGAATTTTATCTTGGGGTCTTTTTGGACCAGCAAGAGTAGGTTCAATTGTATCTAAATCTAATAATATTTTGTCTGAATAATCAGGCGCATAGTTTTCATCTGCCCAAAGAGTTTGTCTTTTTGAATATTCAGTAACAATATTTAAATGCTCACTTTCTTTACCAGTTAATTTAAGATAATTTATTGTTTCTTCATCTGTTGGAAAAAATCCACAAGTTGCTCCATACTCTGGGGCCATATTTGAAATAGTTGCTCTATCAGCTAATGACAAATTTTTTAAACCACTTCCGAAGAATTCTACGAATTTTCCTACAACACCTTTATCTCTCAGAATTTTAGTTATTGATAAAACTAAATCAGTTGCGGTAATTCCTTCCTTTAATGAACCTTCTACTTCAAAACCAATTACATCTGGTATATTCATGGAAATTGCTTGGCCTAGCATAGCTGCTTCAGCTTCAATTCCACCAACTCCCCATCCTAAAACAGAAAGTGAGTTAACCATTGTGGTATGACTATCTGTTCCAACAACTGAGTCTGGAAATAAATAGTTTTGATTGTCAATTTTCTTTAACCATATAGTCTTAGCTATATTTTCTAGATTTACTTGATGACAGATGCCAGCCCCTGGGGGAACAAGATAGAAGTTGTCAAATGAATTTTGACCCCATTTTAGAAATTCATATCTTTCTTTATTTCTTTCAAACTCTTTTCTAACATTTTCTTTTAAAGCATTATTGTTTTTATAGTTATCTACCATAACAGAATGATCTATAACAAGATCTACCCTAGATAATGGGTTTATTTTTTTCGGCTCAATTCCTCTTGATTTCAATGCATTTCGCATTGCTGCAAGATCAGCAACTGCAGGTACACCAGTGAAATCTTGCATTAAAACACGTGTTGGAAAAAAGGCTATTTCAATTTTTTCTTTTTTTTTATTAATTTGTTTCAAAGAAGAAAAAACTCTACAAATCATTTCTTTATTAATATTTTCTCCATCTTCATTCCTGAGAAGATTTTCAATTATTATTTTAATAGAAATTGGTATCTTACTAAGATCTACACCAAAAAATTCAGCTGCTTTATTTAAGTCAAAATATTTAAAATTTTGATTATTTATTTCAATTATACGTTCTGAATTAAAAGAATTTATATTTTTCATGCTAAAATTAATTAATAATTATAATGTTTAAATAGTATGAAGATAAATTTTTGTATAGCAAAATGTTAATTTATTATTAGTTTTCTGCCAAAAAATAAAAAGTGAGTTAATAAATTTTTTTGACATTTATCTTAGTTAAGAATTAAAATTAAATCTATAATCAGATTAATTTTAAAATATTGCTATATTGTTGACTTTAATCGTAAGTTTTGGGAATAAATGCATAGCCTTTTATAATTATCATAATATTGATAATGGAGGGAGGTTCCTCCGGGGTAACAAAATACAAGGAGTATTTTATGGCTAAGAAGAAAAAGAAAGCTGCTCCAAAGAAGAAGAAGAAAGCAGCTACTAAGAAAAAGAAAAAAGCAGCTCCTAAAAAGAAAAAGAAAAAAGCTGCTCCTAAGAAAAAGAAAAAAGCAGCTCCTAAAAAGAAAAAGAAAAAAGCTGCTAAAAAGAAGAAAAAGAGAAGATAGTAATACTTCAATTTTTCAAGAAAACTTTAATTTAAAGTTTTCTTTTTCTTATCTTTTTCAAAAAGATAAAACGGGGCTAAGCCCCGTTTTTTTTATTGTTTTAAATCAAAAAGTGATTAGATCAAAATAATGCTAATTGTTAAGGACTTATCTGTAGAAAGAATAGATAAAAAAATATTTGAAAATATTAATTTATCACTTACGCCAGGTAATATTACCATCTTAAAAGGTAAAAATGGTTCCGGCAAAACAACGTTATTAAAAGCAATTTTAAATCTAATAGAACCATCATTTGGATCAATATTTTGGAAAGGGAAATTATTGAAAAGAAATTTTTATGATTTCTATAATCATACTACATACATAGCCGATACAACATCAAGCTTAAGAAAGTTAACTATCAAAGATAATATTAATATTTGGAAAAAATTTTTTATATCCAATATTAATGATGCTCAAATTGAAACGGCATTAAAAACATTAAAATTAGATAATTATTTGAATAAAAAAGTTGCAACATTATCTTTTGGTGAAACTAAAAAATTAGAATTTTTAAGATTAATAATAGAAAACAAAAAAGTTTGGATTTTAGATGAACCTCTTTCTAATTTAGATGAAGATTCAATTGAACTAATGAAACAAACTTTTGAAGATCATTCCTCTAAAGAAGGATCTATAATTTTTAGCTCACATCAAAATCCAGGTATTTATGTGACAGAAGAAATAGAGCTATAAAATAATGAATTTTTTAAATAAAATAATTTTCTTTTATTACAGAGAATACAAATTAAATATGAGTGGTGCTCAAGATATTTTAACAAATATCATTTTCTTTTTTATATCAATATTTATTTTTATTTTCTCTATTGGACCAGATAAACAAACAATTTCTATAATAGGAGTTGGTATATTGTGGACATTATTATTACTAAGCTCAACTTTATCTTTAAGGAAATTTTATCAAGATGACTTTGAGAATGGCAATTTAATTATAATGCATTTAAATGGTTTTAGTTTTGGTTTTATTGCTATTTTAAAGACTTTTTCACATTTTATTTTTGTACAGATTCCCTTTTTATTATCGATACCGATTGCAAGTATCTTACTAAATATTGCGAACGATAAACTCTTCTACTTATTTGCTAGTTTTGGCATTGGATCACTTATTCTGTCCTGTTTAGGTTCAATTTCATCTTCAATGAACTTAATGAATCAACGAAACTTTTTACTGGGCAGTGTCATAGTTATGATATTAAGTGTTCCAATAATTATTTTTTCAGTAGGTATTATTAATATGGAAGAAAGCTTTAATTCTCTTATAAACATATTATTTGGAATATTATTAATAGTTTTTTCGATAAATCCCTGGGCAAGTGGGTTGTGTCTTAAACTTTCATTAGAAAATAATTAATATGAAGTTCTTAGTTAATCCTAGTAAATTTAATGAGATGGCTGATTATATATTTAAACCAGTACTAATCTTATCTATCATATTGTTTGCAATAGGATTATTGTTTTCTTTTTATCTATCACCAGATGATTATCAACAAGGATCAACTGTAAGAATAATGTATGTACATGTTCCGAGTGCTTGGTTAGCTTTACTAACTTATGCAATAATGACTCTTTATAGTATTATGGCACTTGCTTTTAGAATACCCTTTGGTTTTATTTTTAATACAGCAGTAGCACCAATAGGAGCAGTTTTTACTTTGATATGTATAATAAGTGGATCTTTATGGGGAAAGCCAATGTGGGGTACCTGGTGGGTGTGGGATGCTCGATTAACTTCTGTTGCAATACTTTTTATTATTTATCTAATTATTATTTTTATGAATTTATCTTTTGAAAATAGGATTGTAAGAGAAAAGGTTGTTGCGATATTTATTCTTGTTGGATCAGTAAATCTACCAATAGTTAAATTTTCTGTGGATTGGTGGAATACACTACATCAACCAGCAACAATAAGTAAATTATCAAAACCCAGTATTGATCCTTCAATGATGACGCCTTTAATTATCATGACATTTGCATTTATAATGATTGGAATAGCAATAGCCATTTTAAGAATAAAAACAGAGATAATTTCAAGAAAATCTTATTTAAGTTAATTTGTGACTTTTAGTCCATTGGATTAAGTATCATTCCTGAATAATTTTGTTATTAGACAATATGTATTTTTGGTATATTTTTGGATCTTATATCTCTGCCTTCCTTTTAATTTTTTTGTTATTATTTTTTAGTTACTTAAAACTTAGAAGAATAAAAAATAAATGAGTCTACGATTTCAAAGATTGCTATTTATATTGCTTACCTTGGTAATTATACTGAGTGCAGTCCTACTTATTTTATATAATACAAGAGAAAATGTGTCGTATTTTTATACACCATCTGAGATTGATAAATCAGAAATCATAATAAATAAAATAATAAGAATAGGCGGTTTTGTAGAAAATGATAGCTTTAATAAAATTTCTTCAAGTTCATTTAAATTTAAAATTACTGATGAAAAAACATCTATACTCGTTACTTTCAAAGGCATTCTTCCTGATTTATTTAGAGAAGGGCAAGGTGCAGTAATAGAGGGTGCCTTTGTTGATAAAAATATTTTTAATGCAACCAATGTTTTTGCGAAACATGATGAAAATTATATGCCAGCATCAATAAAAGAAGATCTGAAAGATACGGGTTATTGGAATAAAAAATATAAATGAGTTCATTAGTTGGTTTTTTAAGCTTAGTTTTTGCGATAGGTATTAATTTTTACTTATTTTTATCTAGATACATATTTAAATTTCAAAAACAGAAATTTAATTTATTCATTCGCTTTTCATCCTTATTAACTTTGTTATCTTTTTTTTCATTAATGTATGCCTATGTGGTATCTGATTTCTCAAATTATAATGTCTTCCAAAACTCTCACTCAAATAAACCACTAATATATAAAATTTCAGGTACTTGGGGGAATCATGAAGGTTCGATGCTTTTGTGGCTAAGTATATTATCTATCTTTAGCTTCTTTTTTTCTTTTACTAAAAATATAGAAGATGACTTTCAAAAATTAACTTTAATTATTCAAGCTTTTCTTCATATTCTGTTTGGTCTATTTATAGTTTTTACCTCTAATCCTTTTCTAGTTAATTCAATATTAATAAATGAAGGTTTAGGTTTAAATCCTATTTTACAAGATCCTGGTTTGGCTGTTCATCCTCCAGTTTTATATGCAGGTTATGTTGGTTATTCTATAGTTTTTAGTATTGCAATAGCTGGTTTATTTCAAAATACAGATAATGAATGGCTTTATGTTGCTAAAAAATGGTCATTAATTAGTTGGACTTTTTTAACCGGTGGAATAGCTCTAGGTTCATATTGGGCATATTATGAATTAGGATGGGGTGGTTGGTGGTTTTGGGATCCAGTTGAAAATATTTCACTGATGCCTTGGATTGCTGGTCTTGCATTAGTTCATTCACTCATGATGGTAAGAGGCGAGCAAGCTATTAAAAAATGGATAGTTTTTTTATCAATTCTTTGCTTTTCATTAAGTGTTTTTGGAACATTTTTAGTAAGATCTGGAATCTTAACAAGCGTACATTCATTTGCAGCAGATGCATCCAGAGGTATATTTATATTACTAATTTTCTTTATTGTAACTGGGTTTGGTTTTTTAGTTTTTTTGTTAAAAGAACCAAAAAAATCAAATACTTTAAACTTGTTATTTATCAATAAGGTTTCAGCACTTGTAATAAATAATATTTTAATGATTATAGCAACCTTAACTATTCTTTTAGGAACTATATACCCAATTATAATTGAAGTTTTGTATAATAAGAGAATATCGGTAGGTGGTCCTTATTTTAATTCAACAGTAATTCCTATAATGATCCCTGGTTTTTTATTAATGAGTATTGCACCAATTTTATCCTGGCAAACAAATAAGATAAATAATTCAAAAAAATATGTTCTAGCATTTATTATCTTAAGTGTTTTAGTTCTAATTCAATCATATTTTTTGGATTTTAATACATGGGGTTTTGTTGGGTTACTTTTAGGTTTTTGGATAATATTAGCTTCAATTATTGCTATATTTTCTTCGTATAAAATTAAAATTAACATTAAGTTTTTTAAAATAATTAATCCTCATGTAGCGCATATTGGTGTTGGTATTGCTATAGTTGGTATCACTTGTTCTAGTGTTTTTCAAAATGAGCTAGATTTTAACCTTAGTGAGGGAGATAAGTTTAATATAAATGGAAAGACAGTTTTGTTTGAAAAAATAGAAACAACTAATCAAATTAATTTTCAATCTTTAAGAGGAAAATTTTTGTTTGATATTGAAAAAAATCAATCAAAAGAAATAGAGGCTGGAAAAAACTATTATCCAGTGTCAAAGATGATTACATCTGAAGCTGGTATTTTACATCAGTGGAATAAGGATATATATTTTATCCTTGGAGATCAAAAAAATAATGAGTGGTTTGTAAAAGTTTTAATAAATCCATTTGTTAGCTTTATATGGCTTGGAGTGATAATAATGATTTATTCTGGTTTAATAGCAGTTACAAGAAGATGAATAGAATAATAATTTTAACACCTTTAATCATACTTTTAATAATATGTTTTTTTTCACTTACTTATTTATTAAGTGGTAAAGATCCAAATAAGCCGCCTAGTGCACTCTTAAATAAAAATGTTCCAAGTTTTGAAAGTACTTCTTTGTACGATACAAAGGAAATAATTAGAACAATAGACATAAAAAATAGAAAGACCTTAATTAATTTTTTTGCTTCTTGGTGTAGTCCATGTAAAATAGAGCATCCACTTTTTTTTGAAATAGGTAAAAAATATCCTGAGCTATATTTGTTGGGATTTAATCATAAAGATCCAACTTCAGACGCAAAAAAATATTTAGAAGATGATGGAAACCCATATGATTTTGTTGGTGTAGATGCTGATGGATTAATTGCTTTAGAGTTTGGTGTTTTTGGACTGCCAGAGACATACTTAATTAATGAAGAAGGTAAGATTATATTTAAATTTATGGGCCCAATAACGAAGGATGTTTTAAAAAATGAAATCGAGCCACTTCTTTAGAATCTTACATATAACAATTTTAGGTTTTATGTTTTTTACTTTCAAAATATATGCACTAGAAACTATCGATGAAAGAGTAAAAAAATTAACTCTAGAGTTACGATGTATGACTTGTCAAAACCAAAGTATTTATGACTCGGATGCTGAATTCTCAAATGATATCAAAAAAATAGTTAAACAAAAATTACAGGAAGGTGAAAGTGAGAAAGATATTAAGAAATTTTTAGCTGAAAGATATGGTGAATACATTCTTTTTAGACCGCTTATGAATTATAATAATATTTTTCTTTGGAGTTTTCCTTTTATATTACTAATAATTGGCTTATTTTTTGTATTAATTAAGACCAAAACAAAAAAGGCTTGAACAATTTATTTTGTTTTTTTTTATTTAGCTTATATGGTTTCTTTATAATTTAGAAATACTTCTTCAAGGAGGAAACGTGAAAAAATTTATAATATACTTATTATCAATTGGTATTTTTGGAGTTGCATCAATTGCAAATTCGCAGACAATAAGAATTGGTACAGAAGGTGCTTATCCACCATGGAATAATTTAAACTCTGCTGGTGAACTAGAAGGTGCTGAAATAGACTTTGGTAACGAAGCTTGTGAACGAATGGGTGTTACATGCGAATGGGTAACTCAAGATTGGGATGGTATAATACCTGCCCTTCTTCAAGGTAAATATGACATTATTATTGCTGGAATGTCTATTACTGAAGAAAGAAAAGAAAAAGTTAACTTTACAACTGGATATATGACTGATGGTGCAAGATTTGCTGTTTTAAAAAACAGTGGTTTAGCTAATTTAAATATTGCTGGTATGGCTAAAGTTAATCTTAATAATGCAGGAGGAAAAGAACAAGCTGCGATAGGTCAATTAATTGCTGCTATGGATGGTAAAACTGTCTGTGTTCAATCTTCAACAATTCACCAAAATTTTTTAGAAAAACACATGTCTGGTGCAGTAGATGTAAAACTATATCAAGCGGTTGATGATCATAATTTAGATTTAGCTGCTGGGAGATGTGATGCAGTTCTAGCTGATGTAGGATCAATTATTGATTTTATGGAATCCGATGGGGGTGTTGACGTTGCGTTTACTGGTCCAACTTTTTCTGGTGGAGTTTTCGGTGATGGTGTTGGTGGAGCAGTTAGAAAAGAAGATACAGATATCTTAGAGATGTGGAATGCTGCCATTGCAGAAATGTCTAAAGATGGAACTACTGCTGAAATAACTAAAGAGTGGTTTGGCAGAGATATCTCAATGTAAATCAAATTTTATTTTAATAAAAGCGGTCTTTAAGACCGCTTTTTTTTGATTAAATTACAGCCATAATGCATAATAGATATTAAATAAAAATTTATAATGAACTCGCTTTTGTATTTAATTATTCAAATTATAAACTTATTTCAGTTTGTTCTCATAATTTATATAATTCTAACTTGGTTAGTAAACTTTAATATAATTAATACTGGCAATCGATTTGTTTATAGTATTCTTGATGCTTTATACCGATTATGTGAGCCAAGTTTAAATTTTGTTAGAAGATACTTACCTACTTTTGGTGCAATAGATTTATCTCCAATAGTCGTTTATCTTGGTTTGTGGTTTATGAAAAGTTTATTAATTGAATATTGGCCTAGATAATTATGCCTCGTATATTAGATGGAAAAAAAATAGCACAAAATTTAAAAGATAAATTAAAAATTGAAATTGAAGAAATAAAAATAAAATCTAATCGTGTGCCTGGGCTTGCAGTTATACAAGTAGGAAATGTTGCTGCAAGTAGTGTATATGTAAAAGCTAAAACAAAAGCTGCTAAAGAAGTTGGGATTGATGTAATTGATCATCACCTAGATGAATCTATAAATCAAAACGATTTAATCAATTTAATTAATCAATTAAACAATAATGATGATGTTAATGGTATTCTTGTCCAACTACCCTTACCCAAAACAATAAACGAAGAAATGATCTTAAATAGTATAGCGCCTGAAAAAGATGCTGATGGGTTTCATCCTTTAAATGTTGGCAAACTTTCAATAAGCCAAAAGAATGATGAAAGTCTTATGATACCATGTACTCCTTATGGTTGTCTGTTAATGCTTAGAGAACTTGATATTAATTTAGCTGGTAAAAATGCTGTTGTAATAGGAAGATCAAATATAGTTGGAAAACCTATGGCACAATTATTATTAAAAGAATCCTGTACTGTTACGACAGTTCATTCAAAAACTATAAATATTGAAAGTATTTGCAAGAAAGCTGATATTTTAATAGCAGCAATTGGTAAACCTGAGTTTGTAAATAAGGATTGGGTTAAGGAAGGCGCTATTATTATCGATGTGGGTATCAATCGTATCAAAATTAATGAAGAGAAATCAAAATTAGTAGGTGATGTTTTATTTAGTGATGTGAAAAATAAAGTAAGTGCAATTTCACCAGTGCCAGGAGGGGTAGGGCCAATGACAATTGCATGTCTTCTTAGAAATACAACAGCGGCATATAAACTGAAGTACTATAATTAAGAAGAGCTTATTCTATAAATGTGTTTTAAAAAGAGGTCTACAGAGATCTTTTTTCTTGCCTCGGAACAGTGTTCGCAAAGTTTTAAATTTACTCCACAGGGCGATTTATTATCTTCATAATAAATATTTTCATGAAAGTCGTAACCTATTATATCTGGTGATATCCACCCTCCAAAATATAGAACTGCTTTTTTATTTAATGCTGCTGCAACATGCCCAAAACCTCCTTCAGGACCAACGTAAAAATCAACTTCTTTTAGAAGTGCACAAGCAAGTCTAAATTCTATTTCTTGAGGTGTAAATATTCCTTTAATTTTTTTTGTTTGAGCATGCGATGATTGAATAATCAAATAATCATTTTTTAATTTATTTATTAGTCTTTCCCAATTCTCAATACCCCAATCTTTATTTTGATGTTTAAAACTAAATTGTGCATCATTTATCTTGGTTGATGAGGTTTCTAAAAAAATTATATTTCTAAATTTTTTACTATGATTTTCATCCCAAAATTTTTTTGCTTCAGATATTATTTTCTTAGCTTCTTTTTTTTCTTGATTTGAAAAATATATTTCACCAGGTACGGGTTTAAATTTTTTCCAAACATAATTATTTGGGATACTTTTTTCGTAATCAATATATGGTCTATTCAATTCATGGAAGTCAATTAGATGGATAGGTTTGTTATTATCTAAATTTCTACAGTCTGCAATATTTGGATTATTCTCATAAATTGGGGAATGAAATGCATGATTTTTTTTTGCAATGCCAATAACAATTTGTCTTTCTGGGAACTGTTTTTTAATTTTAGCGGCTAAGGAAGTTACAAGTAAATCATCACCGTAACCCATAGAATATTAATTATTTTTACGAAGCCTTATTGAATTTATTTTAATAAATCCCTCTGCATCTTTTTGATTATATTCACCTACTTCATCAAATGAAACTAATGAATTATCATAAAGAGAATTGCTTGATCTTCTGCCCAATATAATTACGTTACCTTTAAATATTTTAATTTTAACATCGCCATTAACTTTGTGTGACATTGAATCTATCAATTTTTGCATTGAAATTCTTTCAGAAGAAAACCAAAAACCATTATAAATTACTTCTGCATATTTGGGCATCAATTCATCCTTAATATGTGCTTCTCCTTTATCTAAAGTAATACTCTCTATTGCTCTTCTTGCATCTAATAATATGGTTCCACCTGGTGTTTCATAAATCCCTCTAGATTTCATTCCAATAAATCTATTTTCTACAATATCTATTCTTCCTACTCCGTGAATTCCAGCTATAGAGTTTAATCTTGTAAGAATTTCGTGAGGTTTTAGTTTCTCTTCATTTATAGAAACTGGGTCACCGTTTTTAAATCCAATTATTATAATCTCTGCTTTATTTGGAGTATCTTCAATAGATTTTGTTCTAGAAAAAATATGTTCGGGTGGTTCAAGCCAAGGATCTTCAAGAAGTTTACCTTCAGAAGAAGTATGCAGAAGATTTGCATCTGTACTAAAAGGAGGCTCACCCATTTTATCTTTAGGTACTGTTATCTGATTTTTTTCTGCATAATCTAATAAATCATTTCTAGAATCAAATTCCCAATCTCGCCAGGGAGCTATGACTTCGATTTTTGGATTATTTGCATAATATCCAAGTTCAAATCTAACTTGATCGTTTCCTTTACCAGTAGCTCCATGTGCTACAGCATCTGCTCCTACAATTTTAGCAATTTCAATTTGTCTCTTTGCAATTAAAGGTCTAGCTATAGCTGTGCCTAACAAGTAAGTTCCCTCATAAAGTGCATTAGCCCTAAACATTGGAAAAACATAATCTCTGACAAATTCCTCTTGAAGATTTTCAATAAATATTTCTTCAACACCTAGATTTTTTGCTTTTGTTTCAACCGGTGAAAGTTCTTCTCCTTGACCTAAATCTGCTGTGAAAGTAACTACTGGGCATTCATATTTATTTTGAAGCCACTTAAGAATGACACTTGTGTCTAATCCACCTGAATAAGCTAAAACAATTTTTGTTGGCATTTAACAATCGTCAGTTAATTTATTATAAGCTGCGGTAAACCCATTAAGCGTGTATATATCATTGGTTATAGTACCTCTTGAAGACTCGCCGGTAACTTTAAGTTCTAATCCTTTTTTCATAGCAAAAATTACTTTTGCATCTTCTTCTGTCCAAGCTGCAGTTGGCAGATCTTCAGTTGTATAAAATTTATACTCTCCTTTATCTATACTGATAATAATATCAGAAGAAATTTTGTAACTATAACCAGCCTCTATTTGAACTACAGTTTCTGGGTTACCTATATTTTTATAAACTAAAACGTAAAAGTCTCCTCTTTTCTTATCACTTGGTAAATCTGTTTCTGTTGCTAAACTGCCAATATAACAATACTCGTCAGCTTTATTAAAAGACCACTTGCCTGCTTCTAAAGCACTTAGAGTATTAGGAAGTGCTACAAATAGCACTATTAAAAACTTAAGAAAAATTTTCATCAATTCCTTCTTTTAGTATATCTTATGCAAATAGTTAAGAGAGTTTAATCAATGCCAGAGTCTTTTTAAAATATGGAAAAATCAAATCTCAATAACTTGATGAAAAAAATTCAAAAAGACCGCGACGAAATGGCTTTTTCAGAAATTTTCGATTTTTTTGCTCCTAAAGTTAATACATATTTTATACAAAATAGGATCAAGTTTGAAAGTTCTGAAGAGCTCACTCAAGAGGTTTTAAGCACAGTTTGGGTCAAATCTAACCAATATGATTCAAAAAAAGCAGCTCTTTCAACATGGATATTTACTATAGCGAGAAACAAAAAAATAGACTTTTTAAGGAAAAATTCAAAAATAAATTTTAAAGAAGAGGATATACGAGAATTTTTATACCAGGATAGAGAAATTGATTTGATTGAAGAAAATGAAGCAAAAAAACAAATAGAAAGAATAAATAATGCGCTCGATGAACAGCAAAAAATAATGATTAAAATGAACTTTTTTGAAAATAAAAGTCATAAAAAAATTGCAGATGAGCTTGAAATTCCCTTGGGGACAGTTAAATCAAGAATAAGGCATATTTTAACAAAAATGCAGGGATTTTTAAGATGAATGGAACAGTAGTAAAAAACCAGCTTATATTTGATTTTGCTTCAGGAATATTGGGTCCAGCAAAGTCTTTATTCGCATCAACCTATTTACAATTAAACTCAAATGCCTCTAAAATTAGTACTACATTTGAAAATATGATGGGTGAAAATCTAATGAATAACGAAAACATTCATCCTAAAAATCTGAGGTATACAGACTGCATTAATGGTAAAGATACTAAATCTGCCCCAAATCTTAAGGATCCAGTAACTAGCTTCTTTGGAGACCTAAACAATTTAAATTGGAAACAAGTTTATAAGGGTTTCAAAGAGTATACTGCTTCGATTGATGATAAAGATGAATTAAAATTAATAAAAATGGACCCCGGAGTTTCTGTACCGCTGCACTCTCATGGTGGTAAAGAGTATATATTAGTTTTGGAAGGTAGTTTCTGCGATGAATATGGTGAATACTCTAAAGGAGATATTCAGATTAATGATCAAAAAATAAAACATACACCAATAGCTTCAAAAGACACAGGTTGTGTCTGCTTGAGTATTACTGAAAAAGATGTAATATTCTTTGGAAAGTATGGATCCTTTTTAAATTTATTTACATTTATCAAATCTTTTTTTAAGCAAAAATAAACTGATTATTGTATAACTTAATACGTGTCTGAAATTCACGTTGATTTTATTAGGGGTAAAAAAGTTGAAAGTACCCATCAAGTTAAAGCTTTAGTAACAAATGCGAATGGTAAAATTTTATTAACCACAAATAATGATAATGAATATTTTTTTCCTCGATCATCAATTAAAATATTTCAAGCTATTCCTTTTGCAATGTCTAATGCCATAAAATATTATAAGTTAAATAATAAACATATAGCTTTAGCCTGTGCATCACACAAAGGGGAAAAAATTCATATAAGAGAATTAAAAAAATGGATTTCAAAAATAAACTTAAAAACAAAAAATTTACAATGTGGTATTCATGGACCATTAGATAAAAGAGCTTCTGAAAACATAATATATTCTAGAAAAAAATTTAACGAATTACATAATAATTGTGCTGGAAAGCACTTAGCTATGTTAACAAGCTGTTTGATCAATAATCAGAGTATCAATAACTATCTAGATTATAATCACACTCATCAAAAAAATATAAGAAAAGTTTTTAACAAATTTACAGAAGCTAAATTGTCAAAAAAAAATTTCTCTTTAGATGGATGTAGCGCACCACAATATTCATTTAAAATTAAATCTATATCAAAAGCATTAAATAATTTGATTAAAAGTTATAAAAATTGTTATGATTATAGTGAAGAAGTCAAAACTTTGATTAATTCAGTTTTAGAAAATCCTGAATTTATAGGAGGAACTTCAAGTTTTGATACTAAAGTTATGAAAGCTTCAAAAGGAAAAATATTTTGTAAAAGTGGAGCTGAAGGAGTTTTTTTATTTATTGATATTCAGAAAGAAATAAGTGGACTAGTTAAAATTACAGATGGAAATGAAAGAGCTATTCCTATTTCTATACTTAATATTTTTAAAAAATTGAAAGTTATGGATAGAGTAGAGCTAAAAAATTTAGAAAAAAAAGAAAAATTTGTTTTACAAAATCATGCAGGTAGAAATATTGGTCGGATCAGCCTTACAATGAAATAAGAAATAAAAAAATTGTAATTAAAACAGTTAAAGGCAGTCTAAGATAGTAAAATGCCTTTTTATTTGTTTCATTTGCAAATAAAATAATATAGTCAAAAAATAACTGAGTTAACAATAGTAGAATTAATAAAATAAAAATTATTAAAATATTAATATTAAGAAGACTTAATATAATAATTATAACAGCAAATAAACTAGGCAAAAAACCGTATATAACTATGTGAGTGGGCGGATTATTTTTTAAATTCCAGTTTATTGATCCAATAAAAACAATTATAATTAAACTATAGTAAACAACAAAATTTAGTAGATCATTTTCCTTAAATATTAAAAAATAGTATTTATCTAAAAAAGTTAAAACATATGGTATTATCCCAAAATATGAAATTAGAAATTGAATATTAATTTTTTTGGACATGTAGTATGATTGATCAAAGTATCATATTAGAAATTGAAAAGCTTTTAGATAATAAAGAAATTATAGATAGCAAGTTATTATCAGACTCTTTTGGTATTAATTGTTTAAAAATTGTTACAAATGATAACAAGGACTTTATTGTTAAATATTATTACAAAAATAATCATAAATTTAACGCTATAAAATCTGAAACAGATAACCTTATTTTTTTTAATAAACAAAAATTTAAATATTTCCCTAGTATTATTAATCATAATGATAGGTTTCTAATAATGTCATTCATAGAAAATAATGATGACCAACCAAATCAAACAAATAATGATTTTTTAGATGCAATAATTTCTATTCACTCAAAGTATAGTACAAATTATGGTTTTAATTTTGACACACAGATTGGTGGTTTAAAACAAATTAATTCAATATCTAAAAATTGGAAAGAATTCTATACAGAAAATAGATTATATTACATATTTGATTTAGTTAATAAAAATAAGCCTATGGATAAAGTAATTAACACTAAAATTGATTTATTAATTAAAAAGATAGATAATTTTATTCCAAACAATCCAAGATCATCATTATTACATGGTGACTTATGGGAAGGAAATATACTTTTTGAAAACAAAAAGTTTGTAGGGTTAATTGACCCAGGATCTTTTTATGGACATAATGAGTTAGAAGTATCTTATTTAAGATGGTTTAACCCAAAATTCATTGATGATAATTTTTTAGATAAATACAATGATCGCATCAAGATTGATAAATATTATTTTGAATATGAACCAATTTACCAATTATATTATTCACTATTAAATGTTTATTTATGGGATAGAAGCTATATTGAAGATGTACGTAAACTGCTGAAAAAAATTAAAATATAATGTGTGGAATTAATGGAATAGTATTTAAAACATCTAAGACTGATGTTTCAAAAATCCTAAAAATGAATGCACTTTTAAATCATAGAGGGCCAGATGATAGTGGATTTATTAATCATAAAAATCTTTTACTTGGTCATACTAGGTTATCTATTATCGATATATCAAATCTTGGCTCTCAACCAATGTCTGTAGATGGAAGATATTGGATTATTTATAATGGAGAGATCTATAATTATAAAACTTTAAGAGAAGAACTAATACAAAAGAAATATAAATTTTATTCAAACTCGGACACTGAGGTTATTCTTAATGCTTATAAAGAGTGGGGTGTACACTCATTTCAAAGGTTTAATGGAGAATGGTCTTTTGCAATACTAGACAAAAAAAATAATGAAATAATAATTTGTAGAGATGGTATTGGCTATAAACCTTGTTATATATTTGATAATAATAATTTTTTTGCATTCAGCTCTGAAATAAAGGCATTTTATGCATTAGAAAATAAAATTGAATTTGATAAAAATAATTTAGGTATAAATTCTACTACTCTAAATAATTGCTCTAAAACAATATTTGAAAATGTTAATCAACTTACTCAAGGAAGATATTTGAAAATAAATTTAAATAATTTAGAAAAAAAAATATTTAGATGGGACTATCCACTTAAAAATTTGCCAAAAATCAATTCAGGTTTTCGAGAAAATGTTAATGATTATTTTGATCTTCTATATGAATCTACAAAATTAAGATTGAACAGCGATGTTAAAACTGGAACTTCACTTAGTGGCGGTTTAGATTCCTCCTCTATTTTCACATTGATGAATTTGATCCAAAAAAAAGATAACTTAGCTGAAGATGATTTAGATTTGAACCCAATTATAATGGATTATGAGGAAATGAAGACTAAAGAGGAAGCAGTTAAATTATCCCAAAAATTTAAAAGAAATTACCAAATAGTTGATTTTAAAACGATGACTGCTGATAAAACAATGGATCTTGTTTCATCCCTTGAAGTAGTAGAAGAATATTTTATGCAGTTTGAACTATATAAAAAACAAAAAGAAAAAGGAATTAAAGTTAGTCTTGATGGCCATGGGGCTGATGAGTTTTTAGGGTATCCAAATTGGATACCAGAATTATCTGTAGATATTTATAATACCATTGCGAATAATTTTAAAACAATAAATAAATTTGGGAAAACTCAAAATATAAATAAATTTAAAAGATTATTTGGTTTAGGTGAACAAGAGATTACACCCATATCTTTCAGATCAGTACCAGACTTAAATTATGGTTTTGAAAACTATCTTTATACAGGTAATTTTGATGGAGGTTATCAGATTATTAATGATGATTTAGAATATTTAGAAAATTTTCCTTATGAAATATGTTTTACTTATTTGATGTCTTATTGTGGTTGGTTTCAATTTTTTTTAAATAAATGGGACAGGGCGTCAATGTCAAATTCAGTTGAGGTTAGAATGCCTTTTTTAGATAATAATGTAAGATTATTTGGATTGGCATTAAGTGGTTCTAATAAGTTGAAAAATGGTTTTACAAAATCAGTATTAAGAGAAGCTTTTAAAAATTATTTTCCTAAAACTATGTATACTCAACAATTTAAACAAGGCCTAACTATACAAAATGTTGATTATGATGAAAATACTATAAATTTGATTTCTGAAATAATTAATGAAAGTGAATTTAAAGAAAGTAATGTTTATAATTTTAAGAACATTAATGATGATTTTATTAATAATAAAAATTTAGATAAAATATGGTTGCTTTGTAAATATTTCTTAATGATAAGAGGTTTCAAAAATAGGTATGATTCTATTAATATCGATTTGAAAGCTACAGAGAAAAGTAATTTATTAAACTCTTAAACACACGGGTTCGGATCTGACAAATGAATATCTTCGATCTCTTTTAAAACTTCTTTTGATAAAGTAATATCAATACTATCTATATTTTCTTTGAGCTGCTCCATTGTAGTTGCTCCTATTATATTACTAGTTACAAATGGACGATCATTCACAAATGCATTGGCAAAAGTAGATGGGGCTATAGAATGTTTGTGAGCAAGATTAACATATTTTTCAATAGCGTTTTCACCTCTTTCAGTATGGTGTCTTGAAAATCTTCTTGGCCAAAGAGTATACCTTGCTTTTTTTGGATTTTTACCTCCTAGATATTTACCACTCAATCTACCTCCGGCTAAAGGTGAATATGCAAGTAAACCACAATTTTCTCTAATTGATACTTCCGAGTTATGAATATCAAACACGCGGTTTACCAAACTATAAACATTCTGAATAGACATCATGCGTGGTAGATTTTTTTCCTTGGATAATTGAAGATATTTCATAACACCCCAAGGTGTCTCATTAGATAAACCTGCATATCTAATCTTTCCTGCCTTAACTAGCTGATCTAAATTATATAAAACTTCTTCAACAGTGGTCCAATTATTATCACTAGCATCGTACTCAAAATCTAAAATTCCAAATTTTGGTACATTTCTCTCAGGCCAATGTAATTGGTATAAATCAATATAATCAGTCTTTAATCTTTTAAGACTTTCGTCTATTGCAGCATTCATATTTTTTTTATCAAAACCAAGAGTTTTTGATCCTTCTCTAATCCATTCAAGACCATCTGATTTTGAAGCTATTTTTGAAGCTAGAATTATTTTATCTCTATTTTTCCTTTCTTGAAACCAATTACCAACTATTTCTTCGGTTTTACCATAAGTTTCTTTTCGAGGCATAACGGCATATAGCTCTGCAGTGTCAAAAAAATTAACTCCTCTTTCAACAGCATAATCCATTTGGTCAAAACCTTCTTGTTGACTGTTTTGTTCACCAAAGGTCATTGTGCCTAAACAAATGACACTTACATCAATATCTGTATTACCTAGTTTTCTGTATTTCATTTTTTATATTCACTATTATTACACGCAAGGGTTGGGATCATAAAGATGAATATCTTCAATCTCCTGTAAAATATCATTAGTTAAAGTAATATCAATACTATCTATATTTTCTTTAAGTTGTTCCATTGTTGTAGCCCCAATAATATTGCTTGTTACAAAGGGACGATCATTAACAAATGAATTAGCAAATGTTGATGGAGCTATGCCATACTTGTTGGCAAGGTTAACATATTTTTCTATAGCATTTTCTCCTCTCATCGTGTTGTGTCTATGAAAGCGACTAGCCCATAATGTAAATCTTGTATTAGGTGGGTTTTTACCACCAATATATTTTCCACTTAATCTTCCTCCAGCTAAAGGTGAATACGCAAGTAAACCACAATTTTCTCTAATTGAAACTTCAGAGTTATGAATATCAAAAATTCTATTTACTAAACTGTAAACGTTTTGAATAGACATCATGCGTGGTAGATTTTTTTCTTCTGATAATTTCATATATTTCATTACACCCCAAGGCGTCTCATTAGATACTCCTATGTGCCTTACTTTTCCCTGCTTAACTAAATCTTGAAGACAAGATAAGACTTCTTCTAACTCAACCCATGAGTCTTTAGGGTCATATTCAAAATCTAATTTTCCGAACTTTGGCACTTTTCTTTCTGGTGCGTGGAGTTGGTATAAATCAATATAATCAGTTTTTAATCTTTTAAGACTACCATCAATTGCTGCATTAATATTTTTTTTATCAAAGATAAGATTTGGGCCTCCATCTCTTATCCAACTGTTGCCTTCACTTTTAGCACAAATTTTAGTTGCTAAAATTACGTCTTTTCTTTTATTATTTTGACCAAACCAATTACCAATAATTTCTTCTGTTTTGCCATATGTTTCAGCTCTAGTTGGTATAGAATAAACCTCGGCTGTATCAAAAAAATTTACACCTCTTTCAAATGCATAATCCATCTGCTGAAAGCCATCATCTTGATTATTTTGTTCTCCCCAAGTCATAGTACCAAGACAAATAACGCTTACATCTAAATCTGTAGTTCCTAGTTTTCTATACTTCATACTATTTTTACAAAATACCTTGAAATTGTCGGATTTATAGCGATATTAGTAATAATTAAAAGGAGAAATTATGGCTTTAGACTTTAATCAACGATCTTATACTAAATCAGTAGATCAGACAGCAATTGATGAAGGCTTGAGGGCGTATATGCTTAAAGTCTACAATTACATGACAATTGGCTTGTTACTTACTGGATTTATTGCTTACTTCTTTGGAAAAGCATCAATAGTTACTAACGACATGGGTCAAATTGTAGGTGTAACGCAAGTGGGCGCATTACTTTTTGGATCTCCACTAAAATGGGTTGTTATGCTAGCTCCTCTAGGGTTTGTATTTTATTTAAGTGCTAGAATTAATAGGATGTCAGTTTCTGCAGCTCAGATAACCTTCTGGTTATTTGCAAGTATAATGGGCCTATCTCTTGCTTCTGTATTTATTGAGTTTACTCAAACCTCTGTTGCAAGAGTATTTTTTATTACAGCAAGTACATTCGGAGCAATGAGTTTATATGGTTACACAACAAAAAGGGACTTAACAAAACTTGGTGGTTTCTTATTTATGGGATTAATTGGTATTATTATTGCAAGCGTTGTTAATATCTTTGTTGGCTCAACAGCATTGCAGTTTGCAATCTCGGTTATTGGTGTTCTAGTTTTTGTTGGACTAACAGCATACGATACACAAAACATAAAAAATATGTATTATGGTGGTGATAGTGAAGAAATAGGATCAAAAAAAGCATTGATGGGTGCATTAAAATTGTATTTGGACTTCATAAACTTATTCATTTTATTGCTACAATTATTTGGTCAAAGAAGATAATTCTTTTAAAACCCAAATATCTTTTTATTATACCCAGTCTTTTAAAGACTGGGTTTTTTTATGTCTAACTTAGAAAATAAACTTAAAAAAATTATTGATACATTCAACAATGTAAATAAAGAAATTGCTTTCAAGGATATTAAAAAATTATCTGAAAAATATAATAAAAATATAAACATTCAAAATATTTTGTATCAAATATCTATGAAAGTTGGTGACATAGATACATCTATTGATGCTTTAAAAAAAATTTTGTTCATCGATAAAAATAACATTTGGTACCTTTCTCAATTATATAAATTACTTCTAGGAAAAGGTTTGCTTGATCAGGCGTTAGAAAAAATTAATTCTATACTTGAAAAAGATAATAAAAATTATGATGCTTTACGTGACAAATCCTATATTTATTTTTTAAAGAAAGATTATATTGAAGCAAAGAAATACATTGAGAATATTTCAAACTTAAAAGATGACGATTACTTTGGTTACAATATTAAAGGCTTAATATATCTTAAAAATAATTTTTTTGAGGAAGCTAAAAATTTCTTTAATACAGCTTTAAAAATAAATGATCAATATATAGATAGCTACAATAATTTAGGCGCCTGTTTACTTGAGTTAGAAAAACTTGATGAAGCAAAAAAAATCTTCGATAGTGCCTATGACCTTGATAAAAAAAATGTATCAACCCTAATAAATTTAGCTAATGTTCTAAGCCTTCAAGATAATATTGTTGGAGCAGTGAATCATTATAATGAAGCTTTAAGTTTAGAACCAAATAATCAAGAAATAATTTCAAATTTAGCTATATGCTACTGCAGAGATAGTAAAGAAAAAGAAGCAAAAATATTCTACGAAAGAGCAATAAAAATTAATCCGTATGATTACAAATTAATGTATGCGTATTGTACATTTCAATTAAAAATAAATAATTTTGATGATTCTTGGGAATTATTTGATTCACGATTATTAATAGAAAAAAATAAAGACAAGTTGAGCAATTTTGATTTGATTAAAAATAATTTATTTAAAAGTTTAACTATTAATCAAAATGACAAATTACTTGTTTTAAGAGAACAAGGAATAGGTGAGGAAGTTTTATTTAGTTCAATATATCCTGATATTATAAATGAATTTAAAAATCTTAAAATAGAAGCCGATAAAAGATTAGTGCCTATTTTTAATCGATCATTTGGAAAAGAAATATTTGTAGAAGATGGGTATTACTCAAAAAATTCTAGTGTATATGATTTTGATAAAATTATATATGCAGGAAGTTTAATCAAATTTTTCAGAAAAAATAAAAGTGATTTTGATTATATTCATTATTTAACTGCAAGAGAAGATATTGTTCATAACTACAAAGAAAAACTAAACAATCATAAAGATAAGTTAAAAATAGGTATATCTTGGAAAAGTGTTGTAAATATTTACGGTAGTTTGAAATCATTATCAATTAAAGATTTTGAGCCATTGTTTATGGACAACAGATTAATTATTAATTTACAATATGGAAATATTGATTCAGATAAAAAATATATATTTGAGCAAAATAAATACTTGGAAGTTTTTAGCGATTTAGATTTATTTAATGATATTGAGTCATGTATGGGATTACTGAAAAATTTAGATTTATTTATTACTGTAAGTAATTCAACAGCACATTTTGCTGGAGCCTTAGGTATACCAACAATATTAATTTGCCCAAGAAAATCATCTACTTATTACTATTGGAATACACAAACTGGTTCTTCAATTTGGTATAAAAATATAAAAGTTTTAGGAATCAAAAAATCAATTAATGAAACGGTTAAAGTAATTAATAATATTTTAGAAAAAGAAAATGAATTTAAATTTTCAAATTAATAATCTTCTTAGAAAGTTTGAATCTGGGAACAAACAGGATAGTTACAGAGAATTATTAAAAATTTTTAAAAAAAATAAAGATGATAATTTATTACGCTACAATTTGGCAGTAATTCAGCAAAAACTTTATTTAAATGAAGAGGCAAAGATTAACTACAATTATTTAATTAAGTTTGAAAAAAATATAAAGGCTATGATTAATCTTTATAATATTTTTTTCTCAGAAGAAAAATACTACGAAGCATTAAATATAATAGATAAAATATTAAAAATTCAACAAATTGAAAACGTTCACAAGGATAAAGCTTTTGCATGTTTAAAATTGAACAATATTAAAATTTCTCGAGAAATATGTAGATATTATCTTAGTAAAAATAGTAAAGATTTAATTGCTCTTAATATTTTAGGTCAGTGCTCCTTTGCTGAAGGGGATAATAAAATGGCTATAAAAATCTTTAATGATATCTTAGAATTTGATCCTAATAATTTATCTGCACTAAATACATTAGGTAGAATTTATCATGAGAAACGTGACACCAAAAATGCAGAAAAGTTTTTTTTATTAGCATTAGAAAGAGACAAATATTCTTACCATATTGTAAATAATATTGCTGGTTTTTATAGAGAAGAAGGAAAAAATGATAAAGCTGTATACTATTATAAAAAAGCCATTAATCTAAATCCAAACAATCCATATGTTTATAATAATTTATCAAAAACTTTTTTTGATTTAGGCATTAATGAAGATGCAAAATATAATAGTTTCAAAGCATTAAAGATAAAACCAGATGACGGTGATATACAAAAAACATTGTCATTTATTTATTTAAAAGATCATGATTTTGAAAAAGGTTGGGATTATTTTGAAGGAAGACTAGGCTTGAATGAATTTATTAAAAAGAATGAAAATATTGAAAGATTAAATAAAAAACTATTTAGAAAAAAAATATTAAATAATTCTAAGAATAAATTTTTAATTGTAAGAGAACAGGGTGTTGGAGATGAAATTCTTTATGGTTCTATGTATGGTGATCTTTTGAAAAAAGTAGATAATGTTACTATAGAATGTGATCCAAGATTATTAAATTTATTTAAAAGATCTTTTTCAAAATATAGTAATAGCTTTGTTGAGCTTGGAAGTATTTCAAATGATGATTATGAATTAGAAAAAATTGATTATGTTTTGTATGCTGGAAGCTTGGGTAGGTATTATCGTAAAAGATTAGAAAATTTTATTAATCAACCATTCCTAAAAATAGATCATAAAAAATATACAGAGATACAAAATAAGTTATCTAAATATGATAATAAATATAATATTGGGATTTCATGGAAAAGTTTTAATAATAGATACGCATCTGACAAATCATTAGATTTAGATGACTTTAAGGATGTGTTTAAGATACCAAATTGTAATGTTTTTAATTTACAATACGGTGATGTTTTAGATGAGATTAATAACTTTAATAACAAGAAAAATAAACTTATGAAGATTGAAGATCTAGATCTTTATAATGATTTCGAAGGTGTAGCTGCATTTTTAAAATCACTAGACATGTTTGTAACTATAAGTAACAGTACTGCGCATCTAGCAGGATCACTGGGCGTCAAAACATTATTAATAAAACCAGATAACTATGCTCTTTTTCATTATTGGAACCAAAAAAACAACAAAACACCCTGGTATAATTGTGTTAAATTAATTGATAGAGAGAGTTTTTTAAAAGGATCTATAAATTTAGAAAATTATCTAAAATCTATGATTTAAATTTATTGGAGAGATATTCATCTCTTTCTGCAAGCCATTCATTTGCAAATTCAACGTCCTGCCATTCAGAAAACCATGGTCCTCCTCTAGTATAATGAACTGCGTAAGGTTTATCGTTATTGTGGCCTGACGTCCACCCTTCTAACCAATTCCATCTTTCGTCTAAAGATCCAATTTCATCATCTTGACACCATTTAAATTGATGAAGGTATGCACCTGTCTCGTTATTAACTTTTTCAACAGTTAATTGTTTGGTGCTAGGATGAGAGCAGTTATATAAAATAAAACTAGACCAATTTTTTCTTGGATAAATTGTTTGTTTCTGTCCATCCATTTTGTGTTTCTCTTTGGGTGTATAGTCATGCTTAACACAATAAACGGCTTTATTTTCATCAAGATTTTTAAATAAATTGGAGACATCGCCTAAAAAAATAAAATCACAGTCACAGAAAACTGCCCAACCTTCATAATTTGTGAGTTTTGGAACTAAAAACCTAGAATAAGTAAATTGTGTAGATGCTAAAGGATCAATGCTTCTGGTGTATAAGTTTTTAGCAATAAGCTCATCGAGTTTTAAAGACATAACTTTTACATCAGCATTGGTACGTTTTAGTAGTGAATACTTACAAACTCTGTAAGCAATATCCTCTTTAGAATCATATCCTATAAAAAAATTTAATTTCATATCAATTGCTATTTTGTCTTATCATCATTGGAGACGACCAAACAAGAGAATTATAATTACCAGAGTTGGATAAAGAACTCCATTCTTCTTGTGACTGATTTGTAATTCTACATATCCAACAATTTTCTAATTTAGCATTTTCAGCTCTCATTATCCAAGCATCACTTTTTTGCTTATCATTATTTTCTCCAAGTTCTATATCTGACATAAAATAACAGATATCCCTAGAAGGAATAGAGCCAATCATTCCAATAATATTCTCTCTAGCGATATCCCATTTTAAATTTTTTATAGCAAAATAAATTAAAAGTTTTTTGGATTCTTCTTCACCAGCATTATTTTTAATTATTTCATTTATAAATTTTATATCGGTAAGATCATTATCATTAAGTATTTTTATTATGATAGCGCGAAGTAAAGAACTTGGATTTAAACTCCAATATTTTTTTATTAATTTTTTAAGTTTTCTTTTGTCATTTAAAGCAGCAGTAATTTCCAAATGAAGTTTTACATATGGAGGAAAGTTTTTTTTCATATCTACTGCTTTCAAAATATTTTTTAAAGAGTCCTTAATATCACTATCATATTTTATTTTAGCTATTTCATAAAATCCTATTGATTTATTTTCATTTAAATCATTTTTAGTTATTATTTTATTTGAAAAAGCTTTATCTGATAATGAAATTATTTGATTCCAGTTTTTTGTTTTTGCTGCAATAAATATTAGTGTATCATAAAGTTTTTCAATATTAGGATTAATTGAAAACAATTTTTCTCCATATAAGAAAGCATGATGATAATCTTGATTTCTTAAATTTTGTTCCATTAAACCTCTATATCCAAGTGTTTCAGTTTTTTTTGATTTAATCATATCTTCATAGACATTGTTTAATTCTGGAAATTTTTTTTCTATCTTTAAAACTTCAGACTTTAATAACAGAGATAATGATGGTTCATCTTTAAGATAACTGACCATCTTTTTATGTGATTTTAGAGCTGTCTTATTATCTTTGTTTGCAACAGCTATCATTGCATCAACAAAGTGTAAGTAACCTTTTTCAATTTTATTATATTTATTTTTTAGGAAATATTTACCGAGTGAAAGTCTTGCACGGAAAAAAAAATAAAGCACCAAATATAATAGAAAAATAAAAGATATAAATACAACAGCAAATAAATTTGAAGAAAATGAATATTTTAAATTTCCTATATCTAAGGATACTATAAATGGATTGGTAAAAACGAAAGTGAGCGCTATGATTAATAACAAAAACTGCAATACAAAAATTGAAAATCTATACATTATTTAATTTTGATATTTCTGTTATAAAATTATTATAATTTTTCATTTCATTTAAAGATACTTTAAAAAAAACTTTATAGTTTTCTATCTTACTTATACTGTCATAAGCTTTAGTTATGTTTCTATTTTTAATATAAAATTTAGTTTCCTCTAATATTAAAATTTTTTCATCAAAAATAACATTTTCTGAAGATGGGGAGAGATTTATATAAGGTAAAAAAATTTTATTAAATAAACTGTTATTTTCATTCACAATATTCTTCAAATATAAATTAACTTCATCATTAAATTGATCTTCTAAAAATAAATGACCTTTGTATTTATATCTTTTTAGAATTGATAATTTTTCCAAAATAGGGTTTTTGTTATTTTCTAAAGTTGTTTCAAGATATTTGAGTTCTCTATCAAAATTAATATTGTTTTCGTATTTAATTTTTATTAATTCAACTACTTCATTGATAGATTGATTTACTAGTTCAGGATTATTAATAGGCTGATCTTCAATATTTTTATTTTTTATAGAAGAAAATTCATAACTTAGAGAATTGAAATTCTTATTTAATAACTCTATACTTTCATTGATTGATGTCAAATCAACTTCTGAATTTTTATTTAAATTTTCTTTAATAAGATTTTCTATATTTGTTAAAGCTGTTTTTGTTTCTAATATTTCTTTTGATATATTTTTTATAAATTCAGAGTTTTCATTAATATTTTCTCTAAGCTCATTTTCTATTTCAATCTGAAGTTTTGATACTTCATCTTCATTTTGATAATTTGTATAGAGAAGATAAATTAAGAAAAAAACACATATTAAAAGAATAAAGCTTAATGAAAATTTAGAAAAAATGTAAAAACTATCAAAAACTTTTTTCATGCCCTTTTTTTAGCATTATTAGTTTGTTGTTTAACAGTGTAAAATACTGTACCAAAAAAAATATGCTTGTATTTGCTGCAGAAACTTCGTGTGACGAAACATCAATATGTCTAATGGAAAACAGCTCTATTATAGAGCATATTACTTTTTCTCAGGAAATTCATAAAATACATGGTGGTGTAGTACCTGAGTTAGCCTCAAGATCACATCTGGAAAAAATACAAATTATAACAAATAATTTATTTAATAATAAGAAAATAGACCCAAACGAAATAGATGTTTTTACTGCTACCTGTGGACCTGGACTTATAGGAAGTTTATTGGTTGGCTCAACCTTTACCAAATCTTTAGCAGTTTCTTTTAACAAACCATTCATTCCGACTAATCATCTTGAGGGACACATATTGTCTACAAGTTTTAATAACGATATAAAATTTCCAAATCTCATCTTGCTTTTAACCGGAGGTCATACTCAGGTTTATTTGATGAAAAGTGAAAATGAAATAGAGCTATTAGGAGAAAGTGTTGATGATGCAATAGGTGAAGCTTTTGATAAAACAGCAAAATTAATTGGTCTTTCATATCCTGGCGGCAGTGAGATTGAACAACAAGCACTTAAAGGGAATGAGGATAAATTTGTTTTACCTAAACCATTAGTTAAAGAAAAAAACTTTAATTTTTCATTTTCTGGTATTAAAACAAATATTAACCTTTTAACAAAAAGAAATAAAATTAATAAAAAATTCGTTGAGGATTTGTCAGCATCATTTCAAAAAAATATTACTGAAATTCTTATTGAAAAGTTAGAAAGAGGGATAGAAAGATTAAGCGCCAAAAATAAAAATATAAGATCTATTTCTGTAGTAGGAGGAGTTTCAAATAATAAATATATTCGAAGTAAAATAGAGAATTTTTTTGTCAAAAAAAATATTGAAATTTATTATCCCATAAAAGAAATGATGGGGGACAATGCAGCAATGATTGCTTGGGCGTGTAAAAAATTTTATAAAAAAAATAGAGATGATTTATTTTTTAAACCAATGCCTAGATTAGGAGTAAGAAGTGTATTATAAGTTTAATCTTGTAAAATTTAAACTAAAGAAATATTAAGATGAAATACTGGCTGTTGAAATCTGAACCTGATGCCTGGTCATGGTATAATCAAGTTAAAGAAGGTGCATCTATGTGGGATGGGGTGCGAAATTATCAAGCCAGAAATAATTTGAAAGAGATGAAAAAAAATGATTTATGTTTTTTTTATCATTCAGTTACAGAAAGAAGTATTGTTGGTATTGTTAAAGTAGTAAAGGAATATTATTCAGATCCTACGGATAAAACAGGGCGTTTTGTTGTGGTTGATGTTAAAGCAATAAAAAAACTAAAAAACCCAGTCTCTCTCGATCAGATAAAAGAAAATAGTAAGTTACAAGATATTGCGCTTGTTAAACAAAGCAGGCTCTCTGTAATGCCTTTAAAAAAAAGAGAGTGGGATATAATAATTAAAATGTCAAATTAGGTTAAAAATATAATTACTTGTTGATATTTAAATAAATTAGAATTACTCTCTTACTATGGAAATTAAAAAAGAATGGCTTGAACATGCAAAGGTTGATGAAAAAAAATATTCTTCAATGTATAATAATTCTCTTCAAAACAATGATGAATTTTGGGCAGATCAAGCACAAAGGGTCGATTGGATTAAAAAATTTTCTAAAATCAAAGATATAAAATATTCTAAAGATGATGTTAGTATTAAATGGTTTGAAGACGGTAATCTTAATGTATCTTATAATTGTATAGATAGGCATGCTGAAAATAATCCTGATAAAGTTGCTATAATTTGGGAAGGTGATAATCCAAATGAAACAAAGAAAATAACCTACAGAGACCTTCTAATAAATGTATCAAAAGCAGCAAATGTACTAAAAAAAATTGGAGTAAAAAAAGGTGATCGAGTAACAATATACTTAACAATGATACCTGAGCTAGCTTATATTATGTTAGCTTGTGCTAGAATAGGTGCTGTACACTCTATTATTTTTGGTGGTTTTTCTGCTGAGTCTATAGCTGGTAGAATTAAGGATTGTAATTCTGAATATGTTGTAACAGCAGATGAAGGAATTAGAGGTGGTAAAACTATTCCTTTGAAATTAACTACAGATAAAGCACTGGAGTCATGCCCTGATATTAAAAAATGTTTAGTTGTTAAAAGAACAAATAAAGAAATAGAATTAAAAAATGATAGAGATGTATTTTATGATGATATAATAAAAGAAGTTGATAGCATTTGTGAACCAGAAGTTTTAAATGCGGAAGATCCTCTTTTCATTTTATATACATCAGGATCAACTGGTAAACCAAAAGGTGTTATGCATACATCAGGAGGTTATATAGTTTACGCTTCAATGACACACGAATATATTTTTAATTATCATGAAGGAGATATTTATTGGTGCACCGCAGACATTGGTTGGATTACTGGTCACAGTTATATAATTTATGGACCACTTTCTAATGGCGCTACGACTTTAATGTTTGAAGGTGTACCTAATTATCCTGACTTCTCCAGATTTTGGCAAATAGTTGATAAACATAAAGTAAATATATTTTACACAGCACCAACTGCTATTAGAGCCTTAATGAGAGAAGGTGATGATTATGTCACAAAAACTAGCAGGTCATCTTTAAAACTTTTAGGAACAGTTGGTGAACCTATTAATCCAGAAGCATGGAAGTGGTATTTCGAGATACCAGGAAATTCAAAATGTCCAATTGTAGATACATGGTGGCAAACTGAAACAGGTGGAATATTAATATCTCCTCAAACAGGTGCTATTAAATTGAAACCCGGTTCTGCTTCTAAACCATTTTTTGGTATTGAGCCTTGCATTGTTGATAAAAGTGGAAATGAATTAGAAGGTGAATGTGAAGGTATGTTATGTATGAAAAGATCATGGCCAGGTCAAATGAGAACTGTGTACGGCGATCATAACAGATTTGTTGAAACTTATTTTTCACAATTTGATGGAAAATATTTTACAGGAGATGGATGTAGAAGAGATAAAGATGGATACTATTGGATTACAGGTAGAGTAGATGATGTAATAATTGTTTCGGGACATAATTTAGGTACTGCTGAAATAGAGAGTGCTTTTGTATCTCATAAAGATGTTGCTGAAGCAGCTGTCGTTGGATATCCTCATGATGTTAAGGGTAATGGTTTGTATTGCTATGTATCTCTTAAAGCAGGTATAGACTCATCTGAAGAGTTAGTTAAAGATTTAAAGAAAACAATTAGAGAAAAAATTGGTCCTATCGCAACACCTGACTTTATACATATTACTTCAGGTTTACCAAAAACTAGATCAGGGAAGATAATGAGAAGGATCTTAAGAAAAATTGCTTCAAATGAGTTTGAAAATTTAGGAGATACATCAACATTGGCCGATCCGTCAGTAGTAGATAATTTAATTGAAAACAGAAAAAATAGATAGTTTCTATCTAGGCTCCCAATGCTTCAAACACCTTGGTTCATAAATATTTGCTGCTCCAACTTTTGTTCTTTCACCTCCTTCAGTCTTTCTATATGTTTTAGTAGCTTCAAGACCACAAACATTACAAAAACCATAAATTTTAATAATTTTATCGGATAAACCTAAAAGCATAGAGGACGTTTCCCAAGGTTTACCCCTCGAATCTTGATCAAGACCTGCACAAATGACATCGATTCCTTTATTTAAAATACTTTCAACATTGTTTAAGGTGTCATGAGTATCCATAAACTGTATCTCATCTAAAAATACCATATCAACATTACTTTTATCAAAAGTGAATTTTTTTAATGCTGTTTGCCAGTCACTCATTGCATAACATTCGTGACTTAAGTCATTGTGAGTTATTATTTTTTCATTTGAATACCTGTTGTCAATACTTGGTTTAATAACAATAATTTTTTTGTTTTGGTGTTTTGCCCAAAGAATTCTTTTCAACAATTCGCTTGTTTTCCCAGCAAACATTGCTCCAACAATTGTTTCTAAATTACCACGCATAATTCAATATATTTTATTTTTAATATTTTTAATATAATTAATTTAAGTAAATAATTATTTTAATAATGATAAAAGGTGAAAAGATACGTTTTGAAATTCATAATATATTGTATTCAATATACAAATTAAATAAAAATTTAAATAACCAATATATTAAACTTAAAATAGAGAAAAATAGAAGTGATGACATATCACTTTTAAATACTGTAACATTAAATTCAATGAGATATAGTTTACATACAACAAAAATAATAAATAAATATGTTAAAAAAAAATTAAGAGATCATCAAAAAATATTGTTACAAAGCGCAATTACTCAAATTATTTATTTAAATTTTAAAGAATATGCTGTTGTAAATTGTTCAGTAGAAATTGCAAAAAAATTAAAAATACATCCTGGATTTATTAATGCAGTTTTAAAGAAAATAATTAAAAATAAAAAAATATTAAAAGATACAAAAATTAGTTTTAAAGATCTACCAGAATGGTTTAAATTAAACACAAAATTTTTTACAAAATATGAAAAAGATATTTTTCTTAAAAATTTTGCTAAGGAACCAGATATACATTTAGTATTTAAAGATAAAATAAAATTTCAAAAGTTTGAAGAAAAATTAATTAAAACTTCAGACTATTCTGGATTTTTAGCAGAAAAAAAATATATAAAAGAAATCAAATCTTACAATGAAGGATATTGGTGGGTTCAAGATTTTTCGTCTTTTTTTCCATTATATAATTTGCCATTAAAATACCAGAATGGAGAATTTTTAGATGCGTGTGCTGCCCCAGGAGGTAAATCATTTCAACTTTTATCTAAAAATTTAAAAATAGATTTAAATGACATAAGTAAAATAAGAACTCAAACCCTAAAATCTAATCTAAAAAGATTAAAATTTAATGCCAAAATTTTTAACTATGATTTTATTAAATTTAAAGAAACCAAAAAATATGATTTTATAATACTTGACTCACCGTGCTCATCTGTTGGAACAATCAGAAAAAATCCAGAAATATTTTATAAAACTAAAGGTCCTAATTTGAAAAATTTAATTAGTATACAAAAACAAATGTTAGAAAAAGCTGCGAAGCTTTTGAATAAAAATGGATTAATACTTTATATGGTTTGCTCTTTTTTACAAATTGAAACCCGAGATCAAATAGATAGTTTCCTTACAAGAAATACAAATTTCAGAATATATAATTTTAAAATAAAAACACAAAATAGTCCTTATTCTAAACTATTAATAAATAATTTAATGTTAACTTTGCCGAGTACAGTATTAAATATGCAAATAGATGGTTATTTTGCAGCATATTTAAAAAAAATTAAATGATTACAATGTTAAAAAAATTTATTTTTATTTATATTTTTCTAAAATTTAAATCAAAAAAAAACCTGGTGTATTCCGATCTAAATTTTAGAAAAATAGACTTTACAAACTATAAAAATGTAAAATCATATATTTTTAAAAAAAATTTTTATAAAATAAAAAATAGGAATATTCACACTTTTGATTTTTTGAATTTTTCTAATAGACTTGGAGGAAAGATTGGAATTAATTTATCCAAAGAATCTATTTTTGGTTGGTACAGTCTAAATAAAAATAAGTTATATTTTCCTTGGTCTGATGATCTATCATCTAGAAGATTAATAAACCTTTTATATAATTATGAATATATTAATTCATCTTCTAATGATTTTGATAAGAAAAAAATGGATATGATTATTTTTGAACATATTCAAAGAGTTATATTTGATTTTAAAAATAAAAAAGAAAGTGAATTGTCTTCCTTTGATTTAGTTGCTTTTCTATTATCATCATTAATTATAAATAAAATTAACAACAAAAATATAATCTTTATTAAATTTATAATAGAAACTCAAATCGATAATTTAGGAATGCATAAGAGTTACAATATATTGGAACATGCAAAATTTATAAATAATATTTATGAAATAAAAAATATTTTTCTTTATTTTAAGATTAAGCAATCAAATATATTTGATAAGTTAATATTAAAAATGACCTCAATGCTAAACCAATATTTTCACGATGATGGCACTTTACCTTTATTCAATGGATCAAACAATACTTATACAGAAGTTATAAAAAATTTTATTAATAAGGATACTTACCTTAAGAAAAGAGAGTTTTCTAATATTAATAATGGCATAGCTTTTTATACTGATAACCAAAAAAAAATTTTTTTTGACGTTGTCCAGCCTAATAAAGATAAAATTAGTTCAAATTTAAATGCAGGAACTCTTTCATTTGAAATCAGCGGTTTTGGTGAAAAAATATTTACTAATTGTGGCGCATCTGAAAGCTATGGAAAAAACCCTGAGTATCTTAGATATAGTGCTGCTCACTCAACAATTATTCTTCAAAATACAAATATTAGTGAAATAAAGGAGGCTAACCCTCACAAAAAATTTCCTCAATCTGTAGTTTTCAGAAAAGAAAGTAATTCTGACCAAGAAATATTTGAGGGATCACATAATGGTTATCTAATTAAGTTCAATAAAATAATTAAAAGAAAATTAATTATTCATAAAAATAAAAACAAATTGATAGGTGAGGATAGTATCATTTCATATAAAAAATTAAATAGTAGATTAATTTATCATATAAGATTTCA
Organism: uncultured Alphaproteobacteria bacterium; assembly: GCA_902620425.1. GTDB lineage: Bacteria > Pseudomonadota > Alphaproteobacteria > HIMB59 > CACPNW01. Next base: position 71,766 of record CACNHX010000006.1, read on the forward strand.
TATGGCAGAGGGTGCTAGTTTTAATTTTACAAATAATAAGAAGAATGTAATCATTAAGACTAAATTAAACAATATCTGGTTATTCAAAAGTCAAAATGAATTAATAGTTGAGGATAGTATTTTGGTAGATAATAATATAACTAAACCTACAAAACAAATTGTAATTAAAGGTGTTATTACTGATAAAAAAATTATAAAAAAATGGTCACTAGAAAAAAAATAAATAGAAAATTTGCTCTAATATCTGTTTATGAAAAAAAAAACTTAAAGTATTTATGTGCTAATTTAGAAAAATTTGATTATAAATTTATTTCAAGTGGCTCTACTGGAAAAAAGATCAGGTCTATGGGATTTAAATGTATTGACGTATCTAAACTTACAAAATTTAAGGAAATGTTTAGCGGAAGAATAAAAACCTTAAATCCTTTAATTTATAGCTCGATACTATACGAACGAAAAAACCCTCTGCATTCAAAACAGTTTCAAACATTAAAATTTCCAAAAATTGATATAGTCGTTGTAAATTTATATCCATTTAAAAAAATTTCTAAAAAGAAGAAAGAACAAGAAATTATTGAAATGATTGATATTGGTGGACCAAGTTTATTACGTGCTGCGAGCAAAAACTATAAATATGTTACTCCAATATTAAATACAAAGGATTATTCTGAATTAATCAAAAATTTAAAACATAATAATGGGGAAACAGATATAAATTTTAGAAAAAATATGGCCTCTAAAATATTTAAAGAAACATCTAAATATGATGAAATTATTTATAGGTGGTTTCTTGAAAAATAAAAAAAATAAATATGAATTAAGATATGGAGAAAATCCTAATCAATATGCATATCTTATTGGTAAAAGCTCAAAATCAATATTTAAATATCAATTAAGTGGTAAAAAAATTAGCTATAATAATATAATTGATTTAGACAGTGGAATAAAATGTTTACAAGAGTTTGATGAACCTACATCTATTATTATAAAACATACTAATCCATGTGGTATTGCTTCATCAAGCAACATAATAAATGCATTTCAAAAGTCTTATGAAAGTGATACGAAAAGTGCATTCGGTGGTATAATTTTTTTGAATAGAAAAGTTAATTTTAAGCTTTCAAATAAAATTATTAAAAATTTTTTTGAAATGGTTGTTGCTCCTGATTTTGAAAAAAATGCCTTAGAAAATCTAAAAACAAAAAGAAACTTAATATTAATAAAATTACCTAGTGTAAAAAAACAAACTATTGAATATAAATCTACAATTCTTGGCGATCTTTATCAATTTAGAGATTTAACACCTATAAATAAAAAATTTTTAAAGCTTGTATCCAAAAAAAAAGCTAAAATAGAATCTATAACTGATTTAATATTTTCGTTAAAAGTAGTTAAACACTTAAAATCTAATGCTGTTGTTTTATCTAAGAATAAACAGACCTTAGGTTTAGGGCATGGACAAACTAATAGGGTTGATGCTTTAAAATTTGCAATAAAAAATAAAAATTTTTATTTTAAAAAAAAATCATTTGTTTGTGCTTCAGATGGTTTTTTTCCTTTTACAGATAGTATAAGCTTATTAAATAAAAATGGTTGTTATGTCATTGGACAGCCCAATGGATCAATAAATGATAAAAAAATAATTTCTTTTGCAAATAGAAAAAACATATCTCTATATTTCATTAAAAATAGATTGTTCAAACATTGAAAACGAGAACTCCACAATACATTAAATTTTTAGTTAAAAAATATCCTCATATTATATCAGGAAGAAAAAATCATAAAGAACACCATATGAGAATTGTTAAAACTATTAATTTAATAAAAGAATATTTTAAAACTAAAAAATAGTCTAGTCCTGCAATTATTAATTTTAATAATTTAGAATTGTTTACTGATGGATTAAATTAATATAAAAAAAATACATGATTAAGCCAAACCTTTTTTTTGCAACTCCGGTGTGGACTATTCAATTAGATAAATACGAAGATATTAATGAAGAAATGTATAAATATATAAAGGTACAGCAAAATCATGATAAAATTGGAATAAATAAAAGTAATGTTAAGGGATGGCATTCAAATGATTTTAACCTTAATGATAAGGCTCCACAAAATTTCATTTCATTTATAACTAAATCAATTGAACAAATTATGATTGATATGAATTGGGATAGAAGTAATCAGATTGCTAAAATAAATAATATGTGGGCAATTATAAATATAGGTGGTTCAGCAAATCTTAGACATCAGCATGGAAACAGTACCATAAGTGGAGCATACTACGTTCGTGCACCAAAAAATTGTGGTGATATAGTATTTTATGATCCTAGACCTGCAGCTGTTTTTTCACATCCTAATTCAAAGGTTCCAAATGCACTAAATGCACAAATTAATGCTATAAGCCCAAAAGAAGGTGCTTTAGTATTATTTCCTAGTTATTTAGATCATTCAGTAAATGAAAATCTTTCTAACAATGAAAGAATAGTTGTAAGTTTTAATATTAGAATAAGTACGAAAACAAATTAATTTAATAAAGACAACAAATTAAGAACTTTGATTTAATTAAATTTTGTCCAATTATTAAAACTAGGCATTAAGTGTTCAAAGCCTTTACTATCTTTAAGCATAATTGTTATATCTCCACTAATAGAAACACGCAATTTACCTGATTTATTTGGCATAGTAGCATGGGGTGTTTTTGAAGGAAAAATTATTATTGAATCTTGATCAAGATCAAACATAGATCTGTCAGAATTGTATGGATTAGGTTTATTAATCAAAGATTTCTCAATTTTACTAGAAGTAAAAATATTTTTTGCAATCTCATTCTGCAACTCGTTTGATCTAAAGATAATACCTCCTGCTCCTGGAGATTTAAGTAAGTAGTATGCAAAACTGATATTTGATTGAGAATGAGTATGAAAATTTATACTTTGTTCATTTTCTGTATATGTTGCCCAAGATCTTTGATAATAAATATCCAACATTTCAATATTTATAGATAAAGCTTTTAAATATTCTTTAATTACTTCAGATATCTTATGAGATATGTTTTTGAATGTTGTATTTGAAAATAAAAATTCGTGACCTTTTGTATCTCCTGTCCAAGCATAATTAGATTTTTTTTCTTCCTTTACTTCATTTCGCATCTTTTTTATCTCATTAACTAATTTAATTCTCTCATGATCCTCAATACGAATAGAGTCTTGTAAAACAGTTAGTGGAAAAAGATTAAATAATTGCATTCATTTATATTTTATTATTATTTAAAACACATACAACAGAATCGTAATAATCAAAATAATAAAAAATTTATTTTTTTAATTTTTTTATTTCTTCTAAAAAATCTATGATTGGTATTCTTTTGTCTTGAAGTTTGTTTATTATTTTTTTACCCATTATACCTACAAAATGGAAAAAGTTGGGCTGAGATATTTTAGTTGAATTTGGAAGGAATGGCATATAGTTCCACTCGCAACCTATTTCATTAAATAAATTTGGATTTTCAAGGATAAACTCATTTAGTAACATATTGTCAGAATTTTTACCTTTAGATCTTATTTTTTTATTTAATCTGTTCAGCATATAATCTGATAACAGATTAGCCGTCACGTTATCACAAAATGTTACTCCAGAGTTATAATATGGATAGGTAATATCTAGATTATTAACTGTTCTAAAAATACTTGAACTATTTCCTTCTGGTTCTCTGACATTCATGAGTCCTTTTATTTTAGGTAATGGCTTTGCATCTGGATAAACATAAACGTCATTATCAATGTATATTGTAAATTCATAATTACTTTTAAAATGAAAATATCTTTCAAAAGAAAAATGTTTATTTTTAGTTTCTAAAAAATCGAATTTATTATATTTTTTTTTGTAAATGCTATCTTTAATTAAAACATGATCATAATTAAATTTATTACAATAATTTATTACTGATGGTACAAATATTTCTCTTATTGGATCTATAGTATTTTTTTCACCCCACTGTGTACCTTCATCAATATCAATTTGAATAATTAAATATCTAGATTGCATCTTTATTAAATTTAAATATGTCTTGAATTTCTTTTCTAGTATAGAGTTTGTTATTCGATTTTATATATGGTGAAACTAAACATATTTGTTTATTATAATCATCATTATTTGATTTAAAAAAATTATATTTTTTGTTTAAAATTTTTGAATAAATTTCAAAGTCGTATTTAAAATTTGTTTTTATTAAATTTAAATCTTTTTCATTTGGAATATAATTAAAGTTATATTTATGTTGTTGATATCTAGAATAAACAATAGATGGTAAGTTAAAAAAAGTTAAAATATTAGAAACAAAAGCATCCCAATTCTGAATTGTTGTGATGTTATCAAATAAATCTACATTTGATAATGCAATTTTTTTTTCAAAATCACTTATAACTTTGTTTTGATCAAGCAAATTTGCAAAGTGTCTAGTAATTAGATTATCTCTTCTATTTTTAACTTCTTCTTCAACAAACTGCTCAAAAGAGTATTCACTTGGCGTAATATTTTTTTTGAAAACCATAAATTTATAGTGTGAAATTACTCTTTTAATTGGCTCTCTTACAACAGTACACCTGTAAATATCGTCTATATTTTTGGTAAAATTTGAATTCAAATGACCTGATATAAAATAAGGAGTTTGATTTATAGAATTTAATTTGATTTCATTAGTGTCTAAAAGTTTTGCGTTGTGCTTGTATCTTTTAAATATGAAATTATTTAATACTTTTGAAATTTCTGCAAATATATAATCAATAGTCGTTCCTCCACTTTTTGGTATATGCATAAAATATATAGATTTGTTTAGTTTCAATGAGGTTTCAGTTTTAAAGCTTGGGACAAATTTGAAGTCAATTTTCATAAATAAAAATTATCAAATATTTTGTTTAATTGAATAAATTATATAATTATAATTGTTTTAATATTTTTTTAAAATATACAATTTTAATGCAAGATATCACTCTTTATCATGAAAAATTACTTAATTTAAATCATATTAACAATGAATCACTTGTTTTAGATTTAGGAGCCAATATTGGTGATATTACTGATTTAATTTATCAAAGATATGCTCCAAACATTCATTGTTTTGAACCAAATATAAGTTGTTGTAAATACATGCAAAAGAGATTTAAGGTTATTAATAAAATACACATATATAATTTGGCAGTTTCAAATTTTACTGGTAAAGCATCTTTGTTTTTTCATAAACATTCTAAAAATATTTCAGAATATAATCAAAGATCATCCCTAAAACCTGATAAGGATGGATTAGATGTTAAAAAAAAAATTGAGGTTGATTGTATTCATATTAAAGAAATTTTAGACAGGTATAATAAAATAGATTTAATAAAAATTGATATTGAAGGATCGGAATACGAGATAATGCCAGAAATAATAAAAAATAGGCATAAAGTAAATATGGTTATATGTGAAACACATGGAAACCCAAAAGGAAAAAAAATACCTAATTTTGATGGGACTAAACTTGAAATAAAAAATAAGGCATGGACTGATAAACATAAAAAATTAATGTTAGATTTAGATAAATCAAATTTATATGGTAGCTGGTTTCATGAGTGGTATTGATAATAAATAAATAAACTATTATATTTATTCCATATTTATTTGTCACAGTTATATGTCTTTCCCTAATTTTTGATGAAACTCCTACCAATAATCATTAAGATTCCAATCCTAAAAAGATTAATACCAAGCATAATTCGAAGTTTTTTAATTTTAATAAAATATGAAATTTTTCAAATAAGATTTAAAAATATTGTTTTAGAATTAAACATAAGAGATCCTCAGGATAGAGAAATATTATTTACTCAAGAGTACGAAAAGAGACAATTTATATATCTTGAAGAAATAATAGAAGCTTATAATATTAATATATTTTTAGACATTGGTGCAAATTCTGGAATTTATTCATTAATATTTTCAAAAAAATTTAAACAACTTAATGTTTATGCAATTGAGCCAATTAAAAAGACATACAATAAATTATTGAGAAATATTAATACTAATAATTTAGTAGATAAAATAACTACATTTAATTTTGGCTTATCAAACAAAAGGGCAAGTTTAAACGTGGATACAAAGATAAAGTTTGGATATAAGCAGTCTGCAGGATATCACGTATCAGAAAAAGGGAGTGAAACAGCGGAGTTTATAAAAGGTGATAGTATAATAAAATATAAAAATAAGAACATATTAA
>CACNHX010000007.1 GCA_902620425.1 uncultured Alphaproteobacteria bacterium
TATCTAAATTATTAGGTGAAACACAACTTCTATGTCAAAACATAAGATCTGGTGGAAAATACTATAATGATTATAATGATAAATATTTTGAAACAGCAATCTAATGACTATAAAAATTTATAAACCTTCAAAAACTTCTATGCAGTCAGGTTTTAAAAAAACTAAATTGTGGTTAGCGGAATATATTTCTGAAGTAGAAAAAGTAAAAGATTCTTTAATGGGATGGAATAGTTCATTAGATACGAAATCTCAGATTAAACTTTTTTTTGATACTAAAGAACAAGCCATTGAATGGGCAAAAAATAATAATTATCAATATTTTGTCGAAGAACCAAAGCAAAGAAAAATTAAGCCTAAAAGTTATGCTTCAAATTTCGATACAAATAGAAAAGAGCCTTGGACACATTAAGCATAATATCTTTCCTTATTTTTTAGACTATGATAAATGAAAATTATGCGCCCGTAGCTCAGTGGATAGAGCAACCGCCTTCTAAGCGGTAGGTCAAATGTTCGAATCATTTCGGGCGCGCCAATAAATAAGGAGCTCTATGATACATAATGTTAAATGTCATTGCGGTGCAGTAGAATTAAAAGTTAATAATGATCTTGATATTATTAAACAATGTAATTGCTCAATTTGTAAAAGAAAAAATGCTAAAATGGCAATGGTATCTAAGAAATCCTTATCAATTATAAAAGGAAAAGAATATTTAACTTCATATAAATTTAACACAATGATAGCTGAACATTTCTTTTGTAAAATTTGTGGCATTTATACTCATCATAATAGAAGAAGTGATCCAAATGGTGCTGCAGTAAATATTGGTTGTATTGATGCAATTGATCCTTTTGAATATAAAGCTGATTTTATTGATATGAAGAATAAATAATTTATGTCATTTGAATTTTTAATCTCTAAAATTCAAAAAAATAATTTTTTACTTATAGGTAGAGCAGGAGTAGATATATACCCTGATCCACCAGGAACAAAAACTGAAAATGCCAAATCATTTGTTACTCATTTGGGAGGATCTTCTGCAAATATGGGTGTTCAATTAACTCTGTTTGGAGGTAATTGTAACTTACTCACCAGAGTTTCTGACGATGCTTTAGGCAGATTTGCAATTAATCAACTAAATCGTTATGGTGTTAAGAATAAATTAGTAAAATTTGAAAAAAATGAAACAAGAATTTCATTTGCTATAGTTGAAACCACAGTTAAAGATCATCAATCAATTATTTACAGACATAAAGCTTCTGATTTATTTTTAAATAATGATGATATTGAAAACGCTAATATAAAAAACTTTGACTGTCTATTAATTACTGGGACTTCTCTAGCAGCTGAACCTTCAAGGAGCGCTACTTTATATGCTTTAGATATAGCAAATAAAAATAATATTCCTGTAATTATGGATATTGATTATAGACCATATACTTGGGAATCATCAAATAAAGCAAAAGAAGTTTATAATTTAGCATCAAGTAAATGTAGTGGTGTAATTGGCAATGATGATGAGTTTGGAGTATTAGCTGGTGATTACAATAATGGTTTAGATCATGCTAAACAATTAGCGAAAAATATAAGCTTAATTATTTATAAAAAAGGTGAAAAAGGTTCTATTACTTTTGCAATGAATAAAGAAATAAAAAAAGGAATATTTCCCGTAAAGCCTTTGAAACCAACTGGAGCTGGGGATGCATTTATGGGATCATTAATAGGATCAATGTTAAAGGCTAATGATTTAGAAAAATCTATAGAGATAGGTTCAGCCGCAGCAGCTATTGTAGTAACAAAAGTTGGTTGTGCTCCAGCAATGCCAAATTTAAATGAAATTTTAGAATTTATGAAATATAATAAAATTAATGAAGGAGAATAATATGCATATTCCACCATTTGATAATAAAAACAAGCCAATTGTAGATATTGAAGACAGTAGAGTTCCTTTAAATTATTTTAACATAGTAAAATTAAATAAAGATCAATCTTTTGAGTATCAAACTCCTGGTTATGAAACATGTATAGTACCTGCTACTGGAAAAATTAATGTAGAAATTGAAGGAATAAAAGTTGAGTCATTAGGCACTAGAACAGTTGATGTGTGGGATGGAGAGCCAGAAGGTGTTTATGTTCCGTCTAATACAAAAGCTCAATTCACATCTTTAGTAGATAATTCAGAAATTTTTATTGCTGGTGCAAAGTATGATAAAACTCTTGAACCATTTGCTGTTCGAACAAATGAAATTGATTTAGTACAGTACGGCTCAGATGATACAAAAACTCACAGAAAAATTAAACATATTTTAGGTGCTAAGCATCATGATAAAGTTGGAAGATTGCTTTGTAATGAACTTTATACTGTAGGGCAGGGAGGTTGGTCGGGGTTTCCACCGCATAAACATGATACAGATCGTCTACCTGATGAAACTAGACATGATGAAACATATAATTACAGATTTAAACCTAATAATGGATTTGGTTTTCAGATGTTTCAACAAGTTGATGATAAAGTTGGTAAAGCTGAACATATAATTGATGGGTCGACCATTATGATTAGAACAGGCTATCATCCATGTGTCGTAGCACCTGGGTATGAGATGTATTATTTTACTATTCTTGGAGGACTGTCTCAAAGATCTCTTGTCCAATTTTTTCAACCTGAGCACGCATATCAAGTAGAAACAATTCCAGGAATTAAGGATATGATTGCTAAATACAAATAAATGACAGCAGTAAATTTAAAAAAAATTTTAAATGATGCAAATAAAAATAATTATGCAGTAGCAGGTTTAGTTGTACTAGGCTGGGATGACGCCTTAGCTTTTACGCAAGCTGCTGATGAAACTGGAATTCCAATTATATTACAAGCTGGTCCTTCATGCAGAGCGCACACGCCAATTCCAATATTAGGAAAAATGTTTAGATACTTAGCGAGTCAAACAAAAACGAACATTTGTTGTCATGTTGATCATGGATACACTCTAGATGAATGTTATGAAGGGATTGATAGTGGCTTTACATCTGTTATGTTTGATGGTTCTAAATTAACTTTAAAAGAAAATATAAAAATTAGTAAAAAAATTGCTTCAAGAGCTCACAAATATAATATTTCTATTGAGGGAGAAATAGGTTTTGTAGGTTATGATAATGGTAAAATTTCAGAAGGTACTAATATTGAAGATGCAGTAACTTTTGCAAATAAAAGTAATATTGATGCAATGGCAATTTCCGTGGGTAATACACATTTACAAACTTCAAAAAAAGCGAGCATTGATTTCAACAAAATTAATTTAATTGAAGCAAAAACAAAAATCCCTTTAGTTCTTCATGGTAGTAGTGGAATTCCCGTAGAGCAAAGAAAAAAACTAGCAAGAAAAACAAAAGTAGCAAAACTAAATATCGGCACTGAAATTAGAATGACATTTGGGGAAGCCTTGAGAAAAAATCTCAAAAATAATCCTAAAACTTATGATAGATTGCAATTACTAAAACCGACGATTAAAAATTTAACAAAAGTAACAAAAAAAATTATAAAACAAATTGGCCCAAATTAATGGGACAAATCTTTATTGCAGCACTTAAAGAAGAAACTCCAAATCTTAAAGATTTCCACTATTCAGGTGTGGGAAAGATTAATGCTACAATCAAAATTATGGAATTAATTTCAAAATTTCAACCTAATGAAATAATCAATTATGGAACAGCTGGTTCAATAAAGCAAAACTTATCAGGATTAGTAGAATGTACAAAGTTTGTTCAAAGAGATATGGATGCTAGAGGTCTAATGAACTTTAAATTAGGGGAAACTCCTTTTGATCCAATATCAAAAATTACATACTCTAATGAGGGGTATATATGTGCATCAGGAGATAGTTTTGTTCAATCATCAGTAGAAATAGATTGTGATATTGTTGATATGGAAGCTTACTCTTTTGCTAAAGTATGCAAATTACATAATATTAGATTTAAATGTTTTAAATATATTTCTGATTATGCAAATGAAAATTCAAATAATGATTGGATTGATAATTGTTCAAAAGGAGCTAAATTGTTTTCTGAAATATATCCTCAATTAAAAATATGATTTTAAAAATACTTGAAAAATTAGGAAGAAAAAAGATTGTATTGGACAGAGGTCCATCGCATCCAGAATTTCATAAAGCCAAACCATGGATGGAGAGATATTATTTGTTATTTAGAAAAAGACCCAAATGGTTTCCATTTAATATCTTAATTCATAAAATGTTAGATGATGATCATGGTGAAGGAGTTCATAATCATCTTTGTCCTTATATAACAATTATCTTAAAAGGTGGTTATTGGGAAACTACTAATAAAGGTAAATTTTGGAGACCACCAGGTTACATTGGTTTTAGATCAGCAGATCATTTACATAGAGTTGATTTAAAACCAAATACAAATACCATGACATTATTTATTCCTGGTCCTTTTGGGCTTAGAAAAACTAAAAGAGCTGATTATAAAACAAAAATTTAGCTATCTATATAATTTAAATTACTCCGTCGTATATTAATTTACATCCACTCAAAAAAAGCAAAATATAAACAATATTAAAAAATAATTCTTCTGGAATTTTTTTTTGCACAAAGTAACCAATTAAAACACTAATAAAAGCTAGTGGAAGTAAATAGAGAGAAATCATAAGATTTGAAGGCGCTAATAATCCAACGTAATAATACGGAACTAATTTGACAAGATTTATAACCATAAATGCCAATGTCATTGTTCCAATAAATGAAATTTTATCTAACTTTAAAGGAAGCATATAAAAGTTAATAGGTGGATTGCCTGCATGAATTAAAAAACTTGTATATCCGGCAACAGATGACCAAAAGTATCCTTTAAGTTTTGTAGGTTTAAGTAAATAATTATTTTTCTGAATAAATGAAACTAGAACAAAAATAATTGATATAACACCAACCATTATTCTTATCTGATCTTCGTTTGTAAACTCAAAAGTTAAAGTTCCAAATAAAATACCAATTATAGATGCTGGGATTACAATTTTTAAAATACTGTTTATCCATTTTTTCCAATACAAATAGATTGCTGAAAAATCCATTATTATTAAAAGTGGCAACAATATTCCCGCAGCTTGCAAAGGACTCATTGCAAACGACATAACTGGCACTGCTAGCATCGCGATAGGTCCTGGAACACCGCCTTTAGATAAACCAAATACAAAAACCCCCAATGATGCAAAAATATAAAAATATAAATCCATTTAATTTAAAATTTTTAATGCATTTTTAATATCTTTTATTTGATCATCAATGTCTTCCAATCCACAATATAATCTAATTAAAGTTCCAGTATTTCTATTTTTAAACTCTCTTTTATCTAATGGAGGAAAGGTAATGAGACTATCAAATCCACCCCAACTGTATCCCAATTTGAATATTTTAAGTTTATTAAAAAATTTTTCAACTTGATTTTTTGAGTATTTCTTTTTCATCATAAATGAAAATAAGCCTGTGCTACCAGAGAAATCTCTTTTCCATATTTTATGATTTTTTGTATGCGGTAATGCTGGATGGAAAACATCAGATACAAGATCATGTTCTAATAAATATTTTGCCATTAATAATGCATTTTTTTCAATTTCTCTCATTCGAATTTCAAGTGTTGGCAACCCTCTAATTGCTAAATAAACTTCTTCAGAACCAGGACATATGCCTAAAGTTTTTGAAGTTGATCTTATTTTTTTGGAATATTTTTTATTAGACGAAACGAAACCAATTAATACATCCGAGTGACCATTTATATATTTAGTTCCTGCATCTATAATAATATCAATACCTAATTTAATTGGATTACAAAATAAAGGTGAAGCCCAAGTATTATCCATAACAGTTGGTATTTTCTTTTTTTTAGCAATTTTTGTAATGAAAGGTATATCAATAATATCAAAAGTTGCTGTTCCTGGTGATTCTAAATAAATTAACTTTGTTTTACTGTTAATTAATTTTTGAAAATTATTAATATTTTTTGATGGATGAAAATATTTTGTTTTTACATTATATTGTTTAAGGATGTTCTCACAAAAAGTTCTAGTAGGACTATAAACACTATCATTTATTAAAACTTCATCACCAGATTTCAAAAAGGTAAAAAAGGGAATTACTATAGAGGCCAACCCTGATGGCGATAGTACTGTATCATTGCAGTTATATAAAAAAGAAATACTGTCTTCTAACTGCTTATGAAATGGATTTTTATTTATTCCATAAAATGTTGTTCTATCGTCAAAATTTTTAATATCGTTTAAGTAATCTTTAAATGTATTAAAGATCATTGTAGAGCCCTTATAGGTACCAGGGTTGATAAACCCTTTTTGTTTAAGAGGATTTCTACCTATTTTTGTTAATTTTGTTTTTATTTTCATAAACAACTAAATGTTGTATAAGCCAAAATCTTTATATACAAATTATAGTAGGCAATTTTAAGCTTAACAAATCTATTATTGGGATTAACTTATTAATTTGTTATAGGGAAGCAATCTTTGAAAAAAGATATTTAAATAATTATTTAAACGGAGAAAATAATATGAAAAAACTATTATCTATCTTTGCGGTTGTAGCGTTTGCTTTTTCAGCACATGCTGGAACTCTTGATGATGTTAAAAATAGAGGTTTTCTAAAATGTGGAGTAACAACTGGTCTTGCTGGTTTTGCTGCTCCAGATGATAGCGGTGAATGGGCTGGTCTAGATGCAGATATGTGTCGTGCAGTTGCTGTAGCTGTTTTTGGAGACCGTTCAAAAGTAGAATTTATTACTACTACAGGTAAATCTCGTTTCCCAACATTAGCTTCTGGTGAAGTTGATATGTTAGCGAGAAATACAACTTGGACAATTAGCCGTGATGTTAATCTTGGTTTTGAGTTCGTAGGTGTAAACTTCTACGATGGACAAGGTTTCATGGTTCCATCTGCTCTTGGTGTATCAAGTGCAACTGAGCTTGATGGTGCTACTGTATGTATCCAAACTGGTACTACTACAGAGTTAAACCTTGCTGACTTCTTCAGATTAAATGGAATTAGCTACGAAGCACTTCCAATTGAAACTAATGATGAAGGTAAAGAAAACTTATTTGCTGGAAGATGTGACGTATACACTACTGACGCTTCAGGTCTTTCTTCAACAAGAGCTGCTGCTTCTAATCCAGATAAATGGGTTGTATTACCAGAAATTATTTCAAAAGAACCACTCGGTCCACTTGTAAGACATGGTGATCACCAGTGGGGTGACGTAGTTCGTTGGTCTTTAAATGCAATGATTATTGCTGAAGAACTAGGTATTACATCTGAAAACGTTGACGCTCAAACTAGCTCTAATGTTCCTGAAGTACTAAGACTTCTTGGTGTTGAAGGTAACTATGGAGAAATGCTTGAGCTAAGTAATGATTGGGCTTACCAAATTATCAAACAAATTGGTAACTACTCAGAATCATACGAAGCAAACGTAGGTCCAGACACACCTCTAGAAATTGCAAGAGGTTTAAATGCTCTATGGACTCAAGGTGGTATTTTATACGCACCTCCATTCAGATAAATCTTAATTAAATTTAAAACGGGGGGTTTTAAACCCCCCATTTTTTTTGTATATACTAGAAATGCGATCTAACTTAGGTTTCTTTTCTGATGAAAAATTTAGATCCATTTTTTTTCAAACTTTAGTTGTAGGTTTATTTGCCCTAGGGTTATTTTTTGTAATAAGTACAACTTCTTACAACTTAGAAAAAAGAAATATCGCAACTGGTTGGAGTTTTCTTCAAAATCCAGCTGGCTTTGATATAAGTTTTTCCCCATTCTTAGAATTTAAATCAACCGATACACACTTAAAAGTTTATTTTGTAGGAGTCTTAAATACTCTTTTGGTATCAATTACAGGTTGTATAGCTGCAACAATTTTAGGTTTTATATTGGGCATAGTAAGACTATCTTCAAATTGGTTATTAAGTCGACTAGTTTATATTTACGTTGAATTTTCAAGAAATGTACCCTTACTTCTTCAAATAATTTTATGGTATAGTATTTTAATTCAACTTCCTCGTGTTAAGCAATCATTACAAGTTCTTGATGTATTTTATATTTCAAACAGAGGATTGTATTCTCCAAGACCAATATTTGAAAGTGGATTTTCATATGTATTAATTGCAATTGTATTGGCTTTAATTTCAAGTTTCTTAATAAATAGATGGGCAAAAAAAAGACAAGATAAGACAGGTCAACAATTCCCAGTATTCTCAAGTTCAATCGGATTAATATTTATTGTTCCATTAATTTTATTTTTTATTCTTGGTTCACCATTGTCTTTTGAGCATCCAGAATTAAAAGGTTTTAACTTTAAAGGCGGTCTAGTTATTAGACCTGAATTTATAGCAATGTTTTTAGCATTATCAATTTACACAGCAGCTTTCATTTCTGAAATAGTAAGAGCAGGTATAATGTCTGTCTCAAAAGGACAAAGAGAGGCATCTGCTGCTATAGGCTTAAAACAAACATGGATAATGAGACTAATCATTATACCCCAAGCTCTTAGAGTGATTGTCCCTCCACTAACAAGTCAGTATTTAAATCTAACTAAAAATTCTTCTTTAGGAATTGCTGTCGGATACGCTGATCTTGTTCACGGTTTTGGAGGAATAAGTTTAAATCAAACTGGCCAAGCTATTGAATGTATGGCAATTGTTATGGCAACTTATTTGTCAATTAGTCTGACAATATCTTTCTTTATGAACATTTATAATAGAAGTATACAATTTAAGGAAAAATAATGAACGAAATGAATGAAGTTAGAAAACCACCAGTTGCAACAACAGGTATTATTGGTTGGTTACGATTAAATTTATTCTTCAATTGGACAAACTCATTAATAACTTTATTTGTTATTTATTGTTTGTATCAGTTTATTCCTTGGATTTTAGATTGGACAATATTTTCAGCTGACTTCAAATATAATTATCTTGGTGAACAAATTGCTAACCAAGAAATGTGTTCACGAAATTTAGATCCTGAAAATGGTGGAGCATGTTGGGCAGTTATATATGTAAGGTTTTATCAATTTATTTATGGATTTTATCCAAAGGTTGAAGTTTGGAGAGTAAATATAGCTTATGCAATGTTAGCATTAGCATTGCTACCTCTTTTGTATGCAAAACTTCCATATAGAAAGTACTTCTTATATTTTACATACATTTTTCCTGTTATTGCTTATTTCTTACTTAATGGTGGTTTGGGATTTACTGAAGTTTCTACTAACAAATGGGGCGGTCTTCTAGTAACACTTGTCCTAGGCTGTACTGGAATAGCTTTAGCTTTTCCTATTGGGATTATGCTAGCATTAGGGAGAAGATCTAAATTACCAGTTATAAGTATGATGTGTACATTGTTTATTGAGTTTATTAGAGGTGTTCCTCTTATAACTTTATTATTCTTTGGAATGGTAATGCTTCCTCTTTTTTTACCAGAAGGAATAGACATGGATGGTTTGGTAAGAGTTCTTGTTGCCGTTACTTTATTTCAATCCGCTTATATGGCAGAGGTTATAAGAGGAGGACTACAGGCAATACCTCCTGGCCAATATGAAGCTGCTAAATCACTTGGGATGTCTTATTGGAGAATGAATTTATTAATAATTCTTCCTCAAGCTATTAGAATTTCTATACCACCAATTGTCAACACATCTATAGGTTTATTTAAGGACACAACTTTAGTAATTATTGTAGGAATATTGGATTTATTAGGAATTGGAAGAGGTACTTTAGCAGATACTAATTGGTTAGGCTTATCTTATGAAATTTACTTTTTCGTTAGCTTGGTATTTTTTATATTCACATTTGGAATGTCTAGATACAGTTTGTATTTGGAAAAGAAATTAAAAACAGGTATTAATATGGGGGCTGATTAAAATGAGTGAAGAATCAATAATTTCATTAAAAAATGTTAACAAATGGTTTGGAGATTTTCATGTATTACAAGATGTAAATCTTGAAGTTAAGAAGAAAGAAAGAATTGTAGTTTGTGGCCCTTCTGGTTCTGGTAAATCCACAATGATCAGATGTATTAATAGATTGGAAGAGCACCAAGAAGGTTCAATTGTTGTTGATGGAATTGAGTTAACAGGAAATTTAAAAAATATTGATAATGTTAGAAAAGAAGTTGGAATGGTATTCCAGCAATTTAATTTATTCCCTCATTTATCTGTAAAAGAAAATATAACACTAGCTCCAATTTGGGTTAAAAAAATGCCAAAGGCGGAAGCAGAGGAACTGGCTATGAGACAGTTAGAAATAGTAAAAATTCCTGAACAAGCCAACAAGTATCCTGGTCAATTATCTGGCGGTCAACAACAAAGAGTAGCAATTGCTAGATCTCTTGCAATGAATCCTAACATCATGCTTTTTGATGAACCAACTTCAGCTCTTGATCCTGAAATGATTAAAGAAGTTTTAGATGTTATGGTTGATTTGGCAAACGGTGGAATGACTATGATTGTTGTTACGCATGAAATGGGTTTTGCTAAAACAGTTGCTGATAGAATGGTGTTTATGGATGAAGGTAAAATTGTTGAGGAAGCTAGCCCAGATAAGTTTTTCAATAATCCAGAGAGTGATCGTACAAAGTTATTCTTAAGTCAAATTCTTCATCAGTAATTTAAGAAGGTAGCAATAAATTAACTCTTCTATTCATTTTACCTTTGTTTTCTATTTTACCGATTTGAATTTTACCAATTTCATTAGTTGATTTCACATGTGTACCACCACAAGGTTGTAAATCAACATCACCAATTCTAATTAATCTTATTTTACCATCTACTTGTGGAGGTTTTACCGACATAGTTCTGACCAGCTCAGGTTTTTCTTCCAATATACTTCTTTCAATTACTTCACTAGTAACGGTATGATTATCTTCAACCAACAAATTTATTTTTTCTTCCAATTCTTCTTTATTTATTTGTTTATCTGGATCATTAAAATCTAATCGACTTTTTTCATAACCAATTTGACCACCAGTTACTCCTAAAGGGACTATAGAACACAACAAGTGCAGTGCAGTATGCATTCTCATATGCTTGTATCGTAAATCCCAATTTATTTTTCCAATTATTTCAGCATTCCCTTCAAGATCCTTGAGATCATCTACAATATTTATTATTTTATTATTTTCTTTAATAGTATCTAAAACTTGTATTTTTATATTTTCAGCTTCTATTGCACCTTTGTCTCCAGGTTGACCACCACTTTTTGCATAAAATGCTGTCTTATCTAACTCAATACGATTTTCTTCTTTCACAATACCTATAATTTTTGCTTTAAATTCTTTAAGGTATGCATCATCTTCGAATAATTTTGTCATAGCGTTTTTTAACAGTATTTTAAAAATATTATATTGACTTTTTTCTCATTCTGGATAAATTAGAACAAAAGTAGAACAAATAGTTTTATAAATAATATAATTATTATTTATCAATTATTTAAATATTTTTTCTAATATTATGTCTAAAAAAATAGAAAACTTAATATTTAAAGCTGAATCCAAAGGAGATCAAATAACACCTTATTTTCTTGATAGAGTATCTGCAGGTTTTCCATCTCCAGCTACTGATTATATGGAAAACAAACTTGATCTTAATGAATATTTGGTTCAACGTCCCACAGCAACCTATATCGTTAAAGCTAATGGCCCTTCTATGACCGATGCAGGCATATTATCAGGTGATTTACTTATTGTTGATAGAAGTATTACACCTCGTAACGACAATATTGTTATAGCCTCCATCTTTGGTGATCTAACAGTTAAAAAACTGAAAAAGAAAGATCAGTCACTATTTTTAATTTCTGCCAATAGTGAGTATCCTAGTATTCAAGTTAAAGAAGAAATGGAGTGTTTTATATGGGGGGTAGTGACATATGTCATACACAAAACTACTTAATAGAAATCATAACTCAGTAAATCAATCTATAGCATTGATAGATTGCAATAATTTTTATGCATCATGTGAAAGAATATTTAATCCAAAACTTATAGGAAAACCAATTGTCGTACTTTCCAATAATGATGGTTGTATCATTGCACGATCAAAAGAAGCAAAAAAATTAGGGATAAAAATGGGTGAACCTTATTTTAAAGCAAAAAATATTATTGAAAAAAATGATGTTAAAGTTTTTTCATCTAATTATTCTCTGTATGGTGATATTTCTCAGAGAGTAATGGAGACTTTATCAAGTTTCTCTTCAGAGGTAGAAATCTACTCTATAGATGAAGCATTTCTTGGTTTAAATGGTTTTGAGAACTATGAGCTAAACACTTATTGCAGACATATTAGGCAAACGATTAAGAGGTGGGTTGGTATTCCAGTTAGTATTGGAGTGGGGCCAACAAAAACACTATCCAAAATAGCTAATCATCTAGCAAAAAAACAATCAGACTATAAAGGTGTGTGCATACTAAAAAACAAAATAGAAATAAAAAAAGCATTAGAATTCACATCTATTGAAGAAGTATGGGGCATTGGAAGAAGATTATCTCTTTTCCTGAAAAAATATAATATTCATAATGCTTATCAATTTTCACAAATGGACAGAGGATGGATAAGAAAAAATATGGGTGTAGTGGGAGAGAAGACATACCTAGAATTAAATAGCGTATCGTGTTTAGAGCTTGATTTGGTTCCAAGTGATAAACAAAGTTGTTGTGTTTCAAGATCATTTAGTCAGCCAATAGAAAAATTATTTGATTTGGAGGAATCAATATCAACTTATGGATCAAGAGTATCAGAAAAAATAAGGGAAGAGGGGTTGGTCGCTGAGTCAATGAGTATTTTTGTTTTGACAAATCATTTTAATAGAAGAGAGAAACAATATTCAAATTCAATAAAACTACATTTACCTTTTCCAACAAATAATAGCATAAAAATTGTTAAAAGAGCTCTTGAAGGAATTAGAAAAATATATCGACCAGGATTTCGTTATAAAAAAGCTGGAATTATATTATATGGTCTTAGCAGGCACAATGTAACTAGAGGATTGCTTGATTATGACCGTGATACATCAGATAGAATAATGAATACTATTGATAATATTAATTCTAGATATGGAAGTTCAACTTTAAAGATAGCCTCTGAAGGTATAGAAAAAATATGGAAGATGAAAAGAGAAAACGTATCCCCATGTTACACAACACGTTTTGAAGAATTGGTAGAAGTCAAAGCTTAGATAAAATGGCTCCCCGGGCCGGGCTCGAACCAGCGACCGATCGGTTAACAGCCGATTGCTCTACCACTGAGCTACCGAGGAACACAATTTTGTTGATAATAAAAAAAAATTAAAAAACAAGAAAAATTTGGAGGCTCGGAGCGGAATCGAACCGCTGTGCAAGGCTTTGCAGGCCCCTACATCACCACTCTGCCACCGAGCCTAAAAAAAATGACAATTATCACTATATTATTTCTAGTCAATTAATGAAAAAAAATTCTAAAGATTAATAATATAATTTAAATAATTGATTATATAATAGGTTTATATAAAGCATCCTTTAAGAAATGAGTGAAACATTTGAAATTGCAAGAAAAAATATGGTTGTTAATCAGTTGAGACCAAACAAAATTAATGAAGAAAATATATTACAAATATTTGAAAAAACTCCTAAAGAAAATTATTTGGATGTCAGCTTAGGTAAGAATTGTTACCTAGATAATAATTTAGATATAACTGACAAAAGAGGATATCTTAAAAATTTACACCTAGCTCAAATTATAAAATATTCGAAAATTTTACCTAATGATAAGGTATTGCATATAGGTGGCTTAACGGGTTACTTTTCCGCTCTAATTAGCTCACTATGTAGAGAACTTCATGTTGTAGAAGAAAATAGAGAACTATTTAAACTACTAGAACATAATATTAACAATACTGATAATACTAATATTAGTTTATTTAATCATAATTTATTAGATGGATTATCTGATAAAGCTCCATTCAACTTAATTATTATTGATGGACCTATATTTAAAATGACTGATAAGTTAAAAAAGCAACTCGCAATGAATGGAGGAAGGATAATATATATCAAAAAAATATATGATAATTTGGGTAAAGCTTATAAAATTATAAGAAATGAAGATTTATATTCATCTGAGTATTTATTTGATGTAATGAGTAGTTATCAAATTCAAGAACAACAAGAGGATTTTAAATTTTAAATGAGATCATTTATATTATTGTTATTACTTATTTATTCTAAATCTATATTTGCTCTGTCGATTGATGATTCTGTAAAAAGTACGATTGCAAATAATTTGAAGGTAAAAATTGCTTTTGAAAAACTAAATGAAAGCAAAGAAACTATTGAGGTAGCTATAGGCAAAAAACTTCCTACAGTTACTGGCACAATTTCTGGTACATATAGTAATAGTGATACAACATCAGCAGCTGGTGTCTCAACAACACCAGAGACTTTAACAGATAAATATAAAATTAGTATTACTCAAAATTTGTATGATGGTGGTGAAAAAAGTTTAGAAATTGAAAGATCTAAAATTATTTACGAAAATGCAGTTATAAACTTTTATAAAACAGTTCAAGATCTATCATTAACAGCTGTAGAAGGTTATTTAACCGTAATAAATTATGAAAAATCATTAGAAGCTTCCGAAAAGAATTTTGATTCTGTTTCAAGATTTTTAGAAGAAGTAAAATTAAAATATGAATTGGGCTCAGCAACCATAACTGAATTGAAAAATGCTGAGAGTGCTTTTTCAATTGCAGAAACAAATCTTTTTTCAGCCGAACAAAACTATAAGGTCAGTTTAAAAACATTTAAATCGATTGTTGGTAAAGAAGCTATTAATTTAGAAGATTATGTAAATATAGAAGATGATTTGAATTTTGATAACATGCTTTCTGAAGTTTATAAGAATAATTTTAATATTTTAATTGCTCAAAATAATATTAAAATTAAAGAACTTGATCTCTCAAAAGAAAAAAGTTCTAATAGACCTACCTTAGATATAACAGCTTCCACAGAGTATTCGGATGGTTCACGAATAGATGCAGGAAGTGAAAATACCAATGCAACATTAGGGTTAACTTTAACAATTCCTATATTTCAGCAAAATACTGACAAGTCAGACATTAGAAAAATAAATTCTCAAATTTTACAAACTGAAATTGAGTTAGAGGATCTTAAAGAAAGTTTAAATATTGAGGTATCAAACTATTATAAAAACTATTTAGTTAGTAAATCAAATTTAAATACATCGCTATTAACTATAGAGTATGCAAATACTCTTCTAGAAAGTACTCAAGAGGAATACAACCTTGGGACAAAATCTATCACTGATCTAATAGAAGCAGAAACTAATCTTTTAAACGTAAATGTTGAATATTTTAATGCAAATAAAAACTATCTGATTAATTATTTTAATTTACTAGCTTTAGATGGTTCACTGATTAAATTATTTGAGGAGTATCTTCCTAGCTATAATTAGAGTTTTATTAATTTAATTAAACATTTATAATACTTATATGAATACAAAAAATTCTATCAATGAATCTCTTGAAGTTATACGAAGAGCACTTGAAGATGAAAGAAACGATTCAAATAAACATTCTTCATCTAATATATTAATACTTAATCAAAAGGTTAACAGTGATGGTACAATAAAATTACTTCAAAAAGATGAAGAGATAAATAGTGAAATTAATGATATTATAGATCAAAAACTATCCTATCTTGTAGAAAATAAAATTGAAAAAATACTTGATGAAAAAATCCCAAAATTACTAAAAAATTATTTCGATTCAAAATAGTTACGATGCAGCTTGACAAATTTTTTGATTTTTTAAAAGATGAAAAAAATCTTTATTCGCAATGGGAGCAATCAAATTGTTTTAAACCACAAAAAGGAGGTGAGCCTTATTCTATAATGATGCCACCACCTAATGTTACAGGTAGCTTACATATGGGTCATGCTTTAACCTTCACAATTCAAGATATATTAATCAGATACCATAGAATGAAAGGTATGGAAGTATTGTGGCAAGCAGGGACAGATCATGCAGGAATAGCTACTCAGATGGTGGTTGAAAGAAAATTAAGTGAGTCAAACCTAGATCGACGATCTCTAGGTAGAGAAAAGTTTATTGAAAAAGTATGGGAATGGAAAAAAGAGTCGGGTGGTCAGATAAGTAATCAATTAAGAAGACTTGGTGCTTCTGCAGATTGGTCAAGAGAAAGATTTACTATGGATGAAGGACTTTCTAATGCAGTTAAGAAAGTTTTTGTTAACTTATTTAATGATGGAATTATTTATAAAGATAAGAGATTGGTGAACTGGGACCCTAAACTTTTAACAGCTATTTCTGATCTAGAAGTAGAGCAAAGAGATACTGAAGGAAGTTTATGGCATATTAAATATCCTATAGATGAAAAAAATCATATCATTGTTGCAACAACAAGACCTGAGACAATGTTAGGTGATACTGCAGTTGCCGTTCATCCAGATGATGAAAAATATAAAAATCTAATTGGCAAGTTTTGTAACTTACCAATTTCAAATAAGAAAATACCAATCATTGCTGATGAATATGCAGATCCTGAAAAAGGTTCTGGAGCTGTAAAAATTACACCCGCACATGACTTTAATGATTTTGAGGTAGGAAAGAGACATGATTTAGAATTTATTAATATTTTTGATGAAAATGCTAAACTGAACTCAAATGTGCCTGAAGAATTTCAAAATTTAGATCGATTTGAAGCAAGAGAACTAATTTTAAAAAAATTAGATAAAATGAATTTATTAATTAAAGAAGAAAAACAGCAAATGGTCATACCATATGGTGACAGATCAGGTGTTGTTATTGAGCCATGGCTGACAGACCAATGGTTTTGTGATGCAAAAAAATTATCAGTTGATCCAATATCAGCTGTTAAAGATAATAGTTCTAAATTTATTCCCAAACAATGGGAAAATACATTTTATAATTGGATGGAAAATATTCAACCGTGGTGTATTTCAAGACAGTTATGGTGGGGACATCAAATTCCTGCATGGTATGGTCCTGATAATAAATATTTTGTTAGTGAAACTCTAGAAGGGGCACAAAATCAAGCAAAAGAATTTTATGAAAAGGATGTTGAGCTTAGACAAGATGAAGACGTTCTAGATACTTGGTTTTCTTCTGCTCTATGGACATTCTCTACTTTAGATTGGCCAAATAAAACGTATGAATTAGATAGATTTTATCCTGGTAACGTTTTGGTTACTGGTTTTGATATCATATTTTTTTGGGTTGCGCGGATGATGATGATGGGTTCTTATTTTATGAAGGAAACTCCATTTAAAGATATTTATATTCATCCTTTAATACGTGATGAAAAAGGACAAAAAATGTCTAAATCAAAAGGGAATATAATTGATCCTTTAGAGCTATTAGATAAATATGGCGCTGATACATTAAGATTTACATTAACAGCACTATTAAATCCTGGACGAGATGTAAAATTATCTGAAGCTAGAGTTAAAGGATATAAATCATTCACAAATAAAATTTGGAATGCTGGAAAATTTTTACAAATGAATAATACAATTTTTATAGATGATATTTCAATAGATACAATTATTTTTGATGCAAACAAATGGATAATAAAGGAATTGAATGATTTGAACACTCAACTTGATCAATTAACTACAAAGTATTTGTTTCATGAAATAGCCAATAAAATTTATCATTTCGTATGGCATACTTATTGTGATTGGTACATTGAAATTATTAAACAAAATTTTGAAAATGAAAAATTTGCTGATGAAATTAAAAAAGTTTCTGGATGGACATTTATTCAAGTTTTAAAGATCATTCATCCCATTATGCCATTTATTAGTGAAAAATTATGGAGAACATTAGTTGATGATAAATCATATTTAATGAACCAAGTTTTTCAAAATTATTCAACAAATAATTCTTTTAATAATTCTAAAAAAAACTTCGAAATATTTATTGAATTCATAACATCTATAAGAAATTTGAGATCAGAACTAAATATACCCTATAAACAATTAATTAATATCTCTATAGAAGCAAAAAATGAAGAACTTAATAATTTTCTAATTGCCCATAAAAATGAAATAAGTAATTTTTTAAAAACTAAAGATATTAGTTTTGATAAAATTCAGCCAAATAAGAATTCAGCCTTAATTGTGTTATCATCATTATCAGTTTTAATCCCTTTAGATGGTATTATTGACTCAGAAGCAGAACTAAAAAAATTAAATAAGAAAAAGCAAGTTGAGCAAGAAAAATTTAATACAGTTAATGACAAATTAAACAATGATAATTTTATGAATAAAGCATCAGAAGAAATTATTAATAAATTTAAAAATGAGGCAAATATTTATAAATCTTCTATTGAAAAAATTGATCAAATAATAAATACTATCAAATAGAATGGAAGATAAGGGATCAAATAGAAAATCTAATTTACCTAGTAGATATGTTAGTGTAGGGCCTAAAAGTGCGCCTCATAGATCTTATTATTATGCTATGGGTTTGAAAGAACATGAAATTTATCAACCATTTGTTGGTGTTGTTAGCACTTGGAATGAATCAGCTCCTTGCAACATTACTCTCCAAGATCAAGCGCAACATGTGAAGACAGGTGTCAAAGATGCTGGAGGAACACCAAGAGAATTTACAACTATAACAGTAACAGACGGAATTGCCATGGGCCATGAGGCAATGAAATCCTCTCTCATTAGTAGAGAGGTTATTGCAGATTCCATTGAATTATCTGTGAGAGGTCACTGCTATGACGCAATAGTTGGACTTGCTGGCTGTGATAAATCTTTGCCAGGTTTAATGATGGCTATGGTTAGATTAAATGTACCATCTGTATTCATTTATGGAGGTTCAATCTTACCAGGAAAATATAAAGGTAAAGATGTTACTGTTATTGATGTTTTTGAAGCAGTCGGAAAACATGCTGCAGGAACTATATCAGATCAAGATTTAAAGGATATCGAACAAGTTGCTTGCCCATCTGCTGGATCGTGTGGAGGTCAGTTTACAGCAAATACAATGGCATGTATTTCTGAAGCAGTTGGTTTAGCTCTAACAAATTCGGCTATGCCACCAGCAGTAAATACTGAAGAAAGAAAAGCTTATGGTGAAAAGAGTGGTAAAGCTATAATGAATTTATTAGAAAAAAATATAAGACCAAGGGATATAGTAACTATTGATTCATTAGTAAACGCTGCAAGAGTAGTTGCAGCAACTGGAGGTTCAACTAATGCAGCATTACATCTTCCTGCGATTGCTAATGAAGCAGGTTTAAAATTCACATTAAGAGATGTTGTAGAAATTTATAATTCAACTCCTTATATCGGAGATATGCAACCTGGTGGAAAGTATGTTGCCAAAGATTTATATGATGTAGGAGGTGTGCCAGTTGTTATTAAATCTTTATTAGATGGTGGTTATATAAACGGAGACTGCATGACTGTTACAGGAAAAACAATAGCTGAAAATCATAAAGAAGTAATATTTCCTACAAATCAAGATGTTGTTTATAAATGTGATAATCCAATTAGTGAAAATAGTTCAGTTGTTGGATTGTGGGGTAATCTTGCACCAGATGGATGTATATCAAAAATAGCAGGTTTAAAAAATTTAACTTTTAAAGGAAAAGCTAAATGTTTTGACTCAGAAGAAGATGCTTTAACTGCAGTTTTAAAAAATGAAATTAAAGCCGGAGATGCGGTAATAATTAGATATGAAGGCCCTAAAGGAGGTCCTGGTATGCGTGAAATGCTCTCAACAACAGGTGCAATATATGGGCAAGGGTTAGGTGAAACTGTTGCTTTAATTACAGACGGACGGTTTTCAGGCGGTACAAGAGGATTTTGTATTGGTCATGTAGGACCAGAAGCAGCTGTAGGAGGCATGATAGGTTTACTTAAAGACGGGGATGAAATTATTATTGATGCTGTGAAAGGTGAAATAAACGTTACGCTTTCTGATCAAGAAATAGAAAAGAGAAAAAAAGAATGGAAGCCAAGAAAAACTAATCATAATTCTGGATCTATATGGAAATATTCTCAAACTGTTGGACCAGCTTACGAGGGTGCTGTTACTCAACCAGGAGCAAAAGACGAAACGCATACATACGCTGATATTTAATATTAATTAAATAATTCAATCGTAACTGGTGTGTGATCAGAAGCTTTTTCCCATCCTCTTGGTTCACGATTAACATTAACTGATTTAATCAAATCAGTTACTTCTGGTGTAGTAAGAAAATGATCAATTCGTAGACCATTGCCTTTTTGCCAATTTCCACCTCTATAACCCCAAAAGGTCCAGTTTGTATTTCCATCGACAAAGTATTTAACTGTATCCACAAATCCTAAATTCAAAAGATTTCTAAATTTTTCTCTTGTTAATGGATGGGCACAAGCATCATTTTTAAAATTTTCTGGTGAATACACATCTTCATCATTAGGTATTACATTAAAATCTCCACCTATAATAATTGGTTGATTATTATCAATTAATTCTTTGATATATTTATTAAAATTTATCATCCAATCAATTTTGTAATCAAATTTTTCTGTTTCAATTGGATTTCCATTTGGAAGATAAATATTTATTAATTTAATTTTATTTTTTATATTTTTTAAGGATATTTCTGTTTCAATAAATCTGGAATTTATATCTTGGTAATTAGGAATTTTTAAGTTTGAAATTTCAATACTTTCTTTGCTGAGAATGGCTACTCCATTCCATGCTTTTTGCCCATTCACATAACATTTATAATTAATATTTTCTAATTCCTCTTTAGGAAAACTGTCATTTGTGCATTTTAATTCTTGTATTAAATATAAATCTGATTGATCTTTTTTTATAAATTTTATTAAGTGTTCTATTCTTGCATTAACTGAATTTACATTCCATGTAGTAATTTTCATTTATATTGAAAAAGAAGTGCCACACCCACATGATGAAGAAGCTAGTGGATTAGAAATTTTAAATGACGATCCAATCAATTCATTAACATAATCAATTTTCGATCCTTTTATTAATTCAATTGAAGTTTTATCTATCAATACATCAGTATTTTTATAATTAAAGATTAAATCATCATCATTTGGTTTATCAGCAAAATCAAATTTATATTGAAATCCAGCACAACCGCCACCTAATACGGTAATTCTGAAATATTTAGATTTTTCAGAGAGAAGTATCTTGTTGATATGATTCTGAGCACTTTCAGTTACTTCAATTATATTGTCCATTTATCTAAATATTGTTATTAGTTATTATTTTTCAACTATAATATAAATTTTCTTATGTTCAAACATTTAGCTTCCAATCCACATAATTCAAATGGAAGATTATATAATGAGCTAGATGATGATTTGAGAAATCCATTTGAAAGAGATAGAGCTAGAGTTATTCACTCTAATTCTTTTAGAAAATTAAAACACAAAACCCAAGTTTTTATTGAAAGTGAGAGTGATTATTTTAGGACTAGACTAACTCATTCTTTGGAAGTTGCCCAAATATCAAGATCAATTTGTAGATTACTTGAATTAGATGAAGATTTGGGTGAAACAGTTGCTCTCGCACATGATTTAGGCCATCCTCCTTTTGGTCATATTGGTGAAGATGCACTTGATAATTCAATGAAAAAGTTTGGAGGTTTTAATCATAATGATCAAACCTTGAGAGTTTTAACATTTATAGAAAAAAGACACCCTGATTTTGATGGATTAAATCTAACATGGGAAAGCTTAGAGGGAATAATAAAACATAATGGAATTTTGAGTGATCATTTACCTTATCACTTAGATAATTATTCAAAATTACATAATCTAAATCTAACTGATCAACCTTATTTAGAATCACAGATAGCAAGTATATCTGATGATATTGCTTATAATAATCACGATGTAGAGGATGCTATTAGAGCAAACTTAATATCATTAGATGATATTGCAGAATTAAGTTTTTTTGAAAAAATTATAATTAATTTAAAGGATCACTACAAAGATATTCCAAATAAACTTTTAGTGTATCAAGTTTTAAGAAACTCCATATCTAATATGATAAATGATATATATGAAACTACAAAAAAAAATTTAATTGAAAATAATATCAATTCTATTGATGATATACGTAAAAAAAATAATTTCGTTGTTTCATTTTCAAATGAAATGAAGAAAAATTGTGAAATAATTAAAAAATTCTTATTTGATAAAGTTTATAATCACAGTCATTTATCAGATAAGAGACAGTATTCAAAAAAGGTTATATCTACTTTGTTTACATATTTCGTAAAAAATAATAATAAACTACCATTAGATTGGAGAAATCAAAATATTGAAATTGAAAGATTAATTTGTGATTATATTTCAGGAATGACAGATAGATTTGCTCTTAATTTATATAAGGAGATTAGTGAATAATTTTATAAAAGACCTTTCAGATTTTTTATTTGATTTTACAGATTTTTTAGAGAGAAATAAATTTATATCTCCAATCAATAAAAAACAAATTAGCATCGATTATTCTTCAAATAATAAACAAGGTGATTTAGCGACGAACTTTTATTTAATAGTTAAAAGAAAAATAATTAATGAGAATTTAAATATTGAAAAAGAATTAAATGAAAGAATTAAATCAATCGGATTTATAGATTATTTTGTAGTTTCAAAAAATGGTTTTATAAATTTTTTTCTAAAAGATGAATTTGTATTAAGAAGTTTAAAAGAAATTTATAGTAAAAATTTTTTAAATTATATTAATTATGGTGAAGATAGAAAAATAAATATCGAATTTGTTTCAGCTAATCCGACTGGACCTTTGCATATAGCCCATATAAGAGGTGCTGTATTTGGAGATGTATTAAGTTCTCTTTATACTAAAACAGGTTTTGATGTTACTAGAGAGTATTACGTTAATGATGCAGGTTCTCAAATTGATAAATTATCAAACTCTCTTTTGAAGCGATATTTACAATTATTTGATAAAAAAATTGAGTTAGAAGAAGATGAGTATCCTGGTGAATACTTAATAGAAATTGCAAAAAAAATTAAAAATGAAGATGGTGATAAGTGGTTAAATTTTCAGCAAGAAGAAACTATTCAATATTTTAAAAATTTTGCATTAAAAAATATACTTTTAAGCATAAAATCAGATTTAGAATTAATAAATATAAGATTTGATAAATTTACTCATGAAAGTGAAATAGAAAAAAGTAAAATTATTGACGAACTTTTTTCAATCTTAGATGAAAAAAAATTACTATATCAGGGTATTTTAGAGAAGCCAAAGGGTGATGATTCTGATTGGGAGCCAAGAGAGCAATTATTATTTAGATCCTCTAAATTATTAGACAATGAAGATCGAGCATTAAAAAAATCAAATGGTGAATGGACATATTTTGCTAATGATGCAGCATATCATTTAGATAAATGTAAAAGAAATTTTGATAGATTAGTAAATATTTGGGGGTCTGATCATATTGGTTATATTCCAAGAATGAATTCATTAATTAAAGCTATTAAAGATGATGAAGCTTATTTAAACATTTTAACTTGTCAGATTGTAAGTTTGATTCAAAATAAACAAAAAATTAAAATGTCAAAAAGGTCTGGAAATTTTGTGACATTAGCTAACGTTTATTCTAAGGTTGGAAAAGATCCTATAAGGTACTACATGATTTCTACTAAAAATGAGACAGCAATTGATTTTGATTTAGATGCTGTTGTTGAAAAAAATAAAGATAATAAAGTTTTTTATTGTCAATACGCACACGCTAGAGCTTCATCAGTAATTAATAAAGCGAACGAATTAGGTATAAAAATTAAAAATGATTATAATTTTTCTGGTATACAAAATCTATCTGATGAGGAGATAAAATTAATCAAAAAGTTAATTTGTTATCCTTATTTATTATATCAATCATCATATTATAATGAACCACATAGACTAATTAATTACTTAGAAGAAATATCCTCTGATTTCCATTCAATTTGGAATAAAGGTAAAGATAATGAATCACTTCGTTTTATAGATGAAAAAAATGCAGAAAAGACAATTTCAAAAATATTTTGGTTGGAGTCATTTAGAGTTATTTTAAAAGATATATTTTCAATTATTGATATAAGCGCACCTGAAACAATGTAATGATAAAAAGAATTATTTTTAAAAGAAAAAATAATTACATTTTAAAATATTCTTTATTTTTATTGCTATTTATTATTATTCTTTATCTTATCTCATTTTATTATTTTAGTAATAGGGAGTATTTTGTCATTCCTAAATTTACTGATAAATATTTTATTATTCCTACTAATAAAGAAGGTGAAGTTGTTGATTATTTAGACAAGAAAAGTTTAAATAACATAGATAATGAAATCAAAGATTTTGATTTTAAAAATATAGACGAACTTGATTTTACAATTCAATTGTATAGCAATGATAATTTTGAAAATATTAATAAATACTTGAGCAATTTATTAGAAAATAAAAAAGAAATTATAGATCATGAAGATATTTTTGTTTTTTATAAAAAAACTGAAATAGGTACTCAATATTTTATTACCTATAAAAATTACATCTCTAAGAATAATGCTTCTGAAGCTTGTGATTTATTAACCATTGTTAAGAGTTGCATAATACTTAATTTACAAAATTAATAATATTGAGAGAATCTCAATAATTTTATATAAAAAGTTGTGCTAAATGTTCCAGATACAGAAATAAAAGAAGGTCAATTTAATCTATTATTAGACAATTTTGAGGGTCCTATAGACCTTTTGTTGGTTTTGGCTAGATCGCAGAAGGTTGATTTATCTGATATATCTATATCCGAGTTAGCTGATCAATATATTAATTTTATTAATCAATATAGAAATATTCATATTGAAATAGCTGCTGATTATTTAGTGATGGCAGCATGGCTAACGTATTTGAAATCAAGATTACTATTACCAAAAGAAGAAAAAACAGATGAATATACAGCAGATGAGTTAGAAGAGGCTTTAAAATATCAATTACAGAGACTAGAGGCTTTTCAAAATATTTCTAAAATCATTTATTCAAGACCTCTTGTTAATAGAGATGTATTTTATGGGGGGTCATCTGAAGGTCTCAAAGTTAAATATAATATAAATTATACTTCTAATTTATACGACTTACTAAAATCATATAGTCAAATACTTAAATCGAATGAACAGGTTAAACAATTAACTATTGAGTATTCAGAACTTTATTCAGTTGATCAAGCAGTCAAAAGATTAAAAGGTATTTTTGGAAATATTACAGAATGGACTAATTTTTTAAATGTAATTCCAAATTTAATTAAAGCTAATAAAACAATTAATAAATCAATTATATCATCTAACTTTGTTGCTTCTTTAGAATTATCAAAAAATGGCTTTGTTGATTTAAAACAAGATGAAAGTTTTGGGAATATTTATATAAAATTTAATCAAAATGGATAATAAAGATATTAAAATTTTAGAAGCAATATTATTTGCATCAGGTGAGCCACTTGATGAAAACGATTTAAAAGAAAAAATTAAAGATAAAAATAATATAAGTAAGTTATTACTAGAAATTAAAGATTTTTATAAAAATAGAGGTATAAATTTAATCAAAACTGGCAACAAATGGTCTTTTAGAACTGCAGAAGATCTCAGTGATGAATTAACTATTTTTAAAACACAGAAAAGAAAATTATCAAGAGCAGCATTAGAAACATTATCTATAATTGCATACCAACAACCAATAACAAGATCAGAAATTGAAAATATTAGAGGTGTTCAAATGGGTAGAGGCTCTCTAGATCATTTGATGGAAATAGGATGGATACGTCCTTCAGGTAGGAAAAGTATACCTGGTAAACCTACTTTATGGTCTACCACAGATTTGTTTGTTGAACATTTTGGATTGAATAGTTTGTCTGATTTGCCTAATAAAGAGGAGCTAAAGGCAAGTGGTTTTCTAGATAAACGTGCTGCGATTGCAACTATAAGTGATCTTGCTAAAAATGATGAAAATTTACAAAGTAATGATATTTTAGAACAGGATGATGAAAATAATATTGATGATTTTATTCAAAATACTTAGTTAACTTATTACTTCTTGTTTTTTTCCTATAGTTTCCGTATAAGCCCCATATGACACCTAGTATTTGGCAATTATTAATTGTACTCGTTATTGTTCTACTTCTTTTCGGTAGAGGTAAAATACCTCAACTTATGGGTGATATGGCAAAAGGAATCAAATCATTCAAGAGAGGAATGTCTGACGAAGAAAAAAAAGAAGATAAAAATTTAGAGAATAAAAACGACGAAGAAAAGTAAATATAATGTTTACTTTTGGTTGGAGTGAAATTTTCTTAATTGGGATAATAGTCGTTGTTGTTATTGGCCCTAAAGATCTTCCAAAATTCATTAAACAAGTTGGATCTTTTACTAAATATATTAAAAAAATGTCTTCTGAATTTAAGTCATCTATAAATGAAATTGCTGAGGAGGAAGAAATTAAAGAATTAGCTAAATCAGTCAAAGAGGTAAAAAAAATAAAAGACGGCATTAATATCAAAAAAAATTTTGAAAACGAGATTAAAGAAGTTCAAGAAACAGTGAAAATGACCGAGAATGAATTTTCAAAAAAAAATTAATTTATTATTTTTGTAATGGCTGAAGAAAAATTTGAAGAAATGTCTCTAATAGGGCATCTCACCGAGTTACGAAAAAGACTACTATGGAGTTTTTTATATATTTTATTAATCTTTATTGTTTGTTTTTACTTTGCAGATGAATTATTTGCCTTTTTAGCCAGTCCTCTAGTAGAACTATTTGATAAAGATAAAGGTCAAGGTTTTATTTATACAGCTTTACAAGAAGCTTTTTTTACAGAATTAAAAATAGCTTTTTTCTTTGCTTTATTTTTTTCATTCCCATTAATTGCAATACAAATATGGAGATTTATTGCACCAGGATTATACAAAAAGGAAAAGAGAGCTTTTTTACCCTATTTAGTTGCGACACCAATTTTATTTTTTGCCGGTGGATCAATGGTTTATTATATTATTGCGCCATTGGCATGGTCTTTTTTCCTATCTTATCAAAACCTTGGCTCTAGTGGGGTTCCTATTCGATTAGAAGCTAAGATGGGGGAATATTTATCCCTTATGATGCGATTTATTTTTGCTTTTGGTTTAGCATTTCAGCTTCCTGTTGTTTTATCTTTAATGGCAAGAGTAGGGATGGTTACTTATGAATCACTTAAAAAATTTAGAAAATATGCAATTGTATTAGCATTTTTATCGGCAGCATTTTTAACTCCACCTGATCCATTTAGTCAAATAAGTTTAGCTCTGCCAATTATATTTTTATACGAAGTTTCAATTTATATTGCAAAACTAATACAAAAAAATAAAGATAAGTAATGCATAATATTAATTTTATCAGAGAAAATCCAACAGAGTTTGATAATTATATGAAACAAAGAGGTGAGCATCCAATATCAAATAAAATATTAGAACTAGATAAAGTTAAAAGAGAAACTCAGACTGTTCTTCAGAACCTTTTAGCAGAAAGAAACTCTATTTCTAAAAATATTGGTAAACTTAAAAGTGAAAATAAAGATGCTTCATCAGAAATGAGTAAAGTTGATGAAATTAAAAATAAAATTAATAATTTAAAGGAACTTGAGACTATTAAAGACGAGGAGCTAAAAACTATTCTCTCTAGACTTCCAAATATAGCTGATAAGACTGTGCCTATAGGAAGCAATGAAGCAGACAACACAAAATATAGAGAATGGGGTGAAAAACCAGAATTTGATTTTAATCCTAAAACTCATTTTGAATTAGGGGAAAATTTAGGTTTAATGAATTTTGAAACTGCATCTAAATTATCAGGATCTAGATTTGTTTTATTAAAAAATCAACTTTCTAAGCTGGAAAGAGCAATAGCAAATTTTATGTTAGATAAGCATACGAATGAAAATGGTTATATTGAATATAATTTACCTTTTTTGGTTAAAGATTCTGCCCTTTTTGGAACAGGGCAATTACCTAAATTTGGTGAAGATTTATTTACTGCTGGGGAAGATCATTGGTTAATACCAACTGCTGAAGTTCCTTTAACAAACATGGTTAGAGAGGAAATACTTAACCAAAATCAATTACCCATGAGAGTAACTTCTTATACCCCATGTTTTAGATCAGAAGCTGGTGCTGCTGGTAAAGATACTCGTGGTATGTTAAGACAGCATCAATTTACTAAAGTTGAATTAGTTTCAATAGTAGAGCCACAGCATTCACAAGATGAATTAGAAAGAATGCTTGAAAGCGCTGAGAGTATTCTTCAAGATTTAAATATTCATTATAGGATTATGACTTTGTGTACTGGTGATATGGGCTTTTCAGCATCAAAAACATACGATATTGAAGTGTGGCTTCCAGGTGAAAATACTTATAGAGAAATTTCAAGCTGTTCTAATTGCAATGATTTTCAAGCTAGAAGAATGAATACAAGATATAAATTAGAAAATAAAAATATTTTTGTTCATACACTTAATGGATCCGGCTTAGCAGTTGGAAGAACACTAATTGCCATTCTTGAAAATTATCAAATGAAAGATGGAAATATTAAAATTCCAGAAGTTTTGAAAAAATATTTCAATAATTCTGATACTCTTATCTAGTGCTTGATGTAAGAAAAATAAGATTAATACTCGAGTTACGAGAGTCAGGTATTAGCAATGCTGAAGTTCTCTCTGCAATTGAAAAAATTCCTAGAGAAAAGTTTATTAGCGAAGCTTATAGAAATCAAGCTTATGAAAATATAGCTTTACCAATTGAAAATAATCAAACAATTAGTCAGCCCTACGTTGTAGCAAGGATGACTGAATTACTTGATGTAAAAAATAATCACAAGGTATTAGAAATAGGCACTGGTAGTGGATATCAGTGTGCAGTATTATCAATCTTGGCAAGGCGTGTATACACTATTGAAAGAATTAAAAATTTACATGAAGGTTCTAATAATATTTTTGAGAAATTAAAATTAACTAATATTGTTTCAAAATACGATGATGGTAATAATGGTTGGATTGAACAAATACCTTTTGATAGAATAATATTTACAGCAGCATCAAAAAAAATAAATAATGAGATTTTTTCTCATATTGAAAATGAAGGAATTATTGTTTGTCCTATTGTTAAAAATAACAAGCAAATACTTGTAAAATATATAAAACAAAACAATAAAATTATTTCTGAAGAATATGATGATGTTTTATTTGTTCCAAATCTTCAAGGTGTAGTATAGCTGTTTTGAATATTTCGAATTTTATTTGAAGAATAAAAATAATATAAGATACCAATTATCCAATGAACAAGAGTTAACGCAATAAACATATAGATATAGTTTTCTTCTATAAAATTATTTACAAATAATATTACAATTATAGGCACTAATACAAATCTAATTATGGCCATATACATTACTATTATTGCTTTTTTTAGCCCTTGGAATGAAGCATTAGAAATAAAGAAGAAAGGAAAAGCAGGAAAACCAAGTGCGTAAATTTTAAGATATATTGATCCATAGTAAATTACTTCTTTATCATCAGTAAATAATCTCATGGAATCTTCTGCAGTTATAAATAAGATTAATCCTGCTATAGTTAATATTATAACTCCTGTAATCATAGCTTTATTGTAAGTTTCTAAAATTCTTTCATAGTTTTTAGCACCAAAATTTTGACCAACAATGGCTGTTACTGCTGTACTTAAACCTAATAAGGGTAAGAAAAGCAGTTGTTCATATCTTCCAGCTGAAGAAAAACCAGCAATTGCATCATTACCAAAACGACTTACAAAAAATAATAATATATATGATCCAAGAGCAATCATCATTAATCCTAATGCTGCTGGAATAGCCTGAAATGAAATTTCCTTAATTAAACTTAATCTAGGAATTAAATAATTATTTTTAAAATTTTCAAAAATCTCTGTTTTATAAATTTTATATAGTAAATATAAAAGACCAATTATTTGAGAGAGTATTGTAGCTATTGCTATTCCAGCTATACCCATTGGCGCAAATAATTCAAAATTAATTATCTTTCCTGTAATTAATATTGGATTTAAAATTATATTAAGAAAAAAACTAAAAATTAAAACATTCCTATAACTTTTAGTATCTCCTTGAGCTGATAAACATGAATTACATACCATCAGTAAAAGAATTATGACTGATCCTAAATAAATTACATTCATATATAATGATGAAAGATTAAGAGTTTTTGGATCATCATTTATAGATTCTAAAATTATGTTTCCATAATAAAGTCCAAAAATAGTTATAACTAAGCCTACTAAAATTGTTACGACAAAAGATTGTGAAAATGCATGACTTGCTTTTTTAATATTTTTTTCTCCTAAAGAATTAGCAACATTACTTGTTGTAGCTATGCTCAGCCCTATCCCCAGAGCAATGATTATAAAATATACAGGAAATGTTTGACCAATAGCTGCTAAAGCTGTTTCTGAAATCATTCTACCTGCAAAGATTGTATCAACTAAAGAATAAAGATTATTAAATATAGTTCCAATTGAGGCTGGCAAAGCAATTTTTATAAATAGCTTATAGATATCTTCGTTAAGTAAATTAATTTTTTTCATATTTATAAATATCTTAATTTAAACCTGGTACTATTTTCCTCTTGTTTTAAAATATTTTGAATTTCGTGTATTGCCTCTTTGAGGTTTTTCATTATAGATCTATTCGAAAAATTTATTAATAATAAGCCACTTCCTTGCATTCCAACATTGTCTCCATATTTCATAATAGGCACTTCAACATTGATAATATTACTTATACCTTTTTTTCTAATATTCTGAATAAAGGAGTCATTTTCCAAAATATTCAAAACTGGATACCATATGATGATTTTGGATTTTGAGAATAAATTATCAATATTATTTAGTATCTTCTCTACTTTTTCAAAATCATCCTTTATTTCATATGACGGATCTATAAATACAAAATAATTCTTCTCTTTATTAACTTTATTAAAAATAAAATTAAATCCATCAGCATTTAAAATTTTAATATTGGTATATTTGTTTAAGTTTTTTTTTAATAATTCATATTCGTTCTTGTGTAGTTCACAAAAAAATAATTTATCTTTTACATTAGCTACGGATGAAATAAATATAGGTGATCCAGGATAAAAATTATTTTTTCCAGTAATTTTAGAAATAGTTGAAAGATAATTTTTAATTAAAATATTATTACCTTTGTAATTTTGTATCTTTTTAATTCCTTCTTTATACTCTTTATTCTTATCCATGTACTTTGATATATATTTATAAATTCCATTACCAGAATGAGTATCAATATAACTTATTGAATTATTTACTTTTTTTTCAAGATTATATAAGTAAAGCATAATAATGTGTTTCATAACATCTGCATGATTTCCAGCATGATATCCGTGTTTATAGCTAAGCATAAAAATAAAAAAAAATTGTTGAAATTAATTTCTTATTAGTTATTTAAAGTATTAAATTAATCAATATACAATATTTATATAAGTTAAATAAATTTAATCCCCCAATAATAAATAAGGAGAATATAATATGCCAAGTGGTAAAATTAAATGGTTTAATCCGACCAAAGGTTATGGATTTATAGAAAATGATGATGGAGGAAAAGATGTTTTTCTTCATGTTTCAGCTTTAGAAGCTGCTGGTATTGATACTTTAGAAGAAGGTATGCCAGTTGAATTTGAAATCGGTGAAAACCGTGGAAAAGAAAACGCTATTAATATTAAGAAAAAATAATATTTAATTGAATTCAAACAAACTTTTAGAATGGATCGGCGTAACAACAGCCATCCTTTATTCCCTACTAGTTGCATTTAACATTGGATTAGAATTTATTGGTTTTTCATTATTATTGCTATCAGCATTATTAATTGGAGTCTGGGCCTATAAATTAAAACACAATGGGATATTGTTTTTACAATTCTTCTACGCTGGTGCAGGTATTATAGGAATGTATAGATGGTTTGGATAAAAATATTTTTTACATTTTTATTTTTACATTCTTCTATAGCATATTCTGCTGAATTAAATGAAGAAGAAGAAATGTACTTTAATTTTGTTGATTTAAATAATGATGGAGTTATTTCTTATGAAGAGATTGAGCAATCATTAAATCTACTCTTTCAAATTATAGATCTGAATCAAGATAATAAAATTTCTCAAAAAGAGATAAATGAATTAAAAGGTATAATTGAATCTTTAAAATGAGTATTTGGGGAAGAGTTATAGGCGGAGCAGCAGGATTTGCTTTAGGCGGACCTATAGGGGCTATATTAGGTGTAATGGCTGGTGGTGCTTTTGACAGAAGATCTAAATCAAAATCATCATTTAATTTCAATCGAATAAATAATAATCAAAAACAACAAATTTTTACATTAAGTTTTATTATTCTAGCTGCAAAATTAGCTAAATCAGATGGTATTGTATCAGATGATGAAATCAGAGCATTTAAAGAAAAATTTAAAGTTCCAAAATCTGAAATTCCTAAAGTTGCAAAAATATTTAATGAGGCAAAAAAAGATACGTATGGCTATAAACAAATAGCAAATCAAGTAGGAGATTTATTTTCAGCTAATAAAATTTTATTGGAAGAATTATTAAAT
This sequence comes from uncultured Alphaproteobacteria bacterium, assembly GCA_902620425.1. Taxonomy (GTDB): domain Bacteria; phylum Pseudomonadota; class Alphaproteobacteria; order HIMB59; genus CACPNW01. The sequence continues at coordinate 32,760 of CACNHX010000007.1, forward strand.
AATTTATTTTATATTGCTGCATCTGATGGAAAGGTATCTATTAGTGAAATAGATTTTTTAAGATCAATTTCTAAATCATTTAAATTTAGTGAAAAAGATTTCCAAAGAATTTTCCAATCAAATTTAAAAAACAGTGAATCTGACCCTTACAAAATATTGGGTGTGAATAGATCGTCCACTGATAATGAGATAAGAAAAAAATGGATAAAATTAAATAAAGAACATCACCCAGATAATTTAATTGCCAAAGGTATGCCAAAAGAATTTATTAAACAATCTAATAAAGAGTTAGCAGCTATAAATATTGCTTACGATAAAATTAAAGAAATTAGAGGAATTTCTTGATACCTAAAGATTTATCTGTCGATAATATTAGTAAAATTTATAAAAAAATTAGACCATTTATTAATAAAACTCCTTTTTTGAAATGTTCTGATGATATTGATAATTTTTTTTCTACTAATTTATTTTTTAAATGTGAATTTTTACAAAAATCTGGTTCATTTAAGGCAAGAGGTGCTATTAATAATATAATTTCTCAAGATCAGAATAAATTTAACAAAGGAATTACAGCAGTTAGTGCTGGAAATCATGCAATCGCTGCTTCATTTGTGGCCAATCAATTCAAATTGAAAAATAAAATTTTCTTATACGAAAGTGCAAATAAATATAGAGTTCAAACTTGTAAAAATTATGGTGCTAACATTATCTTTACAAATCCAAAACAAGCTTTTCTTGATGCTGAAAATGCTAAAAATGAAGGTTACTATTTTATTCATCCTTTTGACGGCCCATTGACATTACAGGGTAGTGCTACCTTGGGATTAGAAATTGTAGAATATTTAAAATCAATTAATACTAAAATTGACAATTTATTAATTTCAGTTGGAGGAGGGGGATTAATAAGTGGTGTTTCATCGTATGTAAAACAATTTTATCCTAAGATTAAAATTATTGGGGTTGAGCCTGAAAATGCTAATGGTTTAAATCAAAGTTTTAGAGCTAACAAACCACTAAATAATGTTAAAGTTAATAGTATTGCTGACAGTCTTTCAGCACCTTTACATATGCAATATTCTTTTGATGTAGCAAAAGAAGTAATTGATGAAATGGTAAGTGTTTCTGATGATCAAATGAAAGAATTTATGGTCTTTTGTTATAAAAAATTTAAGTTATTCCTTGAACCCGCATGTGTTGCTGGACTTGCTGCCTTAAAGTATAAAATCAATAATGAGCTTATTGGTAAAAATACAATGGTGATATTGTGTGGCTCAAATATTGATAAAAAAACTTGGTTAGATTTAACTAATTAATCTGGAAAATATAAAATACCACCACTTAAATTTTTTTTTACACCTGTAGTATTTTTATTACTTATTTCTAAATTTCTAAATGATCTCATGCCAATATATGCAAACATTTGAGCTTCTACTAAATCACCATTTATTTTATATTTATCAATAAGTTCGATTTTTTTATTTAGTTTATTCATTAATATTTCTCTGAGTAATTTATTTTTTCTTCCTCCTCCAGTAAGTAAAATTCTGTCAATCTTAAATTTTTTATTTTTTAATAATTCTTTAAATCCAATATAAGTCATGTAGTTAGCAGTCATTAGCGCATCATATTTGTTCAATTTTTTAAGCTTATTAAAATAATTTCTAAAATAATTTCTATCTAATGATTTTGGGAACTTTTTCTTAAAGAATTTATCCTTTTTGAATTTTTCGATTAATTTATTATTAATTTTTCCTTTTCTTGCATAATTTCCATCTTTATCAAATTTTTTTTTAAAAAAATAATTACAAAGATCATCGCTTAAGCAATTTGCAGGCCCTATATCTGATGATAATAATTTTCTTGAAACTACAGTTGAAAAATTTGCTATACCTCCAAGGTTTACTATAATCGCTTTTTCTTTAAATTTTTGAATTAAAAACTTATGATAATATGATCCAATTGGTGCTCCCTGACCGCCATTTTTAATATCATTATCTCTTAAATTACTTATAGTTTTAACTTTAAGATTTTTTGCAATTTTGTTTCCATTTCCTAATTGTATAGATATTTTATTTGATGGGTCGTGGTAAACAGTCTGCCCACTAATTGATATTAAATCGATATTTTTTTTATTAATTTTTTTTTGTTTCAGAAATAAAATTATTTTTTTTTCTAAAATATCTGTAACGAACTTATCTTTTTTTAAAAAATACTCTTTAATTTTATTATTAGCTTTTGGTTTATTTATTATTAGATTATTTATAGTATTTTGATAATTTTTATTAAATTTATATGATTTTTCACATTTAATTTTTACAAAGTCAGTCCCATTTGTATTAATCAAACTGATATCAACGCCATCCATTGATGTGCCTGTCATAACTCCTAAGACATTAAGTTTTGAATTTTTACTCATTTTTTATCAAATTTAATTTTGCACATTTTATTAACAAACATATCAACAAAAAAAGATTATTTACTTTTAAAAATACATTTTTTTATTGATTGATAAATAACAAATAGATAAATTATTTTTAATTATTACACGCAAAGGTAATAATCAATTTAATAAAAGGAAACGATTATTAAATTGTATCGGGAGGAAATGCACGATACACAAAAGGGACCTAGCTTGCTGGGTCCTTTTTTTTTGTTTTATGGACAAATCTAATAAATAAAGTATCAGACATTTCATAATGATAACAAATTATGAAAGAATTTTAGATATAATTTTAGATGATCTAATCCCATTAACAAAAATTTCAATTAATGAAGGAAATAAAATATTTGGTGGATTTATTGTTAAAAAATCTGACCTAAGTCTTGTTTGTCTAGGCACAAACCAGGAAATCAAAAATCCTTTATTTCACGGAGAAATTTCAACTCTTTTTAATTTATTTGAAAAAAAACTGTTTAATACAAAAGATTATTACTTCATAAGTACACATCAGCCTTGTTCTATGTGTTTATCAGCTATAACCTGGTCTGGATTTGACAATTTTTACTATTTTTTTTCCTATACCGATACAAAAGAAGGTTTTCATATTCCTCACGATCTTAAAATTTTGACAGAAGTATTTAAAATCAAAGATGGTAAATATAATATTAATAATGATTATTGGGAGAGTTTCTCAATTTTATCGGAAATTAAAAGATTAGGCATAGAGGGCTCATTATCAGATAAAATATATCAGATCAAAGAAGAGTACCAAAAAATGTCAGAAATTTATCAAAAATCAAAAATTGATAATAAAATTCCTCTAAATTAATTGTTAAATTATAAAAATAAGTATACAAATAATTAACGGGAGATACTGAAATTTCAGAGCCGAAGGAGCAACGACCCGGAAACTCTCAGGCACAATGGACCGTTAAAAAAAAACTCTGGAAAAGAGCATTTAGCTCTACCGAAGGTGAAAAGCTCTCAGGTAAAAAGACAGAGGGGTAGCTTGGAGAATTTATTTGAACCAGTTACCATTAGACATTCCACTGAAAAATTTTCATCAAAATAATGGTGCAAAGATATTGCCATTTGCAGGTTTTAATATGCCTATTAATTATAAAACTGGAATAATTAATGAACACAAAAATGTCAGAAACCACTCTGGTATTTTTGATGTTAGTCATATGGGGCAAATTTTAATTGAAAATAATGAATCGTATTTACATAAATTAGAAAAATATATTCCATTACAATTAAAAAATTTAATTAAAAATAGATCGCATTATTCATTTTTGCTCAATAAAGATGGCGGTGTTATTGATGATCTAATTATTTCGAATATTGATATTAAAGATAAGCCATATTTGTATATTGTTTATAATGCATCTCGAAAAAAAGAAGACGAAGAAATATTTTTTTCTTGTACTCCTAATGCAGAAAAAATTTATAACAAAAATTGTTTATTTGCGATTCAGGGGCCTGACTCTATTAATGTTTTAAAAAATATTATTGATATTCCAAATAATATGAATTTTTTTGATATTTTAATAAGTAAATACGATAACAATGAAATAATAGTAAGTAGATCAGGTTATACTGGTGAAGATGGTTTTGAACTTTCTATTCCAAATGAAAGTGCAGAAAATTTAATTACTGATTTACTTAAAAATGAAAATACAATGCTTTGTGGTTTAGGTTCTAGAGATTCATTGAGGCTTGAGGCTGGATTAAGTTTATATGGTCATGAATTAAATGAAAATATTACACCAATTGAAGCTGGTTTATCATGGGCTCTAGATAAAGAAAGATTAGAAGATAAAAATTTAAATGGAAATAAGATTTTATCTGATCAATTAAAAAACAATTTATCTAATAAAAAAATAGGTTTAATTTCAACAAATAAATCAATGCTAAGAGATGGAATGACTTTATTCGATAACAATAATAATGAAATTGGAAAAATTACAAGTGGATGCTTCTCTCCTAATCTTAACAAATCAATTGCTATCGGTTACATAAAATCTGAATTCAATACTGATAATCCAATTTTTTGTGAAATTAGAAAAAAATTAGAATTAGTAAAAATTAATAATCTACCTTTTGTAAAAAAAAATTACAAAAAAAATGGGAGCGTATATGAGTGAAAAAAAATACACAAAAGATCATGAATGGGTTTCAATTGAAAATGAAATTGCCACAATTGGTATTAGCAATCACGCCCAAGAATCTCTTGGAGATATTGTATTTATTGAATTACCATCAGTTGGAAATTCGGTTAAAGCAAAAGATGAAATATGCGTCGTTGAATCTGTAAAAGCAGCTTCTGATATTTATGCTCCAATAGATGGTGAAATAATTGAAGTTAATAATAATCTAGAAAATGACGCTGCTATTATTAATCAAGATGCAGAAAACGATGGATGGATTTTTAAAATGAAAATTTCTGATTCAAATCAATATTCTGATCTTATGTCAGAAGATGAGTATAAACAATTTTTGGAACAATAGATGATTGAAATAGATAAATTTGTTAGCAGACATATAGGGCCTAGAAATGAAGATATTGGAGAAATGCTCAAATTAATAAATTGCTCTTCATTAGATGAATTAATTGAAAAAACTGTACCTAATCATATCATTTTTAAAGACAAACTTAAATTTCGACCTGGTATGTCTGAAGAGTTTAATAAAATTAATACTCAACTTTTATCTTTAAAAAATAATTTCAAAAAAACTTATATTGGAATGGGTTATTATAATACTATTACACCTAGCGTTATTTTAAGAAATATTCTTGAAAATCCAGGATGGTATACTGCTTACACACCTTATCAACCAGAAGTAAGTCAGGGCAGGTTGGAAATGTTAATGAATTTTCAACAAATGATAATTGATTTGACTGGAATGGATATTGCAAATGCATCTTTACTTGATGAAAGTACTGCGGCAGCTGAAGCTATGATGATGGCTTTTAAAATTAAAAAAAGTGCAAAGTTTACTTTTTGTGTTCAAAATAAATGCCATCCACAAACACTATCTGTCTTAAAAACAAGAGCTAAGCCCCTAGGTATAAAAATTATATTTGATAATCCAGATAATGATACATTTGGTTGTTTAATTCAAAATCCAGACACTTACGGAGAAATTGCAAATCTCAACGATTTAATAAATATAAATAAATCTCACGATGCGTTATCAATCATAGCAGCTGATATAATGAGTTTGGTAATTATGAAATCACCAAAAGATTTTGGAGCTGATATAGTTGTTGGGAGTACACAAAGGTTTGGTGTTCCAATGGGTCTAGGAGGCCCTCATGCAGCATATTTTGCAACATTAGATGAATACAAAAGAATGATACCTGGAAGACTAATTGGCGTGTCAGTTGATCGTACTAATAAAAGATCTTACAGAATGGCTCTTCAAACGCGTGAGCAACACATTAGAAGGGAAAAAGCTACAAGTAATATATGTACTGCACAAGCTTTATTAGCAATTATATCTGCTTCATATGCAATATATCATGGTCCAACTAGATTAAAAAATATTGCTGAGGACATTCATTATAAGTCTAGATATCTAAAGAAATCATTAGAGATATTAAATTTTGAAGTAAAATCTAAAAATTATTTTGATACCTTATTAATAAAAGATACAAAATCTAAATACTGGGTAAATAAATCTATAGACAATGGTATAAATTTTAGATTTGTAAATGACGATCATTTTTCTATTTCCTTAGATGAAACTACATCACTACAAGATGTAGATAATTTAATTAAATTTTTTAATGAAAATAATAATGAAATATATGCAGAAGAAATTGAAAGTAAAATTGAAGATTCGATTTTCAAAAGTGATTTAGATAGAAAAGACAAAATATTAACTCATCCTGTATTTAATATCTATCATTCTGAAACAGAAATGATGAGATATTTAAAAAAATTAGAAAATAAAGACGTAGCTTTAAATAGATCAATGATACCTCTAGGATCTTGTACTATGAAATTAAATGCGGCATCTGAAATGCTTCCAATTACTTTACCAGGTTTTTCAAATGCGCATCCTTTCTTAGAGCCTCATCAACGTGAGGGATATAATGAAATGATGAGTGAATTAATATCGATGTTAAAAGATATTACTGGTTTTGACGCTGTTTCACTTCAACCTAATGCAGGAGCACAAGGTGAGTTTGCCGGTTTATTAGCTATACAAAAATATCATGAGAAAAATTCAGATACTAAAAGAAATATTTGTATAATTCCTAAAAGTGCCCATGGAACTAATCCAGCTAGTGCGCAGATGTGCGGTATGGATATTTTAATTGTAAACTGTGATGACAAAGGTAATGTAGATTTAACTCACTTAGATAAAAAAATAGAAGAGGCAGGTGATAGACTGTCTGCTTTAATGATTACATATCCATCAACACATGGTGTATTTGAGGAAAGTATTGTTGAGATTTGTAACAAAATTCATGATGCTGGTGGGCAAGTGTATCTTGATGGCGCTAATTATAATGCAATGGTTGGAGTAGCTAAACCAGGTAAATTTGGACCTGATGTATGCCATATGAATCTCCATAAGACATTTTGCATACCTCATGGAGGAGGTGGGCCTGGAGTTGGTGCTATAGGATTAAAAAAACATTTAGCAGATTTTGCTCCTGGACATCCCATGTTTAAAAATGAAATAGGTTTAACCACTCAGGAGGCAGTTTCAGCTGCACCCTGGGGAAGTGCATCTATATTACCTATTTCATATTCTTATATATCTATGATGGGTGACGATGGTTTAAAATTAGCAACTCAAGTAGCAATATTAAATGCTAATTATATTAAAGAAAGATTAAAAAATTATTACCCCATTTTATATACTGGTAAGAATAATATGGTGGCTCATGAATTCATTATTGATATCAGGCCATTTAAACAAGAATTAAATATTTCAGATGAAGATATTGCTAAAAGACTAATTGATTATGGATTTCATGCACCTACAATGTCTTTTCCTGTTCCTGGTACTCTTATGATTGAGCCTACTGAAAGTGAATCAAAAGAGGAGCTAGATAGATTTTGTGAAGCAATGATTTCTATTCACAATGAAATCATTATGATTAGAGATGGTAAATTTGATAAAGTAGACAATCCTATAAAAAATGCCCCTCATACCATTGAAGAAGTATCTTCTGACAATTGGGATCACAAATATTCCCGAAAAGATGCTGCCTACCCGCATGCTTATTTGATAAATAATAAATACTGGAGTCCAGTTAGTAGAATTGATAATGTATACGGTGATAGAAATTTATTTTGTGTTTGTCCTCCAATTGATGAATACGAAGAGGCTAAAACAGGATAATTATTATTTATCAATTAATTAAAATATTAATTTAATAATAAGTATGATTTATATTAATCTTATTTTAGTTTTTTTAGTCCTGGTCGCAATCCATGAGTATGGTCATTATATAGTTGCGAGATTGTTTAAAGCTGAAGTTACAGACTTTTCAATTGGATTTGGTAAGCCTCTTTTAAAATATACAGATAGAAATGGCACTACATGGAAATTATCTCCAATTCCATTGGGTGGATATGTAAAAATCAAAGGTCTTGATAATATATTTTCTCCAAATCCTAACGATGAACAAGGATCCTTTCAATCCCTTACACTTTTTCAAAAGATATTAGTACTTTTAGCAGGAAGTATTTTTAATATTCTTAGTGCGTGGTTTGCTCTTTTCTGCATATTTTTCTTTTTTGGAATTGTTAGTTTAATGCCGATTATTGGATCAGTTAGCGAAAATTCATCAGCATTTGAAAATGATCTTAGAGAAGGAGATAGAATACTTGAAATAAATAATATTAGTATTGAAGAGTTTTCTGATATTCCAAAAGCAATTGCAAATAACCAAAGTATAAATATCTTAATTGAAAGAAATAATCAGATAATTGAAAAAAATTTTGATCTAAAATTTAATGAAGAATTAAATAGGTATATTATTGGAATATCTTCACCTCAAAATCCTATTATTGATAAGTACAATTTAATTGATTCAATTAAAAACTCATCTTTATTTATACCAACATATTATGCTGCTTCTTTTACATTTCTTCAACAATCTTATAAAGAAAATACATTAGGAGATCAGTTAGCTGGACCAATAGGGATCGTTAAAAATGCAGATCAAATGATGTTAGATCAGGTTAGAGGAGTTCTATTTTTATTTATTGTTATTTCTTTGTTTGTGGGGTTATTTAATTTGCTTCCTATTCCTCTTTTAGATGGTGGTCATATAATGTATTTTATAATTAGAAGAATTTTTTCAAACTCTCTTCCTGAGTTTATTACAAGAGTTTATTTGGCTGTGGGGATAACAATAATATCTTTTCTCTTTATAGTTGTGACTTACAACGATATTTTTTATAAATAAATATTATTGGGAGATAAAATGACAAATTTTGAAAAAGTAAAAGAATTTATGACAACTTTTGGTCAAGAAGTAAAAACTAGTGCTGAATTTCCAGAAAATAAAATTGTTGAATTAAGAAAAAAATTGATTGATGAAGAATTTAATGAGTTAAAAGATGCAATTAATGATAATGATATTGTTGAAGTTGCTGATGCATTAACTGATATTTTAGTTGTAACATACGGTGCGGGTGCTGCTTTTGGTATAGATCTAGATAAATGTTTTAACGAAGTTCATCGTAGTAATATGAGTAAACTTTCAGAGGAAGGTAAGCCAATTTATAATGAATTTGGTAAGGTTATGAAAGGCCCTAATTATTCACCTCCAGATTTGAAAAAAATAATTTAAATATTTTTTAGAGCATCATCTAAAGATTTCTTTAAGTCTGAAATATCTTCAATCCCAATTGAAAGTCTTATTAGGGTATCAGAAATTCCTAATTCATCTCTAATTTTTTTATCTATTGATGCATGTGTCATTATAGCTGGATGCTCAATTAAACTTTCAACCCCACCCAAACTTTCTGCCAGTGTAAATATTTGAATTGTTTCAAGAAATTTTTTTGCTGAATTAATATCACCAATTAATTCAATTGATAATATTCCTCCAAATCCAGTCATTTGATTTTTTGCAATTTCATAACTTGGGTTATTTTCTAGTCCAGGGTAAAATACATTTTTAATTTTAGGATGTTTTAATAAATAATTAGCAATTTCTAAGGCATTATTATTGTGCCTCTCCATTCTTACAGCAAGTGTCTTAATTGAACGAATAAGTAAATAACAATCGAAGGGGCTAGGAACAGCACCAACTGCATTTTGAATATATTTAATTTTATCAGCTAAAATTTTATTATCATTTATAATTAACGCACCTCCTATTATATCAGAATGCCCACCAAGATATTTAGTTGACGAATGTATAACAACATCAGCTCCGGAATTTAATGGTTGCTGATTATAAGGTGAGGCAAAAGTATTATCACAGACTATAATGATATTATCATCTTTCAAGCTTTCTCTAATTTTTTTTATATTTATAATTTTTAGTAATGGGTTAGAGGGCGTCTCAACCCAAATCATTTTCGTATTTTTTTTAAGATGACCTTGCCAATTATTTTCTTTACTAAGATCGGCATATGTTACTTCCACATCTTGATTCACTGTTTTAATTTTATCAAATATTCTTCTTGTTCCACCGTAAACATCATCGCTACAAATAATTGAATAATTTTTACCTAAAGCATCGGATAATGCAGAAATTGCTGCCATACCTGAGCTAAAAGCATATGCAAATTTACCATCTTCCAATTCAACTAATAACTTTTCTAATATATCTCTTGTTGGGTTTCCTGTTCTTGCATATTCATAAGTAAAGTCACCAGGAGAATTTTGCTTAAAAGTCGATGAAAGATGAATAGGAGGCATTACTGCACCAGTAGTTTCATCAGCGCCATGACCTGAATGAATTACTTTAGAATTAAATTTTTTATCTTTAGTTTTCATTATTACATCCAATCGGCATAAGGTAAATTTTTGGAAATCAAATATTCTTTATTAAACATCTTATCATAATATTTATTTGCATCATCACAAAGTATTGTCGCAATTTTTTTTCCCTTACCCATTGATTTGGCCAGTTTTACTGCACCGCATATATTTACTCCAGAACTTAATCCTAGAAATAATCCGTCTGTTTTCATAATTTTAAATAGCATTTCCATACATTCTTGATCGGAAACAAAAAATGATTGGTCTACAAGACAATTTTCTAAATTTTTTGTTACTCTGGCTTGTCCAATACCTTCTGTAATTGATTCCTCTCCTTTTTTTTCTGGTTTACCATTAGTAAAATAATTAAACATTGATGATCCTTGTGAATCTGTACAAGCGATAATAATTTTTTTATTTTTTGATTTTAACCCAACACTCACACCGGTTAAAGTTCCTCCAGTTCCAATTGCACATGTGAAACCATCTATTTTACCATCTGTTTGTTTAAAAATTTCTGCAGATGTTGTTTTTTCATGAAATTTGTAGTTAGCTAAATTTTCAAATTGACCAGCCCAAAAAGTTTTTTTACCTGTTTGTTTTTCAATATCTTTAGCTAATTTTTGCGATACTTTTTGATAGTTACCAGGATCGGAATATGGTTTTGCATCAACTAAATGAAGTTTTGCTCCCATATTTTTTAGTATATCTCTTTTAGATTGAACGGTTATGTTAGGCATTACAATTTCTAGATTATAATTTTTTGCATTACAAACTAATGCTAAGCCTATTCCTGTATTCCCAAAAGTACCTTCAACGACAGTTCCACCTGGTTCTAATAATTTTCTTTCTTCTGCATCCTCGATAATACCAAGTGCTGTTCTATCTTTCACTGAACCAGCTGGATTCATAAATTCAGCTTTACCGTATATTTCACAACCTGAAATCTCTGAAGGGTATTTTAATTTTAATAGGGGGGTGTTACCAATTAATTGAGTAACATTATTTGTTATCATCAATATCTCTTACACCATATGGATTAAATGAAGTATCCTTATTAATATTAATATTTTTAACTGGATTTCCTACCATTGTTGCATAAGGGGGAACATCTTTTAATACTACTGTATTAGCTCCAACTCTTGCACAACTCCCAATATTAATTGGGCCAAGAATACTTGCTCCACATCCTATGATTACATTATCCTCTATTGTTGGATGTCTTTTTGTATCTCTTTGATCATTGGAATTTTCTGCTGGACTAATTCCTCCAAGTGTAACACCATGATATAAAGTAACATTATCTCCAATTATGCTTGTTTCTCCAATAACAGTTCCCATACCATGATCAATAAATAGGTTTTTACCTATTTTAGCTGCTGGATGAATTTCAATTCCTGTTAAAAAACGACTAAATTGAGAAACTATTCTTCCTAGAGTGTAAAGATTTAAATTCCATAGATTGTTTGCTATTCTATGAAAGAAAACAGACTTCACTCCTGGGTATGTAAGCACGATGCTTAGCTTGCTTCTTGCAGCTGGATCTCTTTTAATTATTGAGTCTAAATAATCAGTCATTTCGTAATGCTATTTAGTGATTATTGCATTTTTTTCAATGTAACGAGGATTTCTCTTTAAAATTTATGATTTTAATTATGTCAATTATTGATAGTTTATGTAGATAAAAGATAATCAATATAAGATTTGCTAATTTAATGATTAAAGTAAATAAAATCAAAATTCACTTATTTAAGTATAAGAATAAAAATCCAGTTTTATCTTCATTTGGCAGAATGATTTTTAGATCATCTTTAGTAGTTGAATTAATTGATCAAAATGACAACAGTGGATTTGGTGAAATATGGTGTAATTTCCCAAATCATGCTGGTAGATATAGATTTGAAATTTTCAAAGATTATTTTGTAAATTTACTTAAAAATTTTAATTTTGAAAAACCTAGTGATCCTTATGATTTTTTTTATGAAAAATTTAATTCAATAAAAATTCAAAGTGGTGATTATGGAGCTTTTAGTAATATTATTTCCGGAATAGATTGTGCTTGTTGGGACTTATTTTCAAAAAATAAAAAAATACCTTTAAACAAATTAATTAATAGTAATTCTTCAGATAAGATTCAAGTTTATGCTAGTGGAATTAATAGAGACGAACACCAAGAAAGAATTAGTGAAGCAAGAAAATTAGGAATAAAAAAATTTAAAATAAAAATTGGTTATGATTTAAATGATGATATTTCAAGTTTAGCATCAATTGAGAAAATTTTAAGTGATTCTGAAGATTATATGATTGATGTAAATCAAGCTTGGAAAATAGATAAAGTTCACTCAAATATTAAAGCATTAAATCAGTTCAGATATTATTGGTTAGAAGAGCCAATTAGTGCTGATAATTCTTTAAATGAAATTATTAATTTAATAAATAATCATAAAAATTTAGCCTTTGGTGAAAATATTACTCAAATAAATAACTTTGTTAAATTAAATGATGATACTTCAATTAAATTTTTACAACCAGATATTGCTAGGTATGGAGGTATTTCTCAAATAATAAGTTTAAAAGATAAAATAGTTAATGATAAATTATATCTACATTATTTAGGTGGTGCTGTAGGTTTGGTTACTTCAGCGCATTTAATGTCTGCAATTAATCAAAGTGGTTTTTTAGAATATGATATTAACGAAAATGCACTCAGAACTGATATTTTGAAACCTGCTGTCAAAATAAGAGATGGTAATCTCTTATTAAATTCATCAATAGGTATCGGTTTTAATCTTTCTGAAATGTCAAAAAATTACCTAAATCAATATTATGAATTATAAAATTAAAGTTTACTATGAAGATACCGATGCATCAGGCAGAGTATATCATTCAAATTATTTAAAATATTTAGAGAGGGGTAGGTCAGAATTCTTATATAAATTGGGATATAATCATCAAAACCTACTCCAATCACTTAATTTTTACTTTGTAGTTAAACATATCGATATTGATTTTAAATTACCTGCATATTTTGAAGATATCTTAGATGTTGAAACAAAAATTCACGAAATTTCAAAAGTAAAAATAATTTTTAATCAGTCTATATTTAGAGAAAAAAATTTATTAATTGATTCGAAGATTTTAATAACTCCTGTAAATGATAAAGGTAAAATTGTAAAAATGCCTATTGAAATGCTTGATAAATTGCAATTATCAAAAATCTAAATAAATTTATATTTTTTTATAAGCAAACAAATGTTAAATAAATTTTATGGGAATTGTAACTGACGTAATACTGCCTCTTTCTCTAGCTTTCATTATGTTTTCATTGGGTTTAGGTTTAAGTCTCAGTGATTTTACTAGAGTTTTCTTTAAACCAAGAGATTTTCTTATCGGATTATTTTTTCAAATTATTATTCTTCCAATAGTTGCATTATCAATTGTTATGTTTTGGCCTTTATCTCCAGAGCTTGCAATTGGAGTGATGATTCTTGCAGCTGCACCTGGTGGTGTAACCAGTAATGTTTTAACATCATTTGCAAAAGGAAATATTGCTCTTTCAATATCTTTGACGGCAATAAACAGTATTTTATGCGTAATTACGGTTCCACTAATATTAATGATATCATTAAGTGTTCTTGACATGGGAAGTATTAATGAAGGACAGTCATTATTTAGTGTTGCATCACAAATGTTTTTAATTGTTACAATACCAGTTATTGTTGGAGTTTTATTAAGTGGAGTACTATCTTCATTTGAAAAAATAGCAAAAAATATATCAATAATTTTATTTGTTTTAGTTCTTATTGGAGCAATATTGTCTCAAAGAGAAAATGTTATTACTTACTTTGCTCAAGCAGGTTTGGTTATGTTATTTTTAAATATTATAATGATGATCATTGTTTATTTATTATCTAATACATTTAAATCTTCCAAAGAAACATTCAGATGTTGGTTGATGGAAGTTGGGCTACAAAATGGAACTTTAGCAATTGTTGTAGCTAATACTTTCTTTGCAAGTACGGTTTATTTGATACCTGCTGCTATTTATAGTTTAATAATGTATGCAACAGCTCTGCCATTAATATATTTCTTAAGAAGAAATTAAGACTGGAAAAGTTTCACTATCTAAAACCTCATTATTTTTGAGATTAATATTTGGAAATGGGGGAGACATTTCACCTTTCCTCTTAATATATCTTGCGTCATCACCAGTAAATCTCACTGAAAAAGCTCTTCTTCTAGTATTTGAATTATTACCATATGCAGCATGAATTGTTGCATAGTTAAATGCTATGGCATCTCCTAGCTCACATTCATAGGATATTATTTCATAATCTTTTCTATTATTTTCAATATCTGGAATTTTTTCAAATTCTTTATCTTTATGATCATAATCATAACCTTTAAATTTTGTAGGTAAAAATATTTTATCCCACTTATGTGACCCTAGTATAAATTCCATTGATGAATTAATATCAATTTTATCAAGTGGTATCCAAATGCTTACATTATCTCTTCCTTGTACACAGTAATACCCTTGATCTTGATGCCACGGTGTTCTTTTTTTAGATCCTTTTTCTTTTATTAAAACATGCTCATGGAATAAATTTACTTTTTTAGATTTCATTAATGAGCCAGCAATTTTTGCAATATTAGAATTAAAAATAAAATTTCTATACTCTTTTATTCTTTGCCAATTACAATAATCATCATAAAATATCTCTTGATTATTTTCTTCTTCATAAACACATTTATATTTACTTGGGTTTTTAAAATTATGCTCAACACCCTTTCTTAGTTCTTCAATCCATTTTTGATCAATAATTCTTTTTAGTAATACAACTCCATTATTCTGAAACTCATTACTAGTATTTTTTTCAATCATTTAATCTTTAATTCTATATCCTTTTGAAAATGTATATGTGATAAATATTATGCATCCAATTAGAATTGTTAGGATAGTTAATGTACTTGTAAGTAGTGATACATCAGAAACTTCATAAAAACTATATCTGAAACCGCTTATTAAATATAAAACAGGATTAAGTAATGATATTTTCTGCCAAAATTCTGGAAGCATATTAATAGAGTAAAAACTTCCACCTAAAAAAACTAACGGTGTAATTATTAGAATTGGAATAATTTGTAATCCTTCAAAGCCCTCGGCATACATTCCAATTATAAAGCCAAATAAAGCAAATGTAATGGATGTTAGAATTAAAAAAAACATCATGAGAAGAGGGTGATCTATTCTTACATCTACAAAAAAATTAGCTGTTAGAATAATTACACATCCAATTATTAATGATTTGGATGCTGCGGCTCCTACAAAACCAAGTACTATCTCAAATGATGATAATGGTGCAGCAAGTATTTCATAGATAGTATTTGTAAATCTTGGAAAATAAAAAGCAAAAGAAGCATTTGAAATTGATTGAGTCAAGATAGTTAACATAATCATTCCTGGTACGATATAAGAGCCATAATTTATTCCATCTATCTCTGTAATTCTTGAACCAATTGCAGACCCAAAAACTACAAAGTAAAGAGAAGTTGTGATTATTGGCGAGGCAAGACTTTGAAATAAGGTTCTTCTAAACCTTTCCATTTCATGAATATATATTGCTTTAATTCCGTACCAATTCATTATTATTTTCCTTTATTAGTTTGATGAAAATCTCTTCCAGTGAACTTTGCTCAGTATTAATATCTTTTATTTCATAACCATCTTTTTTTACATCATTTAATAGTTCAGTAATATCAGTTGTGTTTGAGTTTAAATTATAGGTATGTGAGATAATTTTATTTGTTTGATCTAAAGTAAAATTATATTTTGATAAATTACCATTTATTTTTTCTATAGGTTCAAATAATTCAATTTTAATTGTTTTTTCTCCAAGTTTTTTAATTAATTTATCTTTTTCATCGACTAAAATTATTTTACCATCGTTTATAACTGCCACTCTATCACTTAACTCTTCAGCTTCTTCAATATAATGTGTTGTTAAAATAATTGTTACTCCATCTTGATTTAATTTTTTTACAACATCCCACATGTCTTTTCGTAATTCAACATCCACACTAGCTGTTGGTTCATCTAAAAATAGTAATTTAGGTTGGTGAGATAAAGCTTTAGCTATCAGAACCCTTCTTTTCATTCCACCCGATAGTTCTTTAATTTTATTATCTTTTTTGTCCCATAAGGATAGTTGTTTCAAAAGCTTTTCTATATAATTATGGTCAGGCTTCTTACCAAAAAGACCTCTAGAATAATTAACATTGTTCCAGACAGTTTCAAAAGATTCAAGATTTAATTCTTGAGG
Source organism: uncultured Alphaproteobacteria bacterium (assembly GCA_902620425.1). Lineage (GTDB taxonomy): Bacteria > Pseudomonadota > Alphaproteobacteria > HIMB59 > CACPNW01. The sequence continues at coordinate 49,488 of CACNHX010000007.1, forward strand.
AACAATACCTGTTATTTTTCTAGTAGTTCGATAATTTTTAATAATATCCATATTATTTATTTTTATTGTTCCTGTATTAAAATTTACAATTCCACAAATTGAGTTTATCAGTGTTGATTTTCCTGCACCATTTGGTCCAAGTAGAGCAAATATTTCTCCTTCTTTAATATTAAGATTTACATTTTCTAATGCTTTAACTGAATTTTTATAAAATTTAGTTACATTATTTATCTCAAGTATATTCTTCATAATTTAAATTTTTGTAATTAGATTTGGAATATTTTGTTTAAATTTGAAATAACCTTTTTTTGAAAAAATCCAACTATTAAGATCATATTTTCTATTAAAAATTATAAAATTAATTGATGGGTATTTTGTAATTATTTTTTTATAAATTTTTTTCCAATTTCCCTTTGTAACATAGGGTAAATAAATTTCTTGAATTTGAAATTTTTCTATCCATTTATCTAAACTTTCAAAATAACTTTCAAATTGAATATCAATTTTAATATTTTTATAAAAATCATCATCACTGAAACATGAAATACAAATACTTTTTATATGTTTAATTATTTTTTCAGAGAAATAGTGATCATTATAATCTTCTAGTGGCAAACCTGTAAAAACATTTACTTTTTTATGATTTAAATCTTTTAGAATATTTAATTCATCAGTTGGTATTAAAATATATTTTATCTCTTCAAGATTATAATCAGAATTTAAATTTAGTTCATTTACATTATAAATTTTTTCTTCAATTAAAGGATTTGCATTTTCATTTAAAATTTCATTATCTGATATTTCAATATTACTATATTTTTCTATATTACTTTTTCTTGCCAAATAATTTTTACCCTTAGTTTGAATACCGGCAACCCATCTCCATGATAGAGTATTAGATGCTGGATCGCCATCCAATAAATGTTGCATAAAAAAATCTGCTCCAAGTTGCCAAGGTAAATTAAGAGTAAAAATCCAAATTGAGGCAAACCACATTCTTACATGGTTATGCAAGTATCCTTTTTCTTTAAGATTATTTACCCAATTATTAAAAAATGATAGATTTGTATTTCCAGAAATTGCATTTAAATAAAATTTTTTATTACCAAATTCTTCAATTAATTTATTTCTATCTTCTAAATAATCAGAATAAACCGAAGGTCTATGTTCAAGCCAGCCTTTCCAATAAGTTCTCCAATAAATTTCTTGGATAAATTTCTCACATTCTCTAAGATCATATTTTTTTAAGACTTCCCCCAAAACTTGTTCTTCAGAAATTAGCCTATATCTTATGAAGGGAGATAATAGAGATGTAGTATTATTATTAGATCTGTCTTCACTGTAATTTCTATTTGCTTCATAATATTTTCCAGTTTTTGGCAAATAAGATAGGAGTTGCTCTTCAGCAAAGCTGATATTTGATTTTAACATTTTAATATTAATTAATCGTCAGGTAATTTTTTAGAGCGCCTATTAAGTATTTCCATGTGACGCACTCTTAATACTACAATTGCGATTGCTAATATCAATATTGCTACAGACTCATACACATATGCAGATGGATCTACATCTTTTCTTTGCATAATTATCATTCTGGCTAGAGCTGTCATTGCAATGAAAAGAGGGTAGCTCATTCTAATCATTTTAGAAACCCAGTATTCTTTGATCATTCCAATAATTTCAATATAAATAAATAACAAAAGAATGTCTGCAAGTGTAACTTTGTAATTTGCAATCATACCTTGTATTTCCATTCCAATCGCTATGATTGTGCAAACAATAAGTACTGTCAGTACTATCTTCTCTAATAACTCAAAATAATTATTCATTTAAATTCTTTCTAATTTATTTAGTTGATTCTTGTTTTTGTAAAATAGAATTAATGCAAAAGCTTCATAAATAACCCAAGAAATCAGATATATTATTGGTTTTCTAATAATTTTTGCCAAAAACCTGTATTTTGGTATCTCTAACCACATTTCAATAAAAGCATCAACTCCTGAAAAAACTTTATTATTTTTTTTTGTATGTAGACGTCTTAAAAGTTCTTTTGCATTTTTATTTGTTTCTATTTTTGATTCATTTACATTATTTATATCTACCCACTCAATATTATTCTTAGTTTTTTTATAGTGATTAATTTCAAAACTACAAATACTGCATGATTTGTTATAAAAAACTTTTGTTTCCATAATAATTAAATAACTTAAATATATTCAAATTCAATTGAACCTAATTGATTAAAATCAGCTTTAATTTTACTTTTAGGATAAATCCTAAATGCTTTAGTGCAAGATCCAGAACTAATAAACTGACCTTTAAGCATTGGCTCGCCTTTTTCTGCAAGATTGTTTATCAGCCAAAGAACTGCATTTAATGGATTATCCAATACATTTTTTGTATTTCCAGTATCTACAATTGTGTCATTTATTAATAAACTTACTTCAAAATTGTTAAGATCTACATCTTTAATTTTAATTAAATTTTCATCACGTATCCAAAATTCTGAGGCTCCATTAGTCGATATTACATTTAAGGCACCAATCTCTGATAATGGTTTTCTAAATCTAAAATCAACTATTTCAATTGAACAAAATAAACCATCTAATAAATAATCTAAGTCTTGAAATTTGAAAGGTGCTTTAGAAATATTTATATCATCTTTTATTCTGAAACTAATTTCTGGCTCAACATAGGGTTCAAAGAAATTTTTAGAATTTAATAAATTAATATTTTTTGAACTGTATCGATAAAATAGATTTCCATGGAAGGGTTCTTTTATATTCATTTGTTTCTGTGCAGCTACAGATGTGCATCCAACTTTTTTTCCAATACAGAAATTATCTTTCAGTTCTAAGTATCTTAGTTTTAAATTATCTTGAATTGCATAAGCCTCATCAATTGTCTGAGGTTCTAGATTTTTTAAAGAACTTAAACCAGTTTTATTTAACCTATGTTCAAATAAAATTTTTGATGCTTCTTGAATATCTTCTTTATTCATACTTTAATTGCGTACTTATTAATTTCTTCATATATCTCTAAACATTCTTTATAAATATTTTCATAAGTTTTTGGCACAATATATTTTTTAGAATTTTTGGTGTTAAAAGTAGTAGAGGAGATTACATCTTGATACCAAACTTTAGACCAAATACCATCTGTATCTCTATAACCTTTTGGCCAATTAAGCATATCTTGATCAAAATTTAAATTTAATTTTTGACACAAAATTTTTAAATACTTTTCAGGACTTGCTAATAAATAATCAGAGTTTATTACTATGGGCTCTTTTGAATTTAATAATTTGAAAATTTCATAAAGTTTTTTAAAACCTACATCTTGAATTGATTTTAAAGTATTTTTTTTTAAATAAGAGACAATTACTTTAGCAGGATCACGGATTAAAAAGCAATTTATACCTTTGTTAATCCAATCTAAGCGTGTTTCATCTAAAATATGATGAGTCATATGTTTTTGATAAAATATTTTATACTTATTATCTTCTTTAGTGATTAAATTAATAATTTCATCTTCATTTGTATGATAGTGATCTATAATTTCGTCTTTCATTGGATGATTTAAGTTAGTTTTTTTTAAATAATATGCATAAAAAGGTTCATCATAAACTTTTGTGTCTTTTCTATTTTCAAAAGATCGCATCAATGCAGTACTAATATTTCTTGGTCCAGACCAAACGAATAAATTAATCATTTAAAATAAATTATTATAAAAATTAGTTAATTCTTTAGTAATAGGATTTTTCTTTAATGAGTATTTTTTTTTATTTATTTGATTTACCGGTACAATTCCTGCGAAAGATCCTGTACAAAATGCTTCATCTGCATTTAATACTTCGTTTAATTTAAAATTTTTTTCTTTTACTTTTATTTTATTTTTTTTACATATATCTATAATTTTCTGTCTCGTAATTCCTGTAACGCAATATTTTCCTGTTGAGGTAAAGACCGTCTTATTTTTTACGAAGAAGAAATGCGTACTATTATTTGTAGCAATATTTCCATTAATATCAAACATAAGTGCTTCATCAGCATTCTTTTTATTAGCTTCAATACATGCTAGTATACAATTTAATTTACTTAGTGAATTTATTTGTGGATTTTGAACATTGATTGGCCCTCTAATAGTTTTTACTGTAACCAATTTTAATCCTTTTTTGTAAGCTTTAATATCTGGTTTTTTATATTCAGGTATTATGATTATGGTTGGTTTGGATATTGTAACTTTAGGTGATTGATAGGGTGTTGATTTAATACCCCTAGAAACAATTATTCTTAAATGAACATCTGTTTTCATTTTATTTATTTTGATAGTCTTTATTAGTGCTTCTGAAAGTTTTTTACGGGTCAAATGTATTTTTAAGTCGATAAGCTTTGCATCTTTATATAACCTATCTAGATGTTCTTTTAGAAAAATGAAATTATTATTATGATATCTTAACGAATCCCAGATACCATCTCCAAGCATTGTAGATGAATCAAAGACTGATATTTTGGCATCTTTTCTTTTATAAAATTTTCCGTTGATATAAATTTTAATATTTTTATTTCTTTTATCATCTACAAAATCATTACTTGAAACCATAATTATTTTTATCTTAATAGCAAATATTGTCTACTCAATAATTTTATTAACTTTTATTGGAAATCAAAGAGTGACATGTGATCAAATTAATATAACCAATTAGAAATTATCTTTTATAATGATTAATAAAAATTTTATTATTATTTGTATTTCTTCTACAATTGCGGCTTTCCCACCTATGGCTGTAGTTTTATTAGGTGGAATAATTACATCCCAAATAATGTTAAAAGATTCTTTAGCAACAGTTCCAATGACATTAATGATTATAGGTATAGCAATAAGTGCGCCTATTGCATCTAGGTTTATGAGCATCTGGGGTAGGCAGAAAGGATTTTTATTTTCATCTCTTTTAAGTTGTTTAGCTTTAATTATTTGTTCAATTGCAATTTATTTGGAAAATTTTTTAATTTTTGCATTAGGTAATTTTTTAATAGGAAGCTCACAAGCTTTTATTCATCAGTATCGATTTGCTGCGTCTGAATCAGTCAAAAAAGAATTTATTCCAAGATCTATCTCAATTATATTATTATTAGGTATAGTTTCTGCATTACTTTCATCTAATTTTGCAGAATATTTTAAAGATTTTTTTCCAAGTTATTTATTTCTTGGTAGTTATATTTTCTTATCTTTTACAGCAATCATTCCTTTTTTTGTTCTGCTTTTTTATGAGGAAACAAAAAATACTATTAATCAAAGTAAATTTGAAATTGAAACTATTTTCAAACTTTTAAAAAATATTAAAATTATACAATCAATCGTAAGCGCTGGTCTTGGTTATTTTACAATGGCTATAATCATGACTGCTACCCCTTTACATATGCATCTTGTTAATAAATTTACTTTGTTTGAAACAAGTATCGTAATTCAACTTCACGTCATTGGTATGTTTTTACCCTCTTTATTTTCTGGAGATTTAATTAAAAGGTTTGGAAATACAAATATTATATATGCAGGAGTAATTATTTTGTTGTTAAGTATATTAACCAATACATTCTTTGATTTCTATTATTCTTATATGTTAGGTTTAATACTACTTGGTATTGGCTGGAATTTTTTATTTGTTTCAGGCTCGAGTTTGTTAGTTGTTTCTTATGAAGAAAAGGATAAATTTACAGCACAAGGTCTAAATGATTTTATCGTTTTTTCTACTCAAGGCATAGGATCATTATCAGCTGGTTTTCTTTTATATTTTTCAAATTGGACAGTTATAAATCTTTTATGTGTTCCTCTACTAATTATTGTTTTAGTAGTTTCTTTTATTTCATCAAGAAATAATTAAATTTGATAATTCACTTTTAAATAATAAAATTTTCACTATAGTTATTATTATGAGCAATATAGGTTTTATAGGTGTTGGCTATATGGGCTATGGAATGGCTAAAAATTTATTAAAAAAACATAATGTATTTATTTTTGCTCATAAAAATAGAAAACCTATAAACAAATTAAAAAAGATTGGGGCTATAGAATTAAAATCATACAATGAAATCAAAAAACAAAAACTTGATTGTTTAATGATATGTGTAACAAATACACCAGTAGCATTAAATGTTGCAAAAAAAATTAAAAAAGAACTTGATAGTAAAACACTTGTAATCGATTTAACAACGCATAACAAAAATGGTGCTTTAAAAATGGATAAAATTTTTAAATCTAAAAAAATAAATTATAATTTTTGTGGAGTAATGGGAGGTCCAGTTCAAAGTGAGCAGGGTATATTAGGTGGAATTTATGGAGGTAAAAAAAGTAATTTTTTAAAATGTAAAAAATTTCTTAATTCTTTTTGTAAGTCTGTTTTTAATTTTGGTGATGTATCAAAAGCATCTTCTGCAAAATTATTATCTAACTTTTTATCACTAATGACTACCACTAGTGTTATTGAATTTTTTAAATCTGCAAAAAAACTAGATATTAATATTAAACTTTTATGTGATGTTGCTAGATTGGGTTCAGGAAATTCAGGAGCTTTGGATAGAATTGCAGATAAAGCTATAAAAGGTAATTATAAAGGATATGTTTTTTCTGTAGATAATACATACAAAGATTTAAATTATATTAATGACCTTGTTTCAGATTTACCAAATGCCAATAAACTCTCAAAAATGGCAAAATCATTTTACAAACAAGCTTCAAAAAAAGGATTTGGAGATTTACTAGTGAGTGAATTAATCGATAAGGAAAAATATTAATAAATGGATAAGCTTGTTCCAATTATTTATATGATTGGGGTGCTTTTATTGGTTTTACCGTCTTTCTTAAGCTCGAATAATAATCTAAAAACTTTTTTTACAAATTTATCTATTTGGGTAGCTATAGTATTGGTTGTTTTATCTATTTACTTTGCCTACAATTATTTTCTTTGATTCATTAAATCAAATTTAATTTATTTAGATGTAGACTAATTTAATACAAATATTTATACGAGTCTTCCATGCCCAATCAATTTGTAGCTAAATCAAGAAGGTTGAGAAGTACTATTTATTCTTCCAGAATTGAAAAACAAGGTGTTACTTCTTATACAATATACAATCATATGTTACTTCCTGCAGGTTTTGACGAAAGTCTTGAAGAAACATATAACCATTTAAAAAATTATGTTCAAATATGGGATGTAGCAGCTGAAAGACAAATAGAAATTAAAGGTAAGGACGCTTATCAATTAGTTCAATTAATGACTTGTAGGGATTTAAGTAAGGCTAAAGAAGGTAAATGTTATTATTGTCCAATAATTGATGAAAATGGGGGAATGATTAATGATCCCGTTGTGCTTAAATTTAATAATGAAAAATGGTGGATTTCAATTGCTGATTCAGACGTAATGTTATTTGCTAAAGGTCTTGCTATAGGGAAAAATTTTGAAGTTTCTATTACTGAACCTGATGTAAATATTATGGCTGTACAAGGTCCGAAGGCTTTTGATTTGTTAGAGAAAGTTTTTGGTAAAGAAATTTTAGAATTAAAATTTTATAATTTTAAATATTTTAATTTTAAAAATACCAAACATTTAATTGCTAGATCTGGTTGGTCAAAACAGGGCGGAGTAGAAATTTATGTGGAAGATACTAAAGCAGGTTTAGAATTATACGATTTATTATTTGAAGAAGGTAAAGAGCTCAAAGTTAAACCAGGTTGTCCTCATTTAATTGAAAGAATTGAAGGTGCGTTACTCTCTTATGGTAACGATATGGATATAAATAATAATCCATTTGAATGTGGATTAGATAAATTTGTTAATCTAGATAATGATATTAAATTTCTTGGAAAAGAAAATTTAATTAAAATTAAAGAAAAAGGTATTAATAAAAAATTAATGGGAGTAAAGATTAATATTGATAAAATTAATCTAAGATCAGCAATTCACTTAACAATTGGTGATAAAATAATTGGCGAAATTAGATCTGCAGTCTTTTCACCTACATTTAACATGGTGATCGGAATTGCAATGATAAATAAACCATACTTTTTAACTAAAGATCAATTTGATATCATTATTGAAAATAAAAAATACAAAGGAGAAATTTGCGATATTCCATTCGTATAACTTATGAATAATAATGTAAAAGCTATTATTTTAGCTTTAGTTGCTTCTGTATCAGGGGTAACAATGAACGTTCTGATTAAATTTTCCCTTCAGGATATAAATGTATTTACTGCTGGATTTTTAAGATTTCTTTTTGGATTTATTTTAATTCTTCCTTTTATTTTTTATTCTAAATTTGAAAATTTTAAGACACCAAATTTAAAAATTCATTTTACAAGAGGTATTTTAAATATACCTATGATGTTGTTAGGTTTTTCTGCACTTCAATTTATACCTTTAGAACAAATTAAAGCTATTTCATTTGTCACTCCTATAATTGTTGTTGTTCTAAGTGTTATATTTTTAAAAGAAAAAATTTATTTAATTCGTATTGGAGCGTTGTTAATTGGTTTAATTGGAGTTTTTGTAATTTTAAGACCAGGTATTGTTCCTATTAATGTAGGAGCATATTTAGTCTTATGCTCTTGTTCAATTTGGTCAGTAGTTGTTATAATTACCAAATTTGCAGCTAGAGTTGACAGTGCATTCACAATATTATCTTACCAATACACTTTGGTAACATTTTTATCATTTCCAATTGCTTTATATTTTTGGCAATCACCTTCATCAGAAACTTTAATTTATTTAATTTTTGCTGGTATAGCTGGAACAATAGTACACCTTTGTATTAATACGGCTTATAAATTAACAGATCTTTCTGTTTTGCAACCAGTTAACTTTTCTAGATTATTAATAGCATCATTATTTGGTTTTTTAATCTTTGATGAAATACCTGATATTTGGACAATTATTGGAGGCTTAATTATTTTTTCATCTATATTAATTATTACATATAGAGAAAATTATCTAAAAAAAGATATAGCAAAGCAATCTATTCCAGTTAAGCTTTAAAATTTATGAATAATAATATCAAAGCTGTTCTATTAACAATTTCAGCATCATTCTTTGCAGTGTTGATGGAGGCGTTAATTAAAGCGGCACAATATGATTCAAATGTATATACTATAGGTTTTTTTAGATTTTTTTTTGGTTTTTTAATAATTCTTCCTTATTTAGTAACCAAAAAATTCAACACATATAAAACTAAAAATTTAAAGTTTTACATTATTAGAGGTGCTTTTAACATACCTGTGATGATCTTAGGTTTTGGTGCATTAGTCTATGTTCCTTTAGAACAATTTAAAGCTATGCATTTTTTAAGTCCAATAATTGTTGTACTTTTGAGTTTTATTATTTTTAGAGAGAAAATATATAGATTTAGAATTTTTGCTTTAATAATTGGTTTCTTAGGAATGTTAATTATTGTGAGGCCTGGTTATGTTGATTTTAATATTGGTACTATAATGATTCTAGTTTCATTAACATTTTGGTCATTTATAATTATTTTATCAAAATTTGTATCTAAAGATGATTCTCCTATTACAATGGTAACTTATCAATACACTTTAATGACTATTTTCGCTTTTCCTTTAGCAATTTATTTTTGGCAAATGCCATCCTTAATATCTATATTACTTGTATTTATTGCTGCAGCATCGGGAACTATACTGCATTTATGTCTTGGATTGGCTTATAAATATGCAGACTTATCTGTAACTCAGCCAATTTGGTTTACAGGTTTAATATTTGGCTCAGGATTTGGTTATTTTGTTTTTAATGAAATGCCAGATTTTTGGACTTGGATAGGAGGAATAGTTGTTTTTAGTTCTGTTTTAGTAATAACTTATTTTGAAAAAAATAAAGAAGAAAAAAATAAAAAAAATATTTTAAGTTCTGTAGAATAGTATTTAATAATAAAATATTTATGGAACTTAACAAAGTAAGAATTAATCATGGCTTTTGGAAAAAACGTAAAGATTTAAACATTAATTCATCATTTTATGCAGTATTAAATTCTTTTAAGAAATCTGGAAGAATTCGAGCACTAACAAATGAACATTATAGCAATGAAAAACCTCACATATTTTGGGAGTCAGATTTAGCAAAATTAATGGAAGGTGCATTTTTTACAATGCAACAAAAAAAAAATAAAAAATTATTAGAAATTTGTAATTTAATAATAGATAAAATCATTTCTAATCAAGAGAAGAATGGTTACTTAAATTTTTATTTTTCTTTTCATGAGCCTAAAAATAAATTTACTAATTTAAGAGATAGGCACGAATTATATTGTGCTGGACATTTATTAGAGTCTGCAATTGAGCATTGTAAAGCCACTGGTGATAAAAGATTTTTTAATTCTATAGAAAAATATATAGATCATATAATTTCAATTTTTGGAAAAGAAAAAGGAAAAACAAGAGGATATCCCGGACACCAAGAAATCGAATTAGCTCTAATAAAAGCATATAATTTTACAAAAAAGAAAAAGTTTCTTGATCTAGCTGCATATTTTATAGATGAGAGAGGGACTGATAATAAAAATAATAAACACTACTTTATAGAAGAAAGAAAAAAAATTTTAAAAAAAGAAGTTGATTTTAATCCATCTAACTTGCCTGCATCAATTAGGGATTTTCTTAATTTTGGTCCTGATCCTCATGGTACTACATCAGGTAAGTTAGGAGATTTACAAGGAAGTGTATTTAGAGATTTAGAATATTGGCAATCACATTTAGAGCCAATTAATCAAAATACTGCAGAGGGTCATTCTGTTAGAGCTCTATATATGTTTACAGCTATGGCTGATTTAGCAAGAATAAATAAAAATAAAAAATTGCTTAAAACTTGTAAAACTTTATGGAGAAATATTGTTGATAAAAGAATGTACATTCATAGCGGAGTAGGCAGTGCGCATATTGGTGAAAGATTCAGCTTTGACTATGATTTACCAAACGATATGGCCTATGCTGAAACTTGTGCAACAATTGCATTAATATATTTTGCAAATCGACTTTCTAAGATTGAGCTTAATAGTGAGTATGCTGATATAATTGAAAATAGTTTATATAATTTGTTATTAGCTAGTACATCTGACAATGGAAAAGGTTTTTTTTATGATAATTATCTAGAATGTAATCCTGGCTATTTACATTTTCAACAAAGACGACACGGTGTTAGAGATGAATACCATACCTGTTCTTGTTGCCCACCAAATATTACACGGTTTATAGCAAGTATGGACATGTATATTTATAATACATATAAAAATAACCTTGTTGTAGATCAGTACATTTCTTCTGAGTTAGATATATCAGAGGGTGGCCAAGGTTTAAAAATAAATCAAATGAGTGATTTTCCAGAAAAAGGTTATTCTAAAATTAATATTTTACAATCCAATAACAAAAAATCTTATATTTATTTTCGTATTCCTTCATGGGACAAAAATATGAAAATATTTATTAATAATAAAAAAATAAAGTATGAAATATTTAATGGTTATGCAAAAATTAAATATCTTTGGAAAAAGGGAGATAAAATTGAGTTATTTTTTAATTTTGAACCAAGACTAGTTCGAACAAATCCAAATGTTAGATATAATATAAGAAAAGCTTGCTTGTTCAGAGGTCCACTTCTTTATTGTCTAGAGGAAAAAGATAATGGAAAGAACTTAAATAAATTCATGTTGGACTCATCAAATAATATAACTGAAAAAAATATAAATATTAATTCACAAAAAATTATTTCATTATTAACAAAGGGTTATCTATATAAAGATACAAAAAAACTATATTTAAATGATAAACCTAAGTATTCTAAAAAAAATATTAAATTTATTCCATATTATAAATGGTCTAATAGAGGAGAAAATGAAATGTTAGTTTGGGTTAATGAAATATAAATATTTTGGAATGTGGCCTGTAGCACCCACTCCATTTCACGATAATGGGGAGGTAGACTATGATGGGATGGGAAGAGTTTTGGAATGTATGATTGAACAAAAAGTTCAGGGAATATGCATTCTTGCTAATTACTCTGAACAATTTTTACTCTCAGATGATGAAAGAGAAAAATTAACTAAACTTTGTATGAAAAAAATTGATGGTAGAGTTAAAACAATTGTTACTGTCTCTCATTTTGCTACTGACATTGTGCGACCTCGAGCAAAATTAGCAAAATCATTGGGCGCTGATATTATAATGATGATGCCTCCTTATCATGGTTCATTGTTAAAGGGTAATCCAGATCAAATATTTGAACAGTTTAATGAAATTTCTAAAGTTGGTATACCAATTATGATACAAGATGCACCTTTATCTGGAATTGAGCTTTCAGTACCTCTTCTTACAAAAATGATCAATGAAATTGAGCAACTAACATGTTTTAAAATTGAAAGTGCTAATGCAGCATCAAAAATAAGAGCTCTTATAAAAAATTGTAGTTCTAGATTAGATGCACCTTTTGATGGTGAAGAAAGTATTACTTTATATGCGGACTTAGAAGCTGGAATTTCTGGTAGTATGAGCTCAGCATTACTTCCAGAGAAAATAGCTCCAGTAATTGATCATTTTTGGAATAATGAAAAAGATAAAGCTGAAGAAGTCTATAACAGTATTCTTCCTTTAATAAATTTTGAAAATAGACAATGTGGTTTCAGAGCTACCAAAACAGTAATGAAAGAGGGTGGTGTAATAAAATCAGATTTTTGCAGAGACCCTATTAAGCCTTTAGATTTAGATACAAAAAATTTATTACTTAATTTTGCTAAAAGATATGATTTACTTACTTATAAATGGGGTAAATAGTAAAATTTAATTGACAAATATTATTTAAAAATTACTTATTAATAATGCGTAGAGTATTTGAAGGATTACTTGAAAGAGCAATGTTTTCAAGCAGATGGGCGTTGGCTCCTGTTTATGTTGCCTTATGTCTTACTCTACTAGTTATTACATATAAAGTTATCGCGTTATTCATTTATGAGATTACACACTTAAATGAACTAACGTTAAATGAACTTCTTGTATTTGTACTACATATTGTTGACTTAGCTCTTGTTGGCAATTTAGTTTTAATGGTGATATTTGCAGGCTATGAAAATTTTGTTTCAAAAATTGATATCGCAAATCAGTCTGAAGATAAACCAGAGTGGATGGGTAAACTAGATTTTTCAGGTTTAAAATTAAAACTTATTGCCTCAATCGTTGCTATCTCAAGTATCGGTTTGCTAGAAGCTTTTATTGATGTTGGATCAAAAACATCAGAAGAAATTTACTTAATGATATTTATTCATGCTGTATTCATTTTATCAGGATTAGTTATAGCAATAATGGATTATATTAGCGGAATTACTAAACATCACCCATAATTAAATAAAAAATGAAACTTGATAAGTTTTTTGATGAAAAAACTGTCATAGATTTAAGTTTTTTTAATTTCTCTAATGCTGTCACAGCAGCTTATTTTGCCAATCGAAACTTGGAAGTATTGCGAGTAAATAAAAACTTTAAAAAATTTTTTCCAATTCTTAAAACTGTTAATAACATTCCTTTTACTAGTATTTTAGAGCAACTTGGAGTTGCAGATGAATATATTAAAAATTTTAAACAAAATTTAGAAAAAAATGGTTTTGTTATTATTCCTAAAATAGAAATTAAAATTGATAAGGAGATTAAGGTATATTCTTTACTTTCTGCATATACTGAAAACAAAGATTTTCCTTTTTTAAATGGTATTCAAGGACAATTTGTTGATCGAACAGATGAATATAATCTTCGAAGGGAGAAGGAAGAATTACTTGATCAAAAATTAAAAGATAGAGAATTGATTGAGGAAAAAACGAAAAGATTAGAAAATATTGCTAATAGGTTATCAAAATATCTTTCACCTCAAGTATATAAGTCTATTTTTGATGAAGAAGAGTCAGGTAAAAAAACAAAAGAAAGTTACGTAAGAAAAAATTTAACAATTTTTTTCTCTGATATTGTAAATTTTACTGATTTATCTGATGCCTTAGAAGCAGAAAAACTTGCTCTAATCTTAAATAATTATCTAAGTGAAATGAGTTTAATTGCAATCAATTCAAATGCTACAATTGATAAATTTATTGGAGATGCAATTCTTTCCTTTCATGGAGCTCCTGAAACACTAGGAGATGAGAATGATGCTATTAATTGTATAAGCATGGCTATAGAAATGAAAGAACGAGTTAAAGAGCTGCAATCTTTCTGGATCAGACAGGGTGTTAAAGGTGGATTAAAGGTAAGATATGGAATCTCTTCAGGTTTTGCAAATGTTGGTGATTTTGGATCTAGCGTAATGAGTGATTATACAGCAATAGGTTCTTCTGTAAATTTAGCTTCTAGATTGCAATCCATTGCTCCTGAAAATGAAATTATTATTTCTGATACAACATATAATTTAGTTAAAAATCAAATAAACTGCAAAGAGTATGAAGAAATAACTCCTAAAGGTTTTGTAAGACCTGTTAAAACTTACAAGGTAATTGATTTTAAAAATAAGAAAAATAGCAAAACAAAAAAATCATATTCGAAAAAAGGTAACCACGTGGATATTCAAATATTTGATAGTTCTGATATGAAAGCTGCAATGAAAGAATTGAAAAAATTACAAGAAGATTTTAGTAAAGAAATTGACGAAGACTAGGGGATTTATTCTATTTTAAAAAATTTATTATTGCATTCTTAATATCATTAACAAGATTTTTATTTTCGTCTTTAGTTAATTGGCTTTCATTTTTTTTCTTATCAAGTTTTAACTTTCTTTGTGCTAAAATATTTGCAACATAATCATACACATTAGGGTTTTTAGAAAATATATCTTTTATTATATCCTTGCTTACTTTTATAACTATGCAAGGAGTTTCAGCTATAACATTAGCAGATCTAGGCTCACCGGTAAGAAGACTTCCTTCACCAACAAAGTCCCCAACACCAAGTTTAGCTAAAAATACTTTATCTTTATTTTCATTATCTAAGTAAACAGATACTACCCCATCATTTATGACGTATAGAGAATCACCAGAATCATTTTGTTTAATAATGTAATCGTCTTTTTCAAAATGGAGTCTTTCTGCATTTTCAGCAATCTCATCTAAATCTTCAGAATTTAATGACATAAAAATAGGAATTTTTTGAAGAAGAACTCTATTTTTTACTGACTCATTATAAGGATTAAATTCACTAACCTGTCTTTTTTCAAAATCCTCTCGACTTCTGTGTGTGTCAAGAGCATGTAGTCCTGTATCTTCTTCAAGTTTCCCATAAAGTTTTCCAGCAGACATTTGAACACCTGCATGTCTTAAAGTTTTATGTATTTCCATCATCACACTATCTTGCATCGAATTTTTTAAAATTCTTTTTGTGCAATCAAAAGCAACAACAAATTCTAATCCAAATTCATTAGCACCTATAAAACGAACCCACTGTAAATTTAATTGCTCTCTACCATCAACCGGTTTAGCTTTTTTGAGAGCATTATAAAGTAACTTTGAAATATTTTCTGGATCATGAGAAGGATGAAAATATAGTTTATTAAAAATATGAAATCCTTCACTCATTTTTTCTTTATCTTGCTTGCTCCAATTAGTTAAAATTGAATCTGCGACGATTTCATTTGGAATGATTACTTCAGTATTTTGAAATGTCCTTATTCTTGTACTTCTCCAGGTAATATTTTCTACATAACCTGTTTTATCATCAACGGTAATCCAGTCATTTATTGCAAATGGTCTTTCAATATTTACAAAAATTCCTTTAATTAAATCTGACAAGCTTGATTGTAAAGAAAGTGCAATAGCAGCAAAAACTATACCACCTGCAGCAAGAATACTTGTAAGTTCTAAATTAAAAACAAAGGATAAAACTAAAAATGCAGGTATTGCAAATAATAAAAACTGAAAAAGAAATGTTATTATCTCAGGT
>CACNHX010000008.1 GCA_902620425.1 uncultured Alphaproteobacteria bacterium
CATTTTTGATCTTAATCATTGCATTAAAAAGATCTCTTTCAATATTTGAATTGTGCTTTTCATTCATTACACCTGAGTCTATTCTACCTCTGTATTTTAATTTAAGATCTTTATCAAAACCGAAAAAATCTGGAGTACAAACAGCATTATAATTTTTTGCCACTTCTTGTGTTTCATCATAAAGATACGGAAAATTAAATTTATATTTATCAGAGAAAATTTTCATATTATCAAATGAATCATCAGGATAGTTAATTACATCATTAGACATAATGGCAATTGTATTTATTGAGTGTTCTAGTAACTCATCAGCATCTTTTTTTAATCTACTTGCAATTGCTTTAACATATGGACAATGATTACATATAAAAACGATAACAGTACCATTTAATCCTTTTGCATTATCTAATGAAAGCATTTTATCATCAATATTTTTAAGATTAAATGATGGTGCTAAAACATCTAAATTATCATTTGGAGCATTTACAGGCATAAAATTTTGTTATATTCTTAATTATGGGCTTAGTAACATCTAGTGCTTCAACTAACAATCACAATCTCTACTTTTCCAAAGATGAACTAGCTAAAATCTTAAATCTATATTCTAAAGGAGTCTCTAGTGGAGAATGGAAAGATTATGCTATTGATTTTAATAAAAATAATGCATTTTTTTATATATTTAAACATAGTCTAGCAGCTCCAGAATGCGTTCTAAATAAATCACTAGAAAGAAAAAAAAGGAAAATTTTTTATAATTTAAAATCAAAAAATCAAAACAAGAAATTTGAAAGTTTAGATGCACTGATATCATCTTTAAATCGAAACATTTTTAAGTTAGTAAATTAAATATTAACGATTTTATTTAACATTTTGTATTATTAAACTTTATCTTTCTACACTTTATTTTCTAATGGCCCAACCAGCAAAAATATTTTCAAGATAAACTACAATATAATATAAAAATATTCCCATAACAGCCAATGTGATCAATACTGCAAACATTAACGGATAATCTGCGCTAATTTTTCCACTATCAAACAAATGTCCTAATCCTTTTCCATGGGGTTCAATAATCTCCATCAAATTAGTTCCAATAAAAGCGAGTGTTGTTGATACTTTTAATGCTCCAAAAAATTCTGGTAATGTTTTTGGTAAAGCAATTTTATAAAAAATCTCAAATTTATTAGCACCTAAAGATAAAAGTATGTCTTCATATTCTCTTTCCAAAGTTGACAATCCAATCGAAATTGAAACACAGATGGGGAAAAATGAAATAAGAATTACAATTATAATTGTATTCATATTGTGCATACCAACAAATATTAATGCAATTACTGGAACTACTGTTGCTTTTGGAATAGCATTAAAACCAACAAGAATAGGATATAAGCCTATTCTAATAGTTTTTGAAAACCCCATTAAAATACCTAAACTTAATCCTACCAAAACAGACAATATTAATCCTACAACAGTTCTCCAAAAAGTTTCCCAACCGTAGATTAAAAAGAGATGTTTAAATTTCCAAAATGCTGGCCATAAATCTGAAGGGGAAGCCATTTTATAATTTGGCCAATTATTATACCAAACCAATAATTCCCATAACAAACAAAAAATTATAAGACTAAATAAAGGTATAATAAAATTATTGATTCTAATCATTTTTATTCTGAGCTATTTCGATTTGCTTTCTAAGTGTTGCAAGTAATTGTGATACTTCTGATGAATATAAATCAGAGATTTTTTTTTCTTCATTAAAATTAGTTTTAACGTCGTATTGTAATGAAGCTGGTCTTCCGGATAAAACAATTACTTGATCAGCTAAATAAACAGCTTCTCTTAAATCATGAGTTATTAAAATACATGTGAAGTCTCTTTCTTTTTTTAATTTGTGCATAACATCCCACAAATCTTCTTTTGTAAATGCATCTAGAGCTGCAAAAGGCTCATCTAAAATTAAGACCTCTGGACTATGAACTAAAGATCTACAAAGTGAAACTCTTTGTTTCATCCCACCAGATAATTCAGATGGTAAATTATTTTCAAATTCTTCTAATCCCACTAACTTAAGCAGATCTAATGCATTCGATCTCTTTTGATTATAAGTCATATTTTTTGATACTATCTCAAGTGGAAGAATTATATTTTTAATTACATTTCTCCATTCTAACAAAACTGGATTTTGAAAAGCCATTCCTACAGTAGAAAGTGGGGATGTAATTTTTTTATTTGAAATAAAAATACTACCTTGAGTTGGTTTAATTAATCCACTGACTAATCTAGTTATTGTAGATTTTCCACAACCTGAAGGTCCAACTATAGCAGTAAAACCTTTTCTTTTAATTGATAGGGAAAGATCCTTTAAAACAGGAAGCATACCTTGTTTAGTTTCATATTGATGAGAAACCTTTTCAATATTGATATGCATAAGTTATGATTAGTATATGGGGTAGAAATAGTCTACCCCATAAAAAAATATTAAGGTAAATATTTATCGGTAAAAAATGATGAAATCTCTGGATCAGATGAGAATTCGTATGTTTCTGCTAACTGTCCTAAAGCTTTTTTCATTCTTGCAATGTCAATATTACCCATACCGTTTTCTTTTACATAATCAGTATTAACATTTCCTTCTATTGCTAGTATCAATCTTCTTGTCTCTAAAGCTAAATCAGCAGCTGGATTTCTTTCAACCATACTCTTCACCGCGTCTTCAGGATTTTTCATAGCATCAGTCCATCCTTTAGATACAGCTTTTAAAAAACCTTTAACTATTTCAGGATTTGCATCTGCATAATCAGTGTTAACTATTATGGCATTACCATATAATTCTAATCCATAGTTTGCCATCAACATAATTGATATATCATCCTCAGGAACACCAAGACGAACTAAATTTAAAAACATTGAAAATGAAAACCCTGTTATAGCATCAACGTTTTTTTCAGCTAACATCGGTTCTCTTGTTGGGAAACCTACTGGCTCCACTGTTATATTATCAACATTGATATTATTTGCAGAAGCAAATGGTGGGAATTGTGCCCATGCACCATCAGGTGGTGGCGCACCAAGAATTTTTCCCTCTAAATCAGATGGAGTTGTAACACCAAGACTTTTTCTTCCAGCAATTGCAAATGGAGGTTTATCATAAACCATCATAACTGCCATAACTGGCGCTCCAGGATTTTGATCTAAGAATTTGATTAAACTGTTTATATCTGCAAAGCCAATAGGAAAAGCTCCTGTTGCAACCTTTGGAATTGCATCTAAGGATCCTTTACCCGCAGATATTTCAACTTCTAAATTTTCTTCACCAAAATGTCCCTTATCTATTGCATAGAAATAAGGTGCACTTGGTCCTTCAAATTTCCAATCTAAAGCAAAAGATATTTTAGTATTTGCAAAACTATTGAAAGATAAGAGAACTGAAGTAATAAATATTAAAAATATTTTCATTTGATTATACCTCCTAATTTACATCTGAGGTTAGTTTAAATGTGTTTTTTTAATAATACGATATAGGCAATTTAGTAATTCTTAAAATGCATACATAAGTCTTAAATTTAAAAATATAACAAAATCAATTATTTATATTATTCCCACTCAATGGTTCCAGGAGGTTTAGATGTAAAGTCATATAATACTCTGTTAATACCTTTAACATTATTAATTATACGAGATGATATTTCTTTTAATTGATTATTTGTAAACATATAAAAATCCGCTGTCATTCCATCCACTGAAGTAATAGCTCTAAGTGAAACAGAGTAATTGTATGTTCTTTCATCCCCCATAACACCTACTGATTTTACTGGTAAAAGAACAACAAAAGCTTGCCAAATTTTATTATAAAGATTATTCTTTTTTAGATAGTCTATAAAAATATGATCTGCCTCTTGAAGAATTAAGATCTTTTTTTTATCAATTACCCCAGGTATTCGGATTGCTAAACCTGGACCTGGGAAAGGATGTCTTAAAAGTAAATGTTTATCTATTTTTAATTGCCTTCCAACATTTCTTACCTCATCTTTAAATAATTCTCTTAATGGCTCCACAATTTTTAATTTCATTTTTTTTGGTAAACCCCCAACATTATGGTGACTTTTGATTTTAGCTGTTGGACCACCAAAAAATGGAATACTTTCTATAATATCTGGATAAAGAGTCCCCTGCCCTAAATAATCTACATTTGATATTTTTTTAGCTGCTTTATCAAAAACTTCTATAAATGTTTTGCCAATAATTTTTCTTTTTTTCTCTGGATCAGAAACATTTTTTAAATTTTTTAAAAAAATATTAGAAGCATTTATTTTAGTAAAGTTTTTGCCAAATTTTTTGGAAAATATTTTTGACACTTCGTTAGCTTCATTTTTTCTTAGAAGACCGTGATCAACAAAAATACAATAAAGATTTTTCTTAACGGCTTTGCTTAATAAATATGCAGTCACTGTGGAATCTACACCTCCAGATAAACCACAGATTATTTTTTTATTCTTAATTTCATTTTTTAATTCTGATACTTTATTTTCAATAAATTTTTGAATTTTGAATTTATTTTTTATATTTACAATATTTAAAATAAAATTATTAATTATTTTTGAACCAAAATCTGTATGATAGACCTCAGGATGAAATTGAAGGCAATAAATTTTATTTTTATTATTTTCAATTGATGAAATAATTTTATTGTTTGATAAAGATGTTATTGAAAAAAATTTTGGTATTTTATTGATATTATCTCCATGAGACATCCATACTTTGATTTTTCGTTTGTTTATTCCTTTAAATAAAAGTGATTTTTTCTTAATATTTATAATAGTGTGACCATACTCTCTATGCGTAGAACGTTTTACTACACCTTTCAAATTTTTAGTTACTAATTGCATACCATAGCAAATTGCTAAAACTGGTTTTTTCATTTTTAAAATTTCTTGATTTAATTTTGGGGCATTTTTGTCGAGTACTGATCTAGGTCCTCCAGATAATATAAATGCCGATGGTTTGATTTCATTTAAAATTTTTTTCGTAATTTTATTAAAAGGATAAACAAGACAAAAGACTTCTAACTCTCTTATTCTTCTAGCTATTAATTGTGTGTATTGAGATCCATAATCTACAATTAAAATAGTTTCTAATTTACTCTTCATGCAATCTAAATCCTTTTGATATTATAAATATTTCACTTGATTCTTGTCTTGATGATTTTGGCTTAAAATACTCAACTTTATCAAAAATTTTTTTAAGCATCTTTATAATTTCCTTTTCTTCCTCTCCCTTCCAAATTTTGAATATAAATGATCCTTGTTTTTTTAATATTATTTCTAATCTGTCTATAACTTCATATATTAATTGACTTATCCTGAGATGATCTGTTGATTGATGACCAGTTGTATTAGGAGCTACATCTGACAAAACCAAATCAAATTTATTTTTTAAATTAGTAAAATTAAATTTTAAAAAATCCTCTCTATAGAAAGCTATACGCTGATTATTCATTTTCATATCTAATAAATCAAAACAGGTTATATTAGTTTTTGAATTGTAATTTAAGATGACTTGAGTCCAACCACCTGGAGAAGATCCAAGCTCTAGTATTTCTCTAGAGTTTTCAATGATTTTATATTTTTGCTCAATCTCTTCTAGTTTAAACGCAGCTCGATTTATATACCCTAACTGTTTAGCTTTCTTTACAAACTGATCATTTTTTTGTCTATTAACCCAGTTTTTTGATTTCATAAAAGATAATAAAGCTAACAAAAAATTGTTTTTTAATCACTTTAATATATATGACATGTACGGTATTTAATGAAAAGATCAATATTTATAGCCTTCATAATACTTTCCGCTGTTGTTGGATGGATTGGTTCTGGTCAATTTACAAATAATGTTGTTGCGCAAGACGATGATACAGAAACTAGCACTGAAACAGAAACTTCAAATTCACAAGATGCAAAAAATAATGATAATGAAGAATTTACATTTTCTGTTGAAACAAAGATATTTACTTCCAGTTTAATAGATCAATCTATTGAATTACAAGGTCAAACTATTCATAATAAAAAAATTGATGTTAAATCTGAAACATCTGGCAACATAGATAATATTCAATTTGCAAGAGGAGATAGAGTATCTCTAAATGCTGAAATGATTACAATCTCACTAGAGGATAGAAATGAAAAGCTTTCTAGTGCAAAAAAAGATTTAGAAAGACTTAATAAAGAATTAATTTTAAATGAAAAAAACAGAGATAATCTACTTAGACAAAATGTTGAGAGAATTGAATTGTATGAAATTGAATATGCATCTGCAAAACAACTTATTGATAAAGGTTTAAGTTCAAAATCAAAATTAAGTTTAGCATCTTTTAATCTTGCCAATGCGCAAGCGGATAGAGAAGATATTAAAATAAAATTTGAATCTACCTTAGCAAACCTTGAAGCTCAAATTTCAAATGTAAAATCAATTTTAAAGAACATAAAACTAGATATAGAAAAAACTACTATCAAGGCACCATTTGATGGAATTATTTCAGAAAAAATGGTTGAGGAAACTGAATTTATCTCAATTGGTACTCCCCTATTTACTATAATTGATTTAGACCCTATCAAGATTGAAGGTTATTTATCTGAATTTGATGTAAATAAAGTGAGTGTTGGTACTAAAGCTTTAATTGAAGATAGTAATGGTATTAAAAAAAATGGAATAATATCTTTTATTTCTCCATCAGCCGAAACTAGTACTAGAACATTCGAAATTACGATTGAAGCTGATAACAAAGATCTCTCTTATAAAAGTGGAATAACAACTAAAATTATTATCAAAGGTTCAGAACTTAAAGCTCACAAAATACCACCTTCTATACTAACTTTATTAGACGATGGGACCGTAGGTGTTAAAGCTGTAGATAATGATAATAAGGTTACATTCTATCCAACCAAAACAATTAAGGATACAATAGACGGTATGTGGGTTTCTGGATTACCCGAGAAAGTAAATTTAATTGTAAGTGGTCAAGAATATATAAGTATTGGTGAAACAATAAACTAATCTAAATGAAAATAAATATTATAGACTATGCAATTAGCCATTCCCGAGTTTTCATGGGAATACTTATTTTTATAATTTTTTCAGGCGCATCTACTTATATCACAATGCCTAAAGAATCATCTCCTGATGTAAGCATACCAATAGTTTACATTTCACTAAGTCAAAATGGTATTTCTGCACAAGACTCTGAAAGGCTTTTAGTTAAACCAATTGAAGACGAAGTTAAAACTGTTGAAGGAGTAAGAGAAGTAAGATCAACAGCTTATTCAGGCGGAGGCAATGTTTTATTAGAATTTGATGCTGGTTTTGACTCTGATCAAGCTATGGTTGATATTAGGGATAAAGTTGATAGAGCCAAGGGTGATCTACCTAGTGAAGCAGATGAACCAACAGTTAACGAAGTAAATATAAGTACGTTTCCTATCCTTTCTATTTCTTTAAGTGGAGATGTGCCTAATAGAACACTTCAAGATTTAGCTGATATTTTACAAGATGATATAGAAACAATTCCTAGTGTTTTAGAAGCTAAAATAGGTGGTAAAAGAAATGAACAAGTTGACATACTAATTAATCCAACTGCAGTTGATAGCTATGGAATCAATCTTGAGAGTCTTATTAATATTGTTAGAGAAAATAATAAAATGGTATCTGCTGGTGGTCAAGACACTGGTGACGGAAGTTTTGATATTAAAGTTCCAGGTTTATACGAAACTATTGAAGATGTATTAAATACTCCTGTTAAAACTAACGGAGATTCAGTTATTACTTTCAGGGATATTGCTGAAGTTAAAAGAACATTTGAAGATAGGCAATCTTATGCAAATGTAAATGGATCTAATTCAATAACTATTGATGTTTCTAAAAGAATTGGAGAAAATATTATTAATACTATTGAAGAAGTAAAAAGAATAACTGCAATTACTGCTAAAAGTTTTCCTGAAAATGTTGAAATTTCTTTTGGCAATGATCAATCAAAAGGAATTAAAACTATGTTAAATAGTCTGCAAAACAATGTCATAGCAGCTATAATCCTTGTTTTAATTATTATTTTAGGAGCATTAGGAGTTAGGTCTGGTTTATTAGTTGGTGTATCTATTCCAGGATCGTTTTTATCAGGTTTATTAGCTCTTTCTGTAATGGGTTTTACTATTAATATAGTTGTATTATTTGCTCTAATTTTATCTGTAGGACTATTAGTCGATGGAGCAATTGTTGTTGTTGAATATGCAGATAGAAAAATGAAAGAAGGACTTGGTGTAAAAGATGCTTTCGCAAATGCATCAAAAAAAATGTCACTACCAATTATATCATCGACTGCAACTACCCTGGCAGCCTTTCTACCTTTAATATTCTGGCCTGGTATAGCTGGTGAATTTATGAAATATTTACCAATAACACTTATATGTGTTCTTATTTCTTCATTGTTTATGGCACTGCTGTTTGTCCCAGTTTTAGGATCTATTTTAAATACCGTTTCAAGAATACTTCTTCAATTTATTGTACCATTACTAATATCATTAATTTTTTACAATCTATTATCTTATGGATTTGGATTATTAAATCTTGAAAGATTTAGTTTATTTATATCAATTGGAAAATATTTACTGAGCTTCGCTTTATTTATATTTGTATTTATAAGAATTATACCAAGAGTTTATAAAATTTCAGAAAATGTAAATTCTACAGATAAATTAGTTTCTAAAAATGCAAAAATCTTATCTTCAGAATCAAATGAACCTGTTTTAAACGTAACTGGTTTTGTTGGATTTTATGCAAAAATATTAAACTTCTTATTATTTCATCCTTTAAAGGTGATGATTAGTGCTTTAGTAATATTAGTTGCTGTAAACTACACCTATACTAAAGTTGGAGAAGGTGTAGAATTTTTCCCAGATGTTGAGCCAGATCTTGCAAAAATCGTAGTCTTTGCAAGAGGTAATCTCTCAGTTGAAGAAAAAAAAGATTATGTATCAAGAGTTGAGAATATTATTTTAAAGCTTCAATCGGAAAGACAAGAATTTAAAAATATTTATTCTTTAAGTGGAAATGTAAGTGAACAATCAGAGGCATCAGAAGACTTTATTGGATCAATAAGTTTGGAATATACAGATTGGGATAAAAGAAGAAAATCAAAAGTAATTCTTGCAGAAATTTTGGAAGCCACAAAAAGCATCAATGGGATTAAAGTAGAGTCAAGAGAACAACAAGGTGGTCCTGGTGAAGGTAAACCAATTAACATTAAATTAACCAGTGATAATAAGCAACTTTTAATAGCTGAAGGAATTAAGCTTAAAAAATTCATGGATAGTTATCCAAAGTTAATGAATGTAGAAGATAATTTACCAGCACCTGGGATAGAATGGGAAATTAATGTAGATAGAAAACAAGCTTCTAAGTTTGGAGCTAACATTACATCAATTGGTAATGTAATTAAACTTGCAACAAACGGTCTTA
Organism: uncultured Alphaproteobacteria bacterium; assembly: GCA_902620425.1. GTDB lineage: Bacteria > Pseudomonadota > Alphaproteobacteria > HIMB59 > CACPNW01. The sequence goes on from CACNHX010000008.1 coordinate 9,499, forward strand.
AACTTGGTGAATATAGACCTGATGATAGTAATGAAAGTATACCACTTTATCTTCGTTATCCAAACGAAGGAAGAACATTGGATAGAATTGATAACTTAAGAGTAACTACTTCAAATGGTTTAGTTCCAATATCCAATTTTGTAGAAATTGTTCCAAATAGCAGAACAGGAAATATAATTAGAGTAGATTCAAAAAATGCTATAAATATTCAGGCAGATGTAGAACCTGGAACTTATCCTGACGGAAAAGTAAAAGAACTTGAGTACGTATTAGGAATTTCAGATACTGCTCCGTCTTGGAGAGGAAGAACTTTAGATTTACCTCGTTATGAATTAGATAACAAAGTAAGGGCTGAACTTATTGGAGAAAATGAAGATCAAAAAGAAGCTCAAGAATTTTTAACAGGAGCTTTTGGTGTAGCTTTATTTTTAATGCTAATGATACTTCTATTGCAGTTTAATAGTTTTTATAGTGCATTCTTAATTCTTTTTGCAGTAGTAATGTCCACAGCTGGTGTTTTTATAGGTCTAATGGTAACAGCACAGCCATTTGGTATTGTTATGTCAGGAGTTGGGGTAATTGCTCTTGCTGGAATAGTTGTAAATAATAATATTATATTGATTGATACATTTGATTTTTTAAAAACTAAAACATCTAGTATTAGAGAAGCAATTATCAAAACAGGGGCACAGAGACTGAGACCAGTTTTACTTACAACAACTACAACAGTACTAGGATTATTACCAATGGTTACAATGACAAATGTTGACTTCATATCTAGAGAAATAACCAGAGGTTCACCAGATACCCAGTGGTGGGTTCAATTATCAACAGCTATAGTATTTGGACTACTTTTTGCTACATTTCTGACATTAGTAGTAACACCATCAGCATTAATGTTTAGAGAAAACATTAAGAATTGGTATAAGAATAAAATTTCTAGTTAAATTTTTTCTAATAAACATTAAATTTATGACTATTAAATCTATTACTGTCTATTGCTCATCTTCAGATAAATTAAGTAATAAATATTATCAAGATGCAGAAGAAATTAGCAAATTAATATCATCATTTAAAATAAATATTGTCTACGGTGGAGCAAAAGTTGGTATTATGGGTGTGGTTGCTAAGACAGCAAAAAAATATAAAAATATAGTTACGGGAGTTATTCCAAATTTTTTATCTGAGAGAGAAATAATTTTTGAAAATATAGATGAATTAAAAATAGTCGATAATATGTCTGAAAGAAAAAAGTTACTATTTGAGTTAGGTGATGCGTATTTAGCACTACCTGGAGGAACAGGTACTTTAGAAGAAATAGTAGAAGTTGTATCTTGGAAAGTAATGGGGATTCATAATAAGCCAATAATATTTTTTAATAAAAATAATTTCTGGGATAATCTATTTCAGCAATTTAAATTTTTTGAAGATGAAAATTTTTCAAATAAAAATTTACAAAACAGTTTTCACATTATAGATACGGTTGATCAATTAAAAAATATATTAATTAAATGGCAAAAATAAAAGTTAAAAACCCTGTAGTTGAAATGGATGGAGATGAAATGACCAGAATCATCTGGGAGTACATCAAAGAACAATTAATTTTGCCCTATATTGATATAGATATCAAATATTTTGATCTTGGAGTGATTAAAAGAGATGAGACAAATGATCAAATAACAATAGATGCTGCCGAGGCGGTGAAAAAATATGATGTAGGAATAAAATGTGCAACAATTACTCCTGATGAAAATCGAGTAGAGGAATTCAAATTAAAACAAATGTGGCGTTCTCCCAATGGAACAATAAGAAATATACTGGGAGGAACAATATTTAGACAGCCAATTATATGCAAAAATGTTCCAAGAATAATTACAAACTGGAATCATCCAATTGTAGTTGCTAGACATGCCTTTGGTGATCAATATAGAGCGACTGACACATTAATTAATAAACCAGGAACTCTTAAAATGGTTTTTGAACCTAAAGATGGATCTGAAGGATTTACAAAAGATGTATATGAATTTGAAAAACCTGGTGTGGCCCTATCTATGTATAATTTAGATAATTCAATTAAAGACTTTGCTAGAGCTTGTTTTAATTATGGACTTAACCTTGGTTGGCCAGTTTACCTTTCTACTAAAAATACTATTTTAAAAGTCTACGATGGAAGATTTAAAGATTTATTTCAGGATGTATTTGATACTGAATTTAAAAATAAGTTTAAAGAAAAAGACATAGTTTATGAGCATAGATTAATCGATGATATGGTGGCCTCAGCTTTAAAATGGGAAGGTAATTTTATTTGGGCTTGTAAAAATTATGATGGAGATGTTCAATCAGATTCTGTTGCTCAAGGATTTGGATCACTAGGTTTAATGACAAGTGTGTTAATGACTCCAGATGGTAAAACAGTAGAAGCTGAAGCAGCACATGGAACTGTTACAAGACATTATAGAAATCATCAGAAAGGTATAGAAACTTCAACTAATCCTATTGCATCAATCTTTGCTTGGACAAGAGGTTTAAGTTTTAGAGGAGAATTTGATGGTAATAATGAATTAATAAATTTTGCTAAAAAATTAGAAGAAACGTGTATCAAAACTGTAGAAAGCGGTGAAATGACAAAAGATCTAGCAATATTAATTAACAAAGATCAGAAATGGTTAAACACTCAAGATTTTTTAAGCGCAATAAAAAACAATTTTCAAATTAACTAATAGAGTTTAATTTATCTTCTACGTATTTTATACTTTCATTAATTTGACTAACATCTGATCCTCCTCCTTGAGCAAGATCTTTTCTACCACCCCCACCCTTGCCACCTAGAATAATCGAAATTTCTCTTATTTCTTTTGAAGCATCAAAAAGGTTTGTAATATCTTCAGTAACTCCTAGCACTATAGATAGTTTGTTATTATTATTTGAAATTATTAACGAAACACTATTTTTGTTATATTGTTTTTTTTGCTCATCAATAAATGTTTTCAAAGATTTATTAGGGTAATCTTCAGCAATCAAGTATATGAAATTTAATTCTTTGATTTTTTTTACAACAATATTATCAATATTTTTTGATATAGACATATTTTGTTTTAATTTTTCGTGTATCTGAATTAATTCTTTAATTAATAAACCTTTGTCTTCAGATTGATTTTTAAAATTATAATCAGCATTAATCTTTTTAATTTTATTCTTTAAATCTTCAATTTGATTATCTTGGTTTTTATTTTTTTCTAATAAATTTCTTTCTATTTCTTTAATATATTTGTCCACTGCAACATTAGATACAGCCTCTATTCTTCTTATTCCAGACGCAACACTAGATTGATTAGTTATTTTAAATTTACTTATTTCCCCTAATTTAACTACATGAGTTCCTCCGCATAATTCTTTTGAAAAGAATGATTCATTTTCTTGACCCATTGTTACTACTCTTACTTCATCGCTATATTTTTCTCCAAACAATGCCATCGCACCTTCTTCAATAGCTTTTTTTTGATCCACAATTTTAATTTCAACAATTCCATTTTTATGAATTTGATCATTTACAATATCTTCAATATTCATGAGTTGATCTTTTTCAATTGGATTATTATGACTAAAATCAAATCTAAGTTTTTCTGAATTTACAAGTGAGCCCTTCTGCGTTACATGCTTGCCTAGTATTTTTCTAAGAGCAGCATGTAATAAATGAGTTGAAGAATGATTATATTTAATAAAATCTCTATTCAATGTATTAATTCTTGCTTTAATAGTATCTTCAATTTCGCATTCACCACTAATTACTTTACCTTTGTGAAGAAAATAGTTTCCAAATATTTTTGTAGTATTCATAACTTCAAACTTAAAGGTATCATTTTCAAAAAAACCATGATCTCCCACCTGACCACCACTTTCTCCATAAAAAGGTGTTTGATTTAATATTATAATTGCTTCTTGATCTTTTTTAATTTTATCTACTGACTTACTTTCTGATATGATTGAAATTATTTTACAATCAGCTTCCATATCAGAATATCCTAAAAATTCTGTTGGATCTATTTTAGAAGTTATTTCAAACCAAATGCCTTCATCCTCGATGTCTCCTGTACCTTTCCAACTTTGTCTTGCTCTTTCCTTTTGATCTAACATTTTTTGTTCAAATGTTTTTATATCGACTTCAATATTTTTACTTTTCAAATAATCTTGTGTTAAATCTAAGGGAAATCCATAGGTGTCGTATAATTTAAATGCTACTTCTCCATTAAATATATTTGTTGAGTTAGAAATTTCCTCATCTAAAATTTTAATTCCTTTTTCAACAGTTTCCTTGAATTTAGTTTCTTCATTCATTAATGTATTAGTGATCAGATCTTTTGCTCTATCTAATTCAGGATATGAATTTTTAATTCCATCTAAAAAAATAGGAAATAGCTTATGAAATACAGGCTCTTTATTACCTAAAGAATGAGCGTGTCGCATTCCCCTTCTCATTATTCTTCGTAAGACGTATCCCCTACCTTCATTTGAAGGCATTACTCCATCAGCAATTAAAAAAGAGGAAGATTTTAAGTGATCTGCAATTACTCTGTGGCTAGGATTTGTTATTGAACTTTCATCACCACATAATTTTGTTGATTCATTTATAATTGGTTGAAATAAATCTGTTGAATAATTATCATTAGAACCATCTAGAAGAGCTGTCATTCTCTCTAATCCCATTCCAGTATCTATGGAGGGTTTTGGTAGGTTTATTCTCTCAGATTTAGATATTTGCTCGTATTGCATAAATACTAAATTCCATATTTCTATAAATCTATCACCATCTTCGTTTGGAGAACCTGGAGGACCTCCTTCGTATTTATCACCATGATCATAAAATATTTCAGAACATGGACCGCAGGGACCAGTTTCACCCATTGACCAAAAATTATCAGAAGTACTTATTTTAATTATTTTATTTTCAGACAATCCAGCTATTTTTTTCCATAAATCAAAAGCTTCCTGATCATCAGAATAAACAGTGACTAATAATCTATCTTTATTTATTGCATATTCTTTAGTAATTAGATTCCATGCTAGTTCTATGGCCAACTCTTTAAAATAATCTCCAAAAGAGAAATTTCCTAACATTTCAAAAAAAGTATGGTGTCTTGTCGTGTATCCTACATTTTCTAAATCATTGTGCTTTCCGCCTGCTCTTACACATTTCTGAGCAGTAGTTGCTCTATTATATTCTCTTGTCTCTTTACCTGTAAAAATATTTTTAAATTGTACCATTCCAGAGTTAGCAAACATTAGAGTAGGATCATTATCTGGCACTAGAGAGCTAGAATGAATAACCTCATGTCCATTTTTTTTAAAATAATTGAGAAATGTTGACCTAATCTGATTTGAATTCATGAAAAGGTATTATAACTTGAAAACCTTATTGTCTAAATAAAAAAGCGCCTATTTTGAAATAGGCGCCAAACAAAAATAATATTTACTATTCTTTTATTTCTTCAGCTTCTTTTTCTTTTTCTTTATTCTCTACTTTTCCTTCCATCATAGCTTTTTCAACTATTCCAGCATTTTGGAGAATTTGATTTTCAATTTCTTTAGCTATAGTTGGATTGTCGTTAAGAAAGTTTTTAACGTTTTCTCTACCTTGTCCTATTTTAGTATTTTTGTATGCAAACCATGATCCAGATTTATCAATAATTTCTGCTTTAACACCTAAATCAACTAATTCGCCTAATTTAGATATACCCTCTCCATACATTATATCAAATTCAACAACTTTGAATGGAGGCGCAACTTTATTTTTAACTATCTTTACTCTAGTTTGATTTCCAATGATTTCATCTTTATCTTTAATTGCTCCAATTCTTCTAATGTCCATTCTTACTGAAGAATAAAATTTTAAAGCATTACCGCCTGTAGTTGTCTCAGGACTACCAAACATAACGCCAATTTTCATTCTAAGTTGATTTATGAATACAACTAGAGTGTTTGATTGAGCGATAGAACTTGTTAGTTTTCTTAAGGCCTGACTCATCAATCTTGCTTGCAAACCAGGTAATGAATCTCCCATATCGCCTTCTAATTCAGCTCTTGGGACAAGTGCCGCAACTGAATCAATAATTAGCACATCAATACCTCCAGATTTAATCAAAGAATCAGCAATTTCTAAACCCTGTTCTCCTGTATCAGGCTGAGAAATTAATAATTCTTCCAAATTTACACCTAATTTCTTTGCATATGCTGGGTCTAAAGCATGCTCTGCATCTATAAATGCGCAATTACCGCCTTGTTTTTGTGACTCTGCAACAATATGAGTAGCTAAAGTAGTTTTACCAGAACTTTCAGGTCCATAAATTTCAATAATTCTACCCTTTGGTACTCCTCCGATACCAAGAGCTATATCAAGTCCTAATGAACCGGTAGATATTGCTTCAATATCTACGTTTGTTTTAGAACCCAATTTCATTATTGAGCCTTTTCCATAATTTTTCTCTATTAGGCTTACAGCGGCTTCTAGAGATTTACTTCTGTTTTCTTTATCCATTGAATTTTCGTTATTCACTACTTTTAATTTAGCTTGAGACATTATATTTCTCCATTAATTTCCTATGTTTTTATTAAGATTCTTGCAAATCATGTTTACTTGTACACGTTTTGTTCTATTTTTAAAAGTTCTATTTTTGTTCTTTTATAAAAATTTAATTAACTTATTGATAAATAATAATTATTTTTAAATAATAAAATTTCATTATATCTTGAATAAATAAAATCATTTGATAAATCAGCAACGTTTTAAAATTATGACTAAATTACCTAAAAATTACAAACCAACTCAGAAAGAAAAATTCATGAATGCCAAAATGAAAGAATATTTTAGGCAAAAATTAGTAAGTTGGAAAAAAGATTTACTCAAGGAGTCATCTCAAACTTTAAATAATCTTCAGAATGAGAATGAAGCAAAACCCGACATAACTGATAGAGCATCTGAAGAAATAGATAGATCTTTCGAACTTAGAACTAGAGATAGAGAAAGAAAGCTAATTAATAAAATTGATGCGGCTCTTCAAAGAATTGAAGATGGTTCATATGGTTATTGCGATGAAACAGGTGATCCAATTAGTATCAAAAGATTAGAAGCAAGACCAGTTGCAACATTGAGTTTAGAAGCTCAAGAAATGCATGAAAAAGCAGAAAAAAGAATAAGCTAATATTATTTTAAATGTCAGATTTTTATATAGGTGATCTTACACCAGGTACTTTTGTTGTTAATGTCAGCAAAGAAAAAGAATGGGGAATTGGTCAAGTACAATCATGTATTAATAATATCGTTACAATTAATTTTGAAAATGTAGGAAAAAAAACTATTAACCCTAGAGAAGTTGAATTAAAAATAATTAATATAAATGCAACTAATTGATCAGTATTTACGAAAAGTAAATTATCTAAGAGTATCTGTTACAGATAGATGCGATTTGAGATGTGTTTATTGCATGAAAGAAAAAATGCAATTTCTTCCACGAAAAGACATACTCACTTTAGAAGAAATTGAAAGATTGTGTGACAACTTTATAGAACTCGGAGTTGAAAAAATTCGATTAACCGGGGGTGAGCCTTTGGTAAGAAATGATATTATAAAATTAATTGATAAACTTAATACCAAAAAAGAAAAAACAAATTTAAAGGAAATAACACTAACAACAAACGGTACATTATTAAAAAAATATGCCAAACTACTTAAGCTAAATGGTATTAATAGGATTAATGTTTCTCTAGATACAATTAATCCTGAAAAATATAATAAAATAACAAGATTTGGAAATATTGAAAAAGTTTTTGATGGAATTAATGTAGCACTTGATAACAATATAAAAATTAAAATTAATACTGTAGTAATTAAAGATTTTAATGAAAATGAAATTGAAGAATTAATAAATTGGACTAGTAATAAAAAAATTGATCTTACATTTATCGAAGTAATGCCAATGGAAGAAACAGATATATCAAGAGAATATCAGTTTATCTCATTATCTGATATTTTTTCAAAACTAGACAAAATATATAATTTTTCTAAAATTGATTATAGTACTGGAGGTCCAGCAAGATTTTATACAAGTGATTTAGTTTCTAATAAAATTGGGTTTATAAGTCCTTTAACAAATAATTTTTGCGCCTCTTGCAATAGAGTAAGAATATCGAGCACTGGTAAACTTTTCATGTGCCTTGGCCAGAATGACTTTGTTGATTTTAGAGAAATAATGAGAAAAGATTATAGTGATGATTATATAAAAGAAAAAATTAAGTTTGCTCTTAATATTAAACCAAAACAACATGATTTTATGATTGGAGAAAAAATTAATAAATATATGAAAAGACATATGAACGTAACAGGTGGATAATGAAATTTCATTTTTTATCATCAAACAATCCTGAGGCAAAAAATACAGAAAAAAAACTAACAAAATTATTTGGACAAAATTCTGTGGAAGATGCCGACTACATTATTCCAATTGGAGGAGATGGATTACTTTTAAAATCACTTCATAATTTTAATAAACTAAACAAACCATTTTTTGGAATAAACTTTGGTTCAATTGGATTTTTAATGAATAATCTTAGTAATGAAAATTTAAATGACATGATTACCAATGCTAAAAAATCTACTTTTAAACCATTAAAAATGACTGCACAAAGTGTTGATAATGAAATCTTTGAGGCATATGCATATAATGAAGTTTCTCTTATGAGGCAGACTCATTTGGCATCAAAAATTAAAATCAAAATAAATGAGAAAGTAAAAATGGAAGAATTGATATGTGATGGAGTTTTGTTATCTACATCAGCTGGAAGTACAGCTTATAATCTATCCGCACATGGTAGTATTCTACCTTTAGACTCAAATATACTTGCATTAACTCCAATCAGTGCCTTTAGACCAAGGAGATGGAGAGGTGCTCTGTTATCTGAAATTAGTAAAATTGATTTTGAAGTGTTAAATAATGATGAACGCTCATCCAGCGTAACAGCAGACAATGTTGAATTTAGAAATATTAGTAGAGTAAATATTGTTTCTTCAGATGAAAATAAATGCACCGTATTGTTCGATAGTAAACACTCTATTGAAGATAAAATTTTGAATGAACAATTTAATTTTTAAGATCAAATTTTTTTAAAAATACAAATCTTGTTGCCATCTAAATCCCTTAAATATGCATAATAATCTTTACCATGTCTAGTCCCAGGCATCCCTTCATCTTTTGCCCCAAGACTAATTCCAATTTTATAAAATTCATTAACAGTTTTTTTGGAATTAGCTTTAAATGTAATCATTGTACCATTTCCTATGGTTGCTTTTTTTTTGTTATGAGGTCTAATCAAATATAATTCTATTTTTTTAGGAGTTTCATTTTTAGCATAACCAAAATAACGATTATGAGATAAAACTTTTTTAATTTTTAGAGGTTTTAAAATTTTACTATAAAATGCAGATGATTTTTTTAAATTATTTGTTCCAATTGTAATAAAAGCAAACATAATTTAGAGATTGGTAGCCTCGGCCGGACTTGAACCGGCACTCCCAAAAGGGCAAGGATTTTAAGTCCTTTGTGTCTACCATTCCACCACGAGGCCTATTTCTGGACTAATATCAAACTATAGAACTTTTTCCACCATTTAATTCAATCATCTTAGTTATATCATCAACTATTGGTTGAATAGATTTCATCTCCCATGATGAAACAACTATGTTAACACCGCCTGTTTTAGCTGCAAGATTAAAATATGGGTAACTACCGATTGATGCATTTGTATAATTGTTTTGAATATTTTTTAAATTTTTTGCAATTTTACTTTCGTATAAATTAGTATTAATTGTTGTAACAAGTTTTGGTTCACCTTTTTTAATTTTTTTCATTAATTCCTCAAACATAACTTGCATTATTTCTGGCACACCAGGTAAAACATAGATATTTTTTACAATAAATCCTGGTGCAGCGGTCATTGGATTTAAAATAAGCTCTGAACCAAATGGCATTTTGGCCATCCTTTGCCTGCTTTCATTAAATTCACCTTTTGGATAATAATTTTCAAGAATCTCAAAAGCCATTTTATTTGTTTCATATTGTAAATTAAAGGCTGCAGATATACTTTCTGAAGTGATATCATCATGAGTTGGTCCAATTCCCCCAGTAGTAAAAACATATGAATATTTTGAGCTATATTTTAATACGTTTTCTATTATTGTTTTTTTATCATCCTGAATAACAATAACTTCTTCTAACTTAATACCAGCTTCTAATAATTTTTTTGCAATATAATTTGAGTTTGTATCTTGAGTTCTACCAGAAAGTATTTCATCACCAATAACAATAACACCTGCAGTAAAAGAACTCATATGATTAATTGATATTTTCTATATATTATTTATTAATCGTAAGTAATTATTTTTTAAATGAGAAACAACAATATCCCAATACATACAAAAAAAGATTTTGAAGGCATGAGGGAAGCTGGTTCTTTAGCTGCTGATGTTCTAGATTCTTTATATGAAAAGATTGTTCCAGGTATAAGTACTCAAGAAATAAATGACATATGTCATAATCAAATTATTCACAACAAAGCAATACCAGCTCCTTTAAATTATAAAGGTTTTCCAAAATCAGTTTGTACATCTGTTAATCATGTTGTTTGTCATGGAATTCCTTCTGAAAGAAAAATTCTTTCTGACGGCGATATAGTAAATGTAGATGTAACAGTTATTCTAAATGGTTGGCATGGTGATAGTTCCAGAATGTTTGTTGCAGGCAAGACAAATAAAAAAAATTATGATTTTTTAAAAATAACTTATGAATCTTTATTAATTGGTATTAGTGAAGCTAAACCTGGTAAGCATATTGGTGATATTGGAAATAAAATTCAGAAACTTGCTGAAGGAAAAGGTTACTCTGTAGTAAGAGATTTTTGTGGTCATGGAATTGGAAAAGAATTTCATACCCCACCTAGTGTTTTACACTTTGGAGAACCAGGTGAGGGACCAATGTTAGAGCCTGGAATGTTTTTAACAATTGAGCCAATGATTAATTTAGGTGGGTGGCAAACAAAAATACTAAATGATGGATGGACAGCTGTAACAAAAGATAAATCTTTATCTGCTCAATTTGAGCATACAATTGGAATAACAGAAGAAGGAAATGAAATATTTACACTATCTAAAAATAATACATCTTTTCCAATAAAGGATATATAAGTAGATTAATGATACCTAGATATAATAGACCTAAAATTGAAAAGATTTGGTCATTAGAAAATAAATTTACAATTTGGACAGAGATTGAGTGTTTGATTGCAGAAAAACAAGCAATGCTCGGCGTTATTCCTAAAAAAGCTTCAAAAGAAATAAGAAATAAAGCAAAATTTAATGTTAAAGAAATAGAAAAAATTGAAAAAGAAACAAAACATGATGTTGTTGCTTATATTAATAATGTAAGCAAATATATTGGCGACTCATCAAAGTATTTTCATTTTGGTGTAACATCAAGTGATATTATTGATACTTCATTTTCTGTACAACTTAAGCAAACCTCGGAAATAATAAGAAAAAGTTTAGTAGAATGTATTCAAAGTTTAAAAATCAAATCTAAAAAATATAAAGACACATTAATGATTGGAAGAAGTCATGGGATACATGCTGAGCCTATTACTTTTGGATTAAAATTATCTTCTTTTTATTTTGAGTTTAAAAGAAATTTAGAAAGACTTGATCAGGCAATCAACGAAATATCTGTTTGTGCTATTTCTGGACCTGTTGGAACCTTTAATTCTATAGACCCTCGAGTTCAAGATTATGTGGCAAAAAAACTTAAACTAAATTCTGAAGATGTATCAACTCAAGTAATTCCAAGAGACAGGCATGCTTATTTTTTCTCAGTACTAGGGATTTTAGCATCTTCTATTGAAAGATTTGCTGTGGAAATTCGAAATCTACAAAAAACAGAGGTATTAGAAGTTGAAGAAAGTTTTTCTTCTAACCAAAAAGGTTCTTCTGCAATGCCTCACAAACGTAATCCGGTATTGAGTGAGAACTTAACAGGTATTTCAAGATATATTAGAAGTGGAGTAATACCTTCACTAGAAAATGTCGTACTTTGGCACGAGAGAGATATTAGTCATTCTAGTGTTGAAAGAATTATGACTCCAGATATTACAATTGCAACTGATTTTGCACTTAATCGTTTAAATGGCATTATTAAGAATTTAAAAGTCTATCCAAAAAATATGTTGAAAAATTTGAATATGCTTGGAGGCTTACATAGAACTCACAATATTATGTTAAAATTAATTGAAAAAGGACTGAAAAGACAACAAGCTTATAAAATTGTTCAAGAAAGTGCCATGGAAACATGGAATAATAATAAGAATTTTTCCCAAGTTTTTCAAAAAAATAAAGAATTAAATAAAATATTAAATTCAAAAGAAATCGTGAAAATCATTAAAGATGATAATGATCTTAAGAAAATAGATTGGATTTTTAAAAATAAAATTAAATAGTCTTTATTTTTACAAATATATGAACTATTTTACAATTATGCCAATGACTGTTGAACAAATCGAGCAATTTATTAAAGAAGCTATACCAGATGCAACTGTTGAAATTGAAGATCTTAAAGGAGATGGTGATCATTACAGTGCTACAGTAACGTCCAAATCTTTTTCTGGAAAAACAAGAGTAGAACAACATATGATGGTTTATGATGCTTTTAATGGTAAAATGGGTAGTGATTTGCACGCACTTAAGCTAAAAACTGTATCGGAGTAACAATGAATAATAATGACCATGTATCTCAAAATATAGAAAATGAAATTAACTCTAATGATGTAATGCTTTTCATGAAGGGTACTCCCGTATTTCCAATGTGTGGATTTTCTGCAAGGGTAGTTGAAATATTAAATAAAGTAGGTGTTAAATTTGGAAGTTTGAATGTGTTAGAGAGTGATGAAATGAGAGAAGGTATTAAAATATATTCTAATTGGCCAACCATACCACAACTTTATGTTAAGAAAGAATTTATAGGTGGGTGTGATATCATAACTGAAATGTTTGAAAGTGGTGAATTATTAGAATTATTCAATACAAATGGAATAGACGTAAATCCGTCCTAGTTTGTTAAATAATAAATTTTCTAAAGGTGTAATATTTTCTTGTATTGCGGCAATTTTTTGGGGGCTTCCACAACCCCTTTTTTTTAATGAATTAAATCACGTTGATACTATTGAAGTTGTAGCTCATAGAGGTTTCTGGTCATTTATTTTTTTATTTTTATTATTAATTGTAATTTCAAACATAAGAGACTGTATTGAAATATTTAAATCTAGAGAAAGAATTTTTATTTTAACAATTACAGCTTTTCTTATTGCAGGTAACTGGGCAGGTTTTATTTATTCTGTTGGACAAGAAAGAGTTCAGGATGCATCAATGGGTTACTTTATTACTCCAATGATCAGTATTGTTCTTGGTTATTTTTTTTTAAATGAGAAAATAACTAAGCCTAAATTTGTATCTGTATGTCTTATATTATCAGGCATATTATTCTTATTTGTTAATTTAAAACAATTTCCATTCCTAATAATTTGGATTGGAACCTCATGGGCAATATATGGATTATTAAGAAAACAAGTTAATGTTAATCCTTCAATTGGTTTACTATATGAGACTTTCATAATATCTTTAATATCTATCCCATACTTAATTTATTTATTTTGGCAAAATGAAAATAGTATCTTTAGTATTGATTTGAAGACATCATTATTTTTAATTCTAACAGGAGCTGTAACGATTTTTCCATTATTTTTTTTTAATTTGGGTTTAAAATTTATTCAATTAGGTCTTGCTGGAGTTTTATTTTACTTAGCACCGACATTTCATTTTATTACTTCAGTATTTATTCTTAATGAAGAAATTTTACAAATTAAGTTAATATCATTTATAATTATTTGGATAGGAATAATAATTTATATTTATGATAGTTATAAAAAAGAAATTATCTTGAATAATACTCAATAACTAAATTAGGTTCCATTGTTACAGGATAAGGAACATCATGAATTAGAGGTGCTCTTAAAAAACGACCTTTCAACTCTTTTACATCAACTTCTAAGTATTCTGGAATTTCTCTTTCTTGAGAACTAACCGATTCTACAATTAAGTTAATTTCTTTACTTTTATCTCTTATTGAGATTTCATCTCCATCACTAACACTATAAGATGGAATATTAACTCTTTTTCCATTGACCTTTACATGACCATGATTAACTAATTGTCTTGCTGAAAAAATTGTTGGTACAAATTTCATTCTGTAGACTGTAGCATCCAATCTTCTTTCTAAAAGTTCAATTAAAATCTGACTTGTGTCACCTTTAATATTTGAAGCTTTTTTAAAAATATTTCTAAATTGCCTTTCAGTTAAATCACCATAATAAAATTTAAGTTTTTGCTTAGCAAATAACTGATTTCCATAATCTGAAAGTTTCTTTCTTTGTCCCTGAACACCGTGCTGACCAGGCTTAGAGTTTCTTCTATTAAAAGGGCTTTTAGGTCTCCCCCACAAGTTAACACCTAGTCTTCTATCAATTTTGTATTTAGCGTTATGTCTTTTTGTCATTATTATTGGGGTTTATAGTGATTTAAAGTACTATGTCAAATTTAATATACTCAATTTTTGGCTTATTTATTAAGTTTTTTAGTAATTCCCCATAATGTCTGCAATTCTTTCTTTGTAAGAGGGATTTTTGTGAAAATACTATAAATATTATTTTTCATACTTTCTTTTTTTTCACTTGGAGTAAAAAATTTTTTATTTTCAAGTTTCTCAATCACATAATTTAAGAATTTAGATAATTGATATTTACTAATATTATCTTTTTCAATTAAAATAGAATCAGTAATTTTTAAATTATTCAATTCAAATAATTTATGACTTAAAACAGTAACTGCATGAGAAAGGTTTAATGAATTACTTTTACTACTTGTTTCAATAGTAAAAATAATATCAGATAGTCTCAAATCCTCATTTGAAAGTCCTGAATTTTCAGGGCCAAAAAGTATTGCTGTTTTTTTATTAACAATAATTTTTCTTTTAATGAATTTAAAATCGTTAGTAGATTTTTTTTCCAAATATCTTCTTCTATTCGTTGTGGCCACAACATAAGAAAAATTAGAAAGTGCAATTTCTAAATCATCATAAACTTTAATATTCTTAATAATTTTTGTTGCTTTTTTTGCTGCATTTATTGACTTATTGTTTAACCATTTATCTCTTGGCGAAACAACAATTAGATCTCTTAAACCAAAGTTATGCATAACACGAGCAACCATTCCAATATTTTCAGGAAGTTGGGGTCTAACTAAAATTATGCTTGGATTTTTTGTAGTCAATTTTTATTCTTTAAATCATTTAATAGCTTAAAAGTAATGCTATCAAAAATAGCGCTATAAGATGCATCAATAATATTTGGAGATACTCCAATAGTTGTCCAATGTGTATTAGTTGAATCAGATGATTCAATTAAAACTCTTGTGATAGCGCCAGTGCCCTTTTCTGATGAAAGAATCATAACTTTGTAATCAGTTAACTTTAAATCTTTAAGATTAGGATAATAATCAATTAGAGCTTTTCTTAATGCACTATCAATAGCATTTACTGGACCATTTCCGGTGCCCACTGTCATCATATTTGAATCTTTAACTTTTAAAAATACTGTAGCCTCTGCTTCAGTAACAATTTCACCTTTAGCATTCCATCTTCTTTCGTCTGTGACTCTAAATTTTTCTAAGTTATAAAAATCCTCAAAATGACCAAGGTGACGTCTAACTAGTAATTCAAAACTAGCTAAAGCAGTATCAAATGAATATCCTTCTGATTCTTTTTCCTTGATAATCTCTAAGATATTGTTGATTTCATTTTTAGGTAAATCAATATTAATCTTATTTAATTGATTTAATATATTAGATCTTCCTGCCTGATTAGAAATGACAACGTTTCTAGAATTACCAACTATTTCTGGCTTAATATGTTCATAAGTTGAAGAATTTTTTTCTATTGCAGATGCATGCAATCCACCTTTATGAGAGAAAGCGTGATCTCCAACATATGGAGCATTTTTTCTTGAAGGCATGTTAAGAATATCATTTAATGTTCTAGAAATATGAATTAAATTTTTTAATTTATCTTTTGAAATGTTTGTTTTATATTTTGTTTTTAAAACCAAAGATGGAATTAAGGAAATTAAATTAGTATTTCCACATCTTTCTCCTAAACCGTTAATAGTTCCCTGTATCTGTCTTGCTCCAGCATTAATAGCTGCTAATGCATTTGCAACTGCATTATCAGTATCATTGTGAGCATGTATACCAACATTTTGACCTGGTATAACTTTTACTACTTCTGAAACAATATTGTAAATTTCATCTGGAAGAGTTCCACCATTTGTATCACAAAGAACAACCCATCTTGCACCAGCGTCATACGCTGCTTTAATACAATTCAATGCAAACTCTTTATTTTCTTTAAAGCCATCAAAAAAATGTTCTGCATCAAAAATTGGCTCTTTGTTTTTATTTTTTATTGATTGAATACTATCACTGATCATTTTTAAATTTTCATCTTCAGATATCTCTAAAGCGTTTTTTACTTGAAATGATGAGGATTTACCTACAATACAAACACAACTTGCGCTTGAATTAATAAGTGCATTTAATCCTGGATCGTTATCTGCACTTCTACCTGGTCTTCTTGTCATACCAAAGGCAGTCAATTTACTTTTTAAAAATTTTGTATTTCTTGAAAAAAAATCATTATCGGTAGGATTTGCTCCCGGCCATCCACCTTCAATGTAATCTATTCCTAAATCATCAAGATGTTGAGATATATTCATTTTATCACTAACAGAAAAATTAACTCCTGTTGTTTGCTGACCATCTCTAAGTGTGGTATCGAATAAATATACTTTGTCTTCCATAATTACTAGATCGCTATTAGAGTATAAATTAAAATTTACTAGATTTTTCCAAGTTTTTGCAAGATTTCGTCTCTATCAAATAATGGTAGTAGATATTTTAATTCGGGTCCATGAGATTTTCCAGTCAAAATCAACCTCAAAGGCATAAATAAATCTTTTCCTTTAAGCCCAGTTTTTTTGTTAATTTTTGATGTCCAATGATCCCATGTTGTTTCATCAAAAGGACCCTCGGGTAATTCATCAACTGCCGTATTAATAAAACTATCATCAATATTTAAATCTTTAGCATTATTTATTTTTGTAATTACTTCTTCCCATTCTTTAGCTTGATTAACAAATGAAATATTATTTTTAATAAAACGCCAAAAACTCTCTTTTTGAAAATTAGATTTTATATTTTTTAACTTATGACTAATCTCATTATAACTAAATAATTTAATGGTATTTTCATTAAGATTTCTTAAGGTTTCAATTGAAAATTTAGCAGAAGATCTAGATAAGCTTTGAATATCAAATTTTTTTACTATCTCATTTAAATCTTTGATTGGATCAATATTACTGCTCGAACCAATAAAAAGAAAATAATTAAGTAACGATATATTTTCATATCCTTCGTCTCTAAAATTTTCAATTGAAAGACTGCCAAGTCTTTTGCTAAAACCCTTACCAGTTTCATCAACTAAGAATGGATGATGAGCAAATAATGGAATAGAAGATTCAAGAGCCTTAAAAATTTGAATATGATAGGCAGTATTAGCTATGTGATCCTCCCCTCTAATAATATGCGTAATTTTTTCTTCAATATCATCAATGACTGAAGGTAAATGGTATAACAATGTTCCATCAGCTCTAATTAAAACAGGATCACTCAAATTTTTTGCATCAAATGAAACATCTCCTTTTATGATATCTTTCCAGCTAATATTTTCATGATCTAATTTGAATCTCCAATGGGGTTGGATTCCAGATTCTATTTTTTTTTCTACTTCTTCATCACTTAGATTTAATGATGATCTATCATAAATAGGTGGTTTCCCAGATGATAACAAAGATTTTTTCTTTAAAGCTAATTCCTCTTCTGTTTCAAAACATGGATAAAGTCTTTTCTTTTGTTTTAGAATTTGAATTTTCTCATTGTAAATATGCTGTCTAGAGGACTGATTAAAAGTGTAACTCCAATTTAATCCAAGCCATTTAAGATCATCTTTGATACTTGTCTCAAATTCTTTAGAACTCCTATTGGCATCAGTATCATCAATTCTTAATACAAACTCACCTTGATTTTTTTGACAAAAAATCCAATTCAAAATTGCTGATCTAGCATTACCGATATGTATTTTTCCTGTAGGGCTAGGAGCGAACCTACACTTCATATTATTCTTTAGGAATTTCGCAAACAGGAATTGGCTTCATCTTATGAAGATTTGGCTTTCTAATTTCTTCGTATCTACTGTAGTATTCACTAGACTTATTTTCCATTGCTTCTTCTAATTGCTTATATGAAAGACCAAGCTGGCTTTCATCATTTCTACTATCATCCCATAAACCATCTGTCGGTGCTGCGCTAATAATATCTTTTATAACCCCAATTTCTTCAGCTAATTCCCACACCTCAGTTTTAGTACAATCTGCTATTGGCGATATATCTACACCTCCATCACCATATTTTGTATAAAATCCAACACCAAAATCTTCTACTTTATTTCCAGTACCAACAACTATACCATTATTACTTTGAGCTATTTGGTATAGAGTTACCATTCTTAGTCTAGATCTTGAATTTGCAAAAGCTAACTCACTATCAAAATTTTGCATCGTATTTTGAAATGTATTAAAAACATTATCTAGCTCGATTATTTTTGTTTCTACATTTGGGTAATTTTGCTCTAAAAATTCTAAATGTCTTAA
Source organism: uncultured Alphaproteobacteria bacterium (assembly GCA_902620425.1). Classification (GTDB taxonomy): domain Bacteria; phylum Pseudomonadota; class Alphaproteobacteria; order HIMB59; genus CACPNW01. Next base: position 28,405 of record CACNHX010000008.1, read on the forward strand.
ACTTAAATCATGTTGTGATGAATTTTGCTTAATAGGCATTGAAACAGCTATAGTTTTTAAACCAGTTTGAGCGCATAAGGTGCTAGTAAGAGCTGAGTCCACTCCTCCTGACACTCCTATTACTAGTGTAGTTGGATGATTATTTATAGATTTAGCGTAATCTTTAATCCAATTAGAAATGTATACGATCTTATCTTTTGAATTCATAAGTAATATATAAATATAAATTTATAAATTTGAAGATTGCTTTGAGAGCAATTTTTCTTCTTTTAAAAAATCTGATAATAAAAAAGCCAATTCTAGAGACTGCGAGGCATTTAGTCTCGGATCACAATATGTATGATATCTATTTTTTAGATCTTCATCTGTTATTTCTTGAAGACCTCCCATGCATTCTGTAACATCTTGACCAGTCATTTCTAAATGTACGCCGCCTGGATATGTTCCTTCGCTTCTGTGAATTTGAAAAAATTGCTGAATTTCAGAAATTATATCTTTTAATGGCCTAGTTTTAAAACCAGTGTTAGATTTGATAGTATTTCCATGCATGGGGTCACAAGTCCAAACAACATTTTTACCAGCTGAATTAACTGATCTAATTATTTTTGGAAGTATTCCACTTACTTTTTCATGACCCATTCTACATATCAGCGTTATTTTTCCAGCTTCATTATTTGTATTCAACACATCTAATATCTTTAATAGTTCTTCTGTCTTTGTGCTTGGACCCACTTTAATACCTATAGGGTTCTCAATACCTCTTAAAAATTCAATATGTGCACCATCAAGTTGTCGTGTTCTGTCACCTACCCACAACATGTGAGCTGAAACATCGTACCACTTACCTGAAGTACTATCTATTCTTGTTAATGCTTCCTCATATTGAAGAAGTAAAGCTTCATGACTTGTAAAGAAGTCTGTTTCATTTAATTGTCTTACACTGTTTCCATTTATTCCACATGCCTCCATAAAAGATAAGCATTCGTCAATTCTAGAAGATATCTCTCTAAATTTAGCAGCATTCTCACCTTTAACAAAATTTAGGTTCCATTGATGTATTTTATTTAAATTGGCAAAACCGCCCTGAGAAAAAGCTCTTAAAAGATTAAGTGTAGATGCAGACTGATTGTAGGCCTGAATTAATCTATCTGGATTAGGATCTCTGTCTTTTTGATTGAAGTCTATCCCATTAATTATATCGCCTTTATAAGACTCAAGTTCTAAATCATTAATAACTTCTGTGGCAGATGATCTTGGCTTTGCAAACTGTCCAGCAATTCTTCCTACTTTAACAATTGGACAAGAGGCGCCAAACGTTAATACAACAGCCATTTGTAAAATAACTTTAAATGTATCTCTAATATTATCTGGATGAAAATCTGCAAAACTTTCTGCACAATCTCCACCTTGTAATAAAAAAGCATTTCCGTTTGAAACTTCTCCAAGTTTCTTTTTTAATAGTCTCGCTTCTCCAGCAAAAACTAAAGGTGGATATTTGGAAATTTCATTTAGAGTTTTATTTAGATGATCTTCATTCTGATAGTTAGGCATATGAAGAGCATTTTTATTTCTCCAACTATTTGGTGACCATTTATCGCTCATAATTTGAAAAGGCTCATAAACCCTAATATATCTTGAAACAAGGGTTATTATTTAGATCTTTTATTTCTTAGAATTTTTAAGGCTGATCTTTCAATAGCAAGTGAATTTTTGGGAATATTTTTAGTGATAACACTACCTGCGCCAATTCTAGATTTAGACTCAATTACAACTGGAGCAATGAGTGATGTGTTTGAACCTATAAATACATTATCTTTTATTATCGTTTTGTGTTTTTTCTTTCCATCATAGTTACAAGTTATTGTGCCAGCACCTATATTCACATTATTTCCTATTTCTGAATCTCCAACATATGAAAGATGAGCAATAGAAACATTATTTCCAATTTTAGAATTTTTTATTTCAACAAAGTTACCAATCTTTGATTTTTTTCCGATTTTTGTTTTTGGTCTTAATCTAGCACTTGGACCAATATGTGAATTTTCATCTATTGTAACCTCTTCTAAGTATGAATTACTTTTAATTATTGAACCTTTTTTTATAATTGTTTTTTCCTTTATTGTAACATTGCTTTCAATTGTAACGGTAGGTTCAATTTTGGTGTCATAGCTTAAATAACAAGTATTGGGTTTTAAAAAATTGACTCCATTTTTTATAAAATTTTTTACGTATTTTTTTTGCAAGATATTTTGTACAACATTAAAATCATCCAATGTATTTATGCCCAACATTGTTTCTTTGTTACACTCAATATAATTGATAGGAATATTTTTTTTTGAAAAAATTTTGCATATATCAGGAAGATATCTTTCTTTTTTAATTTTATTTTCTTTAATATTTTTTAAATTATCAAATAATAATTTAGTATTTGCTATCAAAATACCAGAATTACATAAATTGATTTTTTTTTGTTCAGGTTTTAAATTGATTTGCTCAATTATTTCTTCAACGTAGTTGTTATTTAATAATAACCTACCATAACCATGTGGCTCTAAAGTATTAAATGCAATTAATGAAGCTTTCGCTTTACTTTTTTTAAATTTACTTACTAGTTTTCTTATATCTTTAACTTCAACTAAAGGTGTATCACCAAATAAAATTAAAATATTTTTTGATTTAACATATTTTTTAACTTGCTCAATTGCATCAGCGGTTCCTTTTTGTTTTTTTTGAACAACTAACTTTGAGGTATTTAATATTAACTTTAATTCTTCTTTATATTTTTCATTAGATACAACTAATATATTTTTACCAGATATTTTTTTTGCAATATTAAAAATATGTGAAACAATTGGTAACCCGCATAATGGATAAACAAGCTTTGATTTACTTGCTTTAAATCTCGTACTATTGCCTGCAGCAAGTATAACAGTTGTGATATCAGACATTAATTTAGAAATTTCTTAAAATTTCGTTTCCAACATTAATTATTTCTTTTGAAGCATCTGATGTAACACTTATATCTACTACACCCCTTCCAACTGAGAATGTTTCTGCAAATAATACTTTGCTAGACAATCGGGAGCGAGCAATTTTAGCACCAGCATATCTTAAACGCAAAATCATTGCGTCAGTTAATTTTGCTCTCGGCATCACTCTATTAAGAATAATTATTGGATTTTTTCTCTCTTGTTTTGCAATTTTTAAAAAAGGAAGTGTAGCCATTAAGTCTACTGGACTTGGTTGTACTGGAACAAATACCCTATCAGAAGCTTTTACAACCTGCATTGTTTCAAAAGTTATAGATGGAGGGCTATCAATTATTATAAAGTCGTACTTTCTTTTTATGGATTTAATTTCATCTATTAAATTCCTTATATCAAAATTTAATTGAGTTATTCCAATATCATCTTCACCATAATAAGATTTTCTTGCTTCAAGCCAATAAGATAGACTTTTTTGTGCATCAGCATCTATAACAGCTACTTTGTAACCACTATTGCTCCACAAAACTGATAAATTTGCTGAAAGAGTCGATTTACCTGAACCACCTTTTTGATTCGAAAATGCTATAACTTTTCCCATATACAAGTATTGATAATAACTATTTTAAAGATAGATGGAAACATTTTATAAAAAAATATGAAAAAAAATAAGTTAGATATTGCAAAAAAATTATTAAGCAGTGGAGAACTTGTAATATTTCCCACAGAAACAGTATTTGGTCTTGGAGCAGATGCAACAAATGATGAGGCTGTAAAATCTATTTTTAAAGTAAAAAAAAGACCACGAAGTAATCCAATTATCTGTCACTTTAAAAGTATTAAACAAATAGAAAAATATTTTATTTTAAATAAATTTGAAAAAAAATTAGGTTCAACATTCTGGCCTGGTCCTTTAACAATAATATTACAAAAAAAGAAAAATTCTAAAATATCAAAATTAGTCTCTAACAACTCAACTTTAGTTGGCTGCAGAATTCCCGGTAATAAATTGGCTAAAAAATTAATTACTTTATTTGACCTACCTATTGCAGCCCCTAGTGCTAATCTATCAGAAAGAACTTCTGTAACTAATATTATGGATATCGATCCTATTCTCGTAAAAAAAATATTTGTTTTAAAAGATAAACAGTCTTCTCATGGACTAGAGTCCACAGTTGTTAGAATTGATAACAATAATGAAATTGAAGTATTAAGATATGGCAGCATAACTGTTGAAGAGCTAAATAAATATGCAAAAGTAAAAATTAAAAAGAAATCATCTATTTCTCCTGGTAATTTAAAAAAACATTACTCAACTTTAAAGCCAATAAGAATGAATGCTAAGAGAATACTAAAAAATGAAGGTTTATTAAATTTTGGCAATAATAAATTAAAGTCTAAAATAATTAATTTAAATTTGAGTAATAAAAAAAATTTAAATGAAGCTGCAAAAAATTTTTATCATTATCTTCATAAATTAGATCAAAGTAGATGCAAAAAAATTGCTGTAGTAGAAATACCTGATAAAGGGCTTGGCAAAACTATAAATGACAGATTAAGAAGAGCAATTAAGTAATTACAATCTATTTAAATAATCCATTAACCTATAGTAAATAATGGCTGAAGAATACAATGGTCTTCTAAACATGTTGCCACCTGGAATTTTAAAATGATTAATTTGCTCAAACATATCAAAATTATTTGATTTATTTAAAATTTTTTCAGCTACCATTTTTCCTCCCATAATACTCATAGCTAACCCATGCCCAGAGTAAGCATGAGCATAATATAACTTTTGTTTCATTATAGTTCCAAAAATAGGCAATCTATTAATCGATATTGCCAAGGTACCTCCCCAAGAAAATTCAATTTTAAATTTTTTTAATTCAGGAAAAACTTTATACATTCGTTTAGAGACAAAACTCTTTGCATCTTTTACAAAATGAGATGTAATTGTTTCAGGTCCTCCAAAAAGAAGTCTGTAGTCTTCTGAAAATCTATAATAATCAATCATAAATCTAGAATCTATTACGCCACAATTTCTTTTGATTAATTTACTTGCCAGATCTTTTCCGAGAGGTTCTGTTGCAATAATATAATTATTTATAGGCATAAAATAATTTCTCTTTGATCCTAAAAGATTGTCAAGATAACCATTGCAACCAATAATTACTTTCTTTGCTTTAATAATATTTTTTCCAGAGTGAATTATAACTTCTTTTTGATTATCAACAATTTTATCAGCTGGAGAATTTTCATATATATTTATACCATTCGCTAAACACTGTTCTGCTAAACCATATGTCAGTTTTAATGGGTTTAAATGATAAGAATCCTTTAAAAGCATTCCAGAAAAATATCTGTCACTATTAACTTCATCTCTTATTGAATTGTGGTCAAAGTATTCATAATTATTATAATTATAATTCTTCTGCATATGCTCAATTTCATCTTGAAAATATTTATAATCTTTTTTTGTGTTGCCGACATGAAGAACACCATGTCTAAGCGCACAGTCAATTTTGTATTTTTCAATTAAATTAACTACATTTGAAACAGCATCTAATCCAACTTTCCAAAAAAATTTTGCTTTTTCAATACCAAATTTTTTTTCTAAGTAGAATTGATCTTTTCTCATTCCAATTCCTAGTTGACCACCATTCCTACCAGAAGCACCAGATCCAACTTTATTTGCTTCCAAAATCGTTATTGATAAACCTTGATTAGATAAATTTAATGCTGAAGAAATACCTGTTAAACCACCTCCAATAATACATACATCAGTTGAAATATTCTCATTTAATTTACTTTGATTAGAAAAATTAGGTGCTGAAAATTTATAAAAACTCTCTTTTTCATTATCATGTTGATTAAAAGTCCTTTTTTTTGTAGTAAACATTAACTTATCTTTAATGGTTTAATAATAATTAGTAAACAAACAGTCTCAATATGATTGAAAAATTTCAAAATTGGTTTCAGGAAAACTCTATTACAGAAGTTGAATGTTTAGTTCCAGATCTTGGGGGTATAGCAAGGGGAAAAATTTTACCAACAAATAAATTTTTAAAAGGATTGGAAGATGAAAGTCACAGATTACCACAATCAACTTTTATTCAAACCATATCAGGAGATTATGCAACTGAGGACTCTGCTGGTGCTTTACCAAGAAGTGTTTACAATCCAACTGACATTGATGTAATTTTAAAACCAGATTTTGATACAATGAGAGTAGTGCCATGGTACGACGACCCTACTGCACAAATTATCTGCGATGCAATAAATCTAAATGGAGATGATGTTATAAATTCTAGTAGGAATGCTCTAAAAAATATTCTTAAACTTTATAAAAAAGATAAATTAACTCCAATTGTTTCACCAGAGTTAGAATTTTATTTAGTGAAACCTAATGCTGACTCAGATTACCCCCTCGAAGTGCCAGTTGGTCAATCAGGTAGACAAGAAACAGGTAAGCAAGCCTTGGGTATAGATGCTGTTAACGAATTTGATCATCTTTTTGAGGATGTATATAATTATTGTGAAGCACAAAATATAGAAATTGATACTATTAATCATGAATCTGGCTCAGCTCAGATGGAAATTAATTTTCAGCATGGCGATCCTTTAGATCTAGCAGACCAGGTATTTTTATTTAAAAGAACTTTAAGACAGTCAGCTTTGAAACATAAACTTCATGCAACATTTATGGCAAAACCTATGGAGAACCAACCTGGTAGTGCAATGCACATACATCAATCAATATATAATGAAAAAAATAAAAATATTTTTTTTAATCAATCAACTAAAATTTCAAAAAAAATGAAAAACTATTTAGGCGGTTTGGAAAAATATACTCCATTATTAATGCCAATATACGCTCCAAATATAAATTCATTTAGAAGATTGTTTGCAACTTGGGGTGCTCCTAAAAATGTTAAATGGGGAATAGGTAATAGAAGTTGTGGTTTTAGAATTCCATCAATTGAGGAAAGGAATATACGTATTGAAAATAGAATTCCTGGATCTGATACAAATCCATATCTAGTTTTTGCAGCTAATTTAGCTTCAGGATATTTAGGAATGAAAAACAATTTAAAACCAAATCCAGAAACTAAAGATAGTGCATTTAAAGATAAAAATTCTAATCTACCTAAAAATATGGATGAATCGTTAACTCTCTTTGAAAATGATGAAGATATAAAATCCATATTTAATGAAAAATTTGTAAGGTCGATAGCTGCGATAAGAAGAGTTGAGTATCAAGCTTATTTATCAGTAATAAGTTCTTGGGAGCGAGAATATTTATTACTTAATGTTTAAATTTTTTATTAAAATAAAAATAAAATAAACCAATTATTATTAAAGCAAACATTAAAATTGCTGATAATGCGTTTACTTCAGGACTCAATCCTAATCTAACTTTAGAAAAAACTACAATTGGCAATGTGTTAGCTCCAGGCCCAGTAGTAAAACTCGCAACAACTAGATCATCTAAAGAAATTGTAAAAGCTAATAACCAACCAGCAATAATAGAAGGTAAAATTATTGGTAAAGTTATCTTATAGAGTACCTTGGTATAATTATAGCCTAGATCCATCGCAGCTTCCTCAATATTTTTGTTAAAGTCAGTTAATCTTGCTTGAATAATAATTGCGACAAATGCAATACAAAAAGTAACGTGTGATATAAAAATAGTTAATTGCCCTCTAGATGATGGAAATCCAATTACATTATTTAAGCTTATAAAAAAAAGTAACATTGAAAGACCTAAAATTAATTCTGGCAAAACCAAAGGTGTTGATGAAAGAAAAATATAAAATGATTTAAAAGGAATTTTTCTTATTCTTACAAGTGAATATCCAATCATAACTCCTAAAATTGTAGCAAAAGTTGCAGACAAAGCTGCAATTTTAATACTAATAATAAATGCCTCAATTATTTGTTCATTATTAAATAACTCATTGTACCATCTTAAAGAAAATCCTTTCCAAACCATTACTCTCTTATTTTCATTAAATGAGTAAAAAATTAAAACTAAAATTGGGAAATATAAAAAAAATAAACCTAAAAAAACAACTGTACTTTTGATTAAACTAGATTTCATTTTTTTGACTCCAACGAGAATAAAGTATTTGAAAAATAACAATTGGCAAAACCAAAATAATAATTCCACTAAAAGCTAAAGCACTAGCACCTGGCCAGTTTCTATTAACAAAGAATTCCTCCCATAATATTTTTCCATAATACAATCTATCACTACCACCTAACATTTCAGGTATAATAAATTCTCCAACAACAGGTATAAAAACTAATAAAGATCCAGCAACAATTCCTGGAACAGACAAAGGAAGAATAACTTTAAAAAAGGTTTTTATACGATTTAATCCTAAATCTTTTGATGCTTCAATTAAATTTAAGTCAAATTTATTTAAGTATCCATAGAGTGGTAAAATCATCAAAGGTAAATAAGTGTATACAATTCCCATGATGACAGCATATTGATTGTATAATAATTGAAGTGGTTCTGATGTTATGCCTAGGTTTAGAAGTATTACATTTAAAATTCCATTATTCTGTAAAATTATTTTCCATGCATATACTCTTAATAAAAATGATGACCAAAATGGAATAACTACTAAAACTAATAGGATATTTCTTAATCTGATATTTGAAGTCGCAATATAAAAAGCTAATGGGAACCCAATAAGTAAACAAAAAAAAGTAGATATTAGAGCTAGTATCAAAGAGTTTACAAAAGATCCAATGTAGTAATAATCACTAAATATATAAACATAGTTTTCAAATGTAGTATTGATCTTAAATCCATTATCAAAAAGAAAAATATCTTGATAAGGGGGCATCCCCCATTCTGATACCGAAATTGATATTTTAAAAATTATAGCTAATGGTATAAAAAAAAATAGAACAAGCCAAAAATAAGGACTAAAAACAAAATATTTTTCAAATAATTTATTTTTCAATTAATCCTCTAAAACCTTGATTGATTCACTTTCCCAACTACAAATGACTTTCTCCCCTTTTGGGAAATTATAATTTGAGTTGGAGTTAAAATTCTGATCTAAAACTGAAATTATCATATTTTTAATTTTAATTTCATAACGTGTAAAACTTCCCAAATATGATTTTTCTAAAATTTCTCCACTAAAGGAATTGAATGAACTTGTTTTCAAATTATTCATTGATTGTATTTTTATTTTCTCTGGTCTTAGTAAAATATTAGTTTTTGTATTTTTTAATTCTTTGTTTAATTTAAAATTTATACCTAAATCATCAGAATAAAAATTTTCATCTTTCTTATAAATCTCAATTATATTTGCAATTCCTATAAAATTGGCAGTATAAAGACTTTTAGGATTTTCATAAATCTCTTCAGGGCTAGAGCATTCCAAAATAAGACCATTCTTCATTATTGCCATTCTATCAGATAAGGACATTGCTTCTTCCTGATCATGGGTGACAAAAACAAATGTAATTTTTAGTTTCTTTTGGAGTGTTGTTAACTCTAATTGCGTTTTTGATCTGAGTTTTTTATCTAGTGCTGCAAGGGGCTCATCTAATAATAATAACTTAGGTTTTTTTATTAAGCACCTTCCAAGGGCAACTCGTTGCTGCTCTCCTCCTGATAATTGCTTAATTCTTCTATTTAATAAATGTTCAATAGATAAAAGTTCGGCAATATTTCTTACGTTTATTTCAATTTCTTTTTGGGTAAAATTTTCTTTTATTCCAAAAGCTAAATTATTAAATACGTTTAAGTGAGGAAATAGAGCATACGATTGAAACATATAATTTAATGGTCTTTCAAAAGGTTCAAGGTTTGTTATGTCCGTTCCGTCGAGTATTACACGTCCTGTATCTGGCTTCTCAAATCCACCTAGTATTCTTAGTAAGGTAGTTTTGCCTGAGCCCGATGATCCTAAGAGACCAAAAAATTCAGATTTTGAAATATTTAAATTAATATTTTCTAAAACTTTGTTATCTCCAAATGATTTAGAAATATTTTCAATTACAAGAAAATTATTATCCATCTTAAATCAGCACTAATATTAATATATTAGTGCTGAAATGAAGTATATTTTTTAATTTGATTTAAATTTATTAAAATATTTAGTTGATAATTGTGCTTTTTTAGGTGAGTCAGCAGTATCAGCAAATAGCATACTTAAAGTTGCTTCATCTGGATAAATAGCTGGATCTCCTAAAATTTCTGGATCAACTAGCTCATTAGCTGCTTTGTTTGGATTAGAATACCAAACATAGTTTGTAATATCTGCAGCAACTTCAGGGCGCAAAATATAATTTATAAACTTATGTGCATTTAAAACATTTTTTGCATCAGCTGGAATTGCCATCATATCAAACCAAATTACAGTTCCCTCTGAAGGAATAGAATACCAAACTGGTTCTATTTCTTCGTAAGCAGCAATAAAAACATCACCTGACCATCCCATAGCTAGACAAATTTCACCATTAGCAAGATCGTCTATATATTGAGAAGAATCAAAATACCTTATGAAAGGTCTAATTTCCTGCAACATTGAAAGAGCAGCCTTATAATCATTTTCGTCTTCGGTGTTAGGATCTTTACCTACATATTTTAAGGCAATTTCCATTACTTCAGATGGTGCATCTAACATTGCTATACCACAATCTTCATATTTAGAAGCTATAGCTGGGTCAAATAAAACACTCCAACTAGTAACCTCATCTTCATCAACCTTATCAGTATTGTAACCAATACCGGTTGTGCCATACATATAGTTTACTGAATACTGACCGCCTGGATCATGTGCATCTATCTTTGATAAAACTTCTGGATCTAAATTTCCTAAGTTCGATAATTCAGATTTATCAAGTTTTTGAAAAACTCCAGCCTTGATTTGGTTTTCTAAAAAAGAACCAGAAGGCACGACAATATCATAGCCAGACCCACCAGCTAAAAGTTTAGCTTCAAGAACCTCATTTGAATCAAAAACATCATAAGTTACATCAATGCCAAATTCATTTTCAAAATTTTCAATTGTATCTTCGGCAATGTAGTCAGACCAATTGTAAATAAATAATTCTTCTTTAGCCTGAGCTGAAAAAGAAATTAAAACTAATAGAGATATAAAATACTTAAGCATTATTCCCCTCCTAAATAAAAATTACATTAAATAAAATAAATTAAAAATCGAGAATTTTTTTATATAGATCTGGCCTTCTGTCTCTAAAGTTACCCCATAATTTTCTATATTCTCTTGAAATTAACAAATCTAAAGTTGCAGTTATTATTCCTTCATCCTTATCATTCATACGATTTATTACATTTCCAAGATGATCCAATATAAAAGAATTGCCATAAAAATTTAATTCAATATCAGCTTCGACCTCCTTCCCTATTCTATTCGAAGTTACTATAGGGATTTGATTTGCAGCAGCATGTCCTACCATTGTATTAATCCAATGATCCTTTGAATTTAATTCAGGCATGTGTGGCTCAGAGCCAATTGCTGATGGATAAAAAATTAAATCTGCACCTTTCAATGTTAATATTCTTGCACATTCAGGAAACCACTGATCCCAACAAATTGCACAGCCTACTTTTGCCAGAGGGGTGTCAAAAACCATAAAGCCTGTGTTGCCTTTTTCAAAATAATACTTCTCATTATAGCCAGGTCCTTCAGGAATGTGAGATTTATTATAAACTTCACTTATTTTACCTAAAGAATCAATCATAACTAGAGAGTTAAAAAACTTATTTTCATTTTTTTGAAAAAAACTAATTGGTAATGAAATATTTTTATCTTTACAAATATTAGATAATTTTTCGAACATTGGATTAGAAGGAAAATCAATTGCAAGATCAAAAAATTTATCATTTTTTGTTGAACAAAAATAATAATCTTGAAATAATTCTTGCAGAAGTAAAATATCAACATTTTCATTTGATGCTTTTTCAACTAAACTAATTGCTTTATTTAAATTAGCGTCAAAGTCTCCTTTAATAGCCTTGAATTGTGATGTTGCTACTTTTACTTTCATATTTTTGGTACATTCATTGTTATACAATGAATATTTCCACCACCATAATTTATATTTTCTGTTTCCAACATCATAATTTCTCTGTTTGGGAATAACTTTTCAAAAGTTAATTTTACCTCATTATCTTCCTTAACATTGAATTTAGGTAAGATAATTTTATTTTTACTGAAATAGAAATTTATATATGAGCTAATAATATTCTTATTATTAATCTTTTTTCTTGCAGGTAAGGGAACTTCAATTAAATCAAATGTCTGGTTAGTATCTTTAAAAAATTTAATAAGATCAGTTTTGTTTTTTTCTAATATTTCATAATTAGGATCTAATTTGTGAGTTGTGGCAATTAAATATTGATTTTTTCCTATCGGACATAATAAATTATCGACATGACCATCTGTATCATCCTCTATTAGTCCATTTTCAAATAAAAAAATATAATTTAAGTCAAACAAGAGCTTTAATTCTTTAATAATATATTCACTATTATGTTTTTGTTTTCTATTTTTATTAAATATTACATTTTTAGTGCTAAATAAATTTTTTTTATCATCATAAGTTATTGCTCCTCCTTCAATAACTAAGTCAGAAATTTTTGTTGGGATATTTAAATAGTTTGAAATAAATTTTGATATTTTATTATCATTTAAATAATCTGGATACTTGCCATAACCATTAAATTCAAAACTAATTGATTTTAATTTTTCATCTTCGATATAAAATATCGGTGCAATATCTCGCATCCAAGAATCATCTAATTTACACTCTACAATATCTATATTTTTATGATCAGTTTTATTTTGAATTTCATTAATGTCTTCTTTATTTGAAAATACAATTACATGCTCAGTTTTTGCAATTTCATTAATTACATTTGCAACTTCATCTCTAGCTTTATTAATAATTTTACCATAAAGATCTTTATTACATGGCCAAGCAATCAAACAATATTGGTGTTCATACCATTCAGGAATTAGTTTCATAAAATTTAAAAATATGTATAATTATTTCATGTCTAAAGATGAAGTAAAATTCACTGAAATGAAACATGGTGATAAAGAGGACTATGAACTTCTTGCTAATTTTGAAGATAAATTCATTGAAGGTACAGCTGATAGAATAGTAAGAGTGCTAGAAAGTTTAGACAATTCTTTAGGTGGCTATAAGGTATCTAGATTAGAACATTCTCTTCAAACTGCATCAAGGGCGTTACGTGAACAAGCTTCTGAAGAAATGGTGGTAGCTTCCTTATTGCATGATATAGGTGATGAAATTGCACCTCTTAATCATTCTGAACTTGCAGCTGCGGTATTAAAACCCTTTGTGTCTGAAAAGACAAGATGGATTGTAGAACAACACGGTTTATTTCAAGCCTACTACTATAATCATTATTATGGAAAAGATAGAAACCTAAGAGATAAATTCAAAGGTCATGAATTCTTTAAAGACACTATAGATTTTTGTGAAAGATGGGATCAAGCATCATTTGATCCAAATTATGATACAATTCCTCTAAAAGAATTTGTTCCAATGGTTCAAAGAATATTTAATAGAACCCCTTATAGAAATTTATAATTATTTTTTAAGCTTATTGATTAGTGTAAGGTTACCTGGATCAAAATTATTTTTATTTTCTTGAATAAATTTATCTATATCTTTTTGCTTTTCTAATTCTAATTCAGAAACTTTTCTAACATTTAAATCAACATACAAAGAACAAACCTCTGTTGTTGCTGCTCTGTAACCTTCAAGTTTATGTGTCATTTCTAATTTATAAATTAATCTTTTTTTATCCTTATCAAGAAATAATAAATTAATGTCTACTTCATCACCCTCTTTCACTTCTTTGTCATAAGTTGTGTGTGACTCTACGGCAAAAGTAGTTTTCTTCTCTGTTTTTGCAGAAGTTTCACCCATATTAAATTTTTGTAAAAGAACTTCCCATCCAGCATCAAAAAGATGAATATAAAATGCCAAATTCATATGACCATTGTAATCGGTCCATTCTTTTTTTACTCTTCCTGAATTTAAATATATCTTCATTGTTTTTCTTTATTAATTCAAAAAATATAGTAGTTTAAAATAATGAATAATGAAGTAATAATTTCGTGTGCTGTAACAGGATCTGGTGATACAGCAGGTAAACATCCTGAATTACCTATAACACCAAAACAAATTGCTGATGCTTCAATTGAAGCTGCCAAAGCGGGTGCAGCAATAGCTCATGTACATGTAAGAGAACCTGATGGCAAACCTTCTAGGAATTTAAGTTATTATAAAGAAGTGGCAGATAGAATTCGCTCCTCTGAAACTGATGTAGTTTTAAATTTTACTACAGGTATGGGTGGTGATTTTGAAGTTGGAACAGGTAAAGATCCTTTAAATCCAGTGGGAGCAAATACTGATATGATCGATGCATTAAGCAGATTAGAACATGTTGAAGAGTTATTGCCTGAAATTTGTACTTTAGACTGCGGCTCACTAAATTTTGGTGACTCAAACATGACTTTTATTCATACACCGATACAACTAAGAACTGCAGCAAAAAAAATGCAGGAGCTTGGAGTGAAACCAGAAATGGAAGCTTTTGAAATGGGTCATTTATGGTTTGCTAACCAACTTTATAAAGAAGGTTTAATTGATGGCCCTCCTTTTTATCAAATATGCCTTGGCATACCTTGGGGATCACCTGCAACAACGAGCGCAATGAAAGCTATGGCTGAAATGGTACCTTCTGAAGGTGTTTGGTCTGGATTTGGAATAGGAAGATCACAAATGCCTATGGCTGCACAGGCAGTTATTTTGGGAGGAAATGTTCGTGTGGGACTTGAAGACAATCTTTATTTAAAAAAAGGAGTTTTTGCATCAAATGCACAGTTGGTTGAAAAGGCAAGATGTATTGTTGAAGATATGGGGGCTTCTATTTTATCACCTCAACAGACTAGAGAGAAATTAAAACTAAAAAAACATTTTTAATTTGAAAAATATTGCTGTCATTGGAACTGGTGTAATTGGTACTGGCTGGATACTTAGATTTCTTGCTAATGGTATAAAAGTCAAAGCATTTGATAAAAATTCTCGACAAATAAATTTTCTAAAAGCAGAAATAGCAAGAACAAACTTAATTATAAAAAAATTATATAATACAAAGATTAATTTCAAAAATTTGGAAATCGTAGACAGTATTGAAGAAGCAGTAAAAAATGCAGATTTAACTCAGGAAAATGTACCCGAAAGATTAACTTTAAAAAAAGATGTTATAAAAAATATAAGTAAATATTCACCCTCAAATTCAATAATTTCTTCAAGTTCATCTGGTTTACTTCCATCAGATTTACAATCAAAATGTATTAATCCAAAAAGGTTAATCATAGCTCATCCATTTAACCCTGTATATATTCTCCCTTTGGTTGAAGTTGTAAAAGGTAAAAAAACTACAAATTTATATTTTAATAAAGCAAAAAAATTTTATCAAAAAATTAAAATGAAAACATTATTGGTAGAAAAAGAATTACCGGGCTTTTTATCTGATAGATTGCAAGAAGCTTTGTGGAGAGAGGGTTTACATATTGTAAATGATGGATATGCTTCAACAAAAGATTTAGACGAAGCGATTACTTATGGTCCTGGTATGAGATGGGCTCTAATGGGAACTTTTTTGACATTTCACTTAGCGGGAGGAGAAATGGGTATGAAACATATGCTAGATCAGTTTGGACCAGCATTGAAGCTTCCATGGACTAAACTCAAATCTCCAAAACTAACAAAAAAACTTAAAGAAAAAATCATTAAAGGCACAAAAAAACAATCAAAGAATCATTCTATAAAAGATTTAAGTAACATAAGAGATAATTTCTTAATAGATTTGCTAGAATTAAAGAAAAAATATAAATTATAATTATGACAATAATCTCAAAATATGTAGCTTTAAAAAATTATATACCAACTGGGTTACCTAAAGAAGAAGATTTTGAAATTAAATCTAAAACTTTAGAATTAGATGAAACAAATAATATTCATGTTCTTAATTCATGGATATCTGTTGATCCGTATATGAGGGCAAGGATGACAGAACGTAAAAATTATAAACCACCCTTTTTACTAGGCGAGGAAATGGAAGGTTATGCAATTGGGTCAGTCCAAAAATCAAAAGATTCACAATTTAAAGAAGGAGATGTTGTTTTCAGTAATTTTGGAATGAGAGATAACTTCGTTTGCAAAGGCGGTGATTTAAAAAAAATAAAAAATTCCAATCTTCCATTGCAAACTTATCTTGGGCCTTTAGGAATGACAGGGCAAACTGCATATATTGGTCTTTTTAATCATGGGAATATACAAAAGGGACAAAGTATTCTTGTATCTTCAGCAGGTGGAAGTGTTGGTTCAACAGTTTGTCAAATTGCAAAAAATTTAGGATGCAAAGTATATGCTAGTACTGGATCAGATGAAAAAGTTGATTGGTTAAAAAATGAATTAAATGTTGATGTAGCATTTAATTATAAAAAAATTGATAACCTTGTTGTGCACTTAAAAGAAATTTGTCCTGAAGGATTTGACTTATACTTTGATAATGTAGGAGGTGATTTTTTAGAGTCTGCAATTTTTCGAATGAAAAATTTTGGAAGAATTATTATTTGTGGAAGAATATCTCAAATGAATTCAACTTCTGCACCTGCTGGACTAAAAAATATGGCTCACGTATTAGTAAAAAGATTAACTATAAAAGGTTTTTTAATTTTTGATCATGAAAATGATAATGAGCCTTTTGAAACTGATATGCGAAATTGGCTATCTGAAGGAAAAATAAAGTTTAAAGAAACAATTTATGAAAATATAGAAAATGCTCCAAAAGCATTTATAGATCTACTGAATGGTAAAAATTTAGGTAAAATGTTAGTTAAAATTTAGCTAAATTGTAACGTATGGTGATGTCCCTCGATATTTAATATCTAATTTAAGTTCTTTATCAATTGGAGGAAAAGCTCTTTGCTGACATTCCACTCTAGGACATATCCTACAAGAAACTCCAATTGGCATTTGTAATTTTTTATTATTTAGATCGATTCCTTCAGAATAAATTAGATCTTTAGCGTATTTCATATCACAACCTAAACCAATCGAAACAAAGCTTTTAGGCATTCCATGTTTTTCAATTCCTTTCTCAAAAGCTCTTGCGATACAAAAATATACTCGTCCATCTGGCATTTTAGATATTTGAGGATGAATTTTTCCAGGATTTAAAAAAGCAGTATAAACATTCCATCTAGGACAAGAACCTCCATGTCTTGGTATATGAATACCAGATAAAGAAAATCGCTTTGAGACATTTCCAGCAATATCTGTTTTTAAAAAATGAAATGGCACTCCTTCATTTCCAGGTCTTTGAAGATTTGTTAATCTATGTGTAACTTGTTCAAAACTACAAGCATAATGATGCATCAAAATTTCTACATCATATTTATGTAATTTAGCACTCTTTAAAAAATCGTTATAAGGCATCATAAAAGCAGCAGCATAATAATTTAGTAAAGATAGTTTAAGCAAAGGTTCTACTTCTTCTGATTCGACGTTATTATCTTTAATAACTTTATTGATAACATCATTAGCCTCTAAATAAGCAACTTGTGATGCTAAATGAAAGTTTCTTGATGTATAAGTTAACATTTCAGAAAGATAAAAAATCTTTGAATTTTCATCAAATTTTTTAACTATTTTTTCATCTTCGTTTATGGTTACTATTTTAACTTCAATTCCATGTTTTTCTTTAAGATAAAGTGATAATTTAGATCCAGAACCAATGTTAGGTCCAGTTTCAAGACCTATTTCTTTTCTTAGATTTTCAGAACTTACTTCTAAATCATGAAAGTAATTTTTATTTTCTTGAAGAATATCTGAAACGATTTCTACAGGTAGTCTTGTTGGTTTTTCAATTTGATTTGCATTGACATCCATCGTTTCAAGTCGATTTTGCATATCTTCTTTAAAACTTTTAAAAGAATCATTTATTGTCAGTAATGCTTTAGCTATGTTAGGATTTGAACCAATAAAGTCACTTGTATCGTGATTGGTTATCTTTAAATCATCAAAAATCTCATTGCTTAAAACATCCATAACGTCTGAAAGAAGTCGTTTGCTAGATTCTGTTGAGAAGTCTTTAATTGATAAATCTAATTTATCAGCTGCTTTAATTAGTAAGGAAAGTGGTATTTTTCTTTTTCCACTTTCAATTAAATTTAAATAACTAGGAGATATGCCAATAGTTTTTGATAATTCAGCTTGTGAAAAACCTTTACTTATCCTTTGTTTTTTTAACCTTGGGCCAAAATTTATGTCAGATTCAATATTCATTTACAAAATTTACAAAAATAATAAATTCAAAGTAATTTTCTTTACATTAAAACTAAGAAAAACTCTAGTTTTTTTTTATTTTATTATGTATTTGTAAAATCTGTAAATATGAACAGCAAATTAACTGAAAATATTAATAACCAAAAAGAAAGCCTAGAGCAGAGTTCTATTGAGAATAAGGTTCTTGAAGGATCTATAGACTCAAATTATGACCTTAATCTTGCTGATGGTATCGAAGCATACTACAGCGAAAGATACGGTTGGACTCTTAGAAGAAAAACGATCTAATTAAATTAGATTTTATCTCTCTAACTAACGGTACTATTTATTTGGTCGTAAGCTTTTTCAGCAATCATAATAGTTGTTGCATTTAAATTAGCACTAACAATATCTGGCATTACAGAAGCATCAACAACTCTTAAATTTTGAATTCCATGAACCCTTAGGTCTTGATCTACAACTGAAGTTTTGTCCTCACCCATTTTATTTGTGCATGACGGATGATACGCAGATTCAGATGTATTTTTAATAACTTCATCTAATTCATTTTGATTAGATACATTCTTCCCAGGCCTAATTTCTGTGCCAACATATTCTTTAAGTGCTTTTTGAGACAAAATTTTTTTAGCAATTCCTACACCTTCTCTCATTTGTTTTAAATCGTCTTCATGCTTAAGATAATTAAATTGTATTTTAGGATCATCTTTATAGTTATTTGTTTTAATTTTAACAAACCCCCTACTTTTTGGTCTATTTGGACAAACATGAAATTGAAAAGCTTCAAAATTAGGATTTTCTAAACCATGATTAATAACTAAGTAGGGAAAAAAATGAAATTGTAGGTTTGGGTGATTATATGATTTGTCAGATTTAACAAAACCTCCTAACTCTAAGTGTGAGTTTGCTAACCTACCTTTTTTAAATAAAAACCATTTTGATCCTTCTATTGCTTGATATAGAAAATTTGTTGCTAAAGAATGTAATGTTTCATTTTTTTTAGATTTATATTGAATATACATCTCTAAATGATCTTGTAAATTTTCTCCCACCCCAACTAAATCATTAATTACTTCTATTCCCAAGCTTTTAAGATACGTTTCATCACCTATTCCGGATAATTGAAGAATTTTAGGTGAATTAATTGAACCAGCACAAAGTATAACTTCTTTATTGGCTAAATAATTATTGGTTATATTTTTTTTAATCGTTTCAACACCAATTGCAGTTTTATTTTTAAAAAGAATTTTTTTAACATCAATATTATTTATTATTCTTAGATTTTTTCTATTTTGGATTGGCTCTAAATACGCCTTAGCAACACTTTGTCTTACACCTTTGTTTATTGTTACATCAAAAGTTCCAAAACCTTCCTTATCAATACTGTTAGAGTCATTAAATATTTTATATCCAGCTTCTTGTGCAGCTTCTAAAACTTTTTTAAATAGAGGGTATTTTTTATCTATATTTGATTTATTTACTTTTAATGGTCCCTCTTTACCTCTTACATTACTATCATGAGACCAAGTTTCTAATTTTTTAAAAAAAGGTAAAACTTTTTCATATGACCAATTAGTTAAACCACTTGAAGACCATCTATCAAAATCCTCTTTATGACCTCTAGCGAAAACCATTCCGTTATGCGAAGAGCATCCCCCGATCATTTTACCTCTTGGACAATATAAAGATCTATTATTTAGAAATGGCTCAGGCTCAGTATAATATTTCCAATTATATTTTGGGTCATGCATTGCATATAGAAGTGCACTTGGCATATCAACTTTCCAGGTTTTACTGGATGGGCCAGCTTCTAATAAAATTACAGAATTCTTTGATTGTGAAGACAATCTGTTAGCTAAAACACAACCTGCTGACCCTGCTCCAACAATGATGTAGTCAGCGTTTATATCCACTAATTCATTCTTTCAGTATTTCCATCAACAGTCATGATTTGACCAGATACATTTTCTGAAGCATCGCTCAATAAAAATAATGCCATTGATGCAATATCTTCTTTTTCTACAAATGTGTTTAATGAAACCATTGACTCTAATTCTTTTCTTACTTTTTTATTTGAAGAATTTATTAATTTAGCTTTTGCATTTATTACCCTATCCATTCTATCGCCATTAACAGAACCAGGACAAATTGCATTCACACGTATTTTAAATTTTCCTAATTCAACTGCTAATGTTTTAGTTAATCCAATTACTGCCCATTTACTTGATGCATATGGTGAACGTTGAGCAAAACCATATAATCCTGCAGTTGAAGATAAATTAATAATAGATCCTTTTTTGGCATTTTTTAAAAATGGAATAGCAAATTTTGTGAAATAAAAATGTGAACTTAAATTGGTTTTAATCGTGTTATCCCATTCATCTATTGAAATATTTTGAAGATATTTTGTAGGTCCTGCAATGCCTATATTATT
>CACNHX010000009.1 GCA_902620425.1 uncultured Alphaproteobacteria bacterium
AGGATTAGTGGGAGAAAGACCAAATGGTTTTTACACATGTGATTATAATGAGTTAGAAATAAAAAATAGACTTAAAACAAATATTAAAAAAATAAGTCTAGATAAATTATTTGCAGAATCAAAAAAAATATTTAAGGGAGAGTTAAATCACACAAAAAATAAAATAGGTAATTATACCTCAGGTTTAGAGAAACTTAACTCAGTTGAACTAAATAAAAGTCTTTCAATTTTTCATGGTTTACAAAATATAAAGAAGGAAAAGGATATTGATTCTTTTGCAATAAGATGTTGGCCAGAAATGTTTACTAAATTTGGATGTGCTGCGTGCGGTCCTATGGCTATGCTTAATGAAAAAAAAATTAGCTCAGCATGTGAAGCTGATGTATTAGGCAGTATTAGTTGCAGAATTCTAAACCAAATCAACAATAAACCATCATTATTGGTTGATATAGTGGATTTAGATTATAAAAAAAATAATGTTGTTTTTTGGCACTGTGGGCTTGCACCAATTAGTATGTCAAATAAAAAGAAATCTAAAGCCATTCTTCATTCTAATAGAAAAAAACCACTGTTGTTTGATTTTGCATTTAAAAAAGGGAAGATAACGATATTTAGAGTTTCAAAATCCCGTAACAAGCTAAAATTTTTTATTTTAAAAGGAAAAGTTTTGGATGAAAAAAATTCTTTTTCTGGAACATCTGGTGTTGTTTCATTTGGTAAATCTACTACAAGAATTATTGAAGAATTTTTGCTTAGTGGAATGGAACATCATATTGCATTTACTTATGGAGATATATACGAAGATCTATTATCATTAGGTAATAAATTAAAAATACCAGTATACACTTTATGAATCAAAAAATTAAATATGCAATAATTGGTACTGGGGCAATGGGCAGAGAGCATATTAGGAACATTGAAATCATTGAAAATGCAGAAGTTGTTGCTTTGTGCGATACATTTGAGGGTTCAATAAAAGCAAGTTATGAATTGGCTAACAATAAAAGTATTAAGTGTTTTAATAATATAGATAGTTTGATTAAAGATGATAGTGCTGATGCTTATGTTATTTCTACACCAAACTTCACACATATAGATGTAATTAAAAAAGTTTTAGTAGCAAATAAACATCTCCTAATAGAAAAACCAATGTGTACAAATGTTGATGACTGTTTTGAACTACAAAAAATTACTAAAAATTATAAAAGTACAATTTGGATAGCTATGGAGTACAGATACATGCTCCCTGTAAGTAAAATGACGGAATATATACATACGAAAAAAATTGGCGATCTGAAAATGCTAACTATAAAGGAGCATCGTCAGCCTTTTTTAGAAAAAGTAAGAGATTGGAATAGATTTTCCCGAAATACTGGTGGAACGCTTGTTGAAAAATGTTGTCATTTTTTTGATTTAATGAGACTCATCATTCAAAGTGAACCAACTAAAATATTTGCAAGTGCTGGACAAGATGTAAATCATTTAGAAGAGAGTTATAATAATGAAGTACCAGATATTATAGATAATGCATTTGTAATTGTTGATTTTAAAAATGGTGTAAGGAGCACTTTAGATTTATGTATGTTTGCTGAAAATACAGATTTACAAGAGGAATTTTGTGCTGTTGGAAACTTAGGTAAAATAGAGACTGGAGTGCCATCTAATAGGTCTGGTAAAAATTCTTCTACTTTAAGAATTGGTATGAGAAATCAAAATAGTCCTATTCTTGAAAATATTACAGTAGATAAAAAAATATTTGATGCTGGTCACCACCATGGATCAACATATTATGAACATTTAGGTTTTATAAATAGTATAAATAATAAGCTGCCTGCGGAAGTTTCAATAAAAGATGGTTTGTATTCTGTTGCTATGGGCCAAGCAGCTGAGATATCGGCAAAAGAAGGAAGAGTGGTTGAAATGAGTGAATTTAATCTTTAAGGCTTTGAAAAAATTTATTTGTTGTATCAACTATAAAATTACTTACTCTGGTATTTGACTCTTCAGTTACTCCAGCTGTATGTGGAGTTAAGATACAATTCATATTTTTAGTGATTTTTTTATAGAATTCTTCGTCAATAGGTTCATTCTCAAAAACATCTAACGCAAAACCAGATATGATATTATTTGAGTATGCGTCTAGTAAGTCTCTTTCATTAATTATTCCACCTCTAGAAGAATTAATAATAATAGGTTTTTTTTCCATTTTGGAGAAAACTTGTTTATTAAACATATATTTAGTTTCTTCACTTAAAGGCACGTGTATTGAAATAATATCTGATAACTTCAAAATCTCATTGAAAGATACTTTTTTTAAATTGAAACTCTCTATTTGTTCAAAAGAAATAAATGGATCGTAAGTAATAAATGAAACATCAAATGAGTTAGCTAGTTTAAAAACTTTTTTTGCAATGTAACCAAAACCTATTAAACCTAATGTCTTCCCTTTCAACTCATTTGTTACAATAGTATTCCTTGGCCAATTTCCTTTTCTAGTCTGATCACTCACAATTAAAGTTTTTTTCAATAATATTAGAGAAGAATTAACCACATATTCAGCAACAGAGTCTGCATTCATACCTGTTGCAGGTTGAACAAATATATTATTTTTATTACAGTATTCAGTGTCTATATTATCAAGACCAACTCCTAGTCTTCCGATATATTTTAAATTAACTGCTTTTTCTAAAATACTTCCATCTAGATTTGTTTTATTTCTTACAATTATTCCATCAAAATTATGTATTTCTTTTTCTAAGTAATCTCTATTTTGCCAAATTTCCTCATTATAAATTATATTAAAATCTTTATTTAAATTATTTAAAACTTGCTTATCTAAAAATTCAGTAATTAAAATATTTATCATTTAATTTTTATTATCTTTATTTTTTTTAAAAATTTATTTACCATATTTTTTTTTGGTATTGAGTATATTCCTCCCTTTTTCATACATTTTAATGTTGCGGTTGCTGCTGCTAACTGTATACTTTGAGAATTTGATTTATTTAATGATAGAGCTGTTGCAAAAGCACCGTGAAAAACATCTCCTGCACAATTTGTTTCAGTTGTTTTTACCTTTGGAACTTTACAATGGTATAAAGAATCATTTTCAACCCAATAAACACCTTTAGATCCCATAGTAACTGCAACAAATTTATTTGTTTCGTTGAATATTTGAAAAAGAGCTTTTTGCATATTGATATTTTTTTTATAAGTTTTCAAACCTTCCTCAGAAAATATAGGGTGAGAAGCTTTGTTAACGATTTGAGAAATTTTATTTGAACTTTTAAAATTATCTAAATCTGCAACACATTTAATATTTTTTTTATTAGTATTAATAGCAATATTAAAAGCCATATCTATCCATCTCATATCTACTGCATAAATATCTTGTTTTCTAAAATTTAATTTCGGTATTTTCTTATAATCAAGTAGCTTTGGATCATTATAAGCAGCTAGTAATCTTTCACCCTTTGTATCCTCAATTACAAAGCTTTGCGAAGACTGACATTTTTTTATAAAAATTGATTTACTAATATTGATAGAAAATTTTTTTAATTCATTTTTTAAAAAGACTGAAGAATCATCATCTCCAAATTTTCCAATGAATTTTGATTCAGATCCTAAAATTTTTGCAGTAAATGCTGATACTGCTGCTGACCCGCCTAATCTTTTATCAATACCTCTAGATAAAACTTTAATTGGTTTTTTTGGAAATTCATCTATCCTACTTATGTAATCTGTAAATATTGATCCTGCACAAATGATCATAAAATAATAATTAAAGGTATTTAACTATACCGATAAATTTTCTAAACCTATCTCTTATAGTTATAGGATTGATTGGAATAGGATCAATTTTAACATTCCCAGAATTGATCTTTGAAATTATTACATATGAATTATCTTTATCATCAATAGCTTTGTTCAATGCATTTACTGTTTCATCTCCAGAACATTCAACTACATTTTTACAACCAGCACCTATTGCAACATCTTTTAAAGAAGTATTTTCATCAGTAAAAGTCCTTTGATCTCCTGTTGATCCATATGATCCATTATCAATTATTAATAAAGTATAATTTGATGGTGCTCTATTGCCAATTGTTGCTAGTGTATTCATATTCATTAAAACAGATCCATCACCATCTATGCTAATAACATTTTTGTTTTGAGATAATGACAAGCCTAAACCAATAGAAGAGGATAAACCCATACTGCCTAACATATAAAAAAAGTTTGGTTGATCGTTAATTTTATATAATTCTTGAGATGGAAGACCTATATTACAAATAACTAAGTTATCTTTAAGTATATTTTGTATTTTATTTAATAAGTCAAACCGGTTCATTTATCATCTTTCATTAAATTGAAATCACATAATATAGCAACTGGTGACTCCACAACTTTAGCATGTTTGCTAAATGTTGAAATTTTCTCAAGATCATTTTCTGAAGAACAATGCAACATAGGTATTCTTAAAGTCTGTAAAATATCTTCAGTTATTTTAGCCATTCCACCTTGTGCTCCTACTGGCTCACCTGGTGTACCTCTGTAACTAATTAGAAAAACAACAGGCATTTGATATAATTGCAATAAAGAAACAATTGCATTCACTGAATTTCCTATTCCTGTATTCTGCATCATTATACAAGGGAATTTATTTCCTAAATAAGCTCCTGCACAGATACCCATACCTTCTTCCTCACGTGGTACAGCCGAATAATATACATCATTATCTTTTTCAAGAATATCAATCATGTTAGCTAATAACTTGCAAGGAACACTTAAGTAAAAATCTACACCACCCTTTTTTAAATTATCGATAATTTTTTTACTGATTTTCATTTTTTTTTGATGTCTATAGATATAAAATGATTAAACAATAAATTAATTTATTTAAAATCATTTCTTAATTTTATTTTAGTATTTGAAGTATATTTTTCACCTTTTTTTAATATAGTTGATGGAAAATTTGGTTGATTAATAGCATCAGGGAAGATTTGTGTCTCTAAACACATTCCATATTGTAAACCATAATTTCTATCATGTTTTCCGTTGTATGACTCCTTCATCATGTTACCAGTATAAAATTGTATTCCAGGTTGATCAGTTGAGTATTCAACTCCCATACCAGTAATGTTACTGTAGATTGCAGCTATGGATTGATCAATAGAATGATCTTTGAGAACATAATTGTGATCAATACCACCGCCTTCTAAAAAAGATTTATTTATTTCAAATGAATTATTAAGATCATATTTTGTATTAACTACTTCGAATAATTTACCAGTAGGAATTGATCCCTCATCAGTTTCGCAAATTTGATTAGATGATATTCTTACAACATGGTCAGTAATATTTTTATAATTATCTTTATGGCCATGGAAATTCCAATAGTTATGATTAGTCATATTAACAATAGTATCTTGATCTGTAGTAGCATTAAAGGAAATTAGAATTTCGTTATTGTTATTAAGTTCGTAAATAGTTTTACAATTTAAGTTGCCTGGATAATTTTCTTCTAAATGTTTAGACTGGTAAGTGAGCTCTACTTTTATACTTTGGCTTGTTTTTTTAATATCGGCTATTTTCCAAATCTTTTTATTGAAACCTACCTCTCCACCATGAAGATGATCAGGTTCGGTATTAGAATATAAATTATATTCTTTCCCATTAAGAGTAAATTTACTTTGCCCTATTCTATTACAAACTCTTCCAATAATTGAATTGAAATATCCATGAGCTTCCAGACAATCATCTAAATTACCATAACCTAATAAAACATCCTCTGTTTCAGAAACATTCGATGAAGTTGGAATACAAACTTCACTCATATAACCACCATAAGTATAAAAACTAAAACTATAATTGTTTGAGTTAATAATATTAACTATATCAATATCTAAACCTTTATCATTTTGAAGTTTGGTAATTTTATATTCCATTATGTTTTCCTTAATCTTTGAAAATTATTTTTTCTTTGTTGAAGATAAATGATTAATCCACCTAAAACTATGAAAAAAGCGCCTGGGAAGAGTTGATCAACTGGCCATTCTGCAAAAAATATCCAACCTAAAATAAGTGCAAAAAATATCTCTATATAATCAAATGGCATAATTTTACTAAGTTCTGCATTTCTAGCACCATATATTAAAAGTAAAGTTCCAGACCCTCCTGCAATCCCCATTCCACAAACTACTAAGAAATCATTTATAGTTTTAAAATTTTCCCACATACCGAAAAACATCACTAACATACATGCAACTATGATTGTCCCTGTTTGACCATACAAATTGATAAGTGGTGAAGGAACATGATCCTCAAAACTTAAGGATGTTACCCTTGCTAATGAATATCCAAAAGCAGCAAGTATAGGAAGTAATAACATATAATTAAAGTCTGATGACCAAGGTTGCATAATTAAAACTATACCTACAAAACCAGAAATTACTGCACTCATTTTGTACCAACCAAATTTTTCACCTAATAAAGGGATAGCAAGAAGGGTGACCATCATGGGCCCAGTGTATTCCATGGTAGCGACTAAAGCAAAAGGTAGGTAGGCATAAGAAGTATAGAGACATAATTGAGCCAATGCTACAAATACTCCGCGGAATAATCCTAACTTCCATTGCGTTATTTTTATTTGTCTACCGTTTCGATGCCAATCATGTGAAAAATATAAAGCAATAACACATGGGATCATTCCAAATAAATTTCTAAAAACAGAAAGTTGAGCTGCAGGATATTCGTTTCGTAAAAACTTTATCGCGATCCCCATACAATCCAATAAAAACAAACCTGAAAGTGATAATATAACAGCTAAAAATAAATTATTTTTCATTAATCATAATCTATTATTCTAAAATAATTTCTTTTCCTACTTCTTGACTTTTATAAATTCCATCTAAAATTTTCATTACTTGTAGAGAGTGTTCAGCCGGAATAGTAACTGGTTGATGGTTTGCAACAAATTCTGCAAACTCGATACATTCTTTGGCATGAGGTTCAATAGTATCATTCAAATTTCCTTCAATTTTTTTAGTTATGTGAGTTTGAGAATTGATATCATTTTTTATAATCTCACAATTAGGCCAATGCAAACCAGCTTCTCTTCCGTATAACCATACCTGCATATCTTCTATTTTATCTTCTGGTAGTTTATGATGAAGCATCCATGATACTTCAAGCATCAAGGTTGCACCATTTTTAAACCTAACAAACGCGGCTGCAAAATCTTCAACGTTCATTGCTTCCTTATCGTACTCTCCATTGTAACTAAAAGAATTTGGCTGCTTTGCTAATTCTGTTTTTGACACACCCGTCACAGAAAGAGGTTCTGGGTTGTTCATAAACCAAAGAGTTAAATCTAATACGTGTACCCCTATATCAATACAAGGCCCTCCTCCTGAATTTTCTTTTTTTAAAAAACCAAGTGAGACTGGTAAATAATTTCTTCTAAGCATCCAAGAACGTGCATGATATATCGAACCAATTGATGTGGATTGATCTTTTATTATTTGAGAATCTTTTCTGAATCTAAAGTGTTGAGCACACATTAATTTTTTTTTCGTTTGATCTCTTACTTCAATCATTTTTTTTATTTGTGAAGCATTTGGAGCTAAGGGTTTTTCACATAAAACATCTTTGCCAGCTTGCATTGCTTTAATTGCTAAATCGCAATGATAGTTATTAGGTGCACAAATATCTATCACATCTATATCTGGATCATTAATCATGTCTAAGGGATCAAGATATAATTTTTTTATTTGATTAGTATTACCCCAATCTTCTAGAGTTGATTTGTTTATATCAGAACCTGCTATTAATTCTGCATGTTCTGACATGCGCCAACCAGGTACATGTAACTTTGCAATACCCCCAACGCCAATAATACCAACTTTTATTTTACTCATATTTATATTTTTTAATTTAGATATTTATCCATTTTTTTTCTTTTTCTGATTGGTAAATTGATTCCATTATACTACTTCTCAATGCTGCTTCTATAGGAGTAACTAGATTTTTAGTATTGTTATCAATTAATGAATTTAGAAATAAATCAAATGCATGAGGTAATGCTTCTGGTAAATTTTCTTCTATTCTTTCTGTTTTTTTACCATCCTTATTTTCATTTATAATTAATTGCTCATTCGTTGTTCTTGCGTGAGCTTTTGTTCCACTTACAAAAATAGTATATGGCTGCGCTATATCTATCCATCCCGCGGCAATACTAGCTATCAACCCACTTTTAAATTTTATTAATGCTTCTCCACTCTCTTCACAGTCTGGATATTGATTATATACTTTTGTAAAGGTTGCACTTACTGACTCAACATCAGAAAAAAACCATAAAAGAAGATCTAAAACATGTGTTCCTAAATCACCAAAAGCTCCAACTCCAGCAACTTTGGGATCTGTCATCCATTGATATTTTTTGAAAATATCCCTCATAATACCATCGTGACAATTAACGAGTCGAATTCTTGAAATTTCGCCAAAATAATTAGCAGTAATTAATTCTTTAAGTTTTATGTAAACAGGATTGCTTCTCATGAAATAGCCAGTTTGGAAAATAATATTTGAAGACTCAATAAGATTTGCCATTTCAAAAGAATCTTTTTTTCCTATCCCTAAAGGTTTTTCTATAAAACAGTTTTTTTTATTCTCGGTAATCTGTTTAACTAATTCATAGTGCAAATTAGTTTCTGAACATACAATAACACCATCTAAATTAGGTTCTTTTAATAAATCAATATAGTTATCATAATTCTTACATTTCAGTTTTTCTGAATCACTTTTTGACCTGTTCTTATCTTTGTCCCAAACACCAATACAATTAATTTTAATATTTGAAATTACCTTAGAAATAAAGTTTGGTGTATGAATATGAGAGGTTCCAATAAATGCTATATTTTTCATTACAGTTATAAAAACTACTTATAGAGCACAACACTGATCGACCCAGTGACCTGGTTCAACTTCAATAAGACCCATTTTTATTTCTCCACCTTTGCAATCTACTCCAGGATTAGGACATCTGGTTCTAAACACACAACCTGGAGGTGGATTTAATGCGCTAGGAATTTCTCCCTTTAGTTCTATAGCTTCAGATCTTTTCTCTGGATCAATTGATGGAATAGAAGATAATAGTGCCTTTGTGTAAGAATGTTTTGGGTTCTTAAATAATTCTCTTGAAGGTCCCATTTCAACTATGTGCCCCAAATACATAACTGCAACAACATCACATACATGAGCTACTACACTTAAATCATGACTTATGAATAAGTAAGTTAGGTTAAGCTCAGTTTGAAGTTGTTTTAAAAGATTTAATATATCTGCTTGTATTGATACATCTAAAGCAGCAACACTTTCGTCTGCTACTATAAATTTTGGATTACTTACTAAGGCTCTTGCAATTGATATTCTTTGTCTTTGTCCTCCAGAAAATGCATGAGGAAATCTTCTTAAATGCTCAATATTTAATCTGCATTTAGCAGCAATATCTCTTACTCTTTCATCAGTTTCTTGTCTTGAGTTTGTTATTCTCATCACTTCTAAAGGCTCTGCAATAATATCCCTCACAGTCATTCTTGGGCTTAAAGCAGCATAAGGATCTTGAAAAATTAATTGAGCTTTTTTTCTATATTCTTTTAAATCTTGTTTGTTCATATCTGTTAAATCATAATCTCTTTCATCGTCATGAAAAATAACATTTCCAGAACTGATTTTATTAGCTCCAAGTATTGCTCTTCCTAAAGTTGTTTTACCAGATCCTGATTCGCCTACTAATCCAAAGAATGATCCTTTTTTAATTTTGATATTGATATTGTTTACAGCATGTATTTTTTGTTTTTTTGAAATAAAATTTTCTTGATAATCAAAATTTACTGAAACATTATTTACTGAAATTAAATTATCACCCATTTTGACCACACTTAATTCCGCACTGATCAACCCAGTGACCTGGTTCAACTTCAATTAATTTCATTTCTATTTTACCATCTTTTCCTTCTGGATTATGATGTGGGCATCTAGTTCTAAATACACATCCTGTTGGCCTATCTAATGGACTTGGAATATTTCCAGGTATTGGAGATAAGGGCGCGTCTAAGTTATTTATGTCAGGTAAAGCTTGTAATAGCCCTTTTGTATAAGGATGTTTTGGATTTTTAAGGATCTCATTCACTGGACCTTTCTCCACTACACTTCCCAAATACATAACCGCTACATGGTCCGCTACCTGCGCAATAACACCTAGATCGTGAGTAATAAATATTACTCCCATTTGATATTCTTTAATAATATCTTTAATTAGATTAATTACTTGAGCTTGAATTGTTACGTCTAAAGCAGTTGTTGGCTCATCTGCTAATAAAAGTTTAGGCATAGTAGATAATGCCATAGCTATCATTGCTCTTTGACGCATTCCCCCAGACAATTCAAATGCATATTGATTAAACCGTTTTTCTGCATCTGCTATACCTACTCTTTTAAGCATGTTTATAGATATTGATTTTGCCTCCTCTTTATTAATATTTTTATGAATTAGTAATTGCTCAACCATCTGGGCTCCAATTTTTATTGCTGGAGCAAAACTTGCCATAGGCTCTTGAAAAATCATTGATACTTTACCACCTCTAATTTTTTTTAAGTCTTGCTTAGAGGTAAATTGAAGAACATTTTCGTTGTCTAAAATTATTTCTGCGTCTTCGTTATAAGAAGTATTACCTGGATTTAACTTCATAATCGATTTAGCAGTCACCGATTTACCTGATCCAGATTCACCAACTATACCAAGTACTTCACCTTGATCTACAGAAAGAGAGATATTTTCAACAGCTGTAATTCTACCTTCATCAGTATCAAATTTTACATCTAAATTTTTTACTTCTAATAAATGACTCATATTATTTTACCTTATGAGGATCTGCTGCATCACGTAATCCATCCCCTACATAGACAAATGTTAAAATTAATACGACTAAGAAAAATACAGGGATAAAATACCATTGATAGTTTAAAAGTACGTCGGCCTTTGTTGCATTTTGCAAAAGTACACCAAGAGAGTTTACTGGTTCTCTCAAACCAAGTCCTATAAAACTTAAAGCAGTTTCGGATAATAACATGTATGGAAAACTAATGACTAAATCGACAATAATATAACTCGTGAAACTTGGTAATAAGTGTCTTACAATAATGTGAGTAGATGATGCTCCACAAAGTTTTGCAGCAAGAATATATTCTTGGCTTCTTTCACTAAGTAAATGTGTTCTTACTCTTCTTGCAAGAGTTGGCCATGAAATTAATCCAAGCAAACAGGAAATAAAAAAGAACCGTAATTCAGAACTCCATTCTAATGGCGCAAAGGCAGCAAGACACATAAACAGAGGTATAGGTGGAACGGTTCGAATTGCATCAGTAAACATTTGTAATACGCTATCAATCCAACCACCATAGTAACCTGAGATCCCACCTATTATTAAGGATAGAACAAAAGATATAAATACACCAAGTGTTCCCACAGCCAGTGAAATGTAAATTGCACTTAAGGTTCTACTGAATAAATCTTTTCCTGCCTTATCTGTTCCAAATATATGGATACCACCTTCTTCAACTCCAAATAAATGAGTATTAAATGTAAAACCTGGAATTTTAAAATCTAAAATTTTTCCTGGAAGATTTATATTAAAATCAAAAACTTTATATTCCCATCCTTCAACAAAAAAATAAACGTATCTTCTTTTTTCAGTATCAACTTTATAAACCCATCTAAAATTTGTATCTGCTCCTCTATATTTTTCTAATGTGTGTAAAAACGGCCTTGCAGAAAATCCATTTTCATCCCAAAACATCGGAATTTGAGGTGCTCCATTTTCATAATCTTTATCTCTTCCTTTAATTGTTGGATCATAAGGAGATAGAAAATCTGCAAATAGACTACAAATAATCATAAATAATAAAATAGAACCAGCAATCATAGCAGATCTGTTTCCAAAAAAGCGTGTTCTTACTAACTGCATCTGCGTTGCAGTATAATAAGCTTCTTTTTTTTGATTACTAACCTCCACCCATAACTCCTTTTCTTATTCTTGGATCAATTATTGCTAAAATAATATCCGTTATAAAATTTACAAAAACAATTGTTGCCGTTAGAAGAAAAATAATTGCACCTGCTAATTGCTGATCATTTGATCTTGCTAGAGCTTCAATTAACAATGCCCCAGCTTCTGTAAGAATTAAAATTAAGGCTACAATCGGCAATGCACTAAATATACGATTAAGGTCAAAACCTATAGAATTGATTACTGGACCTAAAGAATGTTTTGCGGGATATCTCCACAACAAACTCATTCCTGATATTCCTCTAGCTCTTGCAGCCATTACATATAGTTTATCATTTTCATCTAGCATTAGTGCCCTAACTGTTTGAAGAGCAAAGGCAGTTGCATTCCAACCTAAAACAAATATTGGAAGCCAAGCTCTACTTAAAAAATCAAATAGTTTTGCTGATGACCAGGGTTCATTTTCATATTCTTGAGAAAACAAACCTGTCATCGTATCTCCATAGTAAACAGTCATAAAAAGCATAATACAGAGTGCTACTAAAAAATTGGGAAGTGCTATTCCAAGATAACTAATGAATTTTAGAGTATTATCTAATGATGCATATTTTGTCGTGGCCGATATGATCCCAACTGGTATGGCAATTAAATATGAAAATATTAGTGCAACCAAACATATTGTTAAAGATAAAGTAAATCTTCCACTTAATAATTCATTAATATTCATTCTTAAAATACAACTATCACCAAAATCTCCATTAAAAACTATATTGGAAACCCATTTGCCATATCTATACAAAAAAGGTTTATCTAAACCTAAACGAATTTTTTCTTTTTCTATGTCTTCATAAGTTATTTGTGATCCTTGTGTATTTTTAAATGCTAGATATCTTTCAGCACAAGTTCCAGGAACTAATTCCATTAATGAAAAAACAATAAAGCATACAAGAAGTAAAGTTATAATTGCAAGTCCTGCTCTTGTGAGAGTAAATTGTATAAAATTAATCATATAAAATAATTAGGAGACAAGAATAATTAAAAAAAGAAAAGCGGCAATATATAATTGCCGCTTTTTTTATTATTTATTGAGTTAAATTACTCGTCTAACCACCATTGAGTAGCTAGATATGGGTATGTTCTATAATACTCATACGAAGTAGTTTTAAACTGCGTAAAGTTTTTCAACGCATTTCTATGATAAGTTGGGAAAGGTGCTTTCACCGTACCAATCAATAGACTTTGCTCTGTTAACATTGTTGCAATTTTTTCACCCCACTCATTAGACTCAGCAGTACCAAGAGCGTAAGATTGGAATTTATCAATTCCATCACTTAAGTCATATACCCACTGAGGAGGTTCAGTACCTTCGTCACCATTACTATCAATATATGCTGCCCAATCTAAACCTTGTGTATGGTTAAAGTAGTTACCAAAAGGAGGTTTAAATGTTTCTGGGTTACCAGCAACAATTGCTAATGGTTGACCTTTATCCCAAACGTGAACATCAAGTTGGTTTGCAGCTTGCGAACCACGATATTCATCTGGAGTTACCTCTTTAAAAGTAGTTTTTACTCCTACTTCATTGAAGTATCTAGCAACAAGTTCAACTTCAACACCACCAATACCTTGAGTAGCGTAGTCAATATTAATAGCTAGAGCATCACCATTTGGTAATTCTCTAAATCCATCACCATCAACGTCTTTTAATCCTACTTCATCAAGAAGAGCATTTGCTCCATCTGGATCGTATTGAGTCATATGCATTTTTATACTTTCAGGAACGAAGTCAGGTGCAGGAGAAAATCCTACAAACTGCTCAACTTTACCTAAACCGTAATATGCAACTTCGTTGATCTCGTCTCTATTCATTGCAATTGACATTGCTTGACGGAAACGAATATCCCCATAGACTTTACGTTTTTCAGGATCAGGATGTGTTACATTAAAGCTAAATAATGCAGCACCACAACCTGGATTGATTTGAACTTGATATCCACCAGACTCAGCACCATCAAGTAATTGAGGAGCGGACTCTAATTGAACAGACTGTGATTTATAATCAACTTCACCATTAACAAGTTTTAACAATCTTATTTCATTTTCATTGATATATCTTTCATTTTGATAATCAATGTATGGTAATTGATTCCCAGCTGTATCAACTTGGAAAAAGTATGGGTTAGCTGCATAGACTCTACCTTCTGTAGTGTCTTCAATAGTCATGTAAGCTTCTAAAGAAGGATAAGCTGCATAAGGTAATCCAGCAACTAGATCTGGTTTAGCTAGTAAAGGAGTTGGAGTATCAGTCCAACCTGAGTTACCATAATATGCTGCTAAAGCATCATAACCATCTGCAAATCCTAATGCCTGAGCATTTGCATCAGCATTTGAATCAATTTCCGGATGGAATTGTTCTAGGAAATGTGAAGGCATGAAGAACTGGTTATATGACCATGCAATAGTTGCAGTTAAACCAGGGAATGGAGATGGTAAGTTAAATCTTACTGTTTGATCATCAATTACATCAACAGTCATTGGTTCACCACCAACTAAAAGATATGGATATGGTTTTTCACGAATCTTTGGATTCATCATCAAATCTTCGTACCAAAACTCAACATCTCTAGCTACAAAAGGTTCACCATTTGACCACTTGTGACCTTTACGTAACATGAATGTTAAAGTAGTAAAATCATCATTCCACTCATAATCTTTAGCAACGTTTGGAACAATTGTAGTTAAGTCATCAGCAAAACGTAATAAGTTAACGTGTCTTGTAGATAACATATCAGAAGTTCCCGCTTCAGTTGCGTTCGATAAGAAGTTTATTGTATTTCCATATTTACCAATAGACTCATATGGTACTACAACAAGCGGTTCATCAGGTAATCTATCCTCAACTGGAGGTAGACTTCCTGGGTTACCTTGTATTGTAGCGTTTATGCTAGCAATATTTGGATTATCTGAAAACTTCATAGTACAGCCGGCTGCACTTTCATATTCTGATAACTCATATTGCTGAGGATATTTTCCGCCTGTCTGTGCATCGTTCATTGTTGTACCTACGCAATGACCACCTGCAAAAGAGCTTCCACTCCAGACAAAGGTTGCGGAAGAAAATACTAACGCTATGAATAGTTTTTTTAACATATATTTTCTCCTATAAGATAAATTTATCGTATGATTTTGTTTGTAAACAATTTTGACTTTTTAGCAAAAATATTTGACGTTTTTATTACAATTTTTTTAAAAAAATTGTGTATTTCTTCTTAATTAATTACTTTAATAATTATTAGTAAATATGGAAAAACCTAAAAAATCTGTTCTTTTTATATGTGCTGATCAATGGCGTTTTGACTGCTTTAGCTTCCTAAATCATCCATATGCTCTAACACCAAACTTAGACAAACTTGCTTCACAAAGTATAATTTTTAAATCACATTTTGCTGGAATTGTCCCTTGTGGTCCATCAAGAACTACTATGCTGACTGGCTTATATCCATTTATACATCGTTCAGTATATAATGGTGCTCCTCTTGATAAAAGATTTACAAATATAGCTAAAGAAGTTCGTAAACTAAATTATAATCCAAGACTTTACGGATACACTGATACCTCTTGGGATCCGAGATATTTGGATCCAAAAGATAAAAAAAATTTTACCTATGAATCACCAATGGAAGGGTTTGATGATGGTTGTGTTTTACCAGGAGGAAAACCGGAGCCTTGGGCAAACCATCTTAATCAAAATGGTTTTGAAATTAATAAAGCAGAAGATTTGTACAAAGGAAGAAAGCCTAAAGATGATCAAGCGTATATTTATGAACCATATTATATTCCAACTGAATTTTCAGACACCGCATTTTTAGCAGACAAAGTTGTTAAAGACTTAAAAAAGGTTAAAGATTCATTTTTTATGCATGTGTCTTTTTTAAAACCACACCCACCCTTTCATGTTGCAGATCCATGGTTTAGTAAGTTTAATCCAGATAGTATTAACTTATCTAAAAAAGATATTTCACTGAAAGAGTTATCAAAAAAACATCCACTACTTGAAGAGTTATGTAAAAAATTTTTATTAAAAGAAAATTATTCTGAAATTAATTATGATCTTTTAAAAGATCAAGATATCAAAAATATTATGAGTGTCTATTTTGCTATGTGCGCAGAAGTTGATTTTAATATTGGTAAAATTTTGAATGCTCTTAAAGAATCAGGGCAAGAAGAAAATACAATGATAATTTTTACTAGTGATCACGGAGAGATGTTAAATGAAAATAATTTATGGGGGAAATTAGGTTGGTGGGACTCTTCTTATAGAATTCCATTATTTATTTATCTGCCTCAAAACAATCCAAAAGAAATTAACCATTTAACAGAATCTGTAGATGTTGCTCCTACAATTTTAGAGTGGCTTGGTGGTGACATCCCCATTGATTGGAATGGTCAATCACTGATGCACAATATCAATCAAAAATACGAAAAATCACCTAATAAAGAATATGTTGTTTTTGATTATGATTTTAGAGAAAGTACTTCATTTGTTAAAGATAAAAAATTAGCACCCGAACAATGTAATCTATCGGTCATTAGAAATAATAAATGGAAATATGTTCATTTTCCTTCATTGCCATGTTTATTATTTGATTTAGAAAAAGATCCTGAGGAAATAAATGATCTATCAGACTTAAGAGAATTTCAAGATATAAAACATGAACTAGTATCAAAATTGTTAAGTCACCGCATGATTCATCAGGAGCGACAATTATCAAACACTAAACTTTCCAGCTCAGGTGTTAATACAAATTCTGGACCGTTTAGTAGAAAAATGGAATAATAAAGATATGTTAACGACTGTTATAGGCGCCTATCCAAAACCAAGCTACTTAAAAATAACTGATTGGTTTAATGCTTCTGGTGGTACAGATACAGAATATCCAACTAAATTTTATGAAGATGAAATAAAAAAAATGGGCAATAATGTTGAAGAGTTATTTAATAAAGCTACTAAAGAAATAATTAGTGATCAGGAAGAATGCGGTATTGATATCCTAACCGATGGTGAAGTTAGAAGAGAAAATTATATTCACTATCATTGTAAATATTTAGAAGGAATTGACTTTGAGAATCTCACAGAAAAAGTTGCTAGGACAGGGAATTATAAATGCTGGTTACCAACAATAACTTCAAAAGTTAAAGCAAAAGAATCTTTTTTGGTTGAAGAGTGGAAAAAAAATCAGAGTTTAACGAATAAAGATTTAAAAATTACTATACCTGGACCAATGACTATAACAGACACCATAGCAAATACATTTTATGATTCAGATGAACATATGGGTGAAGACTTAGCTGATGCTATTAATGTAGAAATTAAAAGATTGATTGATGCAGGATGTAAATACATTCAAGTCGATGAACCGTTGTTTGCTAGAAAACCAGAAAATGCTCTTAATTTTGGAATTAAAAACCTAGAAAGATGTTTTAAGGATATTAATAATCAAAGTATAGAAAAAATTACTCATATTTGTTGCGGCTATCCTGATAAATTAGATGCAGTAGATTATCCAAAAGCGCCTTTAGATTCTTACAGTAAAATTAGTAAAGCTTTAGATGAGTCAATTATAGACACAGTTTCTATTGAAGATGCTCATCGATATAATGATTTAAATTTTTTAAAAGATTTTAAACAAACAAAAGTTATTTTTGGTTTAGTAAAAATAGCAAGCTCTCAAGTTGAGACTAAAGAAGAAATTGTCTCAAGAATAAATGATGCATTAAAGTTTATTGATACGGAACAACTAATTGTTGCTCCTGATTGCGGCCTTGGTCACTTACCTCGAGATTTAGCAAAAATAAAATTAAAAATAATGGTGGAAGCCGCTGATAGTTTCTAGTGGATTAAAGTTTCTGGATTAGCATAATCATAATTTAAATCATCAGCAATAGCTTTATATGTAACGGCACCTTTAAAAATATTTAAACCATTCATAAAATTTTTATCATTTTTTAAAGCATCATTAAAACCGTTAGAAGCTAAGTTTTGAATAAATGGTAAAGTAACTGCATTTAAAGCAAGTGTAGAAGTTCTAGGAACTCCCCCTGGCATATTTGCAACACAGTAATGAACAACGTCATCAACAACATATGTAGGGTTTGCATGAGTTGTTGGTTTACTAGTTTCAACACAACCACCTTGATCAATTGCAACATCAACAATTACAGATCCACTTTTCATCTCTTTTATCATGTCCTTAGTTATAATCTTTGGAGCATTAGAGCCAGGAACAAGCACACCACCAATTAGTAAATCACATTCAGAAATATAATCTTTTAGATTTATTTTATCACTGTGTAGTGGTTCTATTTTATCACCAAATTTTTCTTGTAATTCTTCTAATCTTTTTTCTGATTTATCAACGATGAAAACTTTTGCTTGCATACCGGTAGCAATTATTGCTGCATTTTCACCTACAACACCTCCACCTAAAATTAAGACATTTCCAGGTTGAACCCCAGGCGCACCCCCTAAGAGTAAACCACTTCCACCCTTATGTTTTTCAAGTGAATACGCACCAGCTTGAATCGACATTCTACCGGCTACAGCACTCATAGGTGCAAGAAGTGGTAATTTATTATTATGATCACTTACTGTTTCATAAGCTATACAAATTGAATTTGAATCAATTAAACCCTTTGTCAATTCTGGAGCTGCTGAAAGATGTAAGTAAGTAAACAAAATTTGGTTTTCTCTTATCATTGATACTTCATTCATTAGAGGTTCTTTTACTTTTACAATCATTTCAGAGTCATTGAAAATATCTTCAGCTGAATTTACAATTTTTGCACCTGATAATTCATAATCACTATTGGAAAATCCAGCACCAATACCGGCATCTTTTTGAATTAGTATTGTATGTTTATTCTTTACTAATTCTTTAACACTTTGCGGAGTAAGCCCAACCCTAGACTCCTGAGCTTTAATCTCAGAGGGAACACCTATTTTCATTATCTGTCATGCATATAGTTTGAGATACCTGTTCTTAATTTTTCAATTATCTCATCAATATGTTTTTTTTCACAAGTAAATGGAGGT
Organism: uncultured Alphaproteobacteria bacterium; assembly: GCA_902620425.1. Lineage (GTDB taxonomy): Bacteria > Pseudomonadota > Alphaproteobacteria > HIMB59 > CACPNW01. Next base: position 19,162 of record CACNHX010000009.1, read on the forward strand.
GCAACAATTAAACAATCACCTGTTGCTTTCAAGCTTAAACCTGCTTCAAATAATTTTTTAAAACAAGCATATCCAGCTTTGCCTAAACGCTCATCCATTTTAATATCAATTCCTCCCATCATTCCATATCCTCTTATATCAGTAATGATATCTAAGTCTTTCAAAGTAAATAAACCATCTAAGAAATATGGAGACATATCTTTTGCTCTATTAAATAAATCTTCTTTCTCGATTATATCTTGCATTGCTAAACCTGCTGCCATTGAAACAGGTATAGCAGAATAAGTATAACCATGAAAAAATTCTATAGCTCCTGTAGGTGAAGCATCAACAATAGTGTCATAGATATGATCACGTGAAGCTACTGCGCCTAAAGGTACAACACCATTAGTAATTGCTTTAGCCATTGTCATGATATCTGGACATACATCAAAAGCTTGGGCTGCAAATGGAGCGCCCATTCTTCCCCAACCAGTAATAACTTCATCAAAAATTAAAAGAATTCCGTGTTTATCACAAATTTCTCTTAGTCTTTTTAAATATCCTTTTGGCGGAACTAAAGTTCCTGTTGATCCTGCTACTGGCTCAACAATACATGCAGCAATATTTTCAGCACCTATGTTACCGGCAATTCTTTCAAGATCATCTGCTAAATCAGCACCTGTTTCAGGTTCGCCCTTTACAAATAAATTTTCAGGTAAATGAGTATGTCTTAGATGATGTACATTTGGCATAAGAATATTTGAGAAAGTCTTTCTATTAGCAATCATTCCGCCAACAGAAATTCCTCCGATATTCATTCCATGATAACCTCTTTCTCTTCCTACTATGTGAGATCTATGACCTTCTCCTTTTGCTTTAAAATATGCTATAGCTGTTTTAATTGCTGTTTCTACAGCTGATGAACCACAAATAGTAAAAAATATTTTATTTAAATCTTCTGGCGTATGTTTTGAAACTTTTCTAGCTAAATCAAATGAACCGCCAAAACCTTGTTGAAATGGTTGAACATAATCTAATTGCTCTAATTGTTTAGATACTGCTTCTCTTATTTCTGGTCTTGAATGACCCGCTGGACTACAAAATAACCCTGAGCTAGCATCAATTAATTTATTTCCATAATGATCAGTATAATAAACACCTTCTGCCTTAACCATTAATCTTGGACTATTTTTATAGTCTCTATTAGATGTAAATGGCATCCAATGTTCTTCTAATGAATTAGGTATTTCAGTTCTTTTTTCTAAGTCCATTTTTTTCCTTATTAAAGATTGAGTATATGAAATTATCGATAAATCAAAGAATATTTCTTACACAACAAAGAAATATCATAGGAAAAATTGTAGCAGTGGTATAGAGAGAATACCAAATATGAGCACATTATCAGCAGATCTTAAAAGTAAAGCTTTAGAGACTCCTAACATACCAGCAGCTGTTGTGTGCCCCAATCAAGAAAGCATATTATCAGCTGTAATTGAAGGTAAGAATATGAACCTCATCGATCCAACTTTAATTGGAAATAAAAGTTTAATTGCAGAAACAGCGAAAAAATTAAGTTTGGATATTTCTAATTTTAATATTGTAGAGGCTAAAGATGAAGAGGATAGTGCTTCAATTGCTTGTCAAATGTCTAATGAAAATAAAAGTAAAATTATAATTAAAGGGAATCTTCATACTGATATTTTAATGCGCTCTTATTTAAAAAAAGAATTTAATTTACTTGATGGTAGAAGATTAAGTCATATTTGGCATATGACTACGCCACAGCTTAAAAAACCCCTTTTTATTACTGATGGCGCCTTAAATGTTTTACCAAGAGTTGATATAAAATTACAAATTCTTAAAAATGCTGTTCAATTTTGTAATAAATTAAATATTACTAAGCCAAAAGTTGCAATTTTATCAGGTACAGAAGATCCAATTGACAGTATGCCAAGTTCAGTAGATGCCAAAAAAGTTATGGAACTTGCGTTAGAAGAAAAAATTAATGCTTTTGTTCATGGACCGCTTGCTTTTGATAATGCTGTTTCTAAGGAAGCAGCTAAAATAAAAGGAATAAATAATGATGTTGCTGGTGATGCTGATGTATTATTAGTACCTAATTTAGAAACTGGAAATTCTTTGTCCAAAATAATGGTTTATTTTATGAATGCTTGTGCGGCAGGAATAGTAATTGGTGGTAAAGTACCAGTTGTAGTTCCTAGCAGAGCAGATAGTAAAAATTCTAAACTTGCGTCAATTATGGCAGCTGTAGTTGCTGCAAATAACTAATTAGAAAATAAATTTTAGCTCGAATGCTTTTAAGACATTACTTTCTAATTTTAATAATCACTTTTTTATTTGGAAGTGCCTACCCTGTTCAGAAAGTTATTTTTAATGAAAATGTACCCCCATTATTAATGGGAAGTTTAAGAATGTTAGTGGTTTTTATATGTCTTTTGCCTTTTTGGAGATTTAGAATTCCTGAAAAAAAATACTGGCTACCACTGCTCTTTTTTTCAATCTCTATGGGTTTTTTGGCAAATGTTTTTATGACATTATCTTTAAATGAAGCAAACATAGTTTCTCCAATAATAATTGGTTCTCAACTGGCTGTACCATTTGCAATATTATTAAGCTCATTTTTTTTAAAAGAGAAAGTAAGTATTAAAAAATGGGTACTAATATTTATTTCTTTTTTTGGCATTATTTTGTTAGGCTTTGATCCATTAATAAGAAATGAAATTTTTGCATTATTCTTAATAACGTTAATGGCATTCTTTTATGCTAGTGCACAAGTATTTTCCAGGTACCTTAAAGATTTAGAAGTTACTCTCACAAATGCGGTAATGGGACTAGTTGGATTTGTATTACTAATTATTTCATCATCAATTTTTGAAGGACAAACAATAAACGAAATAAAAAATATTAGTTTTCAGTCATGGTTATTAATATTGCATTCAGGTATCTTTGTTTCAATAGCTGCACACATGTCGATGTTCTATTTATATAGAATGTATCCTGTTAATAGAGTATTTCCATTTTACGCTTTATTTCCTGTATTTGGTGTGTTGTTAACATTTATAATTTTTTATGAAATACCAACTTTAATTACTTTTATTGGAGGTGTAATAGTAATCGTTGCGACTTATTTTATTAATAAAGAAAATTAATTTTTAATTATTTAGCTGTCCATCCTCCATCAATTACTAGTGAAGAGCCGGTCATCATTGATGCAGCATCTGAAGCAAGATAAACTACAGCACTAGCGATATCACTTTCTGTTGCTACTTTCCCCAAAGGTATGTTTTTAATAACAGATTTTTTAAAACTTTTATCTTTAAAAAATTTTTTGACCATTGGTGTTTCCACAAATGTAGGACAAACAGAGTTAACTCTAATGTTATATTTAGCCAAATCAATAGCCATTCCTCTAGTGAGACCTTCAACACCAAATTTAGTCATATTATATACGCTTCTAAGAGGAGCTCCTACTTTACCTAACTGAGAAGAGATATTTATTATTGATCCACCGATTTTTTTTCTATTTTTTGATTTAAGCATAACTTTTGTAGCTAATTGAGCAATATCGAATGATGCTTTAATATTAAGATCAACAACTTCACTCATGTCTTTTCTTTTAATTTTGGTAAAATATTCAGGTCTGTTTGTGCCAGCATTATTTACTAAAATGTCTAATTTATTGATTTCAGAAAATATTTTTTTTATTTCTTTTAAATTAGTTACATCGCACACATAATAACTACATTTCTTTTTGAGTTTTTGAATTTTGTTTTTAACAATCAAAAGATCTTTTTCTGTACGACTAAGAATAATTACATTTGCACCTGCTTCTGCTAATGCTATAGCACATGCTTTACCGATGCCTTTGCCTGATCCTGTAACAAGAGCAGTCTTATTTTTTACATTAAAATTTTTTAGAAACATTTGATCTGATTATTTACAATGAAAAGATAGATTGATCTAATAAATTCATTTTTTTGATGCACATCTGAAAATTATCTTCTAGGTGATAATCTCCTGGAAACCCTATACACTTAATTCCAGCGTTTACGGCAGAGTTACTACTTTCTTCAGTATCTTCTATTGCAAGACAATCTTCTGGGTGTAAATTTAGTTTATCTAAAGTTACTTTGTATATTTCTGGATGGGGTTTTTCATTTTTAACAAACGATTTATTGCCAATAAAGTCAAAATCTTCTTTAGCAATTTGACTAGAAAGACTTTCAAATACTGCATCGACATTATTTAAAGTTGTAGAAGTTGAGAAAGCAAGTTTAATATTGTTATCTTTTGTATACTTAATTATCTCATCAACACTTTTTCTTAATTTTTGTTTATTCTTAATAATGAATGAACTAAAAATTTCTGTTTTTCTATTTCTAATTTGTGAAGCATTTACATTAACATTATTTTTTTCAGCAAAATCTTCTACTCTTTTTGTCCCACCAGATTTTTTTAACAAAATTTTATAATCTTGCTCATCCCAATACCAATCTAGACCAGCTTCTTTAAAAGCTTCATTAAATGAATTACGTTGAATATTAGAAGATTCAATAAGTGTTCCAATAGATCCAAATAAAAGTGCTTTATAATCCATTTTATCCTTTCAATTTTATGGAACAAGAAATCATATAACTTATTATTTTATTGACCCAAGTCCTTTAGAAATATTAATATCTCCATTGTTTCTCGCTTTGTTAAATTCTTTTATTCTATCAAAAACATTAACACCTATTTGCTGGTAAACATCGAGAAGGTCTACTAAAACCCAATTCTCTCTGATAAGACCATTTTCTAATCTCCAAAAATCTAAACTCCGCATTTCTATAGTTTGATTTGATGGAGCAATACCCATCCATCCATCTTGAGAAATTGTAGATCGCATATTTGGCCAACCAGTTTCACAAACATAATCGCCTTCGTATATCCAATGTGTTTGCATATCCTGCAACCCCTCATTTTTTAAACTATCATTTGATGAGCCTCCCTTTCTATCAGGCATTGCACGCAAAAAAGGTATTTGATGCCAATGGCGAAATCCTTCGATACCCCTTGCTGTGCCAATTCCAACTGGTCCGTACCAATTAAATCTGGGGTGCCAATATTTATCTAAATTCATAACTTGTGGATTTGGATTACTAGGGTGTAAAACCATATCTCGAAGCATATTTATTACAATGTCAAAATTTTTTGATCCATCACCTTCTATCTTTAAACCGTCTCCTGTCATAGGAGATGGTGTGCATAAAAAAGATCCTAGCTGAGGACTCATTGGCCATGCATTTGCCTGCATCATCAATTCAGGTAGATCCCAAATTGATTGCATTTCTATAATTTGATTATTTTCTATTTGGAAAAACTCATGATAACGCATATGAACTAAATTTCCAGTTGGCGGAATATCTAAAAATGATTTTAAAAAAGTTCCCATATAATTGCCCATAGTGCCCAACCAATCTTTACCTTCAGGTGTTGTGCCTGCCATAACAATCATATCTCTTCTTTCAAGATCAGGAATGCTATCTAAAAGGGGGTTTATACAATTAGTTAACAATTTATCTAAACCATTAAATGTTCCAAAAGGATAGCAGAAATGAAACACCGAATTTTCAGAAAAATATTTAACTAGAGAATTTTTTATTGAATTTTTGTTAAAATTTTGAGTAGCTAATTGATAATTTTCAAAATATTTTTTTAACTCTTCAGGTTTCATAATTTTTAACCTTTAACTGCTCCAGCTGTTAATCCGCTAACAATCTGTCTTTGAAAAAACATTACAAGAAAGAATAATGGAGCAGTTGCTGAAACAACGGCAGCTACAGCATACATTACTTTACCTTCTTCCTGTACGGTACCTAAAAAGCTAGCAATTGCTGGGATCATTGTTTCATTTTCATCTGAAAGCAACATAGATGTAACTGTAAAATCATTGTAAGCAAGAAGGAAACTAAATAATCCAGTAGTTATTACACCCGGCCACATTATAGGAATGATCACATATCTAAATGCTTGAAATCTATTACAGCCATCGCACATAGCGCTTTCATCTAAATCTTTTGGTATATTTAAAAAAAATGAATGTAACATCCACAGAGTAAAAGGCTGATTAATTGCAACAAGTACAATTATTGTTGTAGGTAAAATTCCCCAAACATTCCAAGCAAAAAAAGGTTGAAGATATCCTGAAACTAAAGTCATATGAGGCATCGCACGAAAAATAAGACCTGCCATTAAAATCCAGAAGGCATATCGATAAGTAGACCTTGCAAGAGCATAGCCTCCTAAAGTTCCAAATGTAAGAGAAATTAAAACTGTAAAAAATACTACTATGCTTGTGTTAATAACAGCGCGCCAAAATTCCTCTTCTATCCAAGAGCCATAATATCCATCAATAGTAAAAAAATTACCAGTTTGTTTTTCAGTATGAAAGCCAAATATTGCATTTGCCCAGTCAGCTTTTGAAAAAAAATCAGCTTGTACTTTAAAAGACCCCCACAATGTCCAGATAAAAGGAAACATAGCAACAATCAACCAAAGAGCCACGAATACAAAAGCAATAATTCGAACTGGGGTTAATTTATTTTCAATTTTTGTATTCATAAATTTCTAACCCTTATTTTTTTCATTAAAATCTCTCCATGTTCGAATTAGCACTGGCAAAAGTAAAATTCCTACACAAAAAATAGTAATCATAGATGTTGCGCCTGCTGCATTATATAGAGGGTAAGCACTTTCACGCAAATGATTCCATATTAACCAGGATATTGAGGTAGCGTGGGCTTCTGCTCTAAAACTTATTATTGGTTCAAAAACTCTAAAATTATCCATTAAAAGTATTAAAGTTATAAAAATAGCAAGTGGCATTAAATGAGGAATAACGACATGGCGTGTTCTTTGAAATTTAGATGCACCATCTATAGTTGCTGCCTCAATTGTTTCATGAGGAACTGTTTGAAGACCTGCATAAAAAACAATAAAACTAAACGGCATCAAATGCCATATACCATAGACCATCAACATGACCCAGGTAAGCACAGGTGATGCTTTCAAGCTCAGAGAATTATCATTAAATAATTTTTGGAGTGTGGCTCCAATAACACCATCGCCATCAACCATCCAAAACAATATCAATGAACCAACAAGAGGTGTAACTATCATTGGAAGAAGAGATGCAAAAATTGTTGGACCTTTTAACAACTTAGGAAGATTATTGACTCCAAGAGCAACTAAAAAACCAAGAAATAAAACAAACGGAGTAACTACAAAGGTGTAAGTAAGAGTAAAGCTAAGCGCTCTATATAAGGGAAAATTATATATTTTTTTTACAAAAACTATAAAACTATCCGAGCTATTCCAAGCCTCTCCTATTTCATCAAATGCAAAATGCATTCTGTTTGAATACGTTTTAAATCCATTAAATTTACCAAGAGGTGCTTTTTCTTTTAACTTCGCGGAAGCTTCAGTATCCACAGATGTTGTTGTCTCACATCCAAAAGGATCACAATTTTCTGAAACAATTATTACTTGTTTATGTTCTATATGTAGGGATTGAATAAAAACAGAAACTATAGGTATTGCAATAAATAAAAACATTACACTTAATGAAGGAAGGATGAATAATAAGAATGTGCTGTGCTTCATTATGCTATTTTAAATTACATAGAAAGATATAAGGGGTTTTCAAATTTGAAAACCCCTTTTTATTGATTTATATTTATTGACTACAGATAACCTGCGTCTTTAGCAGCTGTTTCGTAAACAGCCTCTACATCACTAAGTGCTTGTTCAGCACTTTCTGCTCCCTTTAAAAAATCAACTAGCTCTGCACCTAATGCATTGTGCAATAATCCCATTTGAGCAAACATTGGATAAGATTTAGCGCCGCCTTGAGCAGTTGCAGACACTCCTGCTGCAGCTGGACCAGGTTTAAAACCATCAATTAACCAAATTGCATCATCATTATTAGCAGCAACCATTTCTGAAGTCATACCACTTACAAGTGCTGCAAACGTTGCTTCTGCTTCACTGTCAGACACATTAGTTGCTATAGTTATTCCATCCCACCATAAAGTTGCTCCTGGTATTGAACCACCAGTAACAGTTGGAGCTGCAGATAGAACAGTATTTGAAGTCACCTCAGCTGAAGAACCTTCATTATCTAGTATAACTCCTCCACGAGAACCCCACATAAAGCCAATTGCAGCTTGACCAGCTTCCCATAATCCTTGCGTATCATCAGATGCCTGTGTTAAATGATCAGGATGAGCATACTCAACTAGAGCTTTCATTGTTTCTAGAGCCGCAATACCTTTAGCGTTATTAATAGATGCTTCTGCACTACCTTGCTTAAAGAATTCTCCACCATGTGCTAAGTATATAGTATTAAATACTTCTCCAACATTCCATCCTACTTTAAGATTCATTACAAGTGGATGCTCCATTATACCAGCTGAACGTATTTTTTCAGCAGCAGAAATTATTTCATCATAAGTTGCTGGCATTCCATCAACTCCAGCTTTATCTAAAATATCTGTTCTATAATACATGTGCTGAGAATTAGCCATGAATGCTATAGCCATTATTTTACCATCAATAGTTATAAGTTGATTAGATTTTAAGTTGCCACCATATTTTTCAACTAGGTCATTTAATGGTCTCACTAGTCCATCATTCATTAACTGAACAAGAGTAGAGTTAGCTACAATCACTGATGTATACTCTGCTGGATCTGGTGTTTGAGCAGCGTTCATTATTTGGCGCGCTTCAGTAGTATGATTTCGAGTGAATTCAGATGCAGATCCTGCACAATTGCTTTCAGCAGAATTTGCTATTGCGTGAATTGCTGGAAAATCACTTGCTAAAATTCGGATGGATTGTCCATTAGGGCCACAATCAGCCGCAAACAAAGATGAGCTGAAGAATAGTGCTGTTAATCCACCTAAAATTAATTTTTTTAAAAACATGTTTCCTCCATATATTACGTATAAAAAACAATTTTTTTACGCGTATGTATATTACTATAATTATTAAAATGATATTGCATTACTTTGAATTAATATGCAATGTAATGAATAAATTAATAGTGGATAAATGAACATTCAGAAAGCAAAATTACCAACATCAAGTAGTGTGGCAAAGCTAGCAGGTGTGTCACAATCGGCTGTTTCACGATGCTTTACAAAAGGAGCAAGCATTTCTAATAGAACAAAATTGAGAGTTATCGAGGCAGCAAAAAAACTAGGATATAAACCACAGACCTTTTCAACTAATTCTCTGAGTTTAGATGAGGGAGGTTTAGTTGGTGTTATATTACCATATATTACGAATAGATATTATCCTGAAGTTCTTATCGAATTACATGAAGCTCTAAGAGTATCAGGGTATAGAATTTTATTAATTACTACTGATGATGGTGAGGAATTAGATGATAATTTAATTCAACCCTACTTAAAAGAAAAGTTAGTTGCAATTGTTTCAGCAACAAAGCCTACTGATGCGTTTGTAGAAAACTGTTTAGCCAAACAAATTCAACTTATTGCATTTAATAGAAATTGGAAAATACCTACACTGAGTTCTGTAGCTTGTGATCATAAGTATGGTGGAGAAGCGGCGGCAGAACATTTCGTTAATAACGGGCATACTAAAATAGGAATGGTTGAAGGACCAGTTGGATCATTTGTGAGTAAAGAAAGATGTAAAGGTTTCAAAAACTATTTAAATAATTTAGACAAAATTAAACTGTTTCATGAAAGAGGAAATTTTACATATGAAGGAGGTTTAGATTCAGCAAATAAACTTTTAAAAAATAATATTACAGCATTGTTTTGTGCTGATGATATTATGGCTTTTGGTTGTGTTGATTATATTAAAAAAAATACAAAACTTAATATACCAGAAGAGATAGAGGTAATTGGATATGATGATATATCTTCAGCAAATTGGCATTCATATAATTTAACAACAATTAGACAACCAGTAAGACAAATGTCTAAACTTGTAACCCAAATAATAGATGATAACATTAAGGATCCAGAGTTAGAGCCTATCAATCATTTAATTCAGGGTAAATTTATTTATCGAAATACAACTAGATAGAAATTGTCTAAAATAATTTTGATTCCAGGATATATGTGTACCAATAGCATTTGGGATGCACAAATATCTATTCTAAAAAAAAAATATAATGTTTCCATTCCTTCTCTAAAGAATATTGCTACAGTTGATGATGCTGTACAAAAAATCATAAACAAAAATAAAAAAAAATTTCTGTTATTGGTTTTTCAATGGGAGGATTTATTGCAATAAAATTAGCAATCGATTATCCAGAAATATTAGATAAATTAGTTTTAATAGGAACTAATGCAAGAAATATTTCACAAAAAAGAAAGTTGCTTTTAGAAAAGTCATTAACAACATTAAATAAAAATAACTTCGCAAAATTATTTTATCAAAAAAACTATAGTTCCTATTTTTCTAATAAAGATTTGAAAAATACATCATACCAAAATACTGTTTATTCAATGGCTAAACAATTAGGATATAAAACTTTTTTAGACCAAACGAATTTGACTCTAAAAAGACCTAATCAATTAAATAAACTAGATAAGATTATATCAAAAACTCTTATTATTCGTGGCAAAAACGATAAACTATCCTCTAATATTATGAACAATGAATTAAATAAGAAAATAAAATATTCAGTTTATACAGAAATTAAAAATTCTTCTCATTTTGTAATGCTAGAGAAGCCAAAAACTTTTAATAAAATTATTACTAATTTTTTATTTTAAATCAAATCGTTTTAGATGCTATTTGAGTGCCCTTAACTAACGAAATTAATTTCTCATAACAAATTTTTTCATCAACTTTTCCAAATCCAGCAAAAGTACTAAAACCACAATCTGTACCAGCCATAATTTGCTCCTTTGGTACAAAAGTAGAAAATTGTTTTAACCGATCAGCAACAACTTCCGGGTGTTCAACAAAATTTGAAGTAGAATCAATAACACCAGGCACAATAACTTTATCTCGTGGCAATTTGATCTTTTCAAAAACTTTCCATTCATGAGCATGTCTTGGATTAGAAGACTCAATTAATAAATATTTACTTTTTGCCTTAAGTACTATTGGTAAAATTTTTTCCAAACCAATATCAAAGGTATGAGGTCCTTCATAATTTCCCCAGCAGATATGCATTCTAATTTTGTCTTGTGGAACTGATGCCAGTGAAAGATTAAGAGCTTCAATTTGTTTTTCTGCTCGCAGCAAAAAACTTTTTTCATCTAATTCTTTAAAATTCATATGCCTTGCTAGGGCTAAATCTGGACAATCAACTTGCAAGAATAAATTATTATAAGTAATTTGTTGATATTCTTCTGCCATAATCACGCTAAGCTTACTTAGGTACTCGTCATCATTTTTGTAAAATTTATTTGGTAAAAAAACATTTATGACTCCTGGTGAAGCAGCATTCATAAAGCCCTTAGTATGATTATTAGCATTTAATGCAGAAGATAGATTATTTATATCTTTTAAAAGATCATAATTATTTTTAATAGAGAGTTCTCCAGTACAACAGGGTCGGGTATAAGTAGGTGTTCCCCCACTTTTAGCAATTTTATCTTTATATTCAGGAAATGCATCTAAGTCAGCTGGCGCTCTTCTTTCACTTTCACCGGAAAAACCATTAATTCTATCTTTAACATATGTAGCATAACTGATTTTACTCATTTCACCATCACTGACAAAATCAATACCTGTATCAAGTTGTTTTTTGACAATGTCACTTACATTTTGTTTTACAACATCATCAAATTCATTTTCACTAAAACTATCTCCCTTATCTTTTGCAAAAAGTAATTCTGATAAAGCTTTAGAACGAGGTAAACTTCCTACATGTGTTGTTAAAATTTTCGTGTTCAATCTTTAGCTATCCTGTTTTCATCAAAATTTGTTTCCAAATTTCAGTTTCATCAAACAAAATCCATTCATTTTTAATACCTCGTGGTCCAAATTCAACATGTGATATAGCCATGACATGAACTGCTGCTTGACTAGGTACTCCAAAATATCCCGAACCCGAATGAACACCATTAAGTGACCATCTAATAGCTGCCTTTCTGTACTGATTTGGTTCTTCTAAATAGCTAACATGATCAATTGAAAATGTTGCATCAGGAAATGATGACAATAGAGAAGTCCAAAAAGTTTTTACTTCTTCAACTCCGTAAGCTTTCAATCCGCCTGGTAATTCTTGATTTATTGCTCTATCATATTTTTTATCAACTATATTAATATCTTTATTAAATATAGATTTTAGGACTTCTGCATATTCATAACCTGAATTTTTTTCCGGTAAATTTAATTGTGAATATTTTAAATCCAAAGGCGTATTTTTGTTAAAAGGAACTGCGCAATTTTCAACACCCCCTTGATTATCAATTATTTGTTTTGCATATTTTTTTGGATCTAAATTAAGTTGTCTTACGATTGCGCCCTGATCTCTAACAAGCCATTCATCATACACTTGATTATCCTTGCATGCACAATCTGCAATTACTCTATAAATAAGTTTTTTTCCTGTTGCTTTTCCATAAACACCATCATTTAAGTGGGTTGCTCTAGTTAAAATTCGGTGCGAAGATAAATACCCATCATGTTCATTACCTATCCATATGACATCTTCACCTAAAAGTTGACGGTCAGGAAATTCTTCTAAAGTTGCATAAGTTGCTTTCACAACTGCATCAGGTCCATACACAACTCCAGCAGGGGACCTAACTGGAATTCCTTTTGCATAATATTCTCTTATTGACTCAACATCCTTGTCTTCCCAAATTTGATGTGTAATTTTTAGTATATAATCGGGTAGATCTCTAAATTTTTTATCAAAACCCTTCATCTTTTAATTTTTTTGGCGAACTATATAAATGCTACCTTTATCGCTACTTATATTTTTAAGGCTTCTTGTAGAGTTTTTTGGAGGGGAGAAGGCATCTCTAGGGCCAATTAACACCTTTTTATCATTACATGTAATTTCCCATTCTCCCTCCAAACATAAATAAACTTCAGATTTTGATGAGGTGTAAGAATGTATATGAGCATTATTACCTTCAAGAAGAGTAAGTCCAAATCCAGTTTTATGACTAATATATGGTTTAAATTCTTTATTATGAATAGTGAAATCATCTAGATAATTTAAAATAGAATTTGAATTATAATGTTCGTCATCTAGAAAATAATTTTTTTGATCTGCATAACGAATTACAAATTTTTCAATTTCTTCAGAAGTGTAATGATCAAATTGTGTTAATTCATTATCTGTGATTGGCTCTATTGCTTTTTTACCATCAGGTATTTGATTTTTTTCTAAATCAATAAGAGAGTTATCATTTAAAAGAACCATTCCAGTTTCTTTTGCTTTTTTTAACAATGAAGGAGTCCATGTAATTACTCCAGGATCATTTTCACCTAAAACTACAAACATTAATGCTTGTTGATCACTAACATTTTGAAATCCTCTAAACATATTAGTAGGAAATGAAGCGACATCTCCTTTATGTAAAATAACCTCACCCTCTTTTCCATCTGGTCCCCAATAAAAACGCCATGAACCAGAAAAGATAATAAACACCTCAGCTGTTGTATGACTATGAAGCCCAGAACCATTCATCGGTGCAGCACTTACTGCCCCAATATTAAACCCATGCTCCTCAGCAATTTTTACATTTTGTTTAGAATCTTCACTTACGCCAGGACCCACTAATGAGTAATTCAATCTATCTTGATGTCCTTTTAATTTACCCTCAACAAAAGGAACCTTACTTGGTATTAAATCATTAAATCTCGCAAGACGACTTTCTATATTTATTGACATATTAAGAAAAATTATATTTTATGCATTTTTAATGAATATTATTCAAAATATTGAATAAATCAATTAAATATTGAGCCTAAACTGTGAGTAACTGAAACTAAGTAAATTATGACAGAAATTGAAAATTTTAATACTGGAATAAAAAAAGAAGGAAGCACTGAAGTAATTAATTTAAATCCAAAGATAAATATAGCAAATAAAAAAAAAATCAGAATTCTTTTAAAAAATATAGCTGAATCCAATTCAGAAAATATTAATAAAAATATTAGTGATGCGTATCATGATGATGCAGAAATAAGAACCTTCCATCCACTTAATGACTTAAAAGGCATTTCTGAAATAACAGAAAAATTATGGAAACCGCTTTTAAATGCATTTCCTGATCTTGAGAGAAGGGATAACCTAATTCTTGGGGGTTCTTTTCAAAACTCAGTTTTTGTTTCAACAATAGCTCATTTAACTGGGACTTTTGTTAATCCATGGCTTAATGTTCCTGCTCATGGCAAAACTATACATTTAAGAATATGTGAAGCGCATCAAATTAAAGATAATAAAATTATTCAATCACATATTTTGATTGATACTCTAGATTTTATTCGTCAGGCAGGATTTTGGCCAATAAATAAATCATTAGGAGTAGAAGGAATGTGGCCTGGTCCTATAACCGGTGATGGTACAACATTTGAAAATATGGATGATGAGTTGTCCATCAATTCGATGAATCAAGCTTTAACAATGCAGAGAAGTTTAAATATTAAACCAGAAACAGATCCTGGATCAACGCATGAATACGTTAGAGATAAATTACTAAATCATCCTCAAAAAGAATTCTGGCATCCTAAAATGATGTGGTACGGACCTTGCGGTATTGGTACAGCAAGAGGTTTAAAAGGATATGTTGATCATCATCAATTACCTTTTAGGTTTACATTTAAAGAGAGAGATTATTGGAAAATTGGTCATTATATAGAGATAGCTGATGGTAATTATTCAATGACATCAGGCTGGCAAAGTATTGAGTGTATACATGGTTCTAATGAGTGGCTAGGCTACCAAGGTACTGGTAAAGCTGTCACAATAAGAGTTATGGATTTTTATTTACATCATGAAGGGCGAATTAGAGAAAATTGGGTACCAATCGACATAGCACACATACTCGATCAAATAGGCATTGATATCTTTAAATTAATTCATAAAAAATAATTATGGCAATTGAATATTTAAAAAAAGGTTTAGATGAAAAACAAAGAATTGAAGATAATGATAAAGTAAAAAAAATTGTTGAGGAAACATTAAGTAAAATTGAATCAGAAGGTGATAAACATATTAGAGAGTTATCTCAAAAATTTGATAACTATTCACCAGATAGTTTTCGATTAAGTGAAGATCAAATAAATCAATTAATGAGTGAAGTCTCTGACGAAGACAAAGAAGATATTAAATTTGCTCAAAAACAAGTGCGATCATTTGCAGAAGCACAACTTAAAACTTTAAGTGAATTAGAAGTAGAAACGCATCCAGGTGTGATTCTAGGTCATAAGAATATACCTGTACAAGCAGTAGGTTGCTATGTACCTGCCGGAAAATTCCCAATGGTAGCTTCTGCTCATATGTCAGTTGTTACTGCCTCTGTTGCTGGGGTTCCAAGAATTGTTGCTACTACACCACCTTTTAAAGGTAAGCCAAATCCAGCTGTCGTTACTGCAATGAAAATGGGTGGTGCTCACGAAATTTATGTTTTGGGAGGAATGCAAGGAGTTGGTGCTATGGCTATTGGTACAGAAACTATTAGACCTGTCGATATGCTTGTTGGACCTGGCAATGCATTTGTTGCTGAAGCAAAAAGACAATTGTATGGCAAAGTTGGTATCGATTTATTTGCTGGTCCAACTGAAACAATGGTTATTGCAGATGAAACCGTTGATGGTGAAATATGTGCAACAGACTTATTAGGACAAGCAGAACATGGATATAATTCTCCTGCTGTGATGATAACAAACTCAAGAAAACTTGCAGAAGAAACATTTAAAGAAATTGATAGAATTTTAGAAATCTTACCTACTAAAGAAACAGCAAGTACTAGCTGGAGAGATTATGGGGAAATGATTTTATGTGATACCTATGAAGAGATTTTATCTAAAGCAAATGAAATAGCATCAGAGCATGTTCAGGTTATGACAAAAAAAGATGATTGGTTTTTAGAAAATATGAAATCTTATGGAGCGCTATTTTTGGGTGCTAGAACTAATGTTGCTAATGGCGATAAAGTCATAGGCACTAATCATACTCTTCCTACTAAAAAAGCTGGCAGATATACTGGTGGTTTGTGGGTTGGTAAGTTTATTAAAACCCATACTTATCAAAAAATTATGACAGATGAAGCAGCTACACTTATTGGGGAATATGGGTCAAGACTTTCACACCTTGAGGGATTTATTGGTCACGCTGAACAATGTAATGTTAGAGTTAGAAGATATGGTGGTCTTAATATTGAGTATGGAAAACCAGCTTCAAAATTAAAAAATTAAATTTTATTATATTGTTTTAAATAAAGAATGACCTCATCTGCTAATTCTTCTGCAGATTTTATTTTTGTTTCCAAAATGATTTCAGGTGATGACGGTATTTCATAATTAGAGTCAATCCCTGTAAAATTTTTTAATTTGCCAGATCTAGCTTTTTTGTACAATCCTTTTGGATCTCTTTTTTCACACTCCTCAATTGAAGTATTAACATATATTTCTATAAATTCATCACTGTCTACTAATTCACGAGCCATTTTTCTTTCAGATTTAAAAGGTGAAATAAAAGAAACAATTGTTATTAGTCCTGCATCAACCATTAATCTTGATACTTCTGAAATTCTCCGAATATTTTCAACACGATCTACATCAGTAAACCCTAAATCTTTATTTAATCCATGTCTAACATTGTCACCGTCTAATAAGTAAGTATGCTTTCCTAGTTTGTGCAACTTTTGCTCGATTATATTAGCTATAGTAGATTTTCCTGAACCTGATAATCCCGTAAACCATAAAACACATGGCTTTTGTCCATTTATAGAGGATCGTAAATTTTTATTTATTGACATTTGATGCCATGAAATATTTGATGCTCTTCTCAGCTCATACTCAATAACGCCTGCTCCTACAGTTTGATTATTGAATTGGTCAATTATGACAAAACTTCCTAATTTTTTATTATTTTTATAGGGATTAAAAATTGTATTTTTATTTAATGCAACTTTGGTGTATCCAATTTCATTTAAGTTTAAAAATTTTGAAGCAATTTTTTCGAATGAATTAATATTTATTTTATGAACTAGATCTGTAATTTTGCCTATTGTTTGAAAGTTTATAAATTTAAAGATATAATTTCTCTCAGGTATCATTTGTTCTTTATTCATCCAAATAATATGAGATGCAAATTGATCAGATAAAAAATAATTATGGTTTTTAACAGAGCATAATAAATCACCTCTAGAAATATCAACTTCTTTATCCAATGTTAGTGTTACCGCTTGCCCTTTAACGGCAAAGTCACTCTCTCCTTTCGGAGTTAATATTTTAATAATTTTAATTTTCTCTTTGCTTGAAAAGACCTGAACCTCATCATTAACTTTTATTTTTCCCGAAGTGATTGTACCGCTATATCCTCTAAAATCAGAGCTCAATCTATTAACAAATTGTACTGGTAATGAAAAAATTTCTTCTTCTAAAGGCTCCTTTAAGCTAATTTCTTCAAGCTCATCAATTAAAGATTTTCCATTGTACCAAGATATGTTTTTATTTTTTTGAAATACATTATCACCAACTAAAGCAGATATTGGAATAAACTTTTGTAAATTAAAATTAAATTCTCTCGCAAAGTTTTTAAAAGAAGCAATTATGTCTTTAAATTTTTTTTCATCATAATTGATTAAATCCATTTTATTTACTGCAACTATAATATTTTCAATTCCAAGCAGAGATAAAATAAATGTGTGTCTTTTTGTTTGATCAAGAATACCTTTAGTTGCGTCAACTAATATAATTCCAACATCTGAGTTCGATGCTCCTGTAACCATATTGCGTGTGTATTCCTCATGACCAGGAGTATCAGCAATAATAAATTTACATTTTTCAGTCTCAAAATAACGATAAGCAACATCTATAGTTATTCCCTGTTCTCTTTCAGCTTGTAAACCATCAATTAATAATGCTAAATCAATTTGCTTACCTTGTGTGCCATACTTTTCACTTTCAATCTTAGTTTGACTTAACTGATCACTGTAAATATTTTTTGAATCAAATAATAGTCTGCCAATAAGTGTTGATTTACCATCATCTACAGAACCACAAGTTAAAATTTTTAATTGTTTTTTATTATTTTGATTTTGAAAAAAAGTTTCTATGTCCATCAAAAATAACCTTCTTGTTTTTTTTTCTCCATAGATCCAATTTGATCATTATCAATAAGTCTTCCTTGTCTTTCTGAATATTTTGACTCTAGTAATTCAATAATAATTTCTTCAACAGTAGTTGCATCAGACTCCACAGCAGCAGTTAATGGATAGCAACCCAATGTTCTAAATCTTACTTTTTTTTGTTCTATTTTTTCATTTTCTTTAATTTTTAAACGATCATCATCAACCATAATCATCATATCATTTCTTCTAATAATTGGTCTTATTTTGGAAAAATATAGTGGAACTAGTGGAATGTTTTCCTGATAAATGTATTGCCAAATATCTATTTCAGTCCAATTAGATAATGGAAAAACTCTAACACTTTCACCTTGATCTATTTTAGTATTGAACAAATTCCAAAGCTCTGGTTTTTGATTTTTTGGATCCCAACGATGTTTTTTATCTCTAAATGAAAAAATTCTTTCTTTTGCTCGTGATTTTTCTTCATCCCTTCTAGCACCTCCAAATGCAGCGTCGAATTTATATTTATCTAATGCTTGTATTAATGACTGTGTTTTCATTACATCTGTATGAATTTTTGAGCCACTAGAAATAGGATTTATATTATTACGCACTCCTTCTTGGTTGATATGAACTAATAAGTCCAAATTATACTTCTTAGAAATCTCATCTCTAAAGTTTATCATTTCTTTGAACTTCCATGTTGTATCAATATGCATAAACTTGAAAGGAATTTTATTTGGATAAAATGCTTTTTGAGCTAAGTGAAGCATTACAGATGAGTCTTTTCCTATTGAATAAAGCATTACAGGATTGACAAATTCTGAAGCAACCTCTCTTATTATGTGTATACTTTCAGACTCTAATTTATCTATATGTGATAATTTCATATTAATTTAGTTTAGCAACATTCCCATAAGCTAAGAAATTTGGATTAATAATATTCTCCTTAGTATTGTACAAAATTTCTGTATTATCAAATGATTTTAATTTACCACCAGCTTCCTCTAAGATAACATGTCCTGCTGCAATATCCCATTCAGAAGTTGGCCCTAATCTAGGATAAATATCTGCAGTTCCTTCTGCTAACAAACAAAACTTTAATGAACTTCCTATTGAAATAAGCTCATACTGTGAAAAATTTTTTTCAATCCACGTTTGAAAATCTTTATTTGAATGAGAACGACTTCCAATAATTTTAATTTTAGAAGGAATATTCTTATTTATATTTATTTTTTTAAATTCGGTTAGTGTATTTATATTATCCTGAGTAATTAATTTGTAGGAACCATTATTTTTTATTCCATAATACAATAAAGATTTCTCTGGCGCATAGATAACTCCAAAAATGGGTAAATTATTTTCAATTAATGAAATATTTACGGTAAATTCACCATTTCTATTTACAAATTCTTTAGTTCCATCAAGTGGATCAATTAGCCAATATTTGTTCCATGCTCTTCTTGTCTCCCAATTGACTAAACTCTCTTCAGTTAAAATTGGAATATTTTTTTCTATTTCTATCAATCTTTTTTTAATGAGATTATTAGAATTAATGTCTGCTTCTGTGATTGGTGAATTATCTGCTTTTAAAGCTACATTAAAAAAATTTTTGTATATTTTTAATATTTCTTTACCTGCATCTATTGCAATATTTAAAATATCTAAAACAACTTCTTGGTTATTTAAATTCATATTTTGTTAGATAAAAATATAATAGATATAGGCTAAATATAACGTTATACCCACACTTCCGTATAACCTACCAAGCTTTTTGAAAATTAACATAAAAACTAAAATAACAAAGGTAATCAACAGCATAAAATATAAATCCTGTCTTGCTAAAATTTCTGGCATTCCAAAATTTCCAAAAAACGAACTTATACCTAAAACACCAAGAACGTTATAAATGTTTGAACCTAAAATATTTCCTAATGCAAAATCTACTTTTCTTTTTAATGCAGACATTATGCCAATAACCAACTCAGGTAGAGAAGTTCCAAAAGCTATTAAAGAGAGTCCTATTACTGCTTCTGATACTTGCAATTTTTTAGCCAAATTGATTGCAGAGTTTACAAATAAATCTGAACCATAAATTAAAAATATAATTCCAAAAATTATTAATATTAATGAAATAAATATTGAATATTCATCCTTATCTATATCATCAACAATTATAGATCCTTTTTTAATTTGAAAATACATTATCAAAGTCAAAGCTATTAGAGATATAATTCCAAATAAATAATTAAAATAAAAATAACACATAATTATCAAACAAATACCCAGAGCTATATTAATCCATGCCTGATTAATTTGATTATTGTTAATGTTTGTTATAGGTACAATAATCGTTGTTGCTGCCATGACTAGAATTAAATTTGCTATGTTACTTCCCACAACAGCACCTAAAGCTAAATCTGAATGATTATTTAGAACTGCATTAATGCTACTTGCAAGTTCGGGAAGAGAAGTACCTGCTGCAACTATTACAACACCTATAGCAAAAAGAGAAATATTTAGTTTTTTTCCAAAACTAACCGAACCTCTTATTAAGATTTCAGCTCCGACAACTAAAATTGCTAAGCCCAGTATTAAGATTAATATATCCACTAATGAAATTATAATTGTTTAAAGTTAGTTACATAATAATTTAACAAATATATACTTAAATAATTAAAATTTCTTGCAAACTATGAATGAAAGCTTTGATTATATTATTATTGGTGCTGGAACAGCTGGTTGTATATTAGCAAATAGACTAACTGAAAATGAAAACATTAAAGTACTTTTAATTGAAGCTGGAGGAAAAGACACTAATCCTTGGATACATATTCCAGGTGGTTATTTTAAAACAATGCATAATCCAAAAACTGATTGGTGCTTCACAACTGAAGAGGAAAAATTTTGTAATAATAGAAAAATGCTTATTCCAAGAGGAAAAACATTGGGAGGCAGTTCATCAATTAACGGAATGCTATATATAAGAGGACACGCAAATGACTACAATTACTGGAGGCAATTAGGTAACATTGGTTGGTCATGGGAGGACGTATTACCTTATTTCAAAAAATCAGAAGATTATAGAATCTCTAAGAGTGAATTTCATGGTACTGATGGACCTATCAAAGTAGAAAAAATAAGATCAAATTTTAAATTATTAGATTTATTTTTGGAAGCGTCTCAAGAGTTTGGTTATAAGAAAAATAATGACTTCAATGATGGTGATAACGAAGGAATGGGTTATTTTCCTATGACAATTGATAAAGGGTATAGATGTAGTGCTGCAGTTGCTTTCTTAAATCCTATCAAAAATAGAAAAAATTTAAAAATTATAACTAGGGCACATGTTAAAAATTTAACCTTTGAAAATTTAAAAGTAAAAAATGTAAATTTATGGAAACAAAGTGAAGAATTTTCATATTCTGTAAATAAAGAAGTTTTATTATCTGCAGGAACAATTGGATCTCCTCACATATTACAAGCTTCAGGTATTGGTCCAGGTAAACTGTTAAATGAACATAATATTAGTATTGTAAAAGAAATTAATGGTGTTGGGAGAAATTTAACTGATCATTTAATGTTAAGACCAGTTTACAAAATTAAAAACTTAGAAACATTAAATGACATATATCATAGTTTTACAAAAAAATTTTTAACAGGTTTAAATTATTTAATTTATAAAAAAGGACCCTTAACAGTTGGAGCAAGTTATTTGTGTGGCTTCATTAAAAGTGATTCGTATTTAGAAAACCCTAATCTACAATTTCATATCTCACCAGCTAGTACTGATTTATTAGGAAAAGCAGGCCTACATAAATTTCCAGCATTCACTCCTACTATAACAAATATTCGTCCGACAAGTAGAGGTTCAATAGAAATTAAATCTTCAGATACTAGAATTTATCCTCAAATTAAAATGAACTACTTATCTACTGATGAAGATAGGGAAATTGCAGGTAAGTCTATTAAAATTGTAAGAAGAGTTGTTTTAGAATCAAAGGCATTTAAAGACTATACACCTGAAGAATATAGACCTGGAACACAATTTAAAGATAATGAATCTCTCGCTAGGGAAGCAGGTAAATTTGCAAATACTATTTTTCATCCAGTAAGTACATGTAAAATGGGCAATGATGAAAATTCAGTTGTAAGTCATAATCTTAAAGTAAAAGGAATAAAAAACTTAAGAGTTGTTGATGCATCTGTGATGCCAACTATAACATCAGGTAATACTAATGCCCCTACTATGATGATTGCTGAAAAAGCATCAGACTTAATTATTAACGATCAGAAATAATTATTGAACTACTGTATCTTTTGGATCAATTCCAGCAACTTCAACTGGCGCCTTCATAGCATCTCGTCTAAAAGGTTCTCCTAGTTCTTGATTTAACATTACTTCTATAAAAGTAGTGACGCCTTCCATTTGATCTTTACAAGATTGTTGTAAAACTTCAGTAAGCTCCTCTTGAGTATGAACCTTAACACCTTTAAATCCACATGCTTCTGCAATTTTTGCATAGCTTAATTTAGGATCAAGTTCAGTTCCAACAAAATTATTATTATACCAAAGTGTAGTGTTTCTTTTTTCCGCTCCCCATTGATAATTTCTAAAAATTATCATAGTAATATTTGGCCATCCATCTCTATTGCAAGAAGTCATTTCACTCATGCTAATTCCAAATGCACCATCACCTGCAAAGCCTACAACGGGTGTATTAGGACAACCTATTTTTGCTCCAATTACAGATGGAAAACCATAACCGCATGGTCCAAATAAACCAGGCGCTAAATACTTTCTACCGTTCTCAAATGTTGGGTAGGCGTTACCGATAGCACAATTGTTTCCTATATCACTTGATATAATTGCGTCTTCGGGAAGTCCTGCTTGAATACCTCTCCATGCCATTCTTGGTGACATTTTCTCAGGTTCTCTATCTCGTGAGTCTTTGTTCCAAGATGTACCAGGATCATCTTCTTCATGATCAAGGCCAGTTAATGTTTGTAGCCAAGCTGACTTTGTCTTATGAATTAACTCTTCTCGTTCTTTTCTATTTTTATCGCCTGCATTTGTTGTGAGGTTTTCTAAAATTTGTTCTGCTACCAGTTTTGCATCTCCACAAATACCAACGCTAATTTTTTTAGTTAAACCAATACGATCAGAATTGATATCAACTTGAATGACATCTGCATTTTTTGGCCAATAATCTATTCCATAACCTGGTAAGGTTGAGAAAGGGTTTAACCTTGTGCCAAGAGCTAGAACCACATCTGCCTTTGATATTATTTCCATTGCTGCTTTAGATCCATTGTATCCTAAAGGACCAACAGCAAGAGGATGTTTGCCTGGAAAACTATCATTATGTTGATATCCGCATGCAACTGGAGCACTTAATTTTTCTGCAAGTTTTTTACAATCATCAATAGCGTCAGCTAAAATCACTCCAGCACCAGATAAAATTACTGGAAATTTTGCATTAGATAAAAGATTTGCAGCTTCTTTAATTGCTTCTGTTCCACCTGAAGGTCTTTCAAATTTAATTATAGGTGGCAGATCAATATCAACAACTTGAGTCCAAAAATCTCTTGGTATATTTAATTGAGCAGGAGCAGATCCTTTAATAGCTTTTGAAATAACTCGATTTAAAACTTCTGCAACTCTGGAGGGATCTCTTACTTCTTCTTGATAGCACACCATATCTTTAAATAAATTCATTTGCTCAACTTCTTGGAAACCTCCTTGACCAATAGTTTTATTCGCTGCTTGAGGAGTAACTAAGAGCATTGGGGTATGATTCCAAAAAGCAGTTTTTATAGGTGTAACCAGGCCAGTTATGCCAGGTCCATTTTGAGCAATACACATTGCGATTTTACCAGTTGATCTTGTATAGCCATCAGCCATAATTCCGCCGTTTGACTCATGCGCAACATCCCAAAATGTTATTCCAGCTTTAGGGAAAAGATCTGAAATAGGCATAAATGCAGATCCAATTATTCCAAAAGCGTGTTGAATACCGTGTTTTTGTAAAACTTTTACGAAAGCCTCTTCAGTTGTCATTTTTGCCATACTAAATCCTTAATATATTATTCTTTCCTACATTAAATTAATTATTAAATGAACTACAATAATCTTGTTAGTTATTTATTAATTTTATAAAATTCCTATTTAATGAAAAAATAATTATTTACTATTGATAAAATGACGCTTCCTGGACAAGAGATTATTAAAGCTACATCTAAAACTTTGCCTAATCAACCTGGTGTATACCAAATGCAAGATGAAAAGGGTAACATTCTATATATTGGAAAAGCAAAAGTATTATCTAATAGAGTAAAGAATTATCTATCTTTAAATAACTTAACCAGAAGAATTCAAAGAATGGTTAGTCTAACTAAATCAATGAACTTCTTTGTCACAAATACAGAGTTAGAAGCAATCATACTTGAATGTAATTTAATTAAAAGACATAAACCTCGATTTAATGTTCTGTTAAGAGACGATAAATCATTCCCTTATATATTTATTTCATCAGAACATGATTTTCCTAGAATTGAGAAACATCGTGGTCCTCAAAAGAAAAAAGGTAGATATTATGGACCATTTGCAAGTCCAGATGCAGTAAATAGAACTATTAATACAATACAACGAATATTTCTTTTAAGATCATGCACAGACAAAGAGGTAAGTGCAGGAAATAAACTGTGTTTCAATTATTATCTTAAAAGATGTTCTGGTCCTTGCGGAGGAAAAATAACGAAAGAAGCCTATTCAAAATTAATAGAGGCAGCAGATGATTTTCTAAGTAGTGGCAATTCTCAAAAAATACAAAAAAATTTCACAGATCAAATGTATAAAGCATCAAAAAAAAATAATTTTGAATTAGCAGCATCTTTAAGAGATAGACTTAAAGCTTTAAAACATATTGAACAAAATAATTCAATTAAGATTAAGGATATAAAAAATGCTGACATTTTTGCAATAACATCAAATGAAGGAAAAACATGTATTTATGGAAGTTTTTTTAGAAATAATACATCTTATGGTGGCAAAGCTTTCTTTCCAGATCATGACAACTTATTAGATCACGAGGAAATAATGTTAGGTTTCCTAAATATATTTTATGCAGAAAAAGATATTCCTGACACAATTATTACTAACATTACTATTGATAAAAATAATAATTCACAAATTTTAGGAAAAAATTTTGATAAAACAAAATTCATTAAACCAATAAAAGGACCTAAAAAAAATTTACTTAAATTTGCAGAAAAAAATTCTAAAATAAATTTAGACATCAAATTAAATAAACTTAAATCTTTTGATAATTTTAATGCAGAAATAAAAAAAATATTCAAACTCAAAGATGAAATTATAAAAATAGAAGCTTACGATAATAGCCATACATTTGGAAAACATCCTATAGGTGTAATGGTCGCCTATAATCAAAATGGATTTATAAAATCAAATTATAGAAAATTTAATATTCGATTTGATCTTGAAGAAAACAAAAATAAAGTTGATGATTATTATATGATGAAAGAAATGCTTACTAGGAGATTTAATAATTCAAAATTTCAAGACGAATTAGATTTGCCAAGTTTATTGCTTATAGATGGGGGCAAAGGACAATATAATTCTGCAAAAAAAGTATTAGATAGTTTAAAAATAGATATACCAATTATCTCTATGGCAAAAGGTGAGGAAAGAGATGCGGGTAGAGAAATTCTGATACATGATAAATTTACACATAGATTAAATGAAAATAATCCTCTTCTCCACTTTTTACAAAATATTAGAGATGAAGTGCACAGATTTGCAATAACAACACATCGATCAAAAAGAGCGAAAATGAGTGTCAGATCTGTGTTTGATGAAATAGAAGGAGTAGGTCCTGAAAGAAAGAAAATTTTAAAAAAACACTTTGGTACAGTGGAAAAATTAAAATTAGCTAGTTTAGATGAATTAAAAGAGATTAAATCTATACCTGAGTCAATTCTAACAAAAATTTATGAATATTTTCATAGCGTTTAAAAAATTCTTAATCTACAAAGAATAGAAATGAATATATCAAATATTCTAACAATAATTAGAATAGCTATAATCCCAATTATAGTTCTTTGTATTTATCTTACAAATCCATACTTTGGCTGGATTGCCTTTATATTATTTTGTTTAGCTGGAATAACAGATTACTTTGATGGTTATTTAGCAAGACTAAGAAATGAAGTGACAAATTTTGGTACATTTTTAGATCCAATTGCAGATAAATTATTAGTAGCAGCAGTTATTCTTATTTTAACTTCTAAGGGTGTAATAAGAGACTGGGATACTATTCCAGCACTAATAATATTATTAAGAGAAATTACAGTATCAGGTTTAAGAGAATACTTAGCTGGGATAAAAATTAGCATACCGGTTTCAAGAATTGCAAAAGCAAAAACCTTCCTTCAACTAGCAGCACTTGGATTACTTATATTATCCGAGAGTAATCTAAATATATTATTTATTATTTATCTAGGTAAGACTTTTCTATGGATTGCTGGAATTCTAACTCTCTATACAGCTTATGATTATGTTAAAGGATCGATAAAACATTTTTGAAATGAGAATTAGATATTTTGCTTGGGTCAAAGACATAACAAAAAAAGATGATGAGATTATTGATATTAATCATCCTAAAACTGTAGAAGAATTAAAAGAGTATTTAGAAAATATATATCCAGAATTAAAAAAACATTTTTTACAAGATGTTTTAAGATTTGCAGTTAATAAGGAATATGTTTCAGAAAATTTGAATTTAAAACCAATTGATGAAATTGCAATATTTCCACCAGTTAGTGGTGGGTAATGATAAAAATTCAAAAAAAAAATTTTAATCTAGAAGAAGAAATTGAGAAAATTAAAAATAAACATTCAGATATTGGTGCTCTCACTTCTTTTGTTGGTTATGTAAGAGATTTAAATAACAATAAAGATGTTAAATATTTAAATTTAGATGTTTATGAAGAAATGGCGTTTAAAGAATTATCAAAAATTGAAAATGTAGCGACTAAAAAATGGGGTTTAATTGATACTTTGATAATTCATAGATATGGAAAATTAAGTGTTAATGAAAAAATTGTTCTAGTTTCTTGTTTTTCACAACATAGAAAAAATAGTTTTGAAGCTTGTGAGTATATTATGGATTATTTAAAAAAAGACGCTCCATTCTGGAAAAATGAATTTTATTATAAAGATAATGAATGGTTAGAAAATTCTAGCTAGCGTTTTTAACCATATCGCTAAAATCATTCATAAATTTAAAAGTAGTGGTATTATCACCGGTATTATATTTAAAATCATCAATTGACTTAATAGGCGTAATTTCTGCGGCTGTTCCTGTTAAAAAAGCTTCATCATAATTTCCAATTTCATCAGGCATTAAATGCTTTTCTGTTATTTCAAAACCTTGATTAGTTGCCATTTCAATAACTGTCTGACGTGTAATCCCATTAAGAAAACAATCTGGAATAGGGGTATGGATGTTGTTATCTTTAATAAAAAAAATGTTTGCTCCTGTACCTTCAGCTACATAACCTCTGTAATCTAGCATCAAAGCATCGTGATAGCCTTTTTTTTCTGCAAATTCTTTTGAGAGAGTGCAAATAATGTAGGGTCCAGAAGCTTTTGCTTCATATGGAGCAGTATCTGGTGCAGGTCTTTTCCAAGGAGATGTAATTAATCTCAAACCTGCTTTTTGATCTTCAATTTTAAAATAAGTTGCCCAATCATCCCAAACTGCAATAGCTACATTGATATTCGATTTGCCTGTTGATAAACCCATTTGATCTCCACCTCTCCAAGCAAGTGGTCTTACATAACAATTTTTATAATTCATTTTATCAATTAGTTCATATTTTGCTTTATTAATTTGATCATGAGTGAAAGGAATTTCCATTCCAATTATTTCAGCAGATTTAAAAAACCTTTTAGTATGCTCCTCTGATTTAAAAATCTTACCATTGTAGGCTCTTTCCCCTTCAAAAACAGCACTTGCATAATGAAGACCTTGGGAAATTACATGGGAATTTGCATCCCGCCATGGAATTATTTTACCGTTCATCCAAATCCATCCATCTCTATTTTCAAATGATTTAAGCATGCTATTTATTAATTTTTTTTAATGACAATTGACTATCAGTGATGCATAATTAAGTCAATATGGCTGACCTA
>CACNHX010000010.1 GCA_902620425.1 uncultured Alphaproteobacteria bacterium
AAATATTTCAAAATATGAAAAAAATTAATATTAAAAAAATATCTTCAAGAGTTATTTTTATTGAATTAGAAAAATGAGAATATTGTACAATAAAGAAATAAATATTTCTTTAAAAAAAATCATCCATAATAAAAAGCAATGTTATATAAATTCTAACTATGGTGGGGAAAAAATAAAAGATTGGCCTTTCTATAAATTTTTGAAAATCTACATATATGATTCTGAAGCAAATGCTCTCAGCTTATGGACTGATTGGTTAAAAAATGAATATAGAAAATATTGTTTAATTGAAAAAAAAAATGGTGGTATGTTAAATGGTTCTATCCATAAAATAGTATGTAGTAATGATGGTCTTGATAAAAAATATTATTTAGAACATCCCGATAAGATTGATAATGATACACTTATTAAAAGTTGTGAAATCTATGTCAAAAATAAATTTAAATTAGTTGAATCAATTAAAACAAAAGGTTTTATTTTTTCAAAAAAAAACAAAATTTTTGCGAATTATTACAATAATAATTATGAATTATATAGCGGTCATCATAGAATAGCTATTTTAGAACTTTTAAATTATAAATCAATTGACGAACTATGGGTATACACATTACTTTATAAATTACTTAAAAAAATATGAAATTTAAAAATATTACTGATTACAAAATATGGATACACAATGAAGAATGGTATCAATCTATGGTTTTGCCATCAAAAATTAAAATTAAAGGAAAATTTAATACTTTAAAAAGGATACCATTATTAGAAGAATATAATTATGATAATAAAAATGTTCTAGATATTGGCTGCAACTCTGGACAATATTGTTTTTTTACAAAAGAAAAAAAGGCAAAAAATGTTTTTGGTATTGATTTAAACAAAAAGCGAATATCGCAAGCCAAAATATTAGCACTTAATGAAGATCTTGATATAAACTTTATCAATACTGATATAACTACATTTTCAATTCCAGAAAATATTAAATTTGATTATATTTTTTGTTTTGCAGTAATAACTGAAATTAGTGATATTTTTAGTGTATTATATTTTCTTAAAAATAATATTCATGATCTTGCACTAATTGAATTAAAATTATCACATCCTATCTTGTACATTCCAAATAATTTAAGATCTTTAAAATATCTTTTAATGAAAAAAATTTTTACAGCTGAAATTTATCAACATAGGCACGCGGGATGGGTTTTTCATCCATCATTGGATTTTTTAAAAAATTTCTTTGGAAAAAATTTTAAAATAAAATATATTAACAAAGGCTTTAGGTATGATTTTATTTCAATACAAAAAATTTAAAAATGAAATTATACTATATCTCTAATTCATTTATACCATCTACAGCTGCAAATTCTATCAGTACAATGAAAATGTCAGAAAAATTTGCTTTAAATGGATATGAGGTAATATTAATTTGTAAAAAAAACTATAATATTAAAGATAAAAATGTTTTTACTAAATATAATTTAAAAAAAAAATTTAAAATAAAATTTGTAAAACTATCAAGAATAAATTTAGTTGATTTTTTTTTATATGGATTTATTAATTTTATTTCCCTTTTAAATTCGAAAAATTCTCATATATATTGTAAGGATATTTTCACTTTTTTTCTTTTTTATTTATTTAAAAAAAAAAAACTTATACTTGAACTACATCATTCATTTGAAAACTCAAAAAGTAGATATTTTTTGAAATATATTAATTTTGATAAAATTAAATTAGTTGTCATTTCTGAAAACTTGAGACAATATTATTTAAATAAATATAAAATACAAAAAAAAAATATACTAACCGCTCATGATGGTGCTGATATAAATTACAATTACATTTTAAAAAATAGAAAAAATAAAAAAAAAATTTCTGTAGGTTACATTGGTAGTCTAAATATTGGGAAAGGTATTAATCTGATATTAAAAATTGCACATACAATGCCTAGTATAAATTTCCATATATTTGGTGGAAGTAATGATGAAATAAATGACTTAAAAAAAATAATATTAATAATGTGTATTTTCATGGTCATATTTATCACAATAAAATTGAAAATTTTATGCATTTGTTTGAAATTGCTCTATTGCCTAATCAAGATAATATTTATGTAAAAAAATCAAAAACAAATATATCTAAATGGACTTCCCCTCTTAAAATGTTTGAATATATGGCTTATAAAAAAATAATCATAGCCTCAAACCATTATGTATTAAAAGAAATTCTTTCTAACAACTATTCGTGTTTATTTTGCAACCCTAATGATCACAATGATTGGGTAAATAAAATTAATTATGTTTTGGAAAATTATAACGATTGCTTAAAAATATCAAATAATGCCTTTAATATTATAAAAAATAATTATACTTGGGATATTAGATCAAAAAATATAATAAAATTTTTAAATAATGAATAATTCACAATTCAGTTTCATGGGATATTTGAACTATGTAAATAATAAACATGACCTTCTATCAAGATGTACGGAGAACACAGATAATGAAATTGAAGTATGCGTAAGTAATCTAACCTTTTTTAATAACTTAATTGAAATACTCATTGTTATAATTATATTAACTTTATTATTAAGAATTATTGTAAATAAAATTAGTCTAAATAAAGTTGAAGTTTATGTATTTTTTATTTATCATTGTTTATTTAGTATTTTTTTTAGTTTTTATACTATCTCAAGATTTAGAGTAGATCCTGTATCAAATTATTTATGGTCACTTACAAATCCTGATGATTATTTACCTGGAAAAGATTTCATTGAATTTTTAGTCCATTTATTTTCATATCATCTCTCACTTTCTTATTTTAGCGTAACATTAATATTTGGATTTACAGGCTTAATTGGAATATTATTTCTATATAAGATTTTAATCAAACTAACTAAAAATAGGCACAATTATTATTATTATTTTGGCTTTATTTTCTTATTATTCCCTTCATTTCACTTTTGGAACTCAGGGATTGGAAAGGATTCATTGATATTAATGGCTCTTTCAATAACTTTATATTGGATGTTTTTTCAGAAAAACATAAATTTTTCTATCATTATATCATTTTTTTTAATACTTATGATAAGACCACATATAGCTCTAATTCTATCACCATTTCTTTTTTTAATTTTACTTTCTTCTGAAAATACGAATAAAATAACTAAGTACTTTGTAACGATAATTAGTTTAATTTTTATGTATATAACATTACCAATGATGCTAAAATATGTTGGAATTAACATAAATTCTTATTCTGAATTATTTTCTAATAACATAATTAATCAAATCACCACAATAATAAGTCATAGGGAAACATTAAATTATTCGGAAACTGCGGGATATAATCTAAAAAATTTATCAATATATCAAAAAATATTTAATTTTTTGTTTGGGCCAATGCCTTATGAGGCAAAATCAACATTTCAATTATATGTTAGTTTAGAAAATATTTTATTATTATTAATTTTTTTAATAATTTTATTTTATAACTTAGTGAGTGGTCAAGTATTGCTTAAATATAATAATATTATCTTGCTTACATATATTGTATTATTTCTTATTATCTTTTCGTTAAATACTGGAAATTATGGAATAAGTAATAGACAGAAATGGATGATATTACCTTATATTTTGTTTTTTTTATTTTTTTTAAGTAAAAATAATGTGATTAAAAAATGAAAATCCTTCATATTATAACAGCTTTAGAAAAAGGTGGAGCTGAAACTAATTTGTATCGACTAACAACAAATAAAATTAATGTATATGAAAATTGTGTTATTAGTTTAAAAAAAAATTGTTATTATGAAAAAATATTAATCCAAAATAACATAAAAGTTTTATCACTAAATTTTAAAAATATTTTTCTTTTACCAATTAATTTATACAAAATAATAAAATTTATAAATATATATAGACCAAATATAATAAATACTTGGATGTATCATTCAATTTTTCTCTCAATACTAATTTATCCATTTATAAATAAAAGATTTGTAATTAATTGGTATATCAGACATTCAACTTTTGATTACAGGTATACTAAAATTAGAACATTAGTAATAATTTATCTTTCAATTATATTTTCTTACTTAATACCTAGAAAAATTGTTTATAATTCCATATCTGGATGTAAAAATCATCAAAAATTTAAATTTAGTAAAAAAAAATCTAAAATAATTCTAAATGGATATGACTCGCAAGAATTTATTATGCAGAGTGAAAAAAAATATAAATTTTTAGATAAAAATAACTTAGATAATAACACTATAATATTTGGAGCAATAGGAAGATACAGAAAGCAAAAAAATTATGAAAACCTCATTAAATTACTAGGTAAATATAAAAAAATTAATAAAAATTTCATATGTTTATTTGTTGGTTACGGCTTAAATAGCCAAAATAAAAAAATTTTAAATTTAATTAAAAAATATGATGTTCAAAATAATATTTATCTATTTGATCAAGTCGACAATATAGTCAAAATAATGAATATATTAGATATAAATCTTCTATTTTCAAACTATGGTGAGGGTTTTCCAAATGTATTAGCTGAATCGATGTTATGTGGAACTCCTTGCATAGCTTTTGATATAGGCGATTCTAAAAGTATAATAGGAAGCCTAGGGTGGATTGCAAAAAAAAATGATAATCAAACTTTTTTGAATCATCTTGTAAAAGCATCAAAAATTATAAATAAAAAATCAAATGAATGGATTGAGCTTAAAAAAAAATGTAGAGATAGAATAATATCTAATTACAAAATACAAGAAATGATTAATAAACATATACAGTTATGGAAAGAGCAAAAAACAAGATAATAATTGCTACAACACAATCTATAACTTTAAATCTTTTTTATGATGAAATTGTAAAAAAATTATTATCAGAAAATTACAATATAACTCTATTAATGAATGATCCTAATAATTTAAAATATAATTTAAATTATATAAAATTAGATTTGCCAAAAAAAATTTATCAATTTTTTAATATATTTAAAATTATAAAATTAATTTACAAAATAAGAAAAATATTAAAAAATAATAAATCAGCTATTTTCTTATTAAATACACCACTAATTGCACATTTTTTCAGATTTTCTTCATTTTTTTTAAAAACTAAAATTATATACTTTGTGCATGGTTATAGATTTCATGATACTTCAAATAAATTATATTTTTTATTTTTCTTTATTCTTGAGTATATCTTATCATTTAAAACTAATGCTTATATAAATATTAACAACTACGATTATAATATAACCAAAAAATTTTTTAAGAAAAATAATATTCTTATTAATGGAGTTGGAATTAAAATAGAGAATAAATATAAAAAAAAAAATAAAACAAATACTTTTGTAGTTGGAGTAATTTCTGCTTATAGAAAAAATAAGGGATATGATAAAATAATTAAAGTGGCTAATCATTTAGATTCTTTAAAGAAAAAAATAAAATTTGAATGTTTTGGTTATGGTAATAAAATTATTTTTAATAAGGAAATTATTAAAAAGAATATAAAAAATATAAAATTAAATGATTTTACTTCTAACATAGAAGATAAAATAAAAGAATTTGATATATTGCTGCATTTGAGTGTAAGAGAAGGATTGCCAGTTTCTCTTATGCAATGTTTATCTTTAGGTGTTCCAATAATAGCTACTGATATTAGGGGTAATAGAGATTTAGTAACACATAATTATAATGGACATTTAGTTAATTTAAATACTAGTATTGAAAATATCTCAAATTTAATTATTAAACATTATAATGACATAAAATATAATGATATTTTATCAAAAAACGCTTTTAAAAGTTTAGATTTTAAATATTCAAAAGATTTTATTTCAAAAGAAATTGCAAATTTTATTAATGAAATTAATAAGATATAAAAAATCTCAAAAGATAGATATTGAAAAGATAATTAGATTATTTTTTTCAGTCTTTAAAATTACAATAAGTAAAAAATATCTTACAGAAACATATTTTGGTGAAGGTGGAGTTTGTTATATTGCTTCATTAGATAAAAAAATAATTGGATTTGTTGGTTTTGTGAAAAAAAAATCTAATATAAATAATAACTCACTAATATTATCAAGACATTCAAGCTGTATTCATAAAAAATATAGAAGAAAAAAAATTTATACTAATTTATGTACCTTTGCATATGGCAAATTGAAAATACAATATCGAAAATGTTTCATAATTTCATGGCCAAATCAGGTAAATTTGAAAGTTCCAAAAAATACTTTATTTAAAAATGAAATTATATTGAGTAAATACTATCAGATTGATAATTATAAAAAAATTGACTATGAGAAACTCGACATTAAAAAACTCAATATTTTTAAAAAAATTAATATTTTAAGAAATAAGGAAAAATATAGTTTATCTATAATTGATAAGAATA
This sequence comes from uncultured Alphaproteobacteria bacterium, assembly GCA_902620425.1. GTDB lineage: Bacteria > Pseudomonadota > Alphaproteobacteria > HIMB59 > CACPNW01. The sequence goes on from CACNHX010000010.1 coordinate 6,405, forward strand.
CGAATTATTATAAAAAAAGATATCTAAATAAAAAAATAAATTATTATTCTATAAAGTTATTTTATAAAGATAATCAATTTGAATTTATATTTAATAAAAAAAAATATCAGAACTATTCCTCACTATACCTGTTTGAGTACATTGGTTCAAAAAAACTGTATAAAATTGCTTTAAAAATTTTATATAATTATATGAATTACAAAAAAATTCCATTTTCCTTCTGGCTAAATACAAAAAAAAATGATCTATATTTATTTTTCAAATATAATAATGCTAGTTTTAATAATGAAATCTTCTTTGTTAAAGCTTCTTTCTTTCAAAAGAAAAAGAAAAATTTTTTAAATAATATTAAGAAATCAATATTCGTAATGGGCGATACAGATGTTTACAAGAATATTAATTAGAACTTTTGAAATATTATTTATTTTTTTAATTATTATATTTTTTTCACCCTTTTTTATGCTTATTATTATCTTGCAAATAATCTTTAATGGTATGCCAATTCTTTATGTTGATTATAGGTATGGTATCAATTTAAATAAGATTGCTTTATATAAGTTGAGATCAATGACTACAAATCTGAATTTACCAGAAAATAGAAGGATAACATGGTTTGGAAAAATTTTAAGAAAATCCAGTATAGATGAGTTGCCTCAGTTATATAATGTTTTAAATGGAGATATGAGTTTGATAGGTCCAAGACCAATAAATCAAAATACTCTAAATTATTTTAAAAAAAATTATCCTGAAAAATTAATTTTAAGACAATCTGTAAAGCCAGGCATATCTGGATATACACAGTTATTATTTGATGGATCAAAAAGAACATGGGATGAGAAAATTGCTCTAGATTTAAAATTTGTATCAAATTTCTCAATAAAATTATATTTTAAAATTTTAATTTTAACAATCCCTTATATTTTTAAAAAGTATTATTATAATAAAACAGGAGAAACATTATAAATACTCAATTTATTAATTTATCTAAAATTTTTTTAGTAACCTTAATTTTCAAAGGCATAACCTCATTTGGTCTTATTTTTTTTAATATAATTATTGCTAAATATTTAGATTATCAAAGCTTAGGATATATAATTATAGGTATATCTTTATTAAATGGCTTAAGTGTTTTTTCAAGAATTGGCATTAATCAATCTTTGTTAAGATTCGGCAGTGTATATTTTAATGATTCTAACATTAAAATTTTAAGAAAATATGTATATCTTGGCTTATCGTATGTTCTGTTTCTTTCAATAATTTTTTCATTAACATTAATATTATTTAGAAATTTTATATCAACTTTTTTTTACTCTTCAGAAAACTTGAGTGGAATCTTATTAATTAGTGGTATTATTTTACCTTTTTTAACCTTAATACATATTCAAAGGAGTTTATTTAAATCTTTTAAGTTACCAGCTACTTCAAATATCGCATCTTTAAACTTTATACTTTTAATAACAGCATTATTTACATTATTAATTCATTATTTTAATTTTAGTTTAAATATAAATAGGGTTTACTTTATTTTTCTAATTTCAACATTGATTGTATTTGGATTAAACAATTTAATAATTATCGTACAATTAATTAATAAAAATCAAAATGAATCTCAAAATTTTATTGAGTTTGATAAAATTTTTAAAAATACTCAGTCTGATTTTTATATATTAGATATATTAAACTATTTTTTAATTTGGGGATCGTTATATTTAATGGGAATGATAATTTCACCAGATCAACTAGGAATATTTAATACTTTATTTTGGTACATATTTGCTATTTTAATTATTCCAGTAACCGTTGATGCAATTGTATCTCCAGAATTTGCCATACACTCATCAAAAAAAAATGATAAAAAATTGAGCTATTTCTTTTCAAGTGGAAGAAAAATAACATATTATTTATCCATACCATTATTAATTTTTATGTTTGTGTTTGCAGATTTCTTTTTAAATATAATTATTGGAGAAATGGAAATCAAATATTTAATTGTTTGTAGAATTTTGATTATCACAGTATTAATTGAGATTATTTTTAGCCACATGGATTCATTTTTAGTTATGAGTGGTTTGCAAAAACAAGTAAGAAATCTTTTTATTTTTACAACTTTGTTTTCAATTTTAACAATTATATTTTTAACTAATTATTATGGAATAATAGGAGCTTCATTTGCTTTTTTAACCAATTTTCTTTTCAAAAATTTGATTTTATTTTTTTATTTCAAAAAATATTATAATTTATAACTATTGTATTTGAGTTAAACTAATATAATTAAAAATATCATATTTAATTAATGCTATGTCAAATAATAACGTTTTAATTGTTGCTCCTCATGCTGATGATGAAATTTTAGGTTGTGGAGCAACAATAGCTAAATATGTTGAAGAGAATAATGATGTTTACGTTGTGGTCTTAACTAATGCTAATTTAGGAGATAAAAAAAGATTTACAGCATCATATATCAAAAAAGTACGAAAAGAATGTATAAGTTCAAATAATTTTTTAGGTGTAAAAAAAGTAATTTTTAAAAATTTACCTGCACCCAAATTAGATCAATTTCCACTCTATAAAATTGCTGATACTTTAAAAGAAATTATTGAAAAGTACAAAATAAATATTTTATTTGTCCCTCACTATGGTGATTTACATATCGATCATCAATTGGTTTTTGAAGCTTCTATAATAGCATCAAGACCAGTTGATAATGTAAAAGTTAAAAAAATATTATCATATGAGACTTTATCTGAAACCGAATGGGGGTTACCATTGAAATTCAAAAGATTTCAACCTAATTATTTTAATATTATAAATTCAAATCAATTAAATAAAAAACTAAAAGCTTTTAAATTTTATATATCTCAATTGAAATCTAAAAACCATCCACGTACTATTGATTCAATAAAAAGTTTAGCTCAATATAGAGGTTCAATTGTTGGTTATGAGTATTGTGAAGCTTTTAATATCATAAGAATAAATGAATAATTTAGGTATAATTGGTTGTGGTGGTCATGCTAAGGCAGTAAAATGGATAACAGACAGTTATGATTATGATAAAGTAATTTTTTATGACGAAGAGGTCAATAATTGTATTAATAACTTCAATGAAAGCATTTCATATAAATTTTCTGATTATGAAAAATTGAAGCAAGTAGATGAATTTATCATTGCCATTGGGAATAATAAAATAAGAAAGAAATATTTTGATATTTTGACAAAAGAAAAATTTAAAATTACAACTTTAATACATCCAACTAGTGTAATTTCAAAACAAGCTAAAATTGGGAAAGGTGTAGTTATTATGCCAAATGCTGTAATTGGACAATATGCAGAAATTGGAGATGGAGTGATAGTAAATACCTCTGTTGTAATTGAGCATGATGCAAAAATAGGAAATTTTTCACATATTGCGCCAAATGCAACTCTTTGTGGAGAAGTTGTTATTAATGAACTATGCTTGATAGGTGCATCATCTGTTTTGATACCTGGTATTACAGTGAATTCAAATTCCACAATAGGAGCTGGTTCTACAGTAGTTAAGGATGTAAAAAAAAATTCAACCTTTTATGGTTCATAATAAATAAATAAAATGACTTGGCCACACTACTCAAATAGAATTGCAAACTTAGTAAAAAAAACAATTTTATCTGGCAAAGTAAATTATTGGACAGGTAATTTGTGTGAAAAATTCGAAAATAAATTTTCAAAATTTATAGATGTAAAATATTGTTGTTCTATATCAAACGCGTCTGTTGGCTTAGAAATAGCATTAAATGCATTAGACATTAAAAAAAATGATGAAGTAATTGTACCTTCAAGAACATATATTACTTCTGCCAGTGCAATTTTACGAGTAAATGCAAAACCTATATTTGCTGATATAGAAAAAAATTCACTCAATATTGATATAAATTCAATAAAAAAAAATATTAATAGAAATACAAAAGCAATAATTTGTGTTCATCTTGCAGGTTATCCATGTGATATGGAAAATATTTTAAAAATAGCAAAAAAAAATAATTTGAAAGTAATAGAAGACTGTTCCCAGGCTCACGGCGCTATGATTAAAAATAGATCTGTTGGATCTTTTGGTGATATTTCTGTCTGGAGTTTTTGTAATGATAAAATTATCTCAACTGGTGGAGAAGGAGGTATGATCGCTTGCAATAATAAGACAATTTATAAAAAAATATGGTCTATAAAAGATTGTGGAAGATCATATGACAAGATAAGAAAAAAAACAACAAAAGTAGGCTACAGATGGTTATACGACTCGATAGGTACTAATTTTAGAATGACTGAAATGCAGGCTGCAATTGGCATCTTACAGCTTAAAGAACTGAAGTCCTATCTAAAAAAAAGAAATAGAAATGCAAATATATTAAGAAATGCTCTTAAAAAAATTAATTTCATAGACTTTCAAAATGTGGACAAAAAATTATATCATGCATATTACAGATTTACTATTCTAGTTAATAAAACAAAAATAAAAAAAGGTAATTCGAGAGATACTATATTGAAGCAATTAATAAATAATAAAATTCCTGCTACCGTCGGTGTATGCCCAGAATTATATAAAGAAAAAGTTTTTCATAAATTTAGAAAAAAATATACTGACAAATATTATGCAAAAGAAGTAGGTAAAAATATTATTTGCTTTTCTGTAGATCCATCAATATCAGAGAAAAATATGCAATCAATTTCTAATAAAATTAAAAGAATTATGAAAAATTGTGAAAATTTATGATACAAGAAATCTTAGCGTTAAGTCGATTAAAAAAACAGATAATATTATTTTTTTTAGATTTTCTTTTATCTAACTTAGCTTTTTTAATTTCAATCATAGTACTAGAAGGTAGAATAAAAATTAATATTTTCGAATATGATTATTTATTTTTAATTATTACTTTTACATTTTTTCCATTTTTTTTATTTTTTGGATTATATAGCAGGATACTGCGTTATATAGAACTCGATATTATATATAATGTAATTAAAGCAATTTTTTTATATTTTTGTTTTCTTGGAATCTTTATTTTAGTTTCTAAGTCAAATTATTTTCTATTTTTACTTTTTCTATTTTACATAGCAATATTTTCTATAATGATATCTTCCTCTAGATTAATATTATCAAAAATTTTATCCAAGAATACCAATCAATTTTCAAAAAATGTATTAATTTATGGTGCAGATCAATACACATTAAACAATATGAATTTTTTAAAAAGATATAAGATTGTATGTTTTGTCGATGATAACCCCTTAATTGTAAATAGATATATAGGTAACTTTAAGGTATTTAAATCAACTGAAATTGATAAACTAATTCTAGCTGAAGATATTAGTAAGGTAATTATTTCAATTGAAAGTTTAAGTATTACTGAAAAAAGATACTATATATCAATTTTTAGTAAACATAATGTTTCTATCGAATTTTTAGAAAACATTATATCTTCAAATTCAAAACTGGATTATTCGTTACTTTTAAATAGAAAAATAGATTGGGATAATCAGAATTTAAATAATCTTTTTAGAGATAAAAATATTTTAGTTACTGGTGCTGGAGGTTCAATAGGTAGCCAGCTTTGTATGCAACTTGCAGAATATAATATTAATACTTTGTTTTTAGTTGATTTTTCAGAATATAATTTATTTAAAATTGTTGAAAGATTAAAAAAATTTCAAAATGAGCTAAATATTTCTTTCAGATTAATGAATATACTAGATCATCAATCACTTGATAGTTTATTTCAAAACAATAAAATTGAATATATTTTTCATGCTGCTGCTTATAAGCATGTATCTCTATTAAATAGTAATATCTTAGAAGCTGCTAAAAATAACATTATATCAACATTAAATTTAAGAGATGTCTGCAAGAAATATAAAATTGATAATTTAGTTTATGTTTCTACTGATAAAGCAGTTAGGCCTTCAAATTTTATGGGTTTTACAAAAAGAATATCTGAAATAATCATTCAGTCAGCCATTTATAATAATAAACATACAAACTTTAGTATTGTAAGATTTGGTAATGTTTTAGGATCAAATGGATCAGTAGTTCAGACTTTTGAAGAACAAGTTTTAAGAGGTGGTCCCGTAACAGTCACACATCCTAACGTAAATAGATATTTTATGACTGTTAATGAAGCAGTTGGCTTAATGCTACAAAGTAGTTTATTTTCTTTAAAAGAGAATGTTGAGGTTTTTGTTTTAGATATGGGAAAACCTATATTTATAAAATCACTTGCTGAGCAAATAATAAAATTAATGGGAAAAAACATAAAATCAAAAAAGTATCCTAATGGGGATATTTCTTTAAAATTTATTGGCTTATTTCCTGGAGAAAAATTAAGTGAAGAACTTTTAATAGGTAACAATCCTATTAAAACTTCACATAATGATATTTTTAAAGCTAATGAAACGTTTCCAGAAAAGAAAGACTTTGATATTCTTATTAATAAAATATTAGACAATATAAATAAAGTTAATCTAAGAGGTTTACAAATTTTAAGAGATGAGTACAAAAATATAATTGATTAAGTTTAATATAATTATCAACTTAATATTAATATGAGTAACTTTTCTTTAATTATCCCAGTTTTCAATGAAATTGATAATCTTGAAAATTTATTCAGAGATATTGTGAAATCCGGTACATACGAAATAGTAGATGAAATTATATTTATTGACGACTGTAGTACTGATGGCTCTAATTCAGTTTTGAAAACATTATCAAAAAATAATGATAAAGTTCATCTTATTACTCATTCAAAAAATATTGGTCAAAGTAATTCTATTAATTCTGGAATTAAAAGCGCTAAAACAGAAAACATTATAACTATTGACTCTGATGGTCAAAATCCACCGTCAGAAATTATTAAAATGATAAATAAATATAAAGAATATAAAAATTCAATCTTACTTTCTGGTATACGTACAAAAAGAAAAGATAATTTTGTTAAAATTTTTTCTTCAATTTTAGCAAATAAAATTCGCAACTTAATATTAGGTGATAATTGCCCAGATACTGGTTGCTCACTAAAAATATTTAAAAAAAAGGATTTTATTGATTTACCTTTTTTTGATGGAATTCATAGATTTCTTCCTGCATTATTTCTTTTTAATAATGTTAATGTGCAATATATAAATGTCGCCCATAAAGAAAGGTTGCATGGAATTTCAAAATATGGGACAATAGACAGATTAATTAAAACTATTGGCGATCTTTTCACTGTTTTAAAAATAAAAAAAACTCTACAAAAAAAATGATTTCATATTTCAATTCATTATCTAACATTGAATTATTTTTTTTGTGTATAGGATTTATTGGTCAAGGTTTGTTTGCTTCAAGATTTATTGTACAATGGATATATTCTGAAAAAAAAGGAGAGAGTTATATACCAATTATTTTTTGGTATCTCAGTATATTTGGTGGACTGGGATTATTAACATATGCAATTTTTAGAAAAGATCCTGTAATAATAATGGGTCAATCATTCGGAATAATTATCTATTTAAGAAATTTAATATTAATTTATAATAAAAAAAATGAAAAAAATTGAAAATTATATTGATGGTAATATTGTAAAGGGTAATTCAGCAAATTATATCCCTGTAGACAATCCTTCTACAGGAGATATTATTTCTGAAGTAATAATATCGGACTCTGTAGACTTTGATAATACAGTTAATTCTTCTCTCAGAGCATTCAATATATGGTCAGAGGTTACACCATTAAAAAGATCAAGAATTATATCAAAATATAAAGAATTAATTGAAAAGGATCTAGAAAATATAGCTAAACTAGTTTCCTTAGAACATGGTAAAACTCTCGATGATGCTAAAGGATCAGTTACAAGGGGTTTGGAAGTTGTGGAATTTGCCTGTGGCATTCCTCATTTGTTAAAAGGTGAATTTTCTCAAAATGTTGGTACTGATATTGATTCATGGTCTATAAGGCAGCCTTTAGGGGTAACTGCTGGAATTACACCATTCAATTTTCCTGCAATGGTTCCAATGTGGATGTATCCAATATCTATTGCTTGTGGAAATTCTTTTATACTTAAACCATCTGAAAAAGATCCTTCTTGTAGTTTAAAATTAGCTGAGTTATTTTCTGAAGCTGGTCTTCCTGATGGAGTTTTCAATATCCTAAATGGTGATAAAAATTCAGTTAATTTGCTACTTTCAGATAAAAGAATACAATCTATAAGTTTTGTTGGATCAACACCTGTAGCAAAATATATTTATGAGACTTCTGCAAAAAATGGAAAAAGAGTTCAGGCATTAGGAGGCGCAAAAAATCATTTAATTGTTATGCCCGATGCTAATTTAGATCAAGCTGTTGATGGAATTATGGGCGCTGCTTATGGATCTGCAGGTGAGAGATGTATGGCAGTTTCAGTTGCTGTTGCAGTAGGTGACATCGCAGATAAAATGATCGAAAATATTAGCAATAAAGCTGAGAGTCTTAAAGTAGCACCTTGGACTGACGCAACTGCAGAAATGGGACCTGTTATATCAAAAGAACATAAACTAAAGATAGAAAACTATATTGACTCTGGTGTAAAGGAGGGTGCTAAGCTAGTACTTGATGGCAGAGATCTAAAAATTCAAGGATATGAAAATGGTTATTTTGTTGGCCCAACACTATTTGACAAAGTAACTAAAGATATGAAAATTTACAAAGAGGAAATATTTGGTCCGGTTTTATGTGTAGTTCGAGCTAATAATTATGATGAGGCTCTGAAATTAGTTAATGAGCATGCCTTTGGAAATGGAACTAGTATTTATACTTCTGATGGAGAAATATCTAGGCATTTTACAACTAATTGTAACATCGGAATGGTAGGTGTTAATGTACCCATTCCTGTACCCATGGCTTATCATAGCTTTGGTGGGTGGAAACAATCTCTATTTGGTGATCATTCAATGCATGGGGTAGAAGGTGTTAGATTTTTTACAAGGTTAAAAACTGTTACTTCAAGATGGCCTAAAAGTATTCAAAAAGGTCCAGAATTTAAGATGCCTACAAACTAGTTAATGAGAATTTTAGTTACTGGAGCTGCTGGATTTATTGGTTATCATTTAATAAAAAAAATTTTAAATAAAAATAAAAAAGTTATTGGAATAGATAATATCAATAGCTACTACGATATAAAATTAAAAAAAGATAGAATTAATAATTTAAAAAAAAATTATAAAAAATTTTCTTTTCTTAAAATTGATTTGTCTAATTATAAAAAATTAAATGACATTGTAAAAAAAAATAAAATTAATATTATAATTCATTTAGCAGCTCAGGCAGGAGTCAGATATTCAATAAAATATCCTCGAACTTATTTTAAAAGTAATCTTGAGGGTTTTTTTAATATACTTGAAATATCGAGAGATAATAAAATTAAACACCTGATTTATGCTTCTACAAGTTCTGTATATGGAGATTCAAAAAAATTTCCATCAAATGAAAATGATAGAACAGATCAGCCACTATCATTTTATGCTGCTACAAAAAAATCAAATGAAGTTATGGCCCATTCTTATTCTTATATTTATAAAATACCTTGTACAGGAGTAAGGTTTTTTACAGTTTATGGCCCTTTTGGACGTCCTGATATGGCGTTATTTAAATTTACTAAAAATATTATTAATAATCATTCAATAGAATTGTTTAATAATGGAAAACATTTGAGAGATTTTACATATGTTGATGACATAGTTGATGGTATTTATTCATTAATTAATAAGCAATCAAAAAAAACCATACCATATGAAATTTTTAATATTGGAAATGGATCACCTAAAAAATTATTAGATTATTTAAAATATATTGAAAAAAGTCTAAATAGAATTTCTAAAACTAAAAGATTACCATTACAAGTTGGAGATGTTATAAAAACTCATTCTGATATAAATAAATTAAAAAAATATACTGGTTACAAACCTAAAACCAATATTAAAATTGGAATAGAGAAATTTATTGAATGGTATAAAGATTATTATAAAATTAATTAAATTTTTTCTAAGGCTTTAAGAACGTTTTCAGTATCATTATAATTGTTGTAATGTGTCATACTCAATCTTACTACGCCATCTTCAGTATCAATACCTAAATACTCTAAGCACCTCCATGCATAAAAATTATCATTTCTAGTCGCAATTTTAAATTTATGTAATGTATTTGATATTTCTTTAGATGATTTTTTATTTGAATAAAATGATATTGTTGGAGCTCGGTCTTTATTTTCAATCTTATTTTTGCCAATTAAATTTAAATCCTTTCTTTCATATAAATATTTTAATATTGGATTAGCAATATTTTCTTCATGTAAGGATATAAGATTATTTATTTTCTTAATCTTCCCTAAAGTACTTAAATTTTTATTCTTAAAATGATGATTATATAAATTTTCAAAATATTCATATATTCCAATTAACGAAACTAATTCTTCATGATTTGGACCGCCTGGATTAATTGTGTAGGGATATTGTCCTTTTAAAAATTCGTGATTTTGATTTGGTAAGTTTTTTAGAATTTCCTCCTTTCCATATAATAATGCTAAATGAGGACCATATGTTTTATATAAACTAAACGTATAAAAATCTACGTCTAATTCCTTAACATTTGGAAAACCGTGGGGCGCATAAGAAACACCGTCACCAATCACAATTATATTATTTTTGTGAGCTAAGTCTGATATTTCTTTTAAATTATTTACTGATCCAACAATATTTGAACAATGTGTAACTGCTAAAATTTTAGTTTTTGAATTAATTAATTTATCTAAATCAGAAATTTTTAATTCATGATCATCAGAATTAAACTTCCACTCCACAATATTTGCCCCATAATCTTTTAATCTTTTCCAAGGGCTTATATTTGCTTCATGATCTTGATTTGTAACGATAACTTCATCACCAGGATTAATAATATGTTTTAAAGCATTAGATAAAACATATAAGTTTATTGACGTAGATCCTCCAATAAGAATTTCATTACTTTTTGCATTTATCATTTTTGCAAATAAGTTAGTTGCCTTATCCATATTTTCACCAGCTATTTTTGACATTGGATATTCAGCATAAGGCTGTACTTTAGTAGATGTCATAAATTCAGTTAATTTATCAATCACATTTTTTGGAACATAACTTCCTCCTGCATTTTCAAAAAAAGACCAATCTTTAGAAAGAGGATCCTTAAATGCCGGAAATTGTGATCTTACATAATCTATATCGAGTTTAATATTTTCTAGTGTCAATTTTTCCTCTTATCGTATATTCTTTTATTCTAATATAGAAAAAAATAAATGTATAATTGATTTAAATATATTTTTCATAATGATTGATAAACGCAAATTTTATATAAATGGAACTTGGGTTAATCCAATTATAAAGAATGATTTTGAGGTGATTAATCCATCTAATGAAAAACCCTACTCTTTTATCTCTTTAGGTTCTAAAAAAGATATAGATCTGGCAGTAAATGCAGCAAAAAAAGCATTCATTACATGGAGTCAGGTAGATAAAAAACATAAGATTATTTTATTAGAAAATTTACTTAAGATTTATAAAAGTAGATGGGATGAAATAACTCAAACAATGTCTGAGGAAATGGGAGCGCCATTAGATTGGTCTTCTTCAGCACAAACTTCTTCAGGGGCTGACCATATTAATGATTTCATTTTAAGATTAAAAAATTTTGAATTTGAAAGAAGATTTAATAAAAATTCTAATAATTATATTGTTTATGAACCCATTGGAGTATGTGGTCTTATTACACCATGGAATTGGCCTATCAATCAAATCACATTAAAAGTAATACCTGCACTAGCAACTGGTTGTACTATGATATTAAAACCTTCAGAAATTGCACCAATGTCAGGAATTATTTTTTCAGAAATAATTCATGAAGCGGGTTTCCCTCCTGGTGTTTTTAATTTAGTTAACGGTGATGGAGATGGTGTAGGTACAGACCTATCATCTCATAAGGATATTGATATGATATCGTTTACTGGATCAACAAGAGCAGGAAAACTTATTTCTAAAAACGCAGCAGATACAATTAAAAGAGTTTGTTTAGAATTAGGAGGTAAAGGGGGTAATATTATTTTTAGTGATTCACATCCAGAAGCAGTAAGAGAAGGTGTTAGGAATATTATGAGTAATTCTGGTCAATCTTGTGATGCACCAACAAGAATGCTAGTTGAAAAATCAATCTATAAAAGAGCAGTAGAGGAGGCGGCTGATGAAGCAAATAAAATCAAAGTTGATATTGCTTCTAAGAATGGAAATCATATTGGTCCAGTTATTTCTAAAACACAATATGATAAAATTATTGATCTAATTAATAGCGGTATAAATGAGGGCGCTACACTCGTGGCTGGAGGTCCTGAAAAACCAAATGGTCTAGAAAAGGGTTATTTTGTTAAGCCAACAATTTTCACAGATGTAACTAACGATATGAGAATTGCAAAAGAAGAGATCTTTGGACCAGTACTTTCTATAATTCCATTTGAAGATGAAGATGAAGCTGTATCAATTGTAAATGATACATCTTATGGTTTAGGAAACTACGTTCAAACTCAAGATAAAGAAAAAGCAAAAAGAGTAGCAAGAAAATTTAGATCTGGAGGCGTTTATATAAATGGAAATACTGCTGATCCAGGAACTCCTTTTGGCGGTTATAGACAATCTGGAAATGGAAGAGAGGGTGGTGATTGGGGTTTAGAAGAATATTTAGAAATTAAAACCATATGTGGATGGGAATAATTTAAACTTTAATATTATTAAAATAATTTAATCTTCCTATTATTTCATCTCTTTCAATATAATATCCTTGAAGATGTCTATTTCCAGAATTTGGATCAAATTCAGTTCTACCATGTAATACTCTTCTATTATTAAAACAAAAAATATCACCTGCCTCTAATCTAAAATCAATTTTGAATTTTTTATTTTGAAGAAGTGACGCAAAATATTGATAAGATTCATAAAATTTTCTCATTTTTTTGGGCTCAATATCTAAAGCACCCATTGCAGCCATACTAAATCTAATATCATTAAAATCATTATCTTTTGTAAGTGTTATTATTGGTGAATGAAGAATTCTGACAGCTTTTTGAGTATAATCTGTATCTTTGAATTTAACTTGAGTTTTTGTTAAAATATTAAAAACATCTTTTTCATTTTTTTTTAAATAATTTGCAACTGCAAAACCATCTACAACAGATGATAATCCGCCAATAGCATCATTCTCTAAACAATGAAGAAACTGATAACCAGGAGCATATTCAAAATAAGGTAAGTCGGTATGATTTCTTAATGCATCTGCAGTATAAGCGGTGTTATTTGGCTTTGGGATGTTAATTACTTCAAATGGTGTACCAAAAAATGTTTCTCTATGATGGCTTATTCTATTTAATATTTTGAATGCTGATTTTTTGCTAGATGGTGCATTTTTGATTAATGCAAAACCATAAGTATGAAGTAAATTTAGCCATTTACTTAAATGTTTGTCATTTTTTATTACACTATTATGATCAACAATAATTTTCTTTAAATTTTTTTTTAATTTACCATCCCAAAAAACATAAGGTGATTTATATTGTCGATTATTTATTTCGGTATAACAATGATCTCTTAACCATTTTAAATTGAATTTGCTAGTATGATCACCTTCACTCCAATCAATATTGAGTTTATTTTTTTCAATTTTATAATTTTTAGGAAATATATTTTTACTTACAGTTAAAATATTAAAGACACGCATATTCGCAGTAGGATGTATTGCTGTTGGACAATTATCTCTTAACCACATAAAATGGAATTTACTTTCAAAATTATCTTTCCACAAAATCCTTAAATGGTCATTCTTTTTTTCTAATTTTTTTACATGATATTTGCCAGTCATTTTGAAATAATTATATCTGAATAAATTATCTTAGTATATTTAACAAATCAATGAAATCGAAAAATAATAATCTCTTGGGCATTTCTTTCATGTTATTGTCCATGTTTTGTCTTAGTATCAATGATATTACTTATAAATATTTAAGCTTTCATTTTCCTGTATGGGAATCAATATTCTTTCGAGCACTAAGTGGGAGTATAATTGCAACCTTCTTAGTAATGTATTTTGGGTTTGATAAATTAAAAACTAAAAAACCACTTGGACATGCTATCCGAGCTCTTTCTGCTTCTGCTTGTGTTGTATTCTACATTTACGGAATTAATCATTTAATGTTATCTGAAAACATTGCTATTGCACATTCAGCTCCCATTATTGCCGCTTTTCTTGCTGTACCAATACTTGGTGAGAGAATTGGGATTTTTAGAACAACTGCAATATTAATTGGTTTTATTGGTGTGTTAATTATTGTTAAGCCAGGTACTGACTTGTTCAAATTAGAAACACTCTATCCTCTAATATCTGCAGCTTTTATGGCTTCTGTTTATTTATCAACTAGATCAGTAATGAGTACTGATTCTAGTGTTGCAATTGTTTTTTATTATTCTTTTGCATTATTAATTACATCAATAATATTTTTCCCTGATAATTTTATTATGCCAAATGGAATTCAATTAATTTTTGCTATGAGTTTAGGTGTGATGGGATCACTAGGACATTTATTTATGTCTCAAGCAGCTAAATATGCAGATGTTGCAATTACTTCACCCTTTGAATACTCATCTTTTATATTTGTGGGAATTATGGGATATTTAATTTATTCTGAGGTTCCAACTTTTAGTATTTATTTAGGTGGAACAATTATTATTAGTACTGGAATATTTATAGCTTACAGAGAAAGAAAAAATAACTAAATTAAAAAATTATTTCTTTTAAATTTTTCTTCTTATATTTTTTATTTCTTATTTTATTTAAAATATTTTTTTTACCTCCACACATTAAAAATTTATTATCAATATCTTCGTCTTTTAAAGGGTTATTTTTCCCTCCTTTAATATGTGATATTTTTTCAACTAATATACTTCCATCATTCATTATTACTTTAATTATATCAGGATACTTGGAGTCATAATCTTCAAAATTATATGGCACTTTGTAAGTGATTAGTTTAATCTTTCTAGTCAATTTTAAACTTTTTTTATTTTTAGAAATATTTAAACTAGTTAAATCAAATTTACCATTAATGAGAGCGGTTGCTAAACAATAACTCAATGAAAATCTAGCTTCAGTAGAATTTTTAGGTATATGAAATTTTGATACTCTGAACCAAGGCTCTGGAAACTCAATTGAGATAGATTTAATATTTTTTTTTATAAAAATTTTTTTATTTAAAATTAATCCTCCTTGTATTACTCTTTGTGAATAACTACAAACTGGCCAAAACTTAATGAAATTTGGAAATTTAATTATTGCATTTCCTAAATCTGATCTTTTAAAATTATTATTTAATTTTTTAGAAAATTTACTACCATACAATTCAATAAACCCTCTATCAATATTCCAAATATCTTTATTAGCTGTTCCTCCATTTTTTGCAAGTAAGGCTGACTGTACCCCTGCTTGTGCGGCAAACCCTATATGAAAAGCTTTTGTATCTTTTCCGAATTGTTGTTTTAAACCAGATGAAAAACTTGTTGCAATAGAAATTGCATTTGCCATTTTATCTGCATTTAATTTTAACACTTTAGATACTGCTGCTGCAGTTCCAACCACACCTATTGTATTTGCTGAATGCCATCCTTTATAATAATGATCATAGCTAAGTGCTTGTCCTAATTTTATTATTAATTCATATCCTACTACCCATCCCTGATATATTTCCTCAATTGAGATGTTTTTCATTTGAGCAATAGATATTAGAGCTGAAAAAATTGGCGCACTTGGATGAGATCCTGCAACGTATTCGTAATCATCAAAGTCTATAGACGCTGATCTTACTCCATGTAAAAAACATGCTGCAGAAATAGATAATTTTTTTCCTCCTCCAAATATCTTAATGTTCTTTGAATTATTATTTTCTAAACAGTATTTTAAGGCAACCTTTGATTGTTTTTCTTTAACACCTGATAATATACAAGCTAGGGTATCTATGAATGCATTTTCTGCTCTTTTATAAGTTACTTTATTGATATTAATTTTTTTTTGTGATGCCCAATTACAAAATTTTTTATGAAAACTCATTTTTTATATTTTGCAGTCATTGTAATTTCTTGTTTTTCATTTAGAATTCTTCCAATAATTTCATCATCTCGATTTTCACCAATTTCTACAAAGAAATTATTGTTATATACAAGAGGCGCTGTAGCTTTATATTCAAAAGAATTGAACCCAATCTCGTTTTTTCTAGCAAGATTTAAAAGATAAGTTGCTTGAAGAGGTGCATGGACTAATAATCCCATATGACCCTCATAATTTTTTGTATAATCATTATCATAATGAATCTTATGTCCATTAAAAGTTAAAGCAGAATATCTAAACAGCAAAGTTGATGAACTAAAAATTTCTACTTTATCAATTAATTTTAATTCGTCTTTTATTTTAGGAGTAATGGAGTTTTTATTTATTTTTTCTCTATAAACAGCAGTTTGATCTTCTGATATTATTAATTTATTTTTATTTAAATATTTATGATTAATATTAACAAAACATAGATTGCCTGATCTACCTTCTTTAAATTCAATACTTGAAATGGTTGAATTTTTTTTAATTTCAGATCCAATTTCAAATTCATCAAAAATTTTTATTTTACCACCAGCCCACATTCTAATTTTATAAGGTAACTCGGGTAAGAAAATTCCTAATTTTGTATTTCCATCTTTGTCTAGATCATTTATTGAAGCTACATCTGGGCATAAACATAAAAAAATTCCCTCAGGCACAGTTTGATCACTTAAACAGTTTAGATCAATAGTTTTTTTTAAATGATCAACTAATCGAGGAGTAATAATATCGCTTCTTGAAATTTTCTTTCCAATCCAATCTTTGTAATTATTCATATTTAATTTACTCGAGTTTACTTATAAATTAATAATTTGTATAATTTATATTGTTAAAAAATGAAAAAAACATTTGACTATATAATAGCAGGAGGAGGTTCTGCTGGCTGTACATTAGCCTCAAGATTATCTGAAAATAAAGATATAAAGGTATTACTAATAGAAGCAGGGGGGTCAGGAAAAAGTTTATTCACTCAAATGCCCGGTGGTAACGGATACATTTTTGGAAACCCTAAATTTGATTGGGGTTTTGAGTCAATACCTCAACCTTCTTTAAATAATAGAAAAATTTTATACCCTAGAGGTAAAGGGCTAGGAGGATCTTCTCTTTTAAACGGTATGATTTACATGAGAGGCGCTCCAGGTGATTTTAATCGGTGGAGACAAAAGGGTTTAGAGGGTTGGTCATATAATGATGTATTACCATATTTCAAAAAATCTGCCTCACCTTTTCATAGAGAAAAAAATGAATATCACTCTCATTCAGGTCCTTTAAAACTTACACCAGCTGGTAATTACAATTCTATCGATAAAGCATTTATTGATGCATGTGTTGAAGCTGGGGCAGAAATTAATAATGATTTTTATAATGGCAATCTAAATGGAGTAGGCCGATATGATGTTAAAGTATGGAATGGAAAAAGACAATCATCTGCAGAAGCTTATTTGAAATTTAAACCTAGCAACTTAACAATTTATAAAAATACATCTGTAATAAAAATTTTAATTGAGAAAAATAAAGCTAAAGGGTTACTTTTATCAAATGGTGAAGTTTATGCCTCATCAGAGGTAATATTATCTTTAGGAGCATTCGGTAGTCCCAAATGTTTAATGTTGTCAGGAATTGGTCCAGAAGAACATTTAAAAGAAAAAAATATAGAATTAGTAATTAACTTACCTGGAGTAGGTGAAAACCTTCACGATCATCCTGTTATGCCAATGAATTGGGCTTTTCAAAACAACAATTTAAGTTTCTCTAAATATCAAAGGATCGATAGAGCTATTATTGTGGGATTAAAATATATTTTATTTAAACAAGGATTAGCCGCAGCTCCTTTTTGGTCAACAAATCTATTTCATGCAATAAGAGAAAAAGATATGCCAGAAATACAAGTGTTTATGACACCTATGTGTTTTAAAGAAGAAAAAGATAACTGGTCTATGAGTTTAGATAATTTATTAAATTTTGGTTCATTATTTTTTTCTAGAGGTAAAAAAGCTTTTCCAGGATTACACTTTCAAATTAATTTACTAAGACCAAAAAGCACAGGAAGTGTAAAACTTAAAAGCTCAAATCCCAATGATGTACTTAATATAAATCCAAATTGGTTCATTGATCCATCTGATATGGAAGATATGATAGAAGGAATGAAGCATACAAGAGAAGTATTGTCAAAACCTAGTTTAGCTAAAATTGTTTCAGAAGAATTACTTCCAGGAAAAAAAATCAAAAGTGACGAAGATTTAAAAGATTCAGTTCGAAATCATGTACAAACAGGTCATCATCCTGCATCTACTTGTGCAATGGGTTCAAGTAATAATAAAATGGCTGTACTTGATAATCAGCTTAAAGTTAGAGGAATAGACAATCTGAGAGTAGTAGATGCTTCTTCTTTCCCAGATATGATAAGTGGAAATATAAATGCATCTGTAATTATGTTAGCAGAAAAAGCATCAGATATGATATTAAAAAATTAATTAATCACAAATAAGTTGACCAATGAAAATATTTAAGTTTAAATAAATTATGTCTGAAATTCAAACCTACAAATTTTATGCAGGAAATCGATGGCATGAACCTTCTTCTGAAAAATATTTTGAAAGTGAGGATCCGTCTATAGGAAAAGTATGGGCAAAAATCCCTGATTGTAATGAACAAGATATTAATCTCGCGGTATCATCTGCTAAACAGGCTTATTATGATGGTCCTTATGGTAAAATGCATCCAGCAGAAAGAGCGAGAACATTAACAAGAATTGGAGATATTATTGCTAAAAATGCAGAACGTATTGGGCAAATAGAAACTAAAGATAACGGCAAACTTCCCAAAAATATCACTCCTTCTTTAACCAGCTGGCAGACTGAGAGTTTTTATTATTATGCAGGCATGTGTGACAAGTATGAAGGTAGATTGATACCTTCAGAGGTTCCAAATATGCATAATTATTTAAAATGGGAACCATTTGGAGTTGTTGCACTTATTCTTCCTTGGAATTCACCAATTGGAACATTAATCTGGAAATTAGCACCAGCAATAGCAGCAGGCAATACCGTTGTAATTAAACCTTCAGAAAGAGCATCATGCTCTACATTAGAGTTAATGAAAATTTTAGAAGAAGCTGATCTTCCAGAAGGTTTGATAAATGTTGTTACTGGTTTTGGTGCTACAACTGGAGCGCCTCTTATTGAACACCAAGATGTTAGGATGATAAGTTTTACAGGCGGAACAAAAGGGGGGAGTGCAGCAAGTTTAAGTGCATCCAAAAATGTTAAACCTATTATTATGGAGTTAGGGGGTAAATCACCACAAATTATATTCAAAGATGCTGATTTAAGTTTATCAGTAAATGGAGTTGTGTCGGGTATATTTCCAGTTTCAGGCCATAGTTGTATTTCAGGATCAAGGATACTAGTGCATAAAGATATAAAAGATAAATTTACTCATAATTTATTAGAAGTTGTTAAAAAGGCTAAAGTTGGTCACCCAAATGATGTTGCGACACAAATAGGACCTATAGCAAATAAAGAGCAATATGAATTTATTTTATCTAAGATAGAAGCAGCTGAAAAAAGAGGTTTAAAATTATTAATTGATGGAAGAAAAGAACAAAAGTCTGAAGGATACTATATTGGACCAACTATTTTTGACAATGTTCCAAATGAAGATGATTTAGCTCAAAATGAAGTATTTGGACCTGTAGCTTCAATACAAACTTGGGAGGATGATGATGAAGTAATTAAAATTGCAAATGATACTATTTATGGGCTTGCTGCAGGTATTTGGACTAAGGATACTAATAAAGCTATACGTTTAGCGGATAAGATAGAGGCTGGAACTGTTTATATAAATAATTATTTTAATGCATCTACTCAATCTCCGGTTGGAGGCTTCAAGCAATCAGGATACGGTCGTGAAAATGGATGGGAGGGAATGCAATGTTACATGCAGACTAAATCTACTTGGCTAGCTACCAATCCATCTCAACCAGACCCATTTTAAGAAGTAATTATTCTTTCCAGTTTGGTTCTCTTTTTTCTAAAAAAGCTTCAATACCTTCCTTGGAATCATCATGTAACATATTTTCTGTCATTACCTTTGAAGTAAAAGTATATGCGTCTTCTAAATTCATATCTTTTTGTTTGTAAAAAGCTTCTTTACCAATTTTAATAGTATTAGAAGATTTAGACGATATTTTTTTAGCAATTTTAAATACATTTTCTTTTAAACTATCTTCTTCAAAGACATCATTTATTAAACCAATCCTTAATGCTTTATTTGCATCTATAAGATCTCCAGTGAGAAGCATTTCCATTGCTTGCTTTTTCCCTACAGTTCTTGATAATGGAACCATTGGTGTAGAACAAAATAATCCAATATTAACACCAGGGGTTGCGTATTTTGCTCTGCTACTTGAGTAAGCTAAATCACAGCTAGAAATTAACTGACAGCCTGCTGCAGTAGCAATACCATCAACCATAGCTATAACTGGTTTATTATTTTTATTAATTTTCAGCATAAGTTGAGAGCACATTTGAAATATTTTTTTAAAATAGCTTTCACCTTTGTCATTTTGCAATCTTTGTGAATTTAAATCTTTTAAATTATGTCCTGCACAAAAAATATTACCGTTTGATGATAAAATAATTACTTTTACATCATTATCTTTATCAGCGATGTCTAGTGCTGATGTTAATTCATTGATCATGTTTTCGCTTAAAGTATTTTGGTTTCTCTGGTCATTAAGAATAATATTAAAAATATTATTATTTTTTTCGTTTAATATTAGATTAAAATTCATTTAATTGATTTGAATTTCAACATCTTTGGATAGTGAATTAGCTATAAAACAATACTTATGTGATCTCTCTTTCATCTTTTTCATTTCTTCATCAGAAATATTAAAATTATCTTCAAATACTATAGCTGGATTTAGCTCTATTTTGTTAACGTACATTCTCCCCTCTGCATTTTTTCCTAAATATGAAATTGCTTTATCTTTGTAATTAATAACTGGCCATTTCATTTTTGCAGCTAAAGCTAAAAACGTCATCATAAAACAACTACTTACAGCTGCAGCTAGTTTTTGCTCTGGATTAATATTAGTTTCGCTTCCTCCATAATCTGGAGATGATCCTGCATCAATAGATACATTTTCATTAAGCATTACTTTGTGATCAGTTAAGTATTTTCCAAATTCGAGTTTTTGGTCTCCTAATTCCCACTTTAATTCGATTGAATGACTCATTTTAAGAATAATTAAAAGGTAGTGAGCACACTTTACCTTTTCTCTCAATGTTGTCTGGTGTTAATACGATAACATCCTGCCCATCATTCCAATAGTCTCTATCAACCATTGATAGCCCAATATTGGTTTTTAAAAATGGTGAATAAATACCAGAGGTGATATTACCAATTTGAAATCTATTTTTTGAGTATACAGGAAAAGGTATTGTACACGAAGGAGTCGGGGACCCATCAAAAGTAATTCCTTTTATTTTTTTTTCTATTCCATTTTTTAATATTTTTTTTAATGCATTTTTTCCAATGAAATCATGAGATAAATTGTTACAATAATTATCAAATCCACATTCAATTGGATTATTTTCTAAAGTAAATTCATTACCATAGGATAATAAACCACCTTCTATTCTATCAATTAAATTTGGACATCCAGGTGAAATATTAAAATCTTTTCCTGCTTCCCAAATAGTTTCCCAAAGTTTTTTTCCTAAACCAAAACCTTTAAGGTAAATCTCAAAACCATCTTGTTTACTATATCCTGATCTTGCAATTATCTGTTTTGTTCCTTCAAATTCAAAAAAAGAAAAATGAAAGAATTTTAATTTTTTAATTTTTTCTCCAAATATTGATGACATTAATTTTTCAGATTTTGGACCTTGAATTGCTAAGGGATAAATATCTGGCTCTATAATATCAACTTTAAAATTTCTTCCTACAGCCAATCCTTTTGCCCAAAGAAGGACATCTGAATCTGCAACTGATAGCCAATATTTATTTTCACTTAATTTTAAAAGTACAGGATCATTTATCATCCCTGCATTTTCATCTATCATTGGATAATAGTAACATTTACCAATAGGCATATCTTTTATTGACCTTGGAGACATGAGTTGTATTAATTCTGTAGCATCTTCTCCTATTATTTGAACCTGTCGTTGACATGAAACATCCCAAATCTGAGTATTTTTAGATAAGTGCCAATAATCTTCTTCAACTGTTGCTTTATATGATTTTGGAAGAAGCATATGATTAACTACAGTAAAACCACTTACACCAGCCTCAATTACTTTCTCGGTATAGGGAGTTCTCCTAATGCGTCTAGACATGTTTAATCCTGAATTACTCATTTTATTTAGACCACCATATTGAGTATCCATTTGGAGAAACAATTAAAGGTATGTGATATTTTTTAAGAGGATCTTTCATTTTAAATTTAACACTGATTGAATTAATTATTTCACTAGTATTTCTAAAATATTTACCAGAATTAATTATCATTTCATAATCACTTTCACAATCTTCTTTCGTTAATTCAAATTCTTTAAGCATTCTTCCAGAACTATCTGTTTTATCTTCTAGAAATACAACTTTGTTATTATTAATTACTTTATAAATAACAATTTCTACATCACTCGCATGCGTACCATCTATTGAGTTTAGTAAATGTGTAGAAAAAATTGCCATAACCTACTCTATAGACGCTTTATCTCTTTTATCACTAACTGCAGCAACTATTGGACTAATAACACCTTTAGCCTTAACATTTACACATGCAGTTTTACCACTTTCTAACGCTCTTTTTAAAGCGGGGCCTAAATCTTCTCTTTTAGTAACTAATTCTCCATGTCCTCCAAAACCCTCAAAAATTGAATGAAATGGAATATCTCTAAAATCAGTTGCAAAGTGTTTCCCACTTTCAAACAACCTTTCTTGTTGTTGAGAAATACAGTCAAGACCTCCATTGTTATCGATAACTACAACAATAGGTTTTTTTTCTTGAAATGCAGCTTCAATTGATAATCCGCCAGATAAAAATGCACCATCTCCACTTATTAAAACAACATTAGATTTAGGATTAAGATTTTTCGCTGATACTGCAAAAGGAACTCCAACACCTAACATACTAAAAGTACCTGGATGTAATATTCCTCCAAGTTTTTTACCTTTTGATCCAGCAATATTAATTGCAATCTCAGACCAGAAATGTGTGTTTCCACCATCAATAACTAACCAATCATTTTCAGTTAATACTTCTTGAACATCTAAAGCTAACTGAAGAGGATGAATTTTTCCACCTTCTTTTTTAGCCTCTTCAGTTTCTTTATTTAAATCATCTAATGTTTTATCAATCCAATTTTTTTTCTCTTTTTTATTCTTATCAAACCATTCATTATTTAATTTCCATTTACTATTTTTCTTTAACTCTAAGAGTTTATCCAAAAAGACTCCAGGGTCACAAAGTAAATTAATATCTGCAGCTCTATTTAATTCTATTTCTTCATGTGATCCATTAATACAAACAAGCTTTGTGCTTTTTGGAAAAAGTGGAGGATTACCGAAATTCATTTGATTATCAAGACGTGCACCAATCATAAGAACCAAATCTGATTCATTGAGTGCCATTTTTGATGGGGGGTATTGATGAATATCTGCAAGACCCATATATGTATCTGCCTCTTCACCTAAAAGTTTTTGGTGGTATGGTATATTAAATATTGGAATATTTAATTCAAACCCAGCTTGCTCTAATTTTTGTTCCGCACTAGACCACCAAACTCCATGCCCTCCTATAAAAACAGGTTTTTGTGCACTAATTGCTAGATCAAATATTTCATTTAAACTCTCAGGATCAGGCCAAGCTTTTGCTAAAGGTTTCTTTTGATGAGTAAAAGGTCTTTCTTCTAAACCTGCATCATCTGCAAATGATGAAAACATTATATCTACTGGTACACTTAAATGTACTGCACCAGGATAGCCATTTGTTGCAATTCTATATGCTTTATCTACGAACTCTCTTATTCTGTTGCCATCTGTTATACTTGCACTGTATTTTGTTAACGGTGCTGCAATAGATACATCATCTATTTCCTTAAAACCGCCTGCCCCTTGTCTTTTTAAGCTACTTGATCCAGTTATAAAAATAACAGGTGATCTTTCACCCCAAGCTTCCATCATTGAAGGTACTGC
This sequence comes from uncultured Alphaproteobacteria bacterium, assembly GCA_902620425.1. Taxonomy (GTDB): domain Bacteria; phylum Pseudomonadota; class Alphaproteobacteria; order HIMB59; genus CACPNW01. The sequence continues at coordinate 30,796 of CACNHX010000010.1, forward strand.
ATTTGCAAAACCTTCGGGTCCAACAATACAAACGGATGGTTTTCTTGATATTCTGGTATGACCATCAGCTAAATGACCAGCAATTTGTTCATGAGGACAATTAATTACATTAATTTGACACTCCATAAATCCTTCAAGTGCCGGATTACAAAAACCTCCAGAAAGTGTAAAAACATTATCAATACCTTTGTCTCTAAGAGCTCTTGCAACTAATGCCCCACCTCTAATCTTTTTATCTCCCATCTTAATACTTTATATCCTTAAAAAATTTCTCTGCTATAATTTTTTTATCAACTTTATTTATATCCGTTAATCCCACTAAGCCAAGATTTGTACTTAACTCTTCTTTAATTATGTTAATGATTCTTCTAAGACCTCTTGCGCCATCTGCGCCAATTGCATACATTAAAGGTCTCCCAAACATAACAAAGTCAGCTCCCAGAGCTAATGCACGTAAAATATCACTACCACTTCTAATGCCACTATCAAAAAGTATTGGAAAATCGTGTCCCAAAGCTTTTCGTATTAATGGTAAAGCATTAATAGAAGCAGTAGCGCTATCTAATTGTCTTCCACCATGATTTGATACTTGAATTGCATCAGCACCAGCCTCTTTAATTTTCAAAGCATCTTCAGAATTCATTACTCCTTTGATTATTAATTTTCCTTTCCAAGCGTCTCGAACCCTTTTTAGAGTATTCCAATCAGTTGCTCCTCTACTTTCTTTTCGTCTAAAAACTTGATCACCACTTTTAGAGGTAACATAATTCATTGGTTGTGGAGCACCTTTAAACAAAGTTGTTAAACTCCATTGAGGATGTAGTGCAAAATCTAAAAATTGTTTTGGGCCAATTTTAAATGGATAACCAAATCCATTTCTATCATCTCTGGCTCTTCTTGAAAGAATTGGAACATCAACAGTGACGATCAAAACCTTGTATCCAATGCTTTCTGCTCTTTTTAATAATTCCATAATAAATTCTTCACTTTGAAAAATATATATTTGCATCCATGAATGACCTTCAGAAAAAGTAAACATATCTTCAAGCGAAGTACTAGAAGCCATTGAAACACATGTTGGAATATTATTATAAGCACTTTCTTTTGCTATCATTTTATCTGCTTCAGGCCATGAAAGATTTGTCATTCCCATTGGTGCAAATCCAAATGGATAATCAAAATGAAAATCAAATATTTTTTTACTTAAATTTCTATTCTCGACATTTCTGAAAACTTTAGGTTCAAGTCTAATTTGATCTAATGCTGTACTATTAATTTCTGCAAGTTTGTCATCTCCTGATGCTCCATCAATAAAGTCAAAGACTAATTTTGGTAATCTCTTTTTAGATAACTTAATTGCATCATCTATTGTATGGATTTTAGTGCTAGCTTTAATGAGATCTTTCATTTTAATATTTGTATTCTAATATAATTTATAATTCTATTATAAAATATATTAGTTTTTTGAAATACCCTTCCAAGGTATAGGGCTAGATGGAATATCTTCTTTTAAACCTCTTTGTATTTCTCCTTTCTCATCATACATTGGTAAAGTACATATTTCACCTTTTTGTAAAGTTCCATCATCACATCTAACATCTACTATTGTGTCTGGTCCAAATTCTGCTTTATCCATATGAACTATAGCAACACCACAAACTTGAAAAGGCGACCATGTACTTGAAGTTACAATTCCAACTTTTTTATTATTAATTGAAATTTCTGAATCAACCAACGCAAAACTATTTTCCACTCTCATACCCCATGTCAAACAATCTTTACTTGCATTTAGTAAATAATCTCTTCCAATAAAATCTCCTTTATAAAAATCTATAAATTTTCCTAATCCAACAGCAAATGGAGATCGATCTCTCGTAAAATCTCTCCCTGCAGATAATAGACCTGCCTCAATTCTTCTACATCTAAATCCTGGTGAGGCTGTTAAGATCATTCCCATTTCTTCACCTTTACTTAATATTAAGTCTCCGATTTTTTTTGAATCATTTTGTGGTCTTAAATAAATTTCCCAACCTAGTTCATTCGTAAACCCTGTTCTACTTATAATTACTTTTTCTGAAGCAATTGAAGTTTCAATCCAATCAAAGTAATTAAAATTATTTTTTAATGGTTGATCAATTAGTTTTTCTAACAGTTTTAGAGATTTAGGTCCTTGTATTTGGCTTACCCAAACATTTGGATCTTTAATTTCAACATCTAAATTTTTCGAATGAGCTTTGTACCAACTATATAAATGTCCATCACCTTGAGCAAACCAAAATTTATTTTTTTCTAATCTTAATAACAATCCATCTGAAATCATTCCTCCATCATGGTAGCATGCAAATTGATAGGAGCATCTTCCAATTTTTACTTTTGAAATATCTCTAGGAAATATTTGTTGAAGTAAATTTTCAGCATCCGGACCAGAGATTTCGTATGGATGTTCACCCGTATGACGTAAGATTATTTCTTGTCTAGCTTTCCAATACATTTCATCTGCTGTAGCATGAGATAATTTTTCAAGTGTAAATCTCCCATCAGCGTAGTTAGTATATTCTGGGTTGAGTGGTAACTCCTGATAAGTAAGAGGATGTATTTTCATGGGTCTAGCCAAATCCAGAGATCTGCCAGTTTCTTTAATAACTGGCTTTACAACAAATCTGTAATTACTAACTAAATCTCCCATAAAAAATATTTAACTTATCACAAAATAATTAAAAAAAAATTTTAAAATAAATTCTTAATAGCTTCAATATGTCGTGGCTTTACTTCACAGCATCCACCAACTAGAGTAACACCTTCATTTAAAGATTTTAAAACAAACTTTTTATATTTATCTTCTCCAAATTCTTCTTTCCTAGTGCCAAGTAACTCAACGGGATCAATATAATCATAATGTCCTTCAAAGCCTTCTGAATTAAATTTTTCTTTATTACTAGTAGGTAGTTCTTTAAATAAATTCATTTTATAACCAAAAGGAAGCTTTTGTTTATTAAATATAGGAATACTAAAATTAATGATTTCAGGTGATACGCAGGCTGATACTATGCCGCAACAATTAAATTTTTGAATAGTTTCAAAAAGTTCATCAAGACTTTCGCCAGATGGTAATTTTCCATCATAACGTAAGTGTACACCTACAAGAACTTGTTTATTAAATTTTTTTGATGCTTCTAAAGCAATTTTTATTTCTTTGATGGAACACAAAACATCTAAGTAAAATATATCGACATAATCTTTTAATATTTTTGCAATTTCATGAAAATAATTAAACATTGTTTCATCAGTTTCAAAATGTATTGGGGAATATGTATTACCTTGATTTGGCAGTGAGCCTGCAACAATAACTTTTTTATCACTTTCATTTTTTGCTTTTAATGCGAGTGATCCAGCAGATCTTATTCCAAATTCAAATTTATCAAGTAAATTATATTTTTTTAATAACCTTCTTCTAACACTAAAATTTGAAGTAACGATTAATTGTGATCCTGCCTTTATAAAATTTTTGTGCATTTCTACTACCATTGGGTGATTATTTTCATTTAATAAAGCTTGTGCAGACCAAAGATCACCAGTTGTTTCTAAACCCATTTCCATTAAAGTTTGACCTGAACCTCCATCAAAGAGATATTTCTTATTTTTTAAAAACATTTTTTTGAAAGATTAGAAGAAAAAGTGTGGCGCATTTAAATGCGCCACAAAGAAAATTAATATTTTATGCAAACCACCAACGTTCAGAAAGTTTGTTACCATCACTTTCCCAGTTACCAGCAACATCTTCACCGTGAGCAAGTTTTTTAGAACCAGCACCAACATATTGGTTAAATGCATAAACAATTGCACCACCATCGTAGTTACAAAGAGCTTGTGCTTCCCAGTACATTGATTTTCTTTTTTCTGCATCAAGTTCTGATCTAGCAGCTCTAACAAGTTCATTGAAACGAACAGTTGAATCAGTTTGAACCAGATTACCCCAAGCAGCTTCGTTCCACTCAGTATCATCTGTGAATGCAGCAGACCACATCATATCTTCTGTAGGTCTTCCACCCCAAGAACTCATACTGAAGCCTTTAGTGTTCCATACGTTACTCCAGTAACCATCTTCTGGCTCTTTTTTAACTCGAAGATCGATACCACATTCTTGAGCAGATGCTGCTATCAAGTTAGTTGCATCTGTACATCCTGCATAAGGAACCTCAGAAGTACTAATTTCAATTGGTCCACTTACTCCAGATTTTTTCCAGTGATAAGCAGCTTTATCAGCATCGAACTCTCTCTGCTCTAAAGCATTGTTGTGGTATGGGTGAGCAGTTGAGATCGGGTGATCATTACCAACTGTTCCATATCCTAGCATTATCTTATCAACAATTTCTTGTCTTTTGATTGCAAACTTCATTGCCATACGAACATCAAAATTATCAAATGGCGGCACATTTAATCTCATTGGAGCTGTATAATGTGCATATCCAGATGCTGCAGTTATTTCAACATTTGGATCTCTTGTTAGTAAATTTGCAGTTCTTAAGTCAACACCGTTCATCCAGTCTATTTCACCATTTAATAATGCCGCTTGTCTAGTAGCAGGATCATTAATTCCGATTACTTCAACTGAATCAAAGTGTGCAACACTATCACCTTTGAAATAATTTGGATTTCTTTTTCCAAATTTTGCTCCAACACCTGGATTAAATTCATCCATAATGTATGGACCAGTTCCAACAGTAGATTGAGCATCAACAACTCCATCTTTTGTTGGTTTAATCATAATGTGATAGTCAGTAGTTATTGCAGGCCAGTCAGCATTTGCACCTTTTAGCTTGAAAATAACCCTGTCATTTCCATCAGCAGAAATTGTTTCAATTTGAGATAACAATCCACCTGCTGCTGAAGCGGTGTCTGGATTCATGTGATACTGATAGTTAAGTACAACATCTTCTGCAGTCATTGATTTTCCATTATGGAATTCAACTCCTTTACGAAGATTATATACCCAAGTTTGAGCATCATCAGATTCAATTGACTCAGCAAGCTCTCCAACAATAGTATGGTCTGAGTCAACAACCGTTAAACAGTTTTGATATGACCAAGCTGTAGCTTGCATGAATGAACTTTGATAAGTTGCAGGATCAAGTGTATCTGTAGTATCAGCTGCACCATTACCCCATCTTAAATGTCCGCCTTTTTTTGGAGTAGCAGCAACAGCTTTATCAGCGAGTGATAGTGCTATTGGTAAAGTTACACCAGTTGCAAGAACAGACATCATGAACTGTCTTCTATCAATTAGCCCTTTAGTGAGCTTTGAAGACTGCTCTTTAATATATTTGTCTATTTTCTTATCTTTCATTTGTCCTCCCTTTTATTGAACAAAAACCTTTATTTTTGTTCATTATTTCTAGAAATTTAACAAAAAACAAACTTAAGTTAATTAACATACAAACATATAAATTATTTAAATTCAACGGATAATTTATGAAATTTAGGTTGCATAATGGTCTAATTAAGTAATAACAAAATTAAAATATATAGGAGGACAATATTAGCCAAATTCACCCAATATTTAGAACAATTTTTTTAAGAATTGGCCTTGGATTAATTACTGTATTTGCTTTTTCAGTAATTATTTTTAGCTGTTTTTCTTTTTTGCCAGGAGATTTTGCAACTGAGATTCTAGGACAATCAGCTACAAAATCCTCAGTTGAAGCCCTTAGATCAGAATTAGGTTTAGATAAACATCCAATCCCAAGATATTTTGAATGGTTGTCAAATGTATTTCAGGGAGATTTTGGAAGTTCTTTCTCAGGTAGATCCAAAGTACAAGGTGATCAAGGTGATAGATCAAGACTTGTTGTGGAACTAATTATTCCCAGACTGAAAAATACACTTTTTTTAACCGGAGTAAGTGCTCTTGTAGCTATTCCACTGGCATTACTTCTAGGTATTTCAGCTGCCTTATACAGAAATAGTGTTTACGATAGATCGGCAACTGGTTTTAGTTTAGTTACTGTGTCTTCTCCCGAGTTTTTTACTGGATATATTTTTATTCTTTTATTAGCTACCTTGTTTCCAGTTTTTCCTACTATAGCAAATGTCAATGAAGATACATCCTTAATTGATAGGTTTTATTTAACTGCTTTACCTGTTTTTACTTTAACTCTTGTAACAATGGGTCATATGATGAGAATGACTCGATCTGCAATAATAAATATTTTATCAAGTGAATATATCGAAATGGCAAAATTATCTGGCGCTACCAGATATGAAGTAATTGTGAAACATGCTTTACCTAATGCTTGGGCTCCAATTGCTCAAGTAATAACTATAAATCTTGCATACATGTTAATTGGTTCAGTTGTTGTCGAGTTTGTATTTAATTATCAAGGCATAGGAAGATTAATGGTTGGATCCGTTTATAATAGAGATATTCCTGTTGTTCAGGCTTGCGCTTTAATATTTGCGTCAACTTACGTTATATTAAATTTACTAGCTGATTTAATTGGCATAATTTCAAACCCTAGACTTTTGTATCCAAAATGAGTGAAAATACACAATCATATTCAGCAAAAGGTGAAGTTAGTAATATAACTAAAAGAAGAACTAGATTTGAAAGAATTAAAATAGCATTTTCTAAAGCTCCTTTATCTGCTTGGTTTGGAATGATTGTTCTATCTATCTATCTTATTGCTGCATTCTTTGCTCCTTTTATTGCACCACATGGTGAGGCTGAAGTTTTCCCAGTAGCATATGCGCCATGGGGTGGAGAACACTTATTAGGAACAGATCAAATTGGAAGAGATATTCTTTCTAGATTAATATTTGCTTCAAGAAATACACTAGGAATTTGTTTTTTAGCGTGTACCATTGCTTTATTTATAGGAACAATATTTGGAATAATTGCTGCAATAGATAGAAGTTACATTGATCAAATTTTAAGTAGATCTATTGATACTTTAATGGCAATTCCCGTAATGATTTTTACTTTTATACTTTTATCTGTTTTTGGGCCAAGTAACTTAAACTTAATTTTAATTCTAGGGGTATTAGAATCAACGAGGTTTTTTAGAATTTCAAGATCTGTAGCTGTTGGTCAAGTTGTATTAGAATATGTTGAGGTAGCTAAGTTAAGAGGAGAAAAACTTTCTTATATAATTTTTAGAGAAATTTTACCAAATATAGCATCTCCACTAATTGTAGAATTTGGAGTCAGATTCATTTTTATTATTTTCACAGTTTCAAGTTTAAGTTTTTTAGGCTTAGGAATTCAACCGCCAGCTGCTGATTGGGCTGCAATGGTGAGAGAAAATGCAATTTTAATTCAATATGCCCAATATGATATTACTGCTGGATTAACACCACTAATACCTGCTGCAATAATTGCTTTATTAGCTCTTGCAATTAATTTTGTGATTGATTGGTATTTATACATAACAAGCGGATTAAAAGATGACATCAAATAATAAAAAAGAACTTCTTTTAGAAATGAAGAATATTCATATTGATGGATTTTCAGATGAGAGATGGCATAAAATACTAAAAGGTGTTGATCTAAATTTATACAGAGGTGAGATTTTAGGATTAATTGGAGAAAGTGGTGCTGGAAAATCGACTATGGGAAAAGCAGCAATGGGTTACACTCAACCAGGTTGCAAAATTATTAAAGGTGAAATACTATTTAATGGCACAGATCTTGCAAAATTGACGGAATTTGAAAAAAGAAAAATATGGGGTACCAAAATTTCATATGTTGCACAATCAGCTGCAGCATCTTTTAATCCTGCACACAGATTAATGGATCAAACTATTAGTGCAGCTAATAGAGCAAAGATAAATCCTACTGAAATTTTAAGAAAAGATGCAGTGCAACTTTATGAGTCACTACAACTACCAGATGCAGAAAATATTGGTGAGAGATATCCGCATCAAGTCTCTGGGGGTCAACTACAAAGAATTATGACTGCTATGGCTATGTCACCAAGACCAGAACTAATAATTTTTGATGAACCAACAACTGCTCTTGATGTAACTACTCAAGTTGAAGTTTTATCTGCTATGAGATCAATAGTAGATAAATTTAATACTGCAGCAATTTATATTACTCATGATTTAGCTGTAGTTGCTCAAATGGCTGATAGAATTAAAGTTCTTAGATATGGAGAAGAAGTCGAAGAGTCTGAAACGAGAGAGATGCTCTCAAACCCTAAAGAAGAATATACCAAATCACTATGGTCAGTAAGATCACTTATCAAGCCTGAAGAAACGAATGAAGATTATATGTTGTCCATTAAAAATATTGATGCAGCTTATGGCTCATCAAAAGTTCTACATAATGTTTCTGTTAATATTCCTAGGGGTAAAACTGTAGCAATAGTGGGAGAAAGTGGATCAGGAAAATCAACAACTGCAAGAGTGATAACAGGCTTACTACCTCAAACCAAAGGAGAAATTATATTTGATGGAAAAAAAATATCTCCAAAACTTGAGCAAAGATCAAAAGAAGAATTAAGAAGAATTCAAATAATTTTTCAAATGCCTGATACAGCAATGAATCCTAAACAAACTGTTGATGAAATAATTGGAAGACCAATTGAATTTTACCATGGAGTAAAAGGAAAAGAGCGTGAGGCTAAAGTAATTGAATTGTTAAAAATGATTGAATTAGATGAAACTTTTTTAGATAGACTGCCATCTGAATTATCAGGAGGTCAAAAACAAAGAATTTGTATTGCTAGAGCTCTAGCTGCAAATCCAGATCTAATTATTTGTGACGAGGTTACTTCAGCATTGGATCAAATTGTTCAAGAAGGAATTTTAAAACTCTTACAAAAACTTCAAAAAGATCTTGGAGTGACTTACATTTTTATTACTCACGATATTGCTACTGTTAAAGCTATTTCGGATGAAATAGTAGTTATGTATCAAGGCGAAGTAGTTGAACAAGGATTAAAAAGTAAAATCTTAAATCCCCCACATCCTGATTATACTGAATTGTTATTATCTTCAGTTCCGGAAATGGATCCTGATTGGCTAACCAATCTTCTGAATAAAAGATCTTCCTAGTAAATCTATATTTTAAAAAATGAATATATTTAAATTTTTACTTAATTTTTTTTCTAGCAAAGAAAATAGAATAAATAATCTAGAAGCAAA
>CACNHX010000011.1 GCA_902620425.1 uncultured Alphaproteobacteria bacterium
AATGAAAATAATTTAATTTAAATGACCATGTAGAGGTTACAAGACAGAGAAAAAACATGACATACAAAACTTCTTTTTGAAATTCTGGAGCTTCTTTTTTCTTAAAATGTAAATAATAGAGCCAAGAAGCTATAATGATAGAAATAAAGAGAAATAATCCGCTTTGTAGATATTCAAATTCTATATTGATACTAAAAGATAAAGCTAAAACGATAAAATAGGATGTTAAAAATAATATAACTCTTGATAAAGATTCCATTAATGCTCCCTGCAATTTTGTAAATTATTAGTTTCCAAAATAAAATCATATAATTGACCAGACCAAGAATATAATTTTGTATCTTCACAATTTGAAAAGTTGGTTTTTAAATCAATTAACTCTAAAATATTATTTTGATAATCTCTTTTAGCTGAATACCAAAAGGCTCCTCCTCCATAAAAATAGCTTTTTGAATGTGTGGCAATATAATAATCATCATGAAATTCTAAAATTCCATCATAAAGATATAAAAAATCTTTAGTATTAATATCGAATACAATATTTTTAATATGAGTTGACTCTAATAATTGAATATGGATTTTGTTATCTAAAGTTTTTATAAAATTCGCTTTGTGTCCATAAGAATTATATAAATCATAGATGTACCAATAATTATCATCTACAAATAAAATTGAATCTTCATCAAGGTAACATCTTTCACCACAAACTACTCTATTAAAGTTTGTAATGTAAGATTTATAATAACTCAAATCATGTGAAACTTTAATCCTAGGATTGTTTAAAAAATTAACTGGGTAATTAGTAATCTTATTTTGAAATTGTTCCCTTAGACATTCTAAATCAAGATTAGAACTAGTATAAATTCCTAGCCAATAATCTGGATCTTTTTCTTTGTGAAAAAAATAACTATCAATTTTACCTTTTGAACATTTATTTAAATCATGTTCAATCATCATTAAGTCAATCTCTCTTGGCAACTCGTAATGAGCTAATAAAGGTGTGGCACTTAAGAGGAGTTTTAAAATGATTAATTTTATAATTTTATAATGAATATTTTTTTGACTCAGTGCCACAGAAATATTTCTATTTATTAATTTAGGCAAATTCGGGTTCTAAATATGTTTAGATTAAGATTTGTTCTTAATATTACCTTAATGATTTCTCATTTTTATCAAAATTTATTTTTATAGAAGTTTTAGTGGCACCAGTTATCAAAAGAATTATAATTTTTCTATTCTCCCTCCTTATTATTGTGCTCCTTCTAGCTGGTGCTGCTAAAGGGGATCAATTATTAAGTTCCAAAGAATTTATTAAAAAAGAACTGCCCCTTGATCAGGGAAATGACAAACTTATTATTACGGAAGCACAAGAATATCCGAAAAGAACATTTTATTTTGATCCTTTAGTTGTTTTTGATGAACAAGATGAGGTGAGTTTATGTGGGTATGAGCTTACGACAGTTGATTTTACAGGAACAAGGATAGTTGTAAGCCTTTACGCTGCTCTTTTTGATGATGCACCAGCAATTATCAATTATGTAAGATTAGAAACGTTACAATTAACACCTTTTGATAAAGAGCTATCCTTTAGTGATATGAAAAAATTAGAACTCTATCCCTACACAATGGAAATTATAAAAAATAATACTTTATTTGAATCTCTTGAACGAAATAATTCCATTGCAAGTGCCATTATTCATGAATCATCGAATAATTATCTCTCAAATAAAGGTAAAATCTTAAAAGAATTTTATATGGGTGGATACGACTTACACGTAGAGTTTATTAGAGGATACCCTGTTCACATTCCTATTCCACAAAATATTAAATTTTTAAATGCTAAAATTGATCTCATTGACCACTGTCTTATAGAACTAAGAAAGAATGAGAGAAAAACTAAGATACCTGAAGAGAACATTTTAAAAGAAGCATCTTATAGAATTCAATAAATCTATTTAAAACATAATTAAAAACTATTATTATTAAATTATGTCTAACCCTTTTATTTTAATAGCAAGAATACGTGTAAAAGAAGGTAAGGTTGAAGAGTATCTCAAGATAGCAAAAGAAGCTGATGACGCCGTTAATTCATCAGAACCAGATATGCTGATCCATACTTTTGATCAAGATCCAACAGATCCCCTAGAATTTACCTGGAGTGAAGTCTACCGTACAAGTGAGGCAATGGTTCATCACATTAACAACCCTCCTGTTGTAGCTTATGTAGAAAAACATCAAGAAATAGCAGATAAATTTGAAATAGAAGTTTATGGTAATATTACTAATGAAACAATCAAAGCAATTGAAGCTTTAAATGTCCCTTTCAAGCACTTTAAAACAACAGAAGTTGGTTACATAAGAAAGGAAAAATTTATTTAATTTAATGAAAAAAAGCACTCTAGTTTGAGTGCTTCTTAAATTAAGAAGTAGGAGGAGAAAAATCTACTTTATTTCCCATTTCTCTTACTTTGTTTAAATCAACTGACTCTAAAGTTACTGCTTCTGTAAGAGTGCCTGCTGCTTTTGCTTTTAAAGCACATGCAGCCATACTTTCAAATGACTCTGCCTCTGCAATCATGACAAAATCATACTGACCTCTTGTTATATGATAATCAATTAATTTTCCTCCAACACTGCTAACCATTTTTTCCATAGCTGCTTTTCTGTCTGAGTCTCCATTAATGATACCATCTGCACCTTTTTGAGAATAAATACCAAGTGATACAAAAATTGACATTTAATATCCTCCTTTCAATTTAATTATAAATTATAATAGAATTTTTTATTAAAAATTTATCAAGATCAACAATCTTTTTATTTATAAACCTAAAAGGTTTGAATAACTATTCGTCAATATTTATTATTTTTTATTAATAATATTATTTTTACTTAACTTAATTATTATTCAATAATAGAATATTCATAAAATTGTAAAATTTTAATTTTAGATTTTACTAATCAAAAGGAGATTTATGTTATTTGAAAAATTACAAAAAGCATTTGAAGAAAAAGATGCTAAAGCTCATAGAGCTCTCTTTCATGATGACCATGAATTCATCAGTCATAAACAAAATAAAGTTTTTAAAAAAAGTGAAGGAAGCGAAGAACAAACATTAGAAATGTTCAATAATATTACTCAAGATAAAGTTCGTTGTATTTATGAAAATGATGAAATTTTAGTTACACATCGCTTTAATACTTATGCATCTGGAGATAAAGAAGCTTTAATGATGGTTGCATTAAAAAAAGATGGATTAATTTGGCGAACAGAGACTGGCGCTACAGAAATGTAAATAAACTTATTTTAAGGAGGATTTTATGAAAAAAGGATATTGGGTTGGACAAGTAAAAGAAATTAAAAATGAAGAAAAATGGGGACAATATTTAGAGAAATTTATGAATATTGTTGCTGAGGAGGCAGAAAAGAAATCAGGAAATTTTGTTCCTACAGCTAGCAGTGAACCAAAGTTCTATATTCAAAAGAATTTTGATTTATTATATTCAGCAGTTGTTGAATTTAATAGCGTACAAGATGCAATAGATGGTTACAATGATCCTCGTTATCAAGAAGCTTTGGCACAATTAGGTGAAAATAAAGAGGATGTTGTTGTGAGAAATTTGGTAATTATAGAAGCAAATTAAATAACTAAAAGTAATTAACTATAGACTAATATATTCAAATTAAAGAAATAGAAAAAAGGACGTATTATGAAAATTATTATGAATGTTAAATTAAAAGAAGGTTATGAAAAATGGAAAAATCTTTTTCTCAGTGTTGATACTCATAGAGAAAAATATGGAATAAAAGTTTTAGCATATGGCCACCCTAAAGATGATGAAACTAAAATTTATCAAGTTTTAGAGATTGAATCGATGGAAAAAATGCAAGCAGCAATGCAAGATCCAGAATTAGCAAAACTTAGAACTGATGCGGGTGTTGATTTAGATAGCCAAGAATTAGTTTTCTTGGTCGAGTAGATTAATAAAAAATAACACACTATATATTTATGGGGTATAAAGCCTTCTCCACTGAGGGAGTTTTGCCCCATTTTCCTACTTAAAAGTTTTTTTACCCTTTTTGGTTAACTGATCACGTATTTTTTTTCTATCCTTACTTTTATCTAAGTCTTTATCCCAATCTAGTTTGTTTACTTCGGTGGCAACCCATGTTTTGATATCATCTTTATTACTATTAGATTTTTTACTAATGTCTTTAGTAATTTTATTTATAAGAGTATTAATAATTCTATCTCGTTTACCTTGATCATCATTTGTTTCATACTGACCAACTATTTGATTACCATCATCTGGGTCATCAGGATTTGTTTTAACAACATCAATTTCTTGTTTTTGAATATAGTTACAATCAAATAATTGAAGTTTATTACATGATTTTTCTGCTTTCATTCCTTCATAGTGCATAACTTGATCACCATTTTCACCCTGACTATACAAGCCAAATCTAAATTTTGGTCCCATTTGATATTCATTTTTGTTCTTTACAATTTTTGATATAGTTTTTCCTTCAAAGCGATAAATAAGCTGATCATTTAACCAAAGTTTTATTTTTCCATCTTCTTGATCAGTCCAATTAATATTTAATAAGACAGTGTGCCATTTACCCTTCACATTATTAAGGGGAATTATTCTTTTATAATCACTACCATCACATAGAGAAACTCCTGATCGGCCCACATAAATTCCATCATAACGCCAAGAAAAAAAGAAACTCATTTCAGGGCAAGCAACATTAAATTCATCTATTGTTTGCGTAGTAAGCAAACTCCTTGTTAATTTTTCATGTTCAAGATCCATTTTAAATTGACCTATATGAACAAAATCTCGCATATTTTTGGGCCCATCGGATGCAGGATCGATATAGAAAGACCAAGTATACCAATATTCACCTAAATGACCTCTTATTTTTTCACCAGTTATAGGATCAAAGAAACCAAGTTCAGAACGACCAATAAAAGTTTTTTCTTTTCTATTACAATCTTCAGCACCACAATCTTCTAGTCTTTTTTCAAAACGCAAAGAATATTCATTTGTTTTTGTAACTTTATTATCATATCGAAGAGCCCAAGGGTTTTGATGTATTCTAGTATGTGTTTCTATTGGGCCCCAAAATCCAGTATCATAGGGATATTTAATATTTTCCTCAAATTTAAAAATATATTTATCATCAAGAAATTTCTTAGGTAGATCTTTAGCATAAACACTGGATGAAATTAAAAATAGAAAAAATATAATTCTATACATTAATAGCTTTTATATAATGCTCTAAAGAATATGTAAAAAATTATTTTCTAAATTTAAAATATATTAGATTAAACAAATTATCGTGACTGTAATAATATATCAGTAGCCTTATCTGCTATTGCCATAGCTGGAGCATTAGTATTAGCACCGACAATTGTTGGCATCATCGATACATCAAAAACTTTTAAATTTTTTATTCCCTTCACTTCAAGTTTTGTATTTAAAACTGCCATATCATCATTATCTTTACCCATTTTACATGTGCCAACAGGGTGCCAATTGGTTTTGATCATTTTTTTTGAATAATTAATGAGATCTTTATCTGAATTAATAGATTGACCAGGAACTGTTTCTTCTAAAACAATATCAGATAAAGGTTTTGTTTGAATAACCTTTCTTGCAAGCTTTACCGCATTTAACATAACATTCATATCATCTTCATGACTTAAGAAATTTGGATCTATAAGAGGTAAATCTAATGGATCAGAAGATTGAATTCTAACCTCACCTCGTGATTTTGGATTCATTAGACAAGATGTAAGAGTTAAACCGTGATCAGGTTTTATGCCTTTTGTATCTCTATCGGTATACATTATCGGCACGCAATACAGTTTAATTTTAGGATCTTTTTTATCTTCTAAATTTTCTGGATTAAAAAAAGAGCAACTATCAACACCTTGAGATCGAACAGGGCCTGAATTAAACAATAAATACTGAATTCCATTTTTTATCATTCGCCATCCTTCATCTTGTTTATAATAACTATAACCAGGTTTTACTCTCGAGATAACAGGAACTTCATGATGATCTTGCAAATTTTTACCTACACCTTTTAAATTTTCAATTACTGGAATATTAAATTGTTGTAATTGCTCTTCTTCCCCAATTCCGGAATGCATCAAAATTTTAGGTGTTACGTATGCTCCTGATGTTAAAATAATATCATTCGCAAAATATTTAGTTGGTTTACCATTTGATATACATTCAACACCAATTGCTTTTTTTTGATCAAGAATAACTTTTGTTACAATAGAACTAGTTATGATTTCTAAATTTTTATTATTAGTTTTTGATTGTAAAAAAGCACTGTACACATCACATCTTTTGCCATTGCCAATGGTGTATTGCATAGTTCCTACACCATATTGATCACCGTCATTGAAATCATCATTATAAGGTAAACCCATGGCTTGCATTGTTTTGATATATAAGTTTGAACCTTCTACAATATAACCAGGATCAGAAACTTTTAAGTTACCATTGTTTCCGTGATATTCATTTTGAATACGCTGATTATCTTCTAGTTTAACAAAATGCTTTAGTAAAGAGTTCCAGTTCCAATTACTATCATCACTCTCCTCTTCCCATTTATTATAATCTGAAGGTTTGCCTCGCATGTAAACCATACCATTTACTTTTGAACCTCCACCAAGTGTTTTGGCTTGTGCTATAAAATGCTGACGGTTATTTAATTGTTTTTGTGGGATAGACTCATAAAATTTTAAGAATGGACTATTTTCTAAACCCTTAATCCAACCAGCAGGCATTGATAAAAGTAAATTATTGGATTTAATTCCTTCTTCTAAAATTAAAACAGAAGCACCATGCTCAATTAATTTTGTTGCTGTAATAATTCCTGATGTTCCACCACCTGCAATTATAAAATCATATTTTTTTGCCATATATAAATTTTTCTATTTTAATTTTTTACGTGTTTCTATATTTAATATCAAGATGAAAACTTTAATAGTTAAAGCAGATGATGGAAGAGAATACCATGTAGATGACCCCAATCGCTTTTATCAGCATCTTATAGATTTTCACTCAGATAATAATATTGGTAATAATAGTGTCCATGAAGAAAATGGCTATTACTTTACAGTAACACCCTCATTTTATGATACTGTAAAAAAGTTTATAGAAAAATAAATATACAATTAAAAATCTATGCATCGATATTTTTTGATACCCTTTATTGGTTTTTTTCTAATTATTAGTATCATTATGATTTATCTTCAATTTGTAAATGAGGATTGGAAATTTTTAGTACCCAAAATTAAACTTCCAGATTCTTGCAACAATAATAATAAAGTTGAATTTGTTATACATAAGAGTGATATTAATCAGAATAGATCATTTAAAGATGAAAAAGATGTATATAATGGCAATCAATTTCATCCAATCCTTTTACTACCATGTGAAAGAGAGGATCGTCTTTATGATGTAAATAAAAATATAGAAGCATCCCTTCTAGCTATTAATAATTGGTTTGAAAAAAAAACAAATAATCAAACAATTAGATTTGATAAAAAAATTAATGGAAATTTTGATGTAACTTTTTTGAGAGTTAATAAAACTATGGATTGGTTTGGCGATTTAGAAACTAAAGATGAGGACGTCGATATTACCGAAGTGTCTGAGAAAATTGAAAAAATTATTAATGATAATAGTCATTTCTTTAATAATTTTTCTTCAAAAAAATTTATTATTTTTTTTGAAGGTTGGGAAAAAAGAAAATATATTGATTATGATATTTGTGGAAAATCAAGATTTGATGGAAACATAGCAATTTACTACACATACTCTAGATTTAAAAAATACATTGGTGATGATTTAATTTTATCAAATAATGATAGAATATTTTCTTGCACTCACAAAGATCATTTAAATGATAAAAATGATGTAACTTTTGGTGATGCAGAAGCAACAATTTTACATGAAATGATTCATTCATTAGGTTTTCCTGCAAAATGTTCAACTAATAATAAATTCTTTCATGTTAATGATAATAAAAATGATGTTATGCACAATCAATCAGGAAAAAAATTTTTAGATTATAATAATGATGATTATTATGATCACGGATTAGATAATTGCCCTGATTTAAAAAATAGTAAGTTTCTGAAAGAATTATTGTAGTTAAATTATGTTCTAAGAGTAGTTTTGGATACAACTAATTCCTCACGCTTATTTTCTCTGAATACAACAAAGATACCACTTACCATAATAAGAAAAATACCAATAAATGAGTTTATATCTGGTACTTCAGAAAAAATAATAATTCCAATTATTATAGCAAAAATTAAATGGACGTACTCAGTTATACTATTAACTAAAGGTGATCCTACTCTGTATGCTGCAATCAAACAAAATATCCCAAGACTTCCAGTTGTAGAAATGAAAAGTATTAATCCAATAAATTGAAGATCATTAAGTATCCAGGGATTACTAAGAATAGAAAAAATTGATAAATTAAAGTCTGAATTATGTAATAAAATACTTATTGCACTTCCTCCAACAAATGCACCTATATAAATATGAAAAGTTTGTTGAAATAAATTATCATTTTTTGAAGTTTTTTTTGCCAATGTCATCGATAATGCATAGGTGGCTGCAGCAATTATTGGAAATAACATATAAATATTTATGTCATTAAATTCTGGCTTAATGATTAAAAGTGTACCACTAAAACCAACAAAGATTGAAAATATTCTATTCAAGCCAATTTTTATATTCAAAATAAAGTAGGAATAAATAGTAATAAAAAATGGACTCACAAAAAACAAACTAGTTGCTTCCGCTAGAGTAATTTCGCTTAACGAAATAAAAAATAAGGTAAAGCCAAAGAAGAAGGTGGAACCTCTAAAAATAGCAATATAAGGGTGTGCTGTTCCAAAGAATATTGGTTGTTTTGTATAAATTAAATAAAGGCATAACAAAGAAAATCCTACTACTCCTCTAAATACGAGTATTTGCATTAAAGAGGCATCATGAATGGTGTATTTAATTAAAACATCCTGGGTAATGATGAATAACATCCCCACAATAATTAAAATAAGACCCTTTATGTTATTATTCATATAAATTTTCTTAGAGTAATTTAGGTATTAGTTTAGAAAAAAAAATAATATATAATTATTTTGATGATTTTTTATCTTGTAACACCGCTAATATTGATTTTTGCTAGTTCTTTAGGATTAATCATTAATCCATCTTGGTCAATTTCACCTTTTATTTGGGTTTTCATATTAGTGCCAATTATTGACCTTGTATTACCTTACTTAAGTAAAGATGATGTTGAGCTAAATGAAAGTGTATTTCACAATTTTTCTATTTTAATCGTACTCCCCTGCATTTTATTTTTAATTATATTTGGTTTAATTATTGTTTCTGACTCCACTATCACTTTATTAACCGCTGCAGCTTTAGGAGCAGCTGTAGGTATGTCTGGCGGTTCTATCGGCATTACAACTGCCCATGAACTTATTCATCGGAAAAATAAATTTATGCGCGGTATAGGAGTATTCTTACTAGTTTTATGTTGTTATGGCCATTTTCGAATTGAGCATATTTATGGTCATCATTTAAATGTAGCTACTAAAGAAGATCCTGCTACAGCTAGAAGAGGAGAAAATTTTTATTTTTATTTTATTCGCTGTGTAATCAATAGTGTGATTTCATCATGGAATATTGAAAAAAATATTCTTGATAGAAAAAGATTAAAGACTTTTAGTTTCCAAAACAGAATGATTCATTATTTTGTATTAGAATTTTTATTTTTATTATTTGCTTATTTAATTGCCGGTATGAATGGTTTAATTTTTGTTATCTTTCATTCTTTTGTTTCCATAATCTTATTGGAGTTAGTAAATTATATTCAGCATTATGGTTTAGAAAGAAAAAAAGAAAATGGAAGGTATGAAAGATTTACAGATTTACATTCTTGGAATAGTCGTCACATCTCTGCTAATTGGTCGACATTTAATTTAGGTCTTCATGCTGAACATCACCAGAGCGCATCTAAGCCCTACCCTCTTTTATCTCAAGAAGAAAAAGCAATAGAGATGCCTGCTAATTACTCAATCATGTTAATAATGGCTTTAATCCCTCCTTTGTGGTTTTTTGTGATGGATAGGAAAATAGATAATCTAAAAACTATTTAATTTAATATGATAGATTTTTTTTCTAAGTTGAAAGATAATCGTATTTTTCAATTTTCTGTTGTTGTTATAATTATATTAAATGCCATTCTTATTGGGGCTACAACATATCAATTAGATCCTATATTTTTAAATACTATTCACTTACTTGATTATGCAATCACTGTTTTCTTTGTTATTGAAATTTTAATTCGCTTTATAGGAGAAAAAGAAAAGAAAAATTTCCTTAAAGATGGTTGGAATGTATTTGATACAATCATTGTAGCAATTTCATTAATTCCAATTCCAAATAATTCTAGTTTTTTAGTTCTACGTCTTCTTCGTATTTTTAGAGTGTTACGATTGATATCTGTCATTCCTGAATTAAAAAAAATTATAGAAGCTATTCTTGCTTCTATAAAAAGAGTTTTTTTTGTCAGTCTACTTTTGTTCATTATTCTCTATATTTATGCAACAATGGGTTCAATATTATTTGGTGAAGATGATCCAGAACGATGGGACGATCTTGGAATATCCCTAATTACCCTTTTTCAAGTTTTAACGTTATCAAGTTGGGAGAATGTAATGCTCCCTATGCAAGCAATCTACTGGTGGTCTTGGATATATTTTTTTAGTTTTATTGCGATTTGTTCTATTACAATCTTAAACTTAGTCATTGCGATTTTAGTTGATGTAGTTAATCATCAAAATGATAAATAATTTTATGTTTAAATTAATATCATTACTAACTTTATTTTTTTTAATAGCAAAAAACTCACTTGCAATTAATCAAGATGTTTATGAAAAAGCTAAAATTAATAAAATTAATTTATCTGGCTGGTATATAAATGACTCAAATAAAGTAAATGATGGAAGATATTTTCTTCCAGGTATTAAATTTATTAAAAATATTAGAAATCAATTTAAAGATAATTTTTTTTTTATTACTGGTTTTGCTTGGGTAGATTTTGATAATAACAACACTCAAGATATCATTTTTGTAGGTGAAGGTCACAGATGTGGTAGTGGAAATACAACTGGTGAAAATCTAGAGCAAGAAGGAAGAAGGGGCTGTTCAGTTCAGGATATAAAAATGTTAAATGCTATTAATCCTCCTGTCTTAACATTTTTACAAAATCCAAAAAAACAAAATATAATATTTAAAGATAATTTATTTGACTGGAATAATGAATTTAGTCAAGATATTGGATATGGTTCTACCTTAGCAAGATTAATTATAGCTGATTTTAATAATGATAATGTTGAAGATATTTTTATTGCTAATGCACAAGTTCAAATAAGAAATAAAAAATATGAATATATTGGGCCAAATCACTCTCTAATTTCAACAGATAAATTAAATTGGAAACAAAGTAACCATACTGGATTTAAAACTGAAAAAAAACAAAAAATTTATATTGGTTTTTCTCATGGTTCAACATCAGGCGATATAGATAATGATGGTGATATTGATATTATAACAACAGAATTTAAAGGAGCCGTTTGTCATTTTAATGATGGTAAGGGTAATTTCAAAGCAAAAATATGTGCAAATCAACAGGGATTTGCCGTCACTGCTGCTGATTATAATAATGATGGCAATTTAGATCTAATAATTTCTGGAGATCATTATAATCCAAAATTCAATGAAATTTCTCCTTCTGGTTGGAAAGGTGATCCAGGTAAAAATAGAATTTCAGTTTTTTATGGTAACGGTAAAGGCAAATTTAAAAGACAAAAAACTGAAATTGAACCAGTTTATACCTTAGGTGGAAAGTTTATGTTTTCTCAAGTTGTTGATATGATTTCTTGGGATTTTGATAATGATGGAGATGTAGATTTCATTAGTTCAGTTGTTGGGCCGTTTTACTCATCAAGTGCATTTGCAATTTATGAAAATATAGGAAATGGAAAATTTAAACTTAAAAATAGTTTATTATTTCCTGGTGTTGAACCTAATCCTGCTTGGGCAGATCCAAAAAAATGGGCAAAAGAAATAAAAGATGAATACAGTCATCCCTATAATTCTTATTGTAATAGAACTGCTTTAATAGATGTGAATAATGATAACTTAATGGATGCAATCTGTGTAAATGGAAATTTAAATAAACATACTAATTGGTTTTTTATAAATAAGGGAGATTTAATTTTTGAAATGGTAGATCCATCTTTTGTAGAAGATAAAGGTTGGGTATTTTTTTATGATAATTTAAAAGGAAAAAAAGTAGAAGGTATTGATTTCACAAAGATAAAAAAAATTAACGATCAAGAATTGAAAAATTATAACTTACTGAAAAATTCAATATATTTTTCTTCAATAGAAGCGGAAATGATTGGAGGTAAAAATTTTAATATAGATATTGATAATAATTATTATATTTTTGACGCACTTTTTGAAAAAGATGAAATTAAGTTTCCTGTTACTTTATGTACTCAATATTATCCTAAATTTACTTTTATAGGCAATAGAGTTGGTTTCAATTATGGAGAGGGTTTTGGCAATATTTCGAAATTAAAAAAATATGGAACTGGAGGATGTGGAAATCAAAACACTGGATTTCTGGGACACTGGCATGATGAAGCTAATGAATTATCAAATGAAACTGATTTATTTCCTTTTCTAAGAGAGATTGAAAGTAAATGGAATGAAGTTTTTAACAATTTACCTTTTTTAACAGCTGAAGAACAAAAAAATATTGTTGAAAATTGGATTAATTAAATTTTCATTTATATATACAATCTAAAAATTATTGAAAAAAAATCATGGAATAGGCATTAATTAAGCAATTACATTGGATTATGTTACTTCTTATCTCGATTGCTATCCTTGTTGATGTTGTAAATCATCAAAAATAACCTGTAAAAATTACATAAATCTTCAAAAATTAATACTTATATGCTAATTACTAAAACAAATTATAGCAGTTGTAGATTATCTGCATTAACAAAACTACAGGGAGGTATAATGTTTGATAAAAAAGACGATAATTCAAATTCAACACCTGATGTATTTAGACCTGCTAAGGGATCTGCAAAAGTTGTAATTGGTCACGGTGTAACAATTAATGGCGAAATTAAAAAAGCTGATGAAGTTCAGATTGATGGTGAAGCAGATGTTACTATGAAAACTGATAATGTAGTTATTGGTGCTACTGGAGATTGCAAAGGTAATATAGAAACACATAATGCTGACATCTGGGGAAAATTTGATGGTGAAATAAAGGCTTCAGGTACTTTAACAATCCAAGAGCAAGGAGTTGCTTCTGGAGACATCGAATACCAAAACTTACAAATTAAGCTTGGCGGTCAAATTAGTGGTGATATTAAAAAATCTGATAAGATTCAACCTATTAAAAAAGACTCAAAACCATCAGAAGAAAATAATTCATTACAAGAAGCAATTAAAAAAGATTAGTAATTACATTTGTTAGTATGAAAGAAAGATTATTTAAACCTCTACATTGGATTATGTTAATCCTTATCTCTCTTGATTTTATTGATACATCTTATCGAATTACGTATGGATATTTTTCTGGTCAAGGTGTGCAACCACCTGTAGGAGATTTTAATGTTCAACTTTCCACTTTGGATTTTATTGTGGGCATAGTTTTTCAATTAGCGATCGCTTACACAATTTATATGTTGTACAGTATGAAAAGAAGTGGCGGATATTATTTTGTAGGTTTAAATATTCTTTTTGTTATTTACGGATTTGTTATTGGTCCGTTTAGCACATTATCAGCTGGAGAAGTATTACCTCTTATTGCCGGCTTTATGGTTTTCTATATTATTTTAGTTATTGGAATACCGTATTTGTATTCTGACAAATATGAGTAGAAACTATTAATTCTCTAATTGTAATTGAATTTTAATATTTAAATATTATTTTAATTATAAACGATTTGACTCTATTGCGGTTTACAAGCAGCTAAAATGAGATACGTATAAATTTATCCTCCCATTAAGAAAAATGGTGAGGATATTTTTTTTAGGAGATAATTATGAATTTATGTGTTGTATCCAAAGGATCTTTTACGAAAAAAGATTACATGGAATTATATAATTTTTTTAAAGATGATATTGCCAAATATACAGATGCGTTTGATATGGCTTTTGTTAAAGATGGCCACGTGATGATTATGTGTAATGTTACTGATGAAGAAAAATTTTACGCTTTATTTGACGATCCAAAATCAAAAGAATTTGATTCAAAATTTAATAGCACAGATACAGTCTATTCTTTGCAAAAGGTAGAATAGTTATAATCCACCTTGAGATGTTAAGAAGTCAGAAATTTTTTCAATTCCGTTATTATTTTTCATTTCACCAAAAATGTAAGGCAAACCATTTCTGGCTTCGTTCACATCTTCTTTCATTTGCTCTAAATCAACATTAACATATGGAGCTAGGTCAACTTTATTAATTACGAGTAAATCAGACTTCCTAATTGCTGGTGCTTTTTTTCTTGGTATATCCGCACCTTGAGCCACATCAATCATATAAATTGTTAAATCAACTAATTCAGGACTAAAAGTTGCTGCTAAATTGTCACCACCTGATTCAATAAGTATTAATTCGAGATCTGGAAATTTCTTTTTCATTTCATCTACTGCAAGTAAATTAATGGAACAATCTTCTCTTATAGCAGTATGCGGACATCCGCCAGTTTCCACACCCTTTATTCTATCTATAGGAAGAACCTGCGCTTTCATTAAATATTCAGCATCTTCAGTTGTATAAATATCATTTGAAATAACGGCCATAGAGACTTTTTTTGATAAATGACGACATAATGCTTCTGTTAAACTTGTTTTACCAGTACCTATTCCGCCACCAATTCCAACTTTTAAAGGTCCATTTATATTATTCACGTTAAATAAATCCTTGAGTCTAAATATTCATGCTTAATTGCATAAATATCACCAATAAAAAAACTTGAACCTATATCTTTAAAAGTCAGCTTATCTGAATGACTTAAAAATTCTTGAATTTGATTAATAAAAATAACATTAAGACTCTGTCCATCTTTTTGAGACATTGGGATATGTTTTACACATACATTTATTAAATTAGAAATAAATGATTGTAGATAAAACTTAATTAAATCATCAAACTTAATATTAAAATGTAATCCAGCTTTTGCTAAACAATATATAAATGATGTGTTTTCAGGTAAAGATAATTCCCAACTATCTTTCATGATTTTACGAAAAGAATTTCCCATATCTATCATTTCTATTTGCCTTTCTTTAGAAGAAGCACTTGCTAAGATTAATTGATTAATTTCGTCACCTTTGTAAATAGACTTAATAAAAATATAGTCATTTCTTAATGTTCCATAAAATAAAAGGGCATCTAAAAATTCTTTAACATCATTATTATTTTTAATTTTTTTATCATCAATCAGAGCTTCTAAACCATGAGAGTATGCGTAAGAACCAATAGGAAAAGAAGATGAAAACCATACTTGTAATATTTGATGAGGATCTTTAAATTTTTTCATTTTAATGTTTGTGGCTATGTGTTCTGCCCATACCATAAGCACCACCTTCAGGTTTAAATTTTTCAAAAACTTTTTTTACATTTCCGTGTAATTTTAGAACCATATCAAGAATTACAGCATCATCTTGAATAAGAATTCTGTTTTCTTCAATTTGACATGGCAGATGTCTATTTCCTATGTGCCATATGATTTGCTTTAAATTATCACCCGTTATTTCAATTAGATTTTCTTCTTTAGATATAACTTTAATTAATTTTCCATTGTCTAATTCAAAATAATGATTTTCATCAACACTGACGGTTTCTTCAAGATTAACTAAAAATTCAGTACCGTTATTTGCTATAAGTTTTTTTCTACGAATAAATCTTTCTTCATAAGATAGTGAAATTTCATCAAATGCTTCTTTATCATTATTGTGATGAATAATTTTGAATGAAGTATCCATTTTAGTACATAAAATAACGTTGAGCTAAAGGTAGTGTTTCAGCTGGCTCACAAGTAATTAATTCACCATCTGCTAAAACTTCATAAGTTTCTGGATTCACTTCGATTTTTGGACAATAATCATTTAACATCATATCTTTTTTAGAAATTTGTCTAATATTTTTAACTGGCAATAAAGATTTACTAATTCCAGAATTTTTGAATGAATTTTTATCAAGAGATGCTTTACTTACAAATGTTGTGGTAGATTTTTCTAATGATTTTCCAAAAGAAGAAAACATTGGTCTAGAATACACTGGTTGAGGTGTTGGAATAGAAGCATTCGGATCACCCATTTGCGCGCAAGCAATACTTCCACCTTGCAAAACCATTTCAGGCTTAACACCAAAAAAAGCTGTGTCCCAAATGACAATATCTGCACGCTTGTTCTTTTCGATACTTCCAATATGATCTGAAATACCATGAGCAATTGCAGGGTTAATTGTATATTTAGCTATATAACGTTTAACACGTAAATTATCATTATTACCTTGCTCTTCCTTTAATTGTCCCCTTTGAACTTTCATTTTATGTGCGGTTTGCCATGTTCTAATAATAACTTCACCAACACGACCCATTGCTTGACTATCAGATGCAATAATTGAAAATGCACCCATATCATGCAGTATATCTTCAGCAGCAATGGTTTCTTTTCGAATACGACTTTCAGCAAATGCAACATCTTCAGGTATTGATTTATCAAGGTGATGACAAACCATTAACATATCTAAGTGTTCCTCAACTGTGTTAACTGTATAAGGTCTTGTTGGGTTTGTTGAAGATGGAATAACATATTCTTCACCACAAACTTTTATAATATCTGGTGCATGACCTCCTCCTGCTCCCTCTGTATGAAATGCATGAATAGTTCTTCCATTAATTGCTTTTATCGTACTCTCTACAAATCCACTTTCATTCAATGTATCAGTGTGAATCATAACTTGAATGTCATGTTCATCAGCTACATTTAAACAATTATCGATAGCTGCTGGAGTTGTACCCCAATCTTCATGAAGTTTTAATGAACTTGCTCCAGCAATTACTTGTTCTTCCAGCGCTTTGGGTAATGAACTATTTCCTTTTCCTGCAAAAGCTAAGTTCATAGAAAAAGCATCAGCAGATTGTATCATTCTCTCTATGTGCCATGGTCCTGGTGTAACAGTCGTTGCTAAAGTCCCATGAGCAGGACCAGTTCCGCCTCCGAGCATCGTTGTTATGCCTGAGTGAAGTGCATCATCAATTTGTTGAGGGCAAATAAAATGAATATGACTATCAAAACCTCCAGCTGTTATAATTTTTCCCTCACCCGCAATTATTTCTGTTCCAGGTCCTATAATAATATTTACATTTGGTTGTGTGTCTGGATTACCAGCCTTTCCAATCTCATTAATTAAGCCATCTTTAAGACCAATATCAGCTTTATAAATTCCATTTACATCAACAATTAAAGCGTTTGTTATAACTGTATCGACAGAACCGTCTTGTCGAGATACTTGAGACTGACCCATTCCGTCTCGGATAACTTTACCTCCACCAAATTTTACTTCTTCACCGTATGTTGTTAGATCTTTTTCTATTTCAATAAAAAGTTCAGTGTCAGCAAGTCTAATTTTATCTCCAGTTGTTGGACCATACATATCAGCATAAGCATCTCTTTTTATTTTTTTCATTACAATTGACCCATCACTTTTTTATTAAAACCAAATATCTTTCTATTTCCCGTTATTGGAATTAATTCTACATCTTTTGATTGACCGGGTTCAAAACGAACAGCAGTACCAGAGGGTATGTCTAAACGCATACCATTAGATTTTTCTCTATCAAATTTTAAATATTCATTTGTTTCAGCAAAATGATAATGACTACCGACTTGAATTGGCCGATCTCCACTATTTGAAACTTTTAAAGTTATTGATACTCTTTCATTATTCAAATTAATGTCACTATTTTGTTTTGTTATTATTTCACCAGGTTTCATTATCTTATCGGTTTATGTACTGTTACTAATTTTGTTCCATCTGGAAATGTTGCTTCTACCTGCACTTCAGAAATCATATCTGGAATACCATCCATGCAATCTTCTTTTTTTACTACGTGTGCACCTGTTTCCATTAATTCTGATACCATTTTTCCATCTCTTGCACCTTCTATGACAAAATCTGTTATCAACGCTATAGCTTCTGGATAATTAAGTTTAACACCTCTTTCTAAACGTTTTCTGGCAACATTAGCTGCCATACTCACCATCAACTTATCTTTTTCTCTTGGTGTTAATTTCATTTATAGATCCCAACTTTTTGGTAGTTTATCATTTATTACATTTTTCATAATAAAATTCAGTGTTTTTTTTAAATCATAATTATCTTCGGCTAAGCACCTTATTACAATCTTATCATCAAATTTTGTCATTTCACAATAATGATTTTCTAAGTTTTTTGTAACTTTACTTAATTCAGATTCAAGTTGATGAATAATATCACCAAAAATTAAAATTGTTGATAAAGATGATTGATTATCAAATGTATAATTGTTTTTAAAATTATTAATCGTTGATCCTTTTATATTAATTGCTTCAAAATGCTTTATTGTAGAATTCTTTAAAATTTTCCATTGATCAAAAAAAGAAATATTTTTAATTTTTTCAGACATTGCTTTTCTTCCAAAAATCGTAGTTTCACAAAAAATCAAATTAGAATTATTTGATATATTAATATTTATTCTTCTTCTTAATTTTGAATTATCAAATAAAATTAACTCTTTGGGTAACCAATACAAAGTTGAATTATTTAAATTGATATTTATATCTACTGTAGCAGGATCACCTATTCCTGAATAAATTTTTTCAGCAGCTTGCGTACAAATACATAATTCAGAATTATGAATTGTAGCATTAATTTCAATATTATCATTACAAGTAATTCCTCCTGCAGTATTAATTAAAACTAATTCATTATTATCATTATAATTATTTGGATTTAAAATTTTACAACAACCACTTTGAAAAAATTTTTTAAAATTATTATCAAATAATTCAATACTAATTTCACCTTTTGACCTTTGAAGTAATTTGTCCATAATAATCAATTAAGTATAATCGAAACAAAATATATGAAAATGAATATTTGGCGTGCCCGGCATGATTCGAACATGCGGCCCCCAGATTAGGAATCTGGTGCTCTATCCTACTGAGCTACGGGCACTCCTTATTTAATTTTTATGATTTAATGTTACTTCACCAGTCTTTGTATCAACAACATCAAAAGTTTTTTCATTATTACTCATTCTTTTAGCTCTAGCTGCTGAAGCTCGTTCCATTGCATCATTATCGGCATATAGAGATATGGCCATTACAGTTGTATCACTTGCCCGTATTTGTAATAATTGTTGTGCCTCAGGAAATTCACTTGGTGCTTTTGCTGAATAATCTTTAATAGACTCATCAGCATCTTCTTTAGATTTAAAGTTAATTGTTGTTATTCTTGCTACTGTCATTTTTCCTCCTTCATTTTTTTTAATTATTTAACTGCTCCTTCAGTTAAACCAGATACAAAATATTTTCCAATAAATACAAATAATAATATCACTGGTAAACTTGCAAGAACAGCTCCAGATAATAAAAAACCCCAATCAATTTGATATTGACCAACAATTCCAGCTAAACCAACAGGTAAGGTTTTTAGATCATCGCCACTTATTAATATTGACGCAAAAAGATATTCTGTCCAAGAAATAATAAAGCAAAAAATTGCTACACTCGCTATACCTGGGGCAGCTAGAGGAACAATAATTCTAGAAATTACGATATATCTAGATGCGCCATCAATATATGCCGCCTCCTCTATCTCATTAGGAATTAATTTAAAGAAAGCTTTTAACATCCAAACTGCAAAAGGAGTGGCAAATAAAACATTAACAACAATCAAAGCAAAATAACTGTTAAGAAGATTTACTTTTGCAAACAATAAATAAATAGGTACTAATAAAATTACTCCCGGAAAAGCATAAGTAACTAGAAGCGAGTATTCTACAAATTTATTTCCATAAAATTTAAGTTTATGTAAGCCATAAGCTGCCGATACAGATAAAATGATTGAAATTATCATAGAAGAAAATGAAACTATTAAACTATTTTTTAAATATATAAAAAAATCTGAATTAAATAATATTTTATTATAATGCTCTAAAGTAAAAGATCTCGGAATAATAGTTGTAGATGTAGCAATAATTTCTTCAGGGCTTTTAAAAGATGATGTGATTATCCAAAAAAAAGGAAAGAAAAAAATAAGTATTATTAATAATAAAGATAAGCTTAAAAATATAAGTTTAATATTATTTTCTTTAATCATCTTCTTTTGGCGCCATGGATTTGATAAATATTATTGAGAATAGTAATAACAAAAAGCTAGTAACTATTGATAAGGTCGCAGCTTGACTAATTCTAAATTTAGTAAAAGCTGTTTCATATATTAATAATGGTAAGGTAGTTGTAGCACTTGAGGGTCCACCCTTTGTGATTAACCATATAATGTCAAATATATTAAATGATAATAATGTACCAACTAGACCTAAAACAAAAAGAACACTTTTAAGGTTTGGAAATGTAATGAAAAGAAATTGTTGAAAAAAATTAGCTCCATCAACTTTAGATGCATCATACATTTCCCTATTTATGGAATTAAGTCCAGAAAGAATAATTAATGCTAAAAAAGGACTCCAACGCCATGAGTTTATTAGAACTAAACTTATAAAAGCTTTATTAGGAGAACTAAAGAAACCCGTTGCTTCATCTAATAATCCAATATCAATTAAAACTGAATTTATTACACCACTACTACTACTTAACATTAATTTCCAAATAACAACAACAACTACTGTTGGAATAATAAATGACAAAATAATCCAATTAGCCATAATTTTTTTACCAGGGAATTTATAGTTAATAGTTAAGGCAATAGTGAATGCAAAAAATGTCTGACAGATTGCATTACCAATTATCCAATAGAAACTATTCAATGAAGCATTTAAAAATTTAGATTTACCAAATAGTTTTATGTAGTTATCAATACCTACAAATTTTCCTGATGTACCTATTATCTTGACATTAAATAAACTTAATTCAAATGCTATATAAATTGGAACTAAAATAATAAGGGAAATCCAAATAACTAATGGAGATACAAACAACCAGCCTTCAATATTATTTTTTTTCACAGAAATCACAGCACCTCTAATAGAGGTGCTGAAAAGTTTTTAATTACTCAATAGCTTCAGTCATTATTTCCATACCTTCACTAACTGCATCTTTTGCACTTTTGCCATCGATTAAAGTTAGTTGAAGAGTTTGAGCCAATAAATTCTGAGCTGATATAGATGATATGCTTGTAAAAGTATTACCATTCGTAAAACCAAATAGACTTCCTCTTGTTGAATTGTCTAACATTGTTTCTACTTGTGATTTATATTTTACAACAACTGGATCATCCCAATAAGTTGAATCTTTACTCCCAGCTTCAGTTATTGGTAAAAATAATCCTGGCTCCATGTTGATAAATCTTCCATAATTGCCAGGCTCCATTAAGAAACTTAGAAACTTTTTAGAAGCTTCCATTTTTGCCTCATCTGCTGTCATTATCATTGCAGAATTTACATATGAAACAGTTCCAGCTCTATGAGCTTTACCATTTGCGTGAGGTATTTGAATTACACCTAAGTCACTAGCATCTCCACCAGCTTGTGAATCATATGTAGAGATAACAGTAAACTGTAATATCATTGCACAACCTTTACTTGCAAAACAAGCTTCAGCTTCACCCCAAGTCCAGTTTGCTGCATCAGGAGCTGAATATTGATATAATTCTTTATAAACATCGTATGCTGCTACAGTTTGAGGATTATCAAATCTCAAAGTACCATCAGAATTATAAATTTCTTCCGCACCTGAATTAACCATGAAACTATAGATTGTTTGATCGGTATAAAGTTGCTTATTGCCAGGAAGACCTATTCCATAAACACCATCTTTAGTTAAAGCTTTTGCAGCTTTCTTTAAATCAGACCAAGTTTTTGGTGGTTCAATTCCAGCGGCTTCAAAATCACTTTTTCTATACCATAGTGATAAACCCATGTTCCATAAAGGAACAGCCCAAGTATGACCATTATAAGTATATTGATCGAGTGCTTTTTGGTAAAAACCATATTTTGAATCTAACTCTGCAACAAAATCCTCAACAGGTTGTGCTGCACCCATATCAGCAAGTATGGGTGTAAAATCTGGAATACCAACTAATATTTCTGGTGCAGTTCCAGCAGCAACTGATGCAGGAGCTTTGGCGTAAATTTCACCCCAGTTTTGAACTTCTTGCGTTACATTAATATCTGGATTAGCAGAATTAAATTCATCAATTAATGTTTGAATTCTATCTACTCTATGTGGAACACCTTCCATATGCCAAAAAGTAACATTTGTTACAGCATAAGCATTCAAAGAAAATAGAATTGTAATAAAAAATAATAAAATTTTATTCATTTTTCCTCACTTAATTTATGATTAATATTTAAATATCAATATACTAATATTATCAACTAAATTTGCGACTTTCACCAAATATTATTCAATGACTCTCTTAATTTTTTATATTTTTGATATTTATTATTAAGATATTTGGATTGTTTTCTTTGGGGTGTGTAAATATGACCAATATTTTGGTGATTGTTAATTAATTTTTTTAAATCTTTTTTATGCAAATAACTATCAATTAAAAATGCAATACCTAACGCACCTAGTTCGGAATTAGATAAAATTTTAACTTTAATATTTAAAACATTTGAAATTAATTGAGGTAAAATTTTACTCTTTGATGCACCTCCTGCAAGATAAAGACTGTCTTTGGTTTTAATTTTATTCGCGTAACAATCTTTAATAGATAATGCTAAACCTTCATAACAAGCAGTCATAATATCAAAATTATTATGATGTGGTAAAATTCCAAAAATTTCAGCTTTAGAATTTAAATTTACAAATGGAGATATAGATCCTCCATAATTTATATAAGGAAGAAAAATCAATGAATTTTCTGGATATTTAAAAGTTAAATATTTTTTTTCAAAATTATTAATTATTTTTATTTTATCTGTATAATTTTTTGAGTTTTTATAAAAATTATCTATAACCCAATCAAAATTAGTTGTTCCTGCAACGTTTATTTTAGTCTCTAACCATGTGTTATTTAAAGAAGCAAAAAATAAGCCTGAGCCGTCTTTAGATATTTTTGAAGTATTTTTAACTATAATATTATGACATGTAGTTCCAATAATACTTATTTTTTTATTATGATTAATTCCACCAGCTCCTAAAATAGAAGCTATTACGTCACCACATCCTATTATAACTGGGGTATTGATTTTTAAAGTAGTTAATTTTGATGCACTTTTAGTAATGTATCCGCCTAATTCATTTGATTTTTTTATTTCTGGGAACAGTTTAAAATATTTACAACTTAGTTTAAAAATTTTGAAAATTTTTTTTGATAATTTTTTATTTTTTATATCTCCTGGATATACTGAAACTTCAGTTTCATCATTATTTATATTCCCTGTTAATTTAAATCTTAACCAATCTTTACAAGTTAGGATGTATTTTATTTTCTTTAAATTTTCTTTTTCAAATTTAGTCATCCACTTTAGTATAGGTACAGTACATCCATATTGCACAATAGAGCCTGTGATTTTATAAATTTGATCAAATATTTTTTTATCAGTAAAAATTTTTTGACTTCTTGTATCATTCCACAAAATAGCATTTCTTACTGGTTTATTCTTATTATTTATGGACCAAAACCCAACCATATTTCCGGTTATGCCTAAACCAACAATTGATTGTGACTGAATTTTAGATTTTTTTATTAAAAGTTTGATACACTTTGCGGTAAGTAACCAAAATTTTTCCATTTCAATTTCAGATTTACCATGTTTATCAGTTACTACTGGATTTTTTATACTATAAGAATTTATTTGTTTAAAATTTGAATTGAAAATTACAGTCTTAATTACTGAAGTCCCAGCATCAATTGCAAGATAATATTTCAAATTCTGTCTCTTAAATTTATAACCACGAGTAACCAACACAAACTAAAGCTATAATTAAAAAAAAATTCATAATTCTTTTTCTATTTTTTATCTGCTGATCATTTAATTCTTTATTTCTAGAGAGATAATATACGTAACATCCAATTGCAAAAGCTACAAATCCTCCTAAATAAGCATACCATTGCAAGTCAGTCATTTATTTAATTTATATATTATTATATAAAATTTTATAATTATTTTTAAACATGCGTTACAAAGCTAACTCGAAAAGATATCAAAAATTAACCTACAGAAGGTGTGGAAATAGCGGATTACTTTTACCTCCTATTACCCTTGGTCTTTGGCATAACTTTGGTGGTAATAAATCTATGTCAAAAGAAGCAAAGAAGATGCTTTTTAGAGCATTTGATAGAGGTATAACTCATTTTGATTTAGCAAATAATTATGGTCCACCAGCTGGATCTGCAGAAGAAAATTTCGGCAGAGTTATGAACTCAGATTTTAAAAAATACAGAGACGAAATGATAATTTCAAGTAAAGCAGGCTATCATATGTGGGATGGTCCATATGGTGAATGGGGTTCAAAAAAATACTTAACTGCAAGCCTTGATCAAAGTTTAAAAAGAATGAAACTAGAATATGTAGATATATTTTATTCTCATCGTTTTGATCCATTAACACCGTTAGAAGAGACAGCAGATGCATTAGCACAATCAATTACAAGTGGTAAAGCTTTATATGTAGGAATTTCATCATATAGCTCAAAACAAACAATTAAAATGAACAAGTTATTAAAAGATAGAGGGGTTAGTTGTTTAATTCATCAACCATCTTACTCCATGATTAATAGATGGGTGGAAAAAGATTTATTATCTACATTAAAAAAATTAGGTATAGGCTGTATTGCATTCTCTCCTCTTGCCCAAGGAATGTTATCGGGAAAATATTTAAAAAAAATACCTAAAGTATCAAGGATTTCAGATAATTCATCACTTGATAAAAAAATGATTACAAAAAGTTATTTATTTAAAATTAAAGAGTTAACAAAAATTGCAAATAGAAGAGGACAATCTTTACCTCAAATGGCTCTTTCATGGATACTTCGTCATCCTACCATGACATCCGCTCTAATTGGCGCAAGAACAGTTAAGCAATTAGATGAGTGTTTAGATAGTCAAAATAATCTAATTTTTAGTAATTCTGAATTAAAAGAAATAAATAAATATGCAAAAGAAGAAAAAATTAATCTTTGGGCTAAATCTAGCAAAGATTAATTATTTTAATGAAATCAAATATTTTAATTACTGATAAACTACTCAATGATTACACTAGTATTTTTAAAAAAAAATTTAGTATTGATTGTTTGTGGAAAATTAAAAGCAACATAAATTACAATAAATACACAGGTATAGTTGTTACTGGAGGTTTTAAAACTAATAAAAGGTTTTTATCTAATTTTAAAAATTTAAAAATTGTCTCAGTATTTGGTGTTGGATATGATGGTGTAGACATTGAATATTGTAAAAATAATAATATTATTGTTACTAATACACCAAATGTCCTTACAGATGATGTCGCTGACTTAGCATTGGGTTTAATGATTTCATTATCAAGAAAAATTGTTTTAGGTCATGAATATACTTATCAGAAAAAATGGATGCAAAAACCATTTAATTTAACACAAAGTTTAACAAATAAGACAATAGGAATTGTTGGTATGGGGGCAATTGGTAAAGCTTTTTCAAAAAGAGCAGAAAGTCTACTGATGAATATTTTTTATCATGGACCAAATAAAAAAAAAGTAAAATACAAATATTATAAAAATTTAAAACAAATGGCAAAAGCAATAGATATAATGGTTATTACGTGTATTGGTGGTAAATCGACTAAAAATATAATTAATAAAGAAATAATTTCATCATTAAAAAAATCCTCTCTCATTATTAATGTTTCAAGAGGATCAGTTATTGATGAAAAATATTTACTTTATGCATTAAATAAAAATACAATAACTGGTGCTGCTCTTGATGTTTTTGATAGTGAACCAAAAATCAACAAAAAATTTTTTAAATTAAAAAATGTTATTCTCTCTCCTCATAATGCTAGCGGAACTATAGAAACAAGATTGAAAATGGCAATTATGAGTTGTGATAATTTATATAGTTTTGTAAAATATTCAAAAGTTAAAAATAAAGTAACTATTAAAAAATAGTATTGTAAATTTAAAAATTATAAATAAATTTAGGATATGAGATTAAGATTTTATTTTCTTGGAATATTATTGTTATTTCTAGTAATTAATTTTATTTTTGACTTCAAAATAACGAATGTTCAAACGAATGATCAAATAAAAAATTTTGTTTATAATTATATTCTTCCACATAAAAATTCTGTCAAATTAGAAAAGCAAATTAAAGAGTTAAGAAAAGATCGTAACCAAATCGATAAAAGAAGAATTTTATATGAGGAAGCTTTTCAAGATTTGATGGAAGATAGGCCCTATCTTGAATATGACAGTCTTTTACTAGAAAAATTATTAACACAATATGATCCGTATGAATTTGATATTAGTTTGATAAATAATTCTAGTAATCTTGAATATAGTTATAATTCAGAACATAGCTTTTCAAATAACACTATTGATGTAAATATTTTTGGCCCAACATCAAATATATTTATGTATGGCATAGCAAATCAATATCCTGGAAGTGGATATTTAGAAATTCATAATGATAATTTAATCATTATTTCTGCAAGTGGAATTTTAGGATTTTCAAATATTGAAATAAATAACATAAAGAGTGATCTTTTTTTTCAACAAATTAAAACAAATATCAGCGAATTTATTGGTATAGAGCAATTTAAAAAATCCCGAATTCATGATTTTGATTGGCTTGAAGGAGGATGGTTTTCTGTAAAAGACATTGAAATTTACAATGATGAAATTTATGTTTCTTATACAAGAGAAGTTTCTAATAATTGTTGGAATACAAGTTTAATTTATGGAAAAATGAATTATCAATTTATTGAATTTGATAATTTTTTTACTTCTGAAGAGTGTGTGCATTTTTATGATAATATTGATGAAGAATTTAATGCTCATCAATCAGGTGGTAGAGTAATCAGTTTAGAAAATGATAAAGTATATTTTTCTACTGGTGATTTTAGAAGCAGGCACCGAACTCAAAAAATAGATAGTATGTTTGGTAAAGTTATTGAGATCGATAAAGTTTCTAGAAATTATAAAGTAATTAGTATGGGTCATAGGAACCCTCAAGGTTTATATTATAATAAAGAAGATAATTTTTTAATAGAAGCTGAGCACGGACCTCAAGGTGGAGACGAAATAAATATAATTAAACTAAATCAAAAAGAAATCCCAAATTATGGATGGGCAATTTCTAGCTATGGAGAACATTATGGCGGTGCGAATGCTTCATATAATCAGAAAACATATGAAAAATATCCACTTTACAAATCTCATTCTGATTATGGTTTTATTGAGCCAATTAAATATTTTGTTCCTTCAATTGGTATTTCACAGATTGTAGGTTTAGATAAAAAAAACCATTATGTTGTTGCCTCATTAAAAGATAGTTCACTTTATTTTTTTGAACTAAAGGATAATACAGAAATAATAAATATGAAAAGAATTGAAATAGGTGAGAGAATTAGAGATATGATTAAGTATAATAATGAATTATATTTATTTTTAGAAGATACGGCATCATTTGCACAAGTAATTTTAAAATAATTTGTGTTAAAAATAAATGATAAATGGGTTTGGGATTTCTGGTTAGCAAATGATAATAACAAATGGTACTGTTATTTTTTACAAGCAGATAAATCATTAAAAGATCCAGATTTACGACATAATAATGTTACTCAAGGTCTTGCTACCTCGAAAGATTTAATCAACTGGGATTATTATGGAACAGTTTTATCACCTTCAAAAAAAGAAAATTTTGATGATTACACAGTGTGGACAGGATCAATATTAAAAGAAAATTCTAAATGGCATTACTTCTACACTGGAAGAAATAAAAAAGAAAAAGGTGTTAAGCAAAGAATAGGTCATGCAGTAGGTAATTCCCCCTACTCTTTTGAAAGATGTGGTAATGGGTTAGCTTTAGATTTAGATCCGGATATTTACATGGAATTTACTGAAAATGGGTTTTGGAAAGATGAAGCTATGAGAGATCCATGGGTAATGAAACATCCTAAAGAAAATAAATATATTATGGCATACACAGCAAGAGCATCAATAGATGATGATCCTTACCAATGTGGGGTTATAGGGATGGCAGAATCAATCAATCTTTATGATTGGAAATCAAGCAAACCACTTTTTGGAGGATTATTTAGTCAACTTGAAGTACCTCAAATATTTCAAGTAAATAATAAATGGTATTGTTTATTTTGTAATCATCCTGAAGATTGGTCTGATGAATTTAAAAAAAATTATAACGGTCCTATTAGACGAGGTACGCATTATTTAATATCAGATAACCTTGATGGCCCATGGGAAATTGCACCTGGATCTTTTTTAACTTCAGAAGCTGAAGTAGAATTATATGCTGGAAGAATTTTACAAATAGAAAAAGATTATTTTTTTATGGCTTTTTTACATGATGATAAAGACGGAAATTTTATAGGTAAGATCTCAGATCCTATACCTTTGTCTTTTAATTCTGAAGGAATTATGAGTTTAAATATTTAGATATAATTTTTCCAAGAGTGCTCAGGTTTGAAACCTAAAATATTTTTTGCTTTCTCATTACTCAATATTGTTTTATTTTTTCCAATATCACCCTTAATATTAATCTTTGGAAATACTTTGTCTAAAAGTGATTTATTATCTTCTTCCATAACAGTATCATCAGCAGCTATGATAAAATGATCTGCACCTTTTAATTTGCTTTCCATAGCTAATAAACAAGCTTGTGCAACATCTCTAGCATCAATATATCCCCAAAAATTCCATTTTCTTAAAAATGGATCATTTTGAAATGATTTAAATTGTTTGTAATCATGTTCTTCCATAATATTAGAATAACGGAGACCAAAAATTTTCATTTCAGGATTTCTCCTACAAAATTGTCTTGCCATTTCTTCACCCATTACTTTAGAAAGTGAATAGCTTGACTCCGGACGTGGGTCATATTCTTCATCAACAGGCACATAAGGAGGATATGTCTCAAAAGGTAAACCTAAAACTGTTTCACTTGATGCCCAAACTATATTATTTATTTTCATCACTTTAGATGCTTGAAAAATATTATAAGTGCTCAAAGTATTGGTTCTAAAAGTTTTATTATTAGTTTTTAAGCCAGAAGCAGGAATTGCAGCTTGATGTATAACTGCATCGATTCCATTAATACGATCATCTATTTCAGATACAGACTCCACAGCTTCTCCAAAATTTTCTAAATCGACTTTTGTAAAAGGAACT
This sequence comes from uncultured Alphaproteobacteria bacterium, assembly GCA_902620425.1. Lineage (GTDB taxonomy): Bacteria > Pseudomonadota > Alphaproteobacteria > HIMB59 > CACPNW01. The sequence goes on from CACNHX010000011.1 coordinate 29,705, forward strand.
TCCAACTCTGGATGATTTACTAAATCTACATTGAAGACATTATAATTTTTTTTTAATAATAGTTTAATTGTTGCTCTACCAGCTTTACCTGAGCCTCCAGTAACTAAAATATTTTTCATTTAATTCACTTTAATAACTTTTTTATAAAGAATCATCAATTTTATGATTATTATGTTTTAAAGGAGATTTTATGGCTGAATATATCTTAGAAGCAGGAGGAACAATGGCTTTCACATTCCATGTTTTATTTATGCTTTTTAATTTATTTATTATCTATCAATTTTATTTCAACGATAAATTTTTTAATGAATTGGGATTTTCAAATGAGGAACCTAAGTTAGTTTTTAGAGGGCCATTAGGTGCAGTTTTTTTAACAATGCTGCTAATGTCTATTTTACTAACTTTTGATGTTACTGGAAATACTTATGAAGAAAATGTAGTGCAATATAAATTTTGGTATTCATTTTTGTTTATGCTTTTTGCTATAGCTTTAATTAGTTCAGTAGTTAGATATTTTAATCTTGTAAATAATTATGGAATCACTCCAAATATAAGAGGTGTTATGTTTCCACTAGTTGGACTTGTTTTAATAATTCTTAGAACAATATTTGAAGGATATTAATAAATTACAAGCGGTTTAATAACCGCTTGATTTAATTAAAATAACTTCTTATTCTATTTCTAGATGCAAAATGTAAAATTAAAGAAACTATAAATAAAAATAGAACAAAATAGTATTCTCTATATTCAACTTTACTGGTGTAAAAAACAAATAAACAACAGATTGTAAATGATTTAATATAAATTTCTAAAAACTGAATAGGATAAAGTTTTTCTGATTGAAAAAAAAGATATCTAAAACCAAAGTAAGCAAAAGTTAGAAATACAGCTAATCTAACTGAAGTAATTCTATGATATGGTATTTCTTTCTTCTCAACTATATTGAATGGAAAATAGATAGTTACACCCATAATTTCTGCAATTACAAACACTATAGCCCATAAACTTAATAAACCAATTATAATTTTAGCTAAAGTTTTTACCATAATTAAATTTATGGTCTTTTTTTTACAAGGGTTTTGACCAACCTAATTATGATATTTTAACTAAATTTTAATAAAAAATACATAAATATTGATTTGATTGCAGAAAACTAAGTTAAAAATTATCTTTAATTGGAGAAAAATATAAAAGAATTAAAATTGCGCCACTAATTAAACCGCCTATTTGATCCAGCATACCACTAAAAGCAGTATAGATAACAGAGCCACTAAAATAATTTAGAACTATGCCAGCTACTACTAAAAATAAATACAGTGATTTGCCGTAAGAGATAAATCTATAAAGTAAATTTAAAGTAAATAGATATAGAAAGAATAAACTAATAGATAATATTCGAGAAAAATTTTCAAAATTAGATAATAATCCATCATTTAAATTTTCATAAAGATTAGAAATTTCAGAAGGTTGATACATAGATGATATAACCATTAAAATTATAACAATAAAGTCTGCTAAAATTAAATTTTTAAAAATTTTTTCAATCTCCATAATAACTAAATGTTCTAATTATATTTATACTAATTTAGTTATCTAGCATGAAAATTACAATAAGATTATTTTAAACTATTTATAAAGGATTTAGAGTTTAAAATTATATTTACCACATAGACTGGATAACATCTGAACTATTGATTTTAACTAAGTTTTCACATTTACTTTCAAAATCACTCAAATCATCTCTAAAAGTTGCTCCATTATTTTGCGCTTGCTCAAAATGATTATCTATTCCTGCTTGATTTTCATAAACCTCTGTTAGGATCAGAGACATATTGCCTGTTTTATTTCCATCTTTAAATTCAGGCCCTAAAGACCAATTTAACATTAGAAGTGCTTTATCACCTTCCTTTGTATGTGTTTCCTTCATCCATTTCGTATGATCTTCTGCAATTCTTTTTGCAATATCTTTAAGTTCAGGTTTAAAAATCCATAAATACTGAAGTTGTTTTTTATTTTGAAACATATTTCCTCCTTTTTAAAAATAATACTAGTAAGTTAAGAAAATATTTCAAACAAATTATTGTTGAGAATTATTTTCCAATGTTTGTACATGAATATCTAAGTTTTCTATAACTGCATCATTATTAATATTTCCATAAAAAACACCTTTAATAGGTGATGCGTAACTTGCATCAAGCCCACAAGAAACACGGACATATCTTTCATCAGGACTACATTTGTTTGTCGGGTCAAATCCTACCCATCCTAAATCATTAATATAAAACTCAGCCCAAGCATGAGTAGATTGAAATTCTGAAGAATGAGAATTGTTGTGCATATAACCATTTACATATCTAGCAGGAATTCCTAAAGTTTTTGCTGCTGCAATCATAATATGTGCTTGATCCTGACAAACTCCCTTTTTCTGATTAAATGCTTCAATTGCTGTTGTTTGATTATTTGTTGTTAAAGGTTTGTATTCAATTTTTTCAGCTACTAGATTCATCAGATTATGAGATGTTTCTAGATTTTCATTTTCATTAAAACCATTTTTAGCTTCAATAGCTAAATTTTTTATATCCGCATTTGCTTTTGTTAAATTTGATTCTCTTAAATAAACTAAAGGATCTATTTTATCAGAAGCACTCTGGTAAATTCCTTTTGTATCAAATGTTTCAACTTTTCCAAGAACTGTAAATTGTATTTTTTTCACCTTGTTTGTATTTGTAAAACTTTGAATATTATTAGCCTCACCATCCTGATAAATTTTTGATTTTTTGGCTGAATCATTATGGACATTCCACTCTAAAATTTTAAGACCATTATATTCTGAAGGATGCAGTTTAGTGGTTTGAATTAATCCCGCAACTGGATTTTTATATTCATACTTAGTTGTGTGTTCGATTATTAGTTCCATATTAATTAAAAAACTCCTTATGTATTTCGTTATCAACACTAGATATTTTTCTAATAAATTGTGTTACAAATTGATGAAGTCCATATTCAACAATAGTTTCTATTTTTTCTTCTTGAATTTTAGTATTTAGATCTTTTAAATTATTATAAATTCTTCCAACTTTTTCTGGACTGCATCTTAGGTTAGTTAAATGTTTAACAATATTCTGAATACAAAAACTTAAAGATCTAGGGCAATTATTATTTAGAACTAAAAAGTCAGCAATTTTGGTTGCGGTAATATTACCATCGTATGCCCATCTAAAAGCTCTAAAAGAAGATAAAGAGCGAAGCAATATACTCCATTGCATATTATCGATATTACCACCCACATATTGAGGCTTAGGTAATAAAACAAAATACTTTACATCTAATAATCTGGCAGAATTATCTGCCCTCTCAATAAATAAACCAAGAAAAAGAAAATTATAACCATCATTTCTCAGCAAAGAACTTAATGATCCTCTAAATAAGTTTACTTGTTCTATTGTCCACTCTGTCAGATTAGGTAAATCAGATTTTGTAAATTTTTGTTCTTTTAAGTTTAGTATCTCTTGATAAGTTTTATTAATTGCTAACCAAGACTCAGGGGTAAAGGAAGTTCTAACTACTAATGCGTTATTTCGTGCATTAAGAATACAATTGTAAACAGATGAAGGATTACTTTCATCAAAAAATAAATAATCTTCCACATTTTTCTGTTCAATTGTATCATATTTATTTTTATACCCCTCAATTGCTCCAGCAGCAGATAAAACTGATTCCCATTCATTGTTATAACCACTTGGATTTGGAAAAAGAGACATTCTATAACCAACATCTAAAAGCCTGGCTGTAGTTTCAGCTCTTTCCATATAACGACTGATCCAATATAGATATTCAGCAGTTCTACTTAACATTTTTATTCCTCATTCAGCCAAAACCCATGTGTCTTTCACACCGCCTCCTTGGCTAGAATTTACAACAAACGATCCTTCATTCATTGCAACTCTAGTTAAGCCACCAGAACTTAATTGAGCTTGCTCTCCAATTAAACAAAATGGACGTAAATCTACCCTTCTTCCCTCAACTTGATTTTTGATTAGTGTTGGTGAAAATGAAAGATCAAGTAAAGGTTGAGCTATATATCCCTTTGGATTTGTTGAGAGTTTTGTTTTAAATTCATCTATAGAGGATTTAGAAGATTTTGGACCTATTAACATCCCATAACCTCCAGATCCATCAACCTCTTTTACGACAAGTTCATTTATATTATCTAAAACATATTTTAATTCTTGTTCTTTTTCGCAATTCCATGTTTCAACATTATCTAAGATTGGTTGTTCGCCTAAATAAAATTTGATCATCTCAGGTACATAAATATAAATTGCTTTGTCATCAGCTATGCCTGCTCCAGGAGCTGAACAGATATTGACACCACCTGTTCTATAAACATCCATAATGCCTGGAATACCAATTACAGATTGAGGATTAAAACATAGAGGATCTAAAAAATCGTCATCTATTCTTCTGTAAACAACATCTACTCTTTTTGGACCATCAACTGTTTTCATATAAAGATATTTTCCTTCAACAAATAAATCTGTTGATTCAACCATTTCAATACCCATTTGATCAGATAAAAAACTATGTTCGTAATAAGCGCTATTTAAAGGACCAGGTGTAAGTAACACACATACTGGTTCTGGATTTTCACATTTAATAGGAGCCAAGCTCATCAAGGTTTGCAAAAGTCTTGTTGGGTAGTCATCTATTGGTGTTACTCTATTGTTATGAAATAAATCAGGAAACATTCGCATCATTATTTCTCTATTTTCTAGCATGTAAGAAACACCACTTGGTGTTCGACAATTATCTTCTAAAACAAAATAATCATTGGGGCCTGTTCTTACTAAATCAATACCAATTATAGGACTATAGATATCTCTAGGAGGAGAAAAACCAAACATTGAAGGTTCAAAAGATTTTTTTTTGTAAATAATTTCTTTAGGAATTATATTAGCTTTTATTATTTCACCTTGATTATAAATATCAGCAAGAAACGCATTAAGTGCTTTAGCTCTTTGGATTACTCCTCTTTCTAATCTTAACCATTCAGTATAGGTAAATATCCTTGGAATTAGATCAAACGGAATAATTCTTTCTCTTGCAGTTTCGTTATTTGTAGAAAATGTAATTCCAATATTTCTAAAATGAGTTTCAGCTTCAGCATTCTTTTCAAGAATAACTTTTGAAGTCATTTGATCTAACCAATCATTAATATTGTTATAATGATTTCTTATAACTGATTCAGATTGATACATTTCATTAAACATCAAGAAGTAAACCTCTTGAGGTGTGAATAAAATATCTTTTTATTATCTAACTTTTTAACCATAGTTATAACAAACCTTTCTTATCCGTTATAATTCATGCTTAGCTATGGAAATTAATAATAAGATCCGCGTTCCTTCAGCTTTAGCCTACTTCCGATCTGTAAAACAGATTGAACGATTTAATAACTTGCATGCGTTCCTTCAACTTTCGTTTACTTCCGTTTTGAATTATTCAAAATGAACGATGAAATTTTAATAATAAAATTTATTTATTTTTAAAAATGAATTTCATAATTATTTGATATGCATTTTTTGCATATACAAAATAATATTGAATTACTTACGGTTTTAATAGTCTTTTATTGATCTAAGAAAACAAATATAAATAAAATAGCCCGTACAAATTAACCATATTAAAAGAACAATTGTATCATTTATAATTAAGTTTATTTCTGATTTTGTTACTAATCGCAGTGTTGTTGCTGCCCAAACAACAGTAAAAAAAATCGTTAAATTTCTAAATGATTTTACTCTTAGTGGATGAACAAACTTCCATGGAACGAATGTCAATACTGATAGAATAATTATCACAATTAGGTTTATCCATTCATTCGTATTTAATATAAAGAAATATAAAACCACAACATTCCAGACTGCAGGAAATCCTTGGAAATAATAATCATCCGTTTTCATATTAACGTTGATAAAAGTGTACAAAGAAACTCCAAATATAAGAGCAGGCATAATCATTTCAAAACCTGATGGCACCATCTGAAACCAATAAATCATTAAAGCTGGGTTAATAACGTAATTTAGATAATCAATAATGGAATCTAAAATAATCCCATCTAGATTTGGTGCTTTTTCTTCAACTCCAACCTTCCTAGCTAATGTTCCATCAACTCCATCTACAAGTAAAGCCATACCAAGCCATAAAAAGCTACCAACTTGGTCATTATTTAATATTGATATTAAAGCAAGAAAACCAAGTATAGCTCCAGAGCCAGTGAAGGCATGAACACCCCATGCAGATATTTGATCTTTATCAACTTTCATAAATGATGTTGGTCTTTATCATTAAAATAAAAGAAAATAAAATTTTTGAAAAAAAAAGTAGAAAAATTAAGGTTTTAAACGATTTTAAAATTAGACTTATAATAAGTTTATAATATCACTATCTCCTTCAGCAAAATTATAATTTTTAAATTCATTTTTTGTAACCCAAGCAGAGTCTTCGTGTTCACTTAAAATAATTTCACCATTAGCATGAGAGCAAATATAATAATGTAATTTCACATTTATTTTATCATCTTGGTAATTTTCTTCACCTAATTTATTTTTAATATTTATTTCTATATTAAGTTCTTCTTCTATTTCTCTTTTAAGTGCATTTTCAAATGATTCCCCTTTTTCGACTTTTCCACCTGGAAATTCCCAACTTAATCCCATATGTTTATTTCTATTTCTTTGAGCAATAAAATATTTATTATCTTTTATTATTATTGCTGCAACAACATTGAATTTATCCATTAATTGGTATTATCACGAATAAACTGATTTGCTTTCTTTATTATATGATTTTTCCTCTCTGCATTCATTTTATCATAGATATTGACCATCATATTTAAACGTGGATTAGATTGAAAAAATTTTCTATTTTTATTAATAAAACGCCAATACAATCCATCCATAATATCATTCCAATTCCCTCTTTTAAAATTCATCATTTTCATAAAATAACTTGAACCACATATATAAGGTTTGGTACTAAATATACCTCCATCACTAAACAATCCCATACCATAAACATTTGGTGACATTACCCAATCAGAGCTATCAACAAACATTTCCATAAACCAATTATAAACTTCATTAGGTTTAATTTCGCATAAGTTCATAATGTTACATAAAACCATTAGTCTCTCAATATGATGGGTGTACCCATATTTCTGAGCATTTTTAATTGAGTGATCTAAAGGATCTAATCCAGTTGTACCGTCATACCATTTTTTAGTAAGAGAATTTTTATGTTGAAAGAAATTATTTTCTTCTAATTGTTGATCGTAATTTTGGTAAATTCCCCTAATGAATTCTCTCCATCCAATAATTTGCCTAATATAACCTTCATAAGAATTAATTTTAATTATATTTTCAACTTTTCTTACTCTATCAATTATTAGTTCTGGTGTTAATAAACCTAAATTAATCATGGGGCTTAGTGCACTATGGAATAAAAAATTATTGTTAGTATCAACTGCATCTTCATAATCACCAAATAAATTAAATTTTTCAATAATAAAATAATCTAACCATTTAACAGCATCATCATAAGTTGTAGGTAGCCAAAAATTATCAACTTGGCCTGGGTGATTTTTAAAAATTGTATCTATTTGTTGTTTTAAAACTTTTGTATGCTTTGTTTCTTTTGCAGTAATCATTTCTGGTATTTTAATATCTTTAGGGAGTTTTTTTCTGTTATCTTCATCAAAACTCCATTTTCCACCTTTTGGTTTATTATTTTCCATCAAAATATCTATTTTTGCACGGGCAATTTTATAAAAATTTGCCATAAAAGGTTTTTTTGTTTTACTTAAATAATTTTTAAATTCATCTCTTGAATTTAAAAACATAGGTGATTGTATAAAAGTTAATTTAATCTTATTTTTTTTACATAAGGTG
>CACNHX010000012.1 GCA_902620425.1 uncultured Alphaproteobacteria bacterium
ATCTATTAACTTATTGTATTTTACTACTTGTTTTTCCCAGATTAATTCATTTTCTGCTCTATTTTTTGCATTTTGTCCTAATTCAATTCTATTTTGTTTGTTCTCAACTAAATTCTTAATTGATTCATCTAATTCATTAAAATTATTTATAATTAAACCTGTTTTATTATGCAATACAGCCTCAGGAGTGCCTCCAACATTTGAGGCAATTGAAGGAATTCCATATTGTGCTGCTTCAATGTAGGCGATTCCAAAACCTTCAATAGAATTTGCATGAGTTTCATCTATTGTCGGCATGATCATAATATCAGTCTTAGAAAAAATGAATTTTTTTTGATTTTCATTTATTGTTCCAACTAACTTCACATTTGATTCTATATTATAATTTTTTATTTCTTTCTTTATATTCTCTAACTGATCACCTTCACCAGCAATTATATATTGAATATCTGGATAAATTTTTTTTAAATTAAAAATAGATTTAAGAATATACGAATGTCCTTTTCTTTTTTCTAGTCTGGCAAGAGTAAGCAACGTTGGATAACTATCATCTAAATCTATTGCTTGTTCTATAATATTCTTAGTAGATTTTACACCTGGATAGATAACCTCAATTTTTTTAAAGTTTTCACTTATTTTTGAAAGTAAGTTTTTTGTATATGATGAATTGACCACCAATGCGTTTGCTAATTCTAAAACTTTCTTTATTCGTTTATGATGATTATCGTTTTTGATTATTATTTCGTTTCCATGAACAAGACTAATAATTGGGATTTTTTTTTCTTTTAAAAAATTAATTGGTAACTCAAGACTTTTCCAGCTATCAGTGATGACTGCTTTAATATTATTTGAAGAACAAATATTTTTAAGTTGATTAAATTTATTTCTTTTTCTTAAAAATTTTAAACCCTTAAATCTTAATATTGAAAAATTTTTATTGTTTTTATCAAATTCTAAATCTTTAGTACTGTCTTGTTGGTCAGCTAAAACTTTTACATTGTGTTTATGACTTAAATTTAATGCAATGTCATACATCAATGTTTCAATTCCCCCTACTCTAGATGGAAAACATTGTGTTAAAATTATTATCATTGAAAGTTATAATATTATAAAATCTATGAAGTATTAATGTACAAAGTCAATCAGGAACAATTAATTTTAATTATTATTAAATAATTTATGTACATTTAAATTTTTAAAATATTTATATATGCATATTTTGCATATTAAAATTCATATTTTTATACTTTGATTGCATAGAAAAATTACTATTTTATAATTGAAAGGAATAAATAATGATTAATGTTTTTAACTTTTTTAATAAAGTTTACGAGGATTTAAGCGACAAAAACTACAATAATGATGAGGATTTAGTTAAATATTTCAAATCTGAATATGGAAAAGAATGGAAAATTGAATTAGATAAACATCTCCTAAGAACTGAATTTGATATCAATAAGAAAGCCGCATAATTGGCGGCTTTAACTAAACTTCAGAAGTTACCTTTTTAAGCCAATCTCTTTCTTGATTATCAAGGTGCGTCTGCAATTTTTCATACACCTTTCTATGATATTTATTTAGCCAATTTCTTTCAATTTGATCAAGCATGCTACTTTCAATGAGATCCAGATCTATTGGACACCACGAGATGTTTTCAAAATATAATTTCTTATCATTATTCTCTTTTATCACGACTAAATTTTCTGTTCTTATACCAAATTCATTTTCTTTATAGTATCCAGGTTCATTGGATAAAATCATTCCTGGAAGCAACTCAACGCTATCAAACATTGATTTTTTTGCAATACGTTGTGGGGCTTCATGGACACTCAAAAAACTTCCTATACCGTGACCGGTACCATGATCATAATCTAAATTAATTTCTTGTAGACTTTTTCTTGCTAGATAATCAATATCAGTTCCTTTTGTTCCCTTTTCAAAAACATGATTTGATAATGCAATATGACCTTTAAGAACTCTCGTAAATCTATCTTTTTGTTCTGTTGTTGCTTCACCTAAAATTATAGTTCTTGTTATATCGGTTGTTCCATCAAAATATTGCCCTCCTGAGTCAACAAGATAAATATTATTATCTGAGAAAGATGATTTTCCTTCTTCAGTAACGCGGTAATGAGGAAGGGCTGCATTTTGATCAATTGCTGATATTGTATCAAAAGATAGAGAATGAAATAATTCATTTTTTCTTCGCAGATTTTCTAAATGATGTGCAACACTTATTTCATCATTTGATTTAGGATCCATGATATTTTTTAACCAATAAATATATTTGGTAATACTAACACCATCTCTTATATGTGCTTTTTTGGCTCCATCTAGTTCAGTTTCATTTTTGATAGCTTTTAACAAAATACATGGATTTGCTAAATTTTTAGTATTTATTTTTTGTTTTCTTAAAAGATCTAAAAAATAATAAGTGGTGGAATTAAAATCTAAACCAATTGATTCGGATGAATTAATGTTATTAAAAATTGATCCGATATTTTCAATATTATTAATATTTATTAGTGTTTGTATTTCTTTTTTTAGAATTTCTGGCATTGAAGACTCTTTAATATACAAAGAGTGTTTATTATTTTTTGAAATTAGAAGATAAGAATAAAGCAACGGTGTATATTTAATATCATCTGCTCTTAAATTTAATAGCCAAGCAATATTATCAAGCCCAGAAACAAAGTAATGATTAATTTCATTTTGATCTAAAAATTTTTTTAAAATATCTAATTTCTCACTTCTACTCTGACCAGCAAAACTTGTTGGATGATCAAATATATCTGTATACTGAGTTTTTGGTTGATTTTCCCATATTAAATCAACAAAATTTTTATCTATTAGTTGGAGTTTAGATGTTGAATTCTTTAACATTTTTTCCACTTTTTCAATTTCTATAATTGAATGAAGAGTTGGATCTAATGCAATTTTATATTCTTCTTCTAATAAAATTTTTTCTAAATCTGTCCAAAAGCTATTTAAATGTTTTGCCTGAATCTCTTTGGCATTAATTTGAGTATTCGCTTGAAAAGTATATCGTCCATCAACATACAAGAAGGCATCTGTTGGTGTTATAAATGCTCTTCCTGCTGAACCAGAAAAGTTTGTTATAAAATTTAATCTTTCTGCATTTGGAGAAATATACTCATTTAAATATTCATCACTTCTATTAATGACAAAAATATCGATATCTTTTTCTTTTAACAGATTTTGTAATTTTTTTAAATTTGATGGATTCATTATAACTTATTAAATAAACTTAAATCGATATTACCACCAGAAATCATAACTATAATTTTTTTATTTTTAACATCAATTTTATTATTTAAAACTGCTGCAGCTGCAACTGCCCCTCCTGGCTCCACAACTATTTTAAGTTGTTCAGCTAGCAAAATTATAGTTTTTGTTACTTCTTCATCAGAAACACTTAGTCCTCCTTCAAGATTATTTGAATTAATTTGAAAAGTTATATTACCAGGTTGTGGTGCCAATAGTGAATCACAAAAAGATTTAGCATTTTTTTTATTTTCAATAAGTTTACCAGCTTCTAAAGATCTTTTTGTGTCATCAAATTCTTCAGGTTCCACAGAATATGATTTTATATTTGGGTAAATATGTTTTAAGTAAGTTGATGTTCCTGCAATAAGCCCTCCACCTCCACAACAACATAAATATAGATCAGGTTCAATTGATTGCTCTTTCAAATCATTTACAATTTCGATAGCTGCAGTTCCCTGACCAGCAATTATATCTTCATCATCATAGGGTTTAATTAGAGCTCTATTATCTTTCTTTTGAATTTCATTTCCTATCTCTTCTCTACTTTGAAAGTAAGTGTCATATAATATTACCTCTGCTCCATATTTTTTTGTATTTTCAATTTTTATTTGAGGTGCAGTTTTAGGCATTATTATTTTTGCACTAATAGTATTAATCATAGATGCATAAGCAACAGCCTGTGCATGATTACCTGATGAATATGCTACTACACCTGAGTCTTTTACGGTTTCTATTAATTTTGTAATTTTATGTGTAGCTCCACGCAGTTTAAATGATCCAGTATTTTGTAAATTCTCAAGTTTAAAATAAATTTCAGCTTCTAAAAGATTATTTATGTAATCATTAGTTACCAAAGGAGTTTTTGTTACCTTTTGGTTGATTAATTTATAAGCATTATCAACATTTAAATAGCTAAAATTAGTCATAATTTAAAAGTTTTACATCGTTTTAATGGAATAAACTAAAAAAAAATATATGTATATTAACATGGAACAGAACAAAGTAACTTCGCCTTGCATTAGCGTATGTAAAACTGACCCAATCTCAGGGTATTGCTACGGTTGTGGAAGAACTAATGAAGAAAAAGATATTTGGAAAGATGAAAATACTTCTAATGCATGGAAACAAAATAATTTATCTGAACTAAAATCTAGATTTTCAGATTGGCAGTTAAAGGCATTTGAAGAATCATATAAATCAAAAGTTGAAACGGGTTTATCTCTTATCAAAAAAAAATTAGCAGAAAATCGTAAAAATTGAAAAGTTTAATAATTTTTGTTTTTATTTTATTTTTTTCATTCAATCTTCAATCTCAGAATACATTGATACTTGATAACTTAAAAACACCTGGAATTTCCTCTCAAGGTCAAAATTGGGCCTTTTTTACTGATGGAGTAATGGGTGGATTATCTCAGGGTAAAGCGATCATATCAAAAGTTAATGATGTTAATTGTTATCATATGACAGGAGATGTCACGACTGAAAATAACGGTGGTTTTATTCAAATAAGAAATCAATTAAAACCTTCAATATCAACAGAAGAGTTTGAGGGTGTTTATTTTAAAGTGTTTGGTAATAATGAAGAGTATTCAATTCATGTAAGAACCGCTTTGACGATGGCTCCATGGCAATATTATAAATATAGTTTTAAAACTAATTCTGAGTGGACACTAATAAAAGCACCTTTTAGTGAATTTAAAAAATCAAATGCTTATCAACCAAAAAAGTTAGTTGGTCAGAATATCAAAACATTAGGGCTAGTTGCTGGATTTAAAGATTTTCAAGCAGATATTTGTTTATCAGAAATTGGCTTTTATTAGTAATCTATTTTCAATAAATATAATCCTTCAGGTGGTGCAGTAACTCCTGCATATTCTCTTTTTTTAGATTGAATAATTTCTGAAATAGATTTTTCTATTTTACTAAGTCCTATATCAACCAGTGTACCGACCATGATTCTAACTTGAGAATGTAAAAAGGATTTAGCTGATATTAAAAAATTTATTTCATCATGATTAAAATTTACATCTAGTGAATTAATAGATTTAATTGGTGATTTCGATTGGCAATTTATTGACCTAAAAGCAGACAAATCAAATTTGCCTATAAATTGTTGTGATTGTTTTATTACTTTTTCAGAATCTATTTTTTTATGTACACACCAAACTTTGTTTTGCTCTAACGTAATTGGAGATCTTCTATTTAAGATCTTGTATTCATACCATCTCAATTTTGCTGAAAATCTTGAATTAAAATCTTTATCTACTTCTTCAGCATGTAAAATAGATATGGGTTGGGGTCTTAGATAATGATTAATGCCATCTCTAATAGTATCAGTATCAAAATGTTGCTCTAATTCAAAATTAGCTACTTGTCCTCTTGCATGAACACCTGCATCTGTTCGACCAGCTCCAAAAAGTGTTATTTTTTGTTTTGAAAGTTTTTCTATAGCCTCTTCAACCAATTGTTGAACGGAAGGACCATTTTCTTGACGTTGCCAACCAACATAATTAGTTCCATCATATTCTAATGTTATTTTGTAGTTAGACATTTATTACTTCATTAACCTTAAAACTATATCCCCGAAGAAAATCATCTTTAAAAATAGGATTTTTGCCTTCTCTTTGTAAAATTAGTGGTTCAATACTTCCATCATTACACCCAATATCAAAGGTCTCGTTAAGAATTGTCGATGCATTACCGTTAGAGTTTGATTTTCTTGCTTTAATGATTTTAATTCTTTCATTTTGTATAGTAAACCAAGCACCAGGTTTAGGTGAATGTGCTCTTATAAGATTTAAAACTTCATTTACAGATTTATTAAAATTAATTTTTCTGTTTAGTGAAGAAATTTTATTTGCATATGTTGCATCATTATCATCCTGATCAGAATAAGAAATTTTTTTATCAAATATAAGAGGAATAGTTTCCACTAATAATTTGATTCCAACCTTTGTTAATTTTTGACTTAATTCATTTTTATTACAATCATCTTCTATATCTACTTTTTTTTGATTAATAATTGGTCCAGCATCTAATTTTTCGATTAGCTGTATTATTGATATACCAGTCTCTTTATCACCATTCATTAGAGAATGCTCTATTGGGGCTGCACCTCTCCATCTAGGCAACAAAGAAACATGGATATTGATACAACCAAATGGAGGTAAATCTAAAATATCTTTTGGCAATATTTTACCATATGCCATGACAATAATTAAATCAGGATTTAATTTTTTCACTGTCTCAATAGTGTTTTTATCAAATATATTTGGACAAAAAACTTCTATGTTATTTTTATTTGCAATTTGATGAACTTCAGATTCAATTATTTTCATTCCTCTAGATTTCTTTTTTGGGGGTTGTGAAAATACTGCGGAAATTATGAAATTACTTTTAATTAAAGCCTCAAGATAGTCAGATGCTATTTTAGGCGAGCCCATAAAAATTATTTTTTTATCTTTCATTATTTTTTGTTTTTTAAAAATTTTTGTACTTTTTTAATCATTATATTCCTTTTTAATGAAGAAAGATAATCTACAAATAACTTTCCAGAAAGATGATCAATTTCATGTTGTAAAATTCTTGATTCCACTCCACTAACTTCTTTTGTTATTTGTTTGTTATTTTCATCTAAATACTCGACTACTATATTTTGAGGTCTCTCAATATCTGCAAATTGTTCAGGTAGAGATAAACAACCCTCTTCCATAATAATTTTTTCTTGAGAGTATGAAACAATATTTGGGTTAAATAATGTATATTGTGTTTCTTTTTTAGTCTCTTGATCTACAAAAAATATAGTCACAATTTGTTTTAGAATTCCAATTTGATTTGCTGCTAAACCTACGCCTGGTGCTTTTATCATTATTTGCATCATTTTTTTGGCAATTTCTTTCTCCTTAATTCCAACAGACTGAATTTTATCTGCTTTTTGGCGTAATAGTGGATTTGGTACGTAAAGTAATTTATCCATTTTTATTTATGTAATTTTTTTTCTAGATTGGAATGCTGTATTTAATGTGTTTTCATCTAAGTAGTGTACTTCTCCACCCATAGGGATTCCTTGTGCAAGTCTTGTTACATTTAAATCTTTAAATTTTTCTAGTTTGTCTGCAATTACAAAAGATGTTGTTTGTCCTTCCATAGTTGTACTTAAAGCAAGAATAATTTCTTTAACATTGTTTGTTTTAATTCTCTTTAGTAGATGTTCTATTTTCAATTCATCAGTTCCTATACCTTGAATCGCTGATAATGAACCGCCTAAAACATTATAGAGGCCACGATAAAATCCTACTTTTTCTAATGTCCACAAATCTGACACATCCTCAACAACACAAATTGTTGCTTTATCCCTTTTAGGATTTGCACAAATATTACATGGATTTACCATATCTATATTTCCACATTCTGAGCACTCAATAATTTTATTATAAGATAAGTTTAAACTCTGAATTAAAGGAGATAGATTTTTATCTTTATTTTTTAATAAAAAAAGAGCAATTCTTTGCGCCGATCTTCTTCCTAATCCTGGAAGTTTTGAAATATCATTTATTAATTTATCTATTGGGGATTGCTCCATTTTTAGAAAGGAAGTTTCATTCCTGGAGGTAATGGAAGGCCACCTGTAAGATTTTTCATTTCTTCTTGGGCTGCGGCTTCTCCTTTTTCTTTGGCATCATTTATTGCAGCGACGATCAGATCTTCAAGTATTTCTTTCTCATCTTGTTTAATCAAGCTATCGTCAATTGAAATTCTTTTAAATATACCTTTTGCTGTAGCTGTTACTTTAATTAGGCCTCCTCCAGAAGTACCTTCAACTTCAATATCATTTAATTTATTCTGTGCTTCAGCCATTTTCTTTTGCAACTGTTGAGCTTGCTTCATCATATTACCTAAATTAACCATTATTTCTCCTTTTTCATCTTTGGTTGATTTATATCTGTGTCATCATCATTTATTTCACCAAGTTCTGTAATAGCGTGAATTTTACTTTCAGGAAATTCTTTTAATATTTTTTTTACTTCTGGATGATTTTTCATTATTTCAATTTCTTTTTGTTGGTTAATAATATCTTCATCATGCAAACTTTTTCCAAGATTGCTTGTAGATGAATGTATCTGCCATATTCTTCCAGTCCATTTAGAGATTAATTTCGCAACAGTTCTATTAAAGTCAGTATCATTAATTTTAGATGTGTTTAGGGTAACGTCTCCTTCTTTAAAAGAGACTAATTTTACATCATTGTATAACTTAGTGTGAAGTAATCCTTCTCTATTTTTAAAAAACATATCGACAAAATGTCTGAAGTCTTGAACATGTTTAATATTTACATTTTCTTTTGGTAAAATTTCTTTTTTATTTTCATTAAAGTTTAGTACATTGCTACTTCCATTAGTTTCATTTTGTAGTTCAAGATTTTTTTCTAAGGGTTCTTTTTTTACTACCTCTTTGTCCATTTTTTTAATTAGATCTTCAGGATTTGGACCATCATGTAAGTAAATAATTCTTAAAATAATCATTTCTCCATGTTGGTATAAATGAGAGCTATTTTGTAATTCTTGATAACCTTTGAATAAAATTTGCCAGATAATATTCAGATTATTTAATGTCATTTTTGATGATAATTCAGCTCCTTTATTTCTTTCAAATTCAGGAATATAAATGTCATCTTTTAAATCTGGTGCTATTTTTATTTGAACAAGAAAATGTACTACATTTAATAGTTCATCAAATATCATTGCTATATCCGCTCCTAATTCATACAATTCTTTATACTTATTCATTGCACCAAGCGCATCTCCTTCTAAAATAATTTCAACTAAGTTAAATATTTTTTCTCTATCAGCTAATCCCAGCATGCTTATTACAGTTTGCGAGTCAACTTTTTCATTTGGGTTAGTTATTGCTTGATCTAGTAGACTGAGACCATCTCTTACAGATCCATCTGCCGATCTAACAATTAACGAAATAGCGTCTAAATCAATATCAATATTTTCTAGTTTGGAAATTTTTAATAAATGATCTGATAAAATTTTATTTTCTATTCTATGTAAATCAAATCTCTGACACCTTGATAAAACAGTTATTGGTACTTTTTTAATTTCTGTTGTTGCAAAAATAAATTTAACATGTTCTGGTGGTTCTTCTAAAGTTTTAAGCAAAGCGTTGAATGCGCTTTTTGAAAGCATATGAACTTCATCAATAATAAATATTTTATAATCTCCAATAACGGGTTTATATTTTACATTGTCAATTATTTCTCTAATGTCATCAACTCCAGTATTCGATGCTGCATCAATCTCAATAACATCAAGATTGCTGTCTGAAGTTGTTGATTTGCATGAATCACAATTTCCGCATGGTTCACAATTTTTTTTATCCCTATTTTTGCAATTAATACTCATTGCTATAAGTCTAGCAGTTGTGGTTTTTCCAACACCTCTGACACCGGTTAGAATATATGCATGAGCTAGCCGATCATTATTTATAGCGTTTGATAGAATTTTTACTAATAATTCTTGACCAACTAAATCTTCAAATTTTTGAGGTCTGTATTTTCTAGCTAAAACTTTATATTTTTTTTCTTCTGTCATTATAATCAATGGAAGGAGTTGAGACCCAAACAAGATTGTTACAGCTGCTTCTTTTCAGATCTGACTGGATTAGCAATTTATTTGCCCTCAATCCTCCCTGTAGCAATATAACATTAATGTAAATAAAATATAAATAGACTTTTCAAAAAAACCTATTTTTTCCTGAATGAAGATTTCTCATATACTCCAAGGATTTCTATCTTCTTACAAAAAAATTTCATCTCTTCTAATGCTAATTTTACAGATGTATTTTCAGGATGTCCCTCAAAATCTACATAAAATTGTGCAACATCAAAACCCTGTGGGTGAATGTAACTCTCAAGCTTAGTTATATTAACACCATTACTAGCAAATCCACCAAGACATTTATATAAAACCGCTGGAATACTTCTAACTGTAAATACTAATGTTGTAAGAATATCCTTCGTATTTGAATTTATGTCTAATAAATTTTTTTGCATAACAAGAAATCGGGTTACGTTATTTTGGTTATCTTGAAAATTTTTTTCCAAAATATCAAGATCATAGATCTTAGCAGCAAGTGCAGATGCTATAGCAGCATCTTCAATATTGTTTAACTCTGAAATTAATTTAGCAGATCCAGCTGTATCAGCTTCAACGATCATTTGCTTATCTAGTTTTAAAATTTTGTTTCGACATTGAGCAATTCCCTGCTCATGACTTCTTATTCTTTTGATATCTGAGATTTTCGCACCTCTAATTCCAAGTAAGTTATGATTTACCTCATGAAAATATTCATAAGTTATTTTTAAATTAGAGTCAGGTATCAATCTTTGAGTATCCGCTACTCTTCCTGCAAGTGAGTTTTCTATTGGAACCATTGCTGCTTCTGATTTTCCTGATCTAACATGTTCAAACATATCTTCAAAAGTTGCACACGGTATACTTGTTGCGTTTGGAAAAATATTTTTTCCAGCTTGTTCACTATGCGCACCCTTTACACCTTGAAACGAAAAACTATCAACTTTTATCATTGTACTCTCTTATATTAGTTTCAATATTTATTAAATCCTCTTTTGTATCTACACTCATTGGAACTTCAGGAACATACGTAACTCCAATTGGAATATTAGAATCCATAGCTCTCATTTGTTCTAAACTTAGATCTATTTCATTTTTTGATTTAGGTAGATTGATAAATGTATTTATTGAATCTGGAGTATAACTATAGATACCAACATGATGGTATAAGTTTTTATTTTCTATCGTAACTTCTCTGCAAAAACTCAACGCCTGAGCTATTTCATTTTTTTTAAAATCAACTTCAACTTTTGTTACATTGGGATTATTAAATTCATTATCATTTAAGTTTGTTGCGAGTGTACCAATAGTGAAATTTTTTTTTATTGGGTCAATGACTTTAAGAATATGTTCTGGATTTATAAGAGGCATATCACCTTGTAGATTGATTATTACATCGATGTCTTTATTATTTTTTATCTTTAAAAAAGCGGAGTGAACTCTATCAGTTCCAGAAGGGAGATTTGGATCTGTCAAAATAGCTTTGCCACCATTACTTACAATTAAGTCGTGCACTTCAATTTCCGAGCAAGCAACAAACACTTCTCCAATTTTTGATGCAATTGCTTGTTGCCATACTCGTTGTATCATTGGAATACCATCTATTGGTATTAATGGTTTGCCCGGCAGTCTAGTGGAAGCCATTCGTGAAGGTATAATTACAACATTTTTCATAATTTATGCGACAATTAGGCAAGAGAATTTAAATTTCATACTTACGACAAATATATTCTTTCTTCTAAAAAATCTGTATATGTACTTATACATGTCTGGGCTTGAAGTTAATAAAATTTTAGCATCTATAATACTAGCAGTCTTAATTGTTACCCTTATCGGGCATTTTGGAGATTTAGTCATTGATATTGATCATGATGAAAAAAAAGAAACAGCTTATAAAATAGACGTTCCTGAGGATTCTACTGGCGTTGGAGTAGTAGAAAAAAAAGAAGAAGTAATAGAGCCAATTTCAATGTTATTAGTAAGCGCTTCTCTAGATAATGGAGAAAAATTATTCAAAAAATGTGCTACATGTCATAATTATGAAAAAGGGAGTGCAAATAAAGTAGGTCCACACTTATGGAACATTATAAATAGACCTAAAGCTAATGTTGAAGGTTTTGCATACTCTAAAGCTTTAGCTGAATACGGTGGAGAATGGGGATATGAAGAATTAGCGGAATTTTTATATAAACCAAAAAAATATATAAAAGGTACAAAAATGAACTTTGCAGGTTTGAAAAAAGTAAAAGATAGAGCAGACTTAGTTTATTTCCTAAGAGAACACTCAGATAATCCAGCACCCCTTCCATAAACTAAAGTAATGATCTTAGATACAGAAGAGTTTTCAAAATTTGCAAACTCTTTAGCCAATGATGCATCTAAAAGTTCAATGCATTATTTTAGAAACAAAATTAAAATAGAAATTAAAGAAGATGAAAGTCCTGTAACTTTAGCAGATAAAGAAACAGAACAAGTATTAAGAGAGAGAATAAGAAAAGAATATCCTGATCATGGAATTTTAGGTGAAGAGTATGAAAATGAAAAAATAGACGCTGAATTTATATGGGTATTAGATCCTATAGATGGAACAAGAAGCTATATAGCTGGGCATAAAGATTTTGGTAATTTAATTGCATTACTTCACAATAAAAAACCAGTTTTAGGAATTATTAATTGTCCTGCACATGGTGAGCGATGGATGGGAATAAAAAATCAAAAGACAAAATGTAATGGAAAAGATGTTCAAACTAGTGCAATTAAACAAATTAAAGATGCCTATCTTTTTACATCTGGATTATATTTTGATGAGCCTCAAATCAGAAAGGGATTAGAATTACTAAAAGAACAATCAAGATATTATAGACTTGGTGGTGACTGTTACATGTATGGAATGTTAGCCTCAGGACTAATTGATATTGTTTTAGAGGATACATTAAAAGTACATGATTATATGGCCCTTGTAAATGTAATTGAAGGAGCTGGTGGAGTAATTACGGATAAGTTTGGACAAGAAATATCTCTAAACTCAGATGGCAGTTTAGTTGCTTCCAGTACAAGCTCTCTTCATGATGAAATAATTAAATTAATAAACTAAAATTTATTTTAATTTTTAATAAATAGACATATATTAAAAGTATGAAAATACTCACTTTGATCCTTACATTTACTCTAATTTTTCAATTAAAAGCACAAGCTAATACTAATATATCTCATGCAATTGCAATGCATGGTGAACCAAAATACTCAAAAGATTTTGAAAATGTTGAATACATTAATCCAAATTCAATCAAGGGTGGATCGATAGTAAGAAGTGCCATTGGAACCTATGACAGTTTCAATCCATTTATTTTAAAAGGTACCTCGGCAGCTGGAATTGGAGGACTGTATGAGACATTAACAACGGGATCAAGTGATGAAGCATTCACCGAATATGGGCTATTGGCAGAAACGATCGAATGGCCAGAAGATAGATCTTGGGTTTCATTTACATTAAGAAATGAAGCATATTGGCACGATGGAAAAAAAATTACAGCTGATGATGTTGTGTGGACATTTAATACTCTGATGGAAAAAGGTCACCCATTTTATAAATATTATTATGGTGATGTAAAAGAAGTTATTAAGGAAGAAGAAAATAAAGTAAGATTTAATTTTACAACAAATACGAATAAAGAATTAGTATTAATTGTTGGCCAATTACCTGTACTTCCAAAACATTATTGGGAAAATAAAAATTTTGAAGAAACATCTTTAGAAGTTCCAATTGGGAGTGGTCCTTATAAAATTAAGTCGTTTGATAGTGGAAGATCAATTACTTACGAACTAGATCAAAATTATTGGGGTTTTGGTGCATCAATACCAATAAAAATTGGTAAAGATAACTTCGGAACAATTAGATATGATTATTACAAAGACAGAGGTATTGAAAGAGAAGCTTTTAAATCTGGTGAGATTGATTTCTTCTCTGAAAATTCATCAAAAGAATGGGCTACTGCATATGATATAAATGCTGTGGATGAAGGTTTAATTAAAAAAGAATTAATAAGTCACGAAAATCCACAAGGTATGCAAGGTTTTGCATTTAATATAAGAAAAGATAAATTCAAAGATAGAAGAGTAAGAAAGGCTCTTTCTTATGCTTTTGATTTTGAATGGTCTAATAAAAATTTATTCTTTGATGCATATAAAAGAACAGATAGCTTTTTTGAAAATTCAGAACTTGCTTCCTCTGGTCTTCCTTCAAAAGAAGAATTAAATTATTTAAATCCATATTTTGATGTACTACCAAAAGAAATATTTACAGAAGAATATACAAATCCAGTTACAGATGGTTCAGGTTATATGAGGATGCAATTGCAAGAAGCATCAAAACTTTTAGAAGAATCTGGATGGGAATTAGTTGATGGTAAACTTTTACATTCTAACACGAAAGAACCTTTTGAATTTGAAATCTTATTACGATCACCAGCTTTCGAGAGAATAGTTTTTCCATTTAAAGATAATCTTGAAAAATTAGGAATAATTGCCGATGTAAGAACAATTGATAGTGCACAATATCAAAAAAGAATGGAAACATTTGATTTTGA
Source organism: uncultured Alphaproteobacteria bacterium (assembly GCA_902620425.1). GTDB lineage: Bacteria > Pseudomonadota > Alphaproteobacteria > HIMB59 > CACPNW01. Next base: position 14,513 of record CACNHX010000012.1, read on the forward strand.
TATGGTTGTGCAAACCTTTGGTCAATCTTTATCTCCAGGTAACGAGCAAAGAAATTTTTGGGGTTCTGATGCTGCAGATACTGATGGCTCTAGAAATGTTGTTGGTATTAAAAATTATGCTGTAGATGGATTAATTGAAAGTCTAATTAATGCTAGTGATAGAGAAGAATTAATTACAATAACCAAAGCTCTTGATCGTGTTCTTCTATGGAATTACTATGTTATTCCTCAATGGCATATTTCATCATATAGAGTTTTATATTGGGATTTTTTTGATCAACCAAAAATAAAACCAAAATATTCTTTAGGCTTTGATACATGGTGGATTAATCAGAATAAATTTGAAACAATCCAATCAAATAGAACATCAAACTAATTATTAAAGTTTATTAGAAATAATATAAAATAGCACAATATGGGTGCGTACTTAATAAAAAGACTTCTTTTAATTATCCCAACTCTTTTTGGGATAATGGTTATAAATTTTGCAGTAATTCAAATTGTTCCAGGTGGTCCAGTAGAACAAATGATTGCACAAATGACGGGTACAGCTGTTGAATCAACAGCTCGATTTTCTGGCGGTGGCGAGGGTGAAACTTTAGAGTTTAATCTAGATAATTCTACTTCAATTAATGATAGTAAATATAGAGGAGCACAAGGCCTCGATCCAGATATTATAAAAGAAATAGAAAAGATGTATGGAATGGACAAACCAGCACATCAACGTTTTATCAAAATGTTAAAAGATTATTTAACCTTTGATTTTGGAGAAAGTTTTTTTAGAGATCAAAAAGTTACTTCTATCGTTTTAGATAAAATGCCAGTTTCAATATCACTTGGTTTATGGACAACTTTATTAATATATTTAATATCTATTCCTCTTGGTATAAGAAAAGCGATAAAGGATGGATCAAAGTTTGATATAGTATCAAGTTCAATCGTAACAATTGGTTATGCAATACCAAATTTTTTATTTGCTGTAATACTAATAGTACTTTTTGCAGGAGGAAGGTTTTATGATATTTTTCCTTTAAGAGGTTTATTTTCTGAAAATTTTGATGATTTAACATTATTTCAAAAAATAATAGATTACTTCTGGCATTTAGCACTACCTTTAACTGCGATGCTTGTAAGCGGGTTTGCTGGATTAACTTTTTTAACCAAAAATTCATTTCTTGATCAAGTAAATCAACAATATGTGATTACAGCACGTTCTAAAGGTTTGACTGAAAGAAAGGTTCTTTATGGTCATGTATTTAGAAATGCAATGTTAATAGTAATTGCAGGTTTCCCATCAGCGTTTATTGGAATTCTTTTTTCAAGCTCTCTGTTCATTGAGGTTATTTTTTCTTTAGATGGGTTAGGATTACTAGGATATGAAGCGGCTCTGACTAGAGATTATCCTGTTATATTTGCAACACTTTATTTTTTCTCACTACTTGGTTTGGTTATGGGAATTATTGGTGATTTTATGTACTCAGTTATTGATCCACGCATAGATTTTGAATCAAGACAATGAAGAAATTATCAAAATTAAATAAAAGAAGACTAAATAATTTTAAGAAAAACAAGAGAGGTTATTATTCTTTTTGGATATTTAGTTTTTTATTTATTATTTCTTTGTTTGCTAATTTTATTGCTAATGAAAAACCCTTATTAGTAAAATATAACTCAAATTTTTATTATCCAATATTTTCTTTCTATTCAGAAACAACATTTGGGGGAGATTTTGAAACAGAGGCAGATTATAAAGATCCATATGTTAAAAATTTAATTGAAGAAAATGGATGGATGATTATGCCTATAATTCCATATTCATATAATACTATAATAAGAGATTTATCTGCTCCAGCTCCTTCACCACCTTCAAATAAAAATTGGCTTGGTACTGATGATCAAGCAAGAGATGTTCTATCAAGATTAATTTATGGTTTCCGAATATCCATTCTATTTGGATTTACCTTAACATTTTTTTCAATGATAATAGGAGTGTCTGCAGGAGCAATACAAGGTTATTTTGGTGGAAAGACTGATTTATTCTTCCAAAGATTTATGGAAGTGTGGTCAGCTATACCAACATTATACGTGTTAATAATTTTAGCTAGTGTTATTCAACCAAATTTTTGGTGGCTACTAATCATTTTATTACTTTTTAGTTGGATGGGCTATGTTGGCGTAGTTCGTGCAGAATTTTTAAGAGCAAGGAATTTTGACTATATAAGAGCAGCAAGAGCATTAGGAGTTTCAAATACAAAAATTATTATAAGACATATGTTACCTAATGCAACTATAGCTACTGTTACTTTTCTTCCATTTAGTTTAAGTGCTTCAGTCACAGCATTATCTGGTCTTGATTTTTTAGGTTTTGGGTTACCACCAGGATCTGCATCTTTAGGTGAAATGGTTAACCAAGGAAGAAATAATTTACAAGCTCCTTGGCTTGGAATTACAAGTTTCTTAACTTTAGGTTTAATGTTAGGCCTTTTAGTATTTGTCGGTGAAGCAATAAGAGACTCATTAGACCCAAGAAAGACTTTTAATTAAAATGGAGAAAATAATATCAATAAGTAACTTAAGTATTGCATTTAATAAATATACTGACGTAGTTAAAAATGTAAATATTGATGTAATAAAAGGTAAAACTACAGCTATCGTTGGGGAATCTGGGTCAGGTAAAACATTATCTGCTCTAAGCATATTAAAATTATTACCAAATGGAGCTAGCATTAAGACAGGAAAAATAGATTATAATAATAAAAATTTATTAAATTTAAGTCAAAAAGAAATCCAAAATATAAGAGGAAATAAAATTTCAACAATATTTCAGGAACCAATGACAAGTTTAAACCCTCTGCATACAATAAATAAACAAATTGAAGAAATTATTACAACGCATTATACAATAAGTAAAAAAGAAGCTAAAAAAAGAACTATCAAATTACTAAATGAAGTTGGGCTTAATGATATTTCATTAAGACCAAAAATATATCCATATGAGCTGTCTGGAGGACAAAGACAAAGGGCTATGATTGCAATGAGCATTGCAAATGAACCAGATGTATTGATAGCCGATGAGCCAACAACAGCTTTAGATGTCACAATACAGTTACAAATCTTAGAGTTACTTCAAAATATTCAAAAAAAAATGGGTATGTCTATGGTTTTTATAAGCCATGATCTTTCTGTTGTGAAAAAATTATCAGATTACATATATGTTATGAAAAATGGTAAAGTAATTGAATTTGGGACAAAAGAAAAAATATTTAATAATCCTAAAAATGAATATACTAAAGAGTTAGTATCCAATCAAAGTAATATTAAAGAAAATAACAATCAAATAAGTGAATCGATAATAAATATTAGGGATCTAAATGTTTGGTATCCTATAAAAAAAGGATTGCTTAAAAAAACAATTGATCATGTAAAAGCAATTAACAATGTTAGCTTTAATTTAAAAATTGGAGAAACGATTGGAATTGTGGGTGAATCTGGCTCAGGAAAAACTTCACTTATTTTAGCAATTCTAAAATTAATTCAATCTAGAGGAGAAATAATAATAAATAAAAAAAATTTAAATAAGTTAAGTAAAAAAGAACTTTTGGATTTAAGAAAAGATATTCAAGTTGTATTTCAAGATCCGTTCTCATCCCTAAGTCCTAGAATGAATATCGAAGATATTATTTCAGAAGGTTTAATGGTTCATTATCCCAATATTAGCCTATTAGACAAAAGAAAAAAATTAAAAAATATTTTGGAAAAAGTTGGTTTAGAATATGAAAATACAATAGAAAAATATCCTCATGAATTTTCTGGCGGTCAAAGACAAAGAATTGCAATTGCTAGAGCTTTGATTTTAGAACCTAAAATACTAATTTTAGATGAACCAACCTCTGCTTTGGATGTAACAATTCAGAATCAAATATTAAGTTTATTAAATAATTTACAAAAAGAATTAAACTTAAGTTATATTTTTATAAGTCATGATATGCGTGTTATAAGAGCTATTGCTAATAAAATAATTGTATTAAAAGATGGTTTAATTGTTGAAGAAAATTATAGTAGAAATATTTTTAATTCACCTAAATCAGAATATACAAAGAAACTTATATCTTCAGTTATATAATGATTAAACAAGAACCTAATAAAAATATAATTGAAAAAATAATACTTTTATTTAATAAAAAAAAATATTTAGAAGCTCTTGATTTATCTAATAAGACTATCAATGATTACCCTGATTCAATTTTAATTAATAATATTTCAGGAGTAATTCACACTGAGCTAAAAAATTATACTTTAGCAAAAAACCTATTCATTAAAGTTATAAATTTAAATCCAAAATACAATGATGGATATTATAATCTAGCAAATATTTATAACAAACTTGGTGAAGAAGACAATGCAATCAAAAATTATGAAAAAGTTATATATTTAGATAAAACTTATTATAAGGCTTACAATAACTTAGGAAATATATTTAGAAAAAGAAACTTAAATAAAAAAGCTCTTGAATATTATATATTAACTTTAAACATAAACCCAAATTATATTAGAGGATTTTATAATTTAGCGGGTGTTCTTCAGCATTTCATACTAGATGAGAAGAATAAATACATAAACAAATTTTATTTATATCTTCTTGAAAATAAAATAATTGTTAGACCAAATGCTATAGCTACAAATGTAATAAATGGTTTATTTTTAAATACAAATTTAAAATATAATTTTTCTTTAATTGAAAATAACAACTTTCCTATAAATTTAAATAAAATTATAGAAGGCTTAAACGAGAATAAACTTTTGTTACAATTTATGAAAGTTTGTCCTGTTCCTAATTATTATTTTGAAAAAAATTTTGTTAAAATTAGAAATGAGATTTTAAATCAAATCTATAATTTAAATTTTGAAAAAAGTTATTTGAAATTCTTAACTGCATTATCAGCACAATGCTTTTTAAATGAATATGTATATTCTAAAACAGATAAAGAAATTTTTAAAATAAATAAGATTAGCGAAAGAATTAAAAAACATATTAATGTTAAAGAAATTAATGATTTAGAGATACTTATTTTATCTTGTTATAATCCATTATATAGCTTTGATTGGTCTAAAAAAATAAATCCTTCAAACAAATTAGAAGAAATATTTATATTACAATATAAAAATCATAATGAGGAAAAAAAATATGCTCAACAAATAGAATCAATTGCTGTTATTAATGATAGTGTTTCAACAAAGGTTAAAAAGCAATATGAAGAAAATCCATATCCTAGATGGACTAATCTTGGCCTAAGTATTGAACCTAAAGCTATAAAAGAAGTCATTGGGAATATAAATTTAGACTTAAATTTGAAAAAAATCAATTTTTCAAAAAATTCAGAAATTTTAATTGCGGGTTGTGGTACAGGACAACATGCAATCACAACAGCATCTAAATATAAAAATACAAATATTTTAGCACTGGATCTTAGTTTCAATAGTTTAGCCTATGCTAAAAGAAAAGCAAAAGAATTAAACTTTAAAAATATAAAATTTATCCAAGGAGATTTATTAGATTTAAAAAAATTAAATAAAAAATTTGATATTGTTGAATCTGTAGGAGTACTTCATCATATGAATGATCCATTAATAGGATGGAAAATTTTAACTGAGTGTATGAAAGATAATGGATTAATGCTCATCGGTCTTTATAGTGAAAAAGCTAGAGAAAATATTTCTGAAATAAGGAAAAAAATAAGGAGTCTAAAAATTAAAACAACGAGAACGGATATTATTAGTTTTAGGAAAAAAATTTTAGAAACAAAAAACCAACATTGGGAAAGCATCAAATATAGCCCAGATTTTTATTCAACTAGTGGAGTAAGAGATTTATTATTTCATGTTCAAGAACATAGGTTCACAATTCCTAAAATAAAAAAATACTTAAAAAAATTAAATTTATTTTTTTTGGGTTTTGAAGATACATATGTAATTGAAAGATATAAAAAAATACATAGTCAACCTAAAGATTTTTATAATTTAGATAAATGGGAAGATTTTGAAAAATCTAATCCGAGAATTTTCTCTGGAATGTATCAGTTTTGGTGTATGAAAAATAAATCATAACTTAGAAGTTATTTTATTTTATCAAAGAATTTAAAAGCTTCTTCGATTCCATTTTTAAAATCAATATTTGCAAAAAAACCTAAGTCATTTTGTAATTTGGTATCACCACCTCTTGCAAATACACCCTCAGGTTTGTCTGAAGTTCCAACAACTTCAGTTTCAAAACCTAATATGCTACAACCAAGTTTAACAAATTCTTTAAAGCTTGTAAGTTTTCCTGTCGAAAGATTAATAGGTGAGCCATCATCTATTTTATCCATAGTAGTTATTACGCCTCTGACACAATCTTCAATATGAATAAAATCTCTCATTTGATCACCAGTGCCCCAAACTTGGATATTTTTTTGAGATATATTATTTAGAATTCTCTTACAAATACTTGGAAATGGATAGCTCAAATCCTGATCTTTACCATAACCAGAAAAGGGTCTGTAAACTACACTTTTAATACCATAATTTTCGTAAGCAATTTTACCAAGGTACTCAGAAGTTAATTTTGCCCATCCATAAGTTAAATCAGGCACTCCAATTGATTGATTAAAATTCACAAGATTTTCATATAATAATTTATAGTTTTCTTTTTTTTGATAAATCACAGGATAACAGGCACTTGAACTAAAAGTAAGAATTTTTTTTGGTTTAGATTTTACAGCCCATTGCCAAAAATGAGAATCAATAGAAAGATCATCACTTACTGCAATTGGATTTTTCTCAATCATCATTCTTCCACCAACCATAGCTGCTAAATGAAGAACATAATCAAAATCATCTTTTTGATTTGAAACGAACCAATGTCTACAATCCTCTTTATGAAAAATGAAATTTTTATAATCTTGTGGTAAAAATAATGGCCAGTTCTCTAGATCTTTTGCACCAGTGTATTGAGAAAGATTGTCTACAACATGAACTTCGTACTCTTGATCTAAAAAATATTTTGTAAAATACCTTCCTACAAAACCTGCTCCACCAGTTATAAGTATTTTTTTCATGAAAAATGCCTTTGATATAATTTAAATGCATCTTTTGATCTTTCTGGAATAAAATTAAAAATATTATTTGGGTTCATGTTTAATTCATTTAAAAGTTTTAAGTTATTTTCATATCCTATGACTTCTTTTTTTAAATCAATTGTTAAATCATGCTCATTTCTATCCTGATATACAGTTGGATAATTGTAAATAACTTTAAATCCTAAAGATTCGACATAGTACGAAGCCCAAATATCATCCATTCTTCCTATATGTGGAAATAAAAAATAATTTTTTATAACTTTTTTTGACAGGAATGTATTTTGAGAATTAAATGGTGAAAATTTATTTGATGAAAAGGGAAAGTAACTTTTATCAAATTTACATTCAGGTCTGTGCTCCATTCTGCATATCGCATCTATATCAGGATCACCATCCCAAAAATCAGCTTGAATATCAGGACAAATTTGCTTGATTGTTTTTTTGTATTTTCTTTTACTAAGCAATTGCAAAGGAAATCCCCTATGCCATAAGTTAGGATGATTAGTAATTGAAATAGGATCAAATGCTATATCATCTGTTTCATAATAATTTGATTCAATATTTTTAGAAATCATTAAATTTTTACCCCAATTATCAAGAGGTATATTGTCATCATCTATAGTTGCAACTATATCAGCTCCTAATTCATATGCTTTTATTAATCCAAAATTTCTTCTCTGGATACAATTCCAACCTATTGCATCGGATAAATCTTTATCATAATTTTCCTGATCATCAGGAGTAAGATAAATTCCATTTTTTAATTTATAATTTACAGGTGTTTTTTTATCTCCAATAACAATCAGTTTCCAATCGTGCATTTCATCAAATTTATGAATAGCTTCTGTAGGGTTATTAATTGTCGTTGTAATAATATATTTTTTCATTTTATTTATTTTTCCAAAAAAATCTTACCATTAAAGCAGTTTTTATATAGTTAAAGTTTTGTATAAAACTATTTTGAGAGATACCTTCTAATCTAGCCTCCCATTTTGAAGGAATTTCAATTATATTAATATTCATTAAAATAGGTTTTAGGATAGTTTCTAGTAAAAATGGGTGTTTTAGTTCTTTCCATTGTATGTCTTTTACTAATTTTGAAGGAAAAATTCTATATCCATATGTCATGTCACTTAATTTTGTTTGAAATATACATTTGAGTATGAATTGAAATAAAAAATTTAAGTATAATTTAATAATGTTATATTTATTAAAACTACCACCTTTAATCCATCTATTTGCTGTAATAATACTCGAAGGATTTCGCTTAGATAAATCAATTAATTTTTTTACATCATTTGGATCTGTTTCTAAATCACTAGCCATCATAATTACATGTGTGCCTTTGCTTAGTTGAAATCCTTTTTGTACTGCGCCTCCTAAAAATGGTAGTTCTTGAAAATAAACTTTAATTACATCTTGAAATTTATCTTTTAAAGCTTTTGCTTTTTTCAATGCATTTTTAGTAGTTTTAATTTTTGATAAAATAATAATTATTTCTAAAATATCTTTTTTGTTATCACTAAGAATAATGCTAATTGTCTTTTCTAATGAAAATGTTTCATTAATTACTGGCAGAATAACTGAAACATTAATTTTTGACATAAAATATATTTTTTAGGATATAATCTATAACTAATGTTTCAAGAAATATTAACTGCAATTTTTTATTTTTTATTGATTTCGATAAGTTGCTTTGGTTATGGAATTGCATTTAATAAAATTTTTTTAAATAAAGATAACTTAATTGAATCTGAAGAATTAGGAATTATAGGAATATATGGTTTTTTATTTTTAAGTTTTATTTCTATTTTTTTTCATTTTTTTATTAATTTAGGTCAATTTTTTAATTCAATTATAGTAACTCTTGGTTTGATAATCTCAGTTTATAGAATAAGTTTACTTTCAAATTTTTTTAAAAAAGACATTATTTTAATACTTATTTTTATCTTACCTACATTGGTATTTTTTGAATATCATGCTGATTATTTTTGGTATCATTTACCTTATATAAATCTTGTAAATGAATTTAAAATTATATTTGGTTTAGCCAATATTAATGATAATCTTGGTTATGGTCATATTTGGTACGACTTAGTTGCTTTATTTAATTTACCATATTTTGGTACGAGATACCTTTCGATAATATCAATTATTTTTTTTACATATTTTATTATTTTTTTAAAAAATAAATTTTCATTTACTAAAAATAAATTAATAAAATTTTTTACATTTTTTAGCTTCTGCTTTGTCTGTTTAGCTTATTCTAATAGCAAAGATTTTGGAAGTGAAATACAAGGCAATCTTATCTATATAATTATTAGTTTACTAATACTTGAAAATTATATTTTCAAAGATTTGAAAATACAAAAAAAAATAATTTTACATATAATAATTTTATATTTTTTTGCAGTTATAATTAGAACTAATTCAATTATTTTTATACCACTTATAATTATTTTTCTAATAAGCAATTATAGAGCATTTATATATACATTAGTAAAGAATTATTCTTTATATATTTTTTTATTAATATTTTCGTCTTTATTTTTATTGAAAAATTTTATAATTACAGGATGCCTATCATATCCAATTTATTTTACATGTTTTGATACAATAGAATGGGGTCTCGGTATTGATCAAGCTAAACTGAGATTTTACCATCTTTCAGCACAATCTAAAGGATACTTACTATTCTTAATAAATGAAAGTTATATTTCAAACATATTTGATTATTATAATTTTAGAAAATCAGAAGAGTACATAAGTCCTGAAATATATTTAAATGATTACAATTGGTTAAATTATTGGTGGAAATATGAGTATGATATTAATAGATTTTTAAATATTTTTTATTTTTTTATTTTTTCTTTTTTAATTATTTTTTTATTTAATCTAAAGTACAATTTTATAATTAATTTAATTAATAATATAAAAGTAAATTATTTTATAATATTCATGTTTAGTTCTAGTTTATTAAGTTGGTTAATTCTATTACCTCAAACAAGGTATGGTGGTTATGCCATTTTTTTTGTAATAATTTGTTATTGTACTTTATTAATTTTTTATAATCTCAAAAACATAAATTTAATACCATTTTTAATAATATTAATAATTTCCATAAGTTATTTTGAAACAAAAAATTTACAAAGAATTTTAAACAACTATTATAGTTTAAATCAAGCTGAAGAAATTAATTTCTATAGTTACCCAGACATTAAGGATTATCAATTTGAAGTTGTAAATAAATTTGATTTAAAAATTATAAAAAGAGTAATAAATGAAAAGGAATTACTTGGAAAACCATTGTATTGCTTCAATATAAAAGGATTATGTGGATCTAGTTTCAGGTTAGATTGTTTAGAAAAATTATATATAAAAAATAATTATATTTATATTTTACCTGATAAAAATAAATGTGCTTTAATAATAGATAAATACCTATGGTATTAAAAATTATCTTAAAAAACTAGATAATTTAAATTTAATTTTACTATCAAACTATTACAAATAATAAATATAGACAAAATCGATGTATAAGTAATAAATAAATTGAATGAAAAAAACTTCTGTTATCACCACAATTATTTTTTTAGCACTTTTTACAATTGGATGTAATACTATTGCGGGTACAGCAAAAGGTGTGGTTGATGATGTAAAGAGTATAATACCCGGGATTTAAATGATGAGAATTTTCACTATTTTGATTTGTTTATTTCTTTTTTCATGCAATACAGTTGTAGGTGGTGTTAAAGGATTGGGAAGAGATATAAAAGCTGCGACTGTTTACTCTAGAGATGCATTAACAGGTAATCCTGTATCTGATGAAAGTTCTAAATAATATTACTATAATATTTTTAACATTAAATAATTTTTTAAATATAATGCAATTATGGCGGAGAGAGAGGGATTCGAACCCTCGGTAGTATTGCTACTACACACGCTTTCCAAGCGTGCTGATTAAACCGCTCTCACATCTCTCCTAAAATCTTAAAT
>CACNHX010000013.1 GCA_902620425.1 uncultured Alphaproteobacteria bacterium
TCCCTAGCAGAAAAAATTTCTAAACATATTGATGTGCAATTAGCAGATGCCTCTGTTAGAACTTTTAATGATAGAGAAATATTTGTGGAAATTAATGAAAATATTAGAGGTGAAGATGTGTTTATTATTCAATCTACATCACATCCAGCAAATGATCATTTAATGGAACTTTTAATTACAATAGATGCTGCAAGAAGGGGATCAGCCAAAAGGATTACTGCTGTTATCCCATATTATGGATATGCAAGACAAGATAGAAAGACTGGGCCTAGAACACCAATCACTGCCAAACTTGTAGCAAATTTAATTACATCCGCGGGCGCTGACAGGGTATTAACAATGGATTTACATGCTGGTCAAATTCAAGGTTTTTTTGACATTCCTTTAGATAATATTTTTTCTGTAAGACCAATAATCGATGATGTTAAAGAAAGATTTAATGGAAACAAAGATTTAGTTGTTGCTTCACCTGATGTTGGTGGTGTTGTTAGAGCTAGAGCTTTTGCTAAAAGATTAGAAGCTGGACTGGCAATTGCCGATAAAAGAAGAGAAAAAGCTGGCGAGTCTGAAGTAATGAATATCATCGGAGATGTAAAAGATAAAACTTGTATCTTACTAGATGATATAGCTGACTCTGCGGGCACGTTATGTAACGCTGCTGAAGCTCTGAGTAAAAATGGGGCTAAAGAGATTTATTCTTATATTGTTCACGGTGTATTATCTGGAGATGCACTGAAAAAGATTGAAAATTCAAGCATAAAAGAATTGGTATTAACAGATACAATAGAGCCTTCTAAAGAGGTAAAAAGCACAAAAAACATTAGACATATTAGTATTGCTCCTTTAATGGGAGATGCGATTAAAAGGATTAACACTGATACTTCAGTGTCCGCCCTTTTCGATTAATTTTTTTATTTTATGAATGATTTTAAAGCGATAGAAAGAAATAAAGATATTGGTTCAAATAATAGTCTTTTAATGAAGGGGTTAGTACCTGGCATTATTTATGGCAAGGGAACTGAGCCTAAGAAAATTGCTCTAGAAGATAAAATACTCAAAAAATTGATGGGTACTGGTTCTTTTTATTCAACAATTATCGATCTTGATGTCGATGGAAAGAAAGAAAAAATACTTCCTAAACAATTACAGTATCACCCTGTTAGTGATCGACTAATACATTTTGATTTTCTAAGAGTACAAGAAAATACAAAAGTAAACGTTGAAATTCCTGTTGAATTTTTAAATCAAGATAAATGTCCTGGTTTGAAAAAAGGTGGAGTTTTAAATACTGTTAGAAGACTTGTTGAACTTACATGTAATGCAAATAATATACCTAGCAAACTAGAATTTGATTTAATTGAAAGTGAAATAGGTGATGCAGTAAAAATTAGTAATATTCAACTACCTGAGGGAGTTGCTCCTACTATTTCAGATAGAGATTTCGTAATAGCTACATTAGTTCCGCCAACTGTAGAAGTTGAAACTAAAACTGAAGAAACAACAGAAGAAGGTGCAACAGAAGGTGGTGAAGAGAAATCAGAGGATAAGAAGGAAGAATCTTCTGATAATAAAGAAGAAAATAAAGAATCTAAGTAACTTTACTTTATATTTCATCATATGTTTTTAATCTGTGGACTTGGGAACCCAGGCGTAAATTATAAAAATACCAGACATAATGTAGGTTTCCATTTAGCTGATAATATAATCTCGTATTTTAATTTTGATAAAATCAAAGAAGATAAAATAAAAGAATTATATTCAGGTCTAATAAATAATCAAAAAATCTTTGTGTTAAAACCTCTTACATTCATGAATTTGTCTGGAAGGGCTGTTTCAGAAATTGTAAATTTTTATAAAATAAAATTAGACCATACTTTTGTTATACATGATGACCTTGATTTAGAATTATCGAAAGTAAAAATAAAACAAGGTGGTGGAAACGGAGGTCATAATGGATTGGAAAGTATTGACCAATTTATAGGGGAAAATTATTTTAGAATACGTATTGGAATTGATCATCCTGGACATAAAGATTTAGTTTCAAGTTATGTTTTAAATAAATTTTTAAAATCAGAAGAAGAAATTATAAATAAAAAAATTGATAAAATGGTTAATAATATAGAATTAATATTTTCAGATATTCCTCTATTTTTAACAAAAATAAGTGAGCAAAATTAATTATGGGATTTAAGTGTGGGATAGTTGGATTGCCAAATGTTGGTAAATCTACTTTATTTAATGCTCTTACCCAATCAAATAAAGCGGAAGCTGCAAATTATCCATTTGCAACTATAGAACCAAATATAGGAAGAGTTGCAGTGCCCGATGACAGATTAGATAAACTAGCGATCATTGGAAAGAGTGAAAAAATAATTCCTTCTTTTATGGATTTTGTTGATATTGCAGGATTAGTAAAAGGAGCCTCACAAGGAGAAGGTTTAGGGAATAAATTTTTAGGACATGTTAGGGAAGTTGACGCAATAGCACATGTTGTTAGATGTTTTGAAGATACTAATATTACTCATGTATCATCAAAAATTGATCCATTAGATGATATTGAAACAATAAATTTAGAATTGCAATTGGCTGATCTTGAAAGCTTAAATAATAAAAAAACTAGTTTAGAAAAAAAATTAAAGGCAAATGATAAAGAAGCTAAACATCAATTTGAGATAATAAATAAAATCTTACAAATACTAGATGCTAATAGTATCTTAAAAATTGAGGAATTTGCTAGTAATGAAATTGACTTTGCAAATAGTCTTAACTTAATTAGTCTAAAGCCAACTATGTACATATGTAATGTAGATGAAGAATCGATTCATACTGGAAACGAATTATCAAAAAAAGTCATCGAGTTTGCCAAAAAAAATAATCATTCTGTAGTTTTAATTTCTGCATCAATAGAAGCACAAATAGCAGAATTAGATAATGACGAAGAGAAACTTGAATTTCTTAAAGAACTTAATTTAGATCAAACAACGTTGAATAAGGTTATAAAATCAGGATATGAACTTTTAGGTTTGATAAACTATTTTACATGTGGTCCAAAAGAAACAAGATCATGGACAATAAAAAAAGAAACACTTGCACCTCAAGCTGCTGGAAAAATTCACACTGATTTTGAAAAAGGATTTATTAGAGCAGAGACTGTCTCTTATGAAGACTATATAGAAAATAATGGTGATGCTGGAAGTAGAGATTCAGGAAAGCTAAGACAAGAAGGTAAAGATTATATCGTCAAAGATGGTGATGTAATGAACTTTTTATTTAATGTCTAAGTGACGTCTCGCCAAAGTCTATTTTTTGCTAAGTACACAATTGTTCCAAGAATAATAAAGAATAATATTACTTTAATACCTAAATTTTTTCTTTCTTCCATTTCTGGTTCAGCAGCCCAATGAAGAAAATGAGTTACATCAGCTGATAACTGTTCTGCGTTATTATCAGTGCCATCATCATAATCTACGCTTCCATCGGCTATAGGTGCTGGCATAGCTATTTGATTTCCAGCCATCCATTTATTGTACCACATCCCATTACCGACCTCCATTCCCTTTGGAGGCTCAACATAACCAAGAAGAAGATTGTAAATATAATCAACTCCATATTTTCTAGCTTTTGTAATTACACTTAAATCTGGAGGATAAGCTCCATTATTATTTGCTCTTGCCTCGTTATCATTAGCATATGGATTGACAAATCTGTCTGCTGGTCTAGCCGGTCTTTCAAACATTTCACCATCATCATTTGGACCGTCTAATATAGTATATTCAGAAGCAATGACTTTTACTTGAGCCTCGGAAAAACCAACATCAATAAGATCTCTGTAATACAGAAGTTTCATTGAATGACATCCTGCACATACTTCTCTATAGACTTTATAGCCCCTTTGAATTGCAGCTCTATCAAAAGTTCCCGTTACACCTTTAAAAGACCAATCATGTTTTGGCATTTTTTCAGTACTCATTTCTGCAGCAAATAAATTTGAAGAGAATAATAAAAAAATAATAAGTAATAGACGCATTATAGATTTGTATCTTTTTGCATTGCTGGTGAAGGAATTCCTTTTTCTCCTCCGCCAATATTAGGAGCTATATTTTTAGCATAAACATCACTAATACTGAGGGGTAACTTACTTGGCTTCTCTATCCAACCAACAAAAGGTGTAATGATAAAGAAAAAACCAAAGTAGTAAAGTAAACCTACTCTAGCAATTAAAAGATATAAACCTTCAGCAGGAAGCATACCAACGTAGCCTAATGCAAAGAAGTTAACAAAAAAGCCCATCATAAACCACTTATATATTGGTCTATAATTACAGCTTCTCACTTTTGATCTATCAAGCCAAGGTAGAACAAAGAGAATTACTATCGCACCAAACATTAGGAGAACTCCTCCTAATTTATCGGGTACTGCTCTTAAAATTGCATAAAAAGGTGCAAGATACCAGTTTGGAACAATGTGAGCTGGAGTAACAAGTGGATCTGCTGGAATATAATTATCAACTTCAGCCATAAGATTTGGTCCAAAGAATATTACTGCAGAAATAGCAACACCAAAAGCACACATAGCTACTGTATCTTTAATTAACATATATGGAAAAAAGTTTACTGAGTCGTTGTTAGTTTTAATATCAATCCCATCAGGGTTATTTGAACCATGGACATGAACTGCAGCAACATGTAATCCTACAACACCAAAAATAACAAATGGTAAAACATAATGAAGAGCAAAGAAACGATTTAAAGTAGCATTTCCAACATTGTAATCACCAAGAAGCCATGTTTTTAATCCCTCACCAATAAATGGAATTGCACTAAATAAATTTGTTATAACTGTAGCTCCCCAATAAGACATTTGTCCCCACGGTAATGTGTAACCAAGAAAAGAAGTTGCCATCATTAATAAAAATATGAATACGCCTAAAATCCAATTAAGCTCTCTTGGATATTTGTAAGAACCAAAATACATTGCTCTTACTATATGAATGTAAACTATGATGAAGAAAAAGGCTGCACCATTGGAATGAATGTATCGCATTAACCAACCGTAATTGACATCTCGCATTATTCTTTCAACACTATCAAATGCCATATCAGTATGTGGTGTGTAATTCATTGCAAGAAAAATTCCACTTACAATCATTGTAACAAGTGTAATTGTTGCTAATGCACCAAAACTCCAAAAATAATTACAATTTTTAGGCATTGGATAATCACCGTATTCTTTTTTGAAGTAAGAAATAATTGGTAAACGAAACTCTATCCAATTAAGGACAGGGTTTTTAAACTGATGTACTTTTCTATTCTTATCCATATTATCCTATCTTTATAGTATTATCATTTAAAAAGGTATAGGGCGGAACGTCCAAGTTTTTGGGTGCTGGTCCCTTTCTTATCCTACCTGATGTATCGTAATGTGAACCATGACATGGGCAGTACCAACCATCGTACTCACCTTTCATATCTGAAACCTTCTGACCAAGTGGAACACAACCTAAGTGTGTACATACTCCCACTAAAACTAACCATTCTTCTTTTTGTACTCTATCTGCATCATCTTCTGGATCTCTTAAGTCAGAAGCTTGAACCATTTTAGCTGCATTAATCTCATCTTTTGTTCTTTTTTTAATGAAAACAGGTTTTCCACGCCACTTTATTGTTATACTTTGACCTTCTTCAATAGCACTAATATCTACTTCGGTTGATCCTGCAGCTAATGTGTCTTCTGCTGGACTCATACTTTTTAGAAAAGGCCATATAAAAGCAGCTGTTCCAACAGCACCAAGCGTTACAGTGCTAAGTTGTAGGAAATCTCTTCTCTTATTTTTGGGTTTTTTAGGCATTTATTGTGAATTTCTTATATCTTAATTACTCAAAAAAATACTTTTTAAATATGTGCCAGCGTGACGCAAGTAATAAAATAATATAGTAAAAAAACATGAGAATTGCTCTATTTGAACCCGACATACCACAGAATGCAGGAAACATATTTAGACTAGGTGCCTGTCTTGGAATACCAGTAGATATAATAGAGCCAGCTGGCTTTTTGATTGATGATAAGAGATTAAAAAGAGCATCAATGGATTACTATGATTATCTAGAATTAAAAAAACATTTAAGTTGGGAAAAATTTTATGAGTGGTCAAAAGGTAATTCATATCGACTCGTTCTTCTAACAACTAAAAGTAAAAAAAGTTATTTCGATTATAAATTTCAAATAAATGATATTATTTTATTTGGCAGAGAAAGTGCAGGAGCACCTGATTTTGTTCATAGCTCTGTCGATGAAAGATTAACAATACCAATGATAAAGGGGCCTAGATCGATTAATCTTAGTAGTTCAGTTGCTATTGTAGCTGGTGAAATGTTACGTCAATTAGCTTAAGCTAAGCTTCCCATCTTTCCTTCTTGATAGTCCATCATTGCTTGCTTGATTTCTCCTTCAGAATTCGCCACAAAAGGACCATAACGTGCTACAGGTTCTTTAAGCGGCTTTCCGGCTAAAACTAGGTAGGATCCCTTTTCTGATATCGATGTAAGTTGAATCTCATCACTTGACTGATCAAAGTAAATCATATCACCTTTATTAGCGATTTTATCTTGCTCATTAAATTGTAATTGACCATCGATAATATAGATCATAAGATTTTGTTCTTTATCAACATTAAACTTTGTCATATCTGGTTTAGAAAATTGAATATCAAATATTGATACAGGTGAATATGTTTGAACTTTGGATTTGGTTCCATTTATTTCACCCACAAGAACTTTAATTTCTATATTTGCATTTTCAGATACTGTTGGAATAGTATTTCTTTTAATATGTTGGTACCAAGGTTTAACTTTTTTATTTTTTTGTGGAAGGTTAACCCAGATTTGTAAACCTTGCATGATACCGCCACTCTTCTTGAATTTTTCTGTTACTAATTCAGAGTGAATTAAACCTGAACCAGTTGTCATCCATTGTACATCACCAGTTTCAATTTCTGCTTGTCCGCCAAATGAGTCTCTGTGTTCTACCTCACCACCAAGCATGTAAGTAATTGCCTCAAATCCACAATGAGGATGCGCAGGTACGCCAGTTGCTCCTCCTGGCTCATAATTAATTGGGCCGAAATGATCAAAAAGAAGAAATGGATCATTTTCTCTCATACCAGGGACAGGGAAAGCTCTCGTTACAGGTATCCCGTCACCCTCGAAAGTCTTCATACATTGTTTAATTTCTAATGCTTTTCTCATTTGTATTTTAAATTATTATAAAAAATATATAGGTATAATTATGAAAAATCAAAATCCAAACCCGCCAAAGTGTGGTTGCAGCTGCAGCTGTTGTTGCACTTGTGAAGGTGGAGATTGCTGTTAATAAATTATTTTAAATTTAATAACTTAATGAGTGTGATTTGTTAGATTATTAATATCTGACTCCTCTATTTCTTCTATAGATTTTGCGACTCGCCAATTTTTCATTGATCCGTCTTCATTTCTTGCAGTAATTACAGTTTCAATTGGTGGACAATCAGGTTCATGACAACTGAGCTCAGCAATACTTATTATAGTATTTTCTGGTAATTTATATTTCTTGGAAATTAAATGTTTGAGATTTCTTATTTTTTCAACATTTTGAGTTTTACGATTAAACATATTTTCTCTCTTAATTGTCTGCCCATAAGGATGATAAAAGAATAGAACCTTTCATATCGCCAATTAATATTTGTGAGTTATCACTAGATATAGCTATTGTTGAAACTTCTGCACCTGTTGAACTTCTAATCATAATTGGTTTTTTACTTTCATCAATTTCTGCTAATAAAACTGACCCATCTGTAAAACCGGTGAAAACAGCTTTTTCTCCGTTAAGTGCTTTAACAAATGTTGCAAGTTCTTTACCACCGTTTGCAACAACAATTGGCTTTCTCCCCATTGGTCCTTCTTTACCATCAAATGGCCAGCAAACTGCATCACTTGATCCAGATGTTACCAAATACGGTGTATCACCAACCCAAGTAAAACTTTTAATTTTTGATGGATAACCTCTCATTGCTAAATCCGCTTTGTCGTTTATGCGCCAACCATGAATTTGATTTTCTTGCATTGCAGTTACAATATATTTTGTATCTGGGCTAAACGTTACAGTTCCATGCGATCCTTTCCAGGTATAATTTGAGGCTGTCCATTTATTATTATTAAGTTTCCACACTGTTACTCCACCGTATCTTGAGACCGCAAGACGCTTACCTTTATTATCAAATGCTAATCCAGCAACAGTACTTTGATGCTCTAAAGTTTGTGGTTTATCTTTGTTTTTTGTCCAAATATAAACAGTCTTTCCTGATGAACAAACTTTAGTATCTTTGTGGGAAGCTACACAGTCAACCCACTTTGAACCAAAATTAAAAATTTCTTCAATATTTCCATCAGATGATATTTTTAGAAAACGTCCATCGTCTCCTCCCGTTAATACATGATCGTCATAATTTGTCATACTCAACACTACACCCTTATGTGCTTTAACAGTTTTAGGATCAGATCCAGATTGAAAAAATCTTACAGTGCCGTCTCCAAATCCTACCGCTATTTGATCACGAATTGTAACAGCTTCTGTAGCTGGGGCTCCAATATTAAAAATTGAACCTCTTCTTTCAAGTTCAGTTTTATTTGTTTCCTGAAGTTTTTCTAAATCAGCGTTCATGCTGATTTACAATTTTCAAAGCCTTCCTTAAGATTCATATTATCAAGATCACGACCAATAAATACTACTCGAGAACTTCTATTTTTTCCTTTGGGCCAAGGTCCCATTGGTGAGGCATCCATAAGCATATGCACTCCTTGAAATACATATCGCTCTTCTTCACCTTTAAAGTTCAAAATTCCTTTTGATCGAAGAATATCCTGACCCTTAGTCCTCAGTAAATTTCCAAACCAATCTTGAAACTTATCCATGTCTAATGGTGTATCAGATACAAAGGATAGACTAGTAACATCATCATCATGTTCATGATCATGATCTGATTCAAGAAAGTCAGGTTCAATATCTAATACTCTATCTAGACTAAATGCATTTAAGCCTACGATTTCATCAAGAGGTGCATCACAACGTGTTGTTTTAATAATCTTTGCAAAAGGGTTAATTTTTCTAATACGATCATTAACTTTCACAATGTCATTATCTTCAACAAGTTCAACTTTATTTAGTAAAATTACATCAGCAAAAGCAATTTGTTCTTCTGCTTCATGATGATCGACTAATTGAGAACTTAGATGAACAGCATCGGCAACTGTAACAATTGCATCTAATTTTGTACGATCAGCAACATCTTGATCAACAAAAAATGTCTGAGCAACTGGGGCTGGATCAGCTAAACCAGTTGTTTCAACTATAATTGCATCTAGTTTATCAGCACGTTTCATTAAACCACTTAGAATTCTAATTAAATCACCTCTAACAGTGCAACAAATGCACCCGTTATTCATTTCAAATACTTCTTCATCAGCATCAACAACAAGGTCATTATCAATTCCCTGCTCACCAAATTCATTAACAATGACAGCGTATTTCCGTCCATGTTGTTCAGTTAAAATTCGATTTAAAAGTGTTGTTTTTCCAGCTCCAAGAAAACCTGTTAAAACCGTAACTGGAACCTGAGAAGTATTTTCCATATCAATTTCCTTATAATTAGTTCTATAAATTCCACCTTCATACAAGGTGGAATTTATTTAAATATTAAAAATTAACAGCCTTTAAGCTCGTCCCCAAGATTACTAATCAACGAAAAGTAAAGTGACTTACCAGTATCAATGTTAGCACCTAAAGGATCAAAAACTCCTGTTTTGATATTCATATCCTCAGCTATTGTTGTAATAATCTTTGGATTAAATTGAGGTTCAGAGAAAATACATTTTATTCCCTTATCCTTAATAACATCCTGAATATCAGCTATTTGCTTTGCACCAGGTAAAACATCAGTATTCAATGTTAAAGCTCCTGCAGCTCTTACACCAAATCTTTCTTCAAAGTATTGGTAGGCGTCATGGAAAACGACAAATTTTGCATCGGAATTAATATCCTTGCTAACGTCATTTATCAATTGGTCTAAAGCTTTGATTGTTGCATCAGCATTTGCTTCATATTTCTCTTTATTGGCAGGATCTAAATCACCTAACTCATGAGCAATCTCATGAACCATTTCTTTGGCATTCATTGGATCTAACCAAATGTGAGCATCAAATTCACCATGTGCATGACCGTGGTGGTCGTGTCCACTGTGA
>CACNHX010000014.1 GCA_902620425.1 uncultured Alphaproteobacteria bacterium
TTTGATCTAATTTTGAAGGATCATTATGACCAAACCATCTAAAAGAGTACAGCATGCGACAATAGTAATATCAATATAATTATAAATAAATACTTTATTTTATTTTTGTTGATTTAAGTTCTAAATCTGAATACATTAAAAAAAATTTAAGGAGGAATAATGAAAAAATTTATTATATTTTTAACTTCTTTTTTTGCTTTACTAGCATCACCTGTTTTTGCAGGTGGTCATGGTGTTACTAAAGTAGCTCTAGTCCCTGGTGGCCCGCACCCTTATTTTGCTGCGTGGGAACAAGCAGGTTTAGATGCTGTAGAAGACTTTGGTTTAGGAAAAGCAGATTACAGAGTCCCTGCAGAGTGGGATCTAAGTCAACAAAACGAGTTAATTGAAAGTTTAGTTGGTCAAGGTTACAATGCAGTACTTGTATTTCCTGGTGATGCAGTTGGTACAAATAAAATTTTAGGTGAACTAGATGATGCTGGTATACCAACAGCTGCCTTAGCAGGTTGTGTTGAACAACCAACTCAAGCAAAATTTTGTTTTGGAACGGACACTGGTCACTCAGCTTATCTTGGTACAAAAGAATTAATTAAAGCTTTAGGTGGCAAAGGAAAAATTGCTCACTTTACTGGTTTCTTAGTTGATCCAAATACAACTCTAAGAATAAATGCTGTTGAACAAGCTGTTTCAGAAGCAGGTGGTGGAGTAGAAATTATTCAAGTTATTGCTGATATTGATGCTTATGAGCCAGCTGATGAAAAAATTAATGCTTTCATGGCGGCTCAAGGAAGTGAAGTAGATGGTATTGTTACTACTGCTTGGGTTCCTGCTGTTGTAGCAGCACAAGCTTTAACTAATATGGGCGATAAAAGAATTAAAATGGTTGGTATTGATCATGACGAAGTAGTTTTAAAAGCTATTAAAGATGGTTATGTTCATGGAACTATGCTTCAAAACCCATATGGACAAGGTTACATTGGTTCATATGTAATGGACAAAGTTAGACAAGGTTGTGAGTTCAAAGCTGATGCACCTTGGAAATCAACTGCACAAACTGATCAATTTATTGACTCAGGTACTGTATTTGTTGATATTAGCGATGTTGATACATACGTTATGGCTATGAGAGGAATTTCTCTAGAAATTTTAGAAACTTTTGATAGCACATATCTAAACTGTCCAAGTTAAATAATATGGGGGCATTAAGCCCCCTTTTTTTATGAATAATAAAATTCCTAATTTTGTAAAAACTAATCAGTTTGGTTTACTTATATTGGTAATTGTATTTATTTGTATTTTTTCCTTTTCAACTGATGGATTTACTTCAAGATTCAATATTTACGCTCTCTCAAGAGTAGTTGCTCTAGATATAATGATTGGTTTAGCAATGATGGTAGTTATACTTACTGGAGGTTTAAATCTATCTCTAGGTGCTTTAGGTGTTTCTGCAGCAATGTTTGGTGGTTGGTGTATGGAAAGTATGGGAATTCCTATTTCTATTACAATCATTTTAGTTTTAGCTTTTGGTTCATTTCTAGGTTGGATTAATGGATTTGTAACTGTTAGAACAGGTGTTCATAGTTTCATTGTTACACTGGCAACGATGAGTATTTATTTTGGCTTCATGACCTTGCTTACTGAAGCAGAAGCTTTTAGAAAACTACCAGAGGCTTTTACTGATTTTGGAAGTTTAAAACTTTTCAATAAATATATTTCACCATTATTAATTATTAGTGTGCTAACTTGTTTTGTACTTTACTACATTTTTAAATACACTGATATTGGACGAAAGCTTATTGCAGCTGGAGCTAATCCAGATGCTGCAGAATTATCAGGTATTTCTGTAGATAGGATGTTTATTTATTGTCATATGCTGTCAGGCTTCTTAGCAGCACTAGCTGGCATAATGTTAACAGCAAGAATTGGTGCTGCAATTCCGTCTATGGCTGGTCATCTAGGATTTGATTGGTTATTACCTGCTTTTTTAGCTCCAGTATTAGGTGGTACACTTCTTTCAGGAGGTAAGGTTACAGTTTTTGGAACAATGCTAGGAGCAATTCTTGTTACATTAATAAATAATGGATTATACCTAATCGATGTAGGTGAATTTTGGGTAAGATTTTTTCTTGGTATCATTTTATTAGGAGCTGTTCTTCTAGATAGAGCCAGGGAATATTTTACTGTTAAAAATTCAATTGTTTCATGAGCGCGCTTTTAAAAAAAGATTGGTTTGGACTTGGCTTAGTTTTAATTTTTGGTTCAATCTTAATTTCATTGTTTAAGCCTGCATTTATTTCACCATTTAATTTATATGTTTTAATGCTGAGTGTTAGTTTGATGCTCGTTGTGGCAATGTCACAAATGATCATCATTGCAATTGGTCAAATGAACTTATCTGTCGGAGCAATTGGTGGCTTAGTTGCGATTTCATTTACTGGCTTAATGGAAGTTTATAGCATGTCTATTTTACCTGCTGTTCTCATTGGATTATTAATTGGTCTTGCCTGCGGTTTTATAAATGGATACATCACGGTTAAAACTGGCATATCAGCTTTTATTATTACCCTTGCTACACTTTACATTTTTAAAGGAATGAATTTAGGAATAACAGAGGCTCAACCTTTTTATGAAATTCCCGAAGCTGTTAAATTTTTTGGAAATGCAAAAATTTTTGGTCCTATACCTTACTTAGTAATTATACCAATTATTATAACTGTGCTGATGTGGATTTTAATGAATAGAACATCTCTTGGAAGGTATATGCTGGCATACGGAAATAATGTTCAATCATCAGAATTAATAGGTATATCTTCAACAAAAATAGTTATCTATGCTCATGTTATATCCGGTCTTTTGGCAGCAATAGGTGGAATGTTAGTGGTTTGTAGATTACAACTTGGGACACCTAATATAGGTGATTCTTGGCTATTACCTTCATTTGCTGCTCCGGTAATTGGAGGCGCTATACTTGCTGGTGGAAAAGTAGATGTTATTGCTACTGCTTTTGGTGTGATATTAGTTTCTATAATTTCTCAAGCTTTAGTAATTTTTAAAATTGATCCTTTTTTTGTTCAAATATTTTTAGGATTTATGATTTTATTAGCGGTATTTATAAATAGATACAGAGAATATAGAGAAGAGAGAAGAACAAAGGTTTTTTCAGATGAGTGATTATATTTTAGAACTCAATAACATTACAAAAAATTTTCCTGGTGTTAAAGCTCTTGATAATGCAAACTTTAGACTTAAAAAAAAATCAATCCATGCACTTCTTGGTGAAAATGGAGCAGGAAAATCTACATTAATTAAAATTATTACAGGTGTATATAATCAAAATGAAGGAAAGCTATTTTTAAATAATCAAGAGAAGTCTTTTTCTTCACCTAATGAAGCAATGAATGCTGGAATTTCAGTGGTGCACCAAGAAAGAAATTTAATTAGGAGGTTTTCAGTTGGTGAAAATTTAATGTTAACCAACCTTCCTAAAAATAATTTAGGATTAATTGATTATAATACTGTTGCCAAAGAATCAAAAAAATGGCTCGATATTATGGAGTTGGATATAGATCCAAATACAATAGTATCAGATTTAACAGTTGCAAAAATGCAACTGTGTGAAATAGCTAAAGCTTTATCCTTAGAATCAAAAATACTATTATTAGATGAGCCTACTTCATCATTATCCCCACAAGATACAAAAAATTTATTTGCATTACTTAAACGATTAGTTGCTGAACAAGATGTGAGTATAGTTTTTGTTAGTCACAAATTAGAGGAAGTATTTGAAATTTGTGATGAAGTTACTGTTTTGAGAGATGGTAAAAATGCTTGTGAGTCTGAACAAATTACTAATCTTAATAGACAGAAACTTGTTAAATTAATGATTGGTAGAGATGAACAAATAATTAAATCTAAGAAAAATATTGATTTTACAGATGAAAGTTTACTAGATCTACAATCAATAAACACTGACCTTGGTCATAAAAATATTAATTTAAATTTAAAAAAAGGTGAAATACTTGGATTATACGGTTTAGTTGGTGCTGGAAGAACAGAATTAATAAAATGCGTACTTGGGTTAGATAAAATTAATTCTGGACAGATTTTACTCAACAATAAAGAAATTAAAATTAAGTCTCCAAAAGATGCGCTAGAAAAATATAAAATTGGATACATAAGTGAAGACAGAAAAAAAGAGGGATTAATTCTAATGCATGATGTTTTATCCAATGCTGGAATAACAGTCTGGTCAAATTTGAAAAAAATATTATCCTTTTTAAATGACAGTATTGTTTACAATAAAGTAGATCCATATGTGAAACAACTTGAAGTAAAAACACCTTCATACCAACAAATTGTTTCTAACTTATCTGGAGGTAATCAGCAAAAAATTAGTGTAGCTAAATGGTTAGCTTCTGGAACTGATATATTATTTATAGATGAACCCACAGTTGGTATAGATATAAAAACAAAATCTTACCTTCATGAATTAATTATTGAACTATCTTTAAAAGGTACATCAATAATTTTAATAACCAGTGATATGCCTGAAATGATTAGCTTAGCAGATAGAATTATAACAATGAAAGATTTTAAGGTAGTTGGTGAAACTATCAATAATCATAACTATGAAGAAATGAGTTCATCAATTATGGGAAATATTCATGAATAAAAGACAGCTCGGAAAAACTGATATAAACTTAACAGCTATTGGTTTTGGTGGAGCACCTTTAGGCAATTTATTTGAAAATCTTGATGAACGAAATTGCTATGACATACTTGAAAAAAGCTATGAAAAAGGAATCAATATTTATGATACATCACCTTTATATGGTTATGGTCTAAGTGAACATAGATTAGGAAATTTTTTAAAAACTGTAGATGAGGATAGTTATTTTTTATCAACCAAAGTTGGAAGATATCTTACACCAGCAAAAAAAGATAATATAGATAGAGGGAGATTTGCAGGAAGTTTAAATTTTTCTCCTAATCTCGATTACTCTTATGATGGTGTGATGAGAGCATTTGAGCAATCATTACTAAGATTAGCTGTTTCAAAAGTAGATATTTGCTTAATTCATGATGTAGATCGATTTAATTTTGGTGACGAGGTTGATCATTATTTTAAATTAGCAATGGATGGTGCGTATAAAGCCGTACAAAAACTAAAAGAAGAAAAAGTTATCAAGGCTATTGGAGTAGGAGTAAATGACTCTGATATATGTGCAAGATTTGCAAATGCAGGCGATTTTGATTGTATGGTTCTAGCAGGCAGATATTCATTATTGGATCAAAATGCTCTCAATGATTTTTTCCCTATTGCTGAAAAAAATAATATAGGAATTATTCTTGCAGGAATTTTTAATTCAGGAATTTTAGCTAAAGGTGTAGGTGAAAATATTACTTATTTTTATGATAAAATTCCAGAAGAAGTTAAACAACGATACTTAAAAATTGCAAATATTTGTAAAAAATATGATGTGCCTGTTCCAGCAGCAGCAATACAATTTTGTTATACTAATAAACTTGTCACCTCCATGATTTTAGGCATGGATAGGCTTGATCAAGTGGAGCAAAACTTAGATTTTTTAAATTTTCCTATTCCTGAAGATTTGTGGAAAGATTTACTTAATGAAAAACTAATTGATGAAAGATGTCCAATATGAAAATAATTGATATTAAAACTCAGGATATTCGTTTTCCAACATCAAAAGATAATTTGGGAACTGATGCTGTTCATGTTGATTGTGACTACTCTGCAACTTATGTTACAATATTTACTGATCAAAAAGATTTAACTGGTATTGGTTTAACCTTTACTATTGGAAAAGGTAATGATCTTTGTTGTACAGTCATAGAATATTTTAAAGAATTTATTATTGGAAAAAATATTGAAGAAATAGAAAAGGATATTGCATCCATATGGGAAAAAATTACAAACCACAGTCAATTAAGATGGGTAGGGCCACAAAAAGGTGTAACACATCTTGCAGCTGCAGCTTTTTTTAATGCAATATGGGATTTAATTTCTAAATTTCATAAAAAACCTCTATGGAGATACATAATAGAATTAGAAACAAGAGATTTATTAGATAAACTCTCTTTTTCTTATATTGACGATGTAATTACTAAAGATGAAGCAGCTAAAATAATCGATCAGAAAAAATCAAATTTACCTTCAAATTTAGACGATTTAAATTCCACTATTTTTCCAGCATATACAACAGCAGCTGGTTGGTTAGGATATTCAGATGAAAAAATGAAAAGACTAGTTGAAGAAAATTTAAGTAAAGGCTGGACTCATTTTAAAATGAAAGTTGGTCAAGATATAGAAAGGGATATCCATCGCTGTAAATTAGTGAGAGAATTAATAGGTGATAATAATAAATTGATGGTAGATTCCAATCAAATCTGGAGTGTAAATGAGACTATAGAAAATATTGGAAAACTAAAACAATTTGATATTTTATTTTATGAAGAACCAACTAATCCTGATGATGTTTTAGGTTTTAAAAAAATTAAAGATGCACATCCTGACATTAATCTTGCAACAGGAGAAATGATACAAAATAAAGTTATGTTTAAACAATTTATAGAAAACAAATCTTTAGATTATTGCCAAATTGATAGTTGTAGAATTGCAAGTATAAATGAAATTTTACCAGTTCTTTTAATAGCTAGTAAGTTTAATACCCCCGTTATTCCTCATGCAGGTGGCGTTGGTTTATGTGAATATGTGCAACATTTAAATCTAATCAACAAGTTTATAATTTCTAATCATGAATTATTATTAAGTGAATATGCAGAAAGCTGCTCTGAACATTTTGAAAATCCAGCAATAATTAAAGATGGTGGATATGTAACGCCTACAAATCCAGGATATTCTGTAAAAATTAAGGATAGTTCTCTTAATGAATTTGATTATAATAATGGTACTTATTGGAAATAAATGTACGTAGATAGCCATCAACATTTTTGGAAACTTTCAAGAGGAGATTACTCTTGGATGACCCCAGATATGAAAGCCTTATATAAAGATTTTTTTCCAGAAGATCTTGAGCCACTTATAAATAAAAAAAATATTACTAAAACGGTAATTGTCCAAGCTGCTGACACGGTTGCTGAAACAGAATTTACATTAAGTTTAGCGTCAAAATATGAATTTATAGCAGGCGTGGTGGGTTGGGTTGACCTAGATAGTAACAACGCTAAAGATGATATTGATAAACTTTGTGAAAGTAAATTTTTAAAAGGTTTTAGACCTATGATACACGATATTCAAGATGATGCTTGGATGTTAAATGAGCACTTAAAAGAAAATATAAAATATTTAAATACAAAAAATTTAACTTTTGACGCTTTAGTTCGACCAAATCATCTTCAACATCTTATACAATTTGTTAAAAAATATGATTTCCTTCCTATAGTTATTGATCATATTGCTAAGCCCGTGATTACTAAATCTGAAATTGACCAATGGAAAAAAGATATGACTGAACTATCAAATGCAAGTAATGTTTATTGTAAATTCTCTGGAATTCTCACTGAAGTTGGTCCAGATTATACAAAAGAACAGCTTGATCCTTATATTGATTTTATTCTTAACACTTTTGGATTTGATAAATTAATGTGGGGAAGTGATTGGCCTGTTTTAACAATGGCAGATAATTATTCAAATTGGTTTGATTTAGCAATGAATTATTGCAATTCTTTTTCCGAAGATGAAAAAAACAAAATATTTTCTCGAAATGCAACTCAATTTTATAGTCTTTAAAAGATTATATAAATTTAAATTTAATTAAGTGATGAAACAAAACTATTTTGAGCCAACTTGGTCATCAATAAAACAACATCAAACACCAAATTGGTTTAAAAAAGCAAAGTTTGGTATTTATGCGCATTGGGGAATCTATTCTGTTCCAGCTGCTGGTCCCAATGTAACGTGGTATCCTTACTGGATGTATAGACCACCTAGTCCTCAGTTTGATTATCATTGTAAACATTATGGTCATCCATCTAAATTTGGATATAAAGATTTTATACCAATGTTTACTGCTGAAAAATTTAATGCAGAAGAGTGGGCAGATTTGTATTATCGATCTGGAGCAAAATTTGCTGGACCAGTAGCAGAGCATCATGATGGTTTTCCAATGTGGAGTTGTTCTGATACCGAATGGTGTGCTTCCAAGATGGGACCAAAAAGAGATATTGTTGGAGAACTTGAAAAAGCAATTAAAAATAAAGGAATGAAATATATGGTAGCAATGCATCATGCTGAAAACTGGTTTTTTTTCCCGCATTGGAATAATGATTTTGATACATCTAAAAAGGAATTTGAAAGTTTATATGGTGAACTTCACAATTTAGATTTGATAGGGAATCAGGCTGTATATCCGGATCATTGGGGAAGAAAAAATGAGCATCAAGACAAGCCTAGTAAAGCTTTTCATGACAGATGGTTAAACAGATTAAAAGAAGTAGTAGATAATTATAAACCAGACTATGTATGGTTTGATTTTGGAATTAGATATATTCATGAAAAGTATAAAAAAGATTTTCTTTCATATTATTATAATAAAGAAACTGAGTGGGGTAATGAAGTAGTCGTATCTTATAAATGGCATGATCTTCCTCCCGGTTCTGGATTATTAGATCTTGAACTAGGTAGAGAGTCAGAATTAACCCACTATGATTGGATTACTGATACTACAGTCCACGATGGAAGTGCTTGGGCTTATATGAAGAATTCAAAATATAAAACTACGACAGATTTAGTTCACTACTTAATAGATAATGTTAGTAAAAATGGATACATGCTTCTAAATATTGGGCCAAAACCTGATGGAACAATTCCAGAAGAAGATAAAAATCTTTTAGAGGGTATTGGAAATTGGCTTGATGTAAATGGAGAAGCAATATTTGAAACAGAAACATGGGATCAATATGGAGAAGGTCCAACTAAAATGAATGAAGCAGGGCCTTTTTCAGATAATCGAGCAAAATTAATTTATACTGCAAAAGATTTTCGATTCACTACAAAAGATAATTTTTTGTATGCAACTGCATTAGGATGGCCTAGCAAAGATTTTACGATAGAAAGTATGTATAAACTTTTTGATAATGAAATTGAAAGGGTAGAATTATTAGGAAGTACTGACAAAGTAGAATGGAAACATACCAAAAATGGACTCCATATTACCAGACCAGATAATAAACCATGTGAGCATGCATACAGTTTTAAAATAACAAGAAAGGAATATTTATAAATGATTAGATTAGGTATGACTCTTGGCATTAAAGAGGAAAAAATAGAAGAATATAAAAAACTTCATGCAAATGTTTGGCCTGAAGTCTTAGAAAATCTAACAGAACTTAATTTTAAGAATTATTCTATATATTTGCATAAAAATACTCTTTTTGGATATGTTGAATATCATGGAGACAATCTTGATAGAGATAACAAGCTAATGGCTTCAAACCCTAAAGTTCAAGAGTGGTGGAGTGTTTGTGGACCATGTCAAATTCCAGACCCAAATAGAAAAAAAGGAGAATGGTGGTCTAGTATGGAAGAAGTTTTTCATCACGACTAAAGTTAATTATGAAAACAAAAATTTGCTCAGTTGGTGAATGTATGATTGAAATTGCTAATACTAAGAATAACATTTTTCAGCAATCATTTGCAGGTGATACGCTAAATTTTTGTAACTATATTGACAAAAAATATTTTGATGTCTCTTTTCTTACAGCAATTGGTAA
>CACNHX010000015.1 GCA_902620425.1 uncultured Alphaproteobacteria bacterium
GTCATGCTCATGGAGGTAACTATTCAATAGGAAGAAATGAATTATTAAATGGCAGATCAGCACTTTTATCAAATTATGCCTCTTTTTTTTTAAAAAGGAATATAGCAGTTTTATGTGTTGAAATGCCAACTTTTGGAAGTAGGCAAATACCAAATGAATCTAGTTTATCAAAATCTTTAAGTTGGAATGGAAAAAACTTATTTGGAAAAATGATTTCAGAATTATTATTAGGGGTAAATTTTCTATATGCACATAAATCTATAAATAAAAAAAAAATAATAACATTTGGTTTTTCTATGGGTGCAACTCATTCCTATTGGGTTGCAGCTTTAGATAGAAGAATAACAGCTTCAATACATTTGTGTTCTTTTGCAGATCTTAGAAATTTGATTAAAAAAAATACACATGATGGACATGGGCATTATATGACCGTACCAGGTTTATTAGAAAAATTTAGTACTGCAAAAATTGCTGGTCTTATTGCACCTAGAAATCAATTAATATGTGTAGGCTTAAAAGATAAATTTACTGATTTTAAATCATTTTATATTTCAAAGAATGAACTTGAAACAATTTATAGAAAAAATAAAAGTGAAGCCAATCTAGAGTTTTGTGTGGAAAGAAAATCAGGCCACATAGAAACCTTAAAATTTAGGAAAAAAGTCGATAATTTTTTGAATAAAATTTTATAAAAAAATAACAAATATTTAACAATTTATAAGTTTAACTAACTGTTGACATGAAATACAGTGATTGTATGGTTTAATAATTAATGGAGGAATTATGAAAATTTTCTTAAAAACAAAAAATAAACTATGTGTATTTATTACAAGTTTGTTTATTTTATCAACTTCATTTGCAGCTTCATCTACTAATTTATCTATTATGATGAGTGCTGACGGACCAGAAGTTGAGCTAATGGAAAACTTGATTTCAAAATATAAATCAGTGGACCCAAGCGTTAATATTGAAATAAATTTAGTTGGTTACAATGTTATTAGAGAACAGCTACCGGTTCAATTAGAAGCAGGTTCAGGACCTGATATTGGTAAAATAACTGATCTTGGAGGTTTAAACCCTTATTATGTAGACTTAACCCCATATGTTGATGCTGCAGAATGGAATAAACAATACGGTGGAGTTTTACCTTGGTACAGAGCTGGAAAACCTGATGGTATATTTGGTTTTCACAACGAGATGACTGTCACAGGCCCTTATGTAAATTTATCAATGTTTGAAGAAGCTGGAGTTGAAGTACCTTCTGCTGGTGCAACTTGGGATGATTGGGCTGATGCTACAAGGCAGGTAATGGAAAATACTGGAAGTTATGCTGGTATGGTTATGGATCGTTCTGGTCACAGAATGGCTGGACCGGCTATGTCATATGGAGCAAAATATTTTGACTCAAACGGTAATATGATTGTTGACGATGGTTTTAAAACATTTGCACAAAAAATGGTTGATTGGCATGCCGAAGGTTTAATGCCTGCAGATATTTGGCCAGCTGTTTCAGGATCTAAATATGCAAACGGTAACGAAATGTTTTTTAATCAAGACGTACCATTTTATATGTCTGGATCTTGGAATGTTACTAATGTTATGAACAGTGTTGGAGACAGTTTTGAATGGACTAAAGTTCCAGTTCCTTGTGGTCCTGCAGGATGTGGTATTATGCCAGGTGGTTCAGGATTTGTTGCCTTTAACCATTCACCAAATGCAGAAGCTGCTGCAAAGTTTGTAGCTTGGCTAGGAGAATATGAACAAGCTAGAGAATGGTATACTTACAGAATGGCTATTCCTGCTCATGCTCAAATTCAAGCTGAAGGAATAGATTATTCTGAA
Source organism: uncultured Alphaproteobacteria bacterium (assembly GCA_902620425.1). Taxonomy (GTDB): domain Bacteria; phylum Pseudomonadota; class Alphaproteobacteria; order HIMB59; genus CACPNW01. The sequence continues at coordinate 1,843 of CACNHX010000015.1, forward strand.
GCTGGTGCTAGTGAAGCTGTTTCTAATGCACTTAATGTTTTTGCTGCAGATGCCGCAAGAGCTGCAAAAGAAACTCCTCAAGCATATCAATTACAAGGAAGTAAATTTGGATTTGTAATTTATAATGCTACAACCCAATATTTGGGTGGTGTTATGAACGGTGAATATGATCTTGATACAGCAATTGAAAGAATTAAGTCTGAAATTGCTGAGAAAACAGGTCAGTAAAAACCATTAAGGTAGGCCGCACTTATTGCGGCCTACATACCCTATGAATTATACTGGAAGTTTTTTAATAGGAATTTTATTAGCTTGGATTTTTTTAGGAGGTTTTTGGCTTTTTAAAGAAAGACAGTACAAGATTTATCAAATACCTCAGTTCTTTGTTGATCTAATAGGCTTGCCAGTTGAGTTGTCTCAAAAAATATGGGGTAAATCTGGAGTGCCATATGCTCTTTTACTTCCAAATCTTCTAATTTTCGGTCTATTTACTTTTTTACCAGTCATTTTGAATTTTTGGGTATCATTAACTGGTGGAGATTCAATTTTATTGTACAAAAGACCCTATGTAGGTTGGAAGCATTATTTAGATATATTTGATTGTGAGTCTATTTTCAATCCATCAACTTGCTCTAATGCTGGTTATGATTTTTGGAATTCTCTATATAATACATTTACTTTTGTATTTTTCCAGGTCCCAATAATGTGTATTGTAGCTCTTACAACAGCAGTAATACTTAATAAATCATTTATTGGTAGAGGATTTTGGAGAGCCGTATTTTTTTATCCTGTATTACTTTCACCTGTAGTAATTGCAAATATATGGACATGGGTTCTTCACAGAAAAGGAGTTTTGAACGATGTAGTTGGGTCCTCTATTAAAGGGATAAATTTAATCGCTGGTCAAGCTGGTTTTGATATTATTCTTACGGTCATAATAGGTATAGTTTTAATTTTTATTCTTCAAAAATTAATAAAACCAAAAAAACAAATATCTGTATCTTGGTCCTTTGTTTTTGCTGCTGTATTTTTTTTAATATTTATTTGGTCCAATCCAATATATTTAGTCAGTGAAAGCTTATCTCACTATAATATTTACTTTGGGTTATTTTTTACCTTCATTTATGTATATTTAATAATTAATGAAAATAGCTTCAGTTATTTAATTACTATTTTTTTGGCTTTAATTTCATCATTGCTATTACTTACAATACAATTTGATAGTGTATTTGATTTTGGAAAATTTCGTCCAATAAATTGGCTAGTTACTCCAAAATCTGGATGGCCATTCTTTTGGTTAGTATTTGTTTTTTGTTGGTCGCACATGGGTTTTTATATGTTAATTATTTTAGCCGGTTTACAGGCTATTCCAAAGGATCTTTACGAAGCTGCAGAAATGGATGCAGCAAAACCTACAAGAGTTTTTTTTAGAATTACCTTTCCTCTTCTTATGCCTACATTTACTGTTGTTGTAGTTTTGTGTCTAATAAGAAGCTTCCAAATTTTTGATGAAGTTTATTTACTTACTGGTGGTGGTCCAGGAAAGGAAACATTTATGATGGTGCAAAATATTTATGAAGAAGCATTTACTGTATCGGCTGGTTCATCTCCAAATTATGGAGGTGCAGCTGCTGCATCTGTTTTGATGGCAATTGTAATAGCTATATTTACTTTTTTTCAATTATATATCACAAGAAAACAATCAGAGCTTTAAAAGAAATGTCAAAAAAAATATTTAAATTTTTAACTGCCACAAAGGGATCTAAAAATAAGAGTAGATTAGGTGTTCAAGATATTATTTCATATATTTATCTTCTTTTTGGATTTATAATAATTTTTCTTCCTGTGACATGGACACTTTTAAGTTCATTTAAATCAAAAGAGTCACTAGAAAAATTTGATACAAGGGTATTTCCATATGAGCATGTTACTACTATTGTTGAAAATGTAGGTGAAAAATTTTTATATGAGATTCCATCTGAAAACAATCAGATTGTATTTAAGGCAGGACCAACAAAAAAAATTACTAAAGTAGCCACTATTGAAAATCCTACTGAAATATTTGAAATTGAAAAAAAGAAACTTACACCTAAAGAAAATGTAAGAGTATCAATTGAAAATTATTTAGATCCCATACTAAGAATAAATGGACAAGAAAGATTTTTATTTTTTACATATTTTTTTAATAGTATTTTCATTACAGTAGTTGCTACTGCTATAACTCTAATAATCAATTCAATGGCTGCTTTTGCTCTATCTAAATATGAGTTTAAAGGAAGACTAACATTTACTCTTTTAATAGTCGCAACATTATTGATACCATCAACTATAATTTTAGTTGCATTATTTTTTGTAGTTTGGTCATTTGGTATATTTGGTTCTTTATGGGGTGTGATAATTCCTGCAGCTGCTACACCTACAGGTGTTTTTTTATTAAGACAGTATATGTTAACTATCCCAAATGAACTTCTTGAAGCTGCTAGAATGGATGCAGCATCAGAATGGAGAATATATTGGAGAATAGTTATGCCACTATCTCTACCAGCCTTATCAGTATTAGCTATATTAAGTATTATATGGAGATGGAACGATTTCTTATGGCCATTAATTGTTTTAATATCAGATCCTCAACAACATACTTTACAAATTGGCTTAACAACATTTGCTGGAGAATTTGATACTGATTATAATTATATTTTAGCAATGACAGTTACAACATTAATTCCAGTAACAATAGTATTTGCCTATCTTCAAAAATATATAACTACTGGTATAGCAACAACAGGACTTAAATAATGAATGCAAAAGCGTTAAAACTTGAAAATATATTTAAATCTTTTGGTGATGTAAAAGTCTTAAAAGATATAAACCTAGAAATAAATGAAGGAGAATTCGTCGTATTTGTTGGACCCTCTGGTTGTGGAAAATCAACTCTCTTAAGAATAATATCAGGTCTAGAGGTTCCTACAGAAGGAGACATAATTATTCGAGAAAAACTCGTTAATAATATTCCGGCCTCAGAGAGAGATTTATCGATGGTATTCCAATCATACGCTTTGTATCCGCATATGTCAGTTAAAAAAAATCTTTCATTTGGTTTAGAAAATTTAAGAATAGATAAGAGTGAAATAGAAGAAAGAATTAAATCTGCAGCAAAATTACTAAGAATTGAAGAACTTATGGCAAGAAGACCAGGACAATTATCCGGAGGCCAAAGACAAAGAGTTGCTATAGGAAGATCAATAGTAAGAAAACCAATTATTTTTCTATTTGATGAACCTTTATCAAATCTAGATGCAGAATTAAGAATGCAAATGAGGGTCGAATTATCAGACTTGCATGAAGAACTTGGAAATACAATGATTTATGTAACACATGATCAGATTGAAGCTATGACAATGGCAGACAGAATTGTCGTAATGAGAGATGGTGTAATTGAACAGATTGGTACACCTTTGGAATTATATAATTATCCTACTAACAAATTTGTTGCTGGATTTATTGGTGCTCCACAAATGAATTTTATAAATGCAAAAAAAATGCCTGATGGTCTTACAATAGTAAATAATCATCATATTAAATCAGTTTATAATAATGATAATCAAAACAGTGAATTGATATTAGGAATTAGACCTGAACATATAGATGTATCTCTTGAGGGTGAAGGTGATTTAAAAGCAATTATAGATAATTTTGAACAACTAGGATCTGTTACATATATTTATTTAAAACTAGAGTCTAATGAATCACTTACTGTACAACTGCCTTATCAAGTATCTTTAAAAAGAAATCAAAAAATTGCAGTTTCATTTGATAATGAAAAAATACATATATTTGACGGTGAAACTGAAAAAATTTTGAATAGTAAAAAACTTTGAACGCTTCTAAAAAATATGGAGTTGTCCTTATTGGATTAGGCATGGTAAGTAAAGTGTATGTTGAAGCCTTAAATTCATTGTCAAATAATATATCTGTTATAGGAATTATTGCTTCAAATATTAATTCAAGTAATAAATTTTTATCTAGCAATCAAATTGAGATTTTTAAAAATATTAAAATTTTTTCTAGCATTGACGAAATTTGTAATAATGATTCTATAGATTTTGCAATTTTAACTACACCACCAAATGTACGAATTGAAATAGTTAAAAAATTAATACAAAGTAAAATACCTATATTAATGGAAAAACCAATTGAAAGGAATTTGTCTAATGCAAAAGAAATTGAAATTTTAAGTCTAAAAGCTCAAATACCCATTGGAATTATGCTCCAACATCGAGCAAGACCCTCTGCTTTAAAATTGAAAAACATATTATCTCAAGATTTTCAAAAAATTGGAAAATTATCTGCAGTTGAAATTTATATCCCATGGTGGAGAGAACAATCTTACTATGATCAACCTGGAAGGGGAACTTACAGTAGAGATGGAGGTGGTGTATTAATAAGCCAAGCAATACATACTTTGGATCTTGCTTTACAGTTTACGGGACAAATTAATGCTGTTACCTCAATGAATAAAACATCCTCTTTTCATTCAATGGAGTCTGAAGATTTCGTAAGTGCAGGATTAGAATTTGAAGATCAAGTCTTCGGCACATTATTTGCTTCAACTGCATCCTATCCAGGAAGAACAGAAGAAATAATTCTGCATTATAAAAATGTAACAGTTTTATTAAAATCTAATCTTTTGAAACTATTTTGGCAAAATGGAAAAGAAGAAACTATAGGGGATGAAGAATCTTCAGGAGCAGGAGCAGATCCCATGGCATTCACAAGTGATTGGCATAGAGATATGATTTTAGATTTTCAGAACTCAATAAAAGAGAAACGAGAACCAATAGCTTCAATAAGTTCTGCAATAGAGGTTCATAGATTAATATCTATGCTTGAATATTCTTCAAAAAAACAAATGAGAATAAAAAGAGAGGAAATTTAATGAAAAAGTTAAAACTAGGGGTATTGGGAATCGATCACGGCCATATTTACGATATGCTTGGCGAAATGTTAAATTTAGGCTGCACATGTGATTATTGGTGGACGAAAGAAGAAACAAATAACAATAAAACTTTTCAAGATAAATTTCCTTTCCTATCTAAAGTTGAAGATAAAATGAAAATAATTGAAGATGATACAATTGATATGATTTTAATTTCTTCGATACCTAAAGATCGAGCTGAATTAGCAATTTTAGCAATGCAAAATGGAAAGGATGTAATGGTTGATAAGCCAGGATGCACAACTTTAGAGCAACTTGAACAAATTAAATCAGTAGTAAAAAATCATCGAAGAATATGGTCAGTAAACTTTTCTGAAAGATTTCAAGTTCCAGCTGTTGCAAAAGCGGAAGATTTAGTCAATAGTGGTTTAATAGGGAAAGTTGTACAAACAATTGGAACAGGTCCACATAGGAAAGGTAATTATGCAAGACCAGATTGGTTCTATGATAGAGAATCTTATGGGGGAATATTAACTGATATTGGCTCTCATCAAGTGCATCAGTTTTTAATTTTTACTGGATCAACTACTGCAAAAATAAACCATGCGTTAGTGCAAAATTCTAGTATACCAGAAAAAAAAGGTTTCCAAGATTTTGGCGAAATAAATTTGACTGGAAACTCTGGTCATGGATATATAAGATTAGATTGGTTTACTCCAGATGCTTTACCAACTTGGGGAGATGGCAGATTATTTATACTAGGTGATAAAGGTTATATTGAACTTAGAAAATATACAGACATAGCCAAAAAATCTTCGGGGGATCATTTATTTTATGCAAACAATACAGAAGTTAAATACATTGATTGTAGCAATATAAAGCTTCCATATTTTTCAAACTTAATAAGTGATGTATTAAACAGAACTGAAACGGCAACATCACAAAAAATTACATTTTTATCAATGGAGCTTGCATTGCAAGCTCAAATAATTGCAGAAAATGATCAATAGACTTTTTAAAGTAGCTATAATTGGAGCGGGTATTGGTAAAGAACACTTGAATGCATTTAATACGCAATTGGATAGATTTAGTGTAAAATATATTTGTGATTTAGATGTTGATAAAGCAAAGAGATTAATTTCAAACAATAATACAAAAATAACTGAAGATTATGAAGAAGTTCTCAACGATGATGAAATAGATCTGATTGATATATGTTTACCTCCTGATTTACATTTTCAATATGTAAAAAAAGCCTTAGAAGCAGGTAAGCATGCAATTTGTGAAAAACCATTAGCAGGTAGTCTTGAAAAAGTAGATCAATTAATAAAAATTTCTCAAATAACAAAAAAGAATATTTACCCTGTTTTTCAATATAGATTTGGTAAAGGTACAAAACAATTAAACTTATTAATAGAAAGTGGGTTAGCAGGAAAACCTTTTGTTGCTTCTCTAGAGACATATTGGAATAGGGACTCAAATTATTACGATAATGAATGGAGAGGAACATGGAAGGGTGAAAGAGGAGGGGCTATTCTTGGTCACGCTATACATATTCATGATTTATTAACTATGGTATTTGGTGAGATATTTTCTGTTTATGCAAAATTATCAACTAGAGTAAATAATATAGAAGTAGAAGATTGTGCAGCACTATCAATCCAAATGCAAAATGGCTCTCTTGTTACTAGCTCAATTACTCTAGGAGCTGCAAATGATACTTCAAGACTAAAGTTTTCATTTGAGAATTTAACGGCTACTTCAGGAAATTCACCTTATAAACCTGCAGAAGATATGTGGACTTTTGAGGCCAGAAAACCAAATGAACAAAAAAAAATTGATGAATTGATTGGAAACGTTGAAAACATTCAATCCGGTTATGCAGGTTTATTTAACGAGATTGCTAACAACTTAGAAGGAAAAAAAAGTAATGAGGTAAATTTATATGATGGAAGAAAATCAATAGAATTTGTAACTG
>CACNHX010000016.1 GCA_902620425.1 uncultured Alphaproteobacteria bacterium
ATTATTCAATTTATCTATTTTTGGTAAAAAACTTGTATAAAATTTTGGTTTTAGATCATCGATAATATAAGGATTATCAGTATCATAGAATACATGCATATTATCATTATTGTTATAATATAAGTACTCATATATTTTCACTTGCTCATTTGCTGGTATAAATAAAAGCACAAGAAAGAATATATTGAATACAATTACTAAATTAATTAGAAGTACTTTGGCAAAAAATATTTTTGTATTACTAAAAAAATAACTAATAAAAAAGGGCGTAAATATTAAAACTGGAAATATAAATCTTAGTTCTTTATTACTCAATAAAGACAAAATTATAAATACTGGTAAAGTAATATAAGCTAAAAGATTTTTAAACTCTTTAATACAAAAAAATATCACAGATAAAATTATTAATATACTTATAGGAGGAAAGAAACTCTCAAGAATTAATTTAATATAGTACCACCATGGATCATTTCCAAAAGACTCAAACCATTTAGTAACAAAATTGGCATGATAGTATTGATAATAAGTATTGTTAAAAGATTCATATCCAAAATAATCTATAATTAATCCTAAAAGTAAAATGGATAAAATTGTTAGAATGTTAAGAGTTATATATCTAAAATTTGAAAGATTAAATTTATTAATCACAAACCAAATAAAGACAAAAAAAACAGATATAACTATTTGGTATTTTAAAATCATTGCTAATCCTAAAAAGATACCGGACAAAATAGAATATTTATATTTATTATTTTGTATATCTTGGTTTAAAATCTTATCAAAAAATATGATCCCAAATATTAACATTGAAATTGATAAATTCTCTGATGAGGTACGAGCATGTAAGAAAGCGTAAAACCAAAATGAAAAAATTAATATTTTTGATAAATTATTATCTAATTTAAATATTTCTTTAGTATGATAAAATAGATACAAAATACTGGAAAATCCTATTAATGAAGAGAATAAACGTATAAAAAAAGAAATTTCAAATGGATTATCAAAACCAAAAAAAGAAATAAATTTAGAAATTAAATAATAAAAATATGGTTGAAGCCATGGTCTAATTTTATATTCAAATTCCCAAGTAGCAGTATTTTCAATATTTAATAACTTAGCTAATGGACTTAAAATCTGAAAATGTTCATCTAAATTATAAAAACCAATACTAAAATAGGCTGATATAATATGTAAGACTAAGCCTATTATAATAAACCATCTAATATTTATATTATTAGAAAAATAAAAATTATGCATAATATTACATTTACATTATACATTAAAAAAAAATAAATATTAAAAATGATTACGTTTTTAGTGCCAACATATAACGAAAGAGAAAATATATATCTTTTTATTAATACAATCAAAAAACTGAATTTAGATTATAAATATAATATTTTATTTGTAGATGATAATTCTATAGATGGTACTAAAAACAAACTTTTAAGCGCCAAAGAAGAATTTGACAATATAGACTATATTATTAGATTTAAAAAAAAGAGAGATTTAACTCAATCTTTAGTCTTAGGAATTGATCTAATTAAAGATAAATATACAATAATTTTAGATTGTGATCTTCAACATGAAGTAATAAAGATTAATGAATTAGTTGAAACTATAATTAAAGAAAAATTTGATATTGTTATTGGTTCAAGGTTCATTAAAAATTCGCAAAATATCAACATGAGTAATAAAAGAATTTTAGAATCAAGAATAGCTATAGCGATTTGTTATTTGCTTGGTATTAAAAAAATTAAAGACCCACTTAGTGGCTTTTTTATAATTGAAACTGAATTACTGAAAAATATTAAGAAAAAGATTAATACAAGGGGGTTTAAGATTCTATTTACAATACTTTTTTTATATAAAAATAAAATTTCTACAAAAGAAATTCCAATTAAATTTGATAAAAGAATATATGGAAAGACTAAATTAAACTTCAGAGTTAAATTATTATTTTTAGAACAAGTATTAAAATTATTAATAAAAAAATTACTTTTTAACTAGGATTTATTCTTATAGACAGTAATAATAATGCTAAGAAAATAAAAAATAGTAAAAATTATTAAAATTGTCCAAAATTTTGTAACTAAAAAAACAAATAACACCAACAATAACAAAAAAATCCAATGCTGAAATTTTTTATTAATGGTAAATTTTTTAAATGAAATTGTAGGAATCTTGCTTATCATTAAATAGCCGATAAAAATCATATAAATAATAATTAAAAAAGGATATTGATTTAATTCAATGTTTGTTTCAAAAGAAATAAAAATAGGTAATAGAACCAATGCAGCAGCTGCTGGTGACGGTACTCCTATGAAATGTTCTTGAACTTTAATTCGTACATCCAAGATGTTTAAATCAGCAGTAAACCTAGCTAACCTTAATGCAGAACAAATAGAAAAGATTAAAACTGGTACCCAACCTATTGATCCAACATATTTAAGTGACCATAAAAATATAATAATTGCAGGTGCTACACCAAAAGATATGAAATCACTGAGACTATCTAATTCAGCTCCAAATTTTGAGGTTTTATTGTATCTTCTAGCCAACCAACCATCAAGAAAATCAAATACTGTTGCTACAATTATCAAACTCAAAGATAATTTCCATTCTTGTAAAAATGCAAATCTTATTGAAGTTAAACCACTAATTAGGGTTAATAATGAAATCATATTAGGTAAATTAATAAATAAATTTTCTATATTATTTTTCATTAGTTTATAAATAACTGCCAGTACTAATATATTTATTACTTATAATAGTTTCACCTGCTTTTACTTTTTGGTTAATTTGTACTAACAAATTATAGTCTTTAGGCAAATAAATATCAACTCTACTTCCAAATTTAATTATTCCAAATTTACTTCCTCTATTAACTTTTTGATTAATCTTTAAATCACAAACAATTCTTCTTGCAATCAATCCAGCTATTTGAACAAAAATAATTTTTTCATTTTTTTTATTCTTTATAGTAACAATATTTCTCTCATTTTTCTTACTTGATTTATCCAAGCTTGCATTAAAAAAACTCCCTTCAATATATTTTATATCTTTTATTACTCCATCATAAGGGATCCTATTAACATGAACATTAAATATATTCATAAATATGCTTACTTTATTTACAATTTCATCTGACATTAATTCATCTGGAAGTTTTGATTTACCTGCAAATATAACTTTACCATCTGCTGGTGATAAAATTCCTTCTTCTTCTGGAATTATTCTTATTGGATCTCTAAAAAAATAATAAATATAAATAGTTAAAATAAATATAAAGTAAGAAATGATATCGTAAATTGGATATGTAATGATACCAAAAAACAGGCTAATGAAGAAATATTTCAAACCAGTTTTATGTATTTTAATAAACATTTTAAATAATTTATAATTAAAGAAATTTTACTTGTTAATAATTATTTTTATCTGAATTATTTAAAATTATCATTCTTAATTTACTTTTATTTGCAGTATAGTAATTTTCACTATTAATATTCCAAGTATTCCATTGAATTTTTTCAAATAAATTACTTTCACTAATAATATCATAAAGTCTACTATCAAATGAGATATCTGAAAAGTTATATTTATTTATTAGCTTAGTTAGTTTTGCAAAAAAAATGTTACACTTGTTATTATTAAGATTTTTTTGTAAATTATATTTTTCAATACATTCTAAGCCATCATTCGTAGGTATATAGTATGACGTGTATATATTGCTATGAAATTCATTTTTAAATAATTTTTCACAATCTTTAAGATTATATTTTTCTTCGGATATATATGATGGAAACTCAACAAGTACTTTTCTAAAATTTTTATTAACTAGAAAATCATACAAAACTTTACATTTGTTTTCATTATCAAGATTTTTAGCGTCAAGCCAAAGTGCAAGATTATTATTCTTAACTATTGATATTATGTTTTGAAGAAGAAATTTTTCTTTTTTTGGAGGATGGTTTATATAAATTTCATCTTTTTCTATAATAATATCTAATTCTAAACAAGTTGATATTTTAGAGCCTCTGACTATTTTGGCAAAGGTATTTGATCTATGATAACAAATATCAACATTACTATTTTTATTTTTATCATTAGATATTTTGAAAGTTTCTACACTTTCAACTTTGAATTCTTTTGTATTTGAAATAATTTTTGAATTTGAAAGGCTTACATAAGTTGAAAGACCTGGTAAATCTCTTACTAAAATAATGTTTTCATCCTGTTGGACACCTATTATCTTTTCCTTATTTTTATTATTACCGTAAATATCAAAAAGTGTGTATGGAAGTTGTGAAAGTAAAGAAACATTATTTTGCTTTACAAGATTTTTATACTGAAGATATTTATTAATATAGATTTCTTTAGCTTTATCGTTAAAGTAAAAAAAGAAAGGAATTTGAGCCATTTCAATCTCAAATTCAGCTGAATTATGTCCTTTATTTAAAAAAACACTCTCTCCATGATCACTAAAATATAGAAAAATTATTGGTTCCTCTCTTTTCTTTATTTTATTTATTATCTGAAAGATAGACCAATCAATGTATCTTATAGAGCTATCATATTTTTCTAAATTTTCTGTATAATCATTTTCCCCAAAGATTACTTTATAATCATTCTGTACAAGTAAATCATCAATTCTATCTTTAAATTGATTTGGTATATATTTTGTGTATGGACCATGTCCTGCATATGAATGTAAAAATACAATATTTTTTTTATTTTCTTTAAATATTTTGTCTATCTTGTTAAATTGAGTTTGAAAAAAAATATGATCATATGGTGTTTCTAAAATAGTTTCATTATTACCGAATATTTTAGATTCAGTACTGAAAACCCTATCAGAATTTTTAAAAATTATTGAAGCTGTTTGGTTTGAAGTTCCAGATTGACTTTGGTTACTTACTAGTAAAGTATTAACATCGTTTTTATTAAAAATATCAATGATAGATATTCTTTTTTTATTATAAATTGAATTGATAGTTTTATTTATATTCGAATTATAATCTATACTTAAAGCTTCAAGTAGGGCTGGACTTGTATGAGTATGATCAGAAAATACATTATTATATACTATCAGTTCATCTTTTATTCTATCAAGATAGGGTGTTGTTTTCCTTGGATATCCATATAGACTCATATTAAGATTAGTAGTAGACTCACCAATATAAACGATCATATTTAAATCGTTATCAAAATTTATATCAGGAGGTGGAT
>CACNHX010000017.1 GCA_902620425.1 uncultured Alphaproteobacteria bacterium
AGGTAAGGATGAAAATAATTTTACATATAATATTAATGCTGACACTGTTGCGGGTTTTATAGCGGGTGAGTTACAGGCAAGTAAATTATTATTACTAACCGATGTATCTGGAATTTTAGACAAAGATGAAAAATTAATCTCATCAATAACTTTAGAAGAAGCTGAAAGTATTGCTAATAAAGAATATATTTCTGGAGGTATGAAGCCGAAAATTAATACATGTATTGATGCAATGAAAAAAGGTGTTAAAAAATCTACTATTTTAGATGGAAGAATTCCTCATTCAGTAATATTAGAGTTATTTACTGAACATGGAATTGGCACACAAATAACAAGTAATTAAATGAGCTTTAAAGATAACATCAATACCTGGATATTTGATCTAGACAATACACTTTATTCTGCAGATAGTGGAATTTTTCAGCAAGTACATAAATTAATGGGTGAGTTTGTAGCTAAAAATTTAAATATGGAATTAGCTGAAGCAAAAAAACTACAAGCAAAATATTACAAGCAACATGGCACTACATTAAGAGGTATGATGGATAATCATGGTGTAGATCCTGATTATTTTTTAGAAGAGGTTCATAAGTTAGATTACTCAATTGTTGGTCCAAATCAAAATCTTAATTATGAATTATATAAACTTGAGGGAAGAAAAATTATTTATACAAATGCAAATAAGCAACATGTCTTAGATGTGTTAGAGAAAATAAATCTAACAAACTTTTTTGATGAAATATATGATATTAAAATGGCTGATTATATTCCTAAGCCAGAAATTTCTCCCTATGAAAAAATTATCGACTTATTTGATATCGAAGCAAATAAATCCGCTATGTTTGATGATATTGCAAAGAATTTAGTTCCAGCAAAAAAAGTTGGTTTTACACCTGTCTGGGTTGATGCTGGTTATGAGAATTTTTCCGATGATATTGAAGCATCTAAAGAATATTTAGATTTTCAAACAAGAGATTTGAGTTTATTTTTAAAAGATGTAAATGAGGGTAAAATATGAGTGATCTGGAAAAAATTATAAATGATGCCTTTGAGGAGAGAGATAATATTAATGTTAATACTGCAGGTGATATTAGAAATGCAGTAGATGAAACTTTAAACAAACTTGATAGTGGAAGCTTAAGGGTTTGTGAAAAAATTAATAATGAATGGCAAGTTAATCAATGGATTAAAAAGGCAATTCTTTTAAGTTTCAGATTAAATGATAATGAAATCATTAAAGCATCGCATGCTACTTGGTTTGACAAAGTAGAAAGTAAAACTGCAAATTGGACTAAAGATGATCATCTGAAAGCAGGATTTCGATATGTACCAGACGCTGTTGTAAGAAAATCTGCATTTATTGCTAAAGGTGTTGTTTTAATGCCTTCTTTTGTAAATCTTGGTGCATATGTTGACGAAGGAACAATGATTGATACTTGGGCAACAGTTGGATCATGTGCACAAATAGGTAAAAACTGTCATATTTCTGGAGGTGCTGGTATTGGCGGTGTACTTGAACCTCTTCAAGCAAATCCTGTGATTATTGAAGACAATTGTTTTATTGGAGCTAGAAGTGAAGTGGCTGAAGGTGTTATTGTTGGTGAAGGTGCGGTTTTATCAATGGGTGTATTTATTGGAGCATCTACAAAAATAGTCGATCGATCAACTGGGGAAATTCATATGGGAAAAGTTCCAGCGTATTCAGTTGTGGTACCAGGTACATTACCAGGAAAAAAAGAAGGAGATATTAATCCTTCTTTATACTGTGCAGTTATTGTTAAAAGAGTTGATGAAAAAACTAGAAGCAAAACATCAATCAATGATCTTTTAAGAGATTAATGTCAGAAATTAATTTTGATCCAGTTACTCTTACACAATCCTTAGTTAAATGTGCAAGTGTAACTCCAAAAGATGAGGGCGCTTTAACAGTTGTTGAAAATCATCTAAGTGCTATAGGATGTGACTGTCATCCATTAATTTTCTCTGGAAACAATTCTTATGAAGTAAAAAATTTATTTGCAACGATAGGAAATGAAGGAAAGCATTTTGCTTATGCTGGTCACACAGATGTAGTTCCAGTAGGAAATGAAAATTCTTGGAAATATCCCCCCTTTTCAGCAAGAATAGATGATGGTAAACTTTATGGAAGAGGTAGTGAAGATATGAAAAGCAGTGTTGCTTGTTTCATCAGTGCTGCTAAAAGATTTGTAGATAAATATAAAAATATTCCAGGTAAGATTTCATTTATTATTACAGGAGATGAAGAAAGAGATTCTGTAAACGGCACACCAAGAATTCTAGAATGGGCAAGTAAACAAAATTATAAATTTGATCATTGTCTTGTTGGTGAACCAACTTCTAAAAATGAGGTCGGCGATAAAGTAAAAATTGGAAGAAGAGGATCAGTTAGTTTCTTTTTTCAGGTAAAAGGTATTCAAGGACATACGGCGAATTCTCATTTAGCTGAAAATTCTTCACATCACTTAGTGAATTTATTAAATAGTATATTAGAGGAGCCGCTAGATGAAGGTAGTGAAAATTTTTTACCAACATCAGTTCAAATCGCTACTATTGATATCGGCAATCCTGTTCAAAACGTAATTCCGGAATTAGCTAAAGCAACAGTTAATATTAGATTTAATGATATGCATTCATCTGACTCACTTATAAAATGGATTGATAATAAAATAGAAAAGATTTTCTCTAAACTGGAAAACGCTAGTTGCACTTATACTTATGATGCAACAGCTGAGTCATTTTTGAATAAAGCCGGTGATTTATATAATATTATTTCAAAATCAATTTCTGATGTCACAGGTAGAAATAGCCCACCTGAGCAAGCAACCGATGGTGGTACTTCTGATGCAAGATATATAAAGAACTATTGTGAAGTAGTAGAGTTAGGTCTTAGAAATCAAACTCTTCATAAAGTAGATGAATTTGTTTTTGTTGAAGATATTATTAAATTAGAGAATATTTATTTTAGAATTTTAGAAAATTATTTTGATATTAATTAATATCCATCAGATGGATTAACATCTGATTTTATATTTTTATTTTTTCTTAGTTTTTTATATTTGGAGTACATATATTTAACAGATGGCTCTATAGCTGTTACACCTGCAACGTGTGGAGTAATAGTTACATTTGGCAGTTTCCAAAATTGACTACTTGATTTTAAAGGTTCATCTTTAAAGACATCTAAATAAGCATAAAAATTTTTGTTTTTCTTTAAATGATTTAGAAGATCTTTCTCTTCAATTGCATTTCCTCTGCCTATATTTATTAAACAAGAATTTTTTTTCATATTTTTTAAAAACTTTTTATCTATTATGTTATTTGTTTGAGGTGTTGATGGTAAAATAGAAATAATAAGATCAGAGCTTTTGATAAAACTTATAATATTTTTACCAGTGTATATTTTTACATTTTTTACTTTTGCTCGATTTTTTTTATATGCAATAACATTATAATTTAATTTATTTAGTAATTTTGCAATATAATTTCCAAGAAAGCCTAGACCTAAAATACCTACTGTTAAATTTTTATTATCAATTGGTGTCCTTTCTCCAGACCAGTATTGTTTGATTTGAGAATTTTGAAAAATTTTAAAATTTAATTGATAATTTAGTATTTGAGCTAAAGAATAATTGGCAATTCTCTCCCCCATTTCTTCATCTTTTATTCTTACTATAGGAATTTTTTTATTATAATTTTTAAGTTTTAGAATGTGATCTACTCCAGCTCCCATAGAG
>CACNHX010000018.1 GCA_902620425.1 uncultured Alphaproteobacteria bacterium
CCACACTTTCAGGGTCATTTCTAAATTTAGAATACAATTCGGCCACATATGGCGCATTAGCACTATTTAAAAAAGTATCATTCATAAATTTCTATTAAACTAAAACCATTTTGCATAACAATCATACTAATGGAAATTAATTATTCCCATTTTGCATTGCTAATTTCATAGTTTTTCCCAATGATGCCGGGGATTTTGACACCAAAACTCCAGCCTGTTCTAAAGATTTAATTTTGGAATGTGCTGTACCTTTTGAGCCTGAAACAATAGCACCTGCATGACCCATACGTTTTCCTTTTGGCGCCGATTGTCCAGCTATAAATGCTGAAACTGGTTTTTTTCTTTTTGAATTTGAAATAAATTCTGCTGCATTTTCTTCTTCCTCGCCACCAATTTCACCTATCATTAAGATTCCCTCGGTCTCATCGTCTTCTAAAAATAACTTTATACAATCTACAAAATCCATCCCATGTATTGGATCTCCACCAATACCAACACATGTTGATTGACCTAATCCTACCTCTGTTGTCTGTGCAACAGCTTCATAAGTTAATGTTCCTGATCTACTTACTATTCCTATTTTACCTTTTTTATGAATGAAGCCAGGCATGATTCCAATCTTGCATTCGGAAGGTGTGATTAACCCTGGACAGTTTGGTCCAATCAAATATGTTTTATTTTTAATAATTCTTTTTTTTATATCAATCATATCTAAGACTGGAATACCTTCTGTAATACAGACAATTAATTCAATATTTGCATCTAAAGCTTCGTGGATTGCTTTAGCAGCAAACTTAGCAGGCACATAAATAACTGTTGCGTTTGCATCAGTTTGTTTCACTGCATCGGCAACAGTATTAAACACTGGTAAATTTAAATGGGTCTGACCTCCTTTTCCAGGGGTGACACCACCAACAAGATTTGTACCATATGCTATAGCTTGTTCAGAATGATATGTTCCTTGTGAACCGGTAAAACCTTGGCAAATAAGTCTTGTTTTTTTATTAACTAAAATTGACACTATTCTGATAACTCCACAGCTTTCTGAGCTGCATTTGAAAAATCATCAATTGAAATTAATCCTAATGATGAATTATTTATAATGTCTCTTCCTTCTTTAGAATTTGTTCCTTGAAAACGTACAACAACAGGAAGTTTAAATTCTAATTCTTTAATTGCATCAATGATGCCATTAGCGATCATATCACAATGGATAATTCCTCCAAAAATATTTATAAAGACTGATTTCACGTTTTTATCTGATTGAATGATCTTGAAAGCTTTAATGGCTCTTTCTTTATTTGCAGTACCACCTAAATCTAAAAAATTGGCTGGCTCCATTCCAAATTGTTTAATAATGTCCATAGTTGCCATAGCCAGTCCAGCTCCATTAACCATACAGCCTATTTTTCCATCCAGCTTAATGTAAACCATATCGTTTTCAGAAGCTTCAAGTTCAAAATCATTTTCTTCTGAAATATCTTTTAATTTTTCAATGTCAGCCTGTCTATACAGAGCATTATCATCAATATTAATTTTAGCATCTAAAAGAATTAGTTTTTCATCTTTTGTCACAACAAGAGGATTAATTTCAATTAAAGAAGCATCTATTTCGACATAGGCCTTACATAAATTTGAAACAATTTCTTTAAATTGGTTAAATTCATTAATAGAAAAATTTAATTTATTTTGAAGACTATCACTAATTGTGAAATCTTCTAAGTTATCAAAATGAACATATTGAATTCTTTCTGGTGTTTTCTCAGCTACATCTTCTATGTCTACACCACCAGCATCAGATACCATCATCATTAATTTTGATTGATTTCTATCAAGAAGAATACTTAAATAATATTCCCTATTAATTTCACATCCAGCTTCTAAATAAATTCTATTTACTAACTTTCCTTCATTACCTGTTTGTTTTGTAATCAATGTGTTACCCATCATTCCTTTTGCAATTTTTTGTGCATCATCAATTGATTCTGTTATTTGTACTCCACCTTTTGTATTAAAAGGTTTTAAAAATTTTCCTGCTCCTCTTCCACCAGCATGTATTTGTGATTTGATAACCCAAGGCGGTCCTTTTATATTTTGTAAATCTTTTTCTAACCCATCAACATTTTCAATGTAACTTTTGC
>CACNHX010000019.1 GCA_902620425.1 uncultured Alphaproteobacteria bacterium
TTTAAGGCTATCTTCTTCATATGATTTTCTATTAAAATCTAAATTTATACCAAAACATTCATCAAAATAACTGTATCCTATTGAATATTCTTTATTAATTTCTTTCTTTAAATCATATAGTCCAGAGAGTTCAATTTTAGAAAATTTTGAAAATTTCTTACTTAAGAATGAATAATTAATTGTTTCTGTATCCTTTGTAACAATATTATTTACTTTTGAATTTTGATCTAAATATGAAATATTTATTTCTCCAATTTTTGAATCTGTTTTAAAATTTACATTTTGTTTTTTTAAATATGAATCTGCTAAATCATATCTAAAACCATATGATATTTCATTTCTATTTAAATATTGAAATGATCCTAATAAATCACTAAGATTATCATCATTTCCTTGTTCTCTATGAAAGTTGCTATTATTTGTGAATTCATAAGATTGTGATAATGATGATTTAAAATATTCAGTAAAAGTATCAATTCCATAAGTAATTCTTTTAGAATTATCCATTTTATCGTTACCACTATATCTATTCAACCTATATATATTTTCTATACTAAAATCATTATTAGTTGAATCTTCATTCGATAAATAATTGCTACTAGATATTCCTGGAGTTAATGTCATGTGAATTTTTGGTTTTATGGTAAAATTTTGCAAATAATTTTTGAATTTAAATGGTGTTTCTGAAGAAAAACCGAATATAGGAAATATTCTATAATAAGAACCTGTTTTATAAATATTTCCACTGTAATGTTTATCTTCTGTATTAAAAATTTGATTATAGATTTCAGTATTTAATCTTATTTTAGAATTAAAATTAATAAACTCTTTTTTAAAATTATATTTATGAGATAATTTTTGTTGTTGTTTTGCATGCACACCTATGCTTTTTTCTCTAAAAATATTATAACTTTCATAAGTAGAACTTGATACATTCCCGTATATATTAGTATAACCTGTAAAATATTTAATTTTGGGTAACACTGTAGGAATTGTTTTGTTATCTTCATTTTTTTGATTAGTTTGGTAAAAATTTAAACTTACTTGAAAATAATCATCTATTTTATTTAAATTAAATCCTTCTAAGTTTAAATTTGTAGAAAGAGAATTTGTATAGCTAAGGTTATCATTTGGTTTAGTTTTTTGAATGTAATTCATCGAAGTTTGTAAAGCTGAATCTAGTTTGAATCTCCAATTTTCATTTAAATTTTTATTATATTCCGTAATTAAGCTTGCATCAGTTAGCCATTTATTATTATTTTCTTTTTCAAAATTAGAGTCAAAAGTTAGATCAGTTTTAAAATTACCTCCAGAAAGTTTTTGGTTATAATCAAAATTAAACCTCTGCGATGAATCAATTCCTCCTCCATAATTGATAATAGGTGTAAATAGCAACTCTTTATCAATAGAAATATTAAAATAGTAAGGAAATGATGTTGATTGAGAAGTTTTAGTATCAAAAAAATTTAATGACACAGAGGGTGTAAGAAATCCAGATTTTCTCTCTTTCCTTAATGGAGAGGGAGTAACAATATAAGGTATGTAAAAAACAGGTGTATTTATGACTCTCATTTTTGAATGCTTCTGATATAAGAAAAGGTTGTCGTTATCGTGTAATATTTTTTCTCCTTCTAATTGCCATGTTGGGCAAATAAAATTAGCAATTTTTATCCTTGAAATACATGGTGAATATACACCTTTAGATATTATATCAATATTGCCATCTCTTTTTAATTTATGCCCAGTTAATCTAGATCCGTCATTTAGTCTAATTTTAGGTTTATTGAATTCTGCATAATTTAAATCTTTTTTAAAATATCCATTCTCTCCTTGAAAATAATTATTTTTTTCATCTTTAAATGTAAATTCTAAAGGCAGAATAATTTCTTCTTTATTTTTGTTATAAATTATCAATTCAGAAATAATCAATTTGTTTTCTTGATAAACTTTAGCATTACCTTTGGCGATGATATTTTCATCTTCATCATATGTTATGGAGTCTGCATACAATAAAATCTCATTAGCACTATTAAATTTAGGA